>NZ_SMTE01000011.1 GCF_004357765.1 Pseudomonas putida | reverse complement strand
TTGATCTTGCTTTTGATCTACCCGCGACCTCAGGAGGCCGAGTGGAGGTGGCTGGAGGGCCAGGTGCGCAGCACCCTTCGGCGTAAGCCGAAGGCGCGAGATGTAGACTTGCGTAGCAAGTCGTAGGCCGCGCGGGCCCGCAAGCCGCCGTAGCGAGGGGACCCCGAAGCGCAGCGTAGGGGCCGTATGTGGGAGCAAGCGGTTTTGCGTCCCTTTTGCCAAGACAAAAGGGACCCGCCGTAAAGGCGGAAGGGGCCAGTAGCGCCGCTACACCCCTCGGATCAGCCACCCAGCCCCAAGCCCCAAGCCCCAAAGCCCCAAAGCCCCAAAGCCCCAAGCCCAGCCCCAGGTAACACCCCCACCCCAAAGAAATTTGTTACCTCTGCCTTCAAACCGTAACAGTCTCCGAGGCGTACGGTAACGAAACAGCCCCTTTCCAGCCCTTCCACAACCCCCACGGAAGCGCCAACCCCTTGATTTTACTAGACTTTCAAAAGTTGGCACGGCACCTGCTATATGCTTGGTACAAAAACAATAACAAGCACTGCAACCAAAATAAGAACAAGACGAAACGGCTCACGCACAATAAAAACAAGACGGCGGAGGCGCAGCTAACTGATTCTTTTGGAGAGGATGCGTGTTTGGGGCTTGCCCCACGACCAGGCAGAGAACAACAAAAACTGCACTATAGCAGCGCCTGAACTGGTTGGATCGATTGATCAGCATGACGTCAGCGGCCAAAGCAATCCGTTTGCTCTTAACCCCCGGTTTGGGGGTCGTCCACAAGCTTTGAGATTTGTGGGCAGGGCACTCAACAAAAACAAGAAGCCCAGCAGAAAAACAATAAGAGCACGTAACGACTTCTTGGGGAGCTTAGGCTCCCCTTGTCGTTTCTCCCCTCCGGAACCCCTTCCCTGCGACCGCCTACACCATTCGCAGAGTAAATGCTAGAATCCCCGCCTATCATGCGGCCATTCTCCTATTCTTGGCCGATCATTCCTTCAAACAGTGCATCCCATGCTGAAGAAGCTGTTCCAGTCGTTCCGTCCGCCCGTACCGGGCCAGCACCACAGGCGCACCACGCCTGAAGTGATCAACAAGAGCCAGCACTCGCTGCAGCGGCACCAGTTCAGCCGCCATGCGGTGAACATCGTCGAGCGCCTGCAAAGCGCTGGCTACCAGGCCTACCTGGTCGGTGGCTGTGTCCGCGACCTGATGCTGGGCATCCCTCCCAAAGATTTCGACGTCGCCACCAGCGCCACCCCCGAGCAGGTCCGTGCCGAGTTCCGCAATGCGCGCATCATCGGTCGCCGCTTCAAGCTGGTCCACGTGCATTTCGGCCGTGAGATCATCGAAGTCGCCACCTTCCGTGCGCACCACTCCGACGAAGACCAGGGTGACAGCCATCGCTCGTCCCACAATGCCAGCGGCCGCATCCTGCGCGACAACGTCTACGGCACCCTGGAAGAAGACGCACAGCGCCGCGACTTCACCATCAACGCCCTCTATTACGACCCGGTCAGCGAACGCATCCTCGATTACGCCAACGGCGTGCACGACGTGCGCAATCGCTTGCTGCGCCTGATCGGCGACCCGACCCATCGTTACCAGGAAGACCCAGTGCGCATGCTGCGCGCCGTGCGCTTCGCCGCCAAGCTCAACTTCGGTATCGAGAAGCACACGGTCCAGCCGATCCGCGACCTCGCGCCACTGCTCAGGGAAATCCCCCCGGCTCGCCTGTTCGAAGAAAGCCTCAAGCTGTTCCTCTCTGGTCAGGGTGCGATCGCCTTCGAGATGCTGGTCGACCTGCACTTGTTCGAGCCGCTGTTCCCGGCCAGCGCCCACGCCCTGGAAGAGCGCCCGACCTATACCCATACCCTGATCAGTCAGGCACTGAACAACACCGACCTGCGAGTCAAGCAAGGCAAGCCGGTCACCCCGGCGTTCCTCTTCGCCGCCCTGCTCTGGCCAGCCTTGCCGGGCCGCGTGCTGCACCTGCAAAACCAGGGTGTACCACCGATCCCGGCCATGAACGGCGCGGCCCACGATCTGATCGCCGAACAATGCCAGCGCATTGCCATTCCAAAGCGCTTCACCCTGCCGATCCGCGAGATCTGGGACATGCAGGAGCGCCTGCCACGACGCAGCGGCAAGCGTGCCGACCAACTGCTCGACAACCCGCGTTTCCGCGCCGGTTACGATTTCCTGCTTTTGCGTGAAAGCGCCGGCGAAGAAACCGATGACCTCGGCCAATGGTGGACCGATTACCAGGACGCCCACGACAGCGAGCGCCGCGAGATGATCCGCGAGTTGGGCGGTCGTGATGACGGCGGCAGCGGTGCCGGTCCACGCAAACGCAAGCGCAGCGGCAGCAAGCGCAAGCGTTCGGGTGACGAGGCAGGCGAGTGATCACGCGCGCCTACGTAGGTCTGGGCAGCAACCTCGATGCGCCTGCCGAGCAGTTGCGCAGCGCATTGCGTGCGCTCGACCAGCTCGATGGCTGCCGGCTGGTCGCCAGTTCCGCGCTCTATACCAGCGACTCGCTGCTCCCCGGCCAACCACGTTACACCAATGCCGTGGCCGCGCTGGACACCTCGCTCGAGCCCTTGGCCCTGCTCGATGCGCTGCAGGCCATCGAAAACGACCAGGGCCGCGTGCGCGCCGAGCGCTGGGGCCCGCGCACGCTCGACCTGGACATCCTGCTGTTCGGCGAGCAGGTGCTCGACCTGCCCCGTCTGAAGGTCCCGCATTACCATATGCACGCTCGCCCGTTCGTGCTCTACCCCTTGGCCGAGCTGGTAGCCAGCGACTTCGTGCTGGCCGACGGCCGCACCCTCGCCCAACTGCTGCAAGCCTGCCCATTCGTCGGCCTGGAGCGCCTGTAAAAGGCGCAGCCGACCAGACACAGCCTCGGTAACGCCAGTAACATCTTTACCGTAACAACGCGGTAACAGGATGATTGACTTCCCACATCTTGCTCACGACTATAGGCGTCCTTGAGTGGCACCCAAGTGCCGCATACCCGTATCTAGGCCCGGACGGACCTGTGCCCGAACATCACACCCGATGATGTGCCGCTCCGGAAGATGACTACACGCGTTGTCCGCAGTCGTTTTTCACAGCGCCTGAACGAGGATTTTGCCAAATGCCTGAAGTAACCCTGACCACCCTGCACGGCCTGAAGGCCAAAGGGGAAAAGATCACCATGCTGACCTGCTACGACGCGACCTTTGCCCGGGCTGCCAGCCAAGCCGGCGTCGAAGTGCTGCTGGTGGGCGACTCCCTGGGGATGGTCTTGCAGGGCCACGACAGCACCCTGCCGGTCACCACCGCCGAAATGGCCTACCATACTGCCTGCGTGAAACGCGGTAACGATGGCGCACTGATCCTCGCCGACCTGCCGTTCATGGCCCACGCCACACCCGAACAGGCCTTTGCCAACAGCGCCAGCCTGATGCAGGCCGGTGCGCACATGGTCAAGATCGAAGGCGCCGCCTGGCTGGCCGAGACCATTCGCCTGCTGGCCGAGCGCGGTGTGCCGGTGTGCGCGCACATGGGCCTGACTCCACAAACCGTCAACGTGCTGGGCGGCTACAAGGTACAGGGCCGCCAGGAGGCCCAGGCGAGGCAGATGCGTGCCGATGCCATCGCCCTTGAGCAGGCTGGCGCCGCCATGCTGCTGCTCGAATGCGTGCCCAGCGAGCTGGCCAAGGAAATCACCCTCGCCGTGAACATCCCGGTGATCGGGATCGGCGCCGGCAGCGCCACCGACGGCCAGGTCCTGGTGCTGCACGACATGCTCGGCCTGTCACTGAGCGGTCGCGTACCGAAGTTCGTGAAGAACTTCATGGCCGACCAGCCGGACATCGCCAGCGCCCTGGCTGCCTACGTCAAGGCGGTCAAGGAGGTCAGCTTCCCCGGCAGCGAACATGGATTCAGCGCATGAACACAGTCAAGACCGTCCGTGAGCTACGCGCCGCTGTGGCGCGCGCGCGCAGCGAAGGCAAGCGCATCGGTTTCGTGCCGACCATGGGCAACCTGCACGCCGGCCATGCCGCATTGGTGACCAAGGCGGCGCAACGTGCCGACTTCGTGGTCGCCAGCATCTTCGTCAACCCACTGCAGTTCGGTGCCAACGAAGACCTCGACAAGTACCCCCGGACCCTTGCCGCCGACCAGCAACGTCTGCTCGACGCCGGTTGCAACCTGCTGTTCGCCCCCAGCGTCGAGGAAATGTACCCCGACGGCATGGCGGTGCAGACCCGGGTCGCCGTGCCGCAGTTGTCCGAGGGCCTGTGCGGCGCCAGCCGACCAGGCCATTTCGAGGGCGTGGCGACCGTGGTCAGCAAGCTGTTCAACATGGTCCAGCCAGACCTCGCGGTGTTCGGCGAGAAGGACTTCCAGCAACTGGCAGTGATCCGCGCCATGGTGCGTGACCTGAACATGCCGATCCAGATCATCGGCGAACCCACTGTGCGCGCCGAAGACGGCCTGGCGCTGTCGTCGCGCAACGGCTATCTGACCCCGGAAGAACGCGCCACCGCTCCGGTGGTGTACCGCACGCTCAAGCAGATGGGAGAGGCCATCGTTGCTGGCCAGGTCGATTTCCCGGCACTGGTCGAGCAAGGTAAGCAGCAACTGCAGACGGCAGGCCTGCGCCCGGATTACCTGGAAGTTCGTCACGCCGTAACCCTGCGGCCAGCGACCTTCGGCGACCGCGACCTGGTCATCCTGGTGGCGGCGTACCTGGGCAAGACTCGCCTGATCGACAATTTGTATCTGCATCTGGACGAACCGAGCGCCTGATACGCGCGCTTCTGCGCAGCCTGATCAGCGCTGGCTGACGCTTGGCCGAACCCGCCCCCGGCAGTGACGGGTTCGGTCAAGGATTGATCCTACGCAACTCCTCTTCACTCCCCCCATTCCCTGCGCGCGGGCTATGCCTATAATGATGGCCAGCCTGAACCCGGCAGTGACCGCCAAGGTCAAAGGCCACACCACGCATCAAGGAACTCCGCGCAATGGCGTATTACCGTACACCCCACGATGTTACGGCCCTGCCCGCTTGGCAGGCACTCCAGCAACACCGCGACGCCATGCAGGGATTCAGCATGCGCGAAGCGTTCGCCGCCGATGGGCAGCGTTTCGACCAGTTCTCGCTGAGCAGCTGTGGGCTGTTCCTGGACTATTCGAAGAACCTGATCACCGAGCAGACCCGCGAGCTGCTGGTGAACCTGGCCAACGAGGTCGACCTGCAGGCAGCGATCAAGTCGATGTTCAGCGGCGAGATCATCAACGCCTCCGAAGGCCGCCCGGTGCTGCATACCGCGCTGCGCCGGCCGGTGGGCGACAAGCTCAGCGTCAACGGCGTCAACGTGATGCCCGAAGTGCACAAGGTGCTGAACCAGATCACCGAACTGGTCGGCCGTATTCACGACGGCCTGTGGCGTGGCTACAGCGAAAAGCCCATCACCGACGTGGTCAACATCGGCATCGGCGGTTCGTTCCTCGGCCCCGAACTGGTGTCCGAAGCTTTGCTGCCTTATGCCCAGCGCGGCGTGCGCTGCCACTACCTGGCCAATATCGACGGCAGCGAGTTCCACGAACTGTCGGCCAACCTGCGCGCCGAGACCACCCTGTTCATCGTTTCGTCGAAGTCGTTCAACACCCTGGAAACCCTGAAGAACGCCATGGCCGCGCGTACCTGGTACCTGGCCCAGGGCGGCTCGGAGGCCGAGCTGTACCGCCACTTCATCGCCGTTTCCAGCAACAAGGCCGCTGCCGTGGCCTTCGGCATCCGTGAAGAGAACATCTTCCCGATGTGGGACTGGGTCGGTGGACGCTACTCGCTGTGGTCGGCCATCGGCCTGCCGATCGCCCTGGCCATCGGTACCGCCAACTTCAAGGAGCTGCTGTCCGGTGCCTACACCATGGACCAGCACTTCCAGACCGCGCCATTCGACAAGAACATGCCGGTACTGCTGGCGCTGCTCGGCGTCTGGTACGGCAATTTCTGGGGCGCCAAGAGCCACGCCATCCTGCCGTACGACCACTATCTGCGTAACATCACCAAACACCTGCAGCAGCTGGACATGGAGTCCAATGGCAAGAGCGTGCTGCAGGATGGCAGCCCGGTGCACACTGATACCGGTCCGGTCATCTGGGGCGGCGTCGGCTGCAACGGTCAGCATGCCTACCACCAGTTGCTGCACCAGGGCACGCAGATGATTCCGGCCGACTTCATCGTACCGGTGGTCAGTTTCAACCCGGTCGCCGACCACCACCAGTGGCTGTACGCCAACTGCCTGTCGCAGAGCCAGGCGTTGATGCTCGGCAAGACCCGCAGCGAAGCCGAAGCGGAGTTGCGCGCCAAGGGCCTGAACGAAGCGGATGTGGCCAAACTGGCCCCGCACAAGGTGATTCCGGGTAACCGCCCGAGCAACACCCTGGTGGTCGAGCGCATCAGCCCACGCCGCCTCGGTGCCCTGGTTGCGATGTACGAGCACAAGGTATTCGTGCAAAGCGTGATCTGGGGTATCAACGCCTTCGACCAATGGGGCGTGGAGCTGGGCAAGGAACTGGGCAAGGGCGTGTACCAGCGCCTCGTAGGCAGCCTGGAAGAAGGTGCCGAGGACGGCTCGACACAAGGGCTGATCAACTACTTCCGCGGCCGTCACCGCGGTTGACCCGGCCGTGCCCTTGCCCGCTGTCGTGCGCAAGGGTACCTGCTGAATATCTGCCAAGGCCCACTTCACGTGGGCCTTGGCTTGTCCGGGATCCTACCCTGACAGAACGGGCGAACCCAGCCTGTCTACACTTGTCCATCGAATAGCCGTTGCAGTCCATCGCCCCACAAGAGCAGGACCACCCGCCATGTTCGATATCCGCAATTACCCCCAGGCATTGGCTGTCAGCCAATCTGCCGCCCTCAGCCAAGACGACTACCAGCGCCTGTACCGCCAGTCGGTGGAAGATCCCGATACGTTCTGGGCCGAACAGGCCAAGCGCCTCGACTGGATAAAACCCTGGTCGAGCGTGCAGCAATGCGACCTGAAAACCGGCACCGCCCGTTGGTTCGACGGCGCTCAGCTCAACGTCAGCTATAACTGCATCGATCGCCACCTGGCCCAGCGCGGCGAACAGACCGCCCTGCTCTGGGAGGGTGACGACCCCAAGGATGCCAAGGCCATCAGCTACCGCGAGCTGCATCGCCAGGTCTGCCGCCTGGCCAATGCCCTCAAAGCACGCGGCGTGAGCAAGGGCGACCGGGTGTGCATCTACATGCCGATGGTGCCCGAGGCCGCCTACGCCATGCTCGCCTGCACACGCATCGGTGCCATCCACTCGGTGGTCTTCGGTGGTTTCTCACCCGATGCCCTGCGTGACCGCATTCTCGACGCCGACTGCCGTACCGTGATCACCGCCGACGAGGGCGTGCGCGGCGGCAAGCGCATCCCGCTCAAGCAGAACGTCGACCAGGCCCTGGCCAGTTGTCCGGGCGTCAGCAGCGTGTTGGTAGTCCGTCGCACGGGCGGGAAGGTCGACTGGAACGACAATCGGGATCTCTGGTACCACGAAGCGATTGCCACAGTCGACGACGACTGCCCGCCCGAACCCATGGAAGCCGAAGACCCGCTGTTCATCCTGTACACCTCCGGTAGCACCGGCAAACCCAAGGGCGTGATGCACACCACGGCCGGCTACCTGCTACAGGCCACGCTGACGTTCAAGGTGGTGTTCGACTACCGCGACGGCGAGGTGTTCTGGTGCACCGCCGACGTCGGCTGGGTCACTGGGCACAGCTACATTGTCTATGGCCCGTTGGCCAACGGCGCCATCAGCCTGATGTTCGAAGGGGTGCCCAATTACCCGGACACCTCACGCTTCTGGCAAGTGGTGGACAAGCACCAGGTCAACATCTTCTATACCGCGCCCACCGCCCTGCGCGCACTGATGCGAGAAGGACCGTGGCCACTGCGCAGCACCTCGAGAAAGAGCCTGCGCCTGCTCGGCAGTGTCGGCGAGCCGATCAATCCGGAAGCCTGGGAATGGTATTTCGAGGAGGTCGGGCAGACCCGCTGCCCCATCGTCGACACCTGGTGGCAGACCGAGACCGGCGGCATCATGTTGACTCCACTGCCCGGCACCCCGGTACTCAAGCCCGGTTGCGCCACCCAACCGATGTTCGGCGTGCAGCCGGTACTGCTGGATGACAAGGGGCAACTGATCGAAGGCCCGGGGGCGGGGATGCTGGCGCTCAAGGCCAGCTGGCCAGGGCAGATCCGCAGCGTTTATGGCGACCACCAGCGCATGGTCGACACCTATTTCAAACCGATGCCGGGTTACTATTTCACTGGCGACGGGGCTCGTCGCGATGCCGATGGCCATTACTGGATCACTGGCCGTGTCGACGATGTGATCAACGTGTCCGGCCATCGTATCGGCACTGCAGAAGTGGAAAGCGCGCTGGTGTTGCACGACAGCGTGGCGGAAGCGGCAGTGGTCGGCTACCCCCATGATCTCAAAGGCCAGGGCGTGTATGCCTTCGTCACGCCCATGAACGGTGTCAACGCCACAGACGCGCTCAAGGCCGAACTGCTGGCATTGGTCAGCAAGGAGATAGGCAGCTTTGCCAAGCCCGAACTGATTCAATGGGCACCGGGTCTGCCCAAGACCCGCTCGGGCAAGATCATGCGGCGTATACTGCGCAAAATCGCCTGCAACGAACTCGACAACCTGGGCGACACCTCGACCCTGGCCGACCCGAGCGTGGTCCAAGGGTTGATCGACAATCGCCTCAACCGATAGCCGGCGGCCATGCCGTGGCCGCCCCGAACGACAGGTCACCATGGAAGCCATCCGCCGTCGCATCGAAACCCAGGTCATGAGCCTCACCGGGCTGGCCCTCGGCCAGCTCGATCTGGAGTCTCCCAAGGGCGACCCTGGCTTGTTCGGCCCGCAGAGCATGAGCTGGCGGGTGCATGGCGATTTCCCCAGCATGCTGATCGGCGGCATCGCCGCCTTGCTCCTGCAATTGCTGCATCCAGCCGCACTGGCCGGAGTATGGGACCACTCCAACTTTCGCGGCGACCTGCTCGGCCGCTTGCGCCGCACCAGCCAATTCATCTCCGGCACCACCTTCGGCTCCACCCGCGATGCCGAATGGCTCATCGCCAAGGTGCGCGACATTCATCTCAAGGTCACCGGCAACACGCCCGATGGTCAGCCCTACGCCGCAAGCGACCCGGACCTGCTGACCTGGGTGCACGTGGCCGAAGTCAGCTGTTTCCTGGCCGCCCACCTGCGCTACCGCGACCCTCACCTGCCCCGCACGGAACAGGACCGCTACTACGATGAAATCGCCCTGATCGCCGAGCGCCTAGGTGCCCGGAACGTGCCGCGCTGCTGTCAGCAGGTCGATGACTACCTGCGCGCCATGCGCCCAGACCTGAAATGCGACGCACGCAGCCAGGAGGTGGTCGCGATCCTGCTCGCCGCCCCTGCACCCAGCCGCCTGGCGCAGCCGGTCGGAAAACTGATGCTTCAGGCAGGGATCGACCTACTGCCCGAATGGGCCGTCGAGATGCTGGCCCTTCAGCAAGGCCCGCTGCACCGGCAACTGGTGCGCCAAGGGGTATTGCGCACTGCCCCGGTGTTGCGCTGGGCCATGCGCAATGGCTCGGCACAGCGGGCCAAACGCCGCATGGGTCTCGAGTGACACTATTTGGCCCTCTCAGCGGAACCGATTTAACGTGCCATACTCCAAGCACTCCTGCTAAGCCAGACGAAGCGACACATGTACAAAGGACTGATACGCGCCCTTGGCGCTCTGCTTGCTCTCGTAGCGCTCTACAGCCTTCTTGGCTTCCTGATCCTCCCCGGCATTGCGCTGCGCATCGCCAACCAGCAACTGACCCAGTACGCGACGGTGCCGGCGCACCTGCAGCGGATCGAACTCAATCCGTTCAGCCTTGAATTGACCTTGTGGGGCCTGCAGATCGGCGAACCTGGCAAGGAACAGGTCGGCTTCGAGCGGCTGTACGCCAACCTGGCGCTGGACAGTCTATGGAGCGGCGCCTTGCACCTGGATGCCGTGGAGCTCGACAAGCCGCGCAATGAGGTGCTGTTCGCCAAGGACGGTACGCTCAACCTGACCCAGCTGTTCAAACTACCGGCCAGCGAACCGAAGCCGGACGAGCCGCCCAGCGACCCGTTCCCGCTGCGTATCGGCAGCATCAAGCTGAGCAACGGCTACCTGCACTTCGAAGATGCGCGGCCAAGCGAGCCGATCGAGTTCGTCTACGACGATATGAACCTTGAGCTGAAGAATCTCAGCACCCTGCCTGACGACAGCGCCGACATGACCCTGGTAGCCCTCGGCCCCAACGGTGGACGTGTCGACTGGAGCGGCACGCTCAGCCTGACCCCATTGGCCTCCGAGGGTAAGCTGAAGATCACCGACGGCAAGATGAAGCTGTTCTGGCCCTATGTCCGCGATACGGTGCCGCTGGTGCTCGAAGAGGGCGTGTTCAACCTCGATACTCACTACACGCTGAACCTGGCCAAGGAAACCGAGCTGCTGCTGGACAACCTGTCGTTGCGCGTCGCCCCCTTCGCCATCAAGGCCCCGGACGACCGTCAACTGGCACGCTTGGCCAGCCTGGAGGTCAATGAGACCTCCATCGACCTGGCCAAGCAATTGGTCACCGTCGGCAAAGTCCGCAGCGAAAAGCTTGAGACCTGGGCCGCATTGGAGAAGGACGGTCAGCTGGATTGGCAGAAGCTGTTCGCCAGCCAACCGGCCAAGGCCACACCGAAGCAGAAGGCCGAACCTGCCGCCGCCGAACCCGCACCCGAGCAGAAAGCCGCCCAGATACCGAGCAAACCCTGGCAGGTCCTGCTCAAGGACGTCCAGTTGCGCAACTATCAGGTGCACTTGGCCGACCGCAGCCAGAAGGAGCCGGTGGCCCTCGACGTCGGCCCGCTGAACCTGGACATGCAGGGCTTCGATAGCCTCAACGAGTCGCCCTTCACGCTCAAGCTCGATACTGGCGTCGGCAAGCAGGGCAAGCTCCAGGCTGCAGGTCAGGTCAACCTTGCTCCGGTCACCGCCAAGCTCGACGTCAGCACCCGCGACATCGACCTGCGCGTGGCCCAGGCCTATATCAGCCCGTTCATTCGCCTGGAGCTGCGCAGCGGTATGCTCGCCAGCGACCTCAAGGTCGACCTCAAAAACACCGATCCACTGGCATTCACTGTTACCGGCAAGGCCCAGGTCAACCAGCTGCACACCCTGGACACCATCAAGGACCGCGATTTCGTCAAATGGCAGCAGGTCAACGTCGATGGCCTTTCGTATGTCCATGGCGATGCCCTGTCGATCGACAAGGTCACCCTGCAACAGCCCTACGCACGCTTCATCATCAACGAAGACCGCACCACCAACGTCGACGACCTGCTGATCCCGCAACCAGCGACGCCTGCTGGCGGCTCGCCGGCCAAATCGGCCAGTGCCGGTAGCGATAAACCGCTGGGCATCCGCATCGGCCAGATCGCCATCAACGACGGTTCGGCCAACTTCGCCGACCTGACCCTGACACCGAACTTCGCCACCGCCGTCCAGCAGCTCAACGGCCAGATCGGGACCATCGACAACCGCAAACCGACGCCGGCCAAGGTCGACATCAAGGGCAAGGTGGACCGCTATGCACCCGTGACCATCAAGGGTGCGTTGAACCCATTCAACCCGTTGGCCAGCCTGGACATCGCCACCAGCTTCAAGCGCGTCGAGCTGACCACGCTGACGCCCTACTCCGGCAAGTTTGCCGGCTTCAGAATCCGCAAGGGTCGCTTGAACCTCGACCTGCACTACCTGATCACCAACGGTCAGCTCAAGGCGGAAAACAAAGTGGTGGTCGAGCAACTGCAACTGGGCGAAAAGGTCGACAGCCCGGATGCGGTGGATCTGCCGATTCGCCTGGCAGTGGCCTTGCTGAAGGACACCGAGGGCAAGATCTCCATCGAACTGCCCGTCACCGGCGACCTCAACAACCCTCAATTCAGCGTCATGCCGATCGTGTGGCAGACCCTGCGCAACCTGGTGTTGCGCGCGGCCCAGGCGCCGTTCAAGTTCATCGGTGGCCTGATCGCTGGCGGCGGCGCCGAAGACCTCGGCAGCGTGGCTTTCGCACCGGGCTCCAGCGAACTCAGCGGCGATGCTCGGGGCGCCCTCGACAAACTGGCAGCGGCCTTGCAGAAACGCCCGGAATTGCGCCTGGAAATCGAAGGCACCAGTGCCCAGAGCAGTGACGGCCCCTTGATTGCCCAGCAGCGCCTGGAGCGCGAATATCAAGCCACCTGGTACAAAATCCTGCAACGCCGGGGTGACAAGGTGCCGGCCAATGCCTCTATGCTCACCGTCGATGACAGCGACAAGCCGGCCATGCTCGAAGGTATCTATCGCAGCCGCCTGAAACAGCAGCCACCGGCGGAGTGGGAAAAGCTCAGCCGCGACGAGCGCACTGCCAAACTGCGTGAGGCGGTGATCAAGTCATGGGCCGAAAGCCCCTCTCTGCTACGTACTCTGGGCCAGGAGCGAGCCAGTAGCATCAAGGACTACTTGGTCGACAAGGGCAAGCTCGAAGACGACCGGGTCTACTTCATCGACACGACCTTGGGCCAGGCCGAGAGTGATGGCCGAGTCATCACGCCCATGCATCTGGATGCCGAATGAGCTGATGCACAGCGTCTATGAAAAAGGCTCTTCACGGATTGTCGCAGAGCTGGTTTGGTTTGGTTTGGTTTGGCAATGGGAGTGGGAACGATCCATTTTGTGTAGCGGCGCTACCGGCCCCTTCCGCCTTTACGGCGACGGCGCCGCCACTGGCGTTATCTTCGAAAGACAGATCGCGCGATCCGCAACAACACAAAACGATAGGTAAAGGGAAAAGCGAGAGCGCAGCGATTCGCCTGCCATTGCTCTGGCTTTTGATCTTGCTTTTGATCTTGCTTTTGATCTTGCTCTTGCTCTTGCTCTTGCTCTTGATCTACCCGCGACCTCAGGAGGCCGAGTGGAGGTGGCTGGAGGGCCAGGTGCGCAGCACCCTCCGGCGTAGCCGGAGGCGCGAGATGTAGACTTGCGTAGCAAGTCGTAGGCCGCGCGGGCCCGCAAGCCGCCGGAGCGAGGGGACCCCGAAGCGCAGCGTAGGGGCCGTATGTGGGAGCAAGCGGTTTTGCGTCCCTTTTGCCAAGACAAAAGGGACCCGCCGTAAAGGCGGAAGGGGCCAGTAGCGCCGCTACACCCCTCGGATCAGCCACCCAGCCCCAAGCCCCAAGCCCAAACCCCAGCCCCACTAATCCGTAAGCCACGAAAAAGCCCCGGCAAATATGCCGGGGCTTTTTTTACATCGGTGGCCAAATCCATCTGGCCGGCTGGACGTTCCTTATTCGGCTTTCAGGCCGTCAGACATGACGCTCTTGACGCCCTTGATGTTCTTGGTGATGCGTACGGCTTCTTCTTTCTGCGAAGCGGTGACCTTGACGTCCGAGGACAGCGAGACGACGCCCTGGCTGGTTTCAACTTTGATGTCGCTGCCTGGAATACCTTTCTCGGTCAGCAGGTCTGCTTTGACCTTGGTGGTGATCCAGGTGTCGGAGCCTTCTTGCTGAACTTGGTCCACTGTATCGTTAGCAGCCAGCATGACCGGAGCTTGGGTTGGCTGTTGCGCGGCGAAGGCGCCGTTGGCCAGAGTCAGGGTCAGGGCGGTAGCAGTAGCGGCAGCAATGGCAAACTTCTTCATGTGGGTCACTCCTGTTTTTCGAAAGGTCTGCGCCGTGGTTCCTGGCGTCAGGTACAAGAGTAATTGCACGCCCTGTGCCAGCTTTTCCGTTTCGCCTGAAGCCTTATAAATCAATGGGTTAGGCCATTACCCAGGAAGACTGCATCGTGCAATCTGCAATGGCGGCGGAAAAACCCTATGCAAGATGCATGTTCGCAACGTCGCAATTCATTGCAGGAGCAACCATTGCGCCATTCACCAGGCACAAAAAAGGTTCTTCACGGAATATTGGGTAAGACTGGCTGTGATGGGTCTAGCGGCAGACTGGTGGGAGCCACCAAGTGCTTGGCTGGGGGTGGAGGCGGCGCTCGATCTCACAGGCGCCAAATACCTTACAGCATTGAAAAAGGGCCCCGAAGGGCCCTTTTCACTACTGCAGTCGCTTAGACGCCGGAGGCCTTGGCCGCAGCTACGTCTTTGATCGACAGCTTGATACGGCCGCGGTTGTCCACGTCCAGTACCAGCACTTCGACTTCCTGACCTTCTTTCAGCACATCGGTCACTTTCTCTACGCGAGCATCGCTCAGCATCGAGATGTGCACCAGGCCGTCTTTGCCAGGCAGGATGTTGACGAAGGCACCGAAGTCGACGATGCGCTCGACCTTGCCCACGTAGATCTTGCCGATCTCCGCCTCGGCGGTGATGCCCAGGATGCGCTGCTTGGCAGCTTCCGCCGCTTCCTTGGTTTCGCCGAAGATCTTGATCGAGCCGTCGTCTTCGATATCGATCGAAGCCTTGGTCTCTTCACAGATCGCGCGGATGGTGGCACCACCTTTACCAATGACGTCACGGATCTTGTCGGTGTCGATCTTCATCGCGATCATGGTCGGTGCGTTGGCCGACAGCTCGCTGCGCGATTGAGCGATGATCTGGTTCATCTGGCCGAGGATGTTCAGGCGCGCTTCCAGGGCCTGGCCCAGTGCGATTTCCATGATCTCTTCGGTGATGCCGTTGATCTTGATGTCCATTTGCAGCGCGGTAACGCCTTTGGCGGTACCGGCGACCTTGAAGTCCATGTCGCCCAGGTGGTCTTCGTCACCGAGGATGTCGGTCAGGACCGCGAACTTGTCGCCCTCCTTGACCAGACCCATGGCAATACCGGCAACCGGCGCTTTCATCGGTACACCGGCGTCCATCAGGGCCAGAGAAGCACCGCAGACCGAAGCCATGGAGCTGGAGCCGTTGGATTCGGTGATCTCCGACACCACACGGATGGTGTAGGGGAACTCGCTGTCGCTCGGCAGCATGGCTTGCACGCCACGACGGGCCAGACGGCCGTGGCCGATTTCACGGCGACCGGCGCCACCCATGCGACCACACTCACCGACCGAGAACGGCGGGAAGTTGTAGTGCAGCATGAACGGATCTTTTTTCTCGCCTTCGAGGGTGTCCAGCAACTGGGCGTCACGCGCGGTACCCAGGGTCGCGACGACCAGGGCCTGGGTTTCGCCACGGGTGAACAGGGCCGAACCGTGGGTCTTGGGCAGTACACCGACTTCGATGTTCAGCGGGCGCACGGTGCGGGTGTCACGGCCGTCGATACGCGGCTTGCCGTTGACGATGTTCTCGCGGACGGTGCGGTATTCCAGCTCGCCGAAGATTTCCTTGATGGCGCCGGCCGATGGACCGGTCTCTTCGTTGGCCAGACGGGCGATGGCTTCGTCACGCAGCTGGCCCAGACGGTTGTAGCGGTCGGCCTTCTGGGTGATGGTGTAGGCCTGCGAAATGGCCTCGCCGAACTCGGCACGTACCAGATTCAGCAGTTCGGTGTTGGCAGCAACCGGCTGCCAGTCCCAAGTCGGCTTGCCAGCTTCGGCAGCCAGTTCCTTGACGGCCTGGATAACGGCCTGGAACTCGTCGTGGGCGAACAGTACAGCGCCCAGCATCTGGTCTTCGGTCAGCTCCTGGGCTTCCGATTCAACCATCAATACGGCCGACTCGGTACCAGCGACGACCATGTCCAGGCTCGAAGCCTGCAGCTGTTCGTAGGTCGGGTTCAGCAGGTAGCCGGTGCTCTCGTGGAAGGCAACGCGGGCTGCGCCGATCGGGCCTTCGAACGGAATGCCGGAAATGGCGAGGGCCGCCGAGGTACCGATCATCGCGGCGATGTCCGGATCGGTCTTCTTGCTGGTAGAGACGACGGTGCAGACGACCTGCACTTCGTTCATGAAACCTTCTGGGAACAGCGGGCGGATCGGACGGTCGATCAGGCGCGAGGTCAGCGTCTCTTTCTCGGAAGGACGGCCTTCACGCTTGAAGAAGCCACCTGGGATCTTGCCGGCAGCGTAGGTTTTTTCCTGGTAGTGGACCGACAGCGGGAAGAAGCCCTTGCCTGGATCGGCCTGCTTGGCGCCGACCACGGTCACCAGCACGGTGACGTCGTTATCGACGGTGACCAGTACGGCGCCGGTCGCCTGACGGGCGATTCGGCCGGTTTCGAGCGTTACGGTCGACTGACCGAACTGGAATTTCTTGATTACCGGGTTCACGGTTTCCTACCTTTTCAGTGGCTCTTGGGGGAACTGGTTTCTTGCGAATTCTTGGGCAGAACGGGGAATCGGCCCCGTTGACCGTCCAGATACAACACGAGGCTGGGAGCCTGGCGCCAAGCGGAAAAACCGCTCAGCACTGCCAGGCTGCCAACCTCGGAGATACGCGTGGCGTGTCCAACCCAAGCGCTGCGAAACCGCGCTTGCGAAGCCTGCGACACGCCATGCACACCACTGGCCAGGCCGCTATTAGCGACGCAGACCCAGGCGACCGATCAGGGCGCTGTAACGAGTGGTGTCTTTGCCCTTCAGGTAATCCAGCAGCTTACGACGCTGGTTGACCATGCGAATCAGACCACGACGGGAGTGGTGGTCTTTGTCGTTGGCCTTGAAGTGGCCTTGCAGCTTGTTGATGTTGGCGGTCAGCAGAGCAACCTGCACTTCCGGGCTACCGGTATCGCCGGCGGCTTGCTGGTATTCGGCAACGATCTGAGCTTTTTCTTCAACGCTGAGGGCCATTTGGCTTCTCCTGATAAACGGATCCCGCAAGCGGGTCCAATAGGCCAGGGACAAATCCCTGTATTAATAAAAAAGGCGTGACCGTGCCTACTAACAGCCACCCTTGGTTCCGCAGGCCTTGGGGTTAGCCTCGGCCTGAGGTTTCGATCATTCCGATCGAATCAGTCGACGTGGCGCAATACGCCCGTCTTCGCTCACTTCACCGATACCGATGAAGCGACCATTGTGATCCTGTACCCGGACCATGCCGAATTGCGGCGCGTCCGGCGCCCGTACTGCCTGCCCATGCAGCCAGTAAAAGGCACTGTGTTCCGACAGGCACACCAGGGGCCAGTCTTGCAGGCCGCTGTCTGCTGGCATCAGGAAGCGATCGAGCGCTTCGTTGCCGCCTTCGGCGTGGGCCTGCTCGAGTTCCTCGAGGGTGACCGTCTGGGCCAGTTCGAACGGCCCGGCTTGGGTTCTACGCAGCTCGGCGACGTATGCGCCGCAGCCCAGAGCCTCGCCGATATCCTCCACCAGGGTGCGGATATAGGTGCCTTTGCTGCAACCGACCGACAACCGCGCACGGGTGCCTTCGCACTCGAGCAACTCCAAGCGGCCAATAGTAACAGAACGCGCCTCGCGCTCCACTACCTCTCCTGCACGTGCCAGCTTGTACAGCGGTTGGCCATCACGCTTGAGCGCCGAGTACATAGGCGGTACCTGGCTGATCGGACCGCGAAAACGCGGCAGCACAGCTTCGATATCGGCGCGACCAACGGTCACCTCGCGGGTCTGCAGCACTTCGCCTTCGGCGTCCGCGGTGGTCGTAGTCTGCCCCAGTTGCATGACCGTCTCGTAGCCCTTGTCGGAATCGAGCAGGTACTGCGAAAACTTGGTCGCCTCGCCGAAGCACAGCGGCAGGACGCCGGAAGCCAGCGGGTCGAGGCTGCCGGTATGACCGGCCTTCTCGGCGTTGAGCAACCAGCGGACTTTCTGCAGCGCTGCGTTGGAGGTGAACCCCAGGGGCTTGTCGAGCAGGATGATGCCGCTGACATTGCGGCGGATACGTTTGACCTGGGCCACCGCTTACTCCTTGGTGTCCGGCTCGTCGGCATCCTTGTGCAGGCGGTCTTCGGCCACCGCACGCTCGATCAGCGCCGACAGGTGGGCACCGCGGCTGACGCTTTCATCGAAATGGAAGTGCAACTGCGGCACGCTACGCAACTGCATGGCGCGGCCCAGGTGCAGGCGCAGGAAGCTCGCGGCGCTGTTGAGGGCCTTGAGGGTCTGCGGCACGGCATCTGCGTCGTCCTGGCCCATGACGGTGATGAACACCTTGGCATGGCCCAGGTCGCGGCTGACGTCGACGGCGGTGATGGTCACCAGGCCGACGCGTGGGTCTTTGACTTCACGGCGGATCAGCTCGGAAAGCTCACGTTGCATCTGATCGCCGATGCGTTGGGTACGGCTGTATTCTTTTGCCATTCTTGCTACCTGTAACGTAAAGCGGCAAACGCCCGGTCAAGCTGAAGCCTGACCGGGCGCTACCTTCAGAGGCGCAGCCAACTGCCTTGCGGCGGGGCCTGCACCACGACTCGGGCCCCTTACAGGGTACGAGCCACCTGGACTTTCTCGAAGACTTCGATCTTGTCGCCGACCTTGACGTCGTTGTAGCTCTTGACGCCAATACCGCACTCCATGCCCGAACGCACTTCGGCAGCGTCGTCCTTGAAGCGACGCAGCGACTCCAGCTCGCCTTCGAAGATGACCACGTCCTCGCGCAGTACGCGGATAGGACGGTTGCGGTACACGGTACCCTCGATGACCATACAGCCAGCGATGGCGCCGAACTTCGGCGAACGGAACACGTCACGTACTTCGGCGACACCCAGGATGTTCTCGCGAACATCGCTGCCGAGCATGCCGGTCAGGGCCTTCTTGACGTCTTCGATGATGTCGTAGATCACGTTGTAGTAACGCATATCCAGACCTTCCTGCTCGACGATCTTGCGCGCGCCGGCATCGGCACGCACGTTGAAGCCGAACAGCACCGCGTTGGACGCCAGCGCCAGGTTGGCGTCGCTTTCGGTGATACCACCGACGCCGCCACCGATCACGCGAACCTGAACTTCGTCGTTGCCCAGGCCCGACAGCGAACCCTGCAGTGCTTCCAGGGAACCGCGCACGTCGGTCTTGAGGACGATGTTGAGGGTCTTCTTCTCTTCCTGACCCATGGTCTCGAAGATGTTTTCCAGCTTGCCGGCATGAGCACGGGCCAGCTTGACCTCGCGGTACTTGCCCTGACGGAACAGAGCCACTTCGCGGGCCTTCTTCTCGTCGGCAACCACGGACAGCTCGTCACCGGCTTCCGGAGTACCGTCCAGGCCGAGGATCTCGACCGGGATCGACGGGCCGGCTTCCTTCACAGGCTTGCCGTTCTCGTCGAGCATGGCGCGCACGCGACCATAGTTCGAGCCGCACAGGACCATGTCGCCCTGACGCAGAGTACCGTCCTGAACCAGGATGGTCGCCACTGGACCGCGGCCCTTGTCCAGGCGCGATTCGACGACCACACCACGACCAGGAGCGGTCGGCGTTGCGGTCAGCTCGAGGATCTCGGCCTGCAGCAGGACAGCTTCGAGCAGTTCGTCGACACCGGTACCCATCTTCGCGGAAACCTTGACGAACGGCGTATCACCACCCCAGTCCTCGGAGGTCACGCCTTCGACGGCGAGTTCGTTGCGGATGCGATCGAGGTCGGCACCCGGCTTGTCGATCTTGTTGACCGCGACCACCAGTGGAACGCCAGCTGCCTTGGCATGCTGAACGGCCTCACGGGTCTGCGGCATCACGCCGTCGTCCGCTGCCACCACGAGGATGACGATGTCGGTGGCCTTGGCACCACGAGCACGCATCGCGGTGAACGCGGCGTGGCCCGGGGTATCGAGGAAGGTGACCATGCCGCGGTCGGTTTCCACGTGGTAGGCACCGATGTGCTGGGTAATACCACCGGCTTCGCCAGCGGCAACCTTGGCACGACGGATGTAGTCGAGCAGCGAGGTCTTACCATGGTCGACGTGACCCATGACGGTCACGACCGGAGCGCGCGATTCGACTTCACCTTCGAACTTCAGCGATTCGGCCAGGGAATCTTCCAGGGCGGTATCGCTGACCAGGGTCACTTTGTGGCCCAGTTCTTCGGCGACCAGCTGAGCGGTTTCCTGGTCGAGCACCTGGTTGATGGTGACCGGGGTACCCAGCTTGAACATGAACTTGACCACCTCAGCGGCCTTGACCGACATCTGCTGGGCCAATTCCGAAACGGTGATGGTCTCGCCGATGGTCACGTCACGGATGACAGGACCGGTCGGGTTCTGGAAGCCGTGCTGATTGCGTTTCTTCAGCTTGCTCTTGCCACCGCGGCCACGGCGTACGCCATCGCTCTCTTCATCGGTGGTGCGCGGTGCGGCGCGAGGAGTCGGAGCCTTTTCCTTCTCCTTGACCTTGACCTTGATCGACACGCGCGGCGCCTCGCCACGACCGCCACGACGGTCTTCGTCGCGGGCACGGCTTTCGTTGCGACGGGTCTCGTCCTTCTTGCGCTCGGCGGCACGGGCAGCGGCATCTTCCGATGCCGGAGCCTCGGCGACGACTGGAGCGGCGGCCTGGGCAGGCGCGGCTTCGGTCGGCGCAGGCGCAGCGGCAGGCGCGCTGGCAGCCGCTTCGGCAGCCTGACGACGAGCCTGTTCCTCGTTGCGCTGGCGCACTTCGGCCTCGACCTTTTCGCGAGCGGCGTTTTCGGCCGCGCGGCGCTCTTCCAGCTCACGCTTCTGCTCAGCCTGGATTTCTTCCGGGCTGCGCTGAACGAATACTTTCTTCTTGCGTACTTCTACGCTGATGCTTTTGCTACCGGCGACACGCAGCGTGCTGGTGGTCTTGCGCTGCAAGGTAATCTTGCGCGGCTCTTCCGCCTTGCTCTTGTGGCTGCTCTTCAAATGGGTCAGCAGCGTCTGCTTTTCATTGTCGGTCACTACCTGACCGGCGTCGGTGTGCGGCAGACCTGCCTCACGCATCTGCTGCAGCAGGCGCTCTACCGGTGCCTCGACCTCTTGGGCCAGTTCTTTCACCGTGACTTGCGTCATGCACTTCTCTCCTCAGGCCGCGCCTAATTACTCGAACCAATGGGCTCGGGCGGCCATGATCAACTTGCCGGCACGCTCTTCGTCGATGCCGTCGATGTCGAGCAGGTCGTCAATCGACTGCTCGGCCAGGTCTTCGCGGTTAACCACGCCGCGCACCGCCAGTTCAGCCGCCAGGTCCTTGTCCATACCCTCCAGGGAGAGCAGGTCTTCGGCCGGGTGGGCGTCTGCCAGTTTTTCTTCGGTAGCGATGGCCTTGGTCAACAAACGATCCTTGGCACGAGCGCGGAGCTCGTCGACGATTTCCTCGTCAAAGCCGTCGATGTTGAGCATTTCTTCCAACGGTACGTAGGCAATCTCTTCGAGGCTGGTAAAGCCTTCGTCGACCAGCACTTGGGCCAGCTCCTCGTCGACTTCCAGTTCCTCGATGAAGTTGCGCAGGATGTCGCCGGTTTCAGCCTGTTGCTTGGCTTGGATATCCTTCTCGGTCATCACGTTCAGGGTCCAGCCGGTGAGCTGGCTGGCCAGGCGAACGTTCTGACCACCACGGCCAATGGCCTGGGCCAGGTTGTCCTCGGCGACGGCGATGTCCATGGCATGGGCATCTTCATCAACGATGATCGCCGCGACTTCAGCCGGCGACATGGCGTTGATGACGAACTGCGCCGGGTTCTCGTCCCACAGGACGATATCCACACGCTCGCCGCCCAGCTCGCCGGATACGGCTTGGACGCGCGACCCACGCATGCCGATACAGGCACCTTGCGGATCGATGCGCTTGTCCTTGGAGCGGACGCCGATCTTGGCGCGCGAACCCGGATCACGGGATGCGGCCATGACCTCGATGAGGCCTTCAGCGATTTCCGGCACTTCGATGCGGAACAGTTCGATCAGCATCTGCGGCGCGGTGCGCGACAGGATCAGCTGAGGACCGCGGTTCTCGGTGCGGATTTCCTTGAGCAGTGCACGCAAGCGTACACCGACACGGAAGGTCTCACGTGGAATGATGTCTTCGCGGGCCAGCAGCGCTTCAGCGTTGTTGCCCAGGTCGACGATAACGTTGTCGCGGGTGACCTTCTTGACGGTGCCGGAGATGATCTCACCCACGCGTTCGCGGTAGGCGTCGACCACTTGGGCACGCTCGGCCTCGCGAACCTTCTGCACGATGACCTGCTTGGCAGTCTGGGCGGCGATGCGGCCGAATTCGATCGATTCGATCTTCTCTTCGATCACGTCACCGACCTTGGCTTCCGGGTGCGTCTCGCGGACCTTGCTCGGCCAGACTTCGATCGCCGGGTCGTCGAGGTCGTCTTCTTCGACCACGGTCCAACGACGGAAGGTCTCGTAGCTACCGGTGTGGCGGTTGATTTCCACACGCAGGTCGACTTCGTCCTCAAAACGTTTCTTGGTCGCAGTGGCCAGGGCCACTTCCAGCGCCTCGAAAATGACGCCGGGCGGTACACCTTTTTCGTTGGATACCGATTCAACAACCAGCAGTACTTCTTTGCTCATCGTACGCCTCGCCTTGCGCAAGCCATTGGGCCCGGATAGTCCGCCGGGCCCGGCACGTCTCAGTCAAAACTGGGAATAATATTGGCCTTGTCGATCGAGTCGATCGGCAACAAGAATTCGTGATTGTCCACCTGGACCACCACGTCCTGCTCCTCCACACCGCGGAGAAGGCCCTGGAAGTTACGACGACCTTCGAAGGGCGTACGCAGCTTGATCTTCACCTGCTCGCCGGCATGCGAGGCAAACTGTTCAAGCGTGAACAGTGGGCGATCCATGCCAGGAGAGGACACCTCAAGGGTATATTCGGAGCTGATCGGATCTTCCACATCGAGGATGGCACTGGCCTGACGGCTGACCGCTTCGCAGTCGTCCACCAGGATCCCGCCTTCCTTGTCGATGTAGATACGCAGTACCGAATGCTTACCTTGGGAGATGAATTCGACCCCCCAGCATTCGTAGCCCAGACCCTCGACAACCGGGGCCAACAAGGCCTGCAACTGTTCTAGCTTGCTCGACACCTGAACCCCCTCGTGCATGCTGTGCAAATAAAAAATGGGCGAAGCGCCCATCCCTGAAAGCGCCGTTGGACAACGACGCCGATAACTGTTCGGCTAGCAAAAAGCCCCTGAAAAGGGGCTCCGCTGAAGCTGGTTGCGGGGGCTGGATTTGAACCAACGACCTTCGGGTTATGAGCCCGACGAGCTACCAAGCTGCTCCACCCCGCGACAAAGCTGGGGCGAAAGTATAAGACCGAACCCTCTGCAGGGTCAATCCGAGACCTCCACCTGCAAGAAAGCCCGCTAAAGCGGGCTCTCAAGCTTTAATTGGTACCGAGAAGGGGACTCGAACCCCTACACCCTATGGGCACAACCACCTCAAGGTTGCGTGTCTACCAATTCCACCACCTCGGCAATACTACTACTTGAAACCCGTTACTTCTGCTCTTCGACCGGAGGAGGTACATCACCTTGAGGGGTGGTTTCACTCTTCTGTTGCTGGAGCACCGGTACATCATCATTTACTGCCGGCTTCTGCTCTTTCACTTCCAACACTGCTGGATCTGGCAGACCTGCTTGAGTCAGCTCGTGAGCTTTCTCCTTTGCGAAGTATCCTAACCCAAGTGCTGTCAAAAAGAAAGTGGCAGCGAGTATAGCAGTAAACTTACTTAGGAAGGTAGCAGAGCCCTGGCTTCCGAACACAGTATTTGAAGCACCTGCGCCGAAAGATGCACCTGCTTCCGCACCTTTACCCTGTTGCAGCAACACCAGCACTACCAGCGAGAGCGCTGCCAACAGATGAAAAACAACGATAACTGTTTCCAGCATTTGTTCAGTTTCCTGCGGCGCGACAAATTGCACCGAATTCGTCTGCGTTCAGGGACGCTCCACCAATGAGCCCCCCATCGATATCCGGCATGCCGAACAGTTCGGCCGCATTGGCCGCCTTCACGCTGCCGCCGTAGAGAAGCTGCACGCACTCGGCAACTTCGGCGTCCTGCGCCGCCAACTGGGCACGGATGGCTGCATGCACATCCTGCGCCTGTTCAGGCGAGGCCGTCAAACCTGTACCAATGGCCCAAACAGGCTCATAGGCAATAACTGCATTGGCAAAAGCGGCAACACCGAACGCGTCGATGATACTGCTTAGTTGACGCCCTACAACTTCCAGCGTCTTGCCTGCCTCGCGCTCTTCGAGAGTTTCCCCTACACAGAGCACCGGCTTCAAACCACTTGCCTGAGCGGCTGCAAACTTGCGATTGAGCACTTCGTTAGTTTCACCAATAACCTGGCGACGTTCCGAGTGACCGATCAACACCAACTTGCACCCTGCTTCGGCCAATTGACTCGGAGCAACTTCCCCGGTCAACGCACCCTGATCGGGCTGTACAGCAGAATTCTGTGCGCCGACGATAATTTCCGTTCCAGCCAGGGCATCGACGACATCGTTGATGAACAAGGCAGGCGGGAACACCGCGACTTCCACTCCGCTCGGCAGGGCCAGATTGCTCAGGCCTCGGGTCAGCTCAGCGACGCTGGCGCGGGTACCGTGCATCTTCCAGTTACCAGCTACCATGGGGCGACGCATGCTTTACCTCGTCGGTCAAAGTGGGCGCAGATAGTACCCAACCCTATCTGCGCTGGCAAGGCCCTTTCAGACACAAACTTCAGCAACCAGTTTGGCCAGGGCTTCAGCATGGCCACGTACCTGGGTTGCGTCGTCGCCTTCGACCATGACTCGCACCAGCGGCTCGGTGCCCGACTTGCGCAGCAGCACACGGCCGCGGCCCGCCATGTCCTCGGTGGCCTTGGCACTGGCTTCCTTGACCGCCGGATGCTCGAGCGGGTCGACGGTGCTCGCGCCGAAGCGCACGTTGATCAGCACCTGCGGGCACTTGCGCACGGCCTGACGCGCCTGGGCAAGGGTCTCACCGCGGCGCTTGAGGCCCATCAGCACCTGCAGTGCAGCGATAATCGCATCACCCGTCGTGGTGTGATTGCAGCAGACGATGTGGCCGGAGTTCTCACCACCGATCTGCCAGCCACGCTCGAGCAACTCGGCCATCACGTACCGGTCACCGACCTTGGCGCGCACGAATGGGATATCCAGCTCCTTCAAGGCCAGCTCCAGCCCCAGGTTGCTCATCAGGGTACCCACCGCCCCGCCGTCGAGCTTTCCACGCTCGTGCAGGTCGCGGGTGATGATGTACAGCAGCTCGTCACCGTCGACTATGGCACCGGTGTGATCGACCATCAGCACCCGGTCACCGTCGCCGTCGAAGGCGATGCCCATGTCGGCATGCCCCACCAGCACGGCGGCCTGGAGCGATTCGATATGGGTCGAGCCGCAGCTTTCGTTGATGTTCAGACCGTCGGGCTGGGCGTGCAGCACGGTCACCTCAGCACCCAATTCGCGGAACACGCTCGGCGCGACCTTGTAGGTAGCGCCGTGGGCACAGTCAACCACCAGCTTGAGCCCCTCGAAACTGGTGCTACTGGGCACGCTGCTCTTGCAGAACTCGATGTAGCGGCCGGCCGCATCGTTGATACGCGAAACTTTGCCCAGCTTGCTCGACTCGACCACGGTCATCGGCTGGTCGAGCAGCTCTTCGATCATCAACTCGATCTCGTCGGGCAGCTTGGTGCCCTGCCCCGAGAAGAACTTGATGCCATTGTCATCGTGCGGATTGTGCGAGGCACTGATGACGATACCGGCTTCGGCGTGGAAGGTACGGGTGAGGTAGGCGATGGCAGGCGTCGGCATCGGCCCGAGCAGGAGCACGTCGGCGCCTGCAGCGGACAACCCGGCCTCCAGCGCGGATTCGAACATGTAGCCGGAAATCCGCGTGTCCTTGCCGACCAGCACCTGGCACTTGCCCTGCTTGCGGAAGGCCATGCCCGCTGCCCAGCCGAGCTTGAGCATGAAGTCCGGGGTGATCGGGTATTCGCCGACGCGGCCACGGATGCCGTCGGTACCAAAGTATTTTCTGCTCATAACGACTCCAATGTGCTTATTCGGCGTTCTGGACCGCGGCGATCATGCGCACCACGTCGACCGTCTCGGCCACGTCGTGGACCCGCAGGATGCTCGCGCCCTTGGTCATCGCCAGGGCGGCCAGGGCCAGGCTGCCATACAGCCGCTCAGCCACCGGGCGATCCAGGGTGAGGCCGATCATGCTCTTGCGTGAGACGCCCACCAGCAGCGGGCGGCCCAGGCGATAGAGCGCTTCCATGTGTTTGAACAGGCTCAGGTTGTGCTCCAGGGTCTTGGCAAAACCAAAGCCCGGGTCGAGAACGATGCGCTCGGCACCGATTCCTGCAGCGGCACAGGCAGCCATGCGCTGTTCAAGATAGCGTGTAACGTCGACCGTCACATCGTCATAGTGCGGAGAATCCTGCATGTTGCCCGGCTCGCCACGCATGTGCATCAGGCACACCGGCAGGCCAGTGTCGGCGGCGGCATCCAGGGCGCCATCACGCTCCAGGGCGCGCACGTCGTTGATCAGCCCGGCACCCAGGCGGGCGGCCTCACGGATCACAGCGGGCGTGGAGGTGTCGACCGAGATGACCACGTCCAGACGACCGTTGATCGCCTCGACCATGGGCGCCACGCGCTCAAGCTCTTCGGTGACCGAGACCGCGCGCGCACCAGGGCGCGTCGACTCGCCGCCGATATCGATCAGCGTGGCACCTGCGGCAACCATGGCCTCGGCATGGCGAAGGGCCTCGTCGCGCCGATTGAAGCGCCCGCCGTCGGAGAAGGAGTCGGGGGTGACATTGAGGATACCCATGACATGGGTTCGGGAAAGATCAAGAACCCGGTTGCCGCAAGGCAACCGGGTCGGGTACTGCTTAGAGCTCATAGATGCCCTTAGTGTTGAGCCGCTGGGCCGCCAATCGGCGATTCCGGGCGATCACCCTGGGGTGCCGAGGTGCCCGAAGCGGAATCGTCATCCCAGTCGCGAGGTTCGCGAGGGGTACGGCCGGCCATGATATCGTCGATCTGCTCGGCGTCGATGGTTTCGTACTTCATCAGCGCTTCGGCCATGGCATCGAGCTTGTCGCGGTTGTCGGTGAGCAGTTGCTTGGCCGTGGCATAGCACTGGTCGATGATGCTGCGCACTTCGACGTCGATCATCTTGGCGGTTTCACCGGAAACGCTGGCGTGCTGGCTGCCGGCGCTGCGCCCCAGGAACACCTCGCCTTCTTCCTCGGCATACATCAACGGGCCAAGCTTTTCGGACAGGCCCCATTTGGTGACCATGTTCCGGGCGATCTGGCTGGCACGCATGATGTCGTTAGAGGCGCCGGTGGTCACACCATCGAAGCCCAGGGTCATTTCTTCGGCGATACGACCGCCGTACAGCGAGCAGATCTGGCTGATCAACGCGCGCTTGGACAGGCTGTAGCGGTCTTCCTCAGGCAGGAACATGGTCACGCCCAGGGCTCGGCCACGGGGAATGATCGACACCTTGTAGACCGGATCGTGCTCGGGCACCAGGCGACCGACGATGGCGTGACCGGCCTCGTGATAGGCAGTGTTCTGCTTCTCTTTTTCGGACATGACCATGGTCTTGCGCTCGGCACCCATCATGATCTTGTCCTTGGCCAGTTCGAATTCCTTCATCTCGACCAGGCGCTTGTTGGAGCGAGCGGCGAACAGCGAAGCCTCGTTGACCAGGTTGGCCAGGTCGGCACCGGAGAAGCCTGGGGTACCACGGGCAATCACGGCGGCGTTGACGTTGTCGCCTACCGGCACCTTGCGCATGTGGACCTTGAGGATTTGTTCACGGCCACGGATGTCCGGCAGCCCTACCACCACCTGGCGGTCGAAGCGACCGGGGCGCAGCAGCGCCGGGTCGAGCACGTCAGGGCGGTTGGTGGCGGCGATGACGATGATGCCGTCGTTCATCTCGAAGCCATCCATCTCGACCAGCAACTGGTTGAGGGTCTGCTCGCGCTCATCGTGACCGCCGCCCATGCCGGCGCCACGGTGGCGACCAACGGCGTCGATCTCGTCGATGAAGATGATGCACGGCGCGTGCTTCTTCGCCTGCTCGAACATGTCACGGACACGGCTGGCACCCACGCCGACGAACATCTCGACGAAGTCCGAACCGGAAATGGTGAAGAACGGCACCTTGGCTTCGCCGGCGATGGCTTTGGCCAACAGGGTCTTACCGGTACCTGGTGGGCCGACCATCAGCACGCCACGCGGGATACGGCCGCCCAGGCGTTGGAACTTGCCCGGATCGCGTAGGAACTCGACCAGCTCGCCGACTTCTTCCTTGGCTTCGTCGCAGCCTGCGACGTCGGCCAGGGTAGTCTTGACCTGATCCTCGGACAGCAGGCGCGCCTTGCTCTTGCCGAAGCTCATGGGGCCGCCCTTGCCACCTGCGCCGCCTTGCATCTGGCGCATGAAGAACATGAACACGGCGATGATCACCAGGATGGGGAAGCTGGCAACCAGCAACTGGGTCCAGATGCTCTGCTGCTCAGGCTGCTTGCCCTCGACGGTGACGTGATTGTCGACCAGATCGCCGATCAGGCCATTGTCGGTGATGGCCGGACGCACGGTCTTGAAGTTGTCGCCATCGGTGCGCTTGCCGGTAATGATGTAGCCGTCGACGGTCACGCGCTCGACTTTCCCGTCTTTTACCTGCTGGATGAAGTCGGAGTAGTTGAGGGTCTGCGGCTCGTTAGGGCTGGAGAAGTTGTTCATCACCGTCACCAGGACAGCTGCGATGATCAACCACAGGATCAGATTCTTTGCCATGTCGTTCAATTCGCTACCCTCTGAGGCCGGCGCACGACGCAGCCGTTCCTCGCATGATATTCATCGCCCTAACTTACTACATTACCTACGCATCCGCAGGCACCGTCTGTAACCCTTTGTGAAACCTAGACTACACGAAGATCGGACGATCCTGACGGCGTAGCCGATTGGAAATAACTATCGGCCACCCCGCTACACGCCTCATGCTCCCTTGTATCCCCGGGCCAGCAGATACTGCTCGCGAGAGCGATCCCGCGATGACGAAGGCTTGCGCATCTGCACCTTGTCGAACTTGCTACGCACGTCCTTGAGGTACACATCGAAGCCTTCGCCCTGGAAAATCTTGATCAGGAAGTCGCCGCCGGGCTTGAGCACGCGGGTCGCCAGATCGAGGGCCAGCTCGCAGAGGAACATGGCACGCGGAATGTCCACCGCGGGCGTACCACTCATATTGGGGGCCATGTCGGAAATCACAAGGTCTACGTGCGAATCGCCGACCGCTTCGAGAATGCGTTGCAACACCTCATCCTGGGTGAAGTCCCCTTGAATGAAGGTCACATCAGCGATCGAGTCCATTTCCAGGATATCGGAAGCGATCAGACGACCCTGCCCACCAATCAGACGACTGGTCACCTGGGACCACCCGCCTGGGGCCGCACCGAGGTCGATTACGCTCATGCCGGGACGGATCAGGCGGTCTTTTTCCTGAATCTCCAGCAGTTTGTAGCTCGCACGCGAGCGGTAGCCATCCTTCTGTGCCTGTTTCACAAAAGGATCGTTGAAATGTTCTCGCAGCCAATTTGCGCTGCTTTTGGAACGTTGTACCACGGGGCACCTCGATGATATGCGTCGTGATTGACTGGGCGGAGCCGGTGGCCCTCGGGTAAAATGCCGGTCAATTTTACAGAATCAGACGGAAAGGGTCAGATTATGCCGCTCAATAACGAGCAGAAGAAGCAATACAAGTCCATTGGTCATGACCTGAAGCCGGTCCTGATCGTTGCTGGCAATGGTTTGAACGAAGGCGTGATCGCCGAATTGGAGCGCGCACTGGCCGACCACGAGCTGATCAAGGTCGAGATTCGCTCGGAAGACCGCGAAGAGCGTGCCGCCGCCATTGCCGAACTGTGCAAGGCAGGCCGTGCCGAGCTGGTACAGACCATCGGCAAGAAGGCACTGATCTACCGCAAGAACCCACAGCCGAACAAGCAGCTGTCCAACATCCACCGCTACAAGTGACGGTGACTCCGCTCAGTGGCGCGCCTGGCGCGCCCTGACCGGGACCGGTTGGGCCACCAGCACGATGCCGGAGAAGCCCAGCACCAGGAAGCAGAACATCTGCCAACGCTCGCCGACCGAAATACCGTAGCGCAGCGTGTAATACCCCACGCAGGCGCCAAAGCCGAGCAACAGCATCTGGCCGCGGAACTGTCGCCACCAGGCCGCCAGGCCATCCACCCTCGCCAGCACCGCCAGCTGGGTCAACAGCCCGAGCATGGCCACACCGATCAACCAGCGGTCGATCTGCCCGGCCACGTCCTGCACCAGCAATGGCGCCAGCCCGCTGACCTTTAGCGCCGGCACCAAGCCCACGTGGAACACCCACAAGCCCCCGACCCAGAAAACCTGGGCCAGTTGCCAGAGGATGCCCTCGAGGGATGGCGCCCGCAGGCGCCGATCAGATGTGCTTGACTTCGACAATCTCGTACTCGACCGTACCGCTTGGCGTCTTGACGACAACGGTATCACCTTCTTCCTTGCCGATGATTGCACGTGCGATCGGGGCGCTGTTGGAGAGCTTGCCCTGTTTCACGTCGGCTTCATCCTCGCCGACGATCTGATAGGTCACCTCATCATCAGTTTCGGTGTTGGCCAGCACCACGGTGGTGCCGAAAATCACCTTGCCGGTATGGGCGATGGTGGTGACGTCGATCACCACCGAGTTCTGCAGACGGCCTTCGATGTCGCGGATACGCGCCTCGACCATGCCCTGCTCCTCGCGGGCAGCATGGTACTCGGCGTTTTCCTTGAGATCGCCCAGCTCACGCGCTTCGCCAATGGCCTGGCTCAGGCGCGGGCGCTCGGTCTTGCTCAGAAAGGTCAGCTCGTCCTCCAGGGCGCGAGCGCCCTGGACGGTCATCGGGTACTTGGTAATGCTCATGCTTTGAGTCCTGCATGCAGATCCTGCAAGCGACGAACGGTCTTCTCAGGGCCGAATTTCAGCGCTTCGCAGATGGCTTCACCGGCCGCAATGGTAGTGGTGCAGTAGATCTTGTGCTGCAACGCATTGCGACGAATCGAGTACGAATCAGCGATCGACTGGCGGCCTTCGGTGGTGTTGATGATCAGCGACACTTCGTCGTTCTTGATCATGTCGACCACGTGCGGGCGACCTTCGGTCACTTTGTTCACACGGCGCACTTTCAAGCCGGCCGCTTCGATGACCTTGGCGGTACCGGCAGTGGCGACCACTTCGAAGCCCAGGGCGATCAGGTCGCGGGCAACGCCAGCCACTTGCGGCTTGTCGTCGTCGCGCACGCTGATGAAGGCGGTACCGCCGGTCGGCAGCACTTCGCTGGCACCCATCTGGGCCTTGGCGAAGGCTTCACCGAAGCTGTCGCCGACACCCATGACTTCACCGGTCGATTTCATCTCAGGGCCGAGGATCGGGTCAACCCCTGGGAACTTGGCGAACGGGAAGACGGCTTCCTTGACGCTGTAGAAGTTCGGGATGATTTCCTCGGTGAAGCCCAGCTCCTTGAGGGTTTTACCGGCCATGACACGGGCCGCGATCATCGCCAGGGAGGTGCCGATGCACTTGGAGACGAACGGCACGGTACGGGAGGCGCGCGGGTTGACCTCGATCACGTAGATCTTGTCGCCCTGCAGGGCCAACTGCACGTTCATCAGGCCGACGACGCCGAGCTCCAGGGCCATTTTCTTGACCTGTATACGGACTTCGTCCTGCACTTCCTTGCTCAGCGAGTAAGGTGGCAGCGAGCACGCCGAGTCACCGGAGTGAACACCGGCCTGTTCGATGTGCTGCATGATTGCGCCGATGACCACGTCGGTGCCGTCGCAGACCGCATCCACGTCCATCTCGATGGCGCAGTTGAGGAAGTGGTCGAGCAGCACCGGGCTGTCGTTGGACACCTGGACCGCTTCACGCAGATAGCGCTTGAGCTCATCCAGCTCGTAGACGATCTCCATCGCGCGGCCGCCCAGAACGTAGGACGGACGCACCACCAGCGGGTAACCGATGTCGCCAGCGGCGCGGATGGCTTCGTCTTCGCTGCGCACGGTGGCGTTCGGCGGCTGACGCAGGTTCAGGCGCTGAACCATCTGCTGGAAGCGCTCACGGTCTTCGGCGCGGTCGATCGCGTCTGGACTGGTGCCGATGATCGGTACGCCGGCTTCTTCCAGGGCGCGGGCCAGTTTCAGCGGGGTCTGGCCGCCGTAGTGGACGATCACGCCTTTCGGTTTCTCGACGCGGCAGACTTCCAGCACGTCTTCCAGGGTCAGCGGCTCGAAGTACAGGCGGTCGGAGGTGTCGTAGTCGGTGGAGACGGTTTCCGGGTTGCAGTTGACCATGATGGTCTCGTAACCGTCGTCACGCAGCGCCAGAGCAGCGTGTACGCAGCAGTAGTCGAACTCGATCCCTTGGCCGATACGGTTCGGGCCACCACCGAGGATCATGATCTTGTCACGGGTCGACGGGTTGGCCTCGCACTCTTCCTCGTAGGTCGAGTACAGGTAGGCGGTGTCGGTGGCGAACTCGGCGGCGCAGGTGTCGACGCGCTTGTACACCGGGAACACTTCCAGCTTGTGGCGGTGACGGCGCAGGTTCTTGTCGGTGATGCCGAGCAGCTTGGCCAGACGCTGGTCCGAGAAGCCCTTGCGCTTCAGACGCAGCATGTAGTCCTTGTCGATGGCCGACAGGGCGAGGGTCTTGACCTTCTCTTCTTCCTTGATCAGATCTTCCATCTGCACCAGGAACCACAGGTCGATGCCGGTCAGTTGGAAGATCTCTTCGATGGTCATGCCCGAACGCATGGCGTCGGCGACATACCAGATACGCTCGGCGCCCGGTACGGTCAGCTCGCGCTTGAGGATGCTGCTGGCATCGGCGCTGGTCAGGTCGACTTTCGGATCGAGACCGCATGCGCCGACTTCCAGGCCGCGCAAGGCTTTCTGCAGGGACTCCTGGAAGGTCCGGCCGATGGCCATGACTTCACCCACGGATTTCATCTGGGTAGTCAGGCGGGCGTCGGCTTTCGGGAATTTCTCGAAGGCGAAGCGCGGCAGCTTGGTGACGACGTAGTCGATCGACGGTTCGAACGAAGCCGGAGTGCGACCGCCGGTGATGTCGTTCTGCAGCTCGTCGAGGGTGTAACCGACGGCCAGCTTGGCGGCGATCTTGGCGATCGGGAAGCCGGTAGCCTTGGAGGCCAGGGCCGAAGAGCGCGACACGCGCGGGTTCATCTCGATCACGACCATCCGGCCGGTGTTCGGGCAGATACCGAACTGCACGTTGGAACCACCGGTTTCGACACCGATTTCACGCAGCACCGCCAGCGAGGCGTTGCGCATGATCTGGTATTCCTTGTCGGTCAGCGTTTGCGCGGGGGCAACGGTGATCGAGTCACCGGTGTGCACGCCCATCGGGTCGAAGTTCTCGATGGAGCAGACGATGATGCAGTTGTCCTTCTTGTCGCGGACCACCTCCATCTCGTATTCCTTCCAGCCGATCAGCGATTCGTCGATCAGCAGCTCCTTGGTCGGCGACAGGTCGAGGCCACGGGCGCAGATTTCTTCGAACTCTTCACGGTTGTAGGCGATACCGCCACCGGTGCCGCCCATGGTGAAGGACGGACGGATGATGCACGGGAAGCCCAGGCGCTCGAGAACGGCGTTGGCTTCTTCCATGCTGTGAGCGATACCGGAGCGCGGGCACTCCAGGCCGATGGCCTTCATCGCCTTGTCGAAGCGCGAACGGTCTTCGGCCTTGTCGATGGTGTCGGCATTGGCGCCGATCATTTCCACGCCGAACTTCTCCAGCACGCCGTGGCGCTCGAGGTCCAGGGCGCAGTTCAGGGCAGTCTGGCCACCCATGGTCGGCAACAGTGCGTCAGGACGCTCTTTTTCGATGATCTTGGCCACCGATTGCCACTTGATCGGCTCGATGTAGGTGGCGTCGGCCATGGCCGGGTCGGTCATGATGGTGGCCGGGTTGGAGTTCACCAGGATGACGCGGAAACCTTCCTCGCGCAGTGCCTTGCAGGCCTGGGCGCCGGAGTAGTCGAATTCGCAGGCCTGGCCGATCACGATCGGGCCAGCGCCGAGAATCAGGATGCTTTTGATGTCTGTACGTTTTGGCATGGTTGTCACTCAAATCCGCGGGTCAGTCGGCAAGCCGTCTTGAACAATCTGGGTCAGGCGCTTCCGGGCGCGGCACATGCCGCCCCGGGGCCTTGATGCAGGATGCTCAGCGGCGCTTGGCCATGGCATCGATGAAACGATCGAACAGTGGCGCGACGTCGGTCGGGCCTGGGCTCGCTTCAGGGTGGCCCTGGAAGCTGAACGCGCTCTTGTCGGTGCGCTCGATGCCCTGCAGGGTACCGTCGAACAGCGACTTGTGGATGGCGCGGACGTTGCCCGGCAGGGTGGCTTCGTCGACGGCGAAGCCGTGGTTCTGGCTGGTGATCATGACCACGCCGGTGTCCAGATCCTGGACCGGGTGGTTGGCACCGTGGTGGCCGTGACCCATCTTCACGGTCTTGGCGCCGGAGGCCAGGGCCAGAAGCTGGTGGCCGAGACAAATACCGAATACCGGGATCTCGGTCTCGAGGATTTCCTTGATCGCCTGGATGGCATAGTCGCAAGGCTCGGGATCACCTGGGCCGTTGGACAGGAACACACCGTCCGGATTCAGCGCCAGCACTTCGCTGGCCGGGGTCTGCGCCGGTACCACGGTCACGCGGCAGCCACGGGCGACCAACATGCGCAGGATGTTCAGCTTGACGCCATAGTCGAAGGCGACCACGTGGTAAGGCAGGTCGGCTGCGTCGATGGTCGGGTGGCTGTCGGTTTTCAGTTCCCACACGCTGGAACGCCATTCGTAGCGCTCGGTGGTGGAGACGACCTTGGCCAGGTCCATGCCCTTGAGGCCTGGGAAGGCGCGGGCGGCGGCGATGGCCTGCTCTTCGGTGATGTCGTCACCGGCGAGGATGCAGCCGTTCTGGGCGCCTTTTTCACGCAGGATACGGGTCAGGCGACGGGTGTCGATGCCGGCGATGGCAACGACGTTGTTGGCCTTCAGGTACTCAGGCAGCGACTGGGTATTACGCCAGTTGCTGGCCAGCAGCGGCAGGTCGCGAATGACCAGACCAGCGGACCAGACTCGGTTCGACTCAGCGTCTTCCGGGGTGGTGCCGGTGTTGCCAATGTGCGGGTAGGTCAGGGTAACGATTTGCTGGGCGTAGGAAGGGTCTGTAAGGATTTCCTGGTAGCCGGTCATAGCAGTGTTGAACACCACCTCACCAACGGTCTGACCGTCGGCACCGATGGCTTCACCGCGAAAAATACTGCCATCGGCAAGGGCGAGTATGGCTGGCTTTGTCAAGAAGACCTCCCGTAAATCAAGCATGAAAGGGCGATCGCAGGTTGCAAAAAAGCGGAGTGACGTATGGACACGTCACCCCGCTTTCATGTGCTGAATTCAATTCGCTGCGCGCTTTTAGTGGACACACTAAAGCTGTAGCTTACAGAAAAGAGCGTTTCCGGTCTACCGCAAATGCGACAGAGGGTTACTGCGCCAACCCTCAACGCAGCTCGAGCACGTCCTGCATGTCGTACAACCCCGGCTCACGACCATCGAGCCACAGCGCCGCACGCACGGCGCCCTTGGCGAAGGTCATGCGACTGGAGGCCTTGTGGGTGATCTCCACGCGCTCGCCTTCGGCAGCGAACAGCACCGTGTGGTCGCCAACCACATCGCCGGCACGCACGGTCGCGAAGCCGATGGTCTGACGATCACGCGCCCCCGTCTGCCCTTCACGGCCATATACGGCCACTTCGCGCAGATCACGCCCCAGCGCCTGGGCAACCACTTCACCCATACGCAGCGCCGTACCCGACGGCGCATCGACCTTGTGCCGGTGGTGCGCTTCGAGAATCTCGATGTCCACATCGTCACCCAGCACCCGCGCCGCCGTATCCAGCAGCTTCAGGCACAGGTTGACGCCGACGCTGAAGTTGGCGGCGAAGACGATCGGGATTTCCTTGCCTGCTTCGGCCAGTTGCTCTTTCTCTTCCGGCGTGAAGCCGGTGGTGCCAATGACCATGGCCTTGCCCGCCTTGCGGCAGAACGCCAGGTTCTTCAGGGTGACCGACGGGTGGGTGAAGTCGATCAGCACGTCGAACTCGTCGGCGACCTTGGCCAGGTCGTCGGAGATCGGCACGCCGATACGGCCCAGCGCCGCCAGCTCGCCGGCATCGGCACCGACCAGGGTACTGTCCGGGCGGTCGATCGCCGCCGTCAGGCCTGCCTGGGGCGCTTGTTGCTGCACAGCCTCGACGAGGGTCTTGCCCATCCGCCCGGCCGCACCCATCACTGCAATACGTCGCATAACCTGTTCCTTGTCAGAGATCGCCAAAGAAACGCTTCACACCTTCGAACCAGCCACTGGCCTTGGGCGAATGGGAACTGTCGCTGTCCAACGAGTCGCGGAACTCTTCGAGCAGTTCGCGCTGGCGACGACTGAGATTGACCGGGGTTTCCACCGCCACGCGGCACAGCAGATCGCCCGCAGCCCCGCCACGCACAGGGGCTACGCCCTTGCCACGCAGACGGAACTGCTTGCCGGTCTGGGTACCTTCGGGAATTCTGAGCTTGACGCGACCATCGAGGGTCGGGACCTCGAGCTCGCCACCCAGGGCAGCATCGGTGTAGCTGATCGGCACTTCACAGTACAGGTGCTTGCCGTCACGCTGGAAGATGGCGTGCTCGCGCACGTTGATGACCACGTACAGGTCGCCGGTCGGGCCACCATGAGTCCCCGCCTCGCCTTCGCCGGACAGGCGAATGCGATCGCCGGTATCGACACCGGCCGGCACCTTGACCGACAGAGTCTTGTACTCCTCGACACGACCTTCGCCATGGCACGAAGTGCAAGGGTCGGTGATGATCTTGCCCTGGCCATGGCAGCGCGGGCAGGTCTGCTGCACTGAGAAGAAGCCCTGCTGCATACGCACCTGGCCGATGCCGCCGCAGGTCGGGCAAGCCGCCGGGGACGAGCCTTTCTTGGCGCCGGAGCCGTCGCACGGCTTGCATTCGACCAGCGTGGGAACGCGGATATTGACCGTCGTGCCACGCACCGCCTCTTCCAGGTTCAGCTCCAGGGTGTAGCGCAGGTCGCTGCCGCGCTGGGCGCCGCCACGCGAGCCGCCACGGCCACCACCGAAGAAATCGCTGAATACATCGCCGAAGATGTCGGAGAAGTTGGCGCCACCGAAACCGGCACCGCCGCCACCCATGTTCGGATCGACGCCGGCATGGCCGTACTGGTCGTAGGCCGCGCGCTTGCTCGCATCGGACAGCACTTCATAGGCCTCGTTGGCCTCCTTGAAATGCTCTTCCGACTCCTTGTCACCGGGATTGCGGTCGGGGTGGTACTTCATCGCCAGGCGGCGATAGGCCTTTTTGAGATCACCTTCACTGGCGCCACGCTCGACACCCAGCACCTCATAATAATCACGCTTTGCCATAGGTCATTTGCACTCTTGAGGGCGTTCGGCATACCTCTGCGCTATGCGCTGTGCCGCAACACCTGCCAACCTCCGAGAGGCTCTGACAGATGCTGTAAAAATTCTCGTATTCCAGACACACCAACGCGGGAGCAAGCCCCCGCGCGGCGACATCCTACCAGCTCACCGCCAAACGGCGGTGGCTGACCGACAACATGCAGGCATTACTGCTTGTTGTCTTTCACTTCCTCGAACTCGGCGTCAACCACGTCATCGTGCTTGGCTTCCGGCTCGGCCTGCTGGGCGCCGCCCTGAGGCTGTTCGGCCTGCTGCTCGGCGTACATCTTCTGGGCAACCGGCGCGGAGACTTTCGACAGCTCTTCGACCTTGGCGTCGATGGCGGCCTTGTCGTCGCCTTTGACAGCGGCTTCCAGGGCAACCACGGCAGCCTCGATGGCGGTTTTCTCTTCCGCGGTGACTTTGTCACCGGCGTCAGCGACCATCTTGCGGGTCGAGTGAACCAGCGCGTCGCCTTGGTTACGGGCTGCGGCCAGCTCTTCGAACTTGCGGTCTTCCTCGGCGTTGGCCTCGGCATCACGCACCATGCGCTCGATTTCGTCATCCGACAGGCCGGAGTTGGCCTTGATCACGATCGACTGCGACTTACCGGTAGCCTTGTCTTTCGCGCTGACGTGCAGAATGCCGTTGGCGTCGATGTCGAAGGTCACTTCGATCTGCGGCACACCGCGTGGAGCCGGCGGAATGTCAGCCAGGTCGAACTTGCCCAGCGACTTGTTCTGCGCAGCCTGCTTACGCTCACCCTGCAGCACGTGGATGGTCACGGCGCCCTGGTTGTCGTCGGCAGTCGAGAACACCTGCGACTTCTTGGTCGGGATGGTGGTGTTCTTCTCGATCAGCGGGGTCATCACGCCGCCCATGGTTTCGATACCCAGGGTCAGCGGGCTGACGTCCAGCAGCAGTACGTCTTTCACGTCACCGGCCAGGACCGCGCCCTGGATGGCTGCACCCATGGCGACAGCTTCGTCCGGGTTGACGTCCTTGCGCGCTTCCTTGCCGAAGAAATCGGCAACCGCTTTTTGCACCAGCGGCATACGGGTCTGGCCACCGACCAGGATCACGTCGTCGATCTTGCTGGCGTCGATGCCGGCGTCTTTCAGGGCGATGCGGCATGGCTCGATGGTACGCGACACCAGGTCTTCGACCAGCGACTCCAGCTTGGCGCGGGAAATCTTCACGTTCAGGTGCTTAGGACCGGTGGCATCTGCAGTGATGTACGGCAGGTTGACGTCGGTCGACTGAGCGGAGGACAGCTCGATCTTGGCTTTCTCAGCGGCTTCTTTCAGACGCTGCAGAGCCAGGGGATCGTTCTTCAGGTCCATGCCGGACTCTTTCTTGAACTCGTCGACGAGGTAGTCGATCAGGCGCATGTCGAAGTCTTCGCCACCCAGGAAGGTGTCGCCGTTGGTGGCCAGTACTTCGAACTGGTGCTCACCGTCGACTTCGGCGATTTCGATGACCGAAACGTCGAAGGTACCACCACCGAGGTCATAGACGATGACGGTGTGGTCGCCCTTGGCCTTGTCCATGCCATAGGCCAGCGCAGCGGCGGTCGGCTCGTTGATGATGCGCTTGACGTCGAGACCGGCGATGCGACCGGCATCCTTGGTAGCCTGGCGCTGGCTGTCGTTGAAGTAGGCCGGAACGGTGATGACCGCTTCGGTGACGGGCTCGCCGAGGTAGTCTTCGGCGGTCTTCTTCATTTTCTTCAGGACTTCGGCGCTGATCTGCGGCGGAGCCATCTTCTTGTCGCTGGCCTCGACCCAAGCGTCACCGTTATCGGCCTTGACGATCTTGTAGGGCACCAGCTTGATGTCTTTCTGCACGACGTCTTCTTCGAAGCGGCGACCGATCAGGCGCTTCACTGCGAACAGCGTGTTGTGCGGGTTGGTGACGGCCTGGCGCTTGGCCGACTGGCCGACCAGGATTTCGCCGTCGTTGGCGTAGGCCACGATCGACGGAGTGGTACGCGCGCCTTCGGCGTTTTCGATGACCTTGACGCTACCGTTTTCCAGGATGGAGACGCACGAGTTGGTGGTCCCCAGGTCGATACCGATGATTTTACCCATGTTAACTCTCCCGAAACTTGAATGGGGTGGCAGCCGCTACTTTGGGCAACTGCGGTAATACTTGAACGCTTGACACCTAGATGGGGATGCCCCGAAGGATTTCAAGCCTGCTCGTCGATAGAAGGTTGCGGAGCAACCGGCGCCTTGCTGACCACCACCATCGCGGGGCGCAGCAGGCGACCATTGAGCAGGTAGCCCTTCTGGAACACCTTGAGCACGCTGTTGGGCTCGACCTCTGCGCTTTCCTGCATGGCCATGGCCTGGTGGTGCTCGGCGTTGAATGGCTCGCCGTGCGGATCCAGCGGCTCGAGGTTGTAGCGCTTGAGGGTGTCGTGGAACATTTTCAGGGTCAGCTCGATGCCTTCACGCATCGGCTTGATGTTCTCGTCGTCGGCGCTGGACAGCTCCAGGCCACGCTCCAGGCTGTCGATCACCGGCAGCAGGTCACCGGCGAACTTCTCCAGGGCGAACTTATGGGCTTTCTCGACATCCTGCTCGGCGCGGCGACGCACGTTCTGCAGGTCGGCGACAGCGCGCAGGGATTGATCCTTGGCCGCGGCCAGCTGCTCCTCGAGCTCTTGAACGCGGGCATCGGTGTTGTCTGCGCCAGCTTCTTCGGCGTTAAGGTTCTTCTCATCCAGCTGTTCGTCAGCCATTGGGGTTCTCCTTCGCAATTTCTGTAGGGCGAGCCAAGCTCGTCGTGTCTGCCGGCTATATGGGGTCGGAAAAATCAGGTTCAAGGGCTGACCGCCCGACGACGGCCCAGGAGATTCTCCGGACGGGCCTTGGCAGAGTCGAAAAAACTACTGTATAAATAACCAGACACGATCTTCGGGAGCCGCCCTCATGCTGGTGCACCTGTCCATCCATAACTACGCCATCGTCGAACACCTCGATCTCGAACTTGACCGCGGCATGTCCGTCATCACCGGCGAGACCGGTGCGGGCAAGTCGATCATGCTCGACGCCCTCGGCCTCGCCCTCGGCGACCGTGCCGACAGCGGCGTGGTGCGCCCCGGCGCGGACAAGGCAGACATCCTCGCCACCTTCGACCTCGCGGACATTCCCGAGGCAGGCACCTGGCTGGCCGAGCGCGACCTGGCCAACGACGGGCCGTGCATCCTGCGCCGGGTGATCACCGCCGAAGGCCGCAGCCGTGGCTACATCAACGGCACCCCCTGCCCACTGGGCGACCTCAAGGCGCTGGGCGAGCTGCTGATCGACATCCACAGCCAGCACGAACACCAGTCGCTACTGAAGACCGACACCCACCGCCGGCTACTGGATGAGTACGCCGGTGCCATCGACCTCGCGCGTCAGGTGCAACTGGCCGCCAAGCGCTGGAACCAGACGCGCCTGGAGCTGGAACGGCTGACCAACTCCGGTGACGAGCAACGCGCCCGTCATCAGTTGCTCAGCTATCAGCTCGAAGAGCTCGACAACCTCGGCCTGGGCGAAAACGAGCTGGAACAGCTCGAACAGGAGCACAAGAACCTGACCAACGCCGAGGCCCTGTTCGGCATTTGCCGACAGGTCATCGACCAGTGCAGCGAAAGCGATTCGGGCAACGTGCTAAGCGCCCTCACCTCAAGCCTCAATCGCCTGGGCGCCGCAGCCAATGCGCCCAAGGCACTCGGCGAAGCGGCCAACATGATTGCCAGCGCGCAGATTCAGGTCGAAGAGGCGGTCGGCGAACTCAACCGCTTCCTCGACAATTTCGACGCCGATCCCATGCGCCTGCAGGCCCTGGAAGAGCGCCTCGACACGATCTACACCCTTGCCCGCAAACACCGGGTGCACCCGACCGAGCTGCCACACCTGCAACAGCAGTTGATGGATGAACTCGAAGGCCTCAACGCCAGTGACGAAGCGCTCGAACGCCTGGCCGATGAGCAAGCGGCTTTCGCCCAGCATTACCAGGCCAAGGCCGCCGAGCTGAGCGCCTTGCGCCGACAGGCCGCCCAGCAACTGGCGGTCGCCGTGGAGCAGGAGGTGCAGCGCCTAGGCATGCCGGGCGGTCGCTTCTGCATCGAACTCACGCCCAACGAAGGCACCGATCTCTCCCCTCACGGCCTGGAGCAGATCGAGCTGTTGGTCAGCGCCAACCCGGGGCAACCACTGAAAGGCCTGGCCAAGGTCGCCTCCGGCGGGGAACTGTCGCGTATCAGCCTGGCGATCCAGGTCATCACCGCGCAGACTTCACGCATCCCGACCCTGGTGTTCGATGAAGTGGATGTGGGCATTGGTGGCCCCACGGCGGAAATCGTCGGCCAACTGCTGCGTCGACTGGGCGAGCGTGGTCAGGTGCTGACCGTGACCCATTTACCGCAGGTAGCCGCCCAGGGACATCACCACCTGTTCGTGCACAAGGTACGCAACAGCGATACCACGCACACCGCCGTGGCAAGCCTGGGCAAACGCGAGAGGGTCGAAGAGGTGGCAAGGATGCTGGGCGGCATCGACCTGACCAAGGAATCACTGGCCCATGCGCGCAAGATGGTGGTGAGCAGCAAGGTATAGAGCCAGCTCGAACACCAACGCAGAAAGCACAAAGGCGACCCGAAGGTCGCCTTTGCTATTTATAACGATTTAATCGTTACTTTTTCTTACGCACATAGAGGACCAGATTGTGGTCCACCAGTTCGTAGCCATGCTCGGCCACGATCTCTTTCTGACGACGCTCGATTTCAGCATCCATGAACTCGATGACCTCGCTGGTCTCCACGTTGACCATATGGTCGTGGTGACCGCCATCTGCCAGCTCGAACACCGCATGGCCGCCGTCGAAGTTGTGGCGAACCACCAGGCCTGCCGCCTCGAACTGGGTCAGAACGCGATAGACGGTTGCGAGACCGACGTCCTCGCCAGCCTCCATCAGCGCCTTGTAGACATCCTCGGCACTCATGTGGCGTTGCTCGGTCGAATCGAGCATTTGAAGGATCTTGACTCGAGGCAGGGTCACCTTGAGACCGGCTTTGCGCAATTCGCTATTTTCAACCATGGTCAGCTTTCTCGCCGATGCTGCTTCGCAGCTTCTCTTAATACGGGTATGATCGGTGTTTACGTTGTCCAGCCAAGATAGTGGAAGTCGCCCACCGATGCAAAACACCAAGCTCTTGCTAACCAGCCTCACGTTCGTGGGACTGCTCGCACTCGCCGGTTGCTCGTTTCCCGGGGTTTACAAAATCGACATCCAGCAGGGCAATGTCGTCACGCAAGACATGATAGACCAATTACGCCCCGGAATGACCCGTCGGCAAGTAAGGTTTATCATGGGTAACCCCCTCCTCCAGGACACCTTCAACACCAATCGGTGGGACTACCTGTACAGCCTGCAGCCAGGCGGCGGCAAACGCCAGCAGGAGCGCATGAGCGTGTTCTTCAACGACAGCGACCAACTGGTCAGCCTGTCGGGCGACTTCATGCCGGGCGTGAGCCGCGACCAGGAGATCCTCGGCGGCAGCGGCGACACTACCGTCAGCCCAGCAACCGAAGGCCAGGCGCCAGCTCAACCGGAAGAAAAGCCGGCCAAGCCAGGCTCCACCGAAGAGTCGATCCAGCGCGAGATCGACACCATCGAGACCACCCCTGTCCCGACGCCGGCACCGCTGGAAACTTCACCGCAGTAATTGCAGGCGTATACAGAAAAAGCCCGGGCCATGGCCCGGGCTTTTTTGTGGATGCTGCTGAAACCTCAGCCGTGTAGCTGCTTGGCGCGCTGACAGAAGGCATCGACCAGGGTATTGGCCGCCTGATTGAACAGCGGACCGAGGGTAGCGCGCACCAACGGGCCTGCGTAATCGAACGACAGGTCCAGGCTGATCTTGCAGGCCTTTTCGCCCAGCGCCTTGAATACCCACACCCCATGTAACTGGGTGAAAGGCCCCTCCTCCAGGTTCATCTCGATCGATTGCCCAGGCACCAGCGAGTTGCGCGTGACGAACTGCTGGCTCATTCCGCCCTTGGCCACTTCAAGCTTCGCGCGCATGTGCGCGTCGCTGGCTTCGAGCACCGTGGAGTCCGAGCACCAAGGCAGAAACTGCGGGTAGCTGGCCACATCGTTGACCAGATCGTAGAGCGCCTGGGCGGGGTACGGCAGCAGGGCGGAGCGTTGAATATGGGTAGTCATCCAGGCATCACTTCCAAGGCTGGGTGGCGGCGCTTCGCAGCGTGCCGAAAACAGGTTCTGTACATGTGACAGGTTTTGTATTGTCCGGTATTCATTGCAGTGGCTCAAGCACACTGAAATCCCGTAGCCGACGACGCGGCGACTGCCTATAATGCCGCCCCTATGGCTAAGCAAAAGAAACATCCGACCGGGACCATCGCGCAAAACAAGAAAGCGCGACACGATTACTTCATCGAACACAAGTTCGAGGCCGGACTGGTCCTGTCCGGTTGGGAAGTAAAGAGCCTGCGGGCCGGCAAGGCGCACCTGACCGACAGCTACGTGCTGCTCAAGGATGGCGAAGCCTGGCTGTTCGGCAGCCACATCACCCCGCTGACCACCGCCAGCACCCACGTCATCGCCGACCCGATCCGCACCCGTAAGCTGCTGCTGAACAAGCGCGAACTCGAGCGCCTGGAAGCGGCTGTCGCGCAGAAGGGTTATACCTGCGTGGCACTGGCGCTGTACTGGAGCAAGCACCTGATCAAGTGCGAAATCGCCCTTGGCAAGGGCAAGAAGGAGTTCGACAAGCGCGATGTCGTGCGCGAACGCGACTCCAACCGCGAGCTGCAGCGTGCGGTGCGCAACAAGGGCAAGGAAGACTGAGTCTTCTCTAGCCTGCTGCGGCCCTTTCGCGAGACAAGCCCGCTCCCACAGGATCTGCGCTGACCGACGCTCGGCACAGATCCTGTGGGAGCGGGCTTGTCCCGCGAATGACCCAATACAGCTTTCAGCGCCCGCTGCGCCGCTCCGCCCGTGCCACTCGCTGGGCCTCGTCCTGGGCTTCCTCGAGCACTTCCTGCACATACAGAATGTGCCGGCTCGACACCTCCCGCGCCTCCTCTGCCCGACCCTCGACGATCGCCTGATACAACTCGCGGTGCTGACTGATCAGCATGTCGCGCGTCTCCGCGCGCTGTTGATACATGCCGCCGATGTTGGTCACCACATTACGCTTGAGCAAATCGAACAACCCGCGGATGGTGTGCAACAGCACCGCGTTATGGCTGGCCTCGGCAATCGCCAGGTGGAAGCGTGCATCGGCTGCGCCTTCCTCTGCCCGAGTGACTTCGTCGGCCCTGGCGTAACAATCCTGCAGGGTGTCGAAGGCTGCCTTCAGGCGCGCGCGGTCAGGCTCGGTAGCGCGCAGCGCGGCGTAGTAGGCGCAGGAGGCTTCCAGGGTATGGCGAAATTCCAGCAGGTCGCGCTGGGCCTCGGCACTGTGCTCCAACAGCTGCAGCAGCGGATCGCTGAACGTCGAGCCGAGCGACTCGGCGACAAAATTGCCACCCCCTTGGCGACTGACCAGCAAGCCCTTGGCCACCAGCTTCTGGATCGCCTCACGCAGTGACGGGCGGGACACGCCGAACTGCTCGGCGAGGACGCGCTCGGCCGGCAGCCGCTGTCCCGACGTCAGCGTGCCTTCCAGAATCATCCCTTCCAACCGGTCGACGATATCGTCCGACAGGCGCCGTTGGCGGACCTGATCAAAAACCATCACATGCTCTCCACAAACCCCTGCTGAATTCGGGGTCGGCCATTCTCACTGATTCGGGCCGTGCCAGCACCCATCAGTTAGGTTTTTTTGCAGCCGTTCAGCCACCGCTCATCGCCGCTCGACCAAAGTTTCAGCCAGGACAAATTGACACAGGCATCAGCGCGCTTTTAACCTAGCGTCCAGCCATTGTAAATTGGTCTTACCAATTATCCAATGCCAGTGCTGACCAACAACAATTAGGGGCTACCCCATTATGCAAACCTGGCAACAACTCTATACCCCCCTTGGTAGTCTGGGCCTGTCTGCCCTGGCAGCCGTCATCCCGATCGTGTTCTTCTTCCTCGCCCTGGCCGTGTTCCGCCTCAAAGGCCACGTGGCCGGCAGCATCACGCTTGGCCTGTCGATCCTGGTGGCGATCTTCGCCTTCCAGATGCCTGTCGACATGGCCCTGGCTGCCGCGGGCTATGGCTTCCTCTATGGCCTGTGGCCAATTGCCTGGATCATCGTCGCGGCGGTGTTCCTGTACAAACTCACGGTCAAGAGCGGCCAGTTCGAAGTGATCCGCAGCTCGGTGCTGTCGATTACCGACGACCAGCGCCTGCAGGTGCTGCTGATCGGCTTCTGCTTTGGTGCCTTCCTCGAAGGCGCGGCCGGCTTCGGCGCGCCGGTGGCGATCACCGCCGCCCTGCTGGTGGGCCTGGGCTTCAACCCGCTGTACGCCGCGGGCCTGTGCCTGATCGCCAACACCGCGCCCGTGGCTTTCGGCGCCCTGGGCATCCCGATCATCGTGGCCGGCCAAGTCACCGGCATCGACGCCTTCCACATCGGCGCCATGACCGGTCGCCAGCTGCCGCTGCTGTCGCTGTTCGTGCCGTTCTGGCTGGTGTTCATGATGGACGGTCTGCGCGGGGTAAAGGAAACCTGGCCTGCCGCCCTGGTGGCCGGCCTCAGCTTCGCCGTGACCCAGTACTTCACCTCGAACTTCATCGGTCCGGAGCTGCCGGACATCACCTCGGCGCTGGCCAGCCTGATCTGCCTGACCCTGTTCCTCAAGGTCTGGCAACCGAAGCGCTCGTTCGCCGAGGCCAAGGGCAGCGTAGGCGCCGCCGTTGTCCAGCCAAGCGGCAGCCAGCCGAGCCCATACAGCTTCGGCGAGATCTTCAAGGCCTGGTCGCCGTTCCTGATCCTCACCGTACTGGTGACCATCTGGACCCTGAAGCCGTTCAAGGCGGCCTTCGCCCCAGGCGGCGCGATGTACAACTTCGTGTTCAACTTCGCCATCCCGCACCTGGACCAACTGGTGGTCAAGACCGCGCCGATCGTCGCGACACCGACCGCCATGCCTGCAGTGTTCAAGCTCGACCCGATCTCCGCCACCGGTACCGCGATCTTCCTCTCGGCGCTGATCTCGATGGCGGTGCTCAAGATCAACTTCAAAACTGGTCTGACCACTTTTAAGGAGACCTTCTGGGAGCTGCGCTGGCCGATCCTGTCGATCGGCATGGTCCTGGCCTTCGCCTTCGTCACCAACTATTCCGGCATGTCCTCGACCATGGCGCTGGTCCTGGCCGGCACCGGCGCGGCGTTCCCGTTCTTCTCGCCGTTCCTTGGCTGGCTGGGGGTGTTCCTGACCGGCTCCGACACCTCGTCCAATGCCCTGTTCAGCTCGCTGCAGGCGACCACCGCGCACCAGATCGGGGTCAACGACACCCTGCTGGTGGCTGCCAACACCAGCGGCGGCGTGACCGGCAAGATGATCTCGCCGCAGTCGATCGCCGTGGCCTGCGCCGCCACCGGCCTGGTCGGCAAGGAATCGGACCTGTTCCGCTTCACCGTCAAGCACAGCCTGTTCTTCGCCACCATCGTCGGCCTGATCACCCTGATCCAGGCCTACTGGCTGACCGGCATGCTGGTTCAACACTAAAGTGAAAGGGGCCGGGCGCTCGGGCGCCCGGCATCTCCTTCAACCCACGCTGCGAGAATCCATGATCATTTCCGCCTCCACCGACTATCGCGCCGCGGCCCAACGCAAGCTGCCCCCTTTCCTCTTCCACTACGCCGACGGCGGCGCCTACGCCGAATACACCTTGCGGCACAACGTCGAGGACCTGGCGAGCATCGCCCTGCGCCAGCGCGTGCTGAAGAACATGTCCGAGCTGAGCCTCAAGACCGAGCTGTTCGGTGAAACCCTGAACATGCCCGTGGCCCTCGCCCCGGTCGGCCTCACCGGCATGTACGCCCGCCGTGGCGAAGTGCAGGCGGCACGCGCAGCGGCAGCCCATGGCATTCCGTTCACCATGTCCACCGTCTCGGTGTGCCCGATCGAGGAAGTCGCTCCGGCCATCGACCGGCCGATGTGGTTCCAGCTGTACGTGCTCAAGGACCGCGGTTTCATGCGCAACGCGCTGGAGCGGGCCAAGGCCGCAGGCGTGAAGACCCTGGTGTTCACCGTCGACATGCCGGTGCCCGGTGCCCGCTACCGCGACGCCCACTCCGGCATGAGCGGCAAAAACGGCCCGATGCGCCGTGTGCTGCAGGCCATGACCCACCCTGAATGGGCCTGGGACGTCGGCGTCATGGGCCGCCCGCACGACCTGGGCAACATCTCCACCTACCGCGGCAATCCGACTGGCCTTGCCGACTACATCGGCTGGCTGGGCGCCAACTTCGATCCGTCGATTTCCTGGAAGGACCTGGAGTGGATCCGCGACTTCTGGGATGGCCCGATGATCATCAAGGGCATCCTCGATGCCGACGACGCCCGTGACGCGGTCAAGTTCGGCGCCGACGGTATCGTCGTCTCCAACCACGGTGGGCGCCAGCTCGACGGCGTGCTGTCCAGCGCTCGGGCCTTGCCGGCCATCGCCGACGCGGTCAAAGGCGATCTGAAGATCCTCGCCGACTCGGGTATCCGCAGCGGCCTGGATGTGGTGCGCATGATCGCCCTGGGTGCCGATAGCGTGCTGATCGGCCGCGCGTTCCTATGGGCCCTGGCGGTGCATGGCCAGGCCGGAGTGAAGAACCTGCTCGAACTGTTCGAGAAGGAAATGCGCGTGGCCATGGTGCTCACCGGCGCCAAGTCGATCGGCGAAATCACCCGCGACTCGCTGGTCCGCGAACTGGGCGCTTGAGCGCGCCTACCTTGAGTAACACCGCCTGAATGACCGGGGCACAACGGCGCACCAGACGCCGTGGCCCCGCGAGGAGATTGCATGAGCCTGCCCGCCGCGTTCCTGCGTGATGTCGAGCGCCTGATACCCGCCGAACGCCGTTTCGACGACCCCACTTCGACCCTGGCTTTCGGCACCGATGCCAGTTTCTACCGGCTGATTCCGAAGCTGGTAGTACGGGTCGAATCCGAGGACGAGGTGGTCGGGCTGATCCACCTGGCCCAGCGCGAGCGCGTGCCGGTCACCTTCCGCGCCGCCGGCACCAGCCTTTCAGGCCAGGCCATCAGCGACTCGCTGCTGATCGTGCTCGGCGACAACTGGAATGGCCGCGAGATCCGTGGCGCTGGCGAGCAGATCCGTCTGCAACCCGGCGTGATCGGAGCCCAGGCCAATGCCTGGCTGGCCCCCTTCGGGCGCAAGATCGGCCCTGACCCCGCTTCGATCAATGCCTGCAAGATCGGCGGTATCGTCGCCAACAACGCCAGCGGCATGTGTTGCGGCACGGCGCAGAACACCTACCACACCTTGGCCGGCATGCGCCTGGTACTGGCTGACGGCACCCGCCTGGACAGCGAAGACCCGGCCAGCGTCGCCGCCTTCGAGCGCAGCCATGCCGACCTGCTCGAGGCGCTTGCCCGGCTTGGTCGGGAAACCCGCGCCAACACCGAACTGGCCGACCGCATCCGGCATAAATACCGCCTGAAGAACACCACTGGCCTGTCGCTGAATGCACTGGTGGACTACGACCAGCCGCTGGATATCCTCCAGCACCTGATGGTCGGGTCCGAAGGCACGCTGGGCTTCATCAGCGCGGTGACCTACGACACCGTGCCCGATCACCCCCATAAGGCCAGCGCATTGCTGGTGTTTCCCAGCGTCGAGAGCTGCTGCCGCGCGGTGACCGTGCTCAAGCGCCAGCCGGTGTCGGCGGTGGAGCTGCTCGACCGCCGCAGCTTGCGCTCGGTGCAGGACATGCCAGGCATGCCGCTGTGGGTGAAAGGCCTGTCGGCCAATGCCTGCGCGTTGTTGATCGAGTCCCGTGCCGCCAGCCAGAGCCTGCTGCACGAGCAGTTGGGCCAGGTCATGGCGTCGATTGCCGACTACCCGCTGGAGCAGCAGGTGGACTTCAGCGAAGACCCGCTGGTGTACAACCAGCTGTGGAGAATCCGCAAGGACACCTTCCCGGCAGTCGGCGCGGTACGCGAGACCGGCACCACGGTGATCATCGAGGACGTCACCTTCCCCGTCGAGCAGTTGGCCGAGGGCGTGAATCGCCTGATCGAGCTGTTCGACAAGCACCGCTACGACGAGGCGATCATCTTCGGCCACGCCTTGGAGGGCAACCTGCACTTCGTCTTCACCCAGGGCTTCAACAGCCCCGAGGAAGTTGCCCGCTACCAGGCATTCATGGACGACGTGGCGCAGTTGGTGGCCGTGGAATTCGGCGGGTCGTTGAAGGCCGAACATGGTACCGGGCGCAACATGGCGCCGTTCGTGGCGCTGGAGTGGGGCCAGGATGCCTACCAGCTGATGTGGGCGCTCAAACGCCTGCTCGACCCCAATGGCATTCTCAATCCCGATGTGGTGCTGAGCGAAGATCCGGACATCCACCTGAAGCACCTCAAGCCGCTGCCGGCTGCCGACGAGATCGTCGACAAGTGCATCGAGTGCGGCTTCTGCGAACCGGTCTGTCCGTCCAAGGGGCTGACCCTAAGCCCGCGTCAGCGCATCGTCATGTGGCGCGATATCCAGACCAAAAAGCGCGCTGGCATCGACACCCGAGAGCTGTTGCAGACCTACCAGTACCAGGGCATCGACACCTGCGCCGCCACCGGCCTGTGCGCTCAGCGCTGCCCGGTGGGCATCAACACCGGCGAGCTGGTGAAGAAACTGCGCAGCCAGGCCGCCAAGCAGGAAAAGACTGCCGACTGGCTGGCCGAGCATTTCACCACGGCTTTGGGCGGCGCACGCCTGACCCTGACGGCCGCCGACACCGCGCGCAAGCTGCTCGGCGCCCCCCGCCTGGCGCGGGTGAGCGCGGCTTTGAGCAAGGCCAGCAAGGGCCGCCTGCCACAGTGGACACCGGCGATCCCGCAACCGGTACGCGGCCTGACCTTCGGCCCGGTGAGCAACGATGCCCGGCCACGCGTGGTGTACCTCGCCGCCTGCGTGTCGCGGGCGATGGGCCCAGCCTACGCCGACCGCGAACAGAGCACGCTACTGGACAAGACCCGTGCGCTGCTGGAAAAAGCCGGCTATCAGGTGGTGTTTCCGGACAACGCCGACAGCCTGTGCTGTGGCCAGCCGTTCGCTTCCAAAGGCTATCCCGAGCAGGCCGAGCACAAGCGCCAGGAGTTGATCAACGCCCTGCTGCAGGCCAGCCGTGGCGGCCTCGACCCGATCTACTGCGACACCAGCCCCTGCACCCTGCGCCTTGTGCAGGACATGGCAGACACCCGGCTCGACCTGTACGACCCGGTGCGGTTCATCCGCACTCATCTGCTCGACCGGCTGGAGTTCACCCCTCAGGACGAGCCGGTGGCCGTGCATGTGACCTGCAGTACCCAACACCTGGGCGAAAGCCAGGCGCTGATCGACCTGGCGCGGCGCTGCAGCAAGCAGGTGGTTGTACCCGAAGGAATTCATTGTTGTGGGTTTGCCGGGGACAAGGGGTTCACCACGCCGGAGCTCAATGCCCACTCGCTGCGTAGCTTGAAGGATGCGGTGCAGCATTGCAGCGAGGGGATTTCGACCAGCCGGACCTGCGAGATCGGGCTGTCGAGCCACAGTGGGATCGATTATCACGGGTTGGTTTATCTGGTCGATCGGGTGACGCGGCCGCGGAGTATTTGAGGGTTGAGTGGGAGGCAGAGTGCTCGCCGATGTTGTTGTAGTGGCGCGGATATCGAGCGCCGCCCGCGCAAGCAACACAGGCCATATCCCTCGCCGCTCTCAGATTCATCTTACCCACCGATACTAGCGATCCCGCGCCCAGCGAAATACCCTACAACCCACGTCGACACGCGTCTGATTGTCCCGGAAATCCTGGCCCCCTAGGCTGTCCGAGTCGCTGATGTTCAGCGATCGGGTGTGGAGCCCCGGCCTAGCATTCTGGAGCGTGTCGTTAATGGCGGCTGTACGCGGGAGGCCTCGTGCCTACCGAGTACTCCTGAATGCACTCGGGTTCCACCCTGTGTACAGCTGCCACCCTTCCTGTGGAACGGAAGCGGCAGTCCTTCAGCATTCAGGAGGCTGCATGAAAAAAATCGTCCCCGACCCACCGCATTTCTACCAAATCCCCGACGGCACCACCCTCTGCAACGCCATCATCGAGCGCCATGTGCCCTTGAACCATGTGGTGATGAACGTCACCCATTACCTGATGATCGCCTATAACCGATGCCGCTATGCCGTCGACAGCATCGAAGATGAAGCCATGCGCGAATCGGTCGAGAACGGCCTGCGCGCCATGCAGATCGCCTGGGCTCAGGCGGATGCCCTGCTGTTGGCATTGGAACGCAAACCAAGTCTGCATTGATAGCGGCCTAACCGGCCTCTTCGCGGGTAAACCCGCTCCTACAGGGGAATCGCCAACTTCGAGCTCGGCGCTGTACCTGTGGGAGCGGGCTTGCCCGCGAACACCGGCTACGCCGGTGCCATCCCCCACCGAATTCAGGAAACCAATCCCATGGACACCACCGACCCCACCCACGCCACCACCGCCGGCATCGAAACCTTCGACCTGTTCCGCCTGCAGCCGGGCATCCCCTTTGACCACGCCTTCAGCCAACTCTCGGTCCTGCTCGGTTGCATCCGCCACCTCACCACCGAAGCCGAAATGGAAAACGACCGCAAGGCCGGCAGCGCCGCACGCATCCTCAGCGAAATGGCCAAGGCGCTGATCGACGACATCGAACTGGGTCTGAACAAAACCAACTGACCCATGAGGAGCAGCCCTGTCTCGACGCAAGGGCGCTCCCGCCCGCAACATCTCGCCACACTCCATCATGCCGCCCCGCCATCATCCCGATTGAACCCCCGCAAATCCGCCACAGTCAATCGTTACAGGCCCACCCTCCAGAGGCCCTAAAAGGAGATACCCATGAAAGGCACCGCACTCTCGGCCCTCTTCGCGGCCGCTACCCTCCTGGCTTCCCCGGTATTCGCCGCCGAAGACCTGTGCGCCATTAACCTGCAGAAAATCGATGACAGCATGGCCACCGCCGGCGCCACCTCCGAAGGCCTGGACAAAGCCGTCACCATGCACATCGACAAGGCCAAGGCAGCCCAAGCGTCGGGCGACACCAAGGAATGCATCGCCATTACCTCCAAGGTGCTCGAGCGCCTGGAAAAAACCGACAAAGGCAGTGGTTCGGCAGGCGGCAGCGGCGGTGCTTGAGCCTTCGCGGCGGGAGCGAGGCGGCATGTTGTCGACGCCGCCCGCGCAATCACGTATACTGCCCGTACGTGCCGACAGGTACGTGAGCTAGAGCTGTAGCGTGGGGCCGATTAGGATTCGACGCCGGTTGCGAAACTCTAGGTGCATGCCGAGTTGGTAACAGAACTCGTAAATCCACTGTTGCAACTTTCTATAGTTGCCAATGACGAAAACTACGAGGGCTACGCTCTCGCTGCGTAAGCAGCTGAGCCCGCTCTCCTGGTAGCTTCGGCTCCAGCAATCACCAGGGGATGCCTGTAAACCCGAAGTGATTGTCATACAGAACAGGATCGTCGTGTAGCACGTTGGGGGCAAAGCGACTAAAACTTACCCAACTCGTCCAAAGCACCCTGCCCGTCGGGCGGCTGCGGATTAACTCAGTAGACACGGCTAAGCATGTAGTACCGACAGCGGAGTACTGGCGGACGGGGGTTCAAATCCCCCCGGCTCCACCAAATAATCATCTAAAGACGTCCATGGACGTCTTTTTTTGTGCCTGAAACCCAGTAAATACGCGGCTTTCAGCGCCACCAGGGTCCGTTAGCGTCCAGCAGGGTCCACGACATTCGGTATTCCAAGTGGTATTCCAAGCCATCTACTGGTAATTTTTGGAATACCGAAACCGCTCTTGGAATACCGCATGTGCGCTCAAGCCACCCGCCTCTCGGACCTCAAAGTCAAAGCCGCCAAGCCTCAAGAGAAGGACTATGTCCTAAGCGATGGTGACGGCCTTCAAATGCGAGTGAGAAGTAATGGCTCTAAGCTCTGGAACTTCAACTACCGGCACCCGGTGACGAAGAACCGGATCAACATGGGCCTCGGGACCTTCCCCGAAGTTTCATTGGCGCAAGCCCGAAAGCGCACCGTTGAGGCACGCGAGCTCCTCGCTCACGGCATCGACCCCAAAGAGAAACGGGATGCAGTGCAGCAAGCTAAGAAGGCAGCGACTGAGCACACTTTCCAGAACGTGGCGACGGCCTGGTATGAGCTGAAAAAGGATGCAGTGACACAGGCCTACGCTGAGGACATCTGGCGCTCCCTCACGCTGCACATCTTTCCGTATCTGGGACACACCCCACTCTCGACCATTAGTGCTCCTCAGGTCATTAACCTGCTCCGGCCACTCGAAACCAAAGGCAGCCTTGAAACCGTGAAACGACTGACACAGCGGCTCAACGAGATCATGACCTACGGGGTCAACTCGGGACTGATTCACGCGAACCCGCTCAGTGGCATCCGCTCCGTTTTCAAGAAACCGAAAAAGAAAAACATGGCGGCACTACCTCCCGATGAGCTGAAAGAGCTCATGGTGGCAATCGCCAATGCCAGCATAAAAAGAACAACACGCTGCCTGATAGAGTGGCAGCTTCACACCATGACCCGGCCAGTCGAAGCAGCGACCACCTGCTGGGCAGATATCGACATCGAGAAGAAGATCTGGACGATTCCTGCGGAGCGCATGAAAAAGCGCCGCGCGCACATTGTCCCGCTTACTGAGCAGGCTCTTGCACTCCTCGACGCGATCAGGCCCTACAGTGGACATCGGGAATTTGTGTTCCCTGCAGACCGAAACCCACGTACCCACTGCAACAGCCAGACCGCCAACATGGCGCTGAAACGAATGGGCTTCGAGGGGCGTCTGGTCAGCCACGGCATGCGGTCGATGGCCAGCACCATCCTCAACGAGCATGGTTGGGATCCCGAATTGATCGAGGTAGCACTTGCCCACGTCGATAAAGACGAGGTTCGCAGCGCCTACAACCGTGCGGACTACATCGAGCGGAGACGACCGATGATGATCTGGTGGAGTGAGCATATCCAGGAAGCAGCGACGGGTAATCTGTCAGTGTCAGCTATCCAAGAAAATCGGCACAGGGAGGTCGTTTAGATCCGCTGACACTGCCTCGAAGTAGCCAGTCCCAACAGCCTAACGGCCAAAGGCGGTCATCCGCGATCAGCGTGATCGATAATGAGGCTTTGCTCAACCCCGCAGCCGAAACAACGGCAATGTATCTATCCTCGAACATAATGACTCATACATCGGCTTTAATGCCTAGCCTGGTAAAACCGCGAGGTCGACCAGGGACGCCTTAGTCTAAGCTCAGCCAGAGTTTCAACTCAGCCCGGTTCGCCAACACCAACTGCTGGGCTTCAGGGCGGGCGTCATGCTGGTTCGGATTTACGTGAAATCGTTTCACTACGTACTTCGCCAATGCTTGTGAGCTTTTGACCACAAGCTGCCCATTAGTCATCGCGTAGTCCACTTCAATGATCGACCGTTGCGCCGGCGTCAGGCGCTCGTCCGGCTTGAAGATCACATCGATCTTGGTGTTCCACTCCACGTCGTGCTCGACACCATTTTCCGTCTGATCGTCGAGCAGCTCCGGCTCGCCTCGAAAACGGCTCAACACAAAGTCCCGATACTCCCGGTTCTTCTCGCAGTAAGCCCGCACGTGCCAACGCATCCCGGTGTACACCAACGTGTGCGGCGCAATGGTGCGCCCTTCCACTTCCGGGGTTTTGAACGACACGTACTCGATGTCCAGACGCCGCTTTTCACGACACGCCTTGAGCAGTGGCCGCAGCACCTCGGGCCTCACAGAGCGATCGGGTACCTTCAACACTTCAGTGTGCGCGTAAGCTAGGTTCAACCCTTCGATATGCGGCGCACGCTCATCGTTGTGGTTGAGCAGGTCCAGGTAGGCACTGGCGCTGTCGTCGATGAACAACGGTTTGAACTGCCGGGTTGGCACGTAGCCTTTGATCTGCTTGTCGTAGACCAGATTCTTCGAGGCATAGTCGGTGATGTAGGTATTGATGTCCTTTGATGCCTGCTGCCGGCTGATGCCGAAGCACTGCATCAAGTGGTTGGTGGTCAGGCGCCCCTCCCACCAGACCACCGTTTCGATCAGGCGGTAGCGCAGGGCAAGGTCCCAGCGGATTTGATCCATGCTTTGCTTATGTTTCATCGTGGGCCCTGAATGATTGGCAGCGGGTAGCGACCAGACAAATGACGTGACGTGAAATCCTACGTGTCTGCTCAATTACGATCAACACGCGCTAGATATGTAAAGTATTTATACGTATCAAGCAGGCGGTCGAAAATCTCCATTGCGAGAGCGCTTCCCTCTTAAGACCATGCCATCCGCGGCCTACACGATAGCACATTGCTTTCACCCTCCTATCCACGCGCCAGCCAAGCGCAGGCCGGATCTGCACCAATCCTTTACCTGTACAAGTAGCCAATATAGACATGTAGCAGTACTAGACATATCGTTTCGCTTAACGGCAAACAGCCACTACTCAAGGAAGCGATAAATGGAAACCCTGCAGCTCGCACTGCTGAGCCTAAGCGGCATCACTCTGCTCGTTCTCGTGCTGGTGCACTCGCGGATGGGAGAGGTTTGGGATGTGGTCAGAAACGATCGGGATGTGCAGCGCATCGCTCGGATTCACGAGCACGAGAACAATGAACTGCGGTCCGAGTTGCGCGCTGAACGTGAGCTGGTGGGGCAACTGCGGCGTCAGGTTCAAATGCTGCTGGGAGTGGCGCCCGAGAGCTGAGGTATGCCGGGGTGTGAACGTGAGCCAGCACAAGCCTGGCTCACGGGTGGGTACTGCTAAAAACTGCTATGAATGCTGGAGAAAAACCCACCCCCACCCAGGTGCCTGTTCTCCATGATGTACTTCTTAAACTTCATTTTTTGCTCGTGATCAAGGCAGAGCGCTGGGTTGTCTGAAAGTGCTCGCTTGACCTGATAACTGCCGTCCTCGGCCAAGATTTGCTGAGCCTTTTTGATCAGCGAAGGATTGCTGGCCAGCTTCTCTCTTACATCCGGATCAGGATCGTTGGCGAGATTCAGTTGCAAGGCGGCAGACAGCTTGGGGTTTTTGCTGAGGGTCCCCCTGAGTGCAGGGCTCGCATTACTGAGCAGCGAACGCTGTTCATCCTCAGTCAAACCGGGGTGCCTGGCGAACGCTTGCTTAACACTACTTTTGCCTTCCTCAAGCAACTTGGACTTCACACTGGTTAGTAGTGAAGGATTTAAGATCAGGCCAGCCACCACCGACGCAAGTCGGTCGCGAGCCAACTTGAACTGGAGGGCTTCGCCTTTGGCACAGGCCGCCAACGACACACGTAAATCATCGTCGAGTACATCCTCATCGATCATGCGTATCAGCAGATCTTGCGGCGCATTGCCATTCAAGCAAGCCAGCTTGAACATCCCATGGTCATACTGCGGTTGACCCTTGACGAGGTTGAGCCGAATCGACAGCACGTGCTCAGGACACCGCGGATTTGTATAGACCGCTTCCGCCACACTGCGCTGTGCATCCATGGAAAGCTTCTCCAACTGATCACCAGGGCAATCAGGATTACGGGCCACCTCCTCCCGCTTCACATGGTTAGGGTCAGCAGCCATCTTGATCATCTGTGCCACGCTCAACCCCTGATACTCGGACGCCGGGCGCAGCTTCAGCTTCTCGAACAGCTCCTCGTACTTGCCGACCTGGTCACGCAAGGTTTCACGCAGAGGAATGGTGGACTGAATAGCGGCCTCCAGGTGCTGCTGCGTCAACGCGCCTCCGCTGATGAATGCGTTGGCGACGGCCTCGTTGATTGAGTTTTCGATATCGGCACCGCAGTAATCCCGACAGAGATTCACCAGCTCATCCATCCTTAAATCCGCGACCCGCTGGCCCGATTTACCCAGATGGATACCCAGTATCTTTTCGCGCTCCACAGGGTTGGGGAAGCCGACATAGAAGATCTCGTCGAAGCGCCCCTTGCGCAGCAACTCCGGTGGCAATGCGGTGATGTCGTTGGCAGTGGCGATGACAAATACGGCGCCGGTCTTTTCCTGCATCCAGGTGAGGAAGTAGCCCAGCAGCCGTGCAGTCACTTCCGAAGCGTTCCCGCCACCCATGCCTACAAACGCTTTCTCCAGTTCATCGACCCACAAGATGCAGGGGCTGACAGTCTCGGCCATGCTGAGTGCGCGCCGCATGTTGTGCTCGCTCTCCCCAACGTACTTGCCCAGTAGCGAGCCGATATCCAGACGCAACAGGGGCAGCTGGAACAAACCAGCAGCCACCTTGGCCGTCAGCGATTTCCCGCAGCCAGGCATACCGGCGATGAGCACGCCTTTGGGCGTCTTGACGCCCTGGCTTGTCGCCTCGTCCAGGCGGCGGATGATGGTCGAGCGTTGCTCAAGCCACTGCTTCAGGTTTTCCAGGCCGCCGATATCGCTTACGCTCACATCGACTCGGACCATCTCCAGCACACCGCTCTTGACGATGATCTGCTCTTTCTCATGGAGGATTGTGTTCAACGACTTCTCATCGAGGGTTTGGGTCTGTCTCCCAACCATCCTCAGTAACTGAGCCATCTCGCTGGAGGTCAGCCCACTCAGCCCAGATACGGCCAGGTCACTGAGGTGATCCGGAACGGTCAGTTGCCCACGAGACTCGACCTCGGCCAGCAACGTCTTGATTTCAGCACGGCTCGGCAGCGGCAAAGGCAGGAGCGTGACCTGGGCCTCGATCGGCGCGGGAATGCACACGGCTTCCGAGACCAGAATGACCGAGCATTCGCCTGCATAGTTGCGCTCGATCGAGTTCAACAGCTGTTTGAGTCGGGCGACCGCGAGCGTGTTGTTCTCCAGCGCGAGCCGAGCCCCCTTGATGACGATCAGCGATTCTTCCAGGTCTGCATCCAACAACGCCAGCAGCGCGTGTTCCAGCTCTGTTTTACTGGAGTCGAGGTTACTCAAGGGGCGCTTGTTTTCGACATCCACCCAGCCATAGCCAAGGTTCCACTCGTGGATGCGTTTGAGCTTGACCTTGTCCTTGAGTCGGTTCAGCAACTGATCGACACGCGCTTCTTCAGCCGACTGAATGTAGATGGCGGGAGCGCCAGCCAGAAAGTGCTCTTCCAGTTGGGCGTCAAAACTCTTTTTATCAGTCATCTCTCGGCCTCAACTAAACAACGACGAAAAGAAATCTGACACGCGTTCGACGGTCTTCGTCGCTACATCTTTGAGTGTGCCGACCACCTTGCGAACTACCTTGCTGGCAACCTCGATAACCTTTCGGCCGCCCTTCTCGATCAGGGTGCCGACGGCCTTCCCGGCCGCACGGCCAACGACACCACCGACAACCCCGCCAATAGCCGTACCTCCTGGACCAAACACAGTGCCCAGAGCTGCACCCCACTCGGCGCCGAGCGCCGCGCCTTTATGTTCAGCGGCCTGGGCCAATGAGCGAGCAGCCACCATGGTGGTCTGTTCGATGGCGTTGATCGCGGTATCCGCAAAAATGTCGCCTTGCCCGAGCTTGTACAAGGCTTTGGCACGCTCCAGGCCAACGTAGGTCGTGGTCGCGACCTCTTCGGCTGACGCGTCGCGGAAAAAGCTCAACCAGCCACTTTTTGCCGCAACCATCACGCCACCCGACACCGCAACCTGCGCGCCGACATGGTCGGCCGACTTCAGCGAGCTGTCGAAGAATGCCTGCATCGCCACACTTGCGGGTGCGTTTTCCTCACCTCGCCACCAGTTCCAGGTGCGCTGTCCGAGGATACGGGCACCGTGGTACGAAGCGTTCAGGGCGGCATTCAGCAGCGCTTGCTTGTTGATCTCCCTGGAAATTTCCAAGCGGGAGGTTTCGTCCCAGATGGTCGGCTGGGTTTCAGCAAGAATCGGCGAAGAATTACCGGTGACATCGTCAGGCACAGTGGAATGGCGCACACTCGGATCGAGTTTTTGCGCCAGCGACACATTGGCTGACGCCAGCATGCTCTGCACCTGGCCCGCGTATTCACTTGGATTCAACTCAGGGTTGTTCTGCACGTCCTGTTCCAGCTCTCTGGCCAGCCAATTGACCGCGCTCTTTCCCTTGTCGAGGTGTTGTTGCAACGACGCTTTGTGCTGATGAGTTCGCGAGATCGAGTTGATCAACGTACGTGCAACAGCCTCGACCTCAGCATTGCCCTGCCAAAGTTGCGGGTACTTTTTGAGCTCTTGGGTGAGCCACTGGTCCAGCGGCATCTCGTTGCGGTGCTGGTCATAAGAGCGAATGAAGCTCCAGATGACCGCAACCGCCTTCGGTGCGCTGGCTGTATCAGTGAAGGCAACCTGGTCGAGCAGGTCGGCTTGGCGCTCCTGCTCGCGTTCTTCGAGAAGCCGTTGCACAGTAGTATCAGGGGAAGAAAGTACGTTTGAGGAACTCACGACGGGCTGTCCTTGACCGGTTCAAAAAGGAGGAAGAAGACGATCCGACTGCAACATTCGGGCGCCGCGACAATGCCGGGCACCCGAGCAAGCCTCTACAGGAATGCTTTGACCAATACGGCTACGAGAACACCAAGATTCAAGCCAAGCGCCGCACAGATCCAGATAAAGCGCCGCTTGGACAACTGTTGCACCGTCTGCGACTGAGCCTGCTGCGCTGCAATCGTGGACGCGATTTCATCCAGTCTGGCCAACGACTGTTGCTGGTCATCGCGGCGTTCAGCACGCTGGCTGTGAATATCTGCAGCCAGCGCTTTCAACGCGGCGTTCAGGTGATGCAGTTGGGCGGCGCCAAGTTTGCTCAAGCGCTCCTCGACACCGGCGATCCCTTCGGTAACCAGGCGAGCGCTTTCGACAACCTGCAAGCCAGCATTCTCGAACCGGCCATCCTGCGCAGACTCAACCTTCTGAACCAGTGTCTCGATGCGCTTGGACACCTGGCGGACGCTGCCAAGGTCGTCGCCCAAGTCCTCGAACGCGCTGTGCAGCTTTTTCAGCTCCGACCGTAGGCTGAGCACGGTGGACTCGAAGTCGCCCTTGAGTGTGAGCGACAGCCCCCCGCTCACTTCCTCGATGCTTCGCTTCACCGGCGCATTGATGTGCTTTTCCAACAGCGCTGACAGCTCTTGATCAGCGGCTAAGATTTCGGCATCCAAATCGGATCGTTCCATCAGAACTTCTTCCCTTCCAGCATTTTGTCGAGTTCGCCCAGCAGCACATGGAGGTAGAACATGTCGTAGAGCTGTTCTATCGCATTGAGCGGACGGCGGATGGCTTCCCGGACGCGATCGAGCTCGGCCTTGAACGCTTCGAGGATGTATTGTTCAAACTTGTGCGAGTGTTCCATGCTGAACTGCATGCGCGCTTTGAATTCCGCGTGGGCCTGTTCAAGATGGTGGCGCTTGCCTTGTATGCCCTTCACCGCCTGCTGGCGCTCTGCTACGGCTGTTTTCATCACGGCAAGCCGCCGCTCGTAATCCGAGTATTTTCGCTTCAGGCCATTCGCCTGATGCTCCATATACTTGCGAATTTCCTCGGTGGCGGCTTCGGTGTAGGCGTCCACGACCTTCTCGGCCGCCCCCAGCAGCATGCTGTGATCGGTACGGAAGTTCTCGCTTGACCACCAGTAGCCGTCGGTAAGGTACCCGTTCATTTTCTGATAGAAGCTGTTCAGCGCGCTGGTCGTGGGAGGCGAAAGCTCGGCCAGTCGGGAATTGGCCTGACGATGGGCGTGGCGCTCACACATCGCTTTCCATTTGGCCTGGATACCGTTCTCGAACTGCATGGCAAGCGACTTCAGGGCACTGACTGATTCCGTAGTACTCGGCAAAGGCTGAGTGAAGTAGCGGCGAAGATCATTGCCCCGGTAAACCTTCAGGTACCGGTGCAGGCAACGTCTGTGATGATGTAGCGCGCCGCTTTCTTTCTGGCAGTCATTCAACAAGCCCTCGCTCTGCATCAGCGCATCCAGTGCCTGCTGAAGGGCGACCTCCAACTCCTTCCTGTGCTTTTCGTATTGAACCTGCTCTCGCTCAAGCCTTACATCGATCAAGGTTTTCATCTTGAATGCGGAGGCCAGACGCCCGTACGGGCTTGCAGATTTTGTGATGCCGGCCAGTAATTCACTTCGCAACCGCAGGATCAGTTTCACGGCTCTCTGGTGATATACCGGGTCGGCACTGAGGCTTCCCAGCGAGTCGCCAAACTCCAGTGGAAACAACATCTTTTCCACTTCCGGCGGCGGCATGTAGTCGTGGGTACCCAGCTCTTGGTAAATATAGGCTCTCACCTGATCCACCGTGCGCTCGTCCTGCCCGAACCAAGTCTTGAAACTGGCAGGCGAGAACGTATAGGAGAGCACCACACGATAGCGGTTGGGTTGCAGCATCCAGTCACCCAACGCCGCCAGCTTGAGCTTGTTGGGATGAAGGAAGCCCAGGTCATCTGCACGCCCGACCAGCAAGATCAGATCGGCCGTGGCCACATACTTCTCCGCCACTCGCGCGACCTGAGCCTGCTCAGCCTCGTTAACAGCATTGATGCCCGGGATATCGAGAATGCGCAGGTCCAGGCTCAGCGCATCCCCTCCCCCTTGCTCGAAGAACATCGATGGCAACCGCACAGACAACACCTCAACGGACTGTGCCCAGCCCTCCTCCATCTCAGTGCGTATCGCGGAAAACTGTACCCTTGCGGCTTCATCATCCAACGCCCCACCGTCATCGCCGATGTACCAGTGATCATCCTTCGAGCGGCCGTAACGAATCGCACAGGCCGTCGAAGACTTGCCCATGCGTTGATCGCCTCGCAATACACTGGAAGCGCGCTCCAGAGCCTCACCGGTCACGCCCAGCAAATCCAGAATCAGCGTGGTCTTGCCGACCTGAGTGGCGCCATAGACGGCGACCGTCACATGGCTGGAGCGGTTGAAGTCTCCAGCCAGGCTTGGGTCCATTTCGTCGATGAAGCGCTGATACGCGTTATAGGCCCAGCGATAGCGGTTGCTGTATTTCTCAAGCCACATGGCGGCTTTGCGCATCGTCGATGGCTTTGACCAGGTTCACCCGAGCGTGCTCCAGGCGCGTCAACCCACGTGCCAGTGCGTCTTTTACCGTGAGGTCGGCGCCCAGGCCATAGGCCACCCGCAGGTTGCGCACCAGGCGCTCTTCGAGGGTTTCCATCAGGTCGTCGTAGAGCTCCAGGCCCTTCTTGATATGGGCCTCGGCGAACTGGTTGAGGCTTTCGGCGATGAAGCCCTTGCGCGCCGCATCATAGCGCTGAATTTCGGAAGCACCGCGATAGGCGATGAAACCAAGGGTGATCGCCCCGGCAGCGGCCATGGACAACGAAGCGCCCAGCGAAGCAGCAGCGGTCTGGCCGCCCGTCAGCGTGCCCGCGATGGCCGGGATGGTGTCGATGGAGCCGTCGATGACCACGTCCACTGCGAGGATTGCCGCAAGGGTATTGAGCAGCGGCTTGGCCGAGGCGGCGACCTTGGGGAGGTCTTGCTGAATGGACGAAGCGAGCTTGCCGAAATCGAACGCTTCCAGTTCGGTGCGGGCCAGCTCAGGAGTACGGATGGCAACTGCCTGGTTGAGACGGAAGTACTCCATGGTCATCGCGGGCAGCGCCTTGAGCACCTCTTCGACATGCTCCGCTTTGAATCGCTCGACGTCATTGGTGGTAGTACTACCCTTGGAAAGCAGCAGACGCAGATCATGCTGCAGCTCCTGGGTACCCACCGCAGGCACTTCGAGAGAGGCACCCTCGTAACCCAGCAGTTTGTTCAGGCCCTCATGCTTGATCGCAGCGAGCTCCGTGGATTTGATTTCCTGAATGCCGAGTTCTTTCGCGGACATGTCCGAGATGGCCAGGTAATCGGACTCCAGCGGGGATTGCAGAATCTTGGTCCCGTTGCACCAGCAATCGATGATTCGCGACCTGAAACGGGTTTCGTTTTCACCGGATTGCAGCGTGAGGAAGTTCGCCGCATGCCTAAGCTTGTTGGTGAAGTTCTCTTCTTCCTTAATGTACCTATCCTCAGCAATTTTCTGGACCTGATTGAGATAGGACATGGTGTGCTCGCGCAGCCGTTTGGCATAACGGTTCCGGTAGCGCTCCGACGCCTTGGTGAAAACCTCTCGCATCCGCTCGGCCTGGCGCTCGGTCAGGTGTTCGCTAATGCTCTGAGCGTCCAACTCACTTTCCAGCGCCGCCTTGACTGTTGCCAGTTCCGTGTCCAGCAGCTTCTCCAGCTCCCGCAGACGACCTGCGTCCGAGCCGCCTGCAGACAGCGCATATTTGTTGATGACTTGGATGAGTTGGCTGCTCCAGGCAGAGCGGTAGGAGTCGTCGCCAACGCCGGTGAATATCACACGGTCTTGCTCGTCAGAGCGGATCTGGAACACTTCGGCCACAGTGCCTGCCAGTTCATCCATCTGCCCTGGGGTGAGCGTTTCAGTCTTGGTGACGGCGATGGCAGGTTTGCGATCGGGGAAGTAGCGGGCAACCAGATCGTTGAGGATCTGCTTCTGGCTGTTGTCGGCGACGCGGGTGCGGTCGGTGACCAGAATGCTGCCCAGGGAGTGCACCAGGGTGTGGCGCATGAGGCCCTGCCACTCGACGTTGTCCGGGTTCAGCATTTCGTAGCCTGGGAGCAGTACGAAGCCGCAGCGCTGGCCGTCGAAGTAGCGACGTGGGACGTAGAGCTTGGGGAACAGGCAGTCGAGGTCGCCAGAATTGTCGTAGCCGCTGATCAGCGCCCGGAAGACACTCTGGGAGACCTCTTCTTCTTGCTCGTTGCCTTGGGCGTCGTACTTGACGACTACAGCGTAGGGCGCGTCGCAGTCCTTTTCGAGGATGAACACCGGGATACGCTCGCCACGGCCTTGGTTGTCTGCCAGCCAGCTATCGCCCAGCTCGTAGAGTTCGCGGACGAGGCGGGTCTTGCCGGCGCTTTGGCTGCCGGCTACGCAGATGTAGTAGACCGAGGAAAGCTCGCGGGCGATGCGCAGTTTACGCAGGATCGAGACCAAGGCTGGGCGGGGGTTGCTACGAGTCTTCAGCTCGGCTGAGATCTTGAGCACAACGGCTACAGCGGTTTCCATGTCTTTGATCAGGGGGGCTTTCATCAACTACTCCTGTTGAAACACGCGCAATGTTGGTGAGGTCATCGGCTTGTAAAGGGATTTCTTGATTATCTAACCGACGCAATGATGGCCATTAGCCCGCCATCAACTCAAGTCTGTATTTATCCTCGGACGCTCTTCTCTTTGGCACGTTTACTCTTTCAGCAAAAGTGGCGAATTGGCCCTTTAAATGCTGATGAATTGCTATAGATATCAACAGTGAGGTCACCGATCAGACAGACGTGAGAAAGATATTCAGCAAAAAATCGACTCAAAAAAATTTCAATCACACATAACCCCAACGACATCATCACCATTGAGGTTCCCCCCATGTCGTTGCAATGCCCTCTCTGCCACTCCCCTAGAATCGCCTCCTTCCATCACGCCATGAAGGTCGGTGCGACCATCGGCACCGTGGGCGGTGTTGCGCGTGGCGTCAGCGCGGCCCTATCTGGCGGTCAAACTGGCGCAACCATCGGCGCTATCGCCGGACCGGTCGGTATCACCCTCGGCTCCGTATCGGGTGCCATATTCGGCGGCCTGGCCGGCGGTGTCGGTGGCTGCGTGCTCGGCGCCCAGCTCGGTGAATCACTCGACCGCCACATCTTGGCCCATAACCTCTGCCTGCTATGCGGTCATCGGTTCAACCTGCCGACCTGATTGGCCCTCTCTCTTTTCATTTATCTGTCCGGTGCTGCGCCTCGCGCAGCGCTTTATGCCTGCCTGTATTAAAAGGAATCACTCACATGGCACATCTCATCGAAACCATGGCCTACGCTGGCGCTACCCCATGGCATGGCCTGGGCAATCAGCTCAGTCAGAAGCAACCTATCGAAATCTGGCAACGCGAAGCTGGAATGGACTGGCAGATTCTGGAAAGCCCCGTGCATTTCAAATCGGATGCTATCGGCCACCTGGGCGCGATCCACTCCTTCCCCGAGCAAAAGGTGCTCTATCGATCCGACAGCAAGGCGCCGCTGTCGGTGGTCTCTCAGCGCTACCACACGGTGCAGCCCCGAGAGGTACTCGAATTTTATCGTGACCTCACCGAAGTTTCCGGCTACGAGCTGGAAACCGCCGGCGTGCTTAAAGGTGGTCGTAAGTTCTGGGCTCTGGCCCGTACTGGGCAAGATACGGCGTTGAAGGGCAACGACCAGGTCAATGGCTACCTGCTACTGGCAACTTCCTGCGACGGCACCCTAGCCACCACTGCCACACCGACCACCGTGCGCGTGGTGTGCAACAACACCCTGACCATTTCCCTGAACGGCTCTATCAGCGCAATCAAGGTGCCGCACAGCACACGCTTCGATCCACAGGCAGTGAAGAAACAACTGTGCATCGCTGTCTCGCAATGGGACGAGTTCATGTATCGCATGCGCGCCCTGGCTGAACGCAAGGTGCAGTGGCATGAGGCAATGGGCTTCTTCATGAATGTGCTGTGTGACGTAGCCCCCAATAGCAAACTGCCAGAAGTGCTGCAGAATGAGCGGGCACTGCGCAAAGTCCAAGGGTTGTATGAAGGCAAAGGCCGAGGAGCGACGCTTGAATCAGCCCAAGGAACTGCGTGGGGCTTGCTCAACGCCGTGACGGAGTATGTCGATCACGAGCGACGCGCTCGGAGTACTGAATACCGCATGGACTCCGCCTGGTTCGGCCAAGGTGCTGTGATCAAACAACGCGCACTGGACGCCGCCCTGCAACTCGCTGCTTAGTCTCTTCTTTATTCCCCGCTCATTTTTCTCACGGCTAAACGCCTGGTCAGCTTCTGCTGGCCGGGCGTTTTTTATGCCCACAGGAAATCATCATGGCAACGCAAACACTGCAAAACCCCAGCGGCAAATCCCTTCCTGCCTTGCGCCTGGTCAGCACCAAACAGCTGCCCCGCGAGGACTGGCTGGCCGTGCGTAAACGAGGCATCGGCAGCTCGGATGCCGCTGCCGCAGTAGGCCTTAACCCTTACAAATCTCAGCTGGAGCTGTGGCTGGAGAAAACTGGCCGTGACGCCTCACTGCCCAAGCTCGACCCTCAGGATGAAGAGAGCCCGGCCTATTGGGGCAACGTCCTCGAACCTATTGTGGCGACCCACTACACCAAGCGCAATGGTTACCGGGTGCGGCGTGTCAATGCCGTGTTGCAGCATCCTGATCCTCAACTGCCGTGGATGCTGGCGAACATCGACCGAGAGGTCATCGGCGCCGACGATGTACAGATCCTTGAATGCAAAACTGCCGGCATAAACGGCGCACGCCTCTGGAAAGAGGGCGTACCAGAATTTGTGCAGTTACAAGTGATGCACCAGTTGGCTGTTACTGGCAAGCAAGCGGCCGATGTCGCTGTTCTACTCGGAGGCCAGAACCTGCAGATCCATCGCATTCAACGCGACGAGTCGATGATTGCCCGGTTAATCGATCTGGAGCGGCTGTTCTGGGATTACGTGGTCAGTGACACCCCACCACCGGCCGATGGCACGGACTCCGCAGAGGCAGCATTGCGTTGCCTCTACCCAGAGGACAACGGTCAGACGCTAGACTTCACTCAAAACATGGAACTAGCCGCCACCTACCGGGAGCTCAAGGCTGTTCGCCAAAGCATTGCTCAGCAAGAGACTCGCGAGGCGCAGCTCAAGCAAGTCCTGCAACAGGCCATGGGTCCAGCCACCCGTGCTCAGTTTGCCGAGGGCTACATCAGCTGGAAGAAGTCCAAGGACAGCATCGGGTTGGATGTCGAACGGATGCTCAAGGACAAACCCTACCTTCAAATCCGCTACAGCAAGTTGCGAGAAGGCAGCCGCCGATTTTTGATTGACTGAAGCACACCCTCACTCAAGCCCACCCGGACCATACGTCCCAGTGGGCTTTTTATTTTCAGATGCTGGAGAACCATCATGCTCAAAGGCTTAGTTATCACCCCACCGGTACTCGGGCGCATTTCCATCGGCAAGGTAGTCGAGAAAAACGGCAAGCGCCTGCCGGAGAAAGACGATCAGTTCACCATCACGTCCCAGGTACAGAGCCGCGACGGCTGGTTACCGCACCCATTGAATGAAGAGCTGCGTAATGGGCAGGACGGCAAGCTGCGCAGTATTCCAATCCGTTTGCTGTTCAATGAGCCCGATCTGAATTTTCGTGCCGACTACAGCCTGTTCGACCGCACCACCGGTAGGCCGATGTGCGTCGGCAATGGCGACACCTGCAAACGACAGTGTGAGGATGGGATCAAGACTTTGCCCTGCCTTTCGCCGGATGGCTGTTCATTGGCCCAAGGCAACGCCTGCAAACCCTATGGTCGGCTGAATGTGGTGATTGGCGACGACGATCCGCTGGGCAGCTTTGTGTTTCGAACTACCGGTTTCAACAGCATTCGCACCCTGGCGGCACGGTTGCAGTACTTCCAGGCCATCTCAGGCAACCGTCTGGCCTGTCTGCCGCTGGAGTTGCGCCTGCGCGGCAAATCCACCCGGCAGAGCCATGGCACACCAATTTTCTACGTGGACATCACGATACGCAGTGGCCTGAGCATGGAAGACGCCTTACAGGAAGCCAAGCGCCTGGATGAAACTCGGCAGGTCTCGGGCTTTGACCAAACCGCCTTGGATCACGCGGCACGTCAGGGCTTTAACAATGGCGCGTTTGAAGATAGTGAAGAAGACACCGGCGTCATCGTAGAGGAGTTCTTTCCCACCAGTGAGACCGTGCACAGCCACGCAGAACACCAACCGGCAACGCCTGAAAAAACATCACTGGCCCAAAAGCTGGAATCTCAAGCCAGCCGGCACTCTAGACCCAACGTCCAGTAACCGCGCGCCTCAATCCCCTCGTATTCGCACAGGAAGACCATCATGAAATATTACAAGCTCATAGCCGGTGAAACGACCGGTACCTATGTCATGGAATCCCTTGTCACCGAAGCTGACATCCTGCAGATGGCGCAACAACTGGCGATGAGTCGTTTGTCGAATGGCCGGGCATTGACTGAGTCAAAGCAGGTTTTCAGCCTGCTGCAAACACTGCTGCAGTACCACGAGCATGAAGTCTTTGCATTGCTGCTGCTCGATACCCAGCACCGGGTCATTGGTTTCCGAGAGTTATTCAGAGACACCCTAAACGGAGCCAGCGTGTACCCTAGGGAAGTGGTAAAGATCGCCCTGGAACACAACGCTGCGGCCGTAATTCTCGTACATAACCATCCCTCCGGTGACCCGGAGCCCAGTCAAGCCGATCGCGCACTGACCACAACCCTCAAAAATGCTGTCAACATGATTGGCACCCAAATATTGGATCATGTCGTCGTGGGTAATGACGGCTGCGTATCGCTGGCAGAGCGGGGATATCTGTAGGGGCGCTGTGCCCTTGGAGACATGCGCCAGCCAAGCCGCACCAGCAGGTCGCAACCGATACATCCGGGGCCAGAACCTACATCACCACGACGCCAGGAGATTTCCATGGCATTGATACGCTTCCTAATCGCACTTCTCACCTTCATCGGTGCACTGGCAAGCGCTTTTGCACTAGTGCTGGCGGTGATCCTGATTCTGCGATTTCCGCCGATATTGATCGCAGTTGGCATTGCCTGCCTGCTCTTCAGCTGGGTGCTCAAGCGCTTCCCCAAAATCGGATAAACGACATAAGGCAGACAGGAGGCTGAAGTGCCTCCTGTCTGTCTAAATGCTGTTTTCTTTTTTTGTCTGAACTGCGAAAAGCTTAGACCCTAGCCGAACTCAGCGGGTCTGCCCCGGCATCCTTTTTCAGCGACATATACACCACTGTCAGGTAGATTCGATGATCGGCTGAGTCATGCCCCCCGCCCGCTCCCGTGACGCGATGCGGTGCAGATCAATCTGGTCAAGTGCTTTCTGGAAATGGACGCTGCTCAGCGCGAGCGTTTAGTGGGACGGAGCCTGAATGACAGGCAAGTCCGTGACCGAAAATGCCTGCGCCTCGTTCTGCCCGGCCTAGCGCTGCATAAGTCTGAAACGTGAAGACAACGATCTCGAGGTGCTCAGGGCGCGCCGGCCTGTGGTAAGGGCGTGGCCCGCATTACTAGTACCTCATCACCGAGGATTTGACTGTTTAATCTTCAACTAGCTAAAGCCAGGCAGCAAGTCGTACTCGACCAGAACCGATAGGCTGCGAGCGCGCCCAGACTGGCGTAAAACCAGCCCAGTCTTTTTGAGGGTCAGAAGCCTCTGGTGAACCGACAGTGGAGTGACTTTAAACAAGCGTTATATGTTGGCCTGAGCAGGTGCGTGAACGTTAACCAGGGTATAGCCTGAATGAACTCCAAATACTGCCCCTGCTTTTGGGTGAATGTTTGTGCCGATTGATGGTGAGATCCGTCGTTGCGCGCCACAACGAAAGCCCCGCTTTGCGGGGCTTTTTTAATGTTAGCCAACTGAGAGAGGGTCCACCTGGTGGGCTCAAGAAGTTGAGACACCAGCTCCGCTTACGATGCAACTCCCCGTATTAGAGCAACACTCGGAAATTTCTCTTGTCGGCGTCCGACGATTTGAGGATTCGGTACTCCATCCCACTGGCCACGGCGATCTGCTGGGCGAAGTCCTTTTTGGCCTGCACCACGGCATCTTCGATCTGGTTGTCGGCTTTCACCTCGACGATGACGTACTTCAGGCTGCCATCCGGCTCTTCACGCTGGAAGATGAAGTCGGGATAGTAGCTGCGCACAGTCCGTGAATTAGGGTCGATGTACTGAATAAAGAAGTCGGACTGACCGTGCGTCAGCATTCCGGTGAAGTAGATCTTCCTTACCCGCTGCTCGCGCATCAGGTCCCAAAACAGCCAGTTCTCCGAGCCCGAATCGAAACAGTAGGTGTCGAGGTGGAAGCTCTTGGCGCGCTCCTCGTCCTTGATCTGCGCGTCGTTCATCCGGACGATCTTGTCCTTCGCCGCCGACACCTCGTAGTAGCCGTTAGCAGGCGCTTTAATCAGGTCGACCTCGTACTCGTCCTTCTTCTCATACTCGTCAAGATCAAACAGCTTACGGAAGAGGCGTGGGACGATCTCGTCATAGAGCAGTTCATTGAACTCGTTGGTGATGGCCACCAGTTCGTCGATGCCTTCGCTGGTCGCGCTGAGTAGCTCCTCAATCTCTAAGGGGCTTCGATTCAAATAGCGAGATACCTCGGCCACCAGCGATAACTGTGAGAAGGTACGCTTTTCCCGACGCGAGGTCAGGTCGAAAGTTCGACTACTGGAGACACGCGCCGCGTCGGCGGCAGTCAAGCCGTCTTGCTGCGTTTCGATCAGGCGGTACTTCTCGACCAGCGCATTCCAGCTTTCCTTGTCGGCGCGCTCGATGCCCAGCGTCTGGCCGGGCACCATCACCTTCTCGCGCATCTGATAAAGCTTGCGCACGCGCACCAGCTTGATCTTTACCGGGGGCGCGACCACCCGTACTTCAACGCGCTCCTTGTCCTTACCGGTTTTCTGCAGCTCGTCGGCGCTTATGTGGAAGTTCTGTTGGAGCTCATCGTTTAGGGTGTTGAGGTTGTCGACCGAAAGGAAGATGTGACCTGTGTGTTGTGCCCCGCCGATGGCGCGCAAGCAGCGCATGGTGGCTTGGAGGACGAACACCTTGGACTTTGGCTCCCGGAACAGACCAACACCGAACAGCGATCGGCAGTTCCAGCCCTCACGCCCCTTGTTGACCAGCAGGATGAACTGCTTTTCCGAGCCTTCAGTATCGAGCCGGTTGAACTCACGGATGTCGTCGTTGTTAGTGATTTTACTGTCGCCCACGTTGACGAGGATGCGTGAGGTCGGGATGCCGTGCTTGAGCAGTGCGCGCTCGACGGCGGGTTTCAACTCTTCGGTCAGCTCCTCTACGGTGGCGGCAAAAAAGGCCAGTTTGGGCAGCAAACCTTCCGGTCGCAACTCACCTGATTCCTTCAGGAAGTTTTCGATGGCAATGTCGACAAACTCGTCGGTTCGAGTGTTGGCATAGCCGTGCAGTGTCACCTTTTTGAGGAAGCCCTTGTCGATGGCCTCCTTCAGGCCGTAGGCGTAGACCACCTCAGGCAAAACCTCGCGGCCGACGTAGGGCGTGCCGGTGTAGTTGTAGCAGGCCACCACCCGCGTCCCCGCCGCATTCAGACTGGCCGCGAGGATATCGATGGTTGTACGTAGGCTGGTGTCGGTTTCCTTGGCCCCGACCCCCATGTCCTTGGCCAATGTCTTGCCGAAGGCATGGTGGGCCTCATCAACGTAGATACCAAGTTGCTCCAGGCGGCGCAGCTTCTCAAAGCGCTGGTTGGTGGTCAGCTCACCTTCTTCTTCCGGCTGATCGAAGTTGTAGAGGTCGGCAGCATCGGCATAAACGCCGGTGGCAGAGAGCGTTTCGCCGGTGGCGCCGAACAGCTTGTCGACAGAGTTTTTTTCCTTGTGCTTACGCTTGAGGATGATCTTCTGCGTATTGGAGACGATGATGTTGAAGCGCGAACGATCCAGAGTGTCCAGCGAGGTACCGGCCTCTTCGAGGAAGTGAAAGCGCAGGTGTGTGGTCAGGAAATTGACGTACTCCGGCGGCACCACACGGGTTAGATCAAAAGACTCAATTTCCTTCAGCGACTGCAGCACCGTCTTATCCGGCGCGAACACCAACGCGTTATGGCAGTAACGCGCGTCCTTCTCGAATTTGTTACCCAGCAGGAACTCGTAGAAGATGCAGGTCGCCATCAGAATAGTTTTGCCGGTGCCCATTGTTAGAGCGAATATGTAGTTCGGATAGGCGCGCGAGTTCTTGCGCATCGCCGCGAACACTGCCTTGTACTGATCCTGCGTAATCTTGTCGAAAAGGCCCACCTGACCCGCATTACCGGATACCACACCACCTTCGGCTCTGTCGGCAAAACGTCCTTGCTTCTCGAACCACTGTTTAAAGATTTCCTCGACCTTAACGTTACCGAGGAACTCTTTGAGGAAGACGTAAGTTTCCAGTGCCTCAAACTGGGGCTGGCGCAGGAAGGCCTTGGGATTCTTCTCCGGATTGTTGAAGTCAAGGAATTTTCGGGTGAGCTCCTTATAGTTCTGGCGAATAGCACCTCGATTGGCTTGATAGAACTGCCAGAGGAACTGGAAGAAGGCGAAGTCGAGCGATGCGCTCACTGTTTTGGTTACGCGTTTAGTCGCCATGGCTTACGCTCCCTTCCCAGGACTCCGACAGCAGATCGGTGATCTTCACGCGGATCGTGCCCGCATCGTCTGGAACCTTATATGCTCCTTTGACCATCTCGCTCTTACCGGGAATATCCACCGCTGTCGGTTGCAATACTGCGCCATCATAGTTCCAGTCGATCAACACTGATTCGACCAACTCCTTCCAATCGTCGACAGACGACTTCTGCAGCGAGAGCTTCTGCAACAGATTCATTGGGTAGAATTTCTCGATGACCAGCTCGCCGTTTTTAATGACGACCTGGGCCTGCGAGTCGCGCTTGAACTCTAGATCGGCCTTGTCGCGCAGGATGTCTACCACCTCGACGTCGATTTTGAAGGGTTTGGCCGCGTATTCCAGTTCCGCCCGTAGGGTAGGCTCGTGGCCCATGCAGACGAGAGTGATCTTCTCGACCGGACGGTTCGGGCTTTCGTTCTGCTTGCGCTCCCATGCCTTATAGTCGAAGCCTGCAATAAGCTCGTTCAGGTCGGCGCGCGTAGCGATACGATTGACCGGCATGATCTTGACCATGCGCCCGTCCTTCTCACCGTCGAACACGGTGCTGAACTCCAACTTCTGTACTTCAAGCGCCTCGATCAGCAGCTCCTTGGCCTGCACAGGGTTGCGGAAGATGTCGTAGTGGTTGACTGTGTGTAAATCGAAACCTGTATAGATATTTGGCTGAGCATCAATCGACTGTTGTCGAAGCTCTTCAGCTGCCTTGATTAGCCTTTTACTTGTAGTTTGAATTGCCCCAAGATTAATATCCGCACCGATAAAGCGACGACCGAGCCTCATCGCAACAGATTGCGTTGTCCCAGATCCCATAAAGCAGTCGAAAACCAAGTCACCAGCCTGCGTTGTTGTCTTAATTATGCGCTCCAGCAGTTGCTCGGGTTTTTGTGTGGGGTAATTTGTTCGAGCATTTGACATCGGATTGTCGAGGTTTATGTCGCCCCACATTGAACCAACCTCTTCCTCGTCCTGGGCTAGATCATCCCAGAAGTCGTCGGCCTGAACCCCTTTTGAATCAGACAGATATTGCTTATAAGACCAACCCGCTCCGACTGTTTTTGGTGGAATAAGTCGCCCCTCTTTCTGCCACTGCTCAAAGCGCTCCTTAGAGTAAGATTTCAGTGAGGTAATCCTATATGGGCCTCGAGGATCATTGTCTAGATTCTTGAACCGTTTGAGATATTCTTCAGAGTAATCTGAGTAGTCATGCTCAAACTGGAACTCCCCCGCCTTTGAGTAAAAGAGAATTACATCGTGATTTGCAGGAAATTTATGCGCACGCGCCTTACTGCTTCCCGCGAATGGCGATCTTTTCCAGCAAATTGCATTTTGGAAATTCTGCCTTCCAAAAAGTTCATCCATGATCGACTGAAGGTGATGCGCTCTTCGTGTATCAAGGTGCACAAATATTGAGCCATTTGGCGAGAGCAGCTCTCTTAAGAGTGCCAGTCGCTCATACATAAATTGCAAGTACTCGTCATTTGTCCAAATATCGGCATACTGTTTTTCTTCAAACGAATTAAGGTCGTTATCAACCGCCTTCCCTTTGAGCTCAATCTTCTTCTTGTAGTCCGCCTTTGAGTCAAACGGCGGGTCAATGTAGATTAGATCCACCTTGCCTCGGAACTCCTTCAGCAGGTGACTCATCACCTGAAGGTTGTCGCCCCAGAAAATCTTGTTGCGCCAGCCGTCCACCTCTTCTCCGTGGACCTCTTTTAACTGCGCGGGAAAATACTGTGTCGAAGTAAAGGGGCGTTTGCCGCGCCAGTTGAGCATCGGGTAGCCCTTGATCGGCTCGAACTGGTACTTTTCGACGTCTGTGACGCTGCTATCAGGCGTAGCCAGTTGCAGGCTTTCCTGTGCGGATGTGTTCTTGCTCATTGATCGTTGTTCCTGAATTTCCAAATTTTGTTGTCGCAATAGGCACGCATATCGCAGCTCTGGCACAGTTTGGCCGGGCGGGCTGCGATCTGGTAATCGTGCCGTTCGATGCGCGCCACGATGTCATCGAAGCGCGCAATGGTCTTGCCGATGGCTCGGTCGTCTTTTGTGAAGGATACGTATGGATTGCCGCCGTCTTCGCCGGTGTAGTAGAGGTGCATCCGGCTGACCTTCTGGCCGGTGCGCTCTTCCACCAGGTGGGCGTACACCTCCAACTGGTGCTGGTACTGGCGCAGGCGATCCCGATCCTTCTCCATGTTGGGCTTCTTCTCCGACTTGAAGTCAATGATCTCGACTGTGTCGTGCTCGCCCCGGATCAGGTCGACGCTGCCCTTCAAGATGTACTGATCCTTAATAAGCGATATCTCGACCTCAGCCTCCTTGATGCGATCCCAGTGGCCGTTCTCACGCTCGTAGTAACGCTGCACGTGCTGTAGCGCCGCCTGTTGCGAGGAGGGCGCGAGGTAGACGCGCTCCTTTTTTGAGAGCATGACGTAGTTGATCGAAAACCAGCCCTTGATGGCATCGAAGGAAAGGCTGCCTTCCTCACCGCGCAACACGACTTTATGGATGTCCTCGATGGTCTGGTGCACTAGCGTACCGAACAGCATCGGACTTTCGCGGATGGGCGTGAACTGTAGCTCTTTGAAGAAGCGGTACTGCTCGGCGCAGTTCTCGAACACCGTTATGTGCGAGGTGAAGGAGTATTCGCGCTTGAGGTTGATCTGCTTGACGGCCTCGAAGGTCAGCGCCGACAGATCAACATCACGCCAATTGGGCAGCTCGTAAAACAGCCGCTCGAAGTATTTGGACGGCGACTTGCCGCGCCCCTGCTTTTCTTGCGCGGCCAGCACCAACAGGTTCTGGGCACGCGAGAAGGCGGTGTAGAACAGCCGCCAGAAGTCAAAGTTCTTGATGTGGTCGAGCGGCTCGAAGCGTTCCTTGGAAAGGTAGCCGCCATCTTCCAGCAGCACATCGAGCGCGCTGTATTGCTTGCGCGGCACCGCCTCCAGCGAGCCGCACACCACCACCGGAAATTCCAGGCCCTTGGACTGGTGGATCGTCAGGAACGAGACACAGCCCTTGGGTGCGTACTCGGCCTCGTCCTCGTACTCGCCGATGCCGCCATCCTGCAGGAAGCGCAGGAACTGGTTGAACAGGTCGCGCAGGTTTTTTTCCAGCCACTCGGGGTTGAGCACGCTGACAAAGTGCAGGTACTCGAACTTGGTGAGCAGTTTGGAAAAGGTGCCGAGGTTGCGGGCGGCACGCCCTTTGTCCACGCCTTGGACGGCCTCCTCAGTGAGGAAGCGCGAGAACAGCGGGAATTGCAGCAACTGGTAGAACAGGCCAGAGAAGGCATAGTCGGTGTTCTGCGTGAGCACGGCGTGGCGTTTGGCCATCGGGCGTGCCCAGTCCAGCAACGCCTTGTTCTCCGGCTTGCGCAGCTCGTCGATGAAGGGCTTGAAGCACTGGTGGTCGTAGTAGTCCCAGATGGGCAGCGTGACGCCTTCGGCCCACGCCCGTACTTTGGGGAACTGCGGGAACAGGAAGATCAGCGCCCCGATCATCAGGCGGATTTCCTCGCGCTCGAAGAACATATTTGAGCGGGGCGAGAACACGGGTATACCCTGGGCTTCGAGGAAGTGCGCCAGTGCTACCACCTTGTCGCTCTTGACCGAACGAAACAGGAAGGCGACCTGATTCCAGTCCGAGAGTTGGCCGGAGTTCTTCAACCCGTTGAGGAGGGCCAGTACCTCGGTGTGCCAGTTGGTGATGTCGCCATTGTCGTCACTAGCGGTCAGTCGCACCGCCGCAGGCAGATCGGGGAAGTCATCCTCGCGCGGGACGATCTGCTTGGCGAAGCGAAACACCCGAGTGCCGTCGTCCCAAACCTGCTCCTTCATCCACTCGTTGTAAAAACGGATGATATCCGGGTGGGAGCGGTAGTTGACGGTGAGCTTGACCTGCTTGCACTGGCCGTCGTTGAACAGCGCAGGGAACTCCAGAATGTTGCGGATTGTGGCCCCGCGAAAGCGGTACAAGCCCTGGTCGTCGTCGCCCACCACGCACAGATTGCGACGCTCGCCCGTGAGCAGCAGAAGGATGCGTTCCTGAATGGTGTTGGTGTCCTGGTACTCGTCCACCATCAGGTGGGTGAGCTTGTCGCGCAATTGCGCCAGCACCCCGGGGCGCTTTTCCAGCAGTTGCAGGGCCTCGTACTGGATGCCGGAAAAGTCCAGCGAGTTGTGCTCGTTGAGCAGCTCCTGGTACTTGGCAAAACAGGTGGCCAGGGCGCGGACTTCCACTTCCGGCGCCACCGCCAGCGTAGCTGCGTCGAGCGCCTCCTCGCTGACCTTGTTGAGCCACTTGAGCAGGTTCTCCGACTGCGCCCAGCGGCCCGTCTGGTCATGGCCCATGACAAGCTGGGCGTCTGGCAGCTCGCGGAAGTCTTTGATGTGCTGGTAGAGGAAGTACTGCTGATCGAACTGGTCGAACAGCGTGAAGCTGCGCTTGAGCCGGGTGAACTCGCGGTAGTCTTCCAAGAGCCGTAGGCAAATGGAGTGGAATGTGCCGAGATACATCTCGTTCAGGTTGAATTGGATGTTCAGCTCGGCCAGCCGATTGGAGATGCGAGTAGTGAGCTCGCGCGCGGCCTTGTCGGTGAAGGTGACAACCAACAGCGACTCGGGGGCAACTCCCTTGTGGGTGATGAGATAGACGATGCGCTCTACCAGCGTGAAAGTCTTGCCAGACCCAGGCCCGGCAATGATGAGCACCGGGCCATCGGTGGCCAGAATGGCTTCAAGCTGCTGGGGATTGGCCTTGGACTGGAGGGTGGTGGCGTTGGAGGTCATTCAGCCCCCTCGTCATAACCCACTGTCATTTTGCCGATGCGGTTGGCAATCCACTTGTCCAGGTCACTGCGCCGAAAGCGCCACGTTCCACCGAGTTTAAAGGCCGGGAGCTTACCGCTCGCGGCCAGGCGATAGACCGTGCGCTTACCTGCCTTCAAAAAGGCAGCAACCTCGTCAATCGTGAGGATCTCGTCTGGCTGGTCGCTCATCGGCTTTCCCATTTCATCTGCAGAGTGCTTGGTTTACTACCACATCTTGTCATTTTATTCCCAGATTGTGCAGACTTGTGCAAGCTTGGCATCGGAAAGATGCCTGACCGAGAGGGAACAGCGGTGGCATCGAACTACGAGTCAATTTGCGAGGAAAACCGGGAGAGCTACGGCACCAAAGGCGCTCAAAAATCCGGGAAGCTAGCCGCTGGGCTTTACGACGACCGCACGCACTTCATCTTCGAATTGCTGCAAAACGCCGAAGATGCCCTCGGCAGGCGCAGAGACTGGCACGGGTCGCGCAAGGTTGCCTTCACTCTAGATTCGACCCGCCTGTCGCTCTCCCACTTCGGCAAGCCGTTCGACGAGGCTGACGTCCGAAGCGTCTGCGACATAGCTGAGAGCACCAAGAACGAGTCCTCGATTGGCCGCTTCGGCCTTGGTTTCAAGTCCGTCTATACCGTTACCGATCTTCCGGAGATTCACTCTGGCGATGAGGATTTCGCTATTGAGAACTACGTCTTTCCCAAGCGAATCGCACGGTTGGCGCGCGCGGCGGATGAAACTCAGATCGTCCTGCCCCTGAAACCCGAGGACACGAGCGCAGCCCAGGACATCACAGCAGGGTTTCGCCACTTGGGCCCAGGCGCGCTGCTGTTCCTGCGTCACATCGACGAAATCAACTGGAGCGTCGAAGGCGGCGCCTCCGGGTTCTACCTGCGCAACAGCCCAGAAACGCTTGGGCCCAATGTTCAGCGCATCACGGTAATCGGCAACGAGGATGATCGCTCCGAAGTCGATCAGAACTGGCTGGTGTTCCACCGCGACGTGTTTTCTGCCGAACAGCAAAAGGTCGGACGGGTAGAAATCGCCTTCTCGCTAATCGCAGTGAAGGACGCTCCCGGCCGCTGGGCAGTGCAGCCACTGGCCAAGTCACCATTGGTGGTGTTCTTCCCGACAGTGGTTGAAAGCCACCTTGGCTTTCTCGTGCAGGGCCCGTACCGCACCACGCCCAGCCGCGACAACATCCCGCCCGGCGAGCCGTGGAACCAACATCTGGTCAAGGAAACATCCAGCTTGCTGGTGGAAGCAATGCGCTGGATGCGGGACAAGGCCATGCTGGATGTCTCGGCGCTTCGGTGTCTTCCACTTGACCGCGAGAAGTTCCCACAAGATTCGCGGTTCGCGCCGATGTTCGATGCCGTCCAGCAGGCATTTCAGAAGGAGGCGCTACTTCCGACATTCGACGGCGGGCACGTTAGCGCCAATCAGGCCAAGCTGGCGCGCACGCAAGATCTGCGCGAGCTGTTCAGCCCGGAGCAGGTTGCAGCACTGTTCGACTCGGAGGTCGCCGCTTGGTTGTCTGGCGACATTACTCAGGACAAGGCACCCGAGATTCGCCATTACCTGATGCGCGAACTCGACATCGACGAAATCACGCCAACAAAGCTGGTGCCAAGCCTAAGCAAATCATTCCTTGAGGCTCAACCTGATGAGTGGGTATTGCGGCTGTACGAATTCCTGAGCGGCCAGGAGAAGGCTCTGCGTCGCCATCTCGACACTGTACCACTCATCCGCCTTGATGATGGCAGCCACGTTGTCGCCCGCGAGAACGGGAAAACCAAGGCATTCTTGCCAAGCGCTATTGCCACCAGCTTCCCGACGATGCGCCGTGCTGTGTGCGCGACACCCGAGGTGCGCCTGTTCCTAATTTCCCTGGGCATCACCGAACCCGATCCAGTGGATGACGTGATCTGGAACCTCCTGCCGAAGTACCAGCAAGAAGAAGTGGATGTAGGCGACGATGCCTACGCTGCAGACATCGAGCGCATCCGTACTGCCTTCAGCACTGACTCGGCCAGCCAGAAGGAAAAACTCCGTTCAGCCTTGCGCGATACCAACTTTGTAATGGCGGTCGACACCGGCGATGGTAAAGCCTACGTTGCCAAGCCCGGAGACATCTACATCGCCACCGACCGCCTGCAGCAGTTATTCGCCGGCGTGCTGGATATCCTGATCGTCGACAACGAATACGACTGCTTGCGCGGTGAAGACATCCGCGACCTGCTGGTGTCGTGTGGCGCAAGCCGCTACCTCATTTCGCAAGCAATACCATCGGGTCTGGGGCATGCCGAGAAAGTTCAGATTCGCCGTGAAGCAGGCCTTGAGCGCGCGAGCTGGGAGGATAAACCAGAAGACTTCACTCTTCGCGGGCTGACGCAGCTGCTGGAGTTCTTGCCCTCTCTGAGGCCAGAGGAGGCAGCAGCCAAAGTGAAGGTGCTGTGGGAGGCGTTAGCTGACCTTGAGGCGCGCGGCACTGCCGCCTTCTACGGTTCCTACAAATGGGGCTATTTCCACGAGACAAAGACCGTCCGATTCGACGCCACCTTCATCCGGACGCTCAATCAGGTCGCCTGGGTGCCAGACGCCGACGGGAAGCTCGTACCTCCGGGGCTCGTAGTGTTCGACACCCTTGGCTGGAAGCCCAATCCCTTCCTACTGACTAAGATCGCCTTCAAGCCGCCGATCATCGATCAGTTGGCCAAAGAGGTGGGCATCGACCCGGCGATTCTCGATCTACTAAGAAGAGATCCCGCTATCGTTGCTGAGCTGGCAAATCGATTGAGCACCACTCCAATATCAGAGCCCGAAACATCAACAGTCCCCGAGCTGGAGGTCCACGAACCATCCGACGGCGACGTGTACGACGATGCGAAAGACCTGTACGGCGACGATATGCCAGATATCCCACCCGGCACACCTGATCCCGAGGGTGGCGACGGCATGGGCAATGGTGCGGGACGCGGCGGCCAAGGCCGTACTGGTACCGGCACACCGCGCGGCAACGGCCAAGGCAATGGAGGCGCAAACGGTGGCTCAGGTGACCACGGCGCGTCTGCCGGTAAAGGAAGTGGAAATGACGGTGGCTATGGTAAGAGGACGCCCGGCCAGATCGGGGCACGCCCCTTCATTTCCTACGTCGGCGCACATCCGGATGATGATGGCCCAGATCCCGATGACCTCGATCAGGTGGCGCGAATGCAGATCGAAGGGCACGCCATCGACCTAATCATTCGCCTTGAGCCGAAACTGTGCCGCACACAGGACGGTAACCCCGGTTTTGACCTTTTTGAGGCCGACAGCAGTGGCAGGCAGATTCGATGGGTAGAAGTGAAGTCGATGACCGGCAGCCTACGAGATCGGCCCGTGGGGTTGTCACACACGCAATTCGACTGTGCCCGTGAAAAAGGCGATGCGTATTGGTTGTACGTGGTCGAACACGCGACCGATTCAGCAAAAGCGCGCGTGCTCCGAATTCAGAACCCCGTCGCTCACGCCAAGACGTTCACGTTCGATCGGGGGTGGAGCGAAATCGCTCAAACGGGACTTCCAACTTAAACGATTCGAGATGGGGTTTGCGGGGCAGCGACTGAGCTCAAGTGCACTTTTGTTCAGTTGCCCCTCAAATCCCATTTTAAAGCGACGGCGTCCCCCTCTAAGACCTCAACCTGACAGACAGAGCGCTTAGCGTACGAAAATTTCCGTTTTCTCTTTTCGCCCCACAAAGGTTATGTCGGTACTGGATGAAATCAACAGTCGATGGGGTCGCGGCACTCTACGGGTGGCAAGTGTCCCATCGAGTCCAGAATGGCCCATGCGGCGCAGCCTCATGAGCCAGAGTTACACGACTAAACTCGACCAGTTATGGCGCATTAACTGTTCATAGCCGCCTATACAAGCCAGAGCCAGCACCATGGTGCTGAGATTCTGACCTGTAGCTTTTTCAAGCAGTTGCTCAGCTAATACGACCAGTGCGGTAGGTTCTCGCCCTAGCCGGTTTCATGCGCAGATATTGGTTCTCCTTGGTCAGATAACTCACGGCCTTGATGGACTTTCGACATGCCTCGGTGTCAGATCGCTTGATCACCCCGATTCCCAGCTCGTCACCATAGCGGTCCTTGTCATCGTTGCAGCTGAAAAAGTAACCCTGGCCACGAGTGATCTGTTCCCACAACTCACCGACCTTTCTCGCCTTAGTGAAATCGCTGCGTACCTCAGCTCCGTTGAAGAAGAAGGCTGCATGGATATGAAAGCCTTTATCCTCTCCGTGCTCGACTGAACAGATATAGCCTGTCTCATGCTCGAAGATGGGATTGCGCTCCCGCGCACGAATTAGCTTGTCCAGGTCATTGAACACATGCTCAATGCGCAAGCGTGGACGAGCTATCGCTCGATAATGCAGATCCACACGAACGACCACCGTGCGGGAGTAACGATCAAGCACCTGGCTGACGTACTCGCTAAGCATGGCCTGCCTGCGAGTGGCTTCGTAGCGGCGGTCGTCCACCTTGCGCTTGTACCTCTTGCTGCTGATCAGTTGCCGAATCCGAGCGACCAGTATGTTCATTGAATGATGGAAATCCAGGTACGCCGTCTTATGTTCATTCAGGCAGGTAACGCCTGCCCGGCTACGCTCCAGGCCAATGTCCTGACAGGCTTCCCAGAAAGCTTGCAGGTGCTCGCTGTAGACGTAAGGGTGACGATCATCAAAAAGATCCACCATCTGCTGTATGGCATCGAAGTATTTGGAGATCCTGGTCCGTTGTGCACGTTCGTATCCAGCCTGAGTTTGGATGACCTCGAAAGCTGGCTTGTCAGTACGCTCAATGGACTGAACGAGTCGTTCGATCCTAATAGCAGCTTGGGACTGGGAGAAATTGGTGAAGGCTTTATTGCTGAATGAGTGCATGGTTGAGTACCTGGTTGGTTGGATACACACCAGGTACTCACTGAGTATCTTTTTACTGCTGAGGCATACCGCACTTGAAACTATCGAAAGTTATTGAATGATTGAAAAAGACTATATAAATAAAACCAGCTTTGCTAAGGAGAGCACTGCCCCGAGAAGCGGCACAATAGGAAGCAGGATTGCCCAGCCTATGGGAGACTTTTGCGATGAGCCCATCGGGGGAGTTGTCTGAGACCTCAACCACCCCATCTGGCGGATGCGGCATAAAGCACCATGACCGGGCGACGCCCGAGTCATGGCGCTTTCTCATTCTCTTTTCAATTACGCTGCAGCGATTTCTGCCAGGTCACGCTCCTTTATCCTTGCCAGGATCCAATCACGCACCTCCCCTTCAACCCAGCCGACGCAACGGTCGCCCAGCGAGACCGGCTTGGGGAAGGTCCCTTCCGAGATGTACTTGTAGACAGTGGACCGGCCCAGGCCGGTGGAATCGATGACATCTTTCAGGCGAATAATCCTCATGAACAGGCTCCTCATGTTTGTTCAGAGGATCGGTAGGGACGGTAAATAAATACGCGCCATACCTACTGCATGACATTAACCACCTAGGTTTCATGGAGCCTCCTGGGCTTGTAACAACACGACATAGGTTTGCAGCTCAAGTTGACGGATAGCTGGCCGTAAATTTGATCGGTGCCGAAATAGGGCAGGTTTCAGCAACCAACGCTGGTTGAGTCAAGACACGCACTCTCGCGGAACCGTGTAGCCGATTACTTGATCCCCAGGTATGCAAGCTAAGAATCAAAACTGCTGGGCACAGCCTAGAGATCGTGTCCCCCCCCTGCCGCCCATCAAAGATTAAAGATGCCTGCTTTGATCAGTCACATGCGACCGCATGCGAGCCCTCAACGTCAAATAGCCCCGACAATCTCATCAGAACTCGATACGCGCCGCACTTGCCAACCTACTCGATGACATACGCTCCCACCAGCTGCATAGCAAAGCTTCACTGACGTCCTCATGCATCTTCAAAATTCTGGGCTTAAAAACCGATGTGATTCAAATCACGGATAAATACGGTTAGAGGCCCATGATTTGAGACGCGCAGGCAAAAAAATATTCTAGAATAGCCATAGAATACCTGTAGAATTTTGCTTAAAGACCCATATTTTCTTCACAGATCCTATCTAGAATCGCGCTAGAATTAGAAACAATAATAGTCACAACACCAACAATTTTGATTCCTAATAGATTTTAACTATGAAAGAGAAAAGTGGTCTTATTTTCACGGATGACTGGCACGATGAGCTAAGCCAACTCATTGAGGACCCGCGAAACAATATTCGTCGAGACATCTGGCTATGGCTCTACCTGTATTCTTACGAAAAGGCTGATTTAGAACCCGCCACCTGCAACGGCACGACCATGAGGAGCGCCATTGCCCGCGTTTTGAAGCGAAATACCCGCCTGCTTGGGAGAATAGACAGGGATAAAGACCGGTTTATGGTGCCCATTGACTACATCAAGTGGATAGACGGAGGTCCAAGACAGTATCAATGGCTGCTTAGAAGGATTGAAGACCTCACTGATTTGCGACCTCTTCGTGGAGTGCCTCAAGGGCTGGTGCATCTCACCGGCAGAAATCATCTCATCGCCCTGCTCGATCTCTGGGATATCGATATCGCAAAGAAAGCAGACAAAATCGAACACCTACGCAAGGAGTGGCTTGGACACAAGGCAAGTGATAGTGATTTTGAGTGGTTCGAAGACAAAAAGGATGGCGCCAGACGCTGCCAATGCGCTTGGGAGTGGCTGGAGAAGAATCATAAACCCCTACCAGATGAGCAGCTCCCTATTCGAGATCACACAGCTCTGCTCATGTACTTCGATAAAGCGACAATTAGCCGCACCGAACAGAAACTCATCATCAAGGAGATCAAGAAGCGATGGAGCCGAAAGCAGTTCGGCGAACGCAATGATGACAAGAAGCAGGTTAACGTCTGGCTTTCGAAAACTGTGATCGCCCTCCTCGACGGGCTGGCAGAAAAGCACAATCTGAAGCGATCTGATGTATTGGAGCATCTGATAAAGATAGAGTCTGAATCTAGCGCGTGCCTGGCAGACAAGCTGAAAGACCGCAGATGAGCAGCCTCCTTGGGAAGAGGATGGAATGGATCCGCCCTCTCCCTGCGCCACCACCTCAGCGGACCAGTATTCCAAAAAGTATTCCAAATAAATAAACAAACAGATAATTTACTTTAAAATCAATGCACTAAATCATCAGTTCAGATTACCCCGGCCCACCAAATCCTCAAAAAGACACGTCCGCGGACGTCTTTTTTTGCGCCTGAAATTCGCTCCTTACCCACACCCAATCCATACCTGCCCCCACCAGTGCATCAGCCGCACCAATTTGGCTCAACAAAAGCGCCCACCGCCGACCTTCTAACGCTCTGCCCCTGCTACACCCCGCACAATCGTTAGCACGCTTACGACCTGGCGCGCAAATTGCTGTCAATTTGCCATCTAACTAGAGGATGGAGATGACAATGACCCTCGCCAGTACCTCCATGCAGTTATCCTCAAGCGAAAAGCGCTGGTTACCCTGGTTCGGCAAGACCGGAAAACTCGCCATGGGCTGGGCCTGCCGTCTTAACCAGACCACCTACCCCGTCATCGAACAAACCTTCGAAGCGATCGCTCAAACCCGCGTGCGCCTTCTGCAGAACTGGGCCCGGGAACAGTGGGAACACCTGGCCGAAGTGGCCGAGCATTTCAGCGACGATCTGACCCAGCTCGACCGTGCACTGCTGATGGACAAGCTCAATCAAGCTGAAGACTTTTCCGAACTGTTCGTCGTCGACAGCACCGGCAGCGTCATCACCTCGACTTGGGAGCATCGCCCCGATCAGGCCCAAGCGCCAGCCAAGGCCCTGGCCCAAGGCCTGAAAGCGCGTTTCCTCCACGGTCCCTACAGCGACCCCCTGACCGTGACGGTCGGTCCTTCATCGTCGCGCTTCCACGATGCCGTGACTTTGATGTTCTACCTGCCACTGAACGTCGCCGGAAAAACCCTCGGCTGCCTCTGCGGTCGAGTGCCCAACGATGTACTGGGCGACCTCATTCAGCGCGAGGCCGGGCACATCTTCGCCGAGTCGGGCGACAACTACCTGTTCATGGCCAGATCGCATTTTGACCCGACCCTGGAGCCCGGCACCGCGCTGTCACGTTCGCGCTTCGAGGATGGCACCTTCACCCACGGCGAGAACCTCAAGAGCGGCGTGCACACGCCCTGGTCCACGGTAAAGGTGCAGCAGCACACCGAACTGGAATTACGCTTCACCGACCCGGCGACGCAGCAACTTCACCCCGGTGTGCGCGAGACCATTCGCCATGGCTCGAACCTGTTCGTGACCTACCCTGGCTATTCCGACTACCGCCACATCCCGGTAATCGGCAAGGGCATCACCTTCCAGCTACCGGGCTCGCCTGACCTTTGGGGCATGATGTGCGAGGCGGACCTGGAGGAAGTCTATCGCCGCCGCTCGCTCACCCATGGACTGATGAAACCCTACGTGGCCACCATGGCTGCATTGCTCGGCTGCAACGTGGCCGTGCAGCACTATGCCGGTCTGTCGCAAGGCATGAACGACGTTGTCATGCTGCTGAGCATGCTTTGTGCGGCTGTGCTGTTCAGCCGCCTGGGCCCAAAGCGCCTGGCCGCGCGCTTGAATGGCATGACCAATGTGCTGCGTACCATCGCCGAAGGTGAAGGCAACCTGCGTCAGCGGCTGGACGTCACCGCCATGGCCAATGATGAAACGGGCGACATGGGGCGTTGGATCAACAGCTTCATCGACCGTCTCGACTCGGTGGTGGGCCAAGTGGTCAAGGCCAGCCGCAACGTCGGCGTCACCAACCAGATGATGCTCGGACGCAGCCAACAGGCCAGCCTGACCTCCACCGAGGTGGCCGACGCGGTGCACCAGATGATGATCATCGTCGAAGACCAGTTGGGCGAGATCCAGCAGGCCTCGGCCAGCGCCGAGCAGATGAAACAGGCCATGGACGAAGTCGTCAGCCGCGCTCGCGAGGAGTTCGCGGCGGTACAGGCAGGTACGCAATCGATACGCGATGTCGTGCAGCGCTCGTCTTCGAGCGTGCAATTGCTCGACAGCCGTATGACGCAGATCGGCAACATCACCGGGTTGATCAGCGATATCACCAGCCAGACCAACCTATTGGCCCTGAACGCGGCGATCGAAGCCGCACGCGCCGGCGAGCACGGGCGCGGCTTCGCCGTCGTCGCGGAGGAAGTGCGCAGCCTGGCGGCGCGCACTTCGCGTGCGGCCGACGACATCCGCAGCATGGTCGAAGGCCTGCAGAACGAGACTCAAAAGGCTGTGGGCTTCATGCAGGAGGGCGTCAAGAACGTCGATGAAAGCCTGCGCCTGGCCGAGGATGCCTCATCGGAGAACGTCCAGTTGCATCAGGCGGTGGAGAGCATGTTCGCGATCATCCAGCAGCTCAACGCGCACAGTCTGGCCTGCGGCAAGACCATCGAGAAGGTTGATCAGTCCTCGGCCGAGATGCGCCAGACAGTGGTGGTACTGCAGAGCAGCGCAGAGACGGTGAAGGTCAACGCCAACAAGCTGGAAAAACTGGTGGGTCAGTTCGAAGTCAGCGGCGGCACGAATCGGGCAGCGGCCTGAGACTGGCGATGGTCTGGGAGCGCCAGCCGACCGGAGGGCGCAACCACCCTCACCCCACCCGCACGACCGCTTGCCGCACCCGGTCGAGCAGCTCGGACAGTTTGAACGGCTTGATCAACATGTCCATGCCCGTACCCAGAAACGCCTGACGGTCCAGCGCGGCATCGGCATAGCCGGTCATGAACAATACCGGCAACCCCGGCCGGTGGGTCCGGGCGATGTCGGCCAGTTCGCGTCCACTCAACGTCGGCAAGCCGACATCTGTCAGCAGCAGGTCAATGGTCTGCTCGCTGCGCAGATGCTCCAGCGCTTCTTCGATGGTCGAAGCCAAAGTGCAGCGGTAGCCACCCTCGGTCAGCGCTTCAGCCACTGACAGGCGCACCGAAGCCATGTCCTCGACGATCAGTACACGCTCGCCCTGGCCCTGCTGATCATCCCCCACCTCGCGCTCCACGGCTATCGCCACCTGGTCGCTCGCCGGCAGCAGCAACGTTACCTCGGTGCCCTTGCCGACCACGCTGCGCAACTCCACATGGCCGCCCGACTGGCGGGCGAAGCCGTAGATGGTGGATAACCCCAGGCCTGTACCTTGCCCCAGTGGCTTGGTGGTGAAGAACGGATCGAAGACCTTGTCCAGCAACTCGGCCTCGATGCCGCTACCGTTGTCGCGCACGGTCACGACCACATAGGGCCCATCGGCCAGGTTGGGGTCGCCGTGGCACCAGGCCGCCGACGTGTTCACCCAGATCTGTCCGCCCTTGGGCAGGGCATCACGGGCGTTGATGACCAAGTTGAGTACCGCGCTTTCCAGTTGCACCGAGTCGACCAGGGCGATGACGGGAAGACTGGACAATTCGAGGGTCAGCGTGATCCTTTCGCCGATGGTGCGGGTGACCAGCTCCTCCAGCGAACGCACGTGCTGATTGACGTCCACCGGGCGTGTGTCGAGCGGCTGCTGGCGGGCGAAGGCCAGCAGACGGTGGGTGAGCACCGCGGCGCTGTTGGCCGAGCTCAGTGCAGCCTCGGCATAGCGGGGCACGTTTTCGACGCGGTTTTCCGCCACCCGCTTACGGATCAGCTCAAGGCTGGTGATGATGCCGGTGAGCAGATTGTTGAAGTCATGGGCGATACCGCCAGTGAGGCTGCCCAGCGCATCCATCTTCTGCAACTGCAACAGTTGCGCCTCGGTGCGTACGCGCTCGGCCACTTCCTTGGCCAACTGGCTGTTGGCGTCGTCCAGGCGGGCCAGGTGCGAGCGCTCACGATGGCGGTGCTCGGTGATGTCCTCGACGAAGACCAGGCACAACCCGGGCGCCTGGTAGGGCGACAACTGCCACTCGGTGTCCCGTGGCTGGCCGTGCAGACGCATGCCCAAGGTGCCCTTCCAGCGTTGGCCAGCTACCAGATGCTGGCGCAGCTCTTCGAGCGCCGCCTCCTGGCCATCGGCGAAGCATTCACTCAGCCGCTGCGGGTCGCGGTTATCCTGCACCAGATGAGCGAAGGCATGGTTGCACTCGTGCACCTTGAGTTCGCCGTCGAGTACGGCAATCGGCGCCGAAACGCCACGAAAGATCTCCTGAAAGCGCGCTTCGCTCTGGCGTAGCGCGCGCTCGGTGTCACGCACCCGCAACAAGGTGCGCAAGGTGGCGAGCAGCACGTCCGGGTCGACCGGGTGAATCAGGTAGGCATCGGCCCCGGCGTTGAGGCCGGTGATGATATCGCCGCTCTGGATCGACGCCGCCGATACGTGGATCACCGGTAGCAAAGCGGTGCGACTGTCCTGGCGTAACAACCGGACGATGTCGAAGCCGCTCATGTCCGGCAGATTGACGTCGAGGATCAACGCATCCACCTGTTCATCGCGAATCAACGCCAGCCCTTCGCCGCCGGTACCGGCCTCCAGCACCTCATAGCCATGGGCGTCCAGACGACGGCGCAGTGCATAGCGGGTGGCGGCGTTGTCATCGACGATGAGCAGGCGCACGTCAGCTTTCATCAGCGCTCTCCTGGGCCAGGGCCAGCGGAATGATCACGAAGAAAGAAGAGCCTACTCCAGGCGTACTGTCCACCCCGACCTCGCCACCGAGCAGCATGGCGAAACGCTTGCACAGTGACAGGCCCAGCCCGGTACCGCGCAGACGCTTCTGCAGCGGCGAATCGACCTGGGCGAAATCTTCGAACAGCGTCCCCAGCAGCTCTTCGGCGATGCCGATGCCGGTATCGCTGACAGCGAAGCGGACCTGGTCGGTGCCAAACAGCCGCGCGGAGACCCGCACCTCGCCCCGGGTGGTGAACTTGAGGGCATTGGAGATGAAGTTGCGCAGGATCTGCGCGAGCTTCTTGTCGTCGGTATAAAGCCGTGGCAGCCCCACCGGCTCTTCGAAGATCAGATCGACCGCCGAAGCGTCGACAATCGGCCGGAACATGCCACGCAGCGCGGCGAACAGGTCGAACATATCGAACCAGGCCGGCGAGATGGTGATGCGTCCGGCTTCGATCTTGGCCAGGTCGAGCAGATCGTCGACCATGTCGGACAGCTCGCGGGTAGCGGTGCTGACGAACGCCACCTGGCGATGCTGTTCTTCGGACAACGGCCCGTCCAGTTCGTCGGCCAGCAAACTGGTGATGCTCAGGATCGAACCGAGCGGCGTGCGAAACTCGTGGCTCATGTACGACAGGAAGCGGCTTTTCAGATCGGACGCCTGGCGCAGTTGCTCGGCCTGGATGTCCAGCTCCGCGTACAGGGCCAGCACGCCCTGGTTGGTTTCATCGAGCTCGGCACGCAGGGCCTCGTTGTCGGCCTGCAGGCGGGCGATCAGGGCGGCCTGATCGTTGGAGGTGGGTTCAGCCATGGCTAGGCTCCAGGTCGATGACCAGCACTGTCACGTCGTCCCGCCCTCGGCAGAAATCGCGGTGCAGTACGGTGGCGATCACGGCCGGGTGGCGGTGCACCAGGCCTGGATAGTCTTGTAGGTTCCAGCGCGACTGCAGGCCGTCGCTGTAGAGGATCAGCAAGTTGCCGGTGACGTCGGCATAATCGAACACCTGCACCTTGCGGTACTGACCGCCAACGATACCCGGCAGTGAGGCCAGGCCACGGTAGCAGTTGCCGGAGACCAGGGTCGCGCCGATGTTGCCGATGCCGGTGTAGGCCAACCGGTCATTGTGGGCGTCGTGCTGGGCGATGGCCACGGCACCGCCACGGGTTCCGCCCATGGCCTGGTGCAGGTGCTCGATCAGCAACAACGGGTCGCGCATAGGGTGCTGGGCGAAGGCGTTGACAGCGGCCAGGGCCGCTTGCTCAGCCTCGGGGCCATGACCCAGGCCATCGACCAGCAAGGCGCTGAGACGGCCGTCGGCGAGCGTCACGTGCCAAGTGTCGCCACAGGCCGGGTCATCGTGCAAGGCATGGTGACTGACGCCGATACGCAGGTCCGCACACGGGATATCGCGCCGATACAGCCGCGCCAGGATCACCGAGCCACGAGCGTCGGTGTACATGTCGAACACCTGGGCCAGACGGGTCACCGCCCCCAGGCCAATGCCCTGGGTACCTAGCGTCGAATAACCATCGGTCAGGCAGACATCGGCATCGAAGCCCTCGGCGCGATCGACGGCCAGCATCTCGATACCCGGCCCATCGGCACCTGGCACGCTGCGCAAGTGCAAAGCACCATGACCTGCATGCTTGAGCACGTTGCTGGCCAACTCGGTGGCGAGCAGCGCCACGCGGCCGGCGTCCTCGCTGTCGAAGCCTTGGCGCTCGGCCAGTTGTTGCGCTGTGCGCCGGGCATGTCCGACCTGGCTTGCGTCTTCCAGGGGAAGTACCAGCGTTCTGCTGGCGGGGATATTCATGCCCATCGCGTGATCGTCACGCGGGTGCCCTCGCCTGGGGCGGTGTCGAGCTCGAACTCGTCCACCAGGCGCCGGGCGCCGGTCAGGCCAAGCCCCAGGCCGTTGCCGGAGGTCCAGCCATCGGTGAGGGCCAGCTTGGTATCGGCGATGCCGGGGCCTTCGTCGCGAAACACCAGGCGCAGTCCAGTGCGTCCGGCTTGATCGAGCACCTCCCAGTCCATGTCGCCGCCGCCACCATAGACCACGGTGTTGCGCGCCAGCTCGCTGACCGCGGTCACCAGCTTGGTCAGGTCCACCAGGCGCATGCCGCAGTCGCTGGCCAGCTTGCGCGCCAACTGCCGTGCCAGCACCACGTCCTGTTCGATACGCACCGGCAGGCTGCCGCTGTGTTCGCCACTCATAGGGGCCTCACATGCTGGCTGAGCCGCTGCATGCCGCGCTCCACATCGAGGGCGGTGCTCACCCCAGGCAGGGTCAGGCCCAGTTCCACCAAGGTGATGGCCACGGCCGGCTGCATGCCCACCACCATCACCTGGGCGTCCATCAGTCGGGACAGGCTGGCGATATCGGCGATCATCCGGCCGATGAACGAGTCGACCATGTCCAGTGCCGAGATATCGAGCAATACACCCCGGGCGGATGTCGCGCTGATGCGGTCGGTGAGGTCGTCCTGCAGACGCATGGCGAGCTTGTCATGCATGTCCACCTGAATGGTCACCAACAGAAATTCGCCCATGCGAAGAATCGGTATGCGTTCCATCGGCTCAATCCCGTTCGCTCATGCTGACACCCAGGCGGCTCAGCGCCAGCCTCAAGGCATCGGCGAGGTTGGCCTTGGTGGTCAGGTTGCCCAGGTCCAGGCCAAGGTGCACGATGGTCTGCGCGATCTGCGGACGTACCCCGCTGATGATGCAGTCGGCGCCCATCAAGCGGATCGCGGTAACGGTCTTGAGCAGGTGCTGGGCGACCAGGGTATCCACGGTCGGCACGCCGGTGATGTCGATGATGGCAATTTCCGAACCGGTATCGACGATGCGCTGCAGCAAAGACTCCATCACGGTCTGGCTACGCTGCGAGTCGAGGGTACCGATCAGCGGCAGCGCGAGCACGCCATCCCACAGCTTGACCACCGGCGTGGACAGCTCCAGCAGCTCTTCCTGCTGGCGCTTGATCACCGCTTCGCGGGTCCTCTGGTAGGTGCGGATGGTGTGCATGCCCAAGTTGTCGAGCAGCCCGGAGATCTCCCACAGTTGCTCGGCAAGACGGGCTGGCTCATCGCTCAGTTGCGTCTGCAGCAAGCTGAACAGCGGGCCTTTCAGGGCGAAGATGAAGTACGCCGTCTGGTGCGAGTCATGGCCCAACTGGGCGCGGCTGGCAGAAAGCTTTTCCAGGAAGCGGCGGACATCTTCCCAACCAGCGGAGCCAATATCGCTTTCGCCGCCCACTTGCAGGGCATCGACGAACAGTTGCAGGAAATCGCGGGTTTCCTGCAATACGGTTTGTTCCTTGATATTGCGAGTGGCGCCGTTGGCCTCCAGGGCCGCCGTCCATTGCGCCAGCAATTGCGACTGATTGTGCTTGATGCTGTCAACGGTACGGTCTTGCAGTGCTGCCATTTGTCTTCGCTCCTATGCAGGTGTGCCGGCAGCTCCATAAACGGCCGACCCTCAAAGAATGACATTTGGCGGTAAAAATAGTTGTGACGTCAAAAAGATAATTGCAATGGGCCATCCAAGCTGCAGCGCAAGGGCTTGGGATGGCCCCCGCCGGCAGTCTTGAACAAGTATTTCAAAAAGCAAAGGGCACCCATCCACAGGTGCCCTTCGCTCTATCGCAAGGTGAACGGGTTCACCCCATCGAACGCGCACCCACCACCTGCGCATGGCCCCGTGAGGTGACGATTCCGAGGAAGGAGATTACGATCGCCAGGCCCAGGGTCGAGCTCACTTCCGCGCGGTGCTCGGGCGTGTACATCATTACCGCCAGCGCCCCACCGATGAACAGGATCACCGCCCAGGTCAGGTACGGGAACAGCCACATGCGGAACTTCAGTTCGGTGTTTTCGCGCTCCAGGCGGCGGCGCATGCGCAGCTGCGAGATGGCGATGACCAGGTACACCAGCAGCGCGATGGCGCCTGAGCTGGCCAGGAGGAATTCGAACACCCCCTTCGGCGCGAAGTAGTTCAGCACGGCGATGGCGGCGCCGATCAAGGTACTGCCGAAGACGGCCGCGCGCGGCACGCCAACCTTGGAAGTCTTGTTGAGCATGGCCGGCGCGTCGCCACGCTTGGCCAGCGAGTACATCATCCGCGAAGCGATGTAGATCGACGAGTTCATGCAACTGGTCACCGCCACCAGCACCACCAGATCGACCATGAAGGCGGCATTGGGGATGTTCATGATCTCCAGCGCTCGCTGGTAAGAGCCCACCACCGCCAGTTGCGGATCGTTCCACGGCACCACCGAGATGATCACGAAGATCGACAGGATGTAGAAGGTGCTGATCCGCCAGATCACCGAGCGCGTGGCCTTGGCGATGTTGCGCGACGGGTCGCTGGACTCGGATGCCGCGATGGTCACCGCCTCGGTACCGATGAAGCTGAACATCACGGTAATGAAGGCGCCGATCACCGCCGACCAGCCCTTGGGCGCGAAGCCGCCGTGCTCGGCCATCAGGCTGCTGAGGCCGCTGACCTCGCGATTGGGCAACCAGCCCATCAGCGCGGCGAAGCCCAGACCGATGAAGCCCAGAATGGCCGTGACCTTCAGAATGGCGAACCAGAACTCGAACTCGCCGTACTTGGCCACGCTGAACAGGTTGGTACCGGCCAGCAGCACCACCGAAGCCAGAGCGAAGATCCAGCTTGGGATGTCAGGGAACCAGGCGTTGAGCACGTGTCCGGCGGCCAGTGCTTCGATCGGGATGACCAACACCCAGAACCACCAGTACAACCAGCCGATGGTGTAACCGGCCCAACGGCCGATGGCCTGGTCGGCATAGGTGGAGAACGAACCGGTGTCGGGGTGCGCCACGGCCATTTCGCCGAGCATGCGCATGACCAGCACCACCAGGGTTCCGGCCACGAAATAAGAAACTATGGTTGCAGGCCCGGCTGCCGCGATGGCGTGCCCGGAACCCACGAAAAGTCCTGCTCCGATGATGCCCGCGATGGACAGCATCGTTACATGACGCGGCTTGAAACCTTGTGCAAGGTTGCCATCAGATCCCACGGTGTTCATTGATCTTGTTCTCTTTTTGCTGACACAAGGAAAGACGGGCAGGCGTAGGCGAAAATTGCTCCTGGAAGATGAGGGAAAAATGACACGTCGCTCACGCTCTGTTGTTGACCTTCTGCACGCTTTACAGAGCAACGCACCGGCAAATGCGGGGACCATTTAAGCCCCGCACGGCGCCGGGAATTTACACGAGAACGTCCCACAGGTGCGCGATCACGACAACGCATTTCCAATCGCGCCAGATGTCGCCAATGGCATGTCTGGATGCGTCATCGGGGCGTCTGGAGGTGGTGCGGAAATCGAGCGCCGCCCGCGCGGCGCTCGATCTCACAGGCGCCAAACAACGTACGGCAGGCATTAAAAAAAAGCCCCGGTCTCCCGGGGCCCTGTTGCTCAGGCGTCTGCCTACGCCTGTCCGGTACGCTCGAAGCGTCGGGCCAGCAACAGGTAAGCGAGGATTCCCAGCACGCCATGGGCGGCCACGAACCAGAGTGCGTTGTGGAATGAGCCGGTGGAGGCCACCACGTAACCGATCACCAGCGGGGTGACGATGCCGGCGATGTTGCCGATGCCGTTGAACACGCCACCACACAGGCCGACCATCTTCTTCGGCGCCACGTCCGACAGCACCGCCCAGCCTACCGCCGCCAGGCCCTTGCCGAAGAACGCCAAAGTCATCAAGCCGATCACGGCGGCGTTGCCGTCGACATAGTTGGCCAGCACCAGGCTGGTCGACAGTGCCATGCCCATCACGAACGGGGTCTTGCGCGCTTTCGACGGATGCACGCCACGACCGATCAACCAGTCGGACAGCAACCCACCGAGAATGCCGCCGGTGAAGCCGCAGATCGCCGGCAGCGCAGCGACCCAGCCGGCCTCCATGATAGTCATGCCACGGCCTTTGATCAGGTAGATCGGGAACCAGGTGATGAAGAAATAGGTCAGCGCGGTGATGCAGTACTGGCCCAGGTACACCGCCCACAGGTTGCGACTGGTGAACAGTTGCATCACTTCGGCGCGGGTCGGCTTGCTCTTGGCTGCCTTGCGTTCTTTTTCCAGATCGACCAGTGCGCCACCCTCACGCATGTAGTCGAGCTCTTCGCGGCTGAGTCGCGGGGCGCTGTGGGGTTCATGATAGAGGCGGAACCACACCAGGCTCAGCAGCAACCCCAGCACACCCATCCAGATGAATACCTGCTCCCAGCTCAGGGTGTGGGTCATCCACGCCATCAACGGGGCGAACACCACCACCGCCATGTACTGCGCCGAGTTGAACAAGGCCGATGCCGTGCCGCGTTCGCGAGTGGGGAACCAGCAGCTGACCACCCGCGAGTTGGCCGGAAATGCCGGCGACTCCACCAGTCCGAGCATAAAGCGCATGGAGAACAACGCCACCGCCGCCGATGCGCCGGCCAGGCCCATCCAGCCCACGGTGCCCTGCAGCAGGGTGAACAGCGACCAGAGGATCAGGCTGACGCCGTAGACCCGACGGGCACCGAAGCGATCGAGCAGCCAGCCGCCCGGCACTTGACCGAGGGCATAGGCCCAAGCGAACGCGGAAAACACCATGCCGAGCATGACCGGGTCCATGCCCAGATCCTTGAGCACTTCGGTTCCGGTGATCGACAGGGTGGCCCGGTCGGCGTAGTTGATGACGGTGATGACGAAGATCAGCGCCAGGATCAGGAAGCGATGGCGACCGACCCCAGCCAGTGCCTGTGGTGCGGCGACGGCGGATTTGCTGTTCATGTGACCCTCTTGCTTCTCGATGGAAGCGATTGTTCTTGTGAAGAGAAGGTGTGGCTTTTGGGCTGTGTGGTGTGTGTACGGGCCTGTAGAAGCCGGTGTTGGCAGCTAGGCGCAATTGGGCGGTATTTCGCCCCGGAAACAGGCAGCCAGGTTGTCGAGCACCATCTGCCCCATTGCCAGCCGGGTCTGCAGCGTGGCGCTGCCCCGGTGCGGTTGCAGACTGGCTTGGTTGAGGTCGAGCAATGCCGCAGGCACATGGGGCTCGTCGACGAACACGTCCAGCCCGGCACCAGCGATACGACCTTCCCGCAGCGCCTCGACCAGCGCCGGTTCATCCACCAGCTTGCCCCGTGCGACGTTGATCAGGTATCCCTGCGGCCCGAGCGCTTCGAGCACATCGGCCGTCACCAGAACCTGACCACCATCAGCGGAAGCGGCGACCACCAGCACGTCGACCGAGCGCGCCAGTTCGACCAGGTCGGCGGCGTAGCGGTAACCGCAATCCGCCTGCTCGCGACGTCCGTGATAGGCGATGCGCATGTCGAAGGCGGCGGCGCGCCGGGCGATGGCCTTGCCCACCTGGCCAAGGCCGACGATGCCCAGGTCGATGCCGCTGACCTTACGCGCCAACGGCAGGTTGACCGTGCCCCACAAGCCATCGCGCACCAACCGCTCACCTTCGCCCAGGCGGCGCAGGGTGCTGATGATCAGGCCCAGGGCCAGGTCGGCAACGTCGGCGGTGAGCACACCCGGCGTGGTGGTGACATGAATGTTGCGGCTGGCCGCATGGCGCAGGTCCACGGCGTCGGTACCGATGCCGCTGATGGCGATGATTTCCAGGGCCGGCAACTGGTCCATCAGGGCGTTGGACAGCCCCTTGGCGCCACCGGTGACCACACCGCGAATGCGCGGACCGAGTTGGTCGAGCAGCTGTTGCGGGTTGGCCTGCTGATACAGCCTGTGCACCTGATAGGCAGCGACCAGTTGGGCATCGATGGCCTCTGGCACGGGCTGGGTCAGCAGCACGTCGATGGTGTTGTGGTTCATCGTGGGTATCCGGCAGTTCGAAGACATAGGTCGATGCTAGGCCGGCATTTGATACAGGTCTAATATAGATACTGGATCGAATAATTCAGGATTTGAATCATGGAGTTGCACCAGCTGCGCTGTTTCGTCGCCGTTGCCGAAGAACTGCATTTCGGCCGTGCGGCCACCCGCCTGCACATGACGCAACCGCCGCTGAGCCGGCAGATCCAACTGCTGGAACATTCGCTCGGAGTGCTGCTGCTCGAGCGCAACAACCGCCAGGCGCGGCTGACCCTCGCCGGCCAGAGCTTCCTGGAAGATGCCCGACGCATCCTGCACATCGCCGAGACCGCCAGCCACTCGGCCCGGCGTATCGCCCACGGCGAGGCCGGTCGATTGACCCTGGGTTTCACTGCGGTGGGCGCCTACAGCATGATTCCGCGTCTGCTGGTCCATGCCGGCAAGGCTCTGCCGGATATCGAGCTGATGCTCAGCGAAAGCGTGTCCAGCACCCAGGTGCATGACCTCGAAGCCAGCCTGATCGACATCGGTCTGGTACGCCAGGTACTACCCAGCGCGCGGGTCGAGTACGTGCCGATCCACCGCGAGCCGTTCGTCGCGGCGCTGCCGGCAGGACATCCGTTGAGCAGCCGCGAGCGGCTCAGGCCGGAGGACTTCGATGGGCAGCCGTTCATCATGTACAGCGCCGGCGAAGGGCGCTACCTGCATGACCGCATCACCAATCTGTTCGCCCGGCACGAGGTGCAGCCGCGATACCTGCATCGGTTGGGGCAGACTCACTCGGTGCTGGGGTTGGTCAATGTCGGCTTGGGTTGCGCGGTGGTGCCGGCCTCGGCGCAGGCGTTGCGCCTGGAGCAGGTGGTGTTCAGGCCGTTGCTGGGAATGGAGCAGCAAGCGGAGATCTTTCTGGCGTATTGCCGGGATAACCCGAACCCGGTGTTGGGCGCGTTCGTGGCGATGGCGCGGGGGTTTTTCGAAGCCGGATAAATGGCGCTGGCCCCTTCGCGGGACAAGCCCGCTCCCACAGGCTGTGGGAGCGGCGGTTCGGCGCCCCGGCTTACCCGCGAAGAGGCCCTATGGCTCACCGCACCAGGCAAGGCCGCTTGTTATCGAACTGCCACCCCGGAATCAGGAACTGCATCGCCACGCTGTCATCCCGTGCCCCCAGCCCCATGTTGCGGTAGCACTCATGGGCCTTGGCCAACTGGTCTTCATCGATCTCCACACCCAATCCCGGGCGCTCCGGTACGCGCACATGGCCATCGACGATTCGCAGTGGCTCGCGGGTCAGGCGCTGGCCGTCCTGCCAGATCCAGTGCGTGTCGATCGCCGTGATCTCACCCGGCGCAGCCGCTGCCACCTGAGTGAACATGGCCAGGGAGATGTCGAAATGGTTGTTCGAATGCGAACCCCAGGTCAGGCCCCAGTCGTTGCACATCTGCGCCACCCGTACCGAACCTTGCAAGGTCCAGAAGTGCGGATCGGCCAGCGGAATATCCACCGACTGCAACTGGATGGCGTGGCCCATCTGGCGCCAGTCGGTGGCGATCATGTTGGTGGCCGTCGGCAGGCCGGTGGCGCGGCGGAACTCGGCCATCACCTCACGGCCCGAGTAACCGTTCTCGGCGCCGCACGGGTCCTCGGCATAGGCCAGCACATCGTGCTTGTCGCGGCACAGGGCGATAGCCTCCTTGAGCGACCAGGCACCGTTGGGGTCGAGGGTGATGCGCGCTTCGGGGAAGCGTTCGGCCAGCGCGGTCACCGCTTCCATCTCTTCTTCGCCGCGCAGTACACCGCCCTTGAGCTTGAAGTCGCTGAAGCCATAACGCTGCTTGGCGGCTTCGGCCAGGCGCACTACCGCCTCGGGGGTCAGCGCCTTTTCGTGACGCAGGCGGAACCAGTCGTCGTCGGCATCGGCTTCATTGCGGTAGGCCAGGTCGGTCTGCTGGCGGTCACCGATGTAGAACAGGTAGCCCAGCATCTTCACCGCATCGCGTTGCTGGCCTTCGCCGAGCAACGCCGCCATGGGCACATTCAGGTGCTGGCCGAGCAAGTCGAGCAAGGCCGACTCGATGGCGGTCACCGCATGCACGGTGATGCGCAGGTCGAAGGTCTGCAGACCACGGCCTGCGGCATCGCGATTGGCAAAGGTCTGGCGCATGGCGTTGAGCACACGCTGGTAATGGCCGATGGGCTGGCCGACCACCAGGCTGCGAGCGTCTTCAAGGGTCTGGCGGATCTTCTCGCCACCCGGCACTTCGCCCAGGCCGGTGTTGCCAGCGCTGTCGCGCAGCACTACGACGTTACGGGTAAAGAACGGGCCATGGGCGCCACTGAGGTTGAGCAGCATGCTGTCGTGGCCAGCCACCGGAATCACGCGCAAGTCGGTGACCACGGGCGTTTGGGTATGGAGCGCGGGTGTCGTGTGCATGTTCATGGTTGTTGTCTCGCAGTCATCAGTGGGTCTGGCCCAAGGCCGACGGAGCCTTGAGGTCATGGGAGGGAGCGCCCTTGGGGCGGATACGGACGAAGAACACGGCGATGGCCGCCAGTACCGAGGTCACGGCCAGGCCATAGAGCCCACCCTGGATCGAGCCGGTCTGTTGTTCGAGCAGGCCGAACGTGGTGGGGGCGACGAAGCCGCCGAGGTTGCCGACCGAGTTGATCAGCGCGATCACCGCCGCGGCGATGCGTGCATCCAGGTAGCCCTGGGGAATCGGCCAGAACAGTGAGGACGCCGACTTGAAGCCGATGGCGGCAAAGCAGATGGCGATGAAGGCGAACACCGGTCCGCCGGTGGTGGACATGAACATACCGATCGCGGCGATCACCAGGGCGCTTGCCACCCATGCCTGCTGGAACCTCCAGCGGGCGGAACCGGCGGCGAAGGCGTACATGGCCAGGATCGAGATCAGCCAGGGAATGGAGTTGAAGAAGCCGACCTGCAGGTCGCTCAGCTCGCCCATGCGCTTGATGATGCTCGGCAGCCAGAAGGTCGCTGCATAAATGGTCAGCTGAATGCAGAAGTAGATCAGGCAGAACAGCACGATCTGGCGGTCCTTGAGCAGGCTCCAGGCCGAAGGCCTGACCACGCCGGACGCTTCGCGCTCACGCTGCTCGCGGTCGATGGTCTCGACCAGCGCAGCCTGCTCGGCCTGGCTCAGCCACTTGGCATCCTGGGGTTTGGAGTCGAGCCAGAAGAACACGAAGAAGCACAGCGTCACCGAAGCCATGCCTTCGATGAACAACATCCATTGCCAGCCGTGAAGGCCCAGGCCCTGGATCTGCATCAGGGCACCGGCCAAGGGACCGGAGATCAGCGACGCCAATGCCGATCCGCTGAGGAAGATGGCGATCGCCTTACCGCGCTCGGCCGCTGGCAGCCAGCGGGTGAAGTAGTAGATCACGCCAGGGAAGAAGCCCGCCTCGGCCACGCCCAGCAGAAAGCGCAGCACATAGAACTGAGTTTCGTTCTGGACGAAGGCCATGGCCGTGGCCACCAGGCCCCAGGTGAACATGATGCGGGTCAACCACAGGCGCGCGCCCACGCGTTGCAGGAGCATGTTCGACGGCACCTCGAACAGTGCATAGCCAATGAAGAACAGGCCTGCGCCAAAGCCGTAGGCTGCAGCGCTGATGCCCAGGTCGCTTTCCAGGTGAGGGCGGACGAAGCCGATGTTGACGCGGTCGAGATAGTTGACGATGAACATGATGACGAACAGCGGCAGGACATGGCGCTTGACCTTGGCCACGGCGCTGGCCAGGGCATTGCCGTCATTGCGCGCAGGCGCAGCGAGGGTGTCGTTCACTTGTGAATCTCCCACTAATTGTTTTTGTGCGGGTTGGCTTGTCGGGCAGGACAGTGGGACGGAGCATATGCCCCGCAAGGTTGTACGACAAGATGGGAAATACCACTCAAATGGCAAAATACAAGCATATAACTAGTAAACTTGCGGCCATCTAGTAGCTAAAGTGTCAACATGCGCATGAGCCGTGCGGGGAAAATCGAGCAGAAACTATTTTTATCGTTTAACTTGTCATACAAGCATGTACATCCCCGGAATCCTTCCATGTCCTCTTCGAACGTCAAACGTAGCCACAGCCGTGCTCATGATCTGGTGTCGAGCCTGACCCAGCAGATTCTGCTCGGCACCTTCAAGCCAGGCGACAAACTGCCCTCGGAAAACACCTTGGTGCGCGAGCATGGCGTCAGCCGCACTGTGGTGCGCGAAGCCTTGTCCAAGTTGCAGGCATCAGGGCTGGTCGAGCCGCGCCACGGCATCGGCACGTTCGTGATCGAGCGCCTGGGCCAGGGCACTTTGCGGGTGGGTGCGGAGAATGCCGCGAGCGTGCGTGATCTGCTGGAACTGCGCATTGGCCTGGAGGGCCAGGCCGCCGCTTTGGCCGCAGTACGCCGGGATGATCAGCACCTGGCACGCATGCGCCAGGCGCTGGACGACTACCAGGATCTGGCAGCCGCCGGAGACAGCTGCATCGAAGCGGACCGGCGCTTTCACCTATTGATCGCCGAAGCCACCGGCAACCTGTACTTCAGCGAAATGATGGCGCAACTGGGCAATGGCCTGATCCCGCGCAACCGCATGGCCCTGGCCGAGCGCGCCGGGGCCAACCTGGCGCGGCACGCCTACCTGGCCAACCTGGAGCACGAGGCGATCCTCAACGCCATTCGCCGCCAGGACCCCGATGCGGCGCGGGCGGCTATTTGTCTGCACCTGTCCAACAGCCGCGATCGGTTGTTGCCCGACTAGCGGCGCCATTACACCGCTGGCGGCCTTACCAGGTCAGGCAGATCTTGCCGAAATGCCGGTTGCTCTCCTGGTAGCGGAACGCATCGACGATCTGTTCCAGCTCGAAGTGTTTGTCCACCACAGGTCGCAGGCCATTGGCATCGATGGCCCGCACCATTGCCTGCTGCTGAGCGCGACTGCCGACCAACACCCCTTGCAGGCGGATCTGCCGGACCAACGCCTGCACCAGCGGAAACTCCCCGGCCACGCCGGTGAGGATGCCGATCAGCGACACATGCCCGCCGATCCGGGCAGCGATCATCGATTGCTCCAGGGTTGCCGGCCCACCGACCTCGATCACATGATCGACGCCGCGATTGCCGGTAAGCTCGCGCACCTTCTCGCCCCAGGTCGGGATACTGCGGTAGTTGATCAGATGGTCGGCGCCCAGGGCCTTGAGGCGCTCGAGCTTGGCATCGCTGGACGAGGTGGCGATCACCGTGGCGCCAGCCAGCTTGGCGAACTGCAAGGCGAAGATCGACACCCCGCCGGTGCCCTGCACCAGCACGGTATCGCCCGGTTTCAGGTGATCGTCGCTCATCAGCGCGCGCCAAGCAGTGAGGCCGGCGGTGGTCAGAGTGGCAGCCTCGGCATGGCTGAAGCCCTCGGGCGCCAGGGTGAAGGAGGTAGCGCGGGCAGTGACCTGTTCGCGGGCATAGCCATCGATGCCGTCACCGGGCACGCTGGCGAAGCCTTCGAGCTGAGTCTGGCCGTCGAGCCAGTCGGGGAAGAAGGTACTGACGACGTGGTCGCCGACCTTGAATTCGGTCACGCCGGCACCGACCGCAACGACCTCGCCGGCCCCATCGGCCATGGGAATGCGCCGCTCGCTCGGGCCCCACATGCCGCTGACCACGGCGAAGTCGTGGTAGTTGAGGGAGCTGGCATGCAGGCGCACGGTGATCTCGCCGGCCTGCGGCGCGGGGGCCTCGCAGGTGCCGACTTCGACCTTGTCGTAACCGCCACCGGGTTGCAGGTAGATGGCCTTGTGGGTCATGGCAGGGGGTTCCATTCACGGGGAAGACAAGGGTTCAGCATAGTCAGTGGCGGACCTTTCGCGGCGGTTCGGCGCGAAAGGTCCAGCACTGACACGGTGAAGTCAGCCCAGCATCCCCTGCAACGCCCGACAGTCCGCCGCATGCCAATCCGCCAACTGCGGCCAGGGATTGTCCGGCAGGTTGACCAGTACCGTGCGCGCCCCTGCCGCACGCCCGCAATCGAGGTCGAAGCGGTAGTCGCCCACCATCACCATCTCGCCGGGCGGCACACCCCAGGCATCGGCGATCTTCAGCAAACCATCCGGGCTCGGCTTGGGTGCGGCTTCGTCACGGCCGAGAATGTGCTCGACCGGAAAACAATCCGCCAGACCGATGGCCTCCAGGGTGACATGCGCCAGCTCCCGGGCATTACGGGTGAGGATGCCCAGCCGGCAACCGCGCCCGGCCAACTCACGCACCAGCGCCACCGCACCTTCGGCAGCGGTGGACGCCACGGCCAGGTCGCGCTCGTGTTCCAGCAGCCAGGCATGCTTGGCCGCCGCCTGCTCGGCAGGCAAGGCGGCCAGATGGGTAAGGATGTCGTCTTCGGGCGGAATGCCCAACGCCACGCGAATGGCGGCGAAGTCATGCACCGCCACGGTCAGGGTGCCGTCCATGTCGAACACCCAGTTGCGGATCTGGCCGAGGCTCATGCCCAGTCCTTGCGATGACGGATCAGGCCTTCCTGGGTCGACGAGGCCACCAGTTTGCCGGCGCGGTTGAAGATGCTGCCGCGGCAGAAACCGCGGGCATTGCCGGCCCAAGGGCTGTCGGTGGCATACAGCAGCCAGTCGTCGGCACGCAGGTCGCCGTGGAACCACAGGGCATGGTCGAGGCTGGCGATCTGCATGTCGCGGTGCCAAACCGACTTGCCGTGGGGTTGCAGCGAAGTGGTCAGCAAGCCGAAGTCGGATGCGTAGGCCAGCAGGTACTTGTGCAGCGCCGGTACATCCGGAAGCACGCCGTCGGCGCGGAACCAGGCGTACTTCACCGGGTCGCCAGGCTTGGGGTTGTAAGGGTCGCGCTCGGTCACCGGGCGGATCTCGATCGGCTTGGCGCACAGCACTTTGTCGCGGATCCGCTCGGGCAGCAGGTGGGCCATGGGTTGGGCCAGCTCGACCTCGGTCGGTAAGTTTTCCGGGCCGACCACGTCGGGCATTTGCGCCTGGTGCTCGAAGCCCTCTTCGTCGTACTGGAACGACGCGCTGAGGGTGAAAATGGTCTGGCCCTTCTGGATCGCGGTCACCCGGCGGGTGCTGAAGCTGCCGCCATCACGCACGCGGTCGACCGAGTACACCACCGGCAAGGTGGCATCGCCAGGGCGCAGGAAATAGCCGTGCAGCGAATGCACATGGCGCGCATCCTCGACTGTCTGACTGGCCGCCGACAGCGACTGGCCCAGTACCTGACCACCGTACAGTTGGCGGAAGCCCAAGTCCTGGCTGCGCCCACGGAACAGGTTTTCCTCGATCGACTCCAGGCTCAACAGGTCGACCAGGTCGTCCAGCACATGACTCATTGGAAGTTCTCCTCGCTAGGCATCACAGCTCTACTGCGCTCACAGAAACGAATGATACAGAATTTGTCATTGGCGCCACGCATGGTGGCTCATTCAGTGCGCAGGGTCTGTTCCCAGTGCGGGCGGTCCATTCGATAGAGCACATGGGGGCGCAGCGGATGGCCCGTGGGCAGGCGCGGGTGCTCGAAGCTGCCATCGGGGTCCTGGACCATGCCAATGGCCTGCATGACTTTCTGCGAGGGCAGGTTGCTCTGGGTAGTGAACGACACCACTTGGTCCAGGCGCAATTGGGCGAAAGCACAACGCAGGCAGGTCCAGGCCGCCTCGCTGGCGAAGCCAAGGCCCCAGTGACGCCGGGCCAGACGCCAGCTGATTTCCACCGCCGGCGCGAACGGCGCGTCGAAGTTGACGTTGAGCAGCCCGGTCATGCCGATGAAGGCGCCGCTGTCGGTCCGCTCCAAGGCCCAAAGACCGAAACCGTACTCGCTGAAATGACCGCGGATGCGACCGATCAGCGCCGCCGCTTCCAGGCGCGTCAGAGGCGCTGGAAAATACCGCATCACCTGCGGATCGGCGCACATTGCCGCGAACTCCCGCAGGTCGTCATCCTGCCATTGGCGCAGCAACAGGCGGGCACTGTGCAGTTCGAGGATGGGGCTCATCGGGCGTGCTCCGATTTTACGGTGGCTCAGTCTACAGCGTAGGCGCACGCCGCACTTTCACCCAACCCTGCCAATGCAATGCAATTTTCACAGGGCCTTCACCGGGCTCCGACAGCAGCCTTCTCACAATGCCAGCCAATCATTGCCTGCCATTGGAGTCCTGCATGCTACCAAGCACCACCCTGGGTCATTCGGCCATCCGCCTGCGGCGCAAGCGACGGCTGTCACGCAAGGCCCTCGGTGCCGTCCTCGGCCTGTGCATGGTCGTGGCGGCGTTGACCACCTGGCTGGCGACGAGGACGCACATCGTGGACCTTGGCAACGAACAGCAATTGAGTGACAGCGGCCTGTTGCAGGACTGGGCCGAGGGCGCGGTGATCGTGATGATCCGCCATGCCGAGCGCTGCGACAGCGCACCGGGCCCCTGCCTGGACGACGCCACCGGCATCACCGTGGCCGGCAGCCAAGCGGCATCGCGGGTCGGTCAAGGCTTGCAGCAACTCGGGCTGTCCGGCGCCGACCTGATCAGCAGCCCGAAACTGCGTACCCGGCAAACCGCGCACTTCATCCTCGGCCAGCACGTGGCGAGCGAAGACTGGCTGGAAAACTGCGACCGCCAGTTCGCCAGCGAAGCCCTGGCGCACAAACGGGCCGGGCATAATCTGGTGCTGGTGACCCACAACGGCTGCATCGATCACTTCCAGCGCTCCCAGGGCGTGGCCGGGGGCGAGCGTGAAAGCGGCTATGCCAGCGCCTTGTTCGTCTCCGTCGATGCCACCGGCAAGACGCGGATTCTCGGCCGCCTCAACGAGCCCGACTGGCGGCGGGTACTGGCCAGCGTCGGTCGCTAGGCTGCCCGCACCAGCGAACCGATGCCTGCCATCATGCAGTTGGCAGGCTATACCGCGACCATGGCAAGATCAGCGCTGGCCCCACGTTGCGAACACCCCATGCCGTTGCCGCTGATCTACCACGACGACTACAGCCCGGAGTTCCCCGCCGAGCACCGCTTCCCCATGGACAAGTTCCGCCTGCTGCGCGACCACCTGGTCGACAGCGGGCTGGTCAGCGACCAGGACTTGCTGCGTCCGGAAATCTGTCCCAACGACATCCTCGCCCTGGCCCATGACCGCGACTACATCGAGCGCTACATGAACGGCGAGCTGTCCCGCGAGGACCAGCGCCGCCTCGGCCTGCCCTGGAGTGAGGCGCTGGCCCGGCGCACCGTGCGCGCGGTAGGTGGCTCGCTGCTGACCGCAGAGATGGCCCTGCAGCATGGCGTCGCCTGCCATCTGGCTGGCGGCACTCATCACGCCCACTACGACCATCCGGCCGGCTTTTGCATCTTCAACGACCTGGCGGTGATCAGCCGCTACCTGCTCGAAGCCGGACGGGTGCACCGGGTACTGATCTTCGACTGCGACGTGCACCAGGGCGACGGCACCGCGCGCATTCTCCACGACACGCCGGAGGCGATCACCGTGTCGCTGCACTGCGAGCAAAACTTCCCGGCACGCAAGGCCGACAGTGACTGGGACATACCGCTGCCACGGTGCATGGACGATGCCGCCTACCTGAAGGTGGTGGACGATGCCTTGAATTACCTGCTGCCGTTGTACCGCCCGGACCTGGTGCTGTACGACGCCGGTGTCGACGTGCACAAGGACGATGCCCTGGGCTACCTGCAACTGACCGACGAAGGTCTGGCCGCACGTGACGAACAGGTGCTGCGCCATTGCCTGGGCCGGGATATCCCCGTGGTCGGCGTGATCGGTGGAGGCTATAGCAAGGATCGCCAGGCATTGGCCCGGCGTCACGGCATCCTCCACCACAGCGCGGCACGGGTCGTGGGTTGTTAACAATGACTGTGGAACCGCTTGTGGATAACCTCTGTGAAAGCTCCTGCAGCCCTCGTCCAGCCTGGCCTGCGGGGAAGTGTTCGTTTTTTGACCAGTGCTTCCGACGGCTGCGCTAGGCTAGAATGTGCGGTCTTTTCCACAGCCTGTCGCCCCCATGTCCGAAATTCACCGCGCATCCCCTCCCCTGGCCGTCGTCATCGGTGGTGGCCCGGCCGGCCTCATGGCCGCCGAAGCATTGGCCCAGGCGGGCCTGGCGGTACAGGTGTTCGACGCCATGCCATCGGTAGGGCGCAAGTTCCTGCTGGCCGGTGTAGGCGGCATGAACATCACCCATTCGGAAGGTTATCCACAATTCAAGGCGCGCTACGCCGGGCGTCAGGATGAGATCGACGCTCTGTTGCGCGACTTCGATGCCGATGCCCTGCGCCAGTGGATTCATGGTCTCGGCATCGACACTTTCGTCGGCACTTCGGGCCGGGTGTTTCCCACCGACATGAAGGCGGCGCCGCTGCTACGCGCCTGGCTCAAGCGCCTGCGCGACAGCGGCGTGGTTATCCACACCCGCCACCGCTGGCTCGGATGGAATGCCGACGGCAGCTTGCGGATCAGTTATCCACAAGGCGAACTGCAGGTGCGGGCCGACGCCGTAGTCCTTGCTTTGGGCGGCGGCAGTTGGACGCGATTGGGCTCCGATGGCGCCTGGCAGCCGCTCCTGACCGAACGCGCTGTGGATATCTCGCCATTGCGGCCCAGCAACTGTGGCTTCGAAGTCCAGGGCTGGAGCACTGTGCTGCGCGACAAGTTCGCCGGGGCGCCGCTGAAGAACATCGCCTTGGGCATGCCCGGTATGCCTGCGCGTAAAGGAGAGTTCATCCTCACCGCCCAAGGCGTCGAAGGCAGCCTGGTGTACGCCTGGTCGGCGCCGCTGCGCGATGCCATCGCCCGCGATGGGCATGCCACGCTGCTGCTCGATCTGTTGCCGGACAAGCCTGTGGACAACATCGCCAAGGCGCTGGCCAAGCCACGTGGATCACGCTCGATGGCCAAGCATCTGCAAGGCCAGTTGGGGATCGACGGGGTCAAAGCGGGGTTGCTGCGCGAGCTCACCGATGCACCGACCTTCGCCGACCCGCAGGCGCTGGCACGGGCGATCAAGGCGCTGCCGATCACTTTGGTGCGCACGCGTCCCCTGGACGAAGCGATCAGCAGTGCCGGCGGAGTGCGCTTCGAGGGGCTGGATGCGGGGTTGATGGTGAAGGCGCTGCCGGGCGTGTTCTGTGCTGGCGAGATGCTCGACTGGGAAGCGCCGACCGGTGGCTATCTGTTGACCGCATGCTTTGCCAGTGGATTGCGGGCAGGGCGAGCGGCGGCAGAGTGGTTGGGATCCACAAGCTGACGCGATCCAGTTGGATCAACAGCCTTGCTCAAAATTGTGGGAGCGGGCTTGCCCGCGAACACCGGCGTAGCCGGTGCCATGCATCGCGGAGGCTTCTTCGCGGGCAAGCCCGCTCCCACAGAGCCAAGCGCTTATGGCTTGCGCTTGCGCGGCCCGCTGTTGAAGCTCGGCACCTTGCGCACCGCCTTGATCGGCGCTGGGGCAGCGTTTTCTTCACTGTCCATCCAGCGCCCCAGACCGCGCTTGGCGCTGTTTTCCTTTGGCTTCTTGGGCTTTTTCGGCTTCTTGATCACCTGACCACTGGCGTCGGTCATCGGCACCCGATGGTCGGGGATGAAGTCCGGCTCTTCATGGCGCGGCAGGGTCTGACGAATCAGGATCTCGATCGCTGCCAGCAGTTGCACTTCATCGGCACACACCAGCGAAATCGCCTCACCCTTGTTGCCCGCCCGGCCTGTACGGCCAATGCGGTGCACGTAGTCCTCGGCGACGATGGGCAGGTCGAGGTTGACCACCAGCGGCAGATCGTCGATGTCCAGACCACGGGCCGCTACATCGGTCGCTACCAGTACCTGCACCTCACGCGCCTTGAAGCTGTCCAGGGCGCGCTGGCGCGTGGCCTGGGGACGGTCACCATGGATACCGTCGGCATTCACGCCCTCGCCCAGCAGGCGCTCGACCAGTTGGTCGACGCCGTTGCGGGTCTTGGCGAATACCAGCACCTGTTGCCAACGCTGCTTGCGCAGCAAGTGACAGAACAGGTCGGCCTTGCGCTTCTTGTCCACCGGTACCAACCATTGCTTGACCGTCGTGGCTGCGGCATTGCGCGGGCTGACTTCGACGCTCAGCGGGTCATTCAGGGCAAGCCCGGCAAGCATGCGGATCTGCTCCGAGAAGGTGGCCGAGAACAACAAGGTCTGGCGCTTGCGCGGCAAGGCCGCGTACACCGCCTGCAATTCCTCGGCAAAGCCCAGGTCGAGCATGCGGTCGGCTTCATCGAGAACCAGCATCTGGACCTGGTTGAACTTGATGGCGTTCTGCCGGAACAGGTCGAGCAGCCGGCCTGGGGTTGCCACCAGCAAATCGACACCGCGACGCAAGCGCATCATCTGTGGGTTGATGCTGACACCACCGTATACCGCGTAAGTGCTCAGCGGCAGGTTCTCGGCGTACTCGCGGACGTTGGCATGGACTTGCTCGGCCAATTCCCGAGTCGGCACCAACACCAGGGCGCGGATCGAGTTGCTGGCGACCTTCTCGCCCTCCAGCGCCAGACGTTGCAACACCGGCAGGGCAAAGCCGGCGGTTTTGCCGGTGCCGGTCTGGGCCGCGGCCATCAGGTCGCGGCCGGCCAGCACGGCGGGGATAGCCTGGGCCTGGACCGGGGTCGGGGTGGTGTAGCCCAACTGCTGCAAGGTCTGCAGCAGGGGTTCGATCAGGCCGAGTTTGGCGAAATTCATGTCGGTACCGTCAGGGGGTTCAGCGAAGCCCGCAAGTTTACCGCAATGCCCTGCCCTACTTGCAGATTTCCCCTTCCAACGGCTGCGGCGGCCGGCGCCATTGCGGCAGACCGATCAACACCACCGCGCTGATGATCACGGCCATGGCCAGGCATTCCTCGGCGCCGATCTGCTCACCGGCAAAAATGATCCCCAGCAGGACCGCGACCGCCGGGTTGACGTAGGCATAGCTGGTGGCAGCTGCCGGGCGTACGTGCTTGAGCAGGTACATGTAGGCGCTGAACGCCAGGATCGAGCCGAACAGCACCAGATAGGCCAGCGCGCCCCAGCCAGCGGCACTGGGCATCTGAGTCATGCGCTCGCCCGAAACGGCACTGCCCAGCAGCAGCACCGCGCCCCCGACAAGCATTTCCGCGGCGCTGGCCATGGGGCCGGCGGGCAGCGGCAAAGATTTGCTCCACACCGAACCAAAGGCCCAGGACGCGGCGGCGAACAGGATCAGTGCCGCGCCGATAGGGCTGGCCTGCAGGTTCGAGCCCAGGTTGAGCAGGCCGATGCCGACCAGGCCCAAGGCGATACCTGCCCATTCCAAGGGCGAGTTGCGGTGGCCGAACAACAGACCGAACAGCAAAGTGAACAGCGGTACGGTGGCGATGGCCAGGGCCGCCACACCCGAGGCGACCCCGGCGTGTTCGGCCACCGTCACGCCACCGTTGCCGCAGCTCAGCAGCAGAAAGCCGATCGCCCCCGCTGCCCGCCATTGCCGCCAGGTCGGCGCCGGCACCCCGCGCCAGCGCAGAAAGCCATACAGCAGACCGCCGGCAATCATGAAGCGCACACCCGCCATGAGCATCGGCGGCCAGGACTCCACGCCGATGCGGATGAACAGGTAGGTGGAGCCCCAGACCAGATACAGGGCCAGAAAGGCACCGATGAGCAACAGCGGGAAGCGGCGGGAGGCAGGCATGGCAAGGGCACTCTAAGTCCGTTTACAGGTGCCCCAGTTTAGTGCGGAGGTTGCCTGGGAATAAGTTACAAAACTGGGCAAAAACACCGAAACACTTTGCCGGAGTGTGGGGTCATCATTGGCACAAGAGAGCTCAATGCCGCAACAACAATCGCCCCTCGATCGGCACATAACGGCTGGCCGCACGTATCAACGACAACGCCGTCAGCCCCGGCACGCCATACACCACTGCCTCGGTGCCGTGACGCTGAATCACCCGCTCGAGCAACAGGTCGAAATCACCATCGCCGGAGGCCAGCACCACCTGATCGACACGGCTGGCCGCATCGATCACATCCAGCGTGATTCCAACGTCCCAATCGCCCTTGGCCGAGCCATCGCTACGCTGGATGAACGGCTTGAGCCGCACCTCGAAGCCCAGGTTGCGCAATATCTGCTGGAACTGCTGTTGCTTGCTGTCACCGCGGTCGATGGCATAGGCGAAGGCCTCGACGATCTGCCCTTCACGGCTGACGTCGGCCCACAGTGCGGTGTAGTCGAAATGGCAACCGTGCGCCTGGCGCACGGTGTAATAGAGGTTCTGCACATCGGCGAACAACGCGATCTTCTTCACGACCCAACCTCGGCAGAAGGGGCGCGTCGCACCCCTGAAAATGACCGCAGTATGCCAGAGCTATCAGACGTAGGAGTCGTCGTCGGAGAAGAAGCCGCCATCGTCGCCATCATAGCCAGCGTCGTAGCCGCTGTCGGCATAGCCACCCTGGTTGCCCCAGCCACCATTGTCGGCGACCTGCTGCTGGCCGCTCTGGTCCTGCCAGCCACCGCTATCGCTGGCCGGCGCGGGTTCTTCCTTGATCACCTCGACCACTTCCTCGGGCTGCGAGTGGTGGTTGAACAAGCTGCTGATCCCCTGCGCCAGCAACACACCACCGGCCACGCCAGCCGCAGTCTGCATGGCACCGCCGAGGAAGCTGCTGGCACCGCCGCGGGCTGGCGCGGCGGCGAAGCCCGGCTGTTGTGCCTGGGGGGCGGTGTAGCCTGGGGCCGAGGGTTCGCGCCAGCCGCCGCCAGTAGCCTGGGGACGCGGCGGCGGGGCCTGGAACTGGGATTGCGGCTGGGGCGCAGGTGCCGGGCTGCGCGAGCCCGAACCGAACAGACCGGAGAGGAAACCACCCCCACCACTGCTGGCCTGCCCCCGGCTGGCCTCGGCCTGGGCACGGGCCTGCTCCAGTTCGCCCTGGAGCTGCTTGTTCTGTTCGTCCAAGCGCTTGAGCGCAGCTTCCTGCACCAGAATCGCCTGGGCCATGTAGTACGGCGCGGCCGGTTGCTGACGCAGGTGTTCTTCGATGCGCGCCTGGGCCTGGGCGTCACGCGGCTGGCTCGGATCCTCGGCTTGCTTGATGCGGCCGAACAGGCCGTCGATCAGGGTTTGTTCTTCAGTGTTCATGGGGCTACCTCATGGGGAGCAGGACATCGGACAGTGTCAAGATGGGGCGCTTGGGCACCGGATTCAATCAACCGAAGGGTGAAAGTTTTTTCAGCAAATGACCGCCCTGGGCTAAAGTTAGGCCCCTGTTTTGACTGTCATGCGATGTCTACCCATGAACCCGCTTAGCATTCTGCGCGACTCCTTCAATTTCTTCAGCCGCCACCTGACCCCCATCATCACCCTGTGCCTGCCGCTGATCGTGCTCGAGTCCCTGCTCGCGCAACTGCTGCAAGGCCAACTGAGCGATCGCGCGGCGATGGCGGCCGCGACCTTGGTCGGCCTGGCGTTGTACCCGCTGTACAACGCCGCGCTGATCCTCTATCTCGACACCCGCAGCAACGGCCAGGACATCGCCAAGCGCGACCTGCTGGCACGCGCGGCCCAGCTCTGGGCGCCGTTGGTACTGCTGCTGGTGATCAGCTTCCTGTTGATCCTCGCTGGCCTTGCCCTGCTGATCATTCCGGGCATCTGGATCATGATCAACCTGGTGTTCGCCGAATATCTGGTCGTGCTGCGCGGCTTGCCGGTGGTACAGGCGATGCGCGAAAGCGCACGTATGACCACCGGCCACTTCCTGCGCATCCTGGTCTGCCTGCTGGCAGTGCTGGCGCCGCTGTGGCTGATCGATGCCCTGCTGATGACGCTGTTCCCCGAGCCTGCTCCCGGTATCGAACTGCTGCTCAACAGCCTGAACGGCTTCCTCAGCCTGTTCATCACCGTGGTGCTGTACCGCCTGTTCATGCTGCTGGAGAACGAAGCAGGCGCTTGAACTGGCCTGCCGACGAACGGCTCGGTTATGCTGGCACCACCCGCACCGACAAGCCGAGCCGATGACCCGACTACTGCGCAACGTCCTGCTCCTGATTATCCTGCTGCTGGCCCTGCTGTGGTTGCTCGCCCACCACCTGAGCTGGCAGCCCGCGCAGCGCGAGGCAGTGCCGGTGGCCTGCCAGGGCAACCCGGCAGCACTGCAACCGGGGCAGACCCTGAAGGTCATGACCTGGAACGTGCAGTACCTGGCCGGCAAGCGCTATGTGTTCTGGTACGACCAGGGCCGTGGTGACGACACCCGCCCCAGCGCCGAAGACCTGGCGTTCAACCTCGATGAAGTGGCCCGTGTCATCCGCACGCAAAAGCCGGACGTGGTACTGCTGCAGCAGTTGGACAAGAACACCAAGGCCACCGACTACCAGGACCAGCTGGCGCTGCTGCGCGAACGCCTGGCCGACCTCTACCCCTGTGCTGCCCAGGCCTACGACTGGCAGGCCGGGCTGGTACCCGACCGGCACATCCTCGGCAGCGTCGGCCGCACCCTGGCCACCCTCAGCCGCTACCCGATCGGCAAGGCCGAACGCCTGGCACTGCCCAACGATGCCGACACGGTCCTGCAGCGTCTGTTGCGACCGCAGCCAGGGCTTCTGGTCAGCTACCTGCCCATCGCCGGCGGTGGCCGCCTGGCAGTGCTCAACACCCGCCTCTCGCCCTACCAACCCGGCAGCGACGTGCAACGCCGCCAGGTCGCCCATGTGGCCAAGGTGCTCGATCGCCTGGAAGGCCAGGGCACGCCCTGGGTGATCGGCGGCGACTTCAACCTGCTGCCCCTGGGTCAGTACCGGCGCCTGCCGCCGGCCCTGCGCGGCACCTACTCAGCCGACAGCGACCTGCACCTGCTGTGGGACAAGTACCCGCTGATACCCAGCAACGCCGAAGCCAGTGGCGCCGAGCGCGATGCCTGGCTGACCCACTTCCCCAACGACCCGGCGGCCAACGGGCCGGACCGCACGCTGGACTACCTGGTGCACAGCCCTAGGCTGCTACGCCAGGATGCCCAGGTACTGCAGCAGGACACCCTGCAGATCTCCGATCACCTGCCGGTGCTCGCCCGCCTGCAAATCCCTGGGCGTCCCTGATGCCTGGGCCTCCCTGGGGCTTCGAGCAGCCCCGCCAGGACCTCCAGCGGCTGGTGTATGAGCGGTGCAGCCCCTCAAAAAATGTTGTTTTTTCTGGTTGATCGGCTATCCCTTAGATGGCTCTAAGGCGTAAGGCAGCTGGCCGAATGCAAGCGGCCCCAAGCCCCCATCAAAACGGACAAGACTGGAGCCCCTGATGAGCCTCTCCCCTTTCCACCTGGCAATCCCTGTATACGACCTCCCGACCGCTCGTGCTTTCTATGGCGATCTGTTCGGCCTGGCCGAAGGCCGCTCCAGCACCCATTGGGTCGACTTCGATTTCTATGGCCACCAACTGGTCATCCACGAGCACCCCAAGACCGCCAGCCAGGAGTCGGCCCACACCAACGCCGTCGACGGTCACGACGTACCGGTGCCGCATTTCGGCATCATTCTCGACTGGGACGAGTGGGAAGCCCTGGCCGAGCGCCTAAAGGCGCACGAAACCAAGTTCGTCATCGAGCCCTACGTGCGCTTCAAGGGCCAGGTCGGCGAGCAGGCCACCATGTTCCTCTTCGACCCGTGCGGCAATGCCCTGGAGTTCAAGGCGTTCAAGGATATGAGCCAGCTGTTCGCCAAGTGACCGACCAGACCGCGCCCTGAGAGGTTGGGCGGGGGGCGCTACAAGCCTCTACAAAAGGCCCTGTTCGCTCTCGATGATCTGGGTGATGATCGGCACCGGCGTCAGCAGGTGATCGAGCATCATCTTGCTGGCCTTGTCGGCGTCGCGCCCGATGATCGCCTCGACCAGCGCCGCGTGCTCGGCGCGCTTGAGGCGCAGCGCATCTTCCGATAGCACCGTGCGCTTGAGCCAGATCTGGCGATAGCGTTCGGCCTGGTCCTGAAGGAACGCCCGGGCCTGCAGCAAGCTCTTGGACCCGCATCCACTGGCGATGGCGCTGTGGAACGCCTTGTGCCGGGCATCCCAGATCTCGACCATTTCCTGGGGGCTGTGCAGCTCCACCACCTTCGACAACACATGCGAGCGGGCGATGATCGAGGCCTCCCAGGCCTCGTCGCCGCGCTCGACAGCCAAGCCGACGATCATCGCTTCGAGATGCGCCCGGGCCTCGTACACGTCGCGCATTTCTTCCAGCGACATGCTCGCCACGCGATACCCCTTCTGGTTGACCGAACTCACCAGACGCTCGGCGACCAGCCGCGCCAGCACCTCGCGCATCGGGCCAACACCCAGCGCGTAGCGCTCTTTGAGGCTGCTCATCAACAGCTTTTCACCCGGCCGATAGGCGCCTTGGAGAATGTCGGCCTTCAGGCGCGCGTAGGCGGCATCCGAGGCGGGTTCAGCCAGAGAAAGGTCATCCATAGAGGGGTTCCATTGCTAGATAGCGCCGATCATACCGGAAATGGCGCCACCTCCGCTTTGCGTCTACCTCAATGCGTTTTAACTACATAAATTAAAAATGTAGACATTTTGTTAAAGTGACGATAATTTTCCCTCACAGCCGCACATCACCGACATTCCCGACTGGCCCGCCCAGGAGACGCCATGAACGCTTTCACCCAGATCGACGCCCCCGCCGTTCCCCAGCCCGTAGCCCTGCAAGGCTTCACCCTGCAGGCCAGCGAACAGTCCGACCGCCTGCTGGAGCTGCGCTTGCCGAAAGCCACAGTCGATGCCTTCGTCGCGGCAGTGGCGCAATGGCCGGTACAGGCACTGGAGTACAAGTCGTTCCTGCGCTTCCAGGTCGGCAAGATCCTCGATGACATCTGCCAGGGCACCCTGCGCCCGGTCATCATCAACACCCTGCTCGACCGCAGCACCGGCGGCCTGCTGGTGATCCCGGAAGGGCTGGACGATGTGAGCCAGGCCGAAGACATGGTCAAGCTGTCGACCGCCGTTGCTCACCTGTTGGGCCGCTCGAACTTCGACGCCATGAGCGGCCAGTTCTACGCACGCTTCGTGGTCGAGAACGTCGACAATTCCGACAGCTACCTGCGCCAGCCGCACCGGGTCATGGAGCTTCACAACGACGGCACCTTCGTCAACCAGATCACCGACTACGTGCTGATGATGAAGATCGACGAGCAAAACATGGAAGGCGGCAACTCGCTGTTGCAGCACCTGGACGACTGGGCCGACCTGGATACCTTCTACAAGCACCCGCTGGCCCGCCGCGTGATGCGCTGGACCGCGCCGCCCAGCAAGAACACCCGCGAGGATGTGTTCCACGCAGTGTTCGACACCGACGCCGCCGGCCGCCCGACCATGCGCTACATTGATCAGTTCGTGCAGCCCGAGAACTTCGAGGAAGGCACCTGGCTGTTCCAGCTGGGCGAGTCGCTGGAAGGCAGCGCGAGCAAGGTCTCGATACCGGTGCCGGTGGGTTCGTTCCTGCTGATCAACAATCTGTTCTGGCTGCACGGTCGCGATCGTTTCACCGCTCACCCGGGCCTGCGCCGCGAGCTGATGCGCCAGCGGGGCTACTTCAGCTTCCCGAAAATGCAGCACCACCGCGGCCAGACCTCCAACTGATACGCGACACGCCAGCGGCCGGATCCCCGGTCGCTGGCGTGTCGAAGGAACAGACTCATGTACGATTTCGTGATCATCGGTGGCGGCATTGTCGGCATGTCCACTGCCATGCAGCTGGCTGACCGCTATCCAGGGGCACGCATGCTCGTGCTGGAGAAGGAAAGCGGCCCGGCCCAGCACCAGACCGGCCACAACAGCGGCGTGATCCATGCCGGCGTGTACTACACCCCCGGCAGCCTCAAGGCCAAGTTCTGCCTGCAGGGCAACATTGCCACCAAGCGCTTCTGCGATGAGCACGGCATTCGCTACGACGAGTGCGGCAAGCTGCTGGTGGCCACCAACGAACTGGAAATGGAGCGCATGCGCGCCCTGTGGGAACGCACCGCGGCCAATGGCCTGGAGCGCCACTGGCTGAGCGCTGGCGAGCTGCGCGAGCGCGAGCCGAACATCGTCGGCCTAGGCGGCATCTTCGTGCCCTCCAGCGGCATCGTCAGCTACGCCGAGATCACCGCGCAGATGGCCAAGGAGTTCCAGAAGAAAGGCGGCACCATCGTCTTCGGCAGCGAGGTCACGGCGCTGACCGAGCGGGCGGATTCGATCGTGGTGCAGACCGCAGGCGACACCTACATCACTCGCTACCTGGTGTCCTGTTCCGGGCTGATGGCCGACCGTGTGGTGCGCATGCTGGGCGTCGAGCCGGGCTTCACCATCTGCCCTTTCCGTGGCGAGTACTACCTGCTGCCGCCGCAGCACAACCAGATCGTCAACCACCTGATCTACCCGATTCCGGACCCGTCGATGCCGTTCCTCGGCGTGCACCTGACGCGGATGATCGACGGCACGGTCACCGTGGGGCCGAACGCGGTGCTGGCGATGAAGCGCGAGGGTTACCGCAAGTCCGACGTTTCACTGACCGACCTTGCCGGCATGCTCGGCCACAAGGGCATTCGCAAGGTGCTCAAGGACAACCTGCGCCCGGGCCTGACCGAGATGAAGAACTCGCTGTTCAAGGGCGGTTATCTCAAGACCGTGCAGAAGTACTGCCCGAGCCTGCGCAAGGAAGACCTCAAGCTCTACCCTGCTGGCGTGCGGGCCCAGGCAGTGTCCAATGAAGGCAAGCTCATCGACGACTTCCTGTTCGTCAACACCGCCCGCAGCGTGAACGTGTGCAACGCGCCATCGCCGGCGGCCACTTCGGCGATTCCGATTGGGGCGTATATCGTGTCGAAGGTGGAAGAGCAGGTGGGGGATAGTTTGGCGAAGGTGGTGGTGCAGGTGCCTCAGGCCAAGGTGGGGTGAGATAGGCGTTGGGGCTGCGCCGGGCAGCCTCTCCTAGAACCTTTTCACGCTGCCTGTGGACCCAGGCCTGCAGCACGCTCCCAGGGAGCCGGGAAATCGCCCGGCCCCCCTTGGAGAGTAGTCATGTCAAACCCTGCCAGCGCTGACCTTTGGTACACGCGTTCATTCACCGGCAAGCTCTATGTGCGCAAGGACGCAACGCTGATTCCCACCCGCCAGCATGCCTATGGTGCCGACCCGGACAGGCCCACCTATGAGCAGGCCTATTCCAACGACGGCTGGTTGCGCATGGGCGGCAGCGAACCTACCGTCTCGCTTGCATGCTCGTATCTGTCGAAAGGTCCGGATGGGCTGAGGTTCACGATTTCAGGCTGCGACGAAGACAGCGAGAGGAAGCTTGGCGTCAGCCGCAATGGATACCTGGGTTTCTACAAAGTCGCCGCAGTCACCGATCCCTGGTTGATCGAACCTGTCACGGTGGATGGCGATGTGCTCGTTTGTCGGCTCAAGGACCACCGGGGGCATGTGGTGAAGGCCGAGTTGGGCACAAGTGACCAGTACCTGAATGTGGAGACAGGCACTTCGCTCGAGTTCGCGATCGTTCATGCGCCAGATTGACGCTTGGTGATTCGATGTCCCGCCTGTGGGAGCGGCCTTGCGTCGCGAAAGGGCCGCAAAGCGGCCCCGACAATCCCGCAGCGACGCCATCTTTCAATCACCGCACTGTTCTCTCCAGTAAGTCTTTTCCCAACTTGAAACCAATTCCTTCAAAGCGAAACAGTCCTTTTTTGCACTTTTGCCGCACAAGCCACGGTGTATTCATTTCTGTCCGAAACAATCCGAGCACATAGTTGAGGCAGAAAAATCAGATTTGGGCTCTTTTCTGTAGGACGTTTCCCAAAGATACTGTTGCGGCCTATTTTCCATTGCGGCCTGGTCGAGATGCATTTTAGTCTCGGGGTGTCGTTGCACATCAACGACCGGCTTTGACAGGCCGCGATTGGGTTTTGGCATACGGCACGTCCTTATGGCGGCTGTATATGGGGCACGTTCGCGTGCGCCGGAGCTTGCCAATTCCTTCCGGTCTGTCAACCCATGTACAGCTGCCACCCCAATGTTTGACAGCAAACGGGTAGCAGCATCTCAGAAGGAATTGGATGATGCTGAAAGTAGTTCCCGACCCACCGAACAATCCCTACTCCCTCGAAGACACGCTGATGGTCGCCTCGAACTATGCGCGGTGCGCTGAAGCCGTGGTGCAGCAGGCTCTCATGATGCAGCCCGCGTCGCCGGCCACAGTCCTGGTCATGGCGACGGCGCATGAACTTGGAAGCCTGAGAAAGTTGATCGCCTCAGCTTTGGCTCAAGTCCAGCAGCGTTCAGATCAGCCTCGGCCCCACTAAGCCACAAAACGTTCTGTCTGGCCTGGCCTAATCGCGAGCGACCTTGCCTTACATGCTCGCTCTTCCCTTCCCTCAGCTTGAACGGTGGGCGTGTAGGAGCCGGCTTGCCGGCGATAAGGCCAGCCCAGGCACCCAAAACTTCAGGGAGATAAAACCATGCCCATGAACGATACCAGCCGCAGCTTCACAGTCGGCAAAACCAAGTTCTACCAAGGTGAAAACCAGACCCAACCTTTGTTCTGCATCGAGCCCGGCATCCCTTGCCACTACGCTCGGGAACAAGCTTCGGAGTTAATGGGCTGCGCCCGCGACATGAGCATCGCCGGCGTGATGGACGACAAACCTCAATGTGTGTGGGCTGCGCACTACCTCAGCGCGCTGGCCAAGGCCCTTTTGGATGATGCCGAGTTGGGCATGCAGCGCCGAGATGTGTACTGACTGAGCCGGCCTCTTCGCGGGTAAACCCGCTCCTACAGGTACTGCGCCGAATTCAAGAACAGCGCTGTACCTGTGGGAGCGGGCTTGCCCGCGAACACGGGCGAAGCCCGTGCCATCCCCCACCAAACCCGAGGACAAACCACCATGCCACCCTGCAAACCATCCCGCATCCCGCCACCCGAAGACCCAATGCCGCTGCCAACCTTTCGCCCCTGCCAATCCATCTTCACCGTGACCCCAACCACAACCCTCTCCTACGCCCAGGCAGAGGCGCAGAAATTGATGGAATGTGCCCGTTACCTGAACCACACCGGTGTATTGACGGGGGATCATCGCATGACAGCGGCGTCCCACCACATCAGCGCCATGGTCAAGATGCTGCTGGATGAAATCGAACAGGGGATGCTGCCGTCGCGGCTTCGGGGGCAATATTACGCGTGACCCTGCTGGCGTGATCGAATTGTCGGTCACGCTCTCACGCGGCGCATCGCCGGCAAGCCGGCTCCTACATTTTTCAACAGGCCTATTCAAAAGAGGCCGCGCGCCGCCCTTTCCAGTACCACCATAGGCTATAAGCCTTGGCCAACTCCGATGCGATCAATAGACCCGCCCAGAGCCATGGATTGATAGTAGGCAATAGCAGGATTACCGAAACCGAAGGAATCAAGAAAAAGAGGCGAAATGGTATTTGCGCTAGCGCCAAATAGATACCCAGCTTTTTTCCACAGCAAAGTAGGATGCCCGTAGCCAGAACAGAAATTTGGAGTGCGCCTCCCACCCAAACAAAAAACTCGAAATCTCCACCCCAGCGGCGTACGTTCTCAAGCGCGGCATTGAAGTCACTTAAAAACGGCACCATTCCCCGTGAAACACTGCCAGCGACGAAGATGAGCACATAAATTATATCTAGCGCTCCCCACACGCGCAGCAGACATTGCCGCCTTCGTACGAAACTCATTTCACCAACCCCACTCACCCTTAGCTTCATAACTGTCATTTGCTACCACTGGACGCCAATGCCACGAGCATCGACAACAGCGGATAGATTTATTTAACAGAACCAAATGGGGGCAGGCCAATTCTATTCGTCTAGCGAAAATAAATCTGCCCCCATTTCTTCGCTTCTTCTATTGGCCCGGCTAACTATTCCCCCGCAACGTCCACCATTGACAACTCAGATCAGGTTCAAACATCACCCTTGCCTCTGAAATTAATTCAGCGAAACCAAATACAACGCGAACTCCCGCTCCTGACCCATCACGCACCACCTCAATTATGTCAACGTTTTCCGAAGAAACCACCGCCACTTCCTGCTTGGAGAGTCTCAACACAACCTGAAAAGACTCCATAACCGCACTAAATGAGAAATCCATTTCAAGATCGCTATTTCTTGACTTAATTGTGTAACTACATAGCGCTAAATTTGGATCCACCTCAATAGGTTCGATACCAAACTCTTCCAAAAAATCATTTTTACTCGGAAATTTCATCATTGAGCCCTTAACAGAAATGAACAGAAATGGAGAAAAGTGGAGAAAAGGGGACAGATTTATTTTTCGCGGTTTCGCCTAGGCCTGCCTTGACCTCGCAACTCCACGCGTTGTCCATGGATTTTCTCTATTTCATCCACAAAGCAAGCCCCTCCGGTTAGCTGCCCTCTCTGCAAGGCTACACGGATCAAATCCGTTTCACTTGATGGTACGGCTTGGCGCATGAACTCGACGTACCGTGCACGACGACTCTCTGGTGTGTCGCCAAGTTCAACGAAGCAGGGATCTATGTCCAGCCAGTTACTGTCACCGTGATTCGTAATCCGCAGCCGGTAGCTCGACCACGGATAGTCACTCGCTTCCGCCACCATTCGGGCTTGAACCGGGTTCAACTCGATGTAGCGGCAACAGGCAAGCAGGTAAGTATCCGAGTCGACCACACTCGACTTGAAGCGGCTTTCCCAGAGAGTCCCGGTGCGCCCTTCCTGACGGTTTCTATAACGAGTGGCACGTGCCCCCAGTGCTTTCATTAACTGCCCCAGCCCCATGATGGATTCACCCGGCGCCAGTAACAGATGGACATGATTCGTCATCAGGCAGTAGGCATAGACCTTGACTCCGAAAACGTCTTTCAGCTCACGGAGATCAGCGATGTAACGCTGATAATCCGGCTCAGCGGAAAACACCACCTGCCGATTATGACCACGTTGTACCACATGATGCGGGTAGTTGGGCAATACGATACGCCCCATTCTTGGCATAACAACCTCCTTCCATAGTGGCCCTCAGCCTAGCCGACATAAAAAATAAATCTTCTTCCTTCCCGCAACTTAACCCAGACAATTGTAACCGTTGGTTAACAGGGGCACGCCAAAAAATAATAAGAAATAAAACCGCCCCCTTTTCCCATCAAATTCTATTCGTCTAGCAAAAATAAATCCGTCCCCATTTCTGAGACCGGTGCTGGGTGGGATAGTGCGCTTGGAGAATTATCGAAAAGACCAATCATGTATTGAAATACATTCAATCATTTGACTCGGCGCATGCTCCAGCGAAGCTCTATAGTCGGTTATAAAGCTAATTCCTTCTATATATCTACCGCTTTCAATTATTAAAAAATCGTCATCCACATCATTGAAATCAAGGTCATAATAATCATTAAGCAGCAGTAGGTCATCGCCAGGCATAACCGACTTGAATTTCCCTTGGTAGCCCTTTCCAACCACAACTCTATATAGTTTCTTGGCATCTCCAAAATCCAATGAAACCACATCATTTAGATAGCTGAATGACTCAACAGTCTTGCCAAGTCCGATAGCCGTACCGACTTTTGACCTGACTCCAACCCATCCCGCACTGCTAATCAAAACCTCATCAAGGCATGCATCAGACTCATACCAGTCAAAGATTCCAATTCTTTCTTGAATGCTGGAAAAATCCTCCCCCAGAGAAAATCCCGCCGCGCTTATACCCGGAATCAGCGCCGCCTTAAGATTAGGAATTAACATTGCCATGCACCACTACTCCCAAGCTTTCCACTGGCCAGCCTCATACTTCAAGCGGCTACCTTGCTTATCGTAATACTGCTGATACTTGGTAATTGTTCCTGGCTTGAAGCCTGCACTTGAGTCAATCACCCTGACTTCAGTTCCATCTTTGTACGTAAACTTATAGTACTCCGCCTCATGCCGACCTCCGCCAGAGTGGTATTGGACTTCCTTAATCGCTGGATGCCCTTCCACTGTAAATGCTTGTGCATTGCCAGAAGTGCCTGGCTTGGGAAAAAGGGGACAGAATTATTTAATTAAATCGAATAAAGGCAGATCAATTCTATTCGTCTAGAGAAAATAAATCTGCCCCATTGCTATTTTCTCTCCTAGTCAAAAATAAATCTGTCCCGTTTTCTCCGTTTTCTCTTCTGGTCGCCCCCATTTCTGGTCCATTTCTGCGCCCCCCATTTCTGCCTCTTCCAGAAGAAAACTCAGCTGTACTCTCGCCTAGAATATATAAAACCACTTAGAGGCTCTAATTCTCGCTTAGAGCCTTCCGCGCAAACGCATTCGATATCAATCCTATTGATAGCCTGTTTTTTCCCTCCCATTGCGTCTAGATTTATAGCTACAACCTCCAGACTTTCCAGATCGTACTCTGTTGGTTCACGATCAAGATAATATCGAATCAACACCAAACCATTTCCATCGTATCCGACAGCAACAGCTCTAATATCAGGATAGATTTCGCCAAGGAGAGCAATTCGAAAACATGCCACGAGCCAATCGGGTAGTTGTGCAGTAAATAGCATCTCAATTCCTCGCATCTGGAACAATATGGGCACCATTTTTCCCATAGTGAATCTGGCCTCTGGTAACTGACTGCCCTGTCCGTCCGTCTACCCCAATTGGTCTTCCAAAATCCGCAATTGGGTTACCACGCGAAAAAAGGGGACAGATTTATTTAGTATAACCAAGCGAAAAAAGGGGACAGATTTATTTAATAGAACCATATAAAGCATGCCAACTCTATTCGCCTAAAAATAAATCTGTCCCCTATTCTGTCATCCCCTATTCTGTCAGCGCCATGGTCAAGACGCTAATGGATGAGATCGAACAGGGGATGCTGCCGTCGCGGCTTCGGGGACAATATTACGCATGACCTCGATGGGGCGTGATCGAATTGTCAGTCACGCTCCATCAGGCCGATCTGGTGAAATCAGGGCCTGCCTGACAGCTTCCCCGTTATCCTGACACCGGGGAAGCGCCACAGCCTAAAAATAAATCTGTCCCCTTTTCCCATTTAATGACCCAAATAGGGGCAGACCAATTTTATTCGTCTAACGGAAATAAATCTGTCCCCATTCCTTTGAATCCGCCCCCATTCCTTTTGAGTCACTGCGTATGGGGTGAATAGCCACGCTGCATGCTTACAAGCAGTTGCTGAACAACTAGGAGAATTAACTCGAAGTGTCGTTCAGATGACTCCGTATAAGTAATTTCTTCAATTCTATTTTCAGCATCGCATAGCAAAGACCTAAGCCATCGTTCCTCGTATGCGACAATCTCCTGCTCTGCCTTGTACAAAGCGGTTTGCAGGTCGCCCGCGGCTAGTTCACCGCTCAGAAATAAAGAGCACGCGCGCTCAACAGCTTCAACTGCTTTAGGGTATAACCAGTCATTCATTCGCTAGCCCTACGAAGAATAGTAACCACGAGCTTTCCTGAGTTCTCAGTTACCACCCCGACATTTCCACTCCAGTAAACCGTCCGAGGAACCCCATCAACAACGGTATGCACTGGTTGCCCTGAACGGATTACATCATCAACGAGATTTGGCGACACGTTCCTACCCGGCACTTTTTCTCCAGCAGGTGCACCCAAGCCAGATGGCTGCATGCGATTAACTGCGTGCTCTGTATATAGGCGATCTCCGATTTGAGCATATGTCTTTCCTCCCTCTGAGACCTTGAGATAATCCTTCCAAGAGCCCCACAGAATTTTATCTCCCCCTTTTGCACCAGGTAAAGCAGTCTTCCCCCCTCCAAGCCCCCCACCAATCGCAACCCCTATTCCTACCCCAAGCTCCGTAGACGAAGCCGACTCAGACTGTATAACCTCAGCCCCACTACCCTGCATTATATGCAGATTATCCAGATACCCCTTCAGCCGCAGCTCCGTCGGTAGCTCCAAAGCGGCATTCCAGGCATCTGCCACATCATTTGCAGCACAACTCGGGCAATTCGCTGCGCCTATAGCCCAGAGCACAGCTTTGGACGGACCACTCGCCATACCTTCCAACGCTGACGCAAGCCCTTCCTGGCTCCCCTGCCCCTTAGCATTGAGGACCTCACGCATGTACTTCACGTCAGTCCGATAGTCCAGAGGGTCGACCAGTGCGACGTTATCGAGCATCTTTTTCAAGGCAGTCTTGTCTTGGAAGAGCTCGATCAACCCAACCCGCTCGTTGTTGTAGTCTGCCAACGAGACTTGGAACAGCGTGTCGTCCTTGAACTGGCTCAACTCCGTTCGCAGATAATCCGCAGCTCGAACGGTGTTCCCATCAGTGAGCACGCTATTCCAGCCGCGATCCACCATGGCTGCGGCTGTACGCAGCAGTTCCTGTTGTGCCTGGTCCTCGGTCAACCCGTTTTCAGCGGCGAACCGCCTCACCCGATCCTTGTCACTGGCAAACTCGACCTCGTTCGGGTGAAGCTGGCGGTTGTACAGCGTACTGTTCTGTGCGGCCCAAGCGCCGGTTTGCAAATCCTTGCCATCGCCCCCTCCCGCTGCTGCCGCGAATGCGCCGATCAACTGGGAATTCATGGCCAGCAGCTTTTGCTTCTGCTCCAGCGGCATGCTCTCGTACTGCTTGGCCAACTCATCCACTACCGCTTCATTCAGACCGGCCGCGAGCGCGCCTGACTTGAAATCACCACCACTCGCTTCGGCTGCCAGTCCGCCCATCACCGCATGCAAACCAATCTTGGCGGCACCGCCATCCGCCAAGCCGAACTGCTTGCCGACATCACCAACCCAGTTGAACCCCGCCGCCGCAAAGGTATTCGCCAAACTGCTGCGCAGCGCGTTATCGAACTGGCTATCACCGCCCAGCGCCTTGTCCAACACCGTGGAGGTGCCGTTCTGCAGCAATTGGTTGACACCGAATCGGCCAATGCCCTGCAGGCTGGAAAGACCTCCTTCGGCTACCACCTTACCCGCGTTAGGAAGGGCACCTTCGACGTTGGTGGTGGTGTTGGTCCAACCGTCGAACACTCCGGTGGTCAGGCCTGCCGTGATACCGGAGACCGCATACCCACGCAGGGCATCACTGGATGTCACATCCTTGACGACCAAGCCCAGGTTGCCTCGGTTATTGATCGTACTGATCGTCGCGGTGCTGGCCGCCCCCGACGCTACGGCGGTCAGCGCAACGTTGGCCCAGCCAGCCGCAACCGTCGAGCCGGCTGTCGCCCCGCCTGCAATCGCGGATAGAGATGCAGTCCCCGAGGCGGCCATTGCCGTACCTGACCCTGCAGTAGCGCCAGCGGCGGTTCCCAGGGCAGCACTTGCCGCCCCGGCTGTAAGATAGGTGACGACGATCGCAATCACTATCTGAGCCCCAGCCCCCAACCCAGAGTGGCTGTACTTCCAGCTATCGTGGACTTCCTGCACTCTGCGCCAATCCACATCACCGCGGGCCTCAGCGTCTTTCAACCAAGCGAGTTGAGGATCCGCCTCCACCATCGCATCAATGGTCTGGCTCACGGTCTTCTGATCGATATGCTTCAGGTCGACCTTCAGCCCTTCCACCGCCTTGATCGTCAGCGCCCCCTGAGCAAGCAACTGACTCTGCCTCAGGGTCTCGTCGGTGCTGCCCTTGCCTTTCATGCTGTTCCAGGCAAGGTCACCTTTGGACTTCTCATGGCTTTCCTGATGCAGGTCTTTCATCCCTTCGAAGGTGATCCCCCCACCACTCTCCAGGGTCAGGTCCTTGCCACTCTCCAGCTTGGCGACCTGGTAGGTCTGATCGCCCTCGCTCTTGAGCGTCAGGTTGCCGCCCGCGTGGACTTCACTTCCCACGTGGGTTAACTGGGTAACCTCATCACGCTGGGTCTTCTTGCTCCCCCAGTCGCCCTTTTTCTTCATGTCGTACAGCGAGTAGTCGCTGTCTTGCTGCGCCAGCAGGTTCAACTGCCCATCCGCCACCAGATAGGCCTCATCCCCAGCAGTGACGCGACTTGAAACCAGATTGAGGTCAGCACCGGATGCCAACACCACATCACCGCCAGCGGTGACGGTGGTCGCTACCTGGCTGACGTGGTCTTCCTGACTCGTGACCTTCTTGGTCTTGCTCGCCGAATGGGTTTCATCCGCTGCGGACACCAGATTGATGTTTTCCGTCGCCGACATCACCACATCCCGCTTGGCCTCAATCGCACTGGCCACCGCACTGACATCGCGCCCCGCACTCACCGTCAGGTCCCGCCCCGCCTGCACACTTGAGCCGTTCTGGGTCACGCTGCTGTCGGTATGGCGCACGCCGCGGTCATTGATCACCACCTGCTCGACCGAGGTCAGCTTCACATCGCGCCCGGCCTGCAGGGTGGTGTCGGCACCGCTGCTGAGCACCCCGCCGTTGTTGTCCAGGTCACGCCCGGCCTTGATCACCAGATCGTTCGCCGCTTCCACCCGGGAAGCGGTGTCGACGAAGTCGCGCTGCTGGGCGTAGCTGCCGTTGCTGCTCTGGTGCGAGGTCAGGGTGCGTTCGTTGATCACGTCCTGCACGGCTGTCAGGCTCACGTCGCGCCCGGCGATGATGCCGCCGGCCTTGTTCACCAGGTCGTTGCCGGCCAGCAGGTCGAGGCGGTTGCCGGCTTGCACCAGGCCGCTGTTGATCAGGTCGTTGCCGGCCTGGGCCGAGAGGTTGTTGCTGGCGCGCAGGGTGCCGACGTTGTCGAGGTTCTGGCCGGCGATCAGGCTGACGTCGTTGCCGGCGATCAACGCGCCGTTGGGCGCCAGGCGGTCGGTGCCGTGGGCCAGGTAGAGCACCGGCACCAGCACTTGCTCGCCGTTCACCTCGGCGGTTTCCAGCCAGACGATGTCGTGGGTCAGGGCGGCGACCTGCTCGGAGGTCAGGCTCACGCCCACGGCCAGGTCGAGCTGTTGCTTGCTCTGGATGGCGTTGTCCATCAGGTACTTGAACAACTGCTCGTCGCTGCTCTGGCCATCGATGAAGCGTTGGCCGGTGCGGGCGAGCACGGCTTGCTGGATCAGCTTCTGTTCGTAAAAGCCGTCGCCCAGGCGCTTGGCGCTGTCGTCGGGGTCGTAACCGAGGTTCTCCAACAGGTAGTCGGAGCTCATGAACTGCTTGAGGTCGGTGAGCACCGGGTTGGTTTCGATCAGGTACTTGTGCGGGTTGCTGCGTACGTTGCTGTCCGGCAGGCCTTGCACCCGCTCGATGGTGAGCGGGCCCTGGCCATTGAGCACGGTCGCCTGGGTGATGCTGTCCTCCACGCCCAGGCGGGTGTCGACTGCGCTGGCGGGGCCGGCGCTAGCTGCCTGGGCACGCTCGGCGGTGCTCAATGCGGTACTGCTGGCGGTCGCCAGGCTGGCGTCGGCGGCACGAATGTCGCGCCCCTCCACCAGCGGCAGGGGTTGCTGACGTTGTGCCAGCCCCAGGCTTGCGCCGCCGATGCTCCAACTCTGCGGGCCGCTGGCAGAAGTGCTGCCCGCCTCGCTGCTGAGGCGGAACAGCCCGTTCTGGCCGGTGGGCAGGCTGAAGCCTGGGAGCGCCAGCGGGTTGACTTGCTGTTGGGCGAGGTCCGGGGGCAGCTGCTGGTTGAGGGTGATACGGGTGGAGAACGCGGTGCCAGGCGCCGTGGTATCGGTGCGCGCACCACTGCCGATGTAGGCATAGCCCGGGCGCACTACACTGTTGTCGATGCCATTGCCGGCAGTGATGCTCACTGCGCCATTGGCCTGCATGACGGCGGCATAGCGCTGGTCACCCGAGGACAGTTTGCGGGTGCTGCCAAGGCTTACCAATTCGGCTTCGGTCTTGCCGATGAACTGGGCCAGGTCGGCTTCCAGCCCACCCAGGTTCGCGGGGTCGTAGCCCGCGCTCTCGAACCAGTACTTGTTGGTGATCGAGCTGGCGAGCTGATACAGCGACCCTGCATTGTTGGTGCGCTGCGAGCGCACGATGCGGGTGGTCTCGGTCTCGCCGGTCTCCACGCCGGTGTTGGTCAGGTTGTCGACCGTGGCCACCAGGTTGCCGCCAGCGCCGATGGTGCTGCTGCTGTTGAGCAGGTCACCGCCGTGGATGGTCAGGTTGCCGCCGGTGGTGATGCTGGAGGCGGCACTGGCGTCGATGACTTCGAACTTGTCGCGCTGGACGATTTCCCAGACGTGGTTGCGCTTGCCGCTGCAGTCGCCGGCGTTGTAGCCCTCGATACAGGCGACTTCGCCGACGCGGGCGGTGTAGAGGCCTTTGTCATCGGTCTGCAGCACCGCACGCACGTTTTGAATGGTGCTGGCCGCCAGGCTCATGGACAGGTCGCTCTGCAGCGAACCGGAACTGTTGACGATGCTGTTGGCCAGGGCGCCCAGGCCATCGCGGTCGATGCTGAGGCGACCCAGGCTGTAAACGTCGGCATAGCTGTTGGTCAGGCTGGCGACCCGCAAGCCCATGTCCTGGCCACTGAAGATCAGACCGCCGTCGCTGTTGAGCAGAGCGCCGGTGGTCAAGGTCAGTGCCTCGCCCGCCCCCAGGGTGCCCTGGTTGCTGACGCCGCCGGCGCCGAGGGTGAGCCCGGCAGCCGAGGTCAACCGACCAGCATTGCTCAACTGCCCCGCCACGGTAACGCGGGTGGCGCCGCCACCGGCAATGCTGCCCGTGCTGCCGAGATTCACCTGCCCGGCACCCAGGCCGAGGGTGCCGCGGCTGCTCAGGCGACCATTGCCGGTGTAGGTGCCGGTCAGATCGAGGCTCAGGCTGCCATCGCTGGCGATCAGGCCGTCATTGCTCCAGTTGCCGCCGCTGCCCACCAGCCCCTCGCTGGCCAGTAACTGTCCGCTGGCGGTCTGGCTGAAGTCGCCGACATTGACGCTCAGGCGCCCGGCCTGGATGACGTTGCTGTTGCTCCAGCTGGAGGCGTTGAGGGTCAGGGCGCCGCGGGTGACGATGCTGCCGCCGGCGCCGGTGACGTTGGCGGTGCTGATGGCGAAGTTGCCGTTGCCGACGTGCAGCAGGTTGCCGCCACCATTGAGGAAACTGCCGACACCCAGGGAGAGATCGCTGTTGGCCGTTTCCAGGGTGCCGTTGCGGTTGTCGAACTGGCCACCGATCTGCAACCGCGTGGTGCCACCGCTGCCCAAGGCACGCAGTTGGCCGGTCTGGTTGTCGAGGCTGGCTGCGCTGATCGCCAGGGTGCTGTCGCTCTCGATGATGCCCAGGCGGTTGTTCAGTGCGCCGCTGAGGTCGAGGTCGATGCGTTGGCCGGCGATCTGGCCATCGTTGTCGCCGCTGTTGTCGAAGCTGCCGCCGCTGACCTTGACCAGGCCCTGGGCGTACAAGCCGCCGTTGCGGTTGTCGAAGTCGGCGGTGGTGACCAGGGCGTCGCCGGCCTGCGCGGAGATCCGCCCACCGTAGTTGTCGATCCCCGCCAGTGCCTTGAGGGTGAGGGACTGCGCCTGGGTGATACCCCCTTGGCGGTTGTTGTTCAGGTCGTAGCCGTTCTTCAGCACGCCGCGCAGGTCGGCGTTGAGCGTTCCTTGCAGGCTCGACAGCACGCCGCCGCGGTTGTCCAGGTTGCCGGCCGTGACGCCGAGGTCGCCGGCGTCGGCAAGGAGGCGGCCACTCTGGTTGTCGATATCACCGGTCACCAGCACCAAGGCACCCTGACTCTGCAGGGTGCCCTTGGCGTTGCCCAGGCTGGCGGCGCGCACGTCGAGGCCGCCGTTCTGGCTGTAGATCAGGCCATCGGCGCTGTTGTGCAGTTCGCCGTCAACCGCCAGGGTCAGTTGCTGGTTAGCCGCGACGGTGCCGCGATTGCGGTTGTCCAGGCTGCTGGCGAACAGGCTCAGCAAGCCTTGGCTGGCGATCTGGCCGCCCTGGTTACCGACCTGGGTGGCGTCGATACGCAGCGGGCCGGCGCTGGCCAGCTTGCCGTTGACGTTGGTCAGGGCGCCGAGCAGCTTCAGGGTCACGGCGGCGTTGCCGATCAGGCTGCCGGCGCTGTTGTCCAGGCTATTGGCATTCACCTCCAGGGCCTGCTGGGCGCTGATGCTGCCGGCGCCATTGCCCAGGGCCATGGCGTTAAGGGTCAGGGCCGCGCCACTGTCGATCAGGCCGCCTTGGCCGTTGTTCAGCAAGCCACGGATGATCAGGCGCTGTCCGCCCGCACTGGACAGGATGCCGGCACCACTGTTGTCCAGGTTCGCCGCCGACACACTCAGGGCCTGCTGGCTGACCAACGCGCCACCGGCGCTGTTCTGCAGCTCGCCGCTGACCTGTACATCAAGCGCGCCGCTGCGGCTGGACAAGGTACCTTGGTTGCGGTTGTCGAGGCTGCCCAGGTCGGCGCCCAGGCCTTGCCAGCCCGAAACCAGACCGCCCTGGTTGAGCAGGCGCTGGGCAGTGACATGCAACTGCCCGCTGCTGATCAGTTTGCCGGCACTGTTGTCCAGGTCACGGCCAGACAGGTCGAGGCTTTGCTGGGTGGAGATTTCACCGCTGCGGTTGCTGAGGTCGCGTAGATGATCGAAGGTCAATGCGCCAGCGGTCGTGATCAGGCCGCCGTCGTTGTTCAGGTCGCCTGTGGCACTGCCGAAGTCGAAGCGAATGGTGTTGCCCAACAGCGAGCCTGCCTGGTTGTCCACGGAGCGGGCAGCGATATCCAGCAGGCCTGCGGCGTTGATCAGGCCTTGCTGGCCATTGTTCAGGCGGTCGAGCACCTGCAGGTCGAGGCCGCCACGGCTGCTCAGCGTGCCGCCGCTGTTGTCCAGGCTGGCAGCGTGAATATCGAGACTTTCGGCGGCGACCAGGCCTTTGATGGTGTTCAAGGCCTGGGCGATGCGCAGGGTCAGCGACTGGTTGCTCAGTACCTTGCCGCTGCCGTTGTCGAGGCTGCGGGCAGCCAGGGTGAAGGCCTGGGCCGAGGAGATCTCGCCGCCCTGGTTGTTCACTTCACCGAGGTTGTCGAGCACCAGCAGCGGGGCATTGATCAGGCCCTGACGGTTATCCAGCAGGCCGTGGTTCAAGTCCAAGGTCAATGCGCTGTTGCTGAACAGCTGCCCACCTTGCTGGTCCAGGCCAGTGGCATTGACCGCGAGCGCGCCGTCACTGGCGATGCGTCCGCCGTCGCGATTGCTCAGCTGACCGGTGGCCAGGTCGAGGCTGGCGCCACTGTCGATCCGGCCTTTGCGGCTGTTGTCGAGGCTGCTGGCCTCGATGCTGGCCAGCCCTTTGGCGCTGATGATGCCCTGGTCGGTGTTGGCGACCTGGGCCGCGCGCAAGTGCAGCGCGGCATCGGTGACCAGTTCACCGCCCTGGTTGAGCAGGTTGCCGGTGTGCTCGAGGGTCAACACACCTGCGCTGGACACACTGCCGGCGCGGTTGTCGAGTTCGCCGCTCGCCAGGCTCAGAGTGCCCTCGGCACTGATCAGGCCCTGGCGGTTGTCGAGCTTGCCTTGCAGCCTGGTGTCGATGGCGTGCTGGCTGAGCAGCAGGCCGCCGGTGTTGTCCAGGCTGTCACCGCGCATGCGCAGACCGGCCTGACCAGAGAGCACCCCCTTGCTGCGGTTGATCACCTCGGCGACGGCCATCTGCAACGAACCGTCGGCGAGTACCTTGCCGGCATCACTGTTGTCCAGGCGAGTACCGCCCAAGGTGACGTCAGCCTTGCTCGACAGCTCGCCAGCGCGGTTGTCCACCGCTGCGAACTGCAGATCGAGGTTGTGGGTGGCGCCTACCAGGCCGCCCTGACGATTGTCGAGGGTGTCACCGCTGAGTGCCACGGCCCCGGTTGAGACCAGCACACCGGCCTGGTTGTCGAGGTTGCCGACCTGCGCGCTCAACTCGGTGCCGGCAGAGACCTGCCCCTGCTGGTTGACCAGGCTGCCGGCGCGGACGTCCAGGCGTCGATCAGCGATCAGCGTGCCGCCCTGGTTGAGCAATTCGCCAGCGACGACCAGTACCTGGTCGGCGCGACTGCTGATCAGGCCCTGGCGGTTGTCCAAGCTGGCGCCGTGCAGATCCAGGGCATCGGCCGAGACCAGCCCCTTGAGATTGTTCAGCAGCTGGTCGATGCGCAGGGTCAGGCCCTGTCCGGCGATCAGTCGACCGTTGCGGTTATCCAGGCTGCGCGCCGCTAAGGTGAAGCTCTGGTCACTGGATATCTCACCTTGCTGGTTGTCGACTTCAGCGAGATTTTTCAGCACCAGCAGCGGCCCGTTGATCAGGCCCTGGCGGTTGCTCAACACGCCGTGGTTCAGGTCGAGGGTCAACGCAGCTTTGCTGAACAGTTCGCCGCCATCCTGGGTCAGGCCGGAGACGCTGGCGACCAGTGCCTTTTCACTGGCGATACGACTGCCCTGGCCGTTGTTGACCTGACCCGCCGTCAGCTCAAGACCCTCGCCACTGACCAGTTGGCCGCCCTGGAGATTGTCCAAGCGACCGAGATTGGCAGTGAGGTGCCCTTCGGCACTGATCAGCCCCTGAAGGTTGGCCAGCCCGCCGCCCAGGCGAATATCCAGATCCTCGCCACTGACCAGGCGCCCCTGCTGGTTGTCCAGTCGCTGACCGACGATGCTCATCGGCCCTGTGGCAGAGAGCAGGCCGAGGTTATGGTTGAGCACCTCGGCGACCTGTATTTGCAGCGCGGTGCCGGCCAGGACCTTGCCGCTGTCGCTGTTGTCCAGTCGGCTGCCTTGCAGGGTCAGGCCTTTGCTGGTGGAGATTTCCCCGCCACGGTTGTCGACTTCGGCCACGTTCAGTTGCAACGCGCTGGTGCCACCGACCAGGCCGTTGCCACGGTTGTCCAGGTGGGTGCCGGTGAGCAGCAGGTCACCTTGGGCTACCAGCTCGCCACCCTGGTTGATGATCCGACCAAGCTCGGCCACCAGCGCACGCTGGCTGGAAATCCGCCCGCCGCTGTTGTCCAGGCTGTCGGCTTGCAGACGAACCGGGCCGCCGGCACTGAGCAGGCCGCCACGGTTGTCCAACTGCGTACCGTTGTAGCTGAGGTCTGCCAGGCTGCTGAGCAGACCTTGCTGGCGATTGTCCAGGCTCGCGGCACGCACATCGAGCCCGGTCGCGGAAATCACCCCGCCTTCGTTGTTCAGCGCCTGATCCAGATGCAGGGTCAGGCTCTGGTTGCCCAGCAGCTTGCCGAGGCTGTTGTCGAGGCTTCGTGCGATCAGCACGAATGCTTGGGCGCTGGAGATCTCTCCCTGGCGGTTATCCACGCTGTCGAGTTCATTCAGCGTCAGCCGCGGCGCATTGATCAGGCCGCCCTGGTTGTTCAGATGGCCTTTGTTCAGTGTCAGGCTCAGTTCGCTGACGCTGGTCAGGCGACCACCGTTGCTCTGGTCGAGCCCCGTGACATTGGCGGTGAGTGCCTGGTTGCTGGCGATACGCCCGGCATCGCCGTTGCTCACCTGGCCGGCCTTGAGATCCAGCGTCTTGAGGCTGGTGAGCTGGCCAGCGCGGTTATCCACAGCGCCACTGGCCGTCAGGCCAAGGTGCTGGCCGGCGCGCACGGTCCCGGCAGCGTTGTCCAACTGGCCGACCTTGGCGTTGACCACGGTCGCGCCGTCAATCAGCCCGCCCTGGCCGTTGAGCAGGCGGGCGCCAGCAAGGTCGGCTTGGCCGCCGCTGAGCAGCCTGCCGGCGTTGCGGTTGTCGAGGGTGTTGGCGCTGGCCGTCAGTTGCCGCTTGGCACTGAGGGTGCCGCCTTGGTTGTTCAAGGTTTGCTGCGCTGTGACGTTCAGGTCACGACTGGTCACCACGGTGTTGCCCTGGTTATCGACGTGCTGGGCATTCAGGCGTACGTCGCCCGTGGTATTGCGGCTGTTGTCGGCGTTGATGCCCGCTTCGATGATGCCCTGGTTGCTCAGGCGCCCACCGCTGTCGAGGTTGATGCGCTGGCCGGCTGCGAGGGTCTGGCGGTTGTTCAGGTCACCGCGGGTGCGCACCTTCAGTTCATTGCCGGCATACACCGCCCCTTGGGCATCGAGCTGGCCAGCATTGATCGCGACCGAGCCCTTGGTTGCAGTGGCTTCGGCCATGCGCAACTGGCCGTTGGCATCGAGCTGGATATCGCCACCGCTGGCGATGAGTTTGCCGTCGAGCTTCACCCCGACACCGGCCTCGGTGCCCACCAACTTGATAGTGTTGGCGTACATGCCGCCCAAGGCCGAGGAATCGATGGCCAACTGCGGTGCCTGGGAGGGATCGCCAGCACGCGGGGTGGCGGCCAGCGTGCGTGCATCGACATCGTTGCTGCCGGCCACCACCGCCAGGTTGCGGGCCTGGATCTCGGCGTTGATCTTGGCACTGCGGGTGATGATCTCGAACTGATCGACATTGTTGGCGTTGAGCCCCGCACCCTCGATGGCGACGCTGCCCTGCTCCACCTGGTAGCGCTGCAACTGGCCATTTTCGATGACCGGCTTGCCGGTGGTGAGCGTGGCCTTGGGCGTGTTGATGAAGCAGCAGCCATTGCAGGTGACGCCATAGGGGTTGGCGACGATGACGTGGGCCGACTTGCCCGCCACCTCGGTATAGCCCTTCAACTGGCTCGGGTTGCCACCGTTGACCTCGTTGAGGATGGTGCTCGCCGCACGCCCGCCCAGGTTGCTGTTACCGATGATGATCCCGCCCAGCTGCGTTGACTGAGTGCGCTCGGTGGCGTTGTTGAGGATCACGCCCTGCTGGCCGACGTTGTAGTCGCTGAATTTGTTGTGCGACAGCCCGGAACCATTGGGCTTGGCGATATTGACGATGGGCACGCCATTGCCTGCCTGGCCGACGGTGGTGCCGCTGCCGTTGACCTTGATGCCGTCGGCCATGGCCACCAGCGGATGCCAGAACATCATGTTGGCCAGCATGAATGCCAAGCCGCGCTTGGACAGGCCCCAGAAGGTCTGGCGGGGTTGCAGGGCAGCCGAAGGCTGACGGGCCAGGAAGGCGAATTGACGAACGTCCATGTCGGTACTCGGAAAAGTCGAAAATTAGAGGTAGAAGTCCAGGCGGAAGTAAATCGGAGCCTCTGACTGCTCGATGGCGCTCGTCCGTTCGAGGGAGTGGGCGAAGGTCACGCTGGCGGCCAGGTTCTTGCCACGGGCGAACAGTTCGATGGCATCGCTGGACAGCCGCCCGCTCTGCCCGCTGTTGTAGCGATCATGGCGAATGGCGCCGACGTCGTAGGCCAGTCCCAGGCCATACTCGGTCAGCGTCGGGCGCAGCCAATCCCAGGCCACCTGCCGGCTCCAGCGCAGGTCGTTGCGCCAGTAGTAGCCGCTGTCGCCATTGAGGCTTTGGTCCTTGTAACCGCGGATCGACGATTGGCTGCCCAGGCTCATGCGCTGCGAGCTGAACAGTGGGTCCTCGCTGCGCTGGCCGGTGACCAGGCTGCTGAACAGCAGCGACTCGCCCCAGAGCTGGAGCGGCTGCAGGTAGCTGACCGTGGCGGTGTACTTGCGGTAGCGGGCGTTGGCCAGGCGCTCGCCAGTTTTGTCGTCGCGCTGTTTTTCACGCTGGGCATCGAAGGCGCCAATGCCTTCCTGCATGCCCAGGTCGAAGTTGACGAACGCGTTGCCGATACGCCGCCCGTGGTTGATACCGAACTGCGCTTCACTCAAGCGGTTGCTGTTGACGTCCACCTTGCTGTCTTCGATGAAGTTGTTGGTGCGCAGGTAGCTCAGGCCAGTGTTGAGGGAAGTCTTGCTCAGGGCATCGCGGTGGATCACACGTTCCAGGCGCAGTTGGTGGCTCTGGCTGTCACCGGTCTGCTTGAAGGTGAAACCCTGCCCCTCGCCCAGTGCGCGGTACTCGTTCTGGCTGTAGCTGTAGCTGAGGTTCCACCAGCCGAACGGCAGGTTGTAATAGAGCATGGCGCTGCGCGAGGTCTTCTGGTGGTCGCTGATGGCATCGTGGCTGCCACGCAGCATCAGCTGGTCGGCCAGACCCAACGGGCTGTCCCACTCCAAGCTGCTGCCCCACTGCTGTTCACCGGTGCTGCGCTGGCCGTCGTTGCTGCGCGACAGCCCCACACGCCAGGGCTTTTGCGGGGTGTTGCGCACCACCACTTCGCTGCCTCCCACGGCCTTGCCTGGGGTCAGCTCCATTTGCGCCTGATTGGACGGCAGGCGGTTGAGCTGGTCGACCATTTGTTCGATCTGGCGCAGATTCAAAAGATCGCCAGCGCGACCCGGGAAGCTCATGTCCAGTTCGCGGGCCGACAGTTTGCTGCCGTCAGCGGGCCTGAGCCCCTCTAGTCGCCCCTCCACCACGATGACCTTCAGGTGGCCACTGGACAGGTCCTGCTGGGGCAGGTAGGCACGGCTGGTGACCAGGCCTTTGGCGATGTAGCGATCGGTGATGTCCTTGAGCAGTGCGTTGAGCTGCACGACACCCAGGCATTGGCCCAGGTAAGGTTCGAGCAGGCGCTCACGCTCCGAGGAGGAAAGCGCATCGGCGCCATCGAGCACGATCTCGTCGATCGGGAAGCAGCGGCTATCGCTGGGTTTCGCCGGCGCCACCGTTTCGGCTTCTTTACCGGGCAACGCCTTGAGTTGCTCCAGGCGCCGTTGCTGCTCTTCCAGCAGGCGGTTTTGGCGATCGCGGATCAGATCCTGATCACCCGGCGTGCCGAGGGAAGCACCCGCGGCAACGGGAGAAACAGCGACCAGCATGGCGTACACGAGCCAGTCTTTGGCGCGCAGGCGCAAGGAGGGGAAAAACATGTTCGATCCTTCGAAACCGGGTAATACGGCAAAAAGCCGGTGATGTTAGGTGGCCATTATTTTGACGTCAATCACTCACCGATCTGCGGTATATGCTTAGCCCCCGCGCTTGCAATCAGGTCCCCCGCGGCTTGGCCCGCGCGGTGGCTTCGGCGATCAATGGATCTTCGGGCCAGTAATGCTTGGGATAGCGGCCTTTGAGATCCTTCTTCACCTCGGCATAGGTGGTGCGCCAGAAGTTGGCCAGGTCCTGGGTCACCTGCACCGGTCGCCGCGCCGGCGACAGCAGGTGCAACTTGACCTGCTGGCGACCTTGGGCGATGCGCGGGGTGTCGGCCAGACCAAACAGCTCTTGTAGGCGCACGGCAAGGATCGGTGGGTTTTCGCTGTAGTCCAGGCGGATGTTCGAGCCGGACGGCACCGTCAAGTGAGTCGGCGCCCACTCGTCCAAGCGCTGCGGCAAGGGCCAAGGCAGCAGGTTGCGCAGCATCGACGGCAGGTCCAGGGCGGCGAAATGGCTCAGCCGCGAAACCTTGCCCAGGTAAGGCTGCAACCAGTCTTCCAGGCTCGCCAACAGGGCCTCGTCGCCAAGGTCGGGCCATTGGCTGTGGCCGTCCTTGTCCAGGTCGAGCTGGCGCAGCAGCGCGACCCGCGCCTGCCATTGGCGCAGTTCAGGGGTCCAGGTCAGCAGATTCAGGCCTTTGCGCCGCACCAGGCCGAGCAGCGCCTTGGCCCGTGCCTCGTCGTCGAGGCCCGGCAGTGGTTCGCGGCTGAGGACCAGTTCGCCGACCTTGGTCTGGCGTTCGGCACGCAGCACCTGCTCGCGCTCGTCCCAGTCGAGGATATCGACGCGCTCGACCTGCTCGGCGAGCACATCGTCGAGCAGGCTCGGATCGAATTCGGCAGCGAGGTAAATCCGCTCTTCGCGCTGGCCCTGGCGGCTGCCCAGGTCGGCGATCACCAGCCAGGGACATTTCATCAGCGCATCGACCTCGGCGAACAACGCCGCCCGGCCATTGGCCAGGCGGTACTCGGCCCCCCCTTCGCGGCGCTGCTGGGCGACGCGGTCTGGGTAGGCCAGGGCCAGCAAGGCCCCCAACCAGCGTGGATGATCGGGGTCGGTAACCGCGGCCCGTGCCTTGCCGCGCAGCAGCCCGCGGTATTGGCGCGCCAGTTGCCGGGCTCGTTGCACACCGCCCTGCCCGCCTCGGCTGGCCTTGCTCTCGCCGCTGACCAGCGCCAGCCGAGTGTGCAGGTCGGCACCGCCACCACGCAGGATATCGCGCTCGCCGAGCAAGGCGGCGACATCGCAGGCCATGTTCGCCAGGCCCAGGTCCTGGCCTCGTAACAACAGATGGGCGATGCGCGGATGCGCCGGCAGTTCGGCCATGGCCTGGCCATGCTCGCCGAGCTGGTCACGGCTGCCCGGCTTGAACGCCCCGAGCCGCGCCAGCAGGTCCTGGGCTTGGCCGTAGGCGGCAGTGGGCGGCTGGTCGAGCCAGCGCAACTGGTCGGGGGCGACGCCCCAGCGCGCCAGTTGCAAAGCCAGGCCAGCCAAATCGGCCTGGAGGATTTCTGCGCTGCCATGGGCGGCCAACTGCTCATGCTGGGCCTCGGACCACAGCCGGTAACACACGCCGGGCTCCAGGCGGCCAGCGCGGCCGGCACGCTGGGTGGCGCTGGCGCGTGAGATACGTTGCGTGTCCAGCCGGGTCATGCCACTACCGGGGTCGAAACGCGGTACCCGGGCCAGACCTGCGTCGATCACCACGCGCACGCCATCGATGGTCAGGCTGGTCTCGGCGATGTTGGTCGCCAGCACCACCTTGCGCAGGCCCTTGGGCGGCGGGTCGATGGCGGCGCGCTGGGCATTCAGGTCGAGCTCGCCGTGCAGCGGGCACAGCAGGATGTCCTCGCGCTGACCGAGCGCCTCCTGCAGGCTCTGGTGGACGCGACGGATCTCGGCTTGACCGGGCAGGAACACCAGCACGCTGCCGGGTTGCTCGGCCAGGGCCTGGAGCACGCTGTCGACGACCCGCGGCTCGATGAACTCGCCTGGCTGGAACGGGCGCCCCCAGCGGATATCCACCGGGTGCATGCGCCCTTCGCTGCTGATCACTGGCGCCTCGTCGAGTAACCGCGACAAGCGCTCGCCCTCCAGGGTCGCCGACATCAGCAAGATCTTCAGCGGCGGGTCGTCGCGCAACAGCTCGCGGCCATTGAGGCTCAGCGCCAGGGCCAGGTCGGCGTCCAGACTGCGCTCGTGAAACTCATCGAAGATCACCAACCCCACGCCTTCGAGCGCCGGGTCGGCCTGCAGGCGGCGGGTGAGGATGCCCTCGGTGACCACTTCGATGCGGGTATTCGGCCCGACCTTGCTGTCCAGGCGGATGCGATAGCCCACCGTCTCACCGACCTTTTCACCCAGCTCGCTGGCCAGTCGTTCGGCGGCGGCGCGGGCGGCGAGCCGGCGCGGTTCGAGCATGAGAATGGTCTGCCCGGCCAGCCAGGACGCATCCAGCAGCGCCAGCGGCACGCGGGTGGTCTTGCCGGCGCCGGGCGGCGCCTCGAGCACGGCTTCGTCGCGGTTTTCCAGGGCCTGGCGCAGGGCGGGCAAGACAGCATCGATCGGTAATGAAATCATGGTGGTCCTCGAACAGTGCGGCGAGTATAACGGCGAACCGAGCCTGCCCTATCATGGTCTTAGCTTCAGGTGCTGGCGCTTCGCTTGCCCTGCTGAACATCTATTTCGGAGATCTACATGCGCATCCCATCCCGCGTCATCGGTGGCGCCCTCATCGTCACCCTGCTGACCCAGCTGACGGCCTGCGGCACGATTTTCTATCCCGACCGCCGCGGCCAGATCGGCGGCAAGATCGACCCCGTGGTCGCTGCAATGGACGCCATCGGCATCCTGTTCTACGTGATCCCCGGCCTGATCGCTTTCGGCATCGACTTCGCCACCGGCGCCATCTACTACCCAGGCGGGCGCACCGCCCAGGTCGATCCGGTCAAGCTGCGCGATGCGGTGAACGCGGACGGCAAGGTTGACAACGTCAAGCTGCAGGCCATTCTGGAAAGCGAACTGGGCCAGCGCCTACCGCTCAACGACCCGCGCCTGATCCAGCACCGCGGCAGCGTCGAGCAACTGGCTGCCTACGGCCTGGTCCCAGCCGCCTGAACCACGAGGACGCCAGCCCACGCATGATCACCTCGAGCGAACATCAGCGCCTGCTGCGCCTGGCCACCCGCGCTTCACTGTCGGTGGCCGTCATTCTGGTGGTCGGCAAGGCGCTGGCGTGGTGGTTGAGCGGCTCGGTCAGCCTGCTCGCTGGGCTGACCGACTCGGCCCTGGATGCGGTGGCGTCGTTCCTCAACCTGCTGGCCGTGCACTACGCCCTGCGCCCGGCCGATGATGACCACCGCTTCGGCCACGGCAAAGCCGAGGCTCTGGCTGGCATGGCCCAGGCGCTGTTCATCGGGGTCAGCGCGGTACTCATCGGCCTGCAGGCGATCGACCGCCTGCAAGCGCCCAAACCCTTGGGCGACACGGCCATCGGCATCGGCGTGATGCTGCTGTCACTGGTGCTGACCATCGCCCTGCTGGCCTTGCAGCGCAAGGTCATCCGCCTCACCGGCTCGACCGCCGTGCGCGCCGATTCGCTGCACTATCGCTCCGACCTGCTGCTCAACGGCAGCATCCTGCTCGCCCTGCTGCTGGCGCGTTTCGGCTGGCCACAGCTGGACGCGCTGTTCGGTCTGGGCATCGCCCTGTACATCCTCTGGAGCGCGCTGCAGATCGCCCAGGAGAGCACGTCTATCCTGATGGACAAGGAACTGCCAGGGGACATCGGCGAGGAGATGGTCGGGCTGGTGTTGGACATTCCTGGGGTGAAGGGCGTGCATGACCTGCGCACACGGGTGTCGGGCAACCAGTGGTTCGTCCAGTTGCATCTGGAGTTGCCTGGGCAGTTGCCGCTGCATGAAGCGCATACCTTGTGCGTGCGCGCCTCGGAGGTGATCCGCCAGCGTTATCCGCGAGCGGATGTGATGGTGCATGCCGATCCGGTGTGAGCGTGCCCGGCCTCAGTTGACGCTATACCCCCGCCCGCCGAAACAGGCTCCCAGGGCTCGTCGGTAATTGTCGGCGACATTGGCCGGAGGCGCATAGGTCGCCGTGGCCGGGTCGAACCCGGACTGGCTGACCGCCCAGCGGTGGCACTGGTAGCGGTCCTGGTCCTGTTGCTCCTGGCCCTGGCCGTACATGGGATAGGCCACCACGTCGTAGCCGCTGGCCGCCGGTGCCGCCACCACCGGTGCGGGCACTTGCGCCGGCGGGCTGACCACGACGTACTCCTGGCTGTCGGCCAGGTACTGGTAGTACGTGTCGGCCACCAGGAAGAACAACGCACCGCCCAGCCAGACCTCACGCGCGTAGGGCGGCAGGTAGCCCACTCGCACGCCGTAGGGCGGCGTCACCACCCGGTAGCCGCCGCCATGGGGGCGGTACCAGTAGCCACCGGAATAGAAATAATCCTCGCCGCGATACGGCACCTTCCAGTAGCGGTCCGGGAATCGGTCGACCTGTTGCCCTGGTCGGTACTGCGGTCCAGGTCCCCAGCCATTGCCATGGCCATCGGGACGGCCCTGCCAGTCGCCGCCGGGGCGCTGCCCGCCTTGCCAATGGCCGTCACCGCGACGGTGCGGGATATCCTGGTAATACCCTTGCCGCGCAGGCTGGGTCTGACGGACTTCGTCGCGCGAATTCAGTGCCCGCCCGCCGCCGTTGTCGTAAGCGCCTTGCGGGCCTGCGCCGGCATGCCCCTCCCCCGGGCCTTCGGCCTGGGCTCCCAGGCTGACCGCCAGGCCAAGCAAACCAACACCTGCCAACTGCCAGATGCGCGACTTCATGGTGTTCCTCTCGGTAATCAACGGCATGACGCCAGTTTACCCTGCCCCCAGGCGTGGCCCAGATGAAATTCGCGGCATTAAAAAAGGGAGGCCGTTGGGCCTCCCTTTGGGAATTGTCGTCCGTGCTCGACACTTGTGGCGTCGGCTCACCTCGCGCCGTCTTCTGGACGGTGCGTAGCCCGGGGGCCAGGCGGATCCTGTTGGATGGCTGGCCGCGACCGCCCGCTTGGGGCGCGTCGCCTTGGACTGTTGTCCGGGCAGTGATTCTGTAGGTAAAAAGATACGGGATGAGCTCCAGCAGCGGATTGCGAAGATTGCACGGATAAATAGCACTTGCGCAATTTTTCACCCTGGATTGATAATTCGACGCAATCCGAACAGAAAAGGCCTTTTCCATGAGCAAACTTGACCGCTACGACCTGAGCATTCTCGCCGAACTGCAGCGCGACGCCCGCATCTCCAACCAGGAGCTGGCCGAGCGCATCGGGCTGTCGCCGTCACCCTGCTCTCGTCGGGTCAAGCAACTGGAAGACGACGGCTACATCTCGCGCCAGGTCGCCCTGCTCGACCGCAAGAAGCTCGGCCTGAGCCTGACGGCCTATGTGTTGATCGGTATGGACCGCCACACTCCAGAGCGCTTCGAAACCTTCGAGGCGGCCATCCGCAACCTGCCGCAGGTCCTCGAATGCAGCCTGGTGACCGGGATGGATGCCGACTATCAGCTGAAAGTGGTGGTGCCGGACATGGACCACTACCAGAAACTGCTGCTCGGCAGCCTGACCCGCATCGAAGGCGTGACCAGCGTGCGTTCGAGCTTCGTGCTCAACCAGGTATTGGCCAGCACCGAACTCCCCCTGACCCACCTGCGTTGATCGCCCAGGAGAACATCGATGGATCCCGCCGTATTCGAAGAGTGGATGATGATCGTCCTGGTGACGATCCTCATCGGTTTCATGGGCTTCATTGTCTGGGACCTGGCGAAGAAGTCCAAAGCCGGGCGCTTCGGCACGTTGATTCTGTTCTTCGTGCTGGGACTGGGGGTGCTGGCCTTCATCATCAAGAGCGTGGTGGTGGCGTTTCTCGAAGGGGTCTAGCGAATGACCACCGACCTACAGCCGAGCCTCGACCTCACGCCAGCAGCCCTGCTCCAACCCCTCCAACGCCCACTTGCCAATCCGCACACGCACCAGCCGCAGCGTCGGCAACCCGACCGCCGCCGTCATGCGCCGCACCTGGCGGTTGCGCCCTTCACGAATCACCAGCTCCAGCCAGCTGGTCGGCACGCTCTTGCGAAACCGCACCGGCGGATTGCGCGGCCATAGCTGCGGTTCGTCCAGGCGTCGCGCCTCGGCCGGCAAGGTGGGGCCGTCGTTGAGCTCAACGCCGTCGCGCAGGCGCTGCAATTGCTCGTCGCTCGCTTGACCTTCGACCTGAACCCAGTAGGTCTTGGCCAGCTTGTGCTTGGGGTCGGCGATGCGCGCCTGCAGGGTGCCATCATTGGTCAACAGCAGCAGACCTTCGCTGTCACGGTCCAGACGTCCCGCCGGGTACACGCCTGGGATGTCGATGTAGTCCTTGAGCGTGGCGCGCCCTTCACCGTCGCTGAACTGGGTGAGCACATCGAACGGCTTGTTGAACAGGATCAGGCGTGGTTCGGCCGGCGGCGCCTTGGCCTGGCGGCGCGGGCCAGAAGGCCGCGCCTGAAGACGGCGCGGCTTGTTACGGGGAGGCAGGGACATGGATCCTCAGCGGAACGGCGGTTCATCGAAGCTGCGCAGTTTACGCGAGTGCAACGAATTGAGCTCGGTACGCAGCAGGTCGAGGGCCGCGATGCCGATCTTCAGGTGCTGGCTGACCGCACGGTTATAGAACGCATTGGCTGAACCGGGCAGCTTGATTTCGCTGTGCAGCGGCTTGTCGGAAACGCACAGCAAAGTGCCGTAAGGCACCCGTAGACGGTAGCCCTGGGCGGCGATGGTGCCGCTTTCCATGTCCACGGCCACGGCACGCGAGAGGTTGATCAATGGCCGCTCCTGGGCCCAGCGCAGCTCCCAGTTGCGGTCGTCGTAGGTCAGCACGGTGCCGGTGCGCAGGCGTTTCTTCAACTGCTCGCCTCGTTCGCCGGTCACTTGCGCGGCCGCTTCCTGCAATGCCAGCTGCACCTCGGCCAGGGCCGGGATCGGAATGTTCGGCGGCACCACACGGTCAAGAATACCGTCGCGGCGCATGTAGGCATGGGCCAGCACGTAGTCGCCGATGGTCTGCGACTGACGCAGGCCGCCGCAGTGGCCGATCATCAACCAGCAGTGCGGACGCAGTACCGCCAGGTGGTCGGTGATGTTCTTGGCGTTGGACGGGCCGACGCCGATGTTGACCAGGGTGATGCCGTCGCCGTCGGCGGCGATCAGGTGATACGCCGGCATCTGGTAACGGTGCCATACCACGCTGGCCACCAAGGCCTGGGCTTCGCCATTGTCCATGGCTTTTTCGATGATCACGTTGCCCGGTAGCACCATGCGCACGAAACGCGGGTCGTCACGCAGCTGCTCCAGGCCATGGGCGATGAACTGGTCGACATAACGGTGATAGTTGGTCAGCAGGATCCACGGCTGCATGTGCCGCCAGTCGCTGCCGGTGTAATGCACCAGGCGACGCAGCGAGAAGTCCACGCGAGCGGCATCGAACAGCGCCAGGGGCAGGCTCTCGGCCTTTTCCCAGTCGTACAGGCCGTCGGCGATGTTGTCGGTGGCCGCCGACAGGTCGGTGCTGGGGAACACCCTCGCCAGCTGGGCGGCGGTGATGCCGCTGCCGGCCAGTTCGTCACCCTGGTCGACGACGTAGGGGTATGGAATGTTCTGTTCGCTGACGCCGACTTCGACGGTGACGGTGTAGTCGTGCATCAGCGGCCGCAGCTGCTCCAGCAGATAGCCCCGGAACGCCGCCGGCTGAGTGACGGTCACGCTGTAAGTCCCGGCGACCTGCACCTTGGCATAGGCCCGGGTGGTGGCAGCCACCTCACCGTGGCTGAAGTAGGTCAGGCGCAGCGCCGGGTAGCGGAACAGCGCACGCGCATCGGCGTCCGGTTCGGTACGGTCCTTCAGATAACGCTTGAGGGCTTGGCTGAGGGCTCCGGTGGCCTGTTCATGCAGGGCCGCCAGACGATCGACGGCCTGTTCTGGGGTATCAACGACGATAAACGCTTGGCTCACACTGGGCTTCCTGTCTGGGCATGCATGGAAACATCTTGCCTGCCTTGCGTGGCAATTACACCCCCATCGTGATCAGCTCGGCCACAGTGGCGTGGCCCGCGCCACCAGCGCCTCGACATCCACGCCGCGGGGCAGTGCGCCATAGGCACGCCCCCCTCCCCCAAGACGACTGCCGATGAAGGCGTCGCTGACCGCTGTGTTGCCCGCTTCGAGCAGCAATTTGGCCTGCAGCGCCAGGGCGATGTCCTCTGTAAGTTGCCGGGCGCGGTACTGGATATCGCTGGTGTCGGCGAACGCCCCCTTGAGGTTGCCGATGTGCGTCGCCAAGCGCGGGTCGCCATGACCATCGCCCAGTTCGGCGAACAGTGCCTCCAGCACACCCGGCTCTTTGGCCAGCGCCCGCAGCACATCCAGGCACTGCACGTTGCCCGAGCCTTCCCAGGTGGAGTTGACCGGCGCTTCCCGATACAGCCGGGGCAAAATGCTGTCCTCGACGTACCCCGCCCCGCCGAGGCACTCGGCGGCCTCGTTGATCATCCCTGGGGCGCGCTTGCAGATCCAGTACTTGCCCACGGCGGTGACCAGGCGGGCGAAATGCGCCTGGCTGGGGTCGTCCAACTGCTCCAGGGCCTGACCCATGCGCAGGCTCAGGGCCAACGCCGCCTCGCTTTCCAGGGCCAGGTCGGCCAGCACGTTCTGCATCAGCGGTTGCTCGTTGAGCAATCGCCCGCCGACCTTGCGGTGCGCGCAATGGTGGGCGGCCTGGGTCAGGGCCTGGCGCATCAAGGCGCTGGAGCCGACCATGCAATCGAAGCGGGTCATCGCCACCATCTCGATGATGGTCGGCACACCCCGCCCTTCCTCGCCGACCATCCAGGCCAAGGCCCCGCGCAGCTCGATCTCGCTGGAGGCGTTGGAGCAATTGCCGAGCTTGTTCTTCAGGCGCTGGATGTAGAACTGGTTGCGGCTGTCATCGGGGCGATGGCGCGGCAGCAGGAAGCAGGACAGGCCCTTCTCGGTCTGGGCCAGGGTCAGGAAGGCATCGCACATCGGCGCCGAGCAGAACCATTTGTGGCCGACCAGCTCGTAGGCTTCGCCGGGCCCTGGGGTGCCGACCGGATAGGCGCGCGTGGTGTTGGCGCGCACGTCGGTGCCACCCTGCTTCTCGGTCATGGCCATGCCCAAGGTGACCCCAGCCTTGTGCCGATCGCCGACGTTGCGCGGGTCGTATTCGCGGCTCAGCACCTTGGGCAGCCAGTATTCGGCCAGTCCAGGTTGCAACTTCAACGCCGGCACCGCCGCAAAGGTCATGGTCAGCGGGCAACCGCTTCCGGCTTCGGCCTGGCTGTGCAGGTAGGTCATGCAAGCGCGCGCGACGTGTGCGCCTGGGCGGGGATCGGCCCAGGGCAGCGAAGGCAGGCCATGTTCGACCGCCGTGCGCATCAGTTCGTGGTAGGCCGGGTGGAACTCCACCAGGTCGATCCGATGACCATATCGGTCATGGCTGTGGAACTCGGGCTTGTGCGCGTTGGCCAGAAAGCCCGCTGCCATCAACGGCCCTCCGGCCAAAGCGCCGTAGGCATCGATTCGCGAAGCCGCCCAACCGGCGCCGAAACGGCTTGACCACTCCTGCAGCGGCAGGTCGAGGCGGTAGAGATTGGCACCGTCCAACGGCGGCGGCTGGTTGGTGACTTCGTGGGTCTCAGCGTACTGGTGCAGGTTCATCGGGTGCTCCTGGATCCGGGCATGCATGAACCCCCAGTGAAGCACCCCTCACCTCTCAGTCAAAGGGACAAAAATGACTAAACGTGTAGTTGACGCTAGAACCGCGTCACCCCAGACACCGCCCTCCCAGTCTGCGTCTGCACTTGGGCCAGGCTCACCTCGAGGCTGAATTCGAAGCGGCTGCCCAGCCCTCGCGTCGATTCATGGGACAGACGGGCTCCCAGCAACTCGCCCATCTGACGGCAGATCGACAGGCCGATGCCAAGACCGCCATAGCGTCGGGTCATCGAGCCATCGACCTGGAAGAAGCGTTGGTAAAGGATCGCCTGGTCGAGGTCGTCGAAACCAATCCCGCTATCGCTGACGACGAAGCTCAGGGCCAGCCGCTCAGGCCCCAGTCGGCGGCCCCTGACCTGCACGACCACGCCTCCCTGGTGCGTGAACTTGAGGCCGTTGTCCATCAGGCAGCCCAGGCAGCGCGCCAGTTTTTGCGCATCGCCCAGCAGTTCGTCGGGCACATCGGCAGGAATGTCCAGGCTCAGATACAGCCCTTTGCCAAGGGCCTGGGCGGCGCGGCCGGAGCGCAGGTCCTGAAGCATGCGCCGCAGGCCGAACGGCACGGCCTGAACCCGTAGGCGCCCGGCCTGCAGCTCAGTGAGAGTGAGGATGTCGTCGACCATCGCCATCATGTCCTGGGCCGAGCCTGCCGCCGTGCGGTGGTACTGAACCATCTCACCCTCCATGGGCAAGGTGTGCATCAGTTCCAGCGAGCCGATGACGCCGTTCATCGGCGTACGCAGCTCATGGGTCACGGTGGCGAGGAATTCGTCCTTCAGGCGATTGCTCCTGGCCAGTTGCTGGTTCAACTGCTCCAGGGTCCGGCCCGTGTCGCGCAGAGCCTGGGCCTGCTGCTCGCGCAAACTGTTGATGCGGTCGGCAAGGGCCAGCGACAACAGCGCCACTTCCAGCGCCGAACCGAGCTGGCTGGCATACATGGTGATGAACACATTGGGCAGATAGCCCAGCACCATCAAGGTGTTGACCAAGCCACCAAGGAGAAACGCCGACCAGGCGATAATGAACCAGCGCGCCACCCGCAGGCCGCGCCACCAGGCATAGATCCCGGCGGCGAAGATGCTGACGGTGAACAGCAGCGCCAGCAGCGTGGCCATGCGCAGGGCGATGCCGTAATGAAGGGTCACCGCCAGCACCATCACCAAGGCGCCGCCGACCATCAATAGCTGCAACAGCCGATCGAAACCTGGGCTGATCGTGCTCAGGCGCAGGAAATGGCGAGCGAACTGACAGCCGAACAGCCCTGCAGCACCGATGAACAATGGCGTCGCAGTGTTCGCCCACCAGGGGCTGTCGGGCCAGAAGTAGGCGACCCCGGCGCCGTTGACCGACACCTGGTAGAGCCCGAACGAGGCGATATAGAGGATGTAATAGAGGTAGCTGATGTCGCGCACGCTGAGGAAGATGAACAGGTTGTAGACCAGCATCACCAGCAATACGCCGTAGATCATGCCCAGTACATAGAGGCGCGTGGGCTGGGCTTCCAGGTAGGCTTGGGCGGACCACAGCGCCAGCGGCGCCTGCACCGAGCCCTCGCTTTGCAGGCGCAGATAGGCTGTGGTGGCCTGGCCCGGTTGCAGCGGCAGTTCGAAGAGGTAATTGTCCTGCTGGATCTTCCGACTGCTGTAGGGCAGCGTGTCGCCGGTGCGCTGGACCAGACGATGGACGCCCTGGGCATCCGGCAGATAGAGCTCGATGTGGTCCATCGGCGGATAGGCCAACTCCAGCAACCACTGTCGAGGCGCGGCTCCGGGCCTGGGCACGTAACGCAGGTCGACCTTCAACCAGAACACCGAGGTCGAATAACCGGCGTTGAGCACATTTTCATGATGGGTGCGAAAGCGGCTGGCGAAGGCGGCGGAGCTGACCTGGGCGATACTGGTGGTGCCATCCTGGTCTTCGAAGACCTGCATCGTCCGGCCCAATGGAAGGTGTCGGGTGGCGTCATCGAAGTCGACCGCCCCGGCCAGTGCGGGCAGCAGGCCCAACAGCACGATCAGCAAATAGCGCATACAGCCCCAGAATAGCCCGTCCAGTCGCGTCGCGTTTACCCTCCCATTCCTTTGAGGCGACGAAATCCGGCAGGCGCCGTTTATCGAGTTATCGGAGCACTCTAGCATAGCTATGGCAGCTATCAATGGGCCACCATTGAATTTGAAGAAACCGCTCTAATTCAATGCGTTAGACGATATTCCAGCACCGGAACTGACCACTCGATCAGCAAATCCCGTTTGTAGGACGATCCGCGCAAAAGGGTTTGGTGGTAAGCTCGCCGACCATGAATACCTACAGCTCCCGCCCCGTTGTCCTCTGTCTCTCCGGCCACGACCCCAGTGGCGGCGCCGGCCTGCAGGCAGATATCGAAGCCCTGATCGCCCAAGGCTGTCACGCCGCCCCTGCAGTGACCGCCCTGACCGTTCAGGATACCGTCAACGTTTCCGACTTCCGCGTGCTCGACCGCGAGTGGGTGCTGGCCCAGGCCAATGCCGTGCTCGCCGACTCGACCGTGGCCGCGGTCAAGCTGGGCATGCTCGGTTCGATCGAGATGGTCGACACCGTCGCCGAACTGCTCGCCGCCCACCCGCACCTGCCAATGGTCTGCGACCCGGTGCTGCGTGCCGGGGGCGGTGGCCGCCTGGGCAAGGACGAGGTCGGCTACGCGCTGCGTGAACGCTTGCTGCCGCTGGCCACCATCGCCACGCCCAACCTGCCGGAAGCGCGCATTCTTGCAGAGCTGCCCGAGGGCACCGCGGATGAGTGCGCCGAGAAGCTGCTGCCGTTCTGCCGGCACTTGCTGATCACCGGGGGTCACGGCGACGAGGAGGAGATTCACAATCGCCTGTACAGCCGCGACGGCCAGCACCATACCTGGACCTGCCAGCGCCTGCCGGGCAGTTACCATGGTTCGGGCTGCACCCTGGCCAGCGCCCTGGCCGGTCGCCTGGCCCTGGGCGAACAGCTCGACAGCGCCGTGCGCAGCGCCCTGGACTACACCTGGCGAACCCTGCGCGATGCCGAGCAACTGGGCAAAGGGCAGTTCGTTCCACGCCGTCTGCCCCTGGACTTCTGCTCCTGACACGAGGCCTTCAGATGAAGCTACGCGGTCTGTACGCAATCACCGATAGCCAGCTGCTCGCCGGCCGTTTCCTGTCCCATGTCGAGGCGGCGCTCGAAGGCGGCGTCTGCCTGTTGCAGTACCGCGACAAGAGCGACGACGCCGCGCGTCGCCTGCGCGAAGCCGAAGCGCTGATGAAGCTCTGCGAGCGCTACGGCACCCAGTTGGTGATCAACGACGACGCCGAACTGGCCGCGCGCCTGGGCGTGGGTGTGCACCTGGGCCAGACCGACGGCCCGCTGACCCCGGCCCGCGCCCTGCTCGGGCGTAATGCGATCATCGGCTCGACCTGCCATGCGCGCCTGGACCTCGCCCAACAAGCTGCCCACGAAGGCGCCAGCTATGTCGCCTTTGGGCGCTTTTTCAATTCCGTGACCAAACCCGGCGCCCCTGCTGCCAGCCTCGACCTGCTGGAGCAGGCCCGGGATCAGGTCAAGCTGCCGATCGCCGTGATCGGCGGCATCACCCTCGACAACGCCGCCCCGTTGGTTGCCCATGGCGCCGACCTGCTGGCGGTCATCCACGGCTTGTTCGGTGCCGACAGCGCGCAGGAAGTCACCCGCCGCGCCCGCGCCTTCAACGCCCTGTTCGCTTGCTGATTTCGAGAGAAAATCCCATGTCCCGTTCCGAATCCCTGTTCGCCCAAGCCCAGAAGCACATCCCCGGCGGCGTCAATTCGCCGGTCCGCGCCTTCAAGAGCGTCGGCGGCACGCCGCTGTTCTTCAAGCACGCCGAAGGCGCCTACGTGGTCGATGAGGATGACAAGCGCTACGTCGACTATGTTGGCTCCTGGGGCCCGATGATCCTCGGCCACAGCCATCCCGAGGTGCTCGCCTCGGTGCGCAAGCAGCTCGAGCATGGGCTGTCGTACGGCGCACCGACGGCCATGGAAACCGAGATGGCCGATCTGGTCTGCTCGATCGTGCCCTCGATGGAAATGGTGCGCATGGTCAGCTCCGGCACCGAAGCCACCATGAGCGCGATCCGCCTGGCCCGTGGCTACACCGGCCGTGACGCCATCATCAAGTTCGAGGGTTGCTACCACGGCCACTCCGACAGCCTGCTGGTCAAGGCCGGCTCCGGCCTGCTGACCCAGGGCGTGCCGAGCTCGGCGGGCGTACCGGCGGACTTCGCCAAGCACACCCTGACCCTGCCGTTCAACGATATCGCCGCGGTGGAGAGGACCCTGAGCGAAGTCGGCAGCACCGTGGCCTGCATCATCGTCGAGCCGGTGGCCGGCAACATGAACTGCGTACCGCCGGCGCCGGGCTTCCTCGAAGGCCTGCGCGAGCAATGCGACAAGCACGGCGTGGTGCTGATCTTCGACGAAGTGATGACCGGTTTCCGCGTGTCGCTCGGCGGCGCCCAGGGCCATTACGGCATCACCCCTGACCTGTCGACCTTCGGCAAGATCGTCGGTGGCGGCATGCCGGTCGGCTGCTTCGGCGGCAAGCGCGAGATCATGGGCTGCATCGCCCCGCTCGGCCCGGTCTACCAGGCCGGCACCCTGTCGGGCAACCCACTGGCGATGGCCGCAGGCCTGACCACGCTCAAGCTGATCAGCCGCCCAGGCTTCCACGACGAGCTGACTGCGTTCACCAGCCGCATGCTCGACGGCCTGCAGCAGCGCGCCGACGCCGCCGGCGTGCCCTTCGTCACCACCCAGGCCGGCGCCATGTTCGGTCTGTACTTCACCGGTGCCGACGACATCGTCACCTTCGAGGACGTGATGGCCAGCGACGCCGAACGCTTCAAGCGCTTCTTCCACCTGATGCTCGACGGTGGCGTGTACCTGGCGCCGAGCGCCTTCGAGGCCGGCTTCACCTCGATCGCCCACGGCGAAACCGAGCTGAAGATCACCCTGGACGCAGCAGAAAAAGCCTTCGCCGCGCTGAAGTGATGGGGAAGTCTGCACGGCCTCTTCGCGGGCAAGTCGGAGAGGCCGGTGCGGGCAATAACTGCCGATGCAATCAGCAGATGCTTCTTCAAAAGAGAATTTCGCGTAAAACTTTGTAAGGTTGGCGCTGCTTATCCCATAATGTGCCACCAGAGACATTGGCCGTAGCTTTGCAGAGGTAAGTCGATCCCCATGAACCGCACCGGCCGCGCCCTGACCCTGGGCTGCCTGTTGCTTCTTCAGCCCCTGCTGGCCCTGGCGGAGGGTAGTAACTCGTTGCTGATTCCAGCCACGGGCCGCTGCACCCTGAATGTCCAACCGCAAGATCTGGACAATGCCATCAAGGCCTGCGAGAAGATCGCCAGCGACGGGGATGCGCAGGCGCAGTACGAGCTGGGCGAGTTCTACTACACGCAAACGCCAAAAGCCTTGGACAAAGCCCTGAACTGGTTCGAGAAGGCCTCGCTGCAAGGCCACGCCGAAGCCCAGTATCGTCTCGGCGCCATGTTCTTCCATGGCGAAGGCGTCAAGGCCAACAACGTGCAGGCCTACATCCTGCTGAAAATGGCCGCGGTCAACGGCGCCGAGGATGCCTTGGACATGGCCGACGAAGTGACCGAGCAGATGCCCCGTGACGAGCTGGAACACGCCACCCAGGTGCTCGGCCAGATTTTCCGCAAGTACCTGCTGGAACTGCAGAACGCCGAAGGGCGCACGCCCTTCTCGCCGCTCCCCTGAGCCTTACCTCTCCGGCATCGGCATCGGGAACGGCATCACGTTGCCCCCGCCTTTGGCCTCGCTGATCTTCGCCGTCCCCAGCCGCTCCACTTCGTCGATGCGCACGATCGAATGCATCGGCACGAAACTGCGGATCACGCCCTCGAATTGGGTCTTGAGCTTTTCCTCGCTCGGATCGACGACCACCTGGGTGCGCTCACCGAAAACGAATTCCTCGATTTCCAGAAAGCCCCACAGGTCGCTCTGGTAGATCTGCTTGGCGTACATCTCGAAGACCTGACCCTGATTGAGGAAGATCACTTTATAGATGGCGGGTTCGCGTTTGCTCATGTTCGGCGGAATAACACATGCGTAAGAAAAGTCGCGCATGATACCTGCTCTGGCCCGTTCGCGGGCAAGTCGGGGTGCCGGAACACGCCGCACAGACCCTTGATCGTATCAGTGCTTTCGCCACTGCCCTTCTAGGGTTATTCTTGAGTTCACATTCATTGCCGTCGAGCGGCCAAAAAAGACCTTGAACGCACCCATACAACCTCATCGCTTCATCCTCGAGCCCTTCGAGGCCAACCGTTTCGCCAACTTGTGCGGCCAGTTCGACGAGCACCTGCGCCTGATCGAACAACGCCTGGCCATCGAGATCCGCAACCGCGGCAATCAGTTCGAACTGATCGGCGAACCCAAGACCACCTCCGCCGCCGAGCAGCTGCTACGCCGCCTCTACCGTGAGGCCAAGGCCACCGAGCTGTCCCCGGAAACCGTGCACCTGTACCTGCAGGAGTCCACGGTCGAGAACATCGACAACCCGGCGGTCAACGAAGTCAGCGTGTCGCTGCGCACGCGCAAGGGCAATATCCGCCCGCGTGGCGTCAACCAGCAGCGCTACGTCAAGGAAATCCTGGCCAACGACATCAACTTCGGTATCGGCCCGGCCGGCACCGGCAAGACGTACCTGGCCGTGGCCTGCGCCGTCGATGCCCTGGAGCGCGAGCAGGTGCGCCGCATCCTGCTGGTGCGCCCGGCGGTGGAAGCGGGCGAAAAGCTCGGCTTCCTGCCCGGCGATCTGGCCCAGAAGATCGACCCGTACCTGCGCCCGCTGTACGACGCCCTTTACGAAATGCTCGGCTTCGAGCACGTGGCCAAGCTGATCGAGCGCCAGGTGATCGAAATCGCCCCGCTGGCGTACATGCGCGGCCGCACCCTGAACAACAGCTTCATCATCCTCGACGAGAGCCAGAACACCACGCTCGAGCAGATGAAGATGTTCCTCACCCGCATCGGTTTCGGCTCCACCGCGGTGATCACCGGCGACATCACCCAGGTCGACCTGCCGCGTGGCACCAAGTCCGGTCTGGCCCACGTGATCGAGGTGCTCAAGGACGTACCGGGCATCAGCTTCACCCACTTCCAGCCCAAGGACGTGGTGCGTCATCCGCTGGTGCAGCGCATCGTCGAAGCCTACGACCGCTTCGACGCCCGCCAGACCAAGCCCGAGGTCAATGGCAAAGATGCTTGAACTCGATCTGCAACGGGCCACGGATGCCGCCGCCCCGGATGACGACGCCTTCCGCCGTTGGTGCGCGCTTGCCTTGCGCCAGCGCAGCGCCGACTCGGAAATGACCATCCGCCTGGTCGACGAAGCCGAAGGACGTGAGCTCAACCATACCTATCGGCACAAGGACTACGCGACCAACGTGTTGTCGTTCCCGGCCGACGTGCCCGACGAACTGCTCGATATCCCGCTGCTCGGCGACCTGGTGATCTGCGTCCCGGTGGTCGAACGTGAAGCGGCCGAGCAAGGCAAGGCGCTGGAGGCCCACTGGGCGCACCTGGTGATCCACGGCTGCCTGCACCTGCTGGGCTACGACCACATCGAAGACGACGAGGCCGAGGAAATGGAAGCGCTGGAACGACAATTGCTTGCCGAACTGGGGCATCCCGACCCCTATGCCGAAGACGAATCAGATTCCCTTACACACTGAACATTGCAAGGATCACGAGTAACCGCCATGAGCGAAGACCGATCGAGCAACGGGCAAAAGTCCTGGCTGGGTAAACTGACCCAGGCTTTTGCCCATGAGCCGAAAAACCGCCAGGAGCTCCTCGAGCTGCTGCGCGAAGCCCATCAGAACAAGCTGCTCGACAGCGAAGCACTGACCATCGTCGAAGGCGCCATCCAGGTCGCCGACCTGCAGGTGCGCGACATCATGGTCCCACGCTCGCAGATGATCAGCATCAAGGCCCACCAGTCGCCTCGCGAATTCCTGCCGGCAGTGATCGACGCCGCGCACTCGCGCTATCCGGTGATCGGCGAGAGCCACGACGATGTGCTCGGTATCCTGCTCGCCAAGGACCTGCTGCCGCTGATCCTCAAGGAGAACGGCGACAGCTTCAACATCAAGGATCTGCTGCGCCCAGCCACCTTCGTGCCCGAGTCCAAGCGCCTGAACGTGCTGCTGCGCGAGTTCCGCGCCAACCACAACCATATGGCCATCGTCATCGACGAATACGGTGGCGTGGCCGGCCTGGTCACCATCGAAGACGTGCTGGAGCAGATCGTCGGCGACATCGAGGACGAGCATGACGTCGAGGAAGACAGCTACATCAAGCCGCTGCCCAGCGGCGACTTCCTGGTCAAGGCGCTCACCCCGATCGAGAACTTCAACGAATTCTTCGACAGCGCGTTTTCCGACGATGAATTCGACACCGTCGGCGGCCTGGTGATGAGCGCCTTCGGTCACCTGCCCAAGCGCAACGAAACCACCGAGATCGGCGCCTACAAGTTCCGTATTCTCAACGCCGACAGCCGGCGGATACACTTGCTGCGCCTGACCCCGATCACCCGCTAAGGACAATCATGCGTTGGATCACCCGCCCCGGCTGGCCCGGTAACCTGCTGGCCGTGGCGGCCGGCGCTTCCACCCTCCTGGCCCTGGCGCCGTTCGACATCTGGCCGCTGGCCATCCTGTCGATCGCCCTGTTCTACCTCGGCCTGCGCGAGCTCAGTCCGCGCCAGGCCATGGGCCGCGGCTGGTGCTTCGGCTTCGGCCTGTATGGCGCCGGCACCTGGTGGATCTACGTCAGCATGAACACCTACGGCGGCGCCTCGCCGCTGCTGGCGATCCTCTTGTTGCTGGCGTTCTTCGCCGCTCTGGCCTGGTTCTTCGCCCTGCCCGCCTGGTTGTGGGCGCGCTGGTTGCGGCGTAACGAAGCCCCCCTTGCCGACGCCCTGTGCTTCGCCGCCCTGTGGCTGCTGCAAGAGGCCTTCCGGGGCTGGTTCCTCACCGGATTCCCCTGGCTCTACGCCGGTTACAGCCAGCTCGACGGGCCATTGGCCGGTCTGGCGCCGCTGGGTGGCGTGTGGCTGGTGTCCTTTGCCCTGGCGCTGAGCGCGGCACTGTTGTGCAACCTGCATCGACTGCGTGTACGCCCCTCGTTCCTGGCCGTCGGCGTGGTGTTGTTGCTGGCACCTTGGGTAACGGGGCTGGCACTCAAGGACCACGCCTGGACCAAACCAGCCGGCGAACCGCTCAAGGTTGCGGCGTTGCAGGGCAATGTCGCCCAGGACCTGAAGTGGGACCCGGCGCACATCGATGCGCAGCTGGCGCTGTACCGCGACATGAGCTTCAGTTCCAAGCCGGTCGACCTGCTGGTGTGGCCGGAAACCGCCGTGCCGGTGCTCAAGGACCAGGCTCAGGGCTATATCGATGTGATGGGCCGATTCGCTGCCGACCGCCATTCGGCGCTGATCACCGGAGTGCCGGTGCGCGAGGTGGTGCATCACCAGCGTCGCTACTACAACGGCATCACGGTCACAGGCGAGGGCGACGGCACCTACCTAAAGCAGAAACTGGTGCCATTCGGTGAGTACGTGCCGCTGCAGGACATGCTGCGTGGCCTGATCGAGTTCTTCAACCTGCCGATGTCGGACTTCGCCCGTGGCCCCGAGGACCAGCCGCTGCTACAGGCCAAGGGCTACCAGATAGCCCCGTACATCTGCTACGAAGTGGTCTATCCGGAGTTCGCCGCCGGCCTGGCGGCACGCAGCGACCTGCTGCTGACGATCAGCAACGATACCTGGTTCGGTACCTCCATCGGCCCGCTGCAGCACTTGCAGATGGCGCAAATGCGGGCACTGGAGGCCGGCCGCTGGATGATCCGCGCCACCAACAACGGCGTGACCGCGCTGATCGACCCGTTCGGGCGCATCACCGCGCAGGTGCCGCAGTTCCAGCGAGCGGTGCTGTATGGCGAGGTGGTACCGATGCAGCAACTGACGCCGTACCTGCAATGGCGTTCGTGGCCACTGGCGATCGTCTGCGTGTTGCTGTTCGGCTGGGCGCTGGCGGCTGGGCGGATTGCCAAGACCGTCTGAGGTGCCACTCGGGGCGGTTCGGCGCCCCGACAACCTCAATAGAACAGCCGGTACCCCACCAATCCCACCGCTTCGTTGAGCAACTGCCCGCTCTGCCACATCGCCCGGCTCTCGGGCAACAACCCCGCGAAGGGCCGGGCATGGTCGCCACCGAGGAACCCCATCGGCGCCGGCACCACCTCGAACCCGGCACGCTCGAAACTCCAGCGTGAGCGCTGCATGTGCCAGGATTGGGTCACCAATACCACTCGGCGAATGCCCAAGGGTTGCAGGATCCGGGCGCTGAACTGGGCGTTCTCCCAGGTGGTGCGGCTGGCCTCTTCCTTCCACTTCACCTCGACACCGAAATCCTCTTTCAGGCGATCGGCCATCAACTGCGCCTCGCTGGGCGGCGTGCCGTAATGCAGCCCACCACTGATCAGTAATGGCAGGCCGCTGGCCTTGGCCAGTCGCGCGGCAAAGCGCATGCGCTCCAGGGCCGTGGCAGTCGGCTGGTCGTCGCCGCCCCAGGCCATGTCGCCCCGCTCACGGCCAGCGCCCAAGACGACGATGGCCTGGGCCTGTTCGGCCAGCCCGGACCACGCCGTCAGCGGCAATGGTGGCTCGGTTTCCAGCAGTCGTGCCGACTCCTGCACCACCCATGGCAGGCTCATCAGCCACAGGCCACCCAAGCCCAGGGCAAAACACAGTGCTGCCAGCCGTGGCCGCCGCGTGCGCAGCCACCAGGCGGCGAGCAGCAGCAGAAACAGCAGGCCGGGCGGCAACAACCATTGTTTGATGAAAAATCGAATCGGCATCTACACACCTCCATGGAAGGCGTGCAGCCTAAGAGGAACGGCGCCGGGCAACAAGTCGTCGCCGGCGCCGATCGTGAGCAGTGCATTGAAGTCCCGGGGCGCGATGGCCTGCGCCAGGTGCTGAACGGCTAGCGATGCGGCAGCGTCCTGGATCTCGCCGTGCTGGCGGGGCGTCTCTTGTCCTTGAGCCAGATGATCTTTGCCGAGGTCGGTTCCGCTTGCGGGTAAGCACCGGCACAGGCATTGCGGCGTTCCGGGAGCGAATCCAGGTAGGCCTTGATCACTTCGAACTCTGCGTGGCTCAGGCCGCGCAACTCCAGCTCGGCTGGCATCTCGTCACGCAATCGCACCGATGTCCGGGCCACTTCCAAGGCCAGGCCAAGACGGTCGATCAGGCGTTCGTAAAGCTCCGGTTTGATTGCGGGTAGCTGCGTCTCTCCCATCCGTTCACCTCATTGAAGATAAGAATATCTCCCCCCAACAGTGAGCTTAGCGTCACTGCGAAAAGCAGCCGGGCGCTGCGACCAGCGGGCATTCGCAATCAGGGTTTCCCACGATGCGCGGCGCTGCTGTATGCTACGGCGTTCACTCTCACGACACCGGAGTGCCGGACGCAGCGAGGTTCCGCTGCCTGGAACAAGGTCTCTTCTCTCTCAGCATAAAGTAGCCATGCACGAACAATACACGCCCCGTGATATCGAAGCCGCCGCCCAGAAGTTCTGGGACGAGCAACAATCGTTCGCTGTTACCGAACAGCCAGGCAAGGACACCTACTACTGCCTGTCGATGTTCCCGTACCCGAGCGGCAAGCTACACATGGGCCACGTGCGCAACTACACCATCGGTGACGTGATCGCCCGCTACCAGCGCATGCTCGGCAAGAACGTCCTGCAGCCGATGGGCTGGGACGCCTTCGGCATGCCGGCGGAAAACGCCGCGATGAAGAACAACGTCGCGCCGGCCAAGTGGACCTACGAAAACATCGACTACATGAAGACCCAGCTCAAGAGCCTGGGCCTGGCCATCGACTGGGCACGTGAAGTCACCACCTGCAAGCCGGACTACTATCGCTGGGAGCAGTGGCTGTTCACCCGCCTGTTCGAAAAAGGCATCATCTATCGCAAGAACGGAACCGTGAACTGGGACCCGGCCGACCAGACCGTGCTCGCCAACGAGCAGGTCATCGACGGCCGCGGCTGGCGTTCCGGCGCGCTGATCGAGAAGCGCGAGATCCCGATGTACTACTTCCGCATCACCGACTACGCCGACGAGCTGCTGGAAAGCCTCGACGAGTTGCCGGGCTGGCCTGAACAGGTCAAGACCATGCAGCGCAACTGGATCGGCAAGTCCCGCGGCATGGAAGTGCAGTTCCCGTTCGACCAGGCCAGCATCGGCCACGAAGGCACACTGAAGGTCTTCACCACCCGTCCTGACACCCTGATGGGTGCCACCTATGTCGCCGTTGCCGCCGAACACCCGCTGGCCACTCAGGCCGCGCAGGGCAACCCGGCGCTGCAGGCGTTCATCGACGAGTGCAAGAGCGGTAGCGTGGCCGAAGCCGACATGGCCACCCAGGAGAAGAAGGGCATGCCCACTTCCCTGTTCGTCCAGCACCCGCTGACCGGCGAGAAGCTGCCGGTTTGGGTGGCCAACTACGTGCTGATGCACTACGGCGATGGCGCCGTGATGGCCGTACCGGCCCACGACGAGCGTGACTTCGAGTTCGCCCACAAGTACAACCTGCCGGTCAAGGCCGTGGTCCGCACCAGCGCCGGCGATGAAGTTGGCAGCGAGTGGCTGGCGGCTTACGGCGAGCACGGCCAACTGATCAATTCCGGCGAGTTCGACGGCCTGGACTTCGCCGGTGCCTTCGACGCCATCGAAGCGGCCCTGATCCGCAAGGAGCTTGGCAAGTCGCGTACCCAGTTCCGCCTGCGCGACTGGGGCATCAGCCGCCAGCGCTACTGGGGCTGCCCGATCCCGATCATCCACTGCCCGTCCTGTGGCGACGTACCGGTGCCGGAAGACCAGCTGCCGGTCACCCTGCCGGAGAACGTGGTACCGGATGGTGCCGGTTCGCCGCTGGCGCGCATGCCCGAATTCTACGAATGCACCTGCCCGAAATGCGGCACCGCGGCCAAGCGCGAAACCGACACCATGGACACCTTCGTCGAGTCGTCCTGGTACTTCGCCCGCTACGCCTCGCCCAACTACGAAGGCGGCATGGTCGACCCGAAAGCCGCCAACCACTGGCTGCCGGTCGATCAGTACATCGGCGGTATCGAACACGCCATCCTGCACCTGCTGTACGCACGCTTCTTCCACAAGCTGATGCGTGACGAAGGCCTGGTGACCTCCAACGAGCCGTTCAAGAACCTGCTGACCCAGGGCATGGTGGTCGCCGAGACTTACTACCGCGTGGCCAGCAACGGCAGCAAGGACTGGTTCAACCCCGCCGACGTCGAAGTCGAGCGCGATGCCAAGGCCAAGATCATCGGCGCCCGCCTGAAGACCGACGGCCAGCCGGTGGAAATCGGCGGCACCGAGAAGATGTCGAAGTCGAAGAACAACGGCGTCGACCCGCAATCGATGATCGACCAGTACGGTGCCGACACCTGCCGTCTGTTCATGATGTTCGCCTCGCCGCCCGACATGAGCCTGGAATGGTCCGACTCCGGCGTCGAAGGCGCAAGCCGCTTCCTGCGCCGCGTCTGGCGTCTGGCCCAGGCCCATGTCGGCCAGGGTCTGCCGGGCAAACTGGACGTCGCCGCCCTGGATGACGCGCAGAAGGTCATCCGTCGCGCCATTCATGCCGCGATCAAGCAGGCCAGCACCGACGTGGGTCAGTTCCACAAGTTCAACACCGCCATCGCCCAGGTGATGACCGTGATGAACGTGCTGGAAAAAGCCCCGCAGGCTACCGCACAGGACCGCGCCCTGCTGCAGGAAGGCCTGGAGGCCGTGACCCTGCTGCTGGCGCCGATCACCCCGCACATCTCCCACGAGCTGTGGCAGCAACTGGGCCACACCGAGGCAGTCATCGACGCGGCCTGGCCAGTGGTCGACGAGAGCGCCCTGGTGCAAGACACCGTCACCCTGGTGGTGCAGGTCAACGGCAAGCTGCGCGGCCAGGTGGAAATGCCGGCCGCCGCGAGCCGCGAGGAAATCGAAGCCGCCGCCCGCAGCAACGAGAATGTCCTGCGCTTCATCGATGGCCTGACCATCCGCAAGGTCATCGTAGTGCCGGGCAAGCTGGTCAACATCGTCGCCAATTGATGGCAACGCCCGCCCGCAGACCTGCGGGCGGGCGGAACAGGCTCAAGAGGGAGCAACAACATGATCAAACGCAATCTGCTGGTGATCGGCCTGGCCGTCGTGCTCAGCGCCTGCGGTTTCCAGCTGCGCGGCACCGGCACCACCGAACTCAGCCTGAAGGAAATGGACGTCAGCGCACGTAACGCCTATGGCGATACCGTCAAACAGCTGCGCGAAGTCCTCGAGCGCAGCGGCGTCAAGCTGACCACCGCCGCCCCATACCGCCTGGTCCTGACCAACGAGAAGGAATCCCAGCGCGCCGCGACCTACAGCGCCGGCAGCCGCTCTACCGAGTATGAACTGACCACCGAACTGGACTACAGCATCCTCGGCCTGAACAACCTGGAGCTGCTCAGCGACAAGCTGGAAGTGCGCAAGGTCTATGTGCATGACGGCGACAACATCACCGGTTCCGACCAGGAAGCCACCCAGGCCCGCGAAGAAATGCGGCGCGACCTGGTGCAAGGCATGGTCGTGCGCCTGCAGATGCTGACCCCGGCCCAGCTCGACCAACTGCAGCAGGAAGCCGACGCCCGTGCCAAAGCCCAGGCCGAAGCCCTGGAAGCTGCACGTCGTCAGCAGGATGAAACCCCGCAACAATCGCCCATGGAAGTCCCGGCCAACTGAGCCGCTGCGGGGCACTTAGGTGCCCCGCTCTTATCCCCATGAAGCTCGCTCCCGCCCAACTCAACAAACACCTGCAAGGCAACCTGGCCCCTGTCTACGTGGTCAGCGGCGACGACCCGTTGCTGTGCCAGGAGGCCGCCGACGCCATTCGCAATGCGGCTCGTCAGCAAGGTTTCGATGAACGCCAGGTGTTCAGCGCCGACGCCAACTTCGATTGGGGCACGCTGCTGCAGGCCGGCAATAGCCTGTCGCTGTTCGCCCAACGCCGGCTCTTGGAGCTGCGCCTGCCCTCGGGCAAGCCTGGCGACAAGGGTGGCGCGGCGCTGATGGAGTATTGCGCCAACCCCGCCGAGGACACCCTGCTGCTGGTCAGCCTGCCCAAGCTCGATGGCAGCGCGCAGAAGACCAAGTGGGGCAAGGCCTTGATCGAAGGCGCACACTGCCAGTTCATTCAGATCTGGCCGGTGGACGCCCAGCAATTGCCGCAGTGGATCAACCAACGCCTGTCACAGGCAGGGTTGTCGGCCCAGCGTGACGCGGTCGACCTGATCGCCGCGCGGGTCGAAGGCAACCTGCTGGCTGCCGCGCAGGAAATCGAAAAGCTCAAGCTGCTCGCCGAAGGCAACCAGATCACCGTTGAAACGGTGCAGTCCGCCGTAGCCGACAGTGCCCGGTTCGATGTCTTCGGGCTGGTCGATGCCATTCTCAATGGCGAGGCGGCACATGCCCTGCGCATGCTCGAGGGGCTGCGCGGCGAAGGCGTCGAGCCGCCGGTGATTCTCTGGGCACTGGCCCGCGAGTTGCGCCTGCTGGCCGGCCTGGCCCAACAGTTCAGCCAAGGCGTGCCTTTGGACAAAGCCTTCAGCCAGGCCCGCCCGCCGGTCTGGGACAAGCGCCGGCCCCTGGTCAGCAAAGCCCTGCAGCGCCTCTCGGCGCGGCGCTGGGCCCAACTGCTGCAGGATGCCCAGCGTATCGACGCGCAGATCAAGGGCCAGGCCGAGGGTTCGCCGTGGACCGGGCTGGCGCGGCTGGCGCTGTTGATGGCTGGGCAGCGGCTGACGCTGCCGCCGGAGTGATGGCGTTGGCGGCTCTGGATTTGGGGTGGTTATGAGATCGAGCGCCGCGCGGGCGGCGCTCGATCTCATAACTTCCACAAATTTCGCGACAAGCACCACACTCTTGCCCCATAAGCAGAATCAATTGGCCCACCCCCGCCCAAGCCCCTAAAGTGCCCCCGACACCAACCCCCATGGGAACCCACCATGAGCAAAAAGCCGAAAAAGCACGGCCCCAACAAGGCCAAGTCCATCGTCGCCCAACCCTTGTTCCGCTGCCGTCAGGAACGACCGGACAAGGGCAAAGGCAGCTACCGCCGCGAAGCCTTCCAATCGAGAGATTGGGAGGCTTCTTACTTTTTGGCGGCATGAAAGCATCGTAAGCGCAGGCATGATATGGTCATCACCTGACCTGTATTTCTGGATCTGTGCATGCTCCTCAGTCTTCTCCCTCGCTGGGAATCCCGCCAGCTGATCGCAGCTTCGAGCTTCATCCTGCTTGTCGCCTGCGCAGAAAAACCCACGGCGGCCGATGCCCTGCCCCTGGCGCCCGCCCAGCCCGCCCCCGTCGTGAACCTGCCCAGCAGCCCCCCTGACACCAGCACCGAAATCCAACCGCTGCAAACCTTCGCCCAATGGCAAGCCGGGTTCCGCCAGCAGGCCCTGCAGGCCGGTATCACGGCGAGCCTGTTCGACCGAGCGTTTCTCGGCGTCACACCCGACATGGACGTGATCAAGGCCGATCGTAGCCAACCCGAATTCACCCGCCCGGTCTGGGAATACCTCGACGGCGCCTTGTCGCCACTACGGGTGCGCAAAGGCAAGCGCCTGCTGGAAGAAAACGCCGAGTTGCTCACCCGCATCGAGCAGCGCTACGGCGTAGACCGCCAGGTACTGGTCGCGGTCTGGGGCATGGAAAGCAACTTCGGCCAGTTCCAGGGCAACAAGTCGGTGATCCGCTCGCTGGCCACCCTGGCCTACGAAGGGCGCCGTCCCCAGTTCGCCCAGGACCAACTGATCGCGGCCCTGCAGATCCTCCAGCACGGCGATATCCAGCCCGACGCCATGCGCGGCTCGTGGGCCGGGGCCATGGGCCAGACCCAGTTCATCCCGACCACCTACAACACCCATGCGGTCGACTTCGATGGCGACGGTCGCCGCGATATCTGGAACAGCACGCCAGACGCCCTGGCCTCGACCGCGCACTATCTGCAGAGCTCGGGCTGGAAGCGTGGCCAACCCTGGGGCTTCGAGGTACAGGTGCCGTCGGGGTTCGACTACTGGCAGGCTGACGGTACCTCGCGCAAGCCGGTCAATGAATGGCTGCAGATGGGCGTGAAACTGCCTGCTGGCACTCAGCTACCGGCCGGCAGCAACCAGCTGCCCGCCGCCCTGTTGTTGCCTGCCGGCGCCCGTGGCCCGGCGTTCCTGGTGCTGGACAATTTCCGCAGCATTCTCAAGTACAACAACTCGTCTTCATACGCCATGGCCGTGGGCTTGCTCGGCGACCGTTTCTCGGGGTGGGGTTTCATTGCCGGCAGTTGGCCGAAGGAAGACCTGCCGCTGAGCCGTAGCGAGCGCATGGAACTGCAGAACCTGCTCAACGCCAATGGTCATGATGCGGGCAATGCCGATGGCATCATCGGCGCGAACACCCGCAAGGCCATCCGCAACGCCCAGCAAGCCCTGGGCTGGCCAGCTGATGGATATCCGACGCACAAACTGCTCGAGAGCCTGCGCCGACAGTGACGCCCCAATCGCCGGCAACCTGGCTCCTGCACATCACCTGCAGGCGCTGGCTTGCCGGCGATGGGCTGCTTTGCAGCCCCGGCAATCTCAAACTGCGAACAAATCCTGCTGCAACACCAGCTGTTGCTTCTCACTGTCCAACAGCACCCGAGCCCCCAGCGGCAGGCACACGTTCGGGTCGCAATGCCCACTGCGCCACCCCGCCAGCACCGGCACGCCCAACGGGCCGAATATCTCCAGCAATAGCGGCGTCAAGGCCGCCACCGTGATCCCGGCAAAGTCGCCTACCAGTACACCCTTCAGGCCCTCCAGTTTGCCCGCCAGGCGCAACTGGGTCAGCAGCCGATCGACACGGTACAGTGGCTCGTTGACGTCCTCGATGAACAGGATCGCCCCTTCGCATTGCAACTCGCCGGTCGTGCCCAGCGTGGCGCCCAGCATCGACAGGTTGCCGCCAAGCAGGCGCCCCGTTGCCGTACCCGGCACCACGCAGTTCAAGGGAAACTCGGCGGGATGCGCAATGGCGTCGCCCCGCCGTACATGTCCGCCCAACTGAGCGATCAATGACGACTCGGTCGGTTGCAGCTTGGCTCCCAGCAGGTCGGCATTGAGCATGGCGCCATGAAAGGTCACCAGTCCGGCATGCTGGTTGAACACGTTATGCAGCGCGGTGACATCGCTGTAGCCGATGAACGGCTTTGGATGGCGGCGAACCAGGTCGAGGTCGAGGCGATCGAGCAGGCGCATGCTGCCGTAGCCACCGCGCATGCACAGGATGGCATCGATGGCCGGGTCGGCGAAGGCATCGTGCAGGTCTTGCAGGCGCTGCCCATCGCTGCCGGCCAGGTAGCCTTCGCTGGCACTGACGCTCGGGTACAGCCGGCTCCGATAACCACGCTCGGCAAACCATTGCTGAGCCTTCTGCACGTCCAGCCGTGCCGGGCCGGCGGGTGCCACCACGGCAAAACAGGCTGCCGCCGACAACGCCTTGGGCAAGCAGGATTCAGTGGATTCGGCGCAGTTCATCTGCGACTCCTTGCAACCATCGTTCTCAAACAAAAATGCCGATGCCACCTCACGGCGTGCATCGGCATGTATGGCCCAGGCCAGGCTCAGAGCTTGATCTTGGCCTCGTGCGCCTGCTGGTCGGCATGGTACGACGAACGCACCAACGGACCGGAGGCGACGTTCTTGAAGCCCATCTTGTAGCCTTCCTCGGCGAACCAGGCGAAGGTGTCCGGATGCACGAAACGCTGCACTGGCAGGTGGCTGCGCGAGGGCTGCAGGTACTGGCCGAGGGTCAGCATGTCGATGTCATGCTCGCGCATGCGGTGCATCACTTCGATCACTTCATCGTCGGTCTCGCCGAGGCCGAGCATCAGGCCCGACTTGGTCGGCACGTGCGGCACCAACTGCTTGAAGCGCTGCAGCAGGTCCAGCGACCAGTCATAGTCCGACCCCGGCCGCGCGGCCTTGTACAGGCGTGGCACGGTTTCCAGGTTGTGGTTGAACACATCCGGTGGCTCGTTGGCGGTAATCTCCAGGGCCACGTCCATCCGGCCACGGTAGTCCGGGACCAGGGTCTCGAGCTGTACGCCTGGCGACAGTGCGCGGATCTCGCGAATGCAGTCGGCAAAGTGCTGGGCACCGCCGTCACGCAGGTCGTCACGGTCCACCGAGGTGATCACTACGTACTTCAGACGCAGGTCAGCGATGGCGATGGCGAGGTTTTTCGGCTCGTCCACATCCAGCGGCTTCGGCCGGCCGTGGCCGACGTCGCAGAACGGGCAGCGGCGGGTGCAGATATCACCCATGATCATGAAGGTCGCGGTGCCGCCGGAGAAGCACTCGCCCAGGTTCGGGCAGGAGGCTTCTTCGCAAACGCTGTGCAGCTTGTGCTTGCGCAGCAGTTGCTTGATGCGGTCGACCTCTGGCGATACCGGGATGCGCACGCGGATCCAGTCGGGCTTTTTCGGCAGTTCTTCGGTGGGAATGATCTTCACCGGGATGCGTGCCACCTTCTCGGCACCACGCAGCTTGACCCCGGCTTCCACCTTCTTCGGTGCTGGGCGCGGGGGGGCATCCTGGGTAGGGATCTGGTTCGGCACGGCTTCTTGCACAGTTGTCATAATCAGTCGATTCCGCCCGTCAGGGTCGTCTGCTCAGCATAGTCGAGGTGCTTGACCAGCTGTCCGCGCAGCCTTGTCCTGACCTCGTCGAGTTCGATCGGACCTGCCAGGTCGCGCAGCTGGGTCATGGCCAGCCCCGCATACCCACAGGGGTTGATTCGGCGGAATGGCGCAAGGTCCATGTCCACGTTCAAGGCAAGGCCATGGAAGGAGCGGCCATTGCGAATCCGTAGGCCGAGGGAGGCGATCTTCGCTCCGTCGACGTAGACGCCTGGGGCGTCGGGCTTGGCCACGGCAGTGACGCCGTAGCTGGCGAGCAGGTCGATCAGGGTCTGTTCGATCCGGCTGACCAGTTCGCGCACACCAAAGCCCAAGCGGCGGACATCCAGCAACAGATAGGCTACCAGTTGCCCGGGGCCATGGTAGGTCACCTGGCCACCGCGGTCGGTCTGCACCACCGGAATGTCGCCTGGCACCAGCAGGTGCTCGGCTTTCCCGGCCTGGCCCTGGGTGAATACCGCTGGATGCTCGACCAGCCAGATTTCATCCTGGCTGTCCGGGCTGCGTTGCTCGGTAAAGCGACGCATGGCCTCGAGCACCGGTTCATAGGGCTGCAGGCCAAGCTCGCGAATACCGAGACACAAGGGCATCAGAGCACCATTTTCACGATGCCGGTCGCGCGCAAGGCGCTGTTGATGTCGTGCAGCTGGTTCTCGCTTTCGGCAACGATGTGCAGCTGCACCGTGGTGTACTTGCCTTCCTTGCTCTGACGCTCGGCCAGGGTGGACAGGTCGACCTTGGCATGCTGGCAAAGAATGTCGATCACCGTGTCCTTGAAGCCGACAACGGTGTCGCCGATGACCTTGATCGGATAATCGGCGCAGGGGAATTCGATTTTGTGCGACTTGACGTCAGGTTCGCTCATGGCGGAAACGGCCTCGTAAGCCGTGGCAACAACAATGCCCCCGCGCGATACGCGGGGGCATGCAGGTCACGTATCAGTTGAACAACCCGTAGAAGAATAGACGGATGCTATCCCACATACGACGGAAGAAACCACCTTCCTCGACGCCGTCGAGGGCAATCAGGTCGGCGCTGTGAACCACTTTCTCGTCCAGTTTGACTTCCACTTTACCGATCACGTCACCTTTGGCGATCGGAGCGGTGAGCTGCGGGTTCAGGGTCATCGAAGCGACCAGGCGTTTCAATTGGCCTTTAGGCATAGTCAGCGTCAGGTCGTTGGCGAGGCCCGCCTTCACCTGGCTGGTGGCGCCCTTCCAGACCGGGGCCTGGGTCAGCTCGGTGCCCTTCTGGTAGAAGGTCTGGGTTTCGAAGAAGCGGAAACCATAGGTCAGCAGCTTCTGGGTCTCGGCGGCACGAGCCTGCTCGCTGTTGGTGCCGAAGACGACGGCGATCAGGCGCTGGCCATCGCGTACGGCCGAAGCCACCATGCAGTAACCGGCCTCCTCGGTGTGGCCGGTTTTCAGACCGTCGACGGTCTTGTCACGCCACAGCAGCAGGTTGCGGTTGGGCTGCTTGATGTTGTTCCAGAAGAACTCTTTCTGCGAATAGATGGCGTAGTGGGCCGGGTCGATGTCGATGATCGCACGGGCCAGCAAAGCCATGTCGTGGGCCGACGAGTAGTGCTCCGGGTTCGGCAGGCCGGTCGGGTTCATGAAGTGGCTGTTGCTCATGCCCAGATCAGCGGCGGTCTTGTTCATCATGTCGGCGAAGGCGTCTTCGCTGCCGGCGATGTGCTCGGCCAGGGCGACCGAGGCGTCGTTGCCGGACTGGATGATGATGCCGTGCAGCAGGTCGCTGACGCTCACCTGGCTACCCACCTTGATGAACATGCGCGAACCGCCGGTACGCCAGGCGTTTTCGCTGACGGTGACCGGGTCGTTCTCGCCGATCTGGCCACGGCGGATGTCCAGGGTGGCGATGTAGGCGGTCATCAGTTTGGTCAAGCTGGCCGGTGGCAGGCGTTCGTCACCGTTGTTCTCGACCAGCACGTTGCCGCTGGAGGCGTCCATGAGCACGTAGGACTTGGCGGCCAGTTGCGGTGGCGCCGGCATCATCTGCTCCGCTGCGAAGGCAGCAGGCATGATCATCAGCAGTACGGGCAGGCAAAGGCGTTTGGCAAGGTTGGTGATATTCATCCGTCTCTCGAGAATCGCTAATGGTCTGATGTTCCCTGGGCTACATCATGCGCCCAGCGCCAGTCAGTCTAATGGTTGCGGCTGTGCTGCCGCTTTGCCCGGAAAATGCGGCGCGATGTCGCGGCGGGCAAAAGCGGCCATTGTACATGGGCGGGCGTTGCAATTCATGACAAAACCGACAGCTTGAGGCACAGGCCTCAAGCCGCGACAGCTGTCAGTCTGCTGTGACCAGCTTGGCCTGCCCAAGGTTCGCCATGCGAATGCTGTCCTGCGCTTGCTGGACCTCACCCTGGCTGTTGATCGGCCCAAGCCGCACGCGATGCAGGGTCTGCTGGTTACGCACGATGGAACTGATGAACACCGGCGCGCTGACCATGGTGCTCAGTTTCGCCCGCAACAACTCGGCGGCGTCCGGGTTGGCGAAGGCACCCACCTGAAGGAAGCTGCCGCCATTGTTTACCGGCACGCTGCCGCCACCCACCTGCACCGGCACCACCGGTGCCGCATGCTGTTGCGCCGGAGGTGTCCACTGCTCGACCCGACCGGTGCTGGCTGGCACCGGCTGGGCCTGGGCCACCTGCGGCTCCTTCAGCACCAGCGGCGGCTTCTGGCCACGCTGGGCCCACCACTGCTGCGGATCGATGCCCTCGACGCGGACATGGGCCGTGCCGATCTCGGCGTAACCGAGCTTCTTCGCCGCGGCATAGGACAGGTCGATGATGCGGTCGGAATAGAACGGACCACGGTCGTTCACCCGCAGGATGACGCTGCGGCCGTTGGCCAGGTTGGTCACCTTGACGTAAGCCGGCAACGGCAAGGTCTTGTGCGCCGCGCTCATGCCGTACAGGTCGTACAGTTCGCCGTTGGCGGTGTTCTGCCCGTGGAACTTGGTGCCATACCAGGAGGCGGTGCCTTCGGCGCGGTAGTTGCGCGAGTCCTGCATGGGGTAGTAGGTCTTGCCCAGTACCGTATACGGGTTGGCTTTGTAGGGGCCGGTGTGCACGGTGGGCGTGGCATCGGGAATCTTGTTCACGTCCACGTCCCACCAAGGCGCGCCGTCCTTGTGGGCTCGGTTGATGTCGAGGCCCGGTTGGGCGCGGACGACATTACCGCTCTGGGTCGGGGTCGGGCGGTGGGAAGAGCAACTGGCCAACAGCACGCCGACGGCGAGGCAGGTCAGCAGCTTGAAGGAGTTACCAGAGATGATTGCGCGCATTACTTGACGCCCCGTGCTTGGACCAGCTGTTCCGAAAGCTGATGCACCGCCATGGCGTACATCACGCTGCGGTTGTAGCGAGTGATCGCGTAGAAGTTCTTCAGGCCCATCCAGTACTCAGGGCCATTGTCACCCTCCAGACGGAAGGCGGTGACCGGCAGATCATCGCGCAGCGCATCATGACTCGACCAGCCCAGCGCTCGCAACTCCCCAACCGTCTTGACCGGCTCGATACCGGTGGTCAGGCCTTCGTCGACGCGCTCGCCCTGAACCTGGGCACGGCTTACCACCGGTTCGCCGGCGACCCAACCGTGACGCTTGAAATAGCTCGCGACACTGCCGATGGCATCGTCGGGGTCGGTCCAGATATTGATGTGGCCGTCGCCGTCGAAGTCCACCGCGTAGTTGCGGAAACTGCTCGGCATGAACTGTGGCAGGCCCATGGCACCGGCATAGGAACCCTTGAGGGTCAGCGGGTCGAGTTGCTCCTCGCGGGCCAGCAGGAGGAATTCGCGCAGCTCCTTGCGGAAGAACTCCGCCCGCGGCGGATAATCGAAGCCCAGGGTCGACAGTGCATCGATCACCCGGTAACTGCCAGTGTTGCGGCCGAAGAACGTCTCCACACCGATGATCGCGACGATCACCTGTGCCGGCACACCGTACTCCTGTTCGGCACGCGCCAGGGCAGCTTCGTGCTGACGCCAGAAATCCACACCACGGGCGATGCGCGCGTCGGTGATGAACATTGGCCGGTATTCCTTCCACGGCTTGACCCGCTCGGCCGGACGCGAGATGGCGTCGAGAATCGACTGTTTGCGCTGCACCTCGCGGAACACGCCCATCAACTGCTCGCCGGCAAAGCCATAGTCGCGGGTCATCTCGCCGACGAATTCGGCTATCTGCGGCGAGCCGTCGTAATCGCCGGCCTGGGCCTGCTGGACAGCGCCGAACAGGCTTACCGCACCGATCCACGGTACACAACGGACAGCCCAGTTACGCACTGCTTGCATGAAATTCTTCACCTTATTCAAACCTGCGCGATCCATTTGCGGTGCGTGTGGATCGACATCAAAACGCCAAACGCTGACAGCAGCGTCACCAACGAAGTTCCGCCATAGCTGATGAAGGGCAGCGGCACCCCCACTACGGGCAACAGGCCACTGACCATACCGATATTGACGAACACGTACACGAAGAAGGTCATGGTCAAGCTGCCTGCCAGCAGCTTGCCGAACAGGGTCTGGGCCTGGGCGGTGATCACCAGACCACGGCCGATCAGCAGCAGGTAGACGATCAGTAGCAGGCAGATGCCGACCAGACCGAACTCTTCCCCGAGCACGGCGATGATGAAGTCGGTATGGCTCTCAGGCAGAAAGTCCAGGTGCGACTGGGTGCCCAGCAACCAGCCCTTGCCGAACACCCCGCCGGAGCCGATCGCGGCCTTGGACTGGATGATGTTCCAGCCCGTCCCCAGCGGATCGCTTTCCGGGTCGAGGAAGGTCAGTACCCGCTGCTTCTGGTAGTCGTGCATGACGAAGAACCACATGGCCACCGCCACCGGCACCGCCGCCGCCAGCACGCTGAGAATCCAGCGCCAGCGCAGGCCGCCCATGAACAGTACGAAGGCACCGGAAGCGAGAATCAGCAGCGCGGTACCCAGGTCGGGCTGACGCACGATGAGGATGAACGGCACGCCGATCAGCACCAGGCTGATCGCCACGTGCTTGAGATGCGGTGGCAGGGTGCGCTTGGACAGATACCAGGCGATGGTCGCCGGCATGATGATCTTCATGAATTCCGAGGGCTGGAAGCGAATCACCCCGGGAATGTTGATCCACCGCGTGGCGCCCATGGCGTTGTGGCCCATCACGTCCACCACCACCAGCAGGCACACGCCCGCCAGGTAGGCCAGCGGCACCCAGCGGGCCATGAAACGCGGTTCGAGCTGGGCGATGATGAACATCGATACCAGGCCGATGCCGAACGAGCTGGCCTGCTTGAGCAGCAGGTCCCAATTCTTGCCGCTGGCCGAATACAGCACGAACAGGCTGCCGGCCGCGAGAGTGAGAAGGATGATCAGCAAGGGGCCGTCGACGTGGATACGCTGCAGGAAGCTGGCGCGTCGACGCATCACGTCCTCGCTGGAGAGCATGCGATCGAAATTGTTCTTCACGGGGCCGTTTCCTCGGCGACGGTGGCAGGCGCGAACTCGGGCTTGAGATGGCCACTTTCATCGAGCAGCCAGGCATCCATGACCTGACGCACCACGGGGGCGGCGACACCAGAACCGGACTCACCGTTCTCGACCATCACCGAGACCACGATCCTCGGATCGTCGGCCGGGGCAAAGGCCACGAACAGGGCGTGGTCGCGGTGGCGCTCCTGGAGTTTGTTGCGGTCGTACTTCTCGCCCTGCTTGATCGCTACCACCTGGGCGGTGCCGCTCTTGCCAGCGATGCGGTACTGGGCTCCTGCGGCGGCCTTGCGCGCGGTGCCTCGAGCGTTGTGCATCACCTGCTCCATGCCGTGGGTCACCTTGGCCCAATCGGACTTGTCGCGCAGGACGATGTTGTCCATCGGGTTCTCGTCCACAGGCGGCTGTCCTTCGATGGTCTTGGCCAGATGCGGTCGGTTCCACACACCTTTGTTGGCGATCAGTGCGGTGGCCTGGGCCAGTTGCAAAGGCGTGGCCTGCATGTAGCCCTGGCCGATGCCGAGAATCAAGGTCTCGCCCGGGAACCAGGCCTGGCGACGGGTGGCGCGCTTCCACTCACGCGACGGCATGAGCCCTGCGGACTCCTCGAACATGTCGAGGGAGACCTTCTGGCCGATGCCGAACTTGTTCATGTAGGTCGACAACCTGTCGATGCCCATCTTGTGCGCAAGATCGTAGAAGTAGGTGTCGTTGGAGCGCATGATCGCGGTGTCCAGGTCGACCCAGCCGTCGCCGGTACGGTTCCAGTTGCGGTACTTGTGGTCATAGTTGGGCAACTGGTAGTAGCCAGGGTCGAACACCCGGCTACTGGCATTGACCACGCCGCTGTCCAGGCCGGCGATGGCCACCGCCGGCTTGATGGTCGAGCCTGGCGGATAGAGGCCACGCAGCACCCGGTTGAACAGCGGCCGGTCGATCGAGTCGCGCAATTCGGCATAGGCCTTGAAGCTGATGCCGGTGACGAACAGATTGGGATCGAAGCTTGGCTGGCTGACCATCGCCAGCACCTCGCCAGTGCGCGGATCGAGCGCCACCACCGCGCCACGCCGCCCGCCCAGGGCAGCCTCGGCGGCCTCCTGCAACTTGATATCCAGGCTCAGCACGATGTCCTTGCCCGGTTTCGGATCGGTGCGTTTGAGCACCCGCAAGACCCGGCCACGGGCGTTGGTTTCGACTTCCTCGTAACCGACCTGGCCGTGCAGTTCGGCTTCATAGAAGCGTTCGATGCCGGTCTTGCCGATGTGGTGAGTGCCGCTGTAGTTCACCGGGTCGAGGGTCTTCAGCTCTCGCTCGTTGATCCGTCCGACATAGCCCACCGAATGGGCGAAATGCGCACCTTGGGGGTAATGCCGGACCAACTGCGCCACTACCTCGACGCCGGGCAGACGGAATTGATTGACCGCCACCCGTGCGATCTGTTCTTCGTTGAGTTCGAACAGGATCGGCACCGGCTCGAACGGCCGGCGCCCCTGCTTCATGCGTTTCTCGAAGAGGGCGCGGTCATCGGCGGTGAGCTCCAGCACTTCGACGATGGTATCCAGCACTTGCTGCCAGTTACCCGCACGTTCGCGGGTCATCGACAGACTGAAGCTGGGCCTGTTGTCGGCGATGATCACACCGTTGCGGTCAAAGATCAGGCCGCGAGTCGGTGGAATCGGCTGCACGTGCACTCGGTTGTTTTCCGACAACGTCGAGTGATAGTCGTACTGGATGATCTGCAGGTAATACAGGCGGGCGACGAGCACACAGATGAGCAGCACGACCACCACCGCGCCGACCACGACGCGGTTGCGCACCAGGCGGGCGTCTTTTCCGTGGTCCTTGAGACGGATCGGCTGCGACATCGGACGGCTTACAGGCTCATTTGTGGTAAGGGTGCCCGGACAATACGGTCCAGGCGCGGTAGATCTGCTCGCCGATGAGTATCCTTACCAACGGGTGCGGCAGGGTCAGCGGCGACAGCGACCAGCGTTGCTCGGCGCGTGCGCAGACTTCCGGCGCCAGCCCTTCCGGGCCGCCCACCATCAAGTTGACCGTGCGCGCATCCAGGCGCCAGCGATCCAGTTCGCTCGCCAGTTGCTCGGTACTCCAGGGCTTGCCATGGACTTCGAGGGTGACGATTCGCTCCCCTGGCTGGACCTTGCTCAGCATGGCCTCGCCCTCCTGACGAATCAGACGGGCGACGTCGGCATTCTTGCCTCGGGTGTTCAGCGGAATTTCCAGCAGCTCCAGCGACAGCTCCTGGGGCAGGCGCTTGGCATACTCATGCCAACCGTCCTCGACCCACTTGGGCATGCGCGAGCCGACCGCGATCAGGCGCAGACGCACGGCGTGTCCTTATTCCCGGTCCTTGAGCTTGTCGGAGTAGTCGTGGCTGTTCTCCGGGCTGTGGTGCTTGCCATCGGCGGCACGGCTCTGCTCGGCACCCAACCACAGGCGCTCCAGGTCGTAGAACTGGCGAGCGGCGGCGGTCATCATGTGCACGATGACATCATTGAGGTCCAGCAGCACCCAGTCGCTGTCGCCCTTGCCTTCTTCGCCCAGGGGCTGTGCACCCTGCTTCTTCACCGCCTCGCGGACTTTTTCCAGCATCGCGTTGATCTGGCGGTTGGAGGTACCGGTGGCAATGATCATGTAGTCGGTCAGGCTGTGCTTGTCACGTACGTCGATGACCTGGATGTCCTGGGCCTTGACATCTTCCAGCGCGGCCTTGGTCAGCTCGACCAGCTGTTCGCCATTGATTTTCTGCTTGCTCATAAAAAACTCTTCAACTCGTTGGATGAGGCGCCGTGGGGCACCGTCAGTTAGGCACACGATACAGTTCGTGCGCCTCGATATAGGCCAGTACGGCGTCCGGCACCAGGAACCTCACCGATCTGCCGCTGGCCAGCAGCTGTCGGATCTGCGTGGCGGACACCGCGAGCGGGGTCTGCCAGACGAACGAAATATGCCCCGCCGGGCCGGACATGGCGGTGGGGTCGCTCACCGAGCGCGCAGCCAGCAGGTTGCGCAGCTCGTCTGGGGGTTCTACGTCGGCATCCGGGCGTTGCAGCACCAGGATGTGACAGTGTTGCAGCAGTTCGTCCCAGCGGTGCCAGCTCGGCAGGCCGCAGAATGCGTCCCAGCCCAGCACCAGAAACAACTGATCGTCGGCGTGCAGTTCGGCACGCACCGACTCCAGCGTATCGATGGTGTACGACGGCTTGTCGCGGGCCAGTTCGCGGGCATCCACGCTCAGGCGCTCGACGCCCTGCACCGCGCTACGCACCATGGCCAACCGGTCATGCGCGGCCACCTGGGGCGTGTCGCGGTGCGGCGGGCGGGCATTGGGCAGCAGGCGCAACTCGTCCAGTCGCATGAACTCGGCCACCTCCAGCGCGCTGCGCAGGTGGCCGATGTGCACGGGATCGAAGGTGCCGCCAAGAATGCCGATACGCCGGGCTGCCGGGGCTTTGCTCAACTCAACAGGTCCCCTGACCGCGCAACTGGCCGTCGCCGATCACCACGTACTTCTCGCAGGTCAGGCCTTCCAGGCCAACCGGGCCGCGGGCGTGCAGCTTATCGGTGGAAATGCCGATCTCGGCACCCAGGCCGTACTCGAAGCCATCGGCGAAGCAGGTCGGGGTGTTGAGCATCACCGACGCCGAATCGACCTCGGTCATGAACTGGCGAGCCTGACCCTGATGCTCGGTGATGATCGAGTCGGTATGGTGCGATCCATAGTGATTGATGTGCTCGATGGCCTGCTCCAGGCCGTCAACGACACGGATCGACAGGATCGCGTCGAGGTACTCGGTGTGCCAGTCGTCTTCGGTGGCCGGCTTGGCCTCGATGATTGCCCGGGTGCGTTCGCAGCCGCGCAGCTCGACGCCCTTCTCCTGGAAGCGGCGGGCCATTTCCGGCAGGAAGTCGGCGGCCACGCGCTGATCGACCAGCAGGGTTTCCATGGCGCCGCAGATGCCATAGCGGTAGGTCTTGGCGTTGAAGGCCACGGCCAGGGCCTTGTCCAGCTCGGCGTGAGCGGCGACGTAGACGTGGCAGATGCCATCGAGGTGCTTGATCACCGGCACCCGGGCATCGCGGCTGATGCGCTCGATCAGGCCGCGGCCGCCGCGCGGCACGATGACGTCGACGAACTCGGGCATGCTGATCAGTGCGCCCACGGCTTCGCGGTCAGTGGTCTCGACCACCTGCACCACCGCCGCCGGCAGGCCGGCTTCGGCCAGGCCACGCTGGATGCAGGTGGCGATGGCGCGATTGGAGTGGATGGCTTCGGAGCCGCCGCGCAGGATGGTGGCATTGCCGGACTTCAGGCATAGGCTCGCCGCATCGATGGTCACGTTGGGACGCGACTCGTAGATGATGCCGATCACCCCCAGCGGTACGCGCATCTTGCCGACCTGAATGCCCGACGGGCGGTAGCTCATGTCGCGGATGGCACCGACCGGATCCGGCAGAGTGGCTACCTGGCGCAGGCCGGTGATCATGCCGTCGATGCGCGCCGGGGTCAGTGCCAGGCGGTCGAGCAGTGCAGGCTCCAGACCGTTGGCGCGGCCGGCGGCCAGGTCCAGTTCGTTGGCAGCCGTCAGCTCGGCGCGCGCAGCATCCAGCGCGTCGGCGGCGGCCTGCAGGGCACGGTTCTTCTGCGCGGTGCTGGCACGCGCGATCACCCGGGAGGCCTGGCGGGCGGCGTGACCCAGGCGGGTCATGTAGTCAAGAACGGACTCAGTCATGGGTGCGGTGTCTTGGCAAAGGGGAAATCGGCTGATTATAACTGTCGCGCAGGTATACGCCCAGCGGCGGGAGGCGGATGGTTGAAAATGATGGGATCGCCTTGGGGTTTGCAGCGCGTTGAAGATCGAGCGCCGCCCCCAGCGAACCGAAACATACAGAAACCATTCCCCCACCCCCACCGTTCAGCCTCGATTAAGCCAATCATTGCTATCATCCCCGACCTCATCGCCACGAAACGCCAGCATGCCAGCCCCAAGCCCCTGCCCTGCCCGCGCCCTGCCCGACAGCTTCTTCGACCGTGACGCCCAGACCCTGGCCCAGGCCCTGCTCGGCAAGGTCATCCGCCACCGTCACGGCGACCTGTGGCTGGCCGCGCGCATCATCGAGACCGAGGCCTACTACCTCACCGATAAGGGCAGCCATGCCTCGCTGGGCTACACCGAGAAACGCAAAGCGCTGTTCCTCGATGGCGGGCATATCTACATGTACTACGCCCGTGGCGGCGACTCGCTGAACTTCAGCGCCCACGGCCCAGGCAATGCGGTGTTGATCAAGTCCGCCTATCCCTGGGTCGATGCCATCTCCGACGCCAACAGCCTGGCGCAGATGCAGCTGAACAACCCCGACGCCAGCGGTGAAATTCGTCCTGCAGAACGCCTGTGCGCCGGCCAGACTCTGCTGTGCCGCGCCCTGGGCCTGAAAGTGCCACAGTGGGACGCCCAGCGCTTCGACCCCGATCGCCTGTACGTCGAGGACTGCGCCATCGACGTGCCACGGGTGATCCAAACCACGCGCCTGGGCATCCCCCATGGCCGCGACGAACACCTGCCATACCGCTTCGTCGATGCCGCCTTCGCCCGCTTCTGCACGCGGAACCCGCTGCGCCGGGGGCAAGTCGAAGGGCGCGACTTCTTCATTCTCGAACAAGGAAGCTGAACCATGGGCCAATGGCTCGACAGCCTGACCAACTGGCTCGGCGCCAACCCCGAGTGGCTGGGCCTGGCGATTTTCCTGGTGGCCTGCGTGGAATGCCTGGCCATCGCCGGCATCATCGTGCCCGGCACTGTCTTGCTGTTCACGGTTGCCGTGCTGGCCGGCAGCGGCGCCCTGGGCCTGAGTGAAACCCTGTTGCTGGGCTTCCTCGGCGGTCTGTTGGGTGACGCGCTTTCCTACACAATCGGCAAGCATTTCCACCAAAACATTCGCCGCCTACCCTTGTTGCGCCACCACCCTGAATGGATCGGCAGCGCCGAGACCTACTTCCAGCGCTACGGCATCGCCAGCCTGCTGGTAGGCCGCTTCATCGGCCCATTGCGACCGATGCTGCCAATGGTCGCCGGCATGTTCGACATGCCGCTCCCACGCTTCATCGCCGTGAGCCTGCTGGCCGGCGCGGGCTGGTCGGTGGTGTACCTGCTGCCGGGCTGGGCCACCGGCGCGGCGATGCGCCTGCCATTGCCCGAAGGCTTTTGGCCGGAGGCCGCCGTGGTCGCCGGCACCTTGGCGGTGGTGACCGGGCTGAGCCTGAACGCCAGCATCCGTGACCGCCGCCATGGCACCCGACTGATCGCCGCCCTGAGCTTTCTTGCCCTGGCCGGGGTTTTCCTCGGCTGGCCGCTGCTGCATGACCTCGACCAGGGCATCATGACCCTGGTGCAGGAACATCGTAGCCAGGCCATCGATGGCACCGTGGTGCTGGTGACCCGCCTGGGTGACTTCCGCACCCAGTTCTTCCTCGGTGGCTTGCTGACCGGCTTGCTGCTGCTGACCCGACAATGGCGCCACGCGGTGTTCGCCGGTAGCGCGCTGATGGGCACCGCCATCGCCAACGGCACGCTGAAATGGCTGTTCGCCCGCGCCCGCCCGGAAGTCCTCGCCGACCCGCTGACCAGCTACAGCATGCCCAGCGGGCACAGTTCGGCATCGTTCGCGTTCTTTCTGGTGATGGCGGTACTGGCCGGACGTGGCCAACCGCCGCGCATGCGACTGACGTGGATCATGCTCGGCTGTGTTCCCGCGCTGTCGATTGCCCTGTCGCGGGTGTACCTGGGAGCCCACTGGCCGACCGATATCCTGGCCGGGGCGTTGCTCGCCTGCTGCGTCTGCGCACTGAGCCTGACCTTGGTGCAGCATCGCGCCCCGCTGAACGCTCTGCCCCAGCGGGTGTGGTGGCTGGTGGTGCCAGCGTGCGTGGCGTTGCTGGCGTTCTTTGCCATGCATGCCCTGCCGCAGGCGTTGCTGCGCTATCAATATTGATCGTGGCCGAGCCGGCCACGATCGATCAGGCGAACAACTCGCCCTGGATCCGCTCCAGCAAGCGCTGGATCTCCGCCAGGCGCTCCTGGGGCGAATCGATGGTCAACAGGTCGAGCTTGTCTTCCTCCATGAACGGCAACAGGTATGCCAGCTGATTGGCCAGGGACTGGCGACCGTCGACCGCACGCGGCATGTCCAACGCCTCGACCATCGGGTGCTCGCCTAATGCCAGCAACAGCGCCAGCAGGTCATCGTCCTGCTCGCCCAGCGGACTGTCGGGCTGTTCGGCGAGCCAATGGACCTGCCCCAGCATCAGTTGGTCCTTCTGCACTTCGGTCTGGGTCAGCTCGAAGCGGCGCACACCTTCCACGCGGATGCCGAGCAGGCCGTTGTCCTGCTGGACGAAGTCGCGGATCAGCGCCTCGCAGCCGATCGACGCCACAACCGGGGGCGCCTTGCCGACCTGCTCACCTTCGAGGATGCAGACCACGCCAAAACCTTCGCCCTGCTTCATGCAGCGGCCGATCATGTCCAGATAGCGTGCCTCGAAGATCTGCAGATCCAGCAGGCATCCGGGAAACAACACGGTATTGAGGGGAAACAGCGGTAGCGTCATCAGAACTCCTCAAGCCACCAGGCTGACCGCCAACGGCAGGAACACCGCCGTGGCCACCCCCATGAGACTCATCGCCAGCGCGGCGAAGGCGCCGCATTCGTCACTTTCCTGCAAGGCCACCGAGGTACCGACCGCATGTGCGGTGATACCCAGGGACATGCCTCGCGCCTCCGGGCTGAGCACGCCCAGACGGGTCAGCAGGGCCGGGCCGAAAATCGCCCCGATGACCCCGGTAATCAACACGAACACCGCCGCCAATGCCGCCACCCCACCGATCTGCTCGGCGACCAGCATGGCGATCGGCGAAGTCACTGACTTGGGTGCCATGGTCATCAGGATCATGTGTTCGGCGCCGAACCACCACCCCAGCAACACGCACGCCACGGTGGCAAAAACGCCTCCGATTACCAGCGTAGTAAAGATCGGCCAGAACAGTTGGCGAATGCGCCGCAGGTTGAGGTAGAGGGGGACCGCCAGGGCCACCGTGGCCGGGCCCAGGAGGATATTCATGATCTCGGTGCTCTTGCGGTACTCGGCGTAGTCGATACCACTGAGCAACAGCACGCCGATCACCAGCAGCATCGACACCAGCACCGGCTGCAGGAAGATCCAGCGGGTTTTCTCGTAGGCCGCCAGGACCATTTGATAGGCGGCCAAGGTGATGCCGATGCCAAAGAGCGGATGATGCACCACCGCATCCACGGTCCCCTGCCAATCGAGGTTCATGGCTGCTCCTCGCGGGGGGCCTGGCGATGGATAAGCTTTTGCATCAGCACACCGACGAACACCAGGGTAAGCAGGCACGACACCAACAGCGCCCCGACAATGGCCCAGAAATCAGCGGCAATCGCCTTGGCATACACCATCACCCCGACCGCCGGAGGCACCAGCAGCAACGGCAGATAGCGCAGCAGGCTGCTGGCGGCCTCGTTCAGTGGCTTGCCGACCTCGCCGCGGGCCATGAGGAAGCACAGCAACAACAACAGACCGATGATCGGGCCCGGCAGAATCGGGGCAAGCAGATGATTGATCGCTGTACCCAGCAGCTGGAACAGCACCAGCCAGGTCAAACCACGCAACAGCATACGTCTCTCCTCGAGGCATCGCGGCCATTATAAGCATGCCGTGCCTGTATGCCGATATTCGGCAAAGTGCAGGCAACTTGACGGCAACCAGCGGCCGTGCTGATCTTGCACTCTCGTACCAACTAGAAGCCTCTGGAGAGTCGCCATGCCCCATGTACCGGTTACCGAGCTCGTGCAGCATGTTGGAAAGGAACTGGGTCGTTCCGACTGGCTCAAGATCGATCAGCAACGTATCGACCTGTTCGCCGAGGCTACCGGCGATTTCCAGTTCATCCACGTCGACCCACAACGGGCAGCGAATACCCCGTTCGGCAGCACAATCGCCCATGGTTTTCTCACCTTGTCGCTGTTGCCGATGCTGATGGAAGACATCCTGCTCCTGCCCGAGGGGCTGAAGATGGTGGTCAACTATGGCCTGGACAGCGTGCGCTTCGTGCAACCGGTGAAGGTCGACAGCAAGGTGAGGCTCAAGCTGGAGCTTCGCGAAGTGACCGAGAAGCGACCCGGGCAATGGTTGCTGAAGGCAACCGCCACCCTGGAGATCGAAGGCGAAGAAAAGCCGGCCTACATTGCCGAGCCACTGACCCTCTGTTTCGTCTGAACGACATGGGGGCTGCTATGCAGCCCCCATTCTGCGGCATACTCGGCAGATCTTTTGCCCGGGTTCGACCATGCGTCCATTGTTGCCTCTCGCCCTGACCCTGTTGCTTGCCGCCTGTGGCGATGGCGAATCGTTATTGCCGCCGGACGCCCGCCTGCCCGACGGCGGGCGCTATCGAGGCGAGGTGGTGAATGGCCTGCTGCAGGGCCAGGGTCGTATCGACTACCCCAATGGCAGCTGGTACGCCGGCACGTTCAAGGATGGCCAATGGCACGGCCAGGGCGAATGGCACGGTAGCAATGGCGAGGTCTACCGCGGCCAGTTCGCCGAAGGGCTGTTCCAGGGCCTGGGCGACCTGACCACCCCAGGCAGCCACTACGCCGGCACCTTCAAGCATGGCCGGCGCGATGGCGAAGGCACGCTCAAGCAAGCCGATCAGACCTACCGGGGCCAGTTCAAGGACGATCAGTACGACGGTGCGGGCCAGCTCGAACTGGCTGACGGCAGCCGCTACCAGGGGCTGTTCGCCAAGGGCCAGCCCAATGGCGATGGCGTACGCAGCGACGCCAGCGGCAACCAGTTCAGCGGGCGTTTCGTCAATGGCCAACTGCAGGGCAGCGGCACCTACGACAGCGTCGACGGTGAGCAGTACATCGGTGAGTTCAAGGACAACCGTTTGGAAGGCCGGGGCCGCTATGAAAGCGCCGAGGGTGATGTGTGGATCGGCGAATTCAAGGATGGCTCGCTGATCGGCGAAGGCGAAATGCTCGCCAGCGATGGCAGCCACTACAAAGGCGAATTCGTCGACTGGCGCTTCGACGGCCAGGGCACCCTGCAACTGGCTGACGGCAGCCACTACAGCGGCGGCTTTGCCAACGATGCCTACCACGGCGCAGGTCGCCTGACCCTGGCCAACGGTAAGGTGCAGGCTGGTGAGTGGGTGAACGGCGTGCGCGTGCGCGACCAGCACGGCAAGCTGTTGCCCGACCCTCTCGACCTGGCCTTGCTCAACCAAGGCCGACTGCTCGACGAAGCACTGGCCAACGTGCCGCATTCGGCACCACCGATCCAACTGTACAGCCTGGTGGTGGCCGGAGATGGCCAGCAGAGCGTATTCCTGCGCGAAGCCGACTATGTCAGCAACATGCTGAAGGTACGCTTCGGCGCCAGCGGCCAGGTAACCCTGGTCAATCACCGGGATCAGCTGGCGACGCGCCCGATGGCGACACGCGAGAGCCTCTCCCGCGCCGTGCGTACCCTGGCCGAGCGTAGCGGCCCGGAAGACCTGGTGTTCATCTACCTGACCAGCCACGGCAGCGCCGACCACCAGTTGGTGCTCGACCAGCCGCGCCTGCAACTGGCCGATCTGTCCGCTGCCGAGCTGAGCAGCGCCCTGGCCCCGCTGAAGGGCCGCGACAAGGTGATCGTCATCTCCGCCTGCTATTCCGGAGGCTACATCGCTCCGCTCAAGGACGAGCGCACGGTGATCATGACTGCAGCGCGAGCTGATCGGGTGTCGTTCGGCTGTTCGGAAGAGGCTGATTTCACCTACTTCGGCGATGCGTTGTTCGCCCAGGCACTGAATCAGACCGATGATTTGAAACAGGCGTTCGAACTGGCGCGAGCCACCGTTGCCGAACGTGAACAAAGGGAAGGTTTTGAAGCCTCCGAGCCCCAGATGTGGGCACCGCCTGCGGTCCTGGCGCACTGGCAGCGCCTGCGCCGGCAGCAGGCCGAGGAGGCCTTGCGCAACGCCGCACAGGCGAACGTGGGGGAACAGGCGAAAACGCCCGGCAACCACTAAACTCTGTGTGTAACAAGGGAGAGACATCATGTACTTGACGCCTCAGCATGTCCTGCTTGCCGGAGCCACGGGTCTAACGGGCGAACACCTGCTCGACCGCCTGCTCAACGAACCCACCATCAGCCGGGTACTGGCCCCAACGCGCCGCCCCCTGGCCGAGCATCCGCATCTGGAAAACCCGGTTGGCGACCCGGCAGTGTTTCTGCCACAGCTGGCCGGACGCGTCGACATCGCCTATTGCTGCCTGGGCACCACGCTCAAGCAGGCGGGGTCGGAGCAGGCGTTCCGTGCGGTGGACCTGGACATGGTCGTGGCCTTCAGCAAGCGTGCCCGGGAGATGGGCGCGCGGCACCTGCTGGTGGTCAGCGCGATCGGTGCCGATCCCAAGTCGTCGATTTTCTACAACCGGGTCAAAGGCGAGATGGAAGAAGCGCTCAAGGCCCAGGACTGGCCACAGCTGACCATCGTGCGGCCTTCACTGCTGCTGGGTGACCGCGTCGAGCCACGCCTGGGCGAGCGGATGGCGGCGCCGTTCGCGCGGTTTCTCCCAGGCAAGTATCGCGGTATCGAGCCCTGCACACTGGCGCGGGCGCTATGGCGACTGGCGCTGGAAGAAGAAGACGGGGTGCGCATCGTCGAGTCGGATGAGCTGCGTAGGCTCGGCAAGAAGTAATCCTGCGTTCAATCAGGCCTCTTCGCGCCAGTTCGGCGCGAAGAGGCCATCACAATCCACCGCTAGCCTGGAAACCGATGCCCGCCGCGGTCAGCAACGACAACGGCAGGAACAGGGTATCGAGCAGCATGCTCCCCGGCAGATCCAGGCGCGGATACGTCGGTGCCTCGGCGCCGAAGTGGTCCTTGGGGCAGCACCCGCCATTGATCACATACCAGTCCAGCCGCGTCCCGGCATACACCACCGGCGCCCCCGGCTTGTTGGCATCCAGGGTTCGCACGGTGGCGCAGCCGCCAAGCGTCATGCCCGCCAGCAGTATCACCAGCACGCGCTTCAATCATCGACCCCGAAGTGATGCTCGCCCCAGCGCGGGAGCATGTCCTGGGGAATGTTCAGCAGGTTGAGCACACGCGCCACGACGAAGTCGACCAGGTCATCGATGGTCTGCGGCTGATGGTAGAAACCCGGCGCAGCCGGCAGGATCACCGCCCCCATCTGCGACAGCTTGAGCATGTTCTCCAGATGAATCGTCGAGAATGGCGCCTCACGCGGCACCAGGATCAACTGCCGACGCTCCTTGAGGGTGACATCGGCGGCGCGCTCGATCAGGTTGTTGCAGGCGCCGGTGGCGATGGCCGACAGCGTACCGGTGGAGCACGGCACCACTACCATCGCCGCCGGAGCACCGGAGCCTGAAGCTACCGGCGACATCCAGTCCTCCTTGCCATACACCCGCACCTGGCCATCGGCGGCACCGGTGTACTCGGTCAGAAACGCCTGCATCGCCTGTGGCTTGGGCGGCAACACCACGTCGGTCTCGGTGGCCATCACCAGTTGTGCGGCCTTGGAGATGAGAAAGTGCACCTCGCGATCCTCGCGCACCAGGCAGTCGAGCAGGCGCAGGCCATACTGCGCCCCGGAGGCGCCGGTCATGGCCAGGGTGATGCGTTCCGGCCCGTTCACTTCAGGGCCTCGGCCAGCTTGCCGTGCAGGCCGCCAAAGCCGCCGTTGCTCATGATCACCACATGGGTGCCGGGACGCGCCTGGCCCTTGACCCGCTCGATGATCGCCTCGAGGCTGTCGGCCACCACGCTCGGCACCTTGCACTGCTCGGCGGTGGCCGCCAGGTCCCAACCGAGGTTGGCCGGGGCGTACCAGATGACCTGATCGGCGTCGTTGACGCTGTCCGGCAGGCCATCACGGTGGGCACCCAGTTTCATCGAGTTGGATCGGGGCTCGACCACCGCGATCACCGGCGCCTCGCCAACGCGCTTGCGCAGGCCATCGAGGGTGGTGGCGATAGCGGTCGGGTGATGGGCGAAATCGTCATAGATAGTCACGCCCTGAACTTCAGCGACCTTCTCCATACGGCGTTTGACACTCTTGAAGGCGCTCAGACCGTCGATGCCCATGGCCGGCACTACGCCGACATGGCGGGCGGCGGCCAGGGTCGCCAGGGCATTGGCGACGTTATGCTGGCCGGTCAGGGCCCAATCGACCACACCCTGTGGCTCGCCCTCGAACAGCACTTCGAAGCGCGACCCATCGGCGCTGAGCAGCTTGGCCTGCCACTGGCCGCCGGCTCCGGTGGTCTGCACCGGCGTCCAGCACCCCATGCCGATCACCCGTTCCAATGCCGGTTCGGTGGTGGGATGGATGACCAGACCCTCGCCTGGAATCGTCCGTACGAGGTGATGGAACTGCCGCTCGATCGACGCCAGGTCGGGGAAGATATCGGCATGATCGAACTCGAGGTTGTTGAGGATCGCGGTTCGCGGGTGGTAGTGGACGAATTTCGAGCGCTTGTCGAAGAAGGCACTGTCGTACTCATCGGCCTCGACCACGAAGAACGGCGTGTCGCCAAGGCGCGCCGACACCGAGAAATTCTGCGGCACACCGCCGATCAAAAAGCCCGGGCTCATGCCGGCATGTTCGAGGACCCAAGCCAGCATGCTGCTGGTGGTGGTCTTGCCGTGGGTACCGGCGACGGCCAGTACCCAGCGCCCCTGCAGCACGTGGTCGGCCAGCCACTGCGGGCCGGAGACGTAGGGCAGTCCCTTGTTGAGCACGTATTCCACTGCCGGATTGCCGCGCGACATGGCGTTGCCGATCACCACCAGATCAGGTGCCGGGTCCAGTTGCGCCGGGTCGTAGCCCTGGGTCAGCTCGATACCCTGGGCCTCGAGCTGGGTGCTCATCGGTGGATAGACGTTGGCGTCGGAGCCAGTGACGCGGTGGCCAAGCTCCTTGGCCAGCACCGCCAGCGACCCCATGAACGTGCCGCAAATACCTAGAATGTGAATATGCATGGTCGACCTCGCAAAACTTCGAGGCAGGGTAGCCCAGGGCGAAGAAAATCGCACACGATGTTTCGCTCAGACGGCTCGGGTTATGCCGTGCTTGCGCAGTTTTCGATAGAGGGTATTGCGACTGATGCCCAGGTGCTCGGCGACGCGGGTCAAGTGCCAGCGATTGGCCTCCAGCATTTCCATTAGCGCCTGACGCTCGGCGCTCTGCAGTAGATCGACACCCTCCAATGTTCCAGACCCGATAACGGACCTGTGGGAGCGGGCCTCGTTGGCCCTGACCATAGTGGGAATGTCAGAGAATCGGATCAACGTGTCCTCGCACAGCGCCAGCAAAGTCCGCAGCACGGTACGCATCTGCCGCACATTGCCAGGCCAGGCAAAGTCCAGCAGCGCCTGCCGCGCCCGTGGCTCGATGGCGATGGCCTGGCCCTGGGCTTCCTGGCGCAGCAACAGGTCCAACAGCGCCGCCTTGTCGCTGCGTTCGCGCAGTGCCGGCAAGGTGACCTCCAAGCCGTTGAGCCGGTAGTACAGGTCCTCGCGGAAAGTGCCCTGCTCTACCCGTTCGAGCAGGTCGCGATGGGTGGCACTGACGATGCGCACGTCCACTGCCTGGGGCTCGCCCCCGATCGGCACCACCTGGCGCTCTTCCAGCACCCGCAGCAGACGCGTCTGCAGCGCCAGTGGCATGTCGCCGATTTCGTCCAGCAACAACGTCCCGCCATCGGCCTGCAACAGTTTGCCGCGCATACCCTCCTTGCGCGCACCGGTAAAGCTGCCGCCGCGATAGCCGAACAGCTCGCTCTCGATCAGGTTTTCGGGGATGGATGCACAGTTGACCGCCACGAACGGCTTGCCACGGCGCTGGCTGGCCTGGTGCACGGCCTTCGCGAACGCCTCCTTGCCGCAACCGGTCTCGCCGCATAGCAGCAACGGTACATCGCGCTCGAACACGCGAACGGCGCGCTGGAACTCGCGCTGCAGCGCAGGATCCAGCAGACATACACCGTTGGCCGGAGCTTGCACCGGCGCGGTACTGGCCGGCACCGACCACAACGGCCGTTGCGCTTGCCCGCGCAAGCTGGCGAAGAACCGTCGTCCGTCACGGGTTCGCAACGGCCAGGCGGTGCTGCCTGAGGGCGTGGCGCGGCTGAACAACTCATCGTGGCTGCAAGCGAAGCACTGCTCCATGGTCTGCCCCAGCAGGCCATCGCGCCGACAACCGAGCAGGTTCAACGCGCCTTGGTTGGCCGCGCAGATACGCCCATCGCCGTCGAACGCCAGCAGGCCTTCGCCCACCAGGCCGGGCGATTCGACCTGCAGGTGCAAGCGCAACAGCCAGTGTCGCTCGAAGTGACGCAAAAAATAGGCACTTTCGATCAGTTTGGCCGACAGGGTGACCAGGGCCATGGTGTGGAACTGACTCTGTCGCGACACGTCGGGGCGGGCCGAGGACACGTCGAGCACCGCCAGCAACTCGCCATGGGGGTCGAACACCGGGCTGGCCGAGCAGGTCAGGCCCGTATGACGGCCACGGAAGTGCTCATGTTGGTGAATGGTCAGGGCCTGACGCTCGACCAGGCAGGTGCCGATGCCGTTGGTGCCCTCACGCGCCTCGCTCCAGTCCGCACCCAGCCACAGTCCCGCGCGCTCGAACACGCGCCGCTCGGTCGGTGCGGTGACGCAGTTGAGGATCACCCCTCGGGCATCGGTAAGCAGCACCGCGTGACCGGCACCGGAGAGTTGCTGATGCAGGCTGTTCATCTCGCCGCCGGCGATTTCCAGCACCTGACACAGGCGCTCGCGGCTTTCGAGCAGCCGCTCGTGTTCAAGCACCAGCGGCGCCTGGATCAGTGCTGGGTCGAGGTGATAGTCCTCCAGGCAACGCAGCCAGGAGCGGGTGATCGACGGGTCACCGGTGGCCGCGCCGCGGGCGACGGTGTGCACCTGCCGGGCATGGCGGCTGAGTTCGTTGCTCTGCATTTGTTGTTTTGCTCCGCAGATAGAGACTTCACGTCAGCATCCTCCACCCGGGCGGGCTTTGCAATGCAGGTGCCGAGGGCGTGTCATCAACGGTACAAAGTGTCACCCCCCAGCGCGCCATGCCTGGCACGTTCCATCGCGCCTCCACCGCCGGGTCATGGTCCAAGCCGTTGATTGCATTGGCGCTGGCCACGCTGGCCCGGGCTTTGCTCTACGCTTCTCAACTCCACAACAAAACACATAAGCCAGGAGACACACCATGCGTTACGCACATCCCGGTACCGAGGGCGCGAAGGTTTCCTTCAAGAGCCGCTACGGCAACTACATCGGTGGTGAGTTCGTTCCTCCGGTCAAGGGTGAGTACTTCACCAACGTCTCTCCGGTGAACGGCCAGCCGATCGCCGAATTTCCCCGCTCCACTGCCGAAGACATCGACAAAGCCCTGGACGCCGCGCATGCCGCCGCCGATGCCTGGGGTCGCACTTCCGTACAGGACCGCTCCAATGTCCTGCTGAAAATCGCCGACCGCATCGAGCAGAATCTGGAAGTCCTGGCCATCACCGAAACCTGGGACAACGGCAAGCCGATCCGCGAAACCCTCAACGCCGATATCCCACTCGCGGTGGATCATTTCCGCTACTTCGCCGGCTGCATCCGTGCCCAGGAAGGCGGCGCCGCAGAAATCAACGAAGGCACCGTGGCCTATCACATCCATGAGCCGCTGGGCGTCGTTGGGCAGATCATCCCGTGGAACTTCCCGCTGCTGATGGCGGCCTGGAAACTCGCGCCGGCGCTGGCCGCAGGCAATTGCGTGGTGCTCAAACCCGCCGAGCAGACCCCACTGGGCATCAGTGTGCTGGTCGAGCTGATCGGCGACCTGCTGCCCAAGGGCGTGCTCAACATCGTCCAAGGCTATGGCCGAGAAGCCGGCGAAGCGCTGGCCACCAGCAAGCGCATCGCCAAGATCGCCTTCACCGGCTCCACCCCGGTCGGCTCGCACATCATGAAATGCGCCGCCGAGAACATCATTCCGTCCACCGTAGAGCTGGGCGGCAAGTCGCCGAACATCTACTTCGAAGACATCATGCAGGCCGAGCCGAGCTTTATCGAGAAGGCCGCCGAGGGCATGGTCCTGGCGTTCTTCAACCAGGGCGAGGTCTGCACCTGTCCATCGCGCGCCCTGGTGCAGGAGTCGATCTACCCGCAGTTCATGGAAGCGGTGATGAAGAAGGTCCAACAGATCAAGCGCGGCGACCCGCTGGACACCGACACCATGGTCGGCGCCCAGGCCTCGCAACAGCAGTTCGAGAAGATTCTCTCGTACCTGGAAATCGCCGAGAAGGAAGGCGCCGAGCTTCTGACCGGCGGTAAGGTAGAAAAACTCGAAGGCGCCCTGGCCACTGGCTATTACATCCAGCCGACCCTGCTCAAGGGCAACAACCGCATGCGCGTGTTCCAAGAGGAAATCTTCGGCCCGGTGGTCAGCGTCACCACCTTCAAGGACGAAGCCGAGGCCCTGGCCATCGCCAACGACACCGAGTTCGGCCTCGGCGCCGGCGTCTGGACCCGTGACATCAACCGCGCCTACCGCATGGGCCGTGGCATCAAGGCCGGTCGCGTGTGGACCAACTGCTACCACTTGTACCCAGCCCACGCCGCGTTCGGCGGTTACAAGAAGTCAGGCGTTGGCCGCGAAACCCACAAGATGATGCTCGACCACTACCAGCAGACCAAGAACCTGTTGGTGAGCTACGACATCAATCCGCTGGGCTTCTTCTAAACCGCGTTGCGGCATTCACGGGCAAGCCCGCTCCCACAGGTCCCGTGATGGCCTCGGCCATCACACATTACCTGTGGAGGCGGGCTTCCATTGCCAAGCGGTTTCCGTGCACGAACCGCTCTGGCCCGCTTCCTGCAGTCTCGATCACCATCGGCCCGGAACCCCTCCGGACCTCAAGAAAAACAACAGGTGAATCCATGCCTAGCGATCACTCCACCGGCACGCCGGCGGGCTCTTCCGTCGATTTCGAAAAGGTCGGCTCCGACTACTTCCAACAACGTGAATTGAAAAAAGGTGCCGCCGGCTGGGTCCTGCTGGTAGGCCTGGGCGTTGCCTACGTGATATCCGGCGACTACGCCGGCTGGAACTTCGGCCTGGCCCAGGGCGGCTGGGGCGGTATGTTCCTGGCAACGCTGCTGATGGCCACCATGTACCTGTGCATGTGCTTTTCCCTGGCCGAGCTTTCTTCGATGATTCCTACCGCCGGCGGCGGCTATGGCTTCGCCCGCAGCGCTTTCGGCCCCTGGGGCGGCTTTCTCACCGGCACCGCGATCCTCATCGAATACGCCATCGCCCCTGCCGCCATCGCCGTGTTCATCGGCGCCTATTGCGAATCGCTGTTCGGCATCGGCGGCTGGATGATCTACCTGGCGTTCTACATCGTCTTCATCGGTATCCACATCTTCGGCGTGGGTGAGGCACTGAAGCTGATGTTCATCATCACCGCCATCGCGGCCATCGCCCTGGCGGTGTTCCTGGTGGGCATGGTGCCCCATTTTGATGCAGCCAACCTGTTCGATATCGCCAAGACCGACGCGGTCGGTGCCAGCAGCTTCCTGCCCTTCGGCTACGTCGGCGTGTGGGCGGCGATCCCCTATGCGATCTGGTTCTTCCTCGCCGTCGAGGGCGTGCCGCTGGCCGCCGAAGAGACCAAGAACCCCAAACGCGACCTGCCACGCGGCCTGATCGGCGCCATGCTGGTGTTGCTCGCCTTCGCCCTGTTGATCCTGGTGGTCGGCCCAGGTGGCGCGGGCTCCGAGGCCCTGAAAGCATCTGGCAACCCCCTGGTCGAGGCCTTGTCCAAGGCTTATGGCGGCAGTACCTGGATGGGCAGCTTCGTCAACCTGGTCGGCTTGGCGGGTCTGATCGCCAGCTTCTTCTCGATCATCTATGCCTATTCGCGGCAGATCTTCGCCCTGTCGCGAGCCGGCTACCTGCCACGCAAGCTCTCGGAAACCAACAAGAGCAAGGCCCCGGTCATGGCCCTGGTGATCCCCGGCATCATCGGCTTCGCGCTGTCGCTGACCGGCCAGGGTGACTTGCTGATCCTGGTCGCGGTGTTCGGCGCGACCCTGTCGTACGTGCTGATGATGGCCGCGCACATCACCCTGCGCATCCGCCGGCCGAAGATGGAACGGCCCTATCGCACCCCTGGCGGCATCGTGACCTCGGGCGTGGCCCTGGTCCTGGCGTGCATCGCCGTGGTGGCAGGCTTCCTGGTCGATCCGCGAGTGGTGATTGGCGCTGCGGTGATCTATGGGGTATTAATTGCCTACTTTGCTTTCTACAGTCGCCACCACCTGGTAGCGGGTACACCGGAAGAGGAATTCGCCGCGATCCAGCAGGCCGAAGAGGCGTTGAACTGATCGCCGACATCCGCCGCGGGCCACGCCCGCGGCGCTCTGGAGATTCTGTATGGCAAGTTTCGTACACACGGTGGGCAACCTGGTCTACCGCTTCGACAGCCTCCGGGAAGTCATGGCCAAGGCCAGTCCGGCGCGCTCCGGCGACTACCTGGCCGGTATCGGCGCCAGCAACGACGGCGAACGGGTCGCCGCGCAGATGGCCCTGGCCGATATCCCCCTCAGTCACTTTCTCAACGAAGCGCTGATTCCCTACGAGCAAGATGAAGTCACCCGGCTGATCGTCGACAGCCATGACGCCCAGGCTTTTTCCGCCGTCAGCCACCTGACCGTCGGCGGCCTGCGTGACTGGCTCTTGAGCGATGCGGCCAACGAGGACAGCCTGCGCGCCCTGGCCCCAGGGCTGACCCCGGAAATGGCGGCCGCGGTATCGAAGATCATGCGCGTGCAGGACCTGGTCCTGGTGGCGCAGAAAATCCGCGTGGTCACTCGTTTTCGCGGCACCATGGGCCTGCGCGGACGTCTGTCGACCCGCCTGCAACCCAATCACCCGACCGACGAACCGGCCGGAATCGCCGCCAGCATCCTCGACGGCCTGTTGTACGGCAATGGCGACGCCATGATCGGCATCAACCCAGCCACCGACAGCATCGCCTCGATCTGTGCCCTGCTGGAAATGCTCGACGCGATCATCCAGCGCTACGACATCCCTACCCAGGCCTGCGTGCTCACCCACGTGACCACCTCCATCGCCGCCATCGAGCGGGGCGTGCCATTGGATTTGGTGTTCCAGTCCATCGCCGGCACCGAGGCGGCCAACGCCGGCTTCGGCGTCAACCTCAACGTGCTGCAGGAAGGTTACGAGGCCGGCTTGTCGCTGCAGCGCGGCAGCCTCGGGCAGAATCTCATGTATTTCGAGACCGGCCAGGGCAGCGCACTGTCGGCCAACGCCCACCATGGGGTTGACCAGCAGACCTGCGAGACCCGTGCCTACGCCGTGGCCCGGCATTTCAAGCCGTTTCTGGTGAACACCGTGGTCGGCTTCATCGGCCCGGAATACCTGTACAACGGCAAACAGATCATCCGCGCCGGTCTCGAGGACCACTTCTGCGGCAAGCTCCTGGGCGTGCCGATGGGCTGCGACATCTGTTACACCAACCATGCCGAGGCCGACCAGGACGACATGGACACCCTGCTGACCCTGCTCGGCGTGGCCGGGATCAACTTCATCATGGGCATTCCTGGCTCCGACGACATCATGCTCAATTACCAGACCACCTCGTTCCATGATGCGCTCTACGCTCGCCAGACCCTGGGCCTGCGCCCCGGCCCGGAGTTCGAAGCCTGGCTGGAGCGCACCGGTATCTTTACCCAGGCCGATGGTCGAGTGCGCTTTGGCGACAACCTGCCGCCCGCCTTCCGCCAGGCCCTGGCGCAGCTCGCATAGGACATGACCATGGACCCTCGCACGCCCTCCCCGGCCAACCCCTGGCTAGCCCTGCGCAACCTCACCCCGGCGCGCATCGCCCTGGGTCGCAGCGGCACCAGCCTGCCCACCGGCGCACAGTTGGACTTCCAGTTCGCCCACGCCCAGGCCCGCGATGCCGTGCACCTGGCTTTCGATCACGCCAGCCTGGCCGAGCAACTCCAGGCACGGGGCCGCGATACGCTGGTGCTGCACAGTGCCGCCAGCGACCGCCACCAATACCTGCAACGCCCCGACCTGGGTCGGCGCCTGCATGAGGACTCGGCGCGGTTGTTGCGCGAGCATGCCCACGCCAACCCTGGCGGCGTCGACCTGGCGATCGTCGTCGCCGACGGTCTTTCCGCTCTGGCGGTGCATCGCCATACCCTGCCGTTGCTGGCGCGCTTCGAGGAGCAGGCCGCAGCCGATGGCTGGAGCTGCGCCCCGGTATTGCTGGTGGAGCAGGGTCGGGTTGCCGTGGCCGATGAAATCGGTGAACTGCTCGGTGCCCGCATGACGGTGATGCTGATCGGCGAGCGTCCTGGTCTCAGCTCCCCGGACAGCCTGGGGCTGTATTTCACCTATGCGCCCAAGGTCGGGCTGACCGACGCCTACCGCAACTGCATCTCCAACGTGCGCCTGGAAGGGCTGAGCTACGGCATGGCCGCCCACCGTTTGCTGTACCTGATGCGCGAGGCCTGTCGCCGGCAGCTGTCGGGCGTCAACCTGAAAGACGAAGCCGAGCTACACAGTATCGACAGCGAAAACCCCACCAGTAAAAAAGGGAACTTCCTACTCGACGAAGGGTAAAACACATGTCACGGACGGTTGGCGCCGCAGATTGGGGCAGCATGGCCCTGACTGCTGCTGGCATTCCGCCGTTTCCCAATGGACTCTGAGGGCCGCACATGCGCATCATCAAGGCAACCCTGCAACACCTTGACCTGCTGACGCCGTTGTTCGTGAAGTATCGCGAGTTTTATGGGGAGCTGCCCTACCCGGACAGTTCGCGGGCCTTTCTGGAAAAACGCCTCAAGCGTGACGAGTCGGTGATCTACCTGGCACTACCGGATGATGACGATGGCAAGTTGTTGGGCTTCTGCCAGCTGTATCCGAGCTTTTCGTCGTTGTCGCTCAAGCGCGTATGGATTCTCAACGACATCTATGTAGCCGAGGATTCCCGTCGCATGCTGGTGGCGGACCACTTGATGCGCGAGGCGCGGAAGATGGCCAAGGATACCCAGGCGGTGCGCATGCGGGTGTCGACCACGGCCAGCAACGAGGTGGCGCGCAAGACCTATGAGTCGATAGGGTTTCGCAAGGACACCGAGTTCGAGAATTATGTGTTGCCGATTGGTGGGGATTGAGGGATGGCAACGGGCGCAGTGTGCGCTTGGAATATTTAGTGCCGCATCTATCGAGCGCCGCGCGGGCGCCCGATAGATGCCGCCCTGCATAAGCCCCACCATACCAATACCGCCCCCCACCGAAACCCAAAGCTACAATCTCCCCGGGCACGATCCCCGCATCGCCGTATAATGCCCTTCCTGACACAAAGTAATTTCCCCATCAGTAGGGTAAAAAAGCCTACCTCCTGGGCGTCGTCCGTCATCGCGTGCCCGTAGCCTCGGGTCAAGAACACAGGTGCTGTACATGGATTTCAACCCGCTGGACCTTATCCTGCATCTCGATACCTATCTCGACCTGCTGGTCACCAACTACGGCCCCTGGATCTACGCCATCCTCTTCACCGTGATCTTCTGCGAGACCGGCCTGGTGGTCATGCCCTTCCTGCCGGGCGACTCCTTGTTGTTCATTGCCGGGGCGGTAGCCGCAGGCGGTGGCATGGACCCCGTGCTGCTGGCCGGCTTGCTGATGGCCGCGGCGATTCTCGGCGACAGTACCAACTACGTGATCGGTCGCACCGTGGGTGAACGGTTGTTCAACAACCCCAACTCGAAGATCTTCCGTCGCGACTACCTGCAACGCACTCACGACTTCTATGAGCGCCACGGCGGCAAGACCGTGACCATGGCGCGCTTCCTGCCGATCCTGCGGACCTTCGCGCCGTTCGTCGCCGGCATCGCGCACATGCACTACCCGCGCTTCCTCGGCTTCAGCGTGGCCGGCTCGCTGCTGTGGGTGGGCGGCCTGGTCACCCTCGGTTACTTCTTCGGCAACGTGCCGTTCATCAAACAGCACCTGTCGCTGATGGTGGTGGGCATCATCGTCCTGTCGCTGGTGCCGATGATCCTCGGACTGGTACGCGGGCGCCTGGGCCGCACGGCCAAGGCCCACTGACCGCACCATGTGGTCGTTGAGCGCCTGGCGGCGCAAGCGCACCCTGGCGCGCTACCCAATCGACCCACAACTGTGGCAGGCGATCCGCGAGCGCCTGCCCCTGCTCGATGGCATCAGCCAGGCCGAAGACCGTTGGTTGCGCGAAGCGTGCGTCCTGTTCCTGCACGACAAGCACCTGACCACCCTGCCCGGCGTCGAACTGGACGACGAGCAGCGCCTGTACCTCGCCGCCCAGGCACAACTGCCGCTGATGCACCTGGGCGAGCTGAACTGGTACCAGGGCTTCCACGAGATCATCCTCTACCCCGATGACTTCAAGAGCCCCCAGCGCCACCGCGACGCCAGCGGCGTGGAACACGTCTGGGATGGCGAGCACAGCGGCGAGGCCTGGCAGCAAGGCCCGGTGATCCTCGCCTGGCATGGGGTGCTGGCCAGCGGCGGCTGGGATGCCTACAACCTGGTCATCCACGAGCTGGCGCACAAGCTCGACATGCTCAACGGTGACGCCAACGGCCTACCGCCCCTGCACCGGGACATGCATGTCGAGACCTGGGCCAAGGTGATGCAACAGGCTTACGATGATCTCAACCGCCAGCTCGATGCCGACCCCGACACTGACACCATCATCGATCCCTACGCAGCGGAAAACCCGGCAGAATTCTTCGCGGTCACCAGCGAGTATTTCTTCAGCGCGCCCGACCTGTTGCAGCAGGCCTATCCACAGGTCTATGGCCAACTTGCGCTGTTCTACCGCCAAGCCCCGCTCGAGCGCCTGCAGCGTCTGCAGGCCGAACATCCGGACTATCGCGAAAGCCACGCCTGATACCCCCGCGCGTCCGCCTAAGCGTGGCAGCCCTGCGCGGAATATGCCTATAATCGCCGCCACTTTTTGAACAGACACGGGGGCATCGCCCAATGAGCTACAGCAAGATTCCGGCTGGCAAAGACCTGCCGAACGACATCTACGTCGCCATCGAAATTCCGGCCAACCATGCGCCGATCAAATACGAGATCGACAAGGACAGCGACACCCTGTTCGTCGACCGTTTCATGGCCACCCCGATGTTCTACCCGGCCAACTACGGCTTCATCCCCAACACCCTGGCCGACGACGGTGATCCGCTGGACGTGCTGGTGGTCACCCCGTATCCGGTCGCGCCAGGCTCGGTGATCCGTGCCCGTCCGGTCGGCGTTCTGAACATGACCGACGACGGCGGCGGCGACGCCAAGGTCATCGCGGTACCGCACGACAAGCTGTCGCAGCTGTACGTCGACGTCAAGGAATACACCGACCTGCCTGCCCTGCTGATCCAGCAGATCGAGCACTTCTTCGCCAACTACAAGGATCTGGAGAAGGGCAAGTGGGTCAAGATCGAAGGCTGGGAAGGCGCCGACGCCGCCCGTGCCGCGATCACCAAATCGGTCGCTGCCTACAAGGGCTGATCCCGATCGCGAAACAACCCCGCTCCGGCGGGGTTTTTTTATGGCATCGGCCGCCTGCATGGCGAAAATCCTACCGCGTCCTAAGAAATTGTCTTACATAGAGGCTTTTTCCGACTTTTCGCATCAACATCCGGTTCATTTCCCTGCGCGTACGCCGACGCTACACTCGGTCCATGAACAGATCCGGTGAACGCCTAAAGGCCCTGCTCCAGGAGTGTGGGCTGACCTCTTCCGATTTCGCTGCCCAGCGCGGTATCTCGCCGCAGCACGTCAACAATTGGTACAAGCGAGGCATCCCCTTCGCTCGCCTCGATGAACTGGCCGACGTGTTCTGCGTGAACCGACGCTGGTTGCAGAATGGCGAAGGCCCGAAGCACCCGGCGCCGATGCTGCGCAGTGGCCTGCCGGGTCCGCAACCGATCGAAGCGCCGGCCCTGCTCGGCGCCCAGAGCGGCTACATCCAGCAGGTGCCCCTGCATGCGTTGTACGAAGGCTCGCTGGTGCCAGTGCCAGGCAACTACCTGCCGCTGCAGGCCCAGGCGCTGCAGACCTTGGGGATTTCCAGCGAGGCGGCCATCTGCGTGGCCATGCCCGGCAGCAACATGGCGCCGCTGATCCCCAGTGGCGCGATCGTCGCCATCGACCGTAGCCTGACCCAGGTGATCGAAGGCGAGACCTATGCGCTGCTGCACGACGGCGTGCTCCGGGTGAACAGCCTCAGCCTGGGCCAGCAAGGCACCTTGTGCCTGCACAGCCACGACCGCAACCAGTACGCAACCGAGCGCTATACCCAGGTACAGCGCCAGGCCCAAAGGCTGCAGGTCCTCGGCTGGGTGTTCCATTGGTCGCATTTTCGCGGCCAGCGCCCGGGGGGCCCCTGCTAATGGCAATTTTTGCTGGGCATCTGGCGCCAGCCCTTGTATGCTACGCGCCACTTCAGCCCCGACCGGCGCAAGCCGCGATCCAGAGGGCTCGGCAACGTCCCACACGGTCGTTCGCCATTTCTATTCGGCCCTTGATGGCCACACGATTAAGGCGGTTGCGGCTTACCAAAAATTAGCCAAGACCGTCCCCGAGAAGCCGGCCACAAGCCGGCTTTTTAATGCCCGACCGAAAGTCCCCCTGAACCTCTGCGCCATTCACCCACGGGACCAAGCGCAGGGCTAAGGTAGGGTTAATGACATTTCCAGTTCAGATCTCTACCAATGGCCAATCCCACTCCTCACAGCCACGAACAGCCTGAGACCGAACCACGGGCCGTTGGATTGTACGAAGCGTTCCTGTTCTGGCTGAAACTGGGGTTGATCAGTTTTGGCGGCCCTGCGGGGCAGATTTCGATCATGCATCAGGAACTGGTGGAACGCCGCCGCTGGATCAGTGAAAAGCGATTCCTGCATGCACTCAACTACTGCATGTTGCTACCTGGGCCCGAGGCGCAACAGCTGGCAACGTACATCGGCTGGTTGATGCATCGCTCCTGGGGCGGAATCATTGCAGGGACGTTGTTCGTGCTACCGTCATTGTTCATCCTGATCGGCTTGTCATGGCTGTACCTTGCGTTTGGCGAGGTACCCGCGGTCGCCGGCATCCTCTATGGCATCAAACCGGCGGTGACCGCGATTGTGGTACATGCCGCCCACCGTATCGGCACCCGAGTGCTGAAGAATGCCTGGCTATGGGCGATCGCGGCAGCCTCGTTCGTGGCCATCTTTGCGTTACATCTACCCTTTCCGCTCATCGTGCTGGCTGCCGGCCTTGTCGGTTACTTCGGCGGTCGCCTGCTGCCGGACCAATTTGCCTTGGGCGGTGGCCAGCGGGCCGCCACGGCCCGCCATGGCCGTGCTCTGATTGACGATGATACAGCGATCCCGGCGCATGCTCGCTTTCACTGGACGCGCCTGCTGCGCTTGTTATTCGTCGGTGCTGGCCTGTGGTTGCTGCCCATGGGCCTGCTGGTGGCGGCCTTTGGTTGGGACGGGACGCTGACGCGCATGGGCTGGTTCTTCAGCAAAGCGGCATTGCTGACCTTCGGCGGCGCCTACGCGGTATTGCCTTACGTGTATCAAGGGGCAGTGGGCCAGTACGGTTGGCTCTCGCCCAGCCAGATGATCGACGGCCTGGCGTTGGGCGAAACCACGCCTGGCCCGCTGATCATGGTGGTCGCATTCGTAGGGTTCGTCGGCGGCTACCTCCACCCCATGTTCGAGGCCTATCCTCCGTTCGTCGCCGGGGCCATCGCCGCTAGCCTCGTGACCTGGTTCACCTTCCTTCCCTCCTTCCTTTTCATCCTGGCTGGAGGCCCTCTGGTGGAATCGACCCATAACGCGTTGAAGTTCACCGCACCCTTGACCGGCATCACCGCAGCGGTGGTCGGCGTGATCTTCAACCTGGCGCTTTTCTTCGGCTATCACGTCCTCTGGCCGAATGGCTTCGCCGGTGCGTTCGAGTGGCCGTCTGCGCTGATTGCTGGCGCAGCTGCCATCGCGCTGTTGCGCTACAAGCGAAGCGTGATCCAAGTGCTGATCGCTAGCGCGCTGGTCGGACTTGCCATCCACCTCATCACCTGAAGAAGACCGGGTGCCGATTTCGCTGCGCCTCGTCCTGCGCGCGACTCATCCCTGGGCGCCGAGCCGCTCCACGGCTGGGAACAACTGTCCCAGAGTGCGCCGCGCCTGGGCGGCTTCAAGGTAGGCGTACAACAGGTCGGTCAGTTCCTCGAAGGCCAATGCCCTGCCGGCCAGGGTCGGTGTGCACGCCCACACCTTGACCCGCAGACCGCCGGCCAGGGGGGAGGCATCGGGTGTCACCAGCGACTTGTAGCAGGCGGGATACAATTCAGGGGCACGACTGGATGCCGAGACCGAAAACACCACCAAAGTACTGAGGTGGCGCTGATCGATGTCGAATGCATCGAAGGTATGCCAGGGTATGGGCGCGGGCGAATTGGCAAAGCACAGGGTGTCGGGGGTGATGTCCAGCACCCGTTTGCCGTGGCGGCGGCGCAGCGCCTCGGCCAAGGCCAACCCGGCCAGACCTGCCGCGAGCAACGGCAGACCACAGCCCCACAGCAGCCATTTGACCGGCGCCGCGGTCTGCGGGCCGAATAACAGCGGCAGGCTGGTCAGCCACAGGCCGACGGCAGCCACCGACAAGGCCAACACGGCGCACACCAGCGCCTTGCCCAGCGAGCGCTCATGGATCTCCAGGGACGCGCTCGGTCCATCGGCACAGGCCTGCAGATAATCCAGATGCGCTTCGCGTTCGCCTTCATCCATCGGCAAGCACTGCCTCGAGCTGACGTTGGGCATGGGCCGCGTCGCGGTAGGCCGCCAGCAATGCCAGCGCTTCTTCGTTGTCCAGCTTACGGCCGCCGATGGCCAGACCGGCGGACATGATGCGCAGTTGCAGACGGGGTTTTCTCAACACCATTGCCTGGTTACCGAAGAACTGCAGCCGCGCCACACGATGATCCGGCAGCACCGCTTCGTCGCTCATGTTCAGGGTCTGCATCGTGACCAGGCCTTCGTCCTTGATCGCCACATCCTCGACCTGGGCCAGGTCGACCGGCGTATCCAGAGTGTCGACGAACAGCTGGCGACGGGTCAGGCGCATGAACACGTGGGTGCCAGCATTGCGATGCTGCCAGGTCACCGCGGCGAAGACCGCCGCCAGGAACAAGGCCGCCACGATCATGCCGGTCTTGCCCATGTTGACGGCCAGGGCAAGCATACCTAGCGATGCCAACAGCAGCACCGGCCCCCACACCTTGTAGCGGCGCGAGTTGGTGAGTTCGGTCTGTTCGGGTACACGCTCGATCACTTGCTTGAGTTCGGCGATCACGCGGTCGCGCTGGGCCGCGCGGGATTGATCGTATTCAGCACTGAGCGAGCCGCTCAGGTTGGACAGCGAGTCCGGGTTTTCAGGTGTGGTCATGGTAATCGTCCCGGTTGAAAGGCCTGTATTGAAGTGGCTGAACATCGACCTGCCAAGCCGAGAGGTCGCCACTCACAACAAACAGGCCGTCGATAACAATGGCCGATGTCCAAGCTGTGCTCGGGTTAACACTTGCGTGAACCGCGGGCACAGCAATGGGCAAGGATCAGAAGTCGTAGCGAGCACCCACGCTCATGCTGCGCGATGGGCCGTAGAAGTTGAAGGTCGAGGTCGAGCCCACCCGCGACAGATAATCCCGGTCGAACAGGTTGTTGACGTTGAAGGTGGCCGTGAGCTTGTCGGTGACCGGGTAGGACAACATGGCATCGACGGTGGCATAACCCGGCGCATCGATGCGCACGCCGCCGTTCTCGGCGTAGAAGCTGCTCATGGCCGAAACCCCGCCGCCGATGGCCAAGCCGTTCAGCGGACCTTGGTCGACGGTGTATTTGGTCCACAGCGAGGCCTGGTTGCGCGGCATGATGAAGAACGTGGTCTCGGCATCGCCCTTGACCGTGTCGGTCTGCATCCAGGTGTAGCCGGCCAACACTTCCCAGTTCTGCGCCAACTTGCCGCTGACTTCCACTTCCGCACCCTTGACCCGGGTTTTCCCGGACGCCACGGAGAAGCCGGTGTCGACGCCGTCAGCATCGTATGCGGTGGTGGCGCGGTTCTTGTCGGTCAGGCGGAAGACCGACACACGGGTGTTGAGGTCGCCACCGAAGTAGCTGCTCTTGAGGCCGAACTCGTACTGCTCGCCTTGCCGTGGCTTGAGGACCCGGCCATTGCTGTCGGTATCGGACTGCGGCTTGAACACCTGCGAGTAGCTGGCGTAAAGCGCGTGGGTGTCAGTGAGGTCATAGACCACGCCGCCGTACGGGGTGAAGCGACCGTCGACACGCTTGTCGTCTTCAGTGGTCGAGCCGCTGCTCAGGGTGGTGGTGTAGAAATCACCGCGATACCAGCTGAAGCGGCCACCGGCGATCAGCGCCAGACGCTCGACCGGGCGGAAAGTGACCTTGGAATACAGGCCATATTCCTCTTCCTGCATACCGGTCTCAGTGCTGTAGTTCGGCGACGGCTTGGCGAACTGAGTCGGCGAATAGCTGTTGACGTCGATGGTGCCGAGGGTGCTGGAACCGTTGAGGTACTCGGTGTCGTAGTTCTTGTAGTCGGTGCCGACCACGAATTCGCTGACCTGGCCGAATGTCTCGAACGGCTGGCTGTAGCTGGCGTCGAGCGAGTAGGTGTCCTGGGTGAAGTCCCGCGCACTGGCACGCAGCGAGTTGGCGCCAGTCTTGGCATTGGTCGCGGTGAAGCCATACAGGTAGTTGGTGTCGCGGTGCGAGCCACGGGCGGCGATGCGGCCGTAACCACCATTGTCGAAGCGGTGAGTCAGCTCGGCGACCAGGTCGGTGGTCTTGCCGTCGAAGTAGTTCCAGTCGGCACCGAGGAATTTGGAGTGGCTGAAATCGGGCACCTCGCCCGACAGTGTGGCCGGATAGCCATTGTGCGGAGTGATGTTCTTCACTTCGTGGATCAGGCCGAAGGACAGCAAGGTGTCTTCGTCCAGGTCGATGTCCAGCGCGCCGTAGTAACTGTTGCTGGTGTTGGCGTTGTAGTCCACCTCGCCATTGGTGTCGTCACGCGAGGCGACGAAACGCCCGCGTACCCGGCCCGCCTCGTCCAATGGACCGCTGAGGTCGATTTCCTCGTGGTTGGTGTCCCAGGTGCCGTAGCTGCCTTCGACATGCCCCTGGAATTCGGCGGTCGGGCGCTTGCGCACCATGTTGACGATGCCGCCCAGTTCGCTGGTGCTGCTGAACAGCCCGGCTGGGCCACGCATGATTTCGACGCGGTCGAAAGCAGCCAGCGAGGGTACTGTGCCGAAGATGCTGGCCATCGGCGCTGGCAGGCCGTCGATGTTGTACTCGCTGTATTCATAGCCACGGGCGTAGATCGACGAGCGGCCGCTGTCGTTGGTCAAGGTCCGCAGGCCGGCGGTGTACTTGGCCAGGTCGTCCAGGTGCACGAACTGGCGATCCTTGACGTAGTCCTGGGTGTAGACGGTGATCGACTGGGGGATGTCCTTGAGCGCGGCAGGGGTTTTGGTGCCCACGGTGGCGGCGTCGACACTGTAGCCGCCGGTCTGCTCCGATGGCAGCATGTCGTACAGGCGGTTGCCCTCGATGGTCAAGGCCGGCAGGTCCAGTGCAGTATCGACGGTGGCTGCCTGTGTTGCCACCGTCTCGGCCAGTGCCGTCAGCGAGAACGGCGCCAACAGCCCCAGCACCAACCATCCCCGAACCCGTCGCGGGCTTCCCACACCTTTGATACCGCTCATGACACACCTTTGAGTTGAAGTTGCAGTGGACAGACCAGCAACGGCTCCGCTTGCACCGCGGCGAGAGGTTCGAACCTCTTTCTTGCGGGCAGCCGCCTCCCACGACGCTGTCGATGCAGACGCTGAGTAGGGAGAGGGACCAGTGGCGTCAGCCACCTAAATGACAGTCAATCGCAAACGAAACCAGTTGCTTTTTGCGAACGATACCCGAGGGCAGGCGGGGGTGCAGCAGGATTAACCTTCTTAACACACGCCGCCCGAGGCTTGGGCACGAGCAGCCCACAGGCAAGGATTGCCCTTGCACACCTCACAATGGGATGATCTAACTGATACGGATTCTCATTAAAGGCTCATCGTGCCCACATCACTGCTGCTTGCCGAAGACGACCCGCGCCTGCGCCAGGATCTCGAGTGCCATTTCCTCAGCCGCCACTTCCAGGTTCATGCCTGCGCCAATGGAACCCAGGCGCTGGCGGCGATCGAAGCTGCGCGTTTCGATCTGGTACTGCTGGATATCATGCTTCCCGGTATCGATGGCCTCAGCCTGCTCGATCAGCTACGCCGCCAGCAGGCCGTGCCGGTGATGCTGATGTCGGCGCTGGGCGCCGAGCAAGATCGCATCAGTGGCTTCACCCGCGGAGCGGACGACTATCTGCCCAAGCCGTTCAGCCTGGCGGAGTTGGATGCCAGAGTCGATGCACTGTTGCGGCGGGTGGCCTTCGACCGCGGCACCGTGCTGCACAGCGGTGCCGGCACGCTGCTGCTCGATCAAGCCCGCCAGGATGTCGTTCACCACGGCAAGGCCGCAGGCCTCACCGCTTCGGAGTTCCGCTTGCTGGCCACGCTCTCGGCCCACCCAGGCGAAGCCCTGAGCAAGGCCTTTCTCTACCAGACCGTACTGCACCGGGCCTACACCCGGCTGGACCGCGGCCTCGACGTGCATGTCTGCAACCTGCGCCGCAAGCTGGCCGATATCGATGCTCAGCATCTGCAGATCCAGGCCGTGCGCGGCCAAGGCTACATCCTGGTCGACACGGAACAGCCCTGATGCGCCGCCACCCCCTGCTGTGGAAACTGGCCATGCTGCAGGTCGGCTTCTGCCTGCTGCTGACCTGGCTGATCTGGACCTGGGGGTTGTCGGTAGAGCGCAAGAGCTACTTCCTTTCCCAGGCCGACCAGGACTACCTGGCGCGTTATGCACAGCAAGCCGAGCAGGCCTGGATGGAAGGCGGCGCTGTCGGCGCAGAAGCCTTCCGCCGGAAACTGGAACAGGCCGAGGACACCTGGGCAGTCGTCCTCGGTCCTTACCTGCAAAGCCTCGGCACCTCGCCACTGAGCGCCGAGGAAGCCAGTCACTTGACCTTCATGCGCAAGCTCAACTGGCCGATGAGCCGCCGGCTACGCGACGAACTGCCCTACGTCAGCATCGAGTTCCCCCAACACCCCGAACATGGCCGGCTGGTGATGCAGTTGCCCGAGCGACTGCTGCCCACCGGCCTGACGCCGTGGACCCACGTCATCACCCACGGCGTCGCCCCCACCCTGCTCGCATTACTTCTGGGCCTGGCGCTGTATCGTCACCTCGTGGTGCCGCTGAACCGCCTGCGGGATCGCGCCGACGCCCTGCGCGCCGATGACCTGGACGGCCCCAGCCTGCCGCTGCAGGAACGCCGCGACGAATTGGGCGAACTGGCCCAGGCCTTCGAGCACATGGCCGGGCGCCTGCGCCAGAGCCTCGAACAGCAACGCCTGCTGCTGCGTACCCTGTCCCACGAATTGCGCACACCACTGGCGCGTCTGCGCATCGCCCATGACAGCGACCTGCCGCCGGTGCAATTGCGCGAGCGCCTGGACCGCGAGGTGAACGACATGCAGAAGCTGCTCGAGAACACCCTGGACCTGGCCTGGATGGACACCGAGCAGCCACAGTTGGCCACCGAGCCGGTGCTGATGCTGTCAGTGTGGGAAGCACTGTGCCAGGACATCTGTTTCGAAAGCGGCTGGGACCGCGCCCGGTTGCCCTGTTCGCTCGGAACCGACTGCGTGGTCCAGATTCATTTGGACAGCCTGGCCCAGGCCTTGGAAAACCTGATGCGCAATGCCATCCGCCACTCACCCGCCGAAGGCCGGGTCAGTCTCGAAGGCTGGCGTGAGGGCGATCATTGGCACCTGCGTCTGAGCGACCAAGGCCCAGGTGTGCCGCAAGCGGACCTCGAACGCATCTTCAAGCCCTACCAGCGCCTGGCCGATAGCGGTACAGGCTTCGGCCTGGGCCTGGCGATCGCCCGCCGCGCCATCGAGCTGCAAGGGGGACGGCTATGGGCCAGCAACGGCCACCCAGGCCTTTGCTTGCATGTGGTCCTGCCTGCAGGCCAGGAATGTTTAGAAAGTTAATGCGCTTTACCGCCAATCGATAGTGAATATCATCCAGGGTTTCGCGTACTGCGCACCTGCGCCCCTCCCGACGCCCGAAGAGAGTTTCGATGAGCAAGCTGACCCTGTCCCTCGCCTTGGCCCTGGCCCTTGCCGCGCCGGTCGTCCTGGGCCAGCCCGAGCGTGACCAGAAGATGGACACCCGCCTGTTGCAACGCCAGGACCTGGCCTACCACTTCAGCCACCTCGACCTCGATTCGGCTGACGGCAAACGCCATTACCGCCTGTGGATCGGCAAGCCCGAACGCCCTGCTCCCGCTGCGGGCTACCCGGTGTTGTGGATGCTCGATGGCAACGCCGCGATCGGCGCGCTGGATGATGCCGACCTGCTGAACAAGCTCGCCGCCGGCCAGGCGCCGCTGCTGGTGGCAGTGGGTTACCAGACCGAGCAGCGTATCGAGCGCACTGGCCGCACCTACGACTACACCCCGGCACTGCCGGGGCAGGCGCAGCAACTCGATCCGTTGACCGGCCAAGCCAGCGGCGGCGTCGAGGTGTTTTTCGAACTGCTGCGTCAGCGCATGCGGCCGATGGTTGCCAGCGTCGCGCCAATCGATCCCACCCGCCAGACCCTTTGGGGCCACTCCTACGGCGGCCTGGCGGTGCTGCACGCACTGTTCGACCACCCAGGCGAGTTCAGCGACTATGCGGCTGCCAGCCCGTCACTGTGGTGGCATGACGGCGCCATCGTGAACGAGGCCGAGGGCCTGCAACAGCGTCTGGGTCGCAGCCGTGCGCACCTGTTGCTGATGCGCGGCGGCGTCGAGCCCGCACGCCCCGGCAAGCCGTCGAAGGGTGACGAAGAAGGGCCCGCACGCAGGCTCGCAGCGCAGTTGGGCAACGTCCGGGGGCTAACAGTACGCTTCGAACGCTTCGATGGCCTGGGGCATGGCCCGATGCTGCCCGCCTCGCTGCACCGGGTGATCGAGTTGATGTCCAATCCCCAGGAGCACGCCTGGCCCGTGCCTCAAGGGTAGATGTACTTGAGCACATACAGGCTCAGCTCGCGAAACGCCTCGATGGGAATGTTCGGCATTTGCGCCTGGGCCCGCTGCAGGGTCGAGCAGCAGGTCTGGACCATGCGCTGGCGGGTCTCTTTGGCGATCATGCCGGCATGCACAACCTCTGCGTATTGCAGATAGGAACAGGGGAAGTTGGCCTTGGGGTTACGCTCGATACTGAACGTCCGGTCCAGGTGCGGCACGTTGGCGAATGGCGCGCCATTGTAGTCCGGGTGGGGCACCAGGCTTTCGGGGTTTTCGCATCGACTGTGGCACAGTACCTGGCGGGCGGAGGCCCACTCTAGGGCAGCGCACAGAACCGAAGATAGTAGATAGCCACTTCCCTCGCCTATCCACGCTATCGCCGAAGGTCGTAGGCCTGCGGCTTGCCACACCCGTGGCAGACTGCTGTATGCTGACGCGGTCTTCAGGGCGGGGTGAAAGTCCCCACCGGCGGTAAATCGAAAGATGAGCCCGCGAGCGCCCCGACCATGTCGGGGGTCAGCAGACCTGGTGAGATTCCAGGGCCGACGGTCATAGTCCGGATGAAAGAAGGCGTCAGCCAAGGGCCATTCGGGCGCCCTTGCGCGCGCATTTTGTTCGCCCCGAGACGTTCATCGAACTTTACGAGGAGCGTTTCATGTCTTCCACGCTGTTCCAGCAATACCCCAACGTCACCGCCGCTATCGCCGCCTTCCAGGCCGGGCGCCCTGTTCTGCTGCTCGATGACGACGATCGCGAGGACGAAGCGGACATCGTTGCCGCCGCCGAGAACCTCTCGCTGCAGACCATGGCCATGATGATCCGCGACTGCAGCGGCATCGTCTGTCTGTGCCTGGACGAAGCCACCGTCGACGCCTTGCAATTGGCGCCGATGGTGCAGAACAACCAGGCCCGCCACGGCACCGGCTTCACCGTCACCATCGAAGCGGCCGAAGGGGTCACCACCGGCGTTTCGGCCCAGGACCGCATCACCACCATCGAAGCCGCCCTGCGCTCGACCGCGCAGCAGCGCCACATCGTCAGCCCAGGCCACGTGTTCCCACTGCGCGCACGTGACGGCGGCGTGCTGACCCGGCGTGGTCATACCGAAGGATCGGTGGACCTGGCGCGCCTGGCCGGCCTGCGCCCGGCTGCCGTACTGTGCGAGCTGATGAACCCAGATGGCAGCATGGCCCGGGGGGAAGAGGTCGCCGTGTATGCGCGTCAGTACAACCTGCCGGTGCTGACCATCGAGGAACTGGCTCGCTATCGTCAGGCGCTGGTGGAGCTGGAGGTGGAGGCCGAGAGCGTTTGATGGCGGATGAGTGTTCGCCTTGGTAGGTTTGGCGCCGCGGATGTCGAGCGCCGCCAAACCCCAGCCAGGCCCCTCCAACACCCCACACAAGTTTGCTCCCCCCGCCCCTCTCTGCTAGTGTCGCGCCGTTCTGACCAGCCTCCGAGACAGTCGCCATGGCCCGCAAAAAAGCCTCCATCGATTTCGAACAATCCCTCGCTGACCTGCAAGCCCTGGTCGAGCGCCTGGAGAACGGCGAACTGTCGCTGGAAGACTCGCTGGCCGCGTTCGAGCAGGGCATCGCCCTGACCCGCGACTGCCAGGGGGCGCTGGCCCAGGCCGAACAGAAGGTGCAGATTCTCCTGGAACGCGACGGCGAGCTGGCCGCCCAGCCCTTCGACGCGGAGCCAGAGGAATGATCGCCAGCTACCAGGCCAGCAGCCAGGCACGTGTCGACAACGCCCTCGAGCCGCTGTTCCAGGCACCGTCCAAGGAACTTGAACGGCTCTACGCCGCGATGCGTTACAGCGTGATGAACGGCGGCAAGCGGGTCCGCCCGCTGCTCGCCTATGCTGCCTGCGAAGCCCTCGGCGCCCCGGCCGAACAGGCCAACGGCGCCGCCTGTGCGGTGGAACTGATCCACGCCTATTCGCTGGTCCATGACGACCTGCCGGCCATGGACGACGACGACCTGCGCCGTGGCCAACCGACTACCCACAAGGCGTTCGACGAAGCCTGCGCCATTCTTGCCGGTGACGGCCTGCAGAGCCTGGCCTTCAGCGCCCTGCTCGACCCACGCCTCAGCCCGCAGCCGGATGCCATTCGTCTGGCCATGGTCCAGACCCTGGCCAAGGCCGCAGGCCCCGCAGGTATGGTCGGTGGGCAGGCTATCGACCTGGGCTCGGTGGGCATCAAGCTCGACCAGAAGGCCCTGGAATACATGCACCGGCACAAGACCGGCGCCCTGATCGAGGCCAGCGTGCGCCTCGGCGCCCTGGCCAGCGCTCGCGCCGAGCAGCCCCAGCTGGATGCCCTGCAGATCTATGCCCAGGCAATTGGCCTGGCGTTCCAGGTGCAGGACGACATCCTCGACGTGGAGAGTGACACTGCCACCCTGGGCAAACGCCAGGGTGCAGATATCGCCCGCGACAAGCCGACCTACCCTGCTCTGCTCGGCCTGGATGCCGCCAAGACCTATGCAATCGAACTGCGCGACCAGGCGCTGGTCGCACTGGAAGGGTTCGGCGAAAATGCAGAGCCTTTGCGGGCGTTGGCGCGCTATATCGTCGAACGCCGCCATTGATTGACCGGGGCTGCTTTGCAGCCCTTCGCGGGCAAGCCCGCTCCCACAGGGGCAGCTTTTCCTACAATGGGGTAAACTGCCGCGTCTTCACACCTATAACGACTCGCCTGATGCCCACGACGTTTCAAGAGATCCCCCGCGAACGCCCGGTCACGCCGTTGCTCGACCGCGCTGACACGCCCGCCGGCCTGCGCCGGTTGGCCGAAGCCGACCTGGAGACCCTGGCCGACGAGTTGCGCCAGGAGTTGCTCTACACCGTGGGTCAGACCGGTGGGCATTTCGGCGCCGGCCTTGGTGTCATCGAGCTGACGATCGCCCTGCACTATGTCTTCGACACACCGGATGACCGCCTGGTGTGGGACGTCGGCCACCAAGCCTACCCGCACAAGATCCTCACCGGGCGGCGCAACCGCATGCTGACCCTGCGCCAGAAGGACGGCATCGCCGCCTTCCCGCGCCGCAGCGAGAGCAAGTACGACACCTTTGGCGTCGGTCACTCCAGCACCTCGATCAGCGCCGCCTTGGGCATGGCCATTGCCGCCCGGCTGCAGAATGACCCACGCAAGGCCATCGCCGTGATCGGCGACGGCGCCTTGACCGCAGGCATGGCCTTCGAGGCGCTGAACCACGCCCAGGAAGTGGACGCCAACATGCTGGTGATCCTCAACGACAACGACATGTCGATTTCGCGCAATGTCGGTGGCCTGTCCAACTACCTGGCCAAGATCCTCTCCAGCCGCACCTACGCGAGCATGCGCGAAGGCAGCAAGAAAGTGCTGTCGCGCCTGCCGGGTGCCTGGGAAATCGCCCGTCGCACCGAGGAATACGCCAAAGGCATGCTGGTGCCTGGCACCCTGTTCGAGGAACTGGGCTGGAATTACATCGGCCCGATCGACGGGCACGACCTGCCGACCATGATCGCCACCCTGCGTAACATGCGTGACCTCAAAGGCCCGCAGTTCCTGCACGTGGTGACCAAGAAGGGCAAGGGTTTCGCTCCGGCCGAAATCGATCCGATCGGCTACCACGCGATCACCAAGCTCGAGCCTGCCGACAAGCCCGCAGCGCCGAAGAAGCCCAGCGGGCCGAAGTATTCTGCAGTCTTTGGCCAATGGCTGTGCGACATGGCGGCTGCCGATAACCGCCTGGTCGGCATCACCCCGGCGATGAAGGAAGGCTCCGACCTGGTGGCCTTCAGCGAACGCTACCCGGAGCGCTACTTCGACGTGGCGATCGCCGAGCAGCACGCGGTGACCTTCGCTGCCGGCATGGCCTGCGAAGGCGCCAAGCCGGTGGTGGCGATCTATTCGACCTTCCTCCAGCGCGCCTACGACCAGTTGATCCACGATGTGGCGGTACAGAACCTCGACGTGCTGTTCGCCATCGACCGTGCCGGCCTGGTCGGCGAGGACGGCCCGACCCACGCTGGCAGCTATGACCTTTCGTACCTGCGCTGCATCCCCGGCATGCTGGTGATGACCCCGAGCGACGAAAACGAACTGCGCAAGATGCTCAGTACCGGCCACCTCTACAACGGTCCGGCGGCGGTGCGCTATCCCCGTGGCACCGGCCCCAACGCCCCGATCAGCGGCGATCTGGAGCCACTGGAAATCGGCAAGGGCGTGGTTCGTCGCAAGGGCCAGAAAGTCGCCCTGCTGGTGTTCGGCGTGCAACTGGCCGAAGCCCTGCAGGTGGCCGAGCAGATCGACGCCACCGTGGTCGACATGCGCTTCGTCAAGCCGCTGGACGAAGCCCTGGTACTTGAACTGGCCGGCAGCCATGAGTTGCTGGTGACCATCGAGGAAAACGCCATCATGGGCGGCGCCGGCGCTGCCGTAGGCGAGTTCCTGGCCCGTGAGGCAGTGGTCAAGCCGCTGTTGAACCTGGGGCTGCCGGACATCTACGTGGAGCATGCAAAACCTGCGCAGATGCTCGCAGAATGTGGCCTGGATGTGACTGGCATCGAAGCCTCGGTGAAGGCACGGATGGCCAAGCTGGGTCTGTAGGGCCCTTTCGCGGGACAAGCCCGCTCCCACAGGGACCCCACAAATTTCAAGACTTGTGGTGTGCCTGTGGGAGCGGGCTTGTCCCGCGAATACGTTGGAACCGCCAATGAAAAAATCTGCCTGTGCCGCTTTACTCTGCGCCCCCACATTCCTGCTGGCCGCCGAACGCGACGACGCGCTGAAACTCCCCGATGTACTCATCAGCGCCAACCGCCAGGTCGAATCGCGCACCGCCACCAGTGCCGCCAACACCGTCTTCACCCGTGACGACATCGACCGCCTGCAGCCCACCAGCGTCACCGACCTGCTCACCCGCGTACCCGGCGTGCAGGTGGCGCCGACCGGTGGCCGTGGCAGCCTGCCGGGCATCTTCATCCGCGGCACCAAGGCGGCCCAGAGTCTGGTGCTGGTGGACGGGGTACGCATCGCCAACGCCACCTCCGGCGACAGCGGCCTGCAGTTTCTCGATGTCGACCAGATCGAGCGCGTCGAGGTGCTGCGTGGCTCGCGCTCGGCGCTGTACGGCAGCGATGCCATCGGTGGGGTGATCCAGATCTTCACCCGCCGCGCCAGCGGTGCCGGCCTGCACCCTCGGCTGCGCCTGGCTGCTGGCAGCAATCACACCTGGCAACGCAGCCTGGGCGTGTCCGGCAATGACGGCGCCACGCGCTTCAACCTCGGCGCCAGCCTGGACGAAACCGCCGGCATCGACGCCACCGGTCCTTCGTTCGCCAGCGATAACGATCACGATGCCTACCGTAACCAGTCGCTCAACCTGAGCCTCAGCCATACCTTCGGCGAACGCTTCGAAGCCGGGCTGAACCTGCTCGATAGCCGTGGGCGCAGCGAGTACGACGAACCAAGGGGGCTTAGCCCGCAAGAGCCTTATTCTGATTTTTCCGTTAGCAGTGTCGGTATGTACTTTGATGCGCAGCTAACCGAGGGTTGGAACACTCGATTCGAAATGGCCCATAGCGAAAATCGCGATGACAGCCAAGACAAACTAGGCGATACCAGCTTCCCATTCAGCACCTATCGCGATCAGGTCACCTGGCAGAACACTTTGGCGTTGGATGAGCGCAACAGCCTGATATTAGGGGGAGACTGGTACGAGGACCGTGTGCATGCTAGTACTGCTTTCACCGAAACCAGTCGCTGGAATAGGGCGCTTTTTGCCCAGCACCGTTTTCAGGGCGAATACTTCTCGACTGAATTAGGGATACGCCATGATCAAAATCAGCAGTATGGTGATACAACGACATGGAGCAGCACCCTGACGGTTCCAATCGACCCGGCCAACGATGTGCTGTTTTCATACAGTGAGGGCTTCCGAGCACCGACTTTCAACGACCTGTATTTCCCCGACTACAACAATCCGACCCTCAAGCCAGAGCACTCAAAAAGCTACGAACTCCAATGGCGCACCCAGTTGAGCGAAAACAGCAGAATAGAAACGTCGCTTTACCGGACAAATCTCCGTGACGCCATCGAATACATCGACCGCCCTGAGAACGCCGGGAGCGCCCGTATCAACGGTTTCGAAATGGCTCTGAGTCAGGAGTGGGACGCGTGGAGCTCGCAGCTAGGTATAGCATTTACAGATCCGCGTAATCGCGAAAATGGTCATACTCTTTCTCGTCGGGCACGTCGCACCTTGAGTCTAGACATCGACCGTCAATTCGACCGTTTAGGGATTGGCGCTACGTGGCGGGCTATTAGTAAAAGTTTTAACGATGAAGCAAATACGGACACAGTAAGTGGCTACGGGACGCTTGCTCTACGTGCAAACTGGGCCCAAAGCCATGAGCTAGAATTCGATTTGAAACTGGATAATGTGTTGGACAAGCGATACAGCCGAACTCATTACAACTACCAGGGGCAAAACTACGGCTACCGCGAAGAAGGCCGCACGGCGTTGCTGAGCCTCACCTGGACACCGGCGCTTTAGCCGCAAGCATCGCGCATAGCCGAGCAGTGGCCTCGATCATCTGGCCGCTGGGGCGCTCGATCCCCTTGTCCGGTATCACCAGCAGACGCCCCTGCGCCACCGCGTCGATAGCTGACCAGGCGTGCCAGCTCTGCAGTTGCGCCGCATCGCCTGCCAGGATCACCTGCGGATTGCGCAACAGCACCGACTCCACACTCACCTGAGGTGCCGGCTGGTTCAGGTCGTCGAAGATATTGCGTGCCCCGCACACTGCCAACGCATCGCTGACCACCTGCCGTCCGCCGAGGGTATACAGCGGTCGATCCCAGACCTGGTAGAACACCCGTAGCGGTTGCTCGCGGTGATAGCGCTCGCGTAACTGGCGCAGGCGCTGACGCAACCCACTGGCATATACCTGCCCCCGTTCGGCCAGGCCCAGGCGCTGGGCAAGGGTATCGATCTGATCGATCAGTTGTGCAAGGGTGTGCGGCTCGGCGCTGTAGGTGGCGATGCCCAACCGCGTGAGCTGCTCGCGCTGGGCCGGGGCAATGCTGCCCGGCCACAACAGCAACAGGTCGGGCCGCAGGCTGACCAGGCGTTCGAGATCCAGCTGTCCCTGGCGCCCGACCGAGGGCAAGGCCTGCAGCGCAGCGGGTCGCTCGCCGCCGTCGAGTACGCCGACCAGCAGGCCGTCGGCCTGCAGTTCGAGCATGATTTCAGTCATTGAGGGCGCCAGGCTGATCACCCGCAGCGGCTCGGCCCGGGCGATGCAGGCCAGCAGTGCAAGGAGGCAGAGCAACAGGCGCATCGGCGCAACCGATCAGGCGTGGGGGACTTCGCCTTGGTGCTTGTTGCCCATCATGTGGCCCAGCTTGTCGGCCTTGGTGGCCAGGTACAGGCGGTTATGCGGGTTGTGCCCGGTATGCAGCGGCACCCGCTCGGCGACTGTGATGTGCATGTCGGTCAGCGCCTTGACCTTGCGCGGGTTGTTGGTCATCAAACGCAGAGACTTGACGCCCAGGTGCTCGAGCATTGGCAGGCACATGGCGTAGTCACGCTGGTCGGCAGCAAAGCCCAGGCGTTCGTTGGCCTCGACGGTGTCGGCGCCGCCGTCTTGCAGCTCATAGGCGCGGATCTTGTTCAGCAGACCGATGCCACGACCTTCCTGGCGCAGATACAGCAGCACGCCACGGCCTTCTCGGGCGATGGCCTGCAGCGCGGCCTCCAGCTGCGATCCGCAGTCGCAGCGCTGGCTGAACAAGGCATCGCCGGTCAGGCACTCGGAGTGCAGACGCCCCAGTACCGGCTCGCCATCGGCGATATCACCCAGGCTCAGCACCACGTGCTCGCGGCCGGTGGCTTCGTCAAGAAAGCCATGCATGGTGAAAGTCGCAAAAGGAGTCGGAAGCTTAGAGGCGGCAACAAAGACGACGGGCACGTTGTGCTCCTGGAATAAGTAGGACATTTCTCTGGATGCGATTGTATCAGCAGGTTGGCAGGTATGGGCGCGCTGAATACCGTCGCTTAAGATCGAAAAGTTCGATGCTTATGGGGCCCACCCTGGCATTACTGCGGCTTGCTGTCGGCACTGAACGGATAGGGCTGCTTCCAGTGCGCGAAAATCGCCTTCAGTTCGCCGCTGCGTACCAGTTCGGCCATGCGCCTGTCGAACAGGTCACGCAGGGCCTTGGCCTGCTCGCTGCGGGCAAATGCCAGGTACAACGGCAGTTCGGCGATGTGCGTGCGCCGGAACCGCTGGGGTTGCGAGGTCTGGTCAAGCACATAGTCGACCTCGGTCTGGGCATCGATGTAGAAATCAACCCGGTCATGCTCGAGCATCGGCAGGATGCCTTCACGGCGCTGGATCTCGCGAAAGTCGTGCACATTGGGCAGGTAACTGCCGTAGTCATAGCCGCGCACCCAGGCTAGCCGATAATGGCCGATGGTCTGCGGGGTCGGTATCGGCTTGCTGGCCAGACCCAGGGCATAGATGTGGTCCATGTCGAAGTGCCAACGCGGATACAGGTTGTCTTCGTTCTCGTCCTTGTACGAACCGACCCAGGCATCGGCCTCACCGCGCTTGACCAGGCCGATCGCGCGGCTGTAGGGCGCGCTCTGGGTCACCACCTTGACTCCGGCGGGCTCGAACACCTTGCGCAATACATCCCAGGCCACTCCGCTGCCATCGGCATTGGTGTAGTCGATCCATTCCTCGCTGACCAGATGGACCTGCTTGGGCAGGCCGTCGGCGGCAGCGGCCCAGGGGGCCAGGCTCAGCAGCATTGCCAATAACAACGTCTTCATGACCTTCGCCCCATTCCCTGTATCAGCCCACCGCCCAGACCAGGACCTGCATCCCCAGCCAGGCGAACACACCGGCCAGGATATCATCAAGCATGATCCCTACGCCGCCGTGCACGTGACGGTCGATCCAACGAATCGGCCATGGCTTGAGGATGTCGAAGAAACGGAACAGCAGGAACCCCGCCAGCAGCCATTGCCAGCCCTCCGGCACCAGCCAGAGGGTGATCCACATGCCGACCATTTCGTCCCAGACGATGCCTTCGTGGTCATGGACGCGCAGGTCGGTGGCCACTTTGCCGCACAGCCAGAAGCCGAACAGCATGGTGACGCCCAGCAGCAGCCAGTAGCCCCAGTCCGGGAGCATCTGCCACAGCGGGATGAATGGCAGAGCCACCAGCGAGCCCCAGGTCCCTGGGGCCTTGGGCAGGGTGCCCGAGCCGAAGCCGAAGGCAATGAAATGCCACGGATTGCGCCAGACCGAAGGCGGCACGAACTCCGCGGGCACCTGATTGGGGTGATCGGTCACGGTGTCTCCCTAAAATGTTGATAGCCCCGCTGCAGCGGGGTGATGTCCTGACCTTGGCGATCGCGCAGGCTCACGCCCTGCCCCTCGAGCACACGCCCGATGACATGAACGGGGGTCTGCGCCTGCAGGGATGACAGCTGCCCTGGTGGCAAGGTGAACGCCAGCACGTAATCGTCGCCACCGGCCACAGCGGCCTGCAAGGCCGCCTGCGGGCCGACAAAGCCCTGCAAAGCGGCTGACACCGGTACCTGGTGCAGGTTCACTTCCAGTGCCACCCCGGATGCCTTGGCAATATGCCCGCAATCGGCCAACAGGCCATCGGATATGTCCAGCGCCGCGGTGGCGCGCCCGCGCAGCAACTGGCCGAGGGCGAACTGCGGCGAGGGTGACCAGTAGTGATCGAGCAGGGGTTGCGCCAGGGCGTTGGGCGCCTCGCGCTCGCCAAGCACCAACGGCAGGGCGCCGGCGGCATTGCCCAGCTCGCCGCCCACGCACAGCAAATCGCCCGGCCTCGCGCCACTGCGGCGCAAGGCCTGCCCAGCTGGCACACGGCCAAACACGGTCACGGTGATGCTCAGGGGACCGCGGGTGGTGTCGCCACCGATCAACCCCAGCCGGCAGCGTCGCGCCATACGGTCGAGCCCATCGGCAAAGGCACGCAGCCAGGCCTCGCCGACTTCCGGCAAGGTCAGGGCAAGGGTGAAGGCGATCGGGGTCGCGCCCATGGCGGCCAGGTCACTGGCGGCCACGGCCAGCGAACGCTGGCCGAGCAGGCCAGGGTCACAGACCCGGGGAAAGTGCACGCCGGCAACCAGGGTGTCGGTAGACACCGCCAGTTGCTCGCCGGGAGGCAGGTCCAACAGGGCACAGTCATCGCCGATACCCAACGCCACGCCTTCGCCGCCCTGCGCGCATTGCGCGGCGGCGAAATAGTGGTTGATCAGCTCGAACTCACCCATGGCCGGACAGCGCTGGAATCAGCGCTTGGCCGCCTTGACTTCCGCTTCGCGCAGGATCGGCGCGAGCTTGTCCAGCACGCCGTTGACGAACTTGTGCCCGTCGGTGGCGCCAAACACCTTGGCCAGTTCCACGCCTTCGTTGATCACCACGCGGTACGGTACGTCGACGCGCTTGATGAACTCCCAGGTGGACAGACGCAGTACAGCCAGCTCGACCGGGTCGAGCTCGTCCAATGCCAGGTCCAGGCATGGAACCAGGGCCTTGTCGATTTCGCTCTTGATCGCCGGAACCCCATGCAGGATTTCGCGGAAATAAGCGCCATCGACATCGGAGAAATCGTTATCGACCCGGAACTGCGCTTCGACCTCGTTCAGCGAATGCTGAGCCATGTGCCACTGGTAGAGGGCCTGGGTCGCGAGCTTACGGGCTTCGCGGCGCTTGGCGCTCTTCGAGGGCTTGCCGGCATCCGCGGGTTTTGGATCGCGCGGGTTGAAACGATCGCTTTCGTCGCTAATCACTTGGCCTCCAACTGCGCCAGCAGGCTGACCATTTCCAGAGCGGACAGGGCAGCTTCAGCACCTTTGTTGCCGGCCTTGGTGCCGGAACGCTCGATGGCCTGTTCGATGGAATCGACGGTCAGGACGCCGAAGGCTACCGGCACACCGAACTCCATCGACACCTGGGCCAAGCCCTTGGTGCATTCGCCCGCCACGTATTCGAAGTGCGGGGTACCGCCACGGATCACGGCGCCCAGGGCGATGATCGCGTCGTATTCGCTTTGCTGGGCGACTTTCTGTGCCACCAGCGGGATTTCGAAGGCGCCCGGGGCACGGATGATGGTGATGTCGCTTTCGCTGACACCGTGGCGTACCAGGGCATCAACGGCACCGCTCACCAGGCTTTCGACGACGAAGCTGTTGAAGCGGCCAACCACCAAAGCATAGCGACCTTTGGGGGCGATGAAGGTACCTTCGATGGTCTTCAGGGTCATTCCGATGTTCTCATCTTCAAGAGCGAGGCCGCGCAAGGGCGGCCTCTGCAGGGTTTGGACTCGAGCGCAGGGGCGCGAACGCCGCCTCAAGTCACTCGGAGGGCACGTATTCTACAACTTCCAGATCGAATCCGGATATCGCATTGAACTTCATCGGCGAACTCATCAGGCGCATCTTGCGCACGCCGAGGTCGCGCAGGATCTGCGAGCCGGCACCGACGGTGCTGTAGGTGGTCGGCGCCTTGACCGGCGCGTCGCCCGCGCTTTCGCGGATGTGCGCCAGCAGCACGTCGCCGTCCAGCGGGTGACCCAGCAGCAGCACCACGCCACTCCCGGCCTCGGCCACCGCGGCCATGGCGGCACGCAGGCTCCAGCGACCCGGTTGCTTGACCAGCAGCAGGTCGCGCAAAGGGTCCATGTTGTGCACGCGCACCAGGGTCGGCTGTTCGGCGCAGATGGTGCCCAGGGTCAGGGCCATGTGCACATCGCCTTCCACCGCATCGCGGTAGGTGACCAGGTTGAATTCGCCCAGCTCGCTCTCGATACGCTGCTCGGAAACACGCTGGACGGTACGCTCGTGGATCATGCGGTAGTGGATCAGGTCGGCGATGGTGCCGATCTTCAGGCCATGCTCGGCTGCGAAGACTTCCAGCTCGGCGCGGCGCGACATGGTGCCGTCGTCGTTCATCACTTCGCAGATCACGCCGCTCGGCTCGAAGCCGGCCATGCGTGCCAGGTCGCAAGCGGCCTCGGTGTGGCCGGCGCGGGCCAGGGTGCCGCCGGGCTGGGCCATCAGCGGGAAGATATGCCCCGGGCTGACGATGTCCTCGGCCTTGGCGTCCTTGGCTGCGGCAGCTTGCACGGTGCGGGCGCGGTCGGCAGCGGAGATGCCGGTGGTCACGCCTTCGGCGGCCTCGATCGACACGGTGAACTTGGTGCCGAAGCCGGAACCGTTGCGCGGCGCCATCAGCGGCAGCTTGAGCGTTTCGCAGCGCTCACGGGTCATCGGCATGCAGATCAGGCCACGGGCGTGCTTGGCCATGAAATTGATGTGCTCGGGCTGGCAGCACTCGGCCGCCATGATGATGTCGCCTTCGTTCTCACGGTCTTCGTCATCCATCAGGATGACCATTTTGCCCTGGCGGATGTCCTCGACCAGTTCTTCGATGCTGTTGAGCGCCACTGGCACCCCCTCTCAATCAGGATTTCAAGAAGCCGTTGGCGGCCAGGAAGCTTTCGGTTATGCCACTGCCCTTGCTCGGCTCGGCCGCCTTGTCACCCAGCAGCAGACGCTCCAGGTAACGGGCCAGCAGATCGACCTCAAGGTTCACCCGACGCCCTGCGCGGTAGTCGGCCATGATGGTTTCGGACAGGGTGTGCGGGACGATGGTCAGCTCGAATTCGGCGCCGTCGACCTCATTGACCGTCAGGCTGGTGCCGTCGACGGTGATCGAACCCTTGTGGGCGATGTACTTGGCCAGCTCCTTCGGCGCCCGCAGGCGGAACTGGATGGCGCGGGCGTTATCGCTGCGCGAGATGATTTCGCCGACACCGTCGACGTGGCCGCTGACCAGATGGCCGCCCAGGCGGGTGGTGGGGGTCAGGGCCTTTTCCAGGTTGACCTTGCTGCCGCTCTTGAGGTCGATGAAGGCGGTGCGCTTGAGGGTCTCGACACTGACGTCGGCCCAGAAGCCATCGCCGGGCAACTCCACGGCGGTCAGGCACACGCCATTGACCGCGATGCTGTCGCCGAGCTTGACGTCACCCAGGTCGAGCTTGCCGGTCTCGACGTAGACGCGCACGTCGCCGCCCTTCGGGGTCAGGCTGCGGATGGTGCCGATGGATTCGATGATGCCGGTGAACATGATGCTTCCTCAGGAACGGTTGCGCGGGGCAAGCCCGGCATTATACGCCGGGTGCTGGCAGAGGGATGGCTGTGACCCGCCAGTCATCGCCCACTGCGCGCATTTCGATGATTTTCAGCCGAGGCGCCTCGCTCATCTGGCTCAGCGGCCAGTCCAGCAGCGGCCGGGCCTGGGAACCGAGGAAGGTGCCGGCGACGAACAGCTGGTACTCGTCGATCAGCCCTTGCCGGGCGAAGGCGCCGACCAGGCTGGGGCCGGCCTCGAGGAGGATGTCGTTGACGCCACGGGCGGCCAGGACGCGCAGCAACGCGGGCAGGTCGACCTGGCCATCGCTGCCAGGCAGGCTGAGCAGTTCGTGGCCGGCCTCGGCATACCGCGAGTCTGCCGCCTGAGCGGTGACAACCAGGGCTGGGCCGGCCTGGAAGAATGGCGCGTCGAGCGGCAGACGCAGGCGGCCATCGATCAGCACGCGCAGCGGCGTGCGGCTCAATGCCAGCGCAGTGGTTTCGACATCCAGGCCAAGCTCGGCGCCGCGCACGGTCATCCGCGCATTGTCGGCCAGCACGCTGGCGGCACTGGTCAGCACAACGCTGGCACGAGCGCGCAGGCGCTGCACCGCCGAGCGGGCGGCGGGGCCGGTGATCCACTGGCTCTCGCCGCTGGCCATGGCGGTGCGACCATCCAGGCTCATCGCCAGCTTGGCGCGTACGAACGGCAGGCCGTGCTCCATGCGTTTGAGGAAACCTGGATTGAGCGCGCGCGCATCAGCCTCGAGCACGCCGCTGGTCACCTCGATACCGGCCTCGGCCAGGCGCCGCAGGCCAGTGCCCGCCACCTGCGGGTTGGGGTCCTGCATGGCCGCAACCACACGTGCTACGCCGGCCTTGACCAGCGCCTCGGCGCACGGCGGGGTACGCCCGTGGTGGCTGCACGGTTCGAGAGTGACGTAGGCGCAGGCGCCACGGGCACGCTCACCGGCCTGGCGCAGGGCATGCACCTCGGCATGCGGCTCGCCGGCACGCACATGCCAGCCCTCGCCCACCACCTCGCCGTCGCGCACGATCACGCAGCCCACACGCGGGTTGGGGTGCGTGGTGTAGACCCCCTTGCGGGCCAGTTCCAGTGCACGGGCCATGTAGTGGGCGTCGAGGATCGCGGTCTGGCTGGGCATGCTCATTCTTTGGCGGGCTCGCGGGCCAGACGGTCGATTTCTTCACGGAATTCGTCAAGGTCGCGGAAGCTGCGGTACACCGAGGCGAAGCGGATATAGGCGACTTCGTCGAGCTTGCGCAGCTCGGCCATGACCATTTCCCCGACCACCAGCGACTTGACCTCGCGTTCGCCGGTGGCGCGCAGGCGGCTCTTGATATGCGCCAGCGCCGCTTCCAGGCGCTCGACACTGACCGGGCGTTTTTCCAGGGCCCGCTGCATCCCGGCGCGCAGTTTGTCTTCATCGAAAGGCTGGCGGGTGCCGTCCTGCTTGATCAGCCGGGGCAGCACCAGCTCGGCGGTTTCAAAGGTGGTGAAGCGCTCGCCGCAGGCGACGCATTCGCGGCGGCGGCGCACTTGTTCGCCTTCGGCGACCAGGCGCGAATCGATGACCTTGGTGTCGTTGGCACCGCAAAATGGACAGTGCATGGTGGCAGGCAACAAAAAAAGGGAGAGCCATGGTAGCGCATTGCACTGGCAAGACAAGACAAAGGGTTTACCATCCAGATAAATCTGCCCTTTAAGGATGACTCCATGCAGCCTCGTGCGCTCGTCGTACTGTGCCTCTCCGGCCTACTCGCCGCCTGCGGCAGCGACCGGCCCAAGCCCGAACAGGCCCCGGCGCCCAGCCCTGCCAAGGTGGCGAAAAAAGCCGAGCCCCTGGGTCCGCTACCTGCCTACCAACGCGAACTGAGCGGCACCTTGCTGGAGGTCCCCGCGGGCGCCGAGGTCGAGCTGGCGCTGCTGGTGATCGACGAGCGAGACCGCCCGCAGCGCCTGTTGGCCAGTAGCAACCTGACCGGCACCGGCCAGGCCCTGCCCTACCAGCTGCGCTTCAACCCCGAAGCGTTTCCGGCTGGCGCTCGCGTCGAACTGCGTGGGCGTGCCAGCCGCTCCGGCCAGTTGATCCTGCATTTGCCACCCCTGCGCATCACCCAGGCCCAGACCCAGGCCACCGGCCCGCTGCGTTTCGAGAAAGCCCCATAATGGTCCCCAGCGCCCTGCAACAGGCCCTCACTGGCCTGATCGGCGAAGCGCGCCTGGTGGTCAGTGAACTGCCTGCAAGCCCCCTGAAACTCTGGCTGATCGACGACCAGAACATGGACCGCGCCTTCAGCAGCGACGAAACCCGGCGCATCCTCGAAGAACCGCCCTACTGGTGCTTCTGCTGGGCCAGCGGGCTGGCCATGGCGCACTACCTGGCTGAGCACCCGCACTGGGTCGAAGGTAAGCGGGTGTTGGACTTCGGTGCAGGATCCGGCATTGCCGGCATCGCCGCCGCCCAGGCAGGCGCCCTGGAAGTGGTGGCCTGCGATCTCGATCCGTTGGCTCTGCAAGCGTGCCAGGCGAATGCGGCGCTCAATGGCGTGACGCTTGGCTACAGCAGCGACTTTTTCGCCGAGGCCGATCGCTTCGACCTGATTCTGGTGGCCGACGTCCTCTACGACCGCGCCAACCTGCCACTGCTCGATGCCTTCCTCGGCCGTGGCCGGCAAGCACTGGTGGCGGACTCGCGGGTGCGCGACTTCAGCCATCCGCTGTATCGGCAATTGGGCACGCTCGATGCCCTGACCCTGCCGGACCTGGCCGAGCCACACGAATTCCGCCGGGTCAGCCTGTACCACGCCAGCCGCGAGCCTTTATAGTGGTGCCATTCACGGATTTGCGAGAGTCATGATGAGCCAAGCTCCCTACAGCGAAGAAGTCCCGTACATTTTCGATGCCACCGATGCCAACTTTCAGCAGGCAGTGATCGAGAACTCGTTTCACAAGCCGGTGCTGGTCGACTTCTGGGCCGAATGGTGTGCGCCCTGCAAAGCGCTGATGCCGCTGCTGGCGAAAATCGCCGAGGGTTACCAGGGCGAGTTGTTGCTGGCCAAGGTCAATTGCGATGTCGAGCAACAGGTGGTTGCCCAGTTCGGCATCCGCAGCCTGCCCACCGTGGTGCTGTTCAAGGATGGCCAGCCGGTTGATGGGTTTGCCGGCGCCCAGCCTGAGTCGGCCATTCGGGCGATGCTCGAACCGCACGTACAGATGCCCGCGCCGCCGACCGCCGCACCGCTGGAGCAAGCCAAGGCGCTGTTCGCCGAGAGCCGCTTCGCCGAGGCCGAGGCGCTGCTGGTGGCTCTGCTGGGTGAAGACAACAGCAATGCCGAAGGGCTGATCCTGTACGCCCGCTGCCTGGCCGAACGAGGTGAACTGGGCGAAGCCGAGACCGTACTCGATGCGGTCAAGAGCGATGAGCACAAGGCCGCCCTGGCTGGCGCCAAGGCCCAGCTGACTTTCCTGCGCCAGGCAGCCAGCCTGCCGGAAGTCGCCGACCTGAAGAGCCGTTTGGCGCAAAACCCACAGGATGACGAAGCCGCCTACCAGTTGAGCATTCAGCAACTGGCGCGCCAGCAATACGAGGCTGCGTTGGATGGGCTGCTGAAGCTGTTCCAACGTAATCGAGGTTATGAGAACGGGCTGCCGCAGAAGGCCATGTTGCAGGTGTTCGAGCTGCTCGGTGGCGATCATCCGTTGGTGGGCGTGTACCGTCGCAGGTTGTCGTCGGCGATGTTCTGAGGCGTGCGCTGGAGAGGGGTGGCGTTGCGGATATCGAGCGCCGCCCTGCAAACCTAGTGGCGAGCCACTAACGTCAACCTCACCCCACCCAGTGATACACCGGCGCATCCACGCCACTCTCCACCTTCACATCGGCACTATGGCGCAACCGCACCAGTAGCCGCTTGCCCGCCGCGGTACTGCCTGCCAGCCCTTCCAGCCGATCGAGCAGCTCAGGCCCATTCATCTCCCCGGCCTGGCGCAATAGATCACGCGCTGCCGTCCACTGCCCGTCGTCCTGGCGTGGCGCCGCCGTGGTCGCCGCAGGCACCTCGGCGACCCCAGGTACATCCCTGGGGCGCCCCAGTTGTGCCCACTCTTCAGGCTCGAGCTCGATGGTCAGGTCCACCGGCCAGTCACCAATCTGTCCACGAATTCTCACGATGCGTTCCTTGAAGGGAGGTCGATGGCGACCATGCTACAGCAACATGAAACCTGCGCCAGGCAGGCTGGCGACGCCGATAAAAGTTGTTATAACATTACCACATCATTTCTCTCGCTCCGGAGTCGTCCATGCGCCGCCTGTTGCTCGCCCTGCCTTTCGCCCTCTTGCCCCTGGCCATGGCCAACGCCCATGACGATCATGACCATGAACACGCCCATGGCACCCTCGGCGCCCATGAACATGGCGTGGCCAAGCTCAATGTTGCACTGGACGGCAACACCTTGGAACTGGAGCTGGACAGCCCGGCGATGAACCTGGTCGGCTTCGAACACGCCGCCAACAGCGATGCCGACAAGGCCAAGGTAGCGGCGGTGCGCCAACAACTCGAACAACCCCTGAAGCTGTTCGGCCTGGCCGCTGCGGCAGACTGCAAGGAAGAATCCCAGGACCTGCAGAGCCCGCTGTTCGGTGATGCTCCCCACGCTGACGATGACGGTGACGAGCACGAACATGGCCATGTGCACAGCGACATCGGTGCCCACTACCAGCTGACCTGCGCGACCCCGGCCAAGCTCGCCCAACTCGACCTCGGCCCACTGTTCAAAGCCTTCCCGGCAACCCAGAAGATCAACGTGCAACTGATCGGCCCGAACGGTCAGAAGGGTGTGGAAACCAGCCCATCCAAGGCGATGGTCGAATTCTGAATATGAACCAGCCGCTGCTCGAACTGCATGACCTGCTGTTTGCCTGGCCTGGCCAGGCTCCGCTGCTGGATATTCCCGCACTGCGCCTGGAGGCCGGCGAGGCATTGTTCCTCAAAGGCCCCAGTGGCAGCGGCAAGACCACGCTGCTGGGCTTGCTGGGCGGGGTCAACCTGCCTGGCCAGGGCAGCATCCGCCTGCTCGGCCAGAATCTCGCAGACCTGGGCCAGGGCGCGCGAGACCGCTTTCGTGTCGATCACACCGGCTATATCTTCCAGCAATTCAACCTGTTGCCGTTCCTCTCGGTGCGCGAAAACGTCGAGCTGCCCTGCCACTTCTCACGCAGCCGCGCCGAACGTGCGGCGCGCCGCCATGGCAGCGTCGATCAGGCAGCCGGCGCACTGCTGTCTCACCTCGGGCTGGATGATCCAGCCCTGCTCGGCCGGCGCGCCGGTAGCCTGTCGATCGGCCAGCAGCAGCGGGTCGCCGCCGCCCGGGCGCTGATCGGCCAGCCTGAGCTGGTGATCGCCGACGAGCCCACCTCCGCGCTCGATACCGATGCCCGCGAAGCGTTCATCCGCCTGCTGTTCGACGAATGCCGCGATGCCGGCGCCAGCCTGCTGTTCGTCAGCCACGACCAGAGCCTGGCTCCCCTGTTCGACCGTCACCTGTCGCTCGCCGAACTCAACCGCGCCGCCAAGCCCCGGGAGGCCTGATGTACCTGCTTCGCCTTGCCCTGGCCAGCCTGGCCAACCGCCGCTTCACCGCCTTTCTCACCGCCTTCGCCATTGCCCTGTCGGTGTGCCTGTTGCTGGCCGTAGAGCGTGTACGCACCGAGGCCCGGGCCAGTTTCGCCAGTACCATCAGCGGTACCGACTTGATCGTCGGCGCCCGCTCGGGGTCGGTGAACCTGCTGCTGTACTCGGTATTTCGGATCGGCAATGCCACCAACAACATTCGCTGGGACAGCTACCAGCACTACGCCCAGGACCCACGTGTGAAATGGGCGATCCCGATTTCGCTGGGCGACTCGCACCGCGGCTACCGGGTGATGGGCACCACCGGCGACTACTTCAGCCACTACCAGTACGGTCACCGCCAACACCTGGAACTGAGCCAGGGCCGAACCTTCGAAAGCGATCCCTTCGAGGTGGTGCTGGGTGCCGAAGTGGCCGACGCCCTGCACTACAAGCTCGGCGACAAGCTGGTACTGGCCCATGGCGTGGCCGCCATCAGCCTGGTCAAGCATGACGACAAGCCCTTCAGCGTGGTCGGCGTGCTCAAGCGCACCGGGACGCCAGTCGACCGCACCCTGCACATCAGCCTGGCCGGCATGGAAGCCATCCACATCGACTGGCACAACGGCGTACCGGCCCGCGGTGCCGGACGCATCAGTGCCGAGCAGGCCCGCACCATGGATCTGCAGCCCACGGCAATCACCGCCTTCATGCTCGGGCTGAACAGCAAGATCGCCACCTTCAGCCTGCAGCGCGAGATCAACGAGTACCGCAGCGAGCCGCTGCTGGCGATCCTCCCCGGCGTGGCCCTGCAGGAGTTGTGGAGCCTGATGGGCACGGCTGAGCAGGCATTGTTCGTGGTGTCGCTGTTCGTGGTGCTGACCGGACTGATCGGCATGCTCACCGCGATTCTCACCAGCCTCAACGAGCGCCGCCGGGAAATGGCGATACTGCGCTCGGTAGGGGCGCGCCCCTGGCATGTGGCGGGGTTGCTGGTACTCGAGGCACTGGCCCTGGCCGTGGCGGGCTGCGTCGCCGGGCTGGGTCTGCTATACGGTGGCATTGCCCTGGCCCAGGGCTACGTACAGGCCAACTACGGTTTATACCTGCCGCTGGCCTGGCCGAGCGGCCATGAATGGACGCTGCTGGCGATCATCCTGGGGGCCGCATTGCTGATGGGCAGCGTGCCAGCGTGGCGCGCCTATCGGCAGTCGTTGGCCGATGGCCTGTCGATCAACCTCTGAGTCCCGTGCCATGATCCGAAACCTCTGTGCCCTCTTCGCGCTCCTGCTGGTCTTCCTGGCGCAGCCTGCGCTGGCCGGCGAGCCCCGCGAGCTGGACTGGCCCGCGCTGATTCCCGAGGGCGCGCCGGTCGTCGCGCCGCAGCTCACGCCAATGCACGACCTGTCGCAACTGAGCGATGCCCTCGCCGAATCGGCACCGCCGGCGCCCCAGCAAGCGCCCCACGCGCCGGTTGAAAAAAGCCTGGACGGGAAATTGGTCAAACTGCCTGGGTTCATCGTGCCCTTGGAGGTGAGCGAAGAAGGCCGCACCACCGAGTTCCTGTTGGTGCCTTACTACGGCGCTTGCATCCATGTACCACCGCCGCCGTCGAACCAGATCGTGCATATCTTCAGTGAAATGGGCGTGCGCGTCGAAGATCTCTACCAGCCCTACTGGATCGAGGGCACGATGCAGGTCAAAGACTCCAGCAGTGAACTGGCCGACGCGGGTTATCAGATGGAAGCCGAGAAAATATACGCATATGAGCTGAATTGAGAACCGCTTCGAAATTATGAAAGCGCTTCGTTGAGCTGGGTCAAACGTTTGGTTTGAACCTCTCCGTACCATTGGACTACTCGGTTACTCACGTCCTTTGGGAGCTTCCATGAACAAGTCCTTGCTCGGCGCCTCGCTCATTGCCCTGGCGTTCGCAGCCCCTGTCGCCAACGCCTACCAAGCGGGGGACATGATCCTTCGCGCAGGTGCCATCACCACCGCTCCCAACGAAGACAGCGGCGCACTGAAATTCGACGGCAACAAGGTTTCCGGCACCAAGGCGACCCTGGACAGCGACACTCAGCTGGGCCTGACCTTCGCCTATATGCTCACCGATCACGTCGGTCTGGAACTGCTGGCGGCCACCCCGTTCAAGCACACCGTAGGGGTCAAGGGCCTGGGTGGCGGCCTGGATGGCAAGTTGGCCGACATCAAGCAACTGCCACCGACCTTGTCGCTGCAGTACTACCCGATGGAGCCGACTTCGAAGTTCCAGCCATACGCCGGCGTCGGTATCAACTACACCCTGTTCTTCGACGAAGACCTCAGCAGCCAGCGCAAGCAGCAGGGCTTCAGCAACCTGAAGCTGCAGGACTCGGTAGGCTTCGCCGGGCAGTTGGGCATGGACTACATGCTCACCGACAATCTGCTGGTCAACGCCTCGGTCTGGTATGTCGACATCGACACCAAGGCCAGCGTCAACGGCCCGACCGCGCTGGGCTACAGCAAGACCAAGGTCGACGTCGATGTCGATCCATGGGTCTACATGGTCGGACTGGGCTACAAGTTCTGATCTGCCAGGGGCGCTTGGCGTCCCTTCGTAGCACAAGGCCGCTGCTATCGGGACTCGCGTTGACCCGATGACAGCGGCCTCGTGCCGTCAGGACTGCAGGGCAGACGTCATTCGCTCAAGCCTTGCCCAGCAGCCGCGCCAACCCCTCGACCATTGGCGTGGGCTGCGGAAAGTCGAAGCGCGCCAGCAGACGCTGGTTGTCCGCCCGTGAATGACGGATGTCGCCCGAGCGTGCCTGGCCATAGCTGATCGCCGGCAGGCTGCCGACCACCTGCTCCAGCGCCTTGAGCAGCTGGTTCAGCGAGGTGGCCTGGTTCAGGCCGATGTTCACCGCCCCCTCCTCCACCTGCTGTTGCTCCAGGGCCTGCACCATCACCTGCACCAGATCACCCACGTAGAGGAAGTCGCGGGTCTGCTCGCCGTCACCGAACACGGTAATGGGCAAACCCTGGCTGACCCGCTCGCTGAAGATGCTGATCACCCCGGAGTACGGCGAGGAAGGGTCCTGGCGTGGTCCGAAGATGTTGAAGAAGCGGAACACCACCGGTTCCAGATCATGCTGGCGGCGATAGAAGTCCAGGTACTGCTCGCTGGCCAGCTTGTCCACCGCGTAAGGCGTCAGCGGTGCTTTCGGCGTGTCCTCGGCGATCGACTGGCCTTCGCCATTGTTGCCATAGACCGCAGCGCTCGAGGCAAAGAGCACACGGCGGATGCCATGCACGCGCATCGCCTCGCAGACGTTGAGGGTGCCGATGAAATTGCTCTGGTGGGTCTTCACTGGGTCTTCGACCGATGCCTGCACCGAGGCCACTGCCGCCAGGTGGACGACGGCGCCACAGCCCTGTGCGGCGCGCTGGACCAGTTCGGCATCGGCGACATCGCCTTCGATCAAGGTGAGTCGCGGGTTGTCCATCTGCAGGTTGGCGCGCTTGCCGGTCGACAGGTCGTCGAGAATACGCACCGCGTAGCCTTTTTCCAGCAACGCATCGCACAGGTGCGAGCCGATGAAGCCGGCACCGCCGGTGATCAGGATGGGGGCGTCAGCCATGGCGGTAGAATCGGTCCAGTAGTGGCGGCAAGCCGGCGCGCCAGGCGCGTGGCTTGATACCGAAGGTGTGAAGGATCTTCTTGCAGGCCAGCACCGCGTGCTGCGGCTCTTCGCTGGCGTCGGGGCGTGCGGCGTGGGCCTGCGGGGTCGGCGCCTGCACCGCCAACTGGCGGTACTGACCGGCCTCGGCGAGGATCGCCTGGCCCAAGGCCAGCAATGTGGTGGCCTCGTTGCCGGCGTAATGGTAGGTGCCCCACAGTGGCGCGTTGCAGTCGAGCTGCTTGAGTACCGAGAGGATCACCCGTGCGGCGTCATCGACCGGCGTCGGGTTGCCGCGTCGGTCATCGGCCAGCAGCAGCTCCTGAGGTTGCTCGGCACGGGTCAGGAAACGGCCCAGCGCTCCATCGATGCTCTCGTCGAGCAACCAGCCGAAGCGCAGCAGCACATGCTGCGGACTGGCCGCGCGCACGCTCTGCTCGATTCGCCACAATGCCTGGCCACGCTGACCAAGCGGCACGGGTTCATCCTTTTCGCTGTAGGCCGTGGCGCGCGAACCGTCGAACACCCGGTAGCTGGAAGGCTGCACCAAGGTGATCTGATGGTGCTGGCACAACTCGGCCAGACGCTCGACCGCCCGCTCCTGTTGAGCCAGGCGCTGGTCACTCACCGACTCCGCCTGGAACCAGTCGAAGTAATAGGCCAGGTTGACCAGGGCATCGGGGCGATGATCGTCGAGCAACTGGGTGAGGTTGGCCGGGGTCCAGCCATTTTCCGGGGGCCGCGGCGCCAGGAATGCGATGTCCTCCTCGGCCCCGAGACGAATCAGCGCTTGCCCGAGGGCATTGCCACCACCCAACAGCATCAGGCGCATACGCATAGAGTCAGCAGATCCGAACAGGTTGATAGGGGGAAAGCGATCATTTTGCGGTTTCCTGCCTGGGAAGTCCAACCAGCAGGCGCTGGGGTGGTTTTGGCCACCTCACTCGATCTCGAACAAGCCGTTGCTCAGCGGCCCCACGGTGAGACGCTGGCGCACATCGTCGTCGATGCGAGGGTCCTCCGGACGGTACAGCTTGACTTGGCGGTAGGCGTTGATGCGGTTGATTTCCTCGCCTAGGTATTCCCACACCACCCGGGTGCAGGCCGGATTGCGGCGGTCACCGCTGGACACGCCGGTCTTGAGCCCATTGAGGCGGGTGATGCGGCTCTTGAAGCTGGGAATCAGGATGGTCTGGCTCATCTCGTTGAGTGTCAGCGACTCATAGTCGATGAGGAACAGTCGGTCCTGCAGTTGATAGGCCACGCCCAGGTAACGGCAGCGCACCTCGGCGTGAGGGTCGGTGGCGGTGGAGCGCTCCTGGCGCTCTTGGCGCTCAAATACGAAATGCCCGCGCTCTTCACGCAGGTGCACCAGCGACAGCAGGATCGAGCCGGGTACCGACATGCAGTTGGAGTATTCGAAGTAGTAACCACAATAGCGCGAGAGGTTGCCGGCCTGCGTCTGCAGAGGTTGGAACAGCTCGCTCAGCGGATCACGCGGGGTCTCGGCCAACGGCGATACTCGCGCGCCGATCAGCCGGGCGAACTGTTCGGGCGGCAAGTTCAGTTCGTAGTCCTCGACGCCGAAGAAGTCGCCGATGCGCTTGAGGTTGTAGGCCGTCGGACGGCTCTGCCCGCCCAGGTACTTGTTGAACTGGGCGCGATTGATCGAAAGCTGGCGGCAGACCTCGGAGATAGAGCGGTAATGGCTACAGGCCAATTTGAGATTGGTTGCGAAATGTTCGCTCATGGCAGGACTCACCTGACGCTAATGACGCCATTCTAGCATCAAGTCGCATCAAGTAAGAGCAACCCGCGAAATTGTAACCGCTCTTGTCATGGCCAACCATGCGCCCAACGAATAGCGGTGCGCCTGACGCCCGCTGGTCATTCCATGCGAACAATAAGAATCGAGGTCATTTTCCAATGCTCGAAGCACTCAACGATTTCCTTTCGGGGAAACTGCTCATCGTGCTGATCGTCGGTCTCGGCGGTTACTTCACCATCCGCTCGCGGTTCGTCCAGTTCCGCCATTTCACCCACATGTTCGCTGTATTCAAGGAATCCCTGCGGGGTCAGGCAGGCCAACTAAGCTCGTTCCAGGCGCTGATGCTGAGCCTGGCTGGCCGCGTGGGTGCCGGTAACATCGCTGGTGTCGGTATCGCCGTGACCCTGGGCGGCCCAGGCGCGGTGTTCTGGATGTGGGTCACCGCCCTGGTGGGCATGTCCAGCAGCTTCTTCGAATGCACCCTGGCCCAGGTCTACAAGCGCGCCGATGGCGACGGCCTGTATCGCGGTGGCCCGGCGTACTACATCCAGCATGGCCTCAAGCGCAAGAGCATGGCCGTGGTGTTCTCGATCCTGCTGTTGGTCACCTACGGCTTCGCCTTCATTGGCCTGCAGTCCTACACCGTGACCCATTCGCTGCAGAACGCCTTTGCCTTCGAACCTACCCACACCGGTATCGTTCTGGCCGTGTTGCTAGCCATCACCTTCATCGGTGGCATCAAGCGTATCGCTGCGGTCTCTGACCTGCTGGTGCCGATCAAGACCTTGGCCTACATCGGCGTGACCCTGTATGTGATCGGCACCCAGATCGAACACGTACCCGCCATGCTGGAAACCATCTTCAAGAGCGCGTTCGGCCTTGACCCAGCGTTTGGTGGTCTGCTCGGCAGCGCCATCGTCATGGGCGTGAAACGTGGCGTGTTCGCCAACGAAGCGGGCCTTGGCAGTGCGCCGAACGTAGCCGCCGTGGCTGCCGTGAAGCACCCCGGTGCCCAGGGTGTGGTCCAGGCTTTCAGTGTGTTCCTCGATACCTTCCTGATCTGTACCTGCACCGCGCTGCTGATTCTGCTGTCGGGCTTCTACACCCCAGGCTTCGAAGGTGATGGCATCGTCCTGACCCAGAACTCGCTGGCCGCCGTGGTGGGTGACTGGGGTCGCCTGTTCGTCAGCGTCGCGCTGTCGCTGTTCGTGTTCACCTGCATCCTCTACAACTACTACCTGGGCGAGAACAGCCTGCAATTCCTCAGCCGTAACCGCGCGGTGCTGCTGGCCTTCCGCGGCCTGGTGCTGGCGCTGGTGATCTGGGGTTCGATGCAGGACCTGTCGACCGTGTTCGCCTTCGCCGACATCACCATGACCTGCCTGGCATTCGTCAACCTGGTGGCCCTGGCCTTGCTGTTCAAGGTCGGTCTGCGAGTGATGCGCGACTACGACGACCAGCGCAAGGCGGGTATCGCCCAGCCAGTGTTCGATTCGGCCAAGTTCGCCGACCTGGACCTGGACACCAATGCCTGGCCGGCCAATCCTCAGGCCGAAACAGCCGCTGACAAAGCCCCGGCCCAAGCCCAGCTGCAGCGCTGATATCCTCTCCTGCCCAGCCGCCCCGTTCGTGGGCGGCTGCTTCACCTCCGCTCACCGCTACGGATGCTTTCCATGCGTGTAGTCAAGAATCTTCTCGTCCTCTATACCGGGGGCACCATCGGCATGCTCGAAACGGCCGAAGGCCTGGCGCCGGCCGGTGGTTTCGATGCGCGCATGCGCGCCCACCTTGCCTTGCTGCCTGAAGCCCCGCAGGTGCCATGGACCTTGCAGGAAATGAATCCGCTGCTCGACAGCGCCAACATGCAACAGCACAACTGGCTGGCCATGCGTGACGCGATCGTCACAGCGGTCGAAGCCCAAGGCCACGACGGCGTGCTGGTGCTACATGGCACCGACAGCCTGGCCTACAGCGCCGCGGCGCTGTCGTTCCTGCTGCTGGGCTTGCCGGTACCGGTGCTGCTGACCGGCTCGATGCTGCCGGCCGGGGCGCCGGGCAGTGACGCCTGGAGCAACCTGTGCGGGGCTTTGCGCCAGTTCGAACAGGGCCTGGATGCGGGCGTGCAGCTGTACTTCCATGGCCAATTGCTGCACGGTAGCCGCGCCTCGAAGCTGCGCAGCGAGGCTTTCGACGCCTTCGCCGCACTGCCGCGCCATCGCGAAGGCGAACGTGCAGGGGCCGTGCCTGGCGAACTCGACTACCGCCAGCAGCGTCAGCCAGTCAATCTGGCGGTAATGCCGGTGTTCCCGGGGCTGCAGGCCGGTCACCTGCGCGGTCTGCTCGACAGCGGCGTTCAGGGCTTGCTGCTGGAGTGCTATGGCAGCGGCACCGGGCCTTCGGATGACCAGGCATTGCTGGGCGTGCTGCGCGAGGCGCGTGCACGTGGAGTGATGCTGGCAGCCATCAGCCAGTGTCCCGAAGGTTCTGTGGTGTTCGATACCTATGCGGCGGGCAACCGCTTGCGCGCTGCCGGGCTGGTCAGTGGCGGCGGCATGACCCGGGAGGCGGCACTGGGCAAGATGTTCGCCTTGCTCGGGGCGGGGCTGGATGTCGAAGCGGCAGAGCAGTGGTTTGCCCTGGATCTGTGCGGAGAGCGGGCTTAGCCGCGAAGAGGCCCTGACAGGCTGAAAATGGCGGAAGGCAGCGGGAGTCGAACCTGCCCGGGAACGGCTGCCGTCCCCAACCGGGTTTGAAGCCCGGCCGCGCCACCGGGCGCGATTGCCTTCCTTGAACTCAGTGCCTGGCCTGCTGTTGGGCCAGGGCGCTGTCGGCGCGGATATGACGCTGGTCGGCGACCCTCCGGGTCAGACCGATGCGGTCGAAATACTCGAGAATCTGCACACTGCGCTTTCGACCGATGCCCAACATATCGCGAAACGCGGCGACCTGCACTATCGGCGTTTCATCGGCCTGGGCCAGCAACAGCTCGGCCATGCGTTGCAATGTGGCCTGCGGGTAGAACAGATCGCGCACCACCTGGTGCACCAACCCAAGTCGGGCCAGCTTACGTAGCAACAAGCGCACATCGGCTTCGTCACGGTTTTCCTCGCCAGCCAGCGTGCGCACCCAGGGCGGGTCGAACTGCCCTTCCAGCAAGCGCGGTTGCAGGCGCTCCCACAAGGCGTTGTCGGCTTCGCTCAATTGCACCTTGTGGTCCGGCAAATGCAGCCACGGTCCACTGCTGGAGATGACGCCATCATCGAGCAGTTCATCGACCAGACTGACAAAGGCAGGGCGTTCCAACGGCAAGGCGCAGAACCTGCGCAGACGATCGCGGTCAGGACCAAGCTGGTCCGGCTCCTGCTCATGAAACAGCGCCAGCTGAGCCAGGACCTGCTGCCTGAGCGTTTGCCACTGGGCGTCGGCGAACAACAGGGGCCCCTGCCGCGTCGCAATGACCCTGACCTCTGTCGGCAGCGTCCAGGTTTCACGTAGGCGATTGAACTGGCGCTCCAGGCGTTGCGGGTCGAGCCCGCCAGGAGCGCTGGTCAACAAGGCCGGCAATGCCTGCTCCAGGTCATCGGCATCGCGCAGCACGTGCAACTGGCGCAGGCGCATTTCACTGCGGCGTTGTCGGCTCGGTGCGAATGGATCGAGCACACGCCCGCCCCCGATGGTGCGCTGGGCACGCTGGTCGCGCAGCACCAAACGGTCGCCGTGCACAGCCTGCAGCGGGGCATTGAGTAGCAGTTGGGCGAACATGCGCTGGCCTGGGGCGAGCGCCTCGCCCTCGAGCAGGGCGACCCGCGCCGTGACATCCTGGGTGCCGAGGTGCACATGCACCGCGCTGAAGTGTTCGAAGGTTCGGCTCTCGGTCTGCAGCAGGTTCAACTCGATGTCCACCCGGGTGCTGGGCGCATGCAACCATTCCGGCACCAGCCAATCGCCACGGTGCACCTGCTCGACCGCCAGGCGGTCGGCGCTGATGTTCAGCGCCACCCGCTGCCCTGCCTCGGCCACCAATGCCGCCTGGTTCTGTGCATGCAGACCACGTACGCGCACCGGCTTGCCGGTCTTGCCCAGCAGCAGGGTATCGCCGGCACTGACGCGCCCGGCCAACGCCGTGCCAGTGACCACCACGCCCGCGCCAGTGACGGCGAAGGCACGGTCGACAGCCAGGCGCAAGCCACCGCGGGCGCTGCGCTTGCACACCTGCCGTTCGGCATCCAACAATGCCTGACGCAGCGCATCGACCCCCTCCCCGGTCACGCTGGACAGCGGGAATTGCCGCGCACCGGCATACGGACCCGGCGCCAGCAGCTCGGTAACCTGCGCCTGTACCTGAGCCAAACGAGCCGGTTCGACCCGATCGCATTTGCTCACCGCCACCAGTGCCTGGGGAATGCCCAGCAGCTCGATGATCGCCAGGTGCTCACGGGTTTGTGGCATCACCCCATCATCGGCGGCCACCACCAGCAGCACGAGGTCGATGCCATGGGCACCGGCGAGCATGTTGTGGATGAACCGCTCGTGACCCGGCACGTCGATGAAGCCGGTCAGCGGCGCACCTTCGGCCAGGGCCGCATAGCGGTAACCGAGGTCGATGGTCATGCCGCGTGCGCGCTCTTCCTGGCGCTGGTCACCGGCCTGGCCGGTGAGCGCCTGAAGCAAGGCGGTCTTGCCATGGTCGATGTGGCCGGCGGTTCCGACGATCACTGCACCGGCCCCAACTGCAGGGAGGACAGCTGCGCCAGCCACTGGGCTTCGTCGTCCAGTTGGCGCAGGTCGAGCCACAGGGCATCGTCGTCGATACGCCCCAGCACTGGCACGGGCAAGGCCCGCAGGGCCCGCTCCAGCACGTGCAGGCTACGTCCGCGCAGCTTCTTCGGCACCTGTGGGCGCAGGCACAGCGCTGCGCTGGGTAGCCGCGCCACCGGCTGGCTGCCACTGCCGATCATGCCCAGGGCGGGCGCTACGCTGACGATCCATGGATCGCCCAGTTGCGCCGCCAGTTCAGGCGCCAGGCGCTCGGCCTGAGCCTGGATCTCGGCCTGAGTCCGAGTCAGCAGGCGCAAGCTGGGTAGGCGCTCGGCCAGGCGGTCCGGATTGCGGTACAGCGCCAGCACGGCTTCGAGCGCGGCCAGGGTGATCTTGTCGACGCGCAAGGCGCGCTTGAGCGGATTCTTCTTGATCTTGGCGATCAGCTCCTTGCGCCCGACGATGATGCCGGCCTGAGGACCGCCGAGCAGCTTGTCGCCACTGAAGGTGACGATGTCGGCACCATCGTCCAGGGCCTGGCGCACCGTGGGCTCGGCTGGCAGGCCCCAGCGGGTCAGGTCGAGCAGGCTGCCGCTGCCGAGGTCTTCGAGCAGTGGCAGTTGGTGCTGCCGGGCGATACGCGCCAACTCGGTGGTCGGCACCTGGGTGGTGAAACCCTGGATGCTGTAGTTGCTGCAATGCACGCGCATCAGCAGGCCGGTGCGCGGACCGATGGCGGCTTCGTAGTCGCGGGCATGGGTGCGGTTGGTGGTGCCGATCTCGTGGAGGCGTACTCCGGCGCGGGCCATGATGTCAGGAATGCGAAAGGCGCCGCCGATTTCGATCAGTTCGCCACGGGAAATGATGCCTTCCTTGCGCGCGCCGAGGCTGTTCAGCGCCAACAGCACGGCGGCGGCGTTGTTGTTGACCACGGTGACGGCTTCGGCGCCGGTCAATTCGCGGATCAGGCCTTCGATCAGGTCGTCGCGGTCGCCGCGCTTGCCGGTGGCCAGGTCGAATTCCAGGTTGAGCGGGTAGCGGGCGGCGGTCTGCATGGCTTCGACCGCTTCTTCCGGCAACAACGCACGCCCAAGGTTGGTGTGCAACACCGTGCCGGTGAGATTGAACACCCGGCGCACCTGGCTGCGCTGCTGGACGACCAGGCGTTCGCCGGCGCGGCCCAGGAGGACTTCAGCGGCCAGCTCGGCCGGGCTGAGTTGGCCGTGGCGGGCCGGGTCGCGCAGGTCGTCGAGCAGTTGCCGCAGGGTGTTGAGCACGGCATCGCGGCCGTGGCGGTCGATCAGCGGGAGGCCGGCCGGGTGGCGCAGGAGGGTGTCGATCGAGGGCAGGCGGGGGGTGTCGCTGGCTGGGTTGGATGACATGCGGTACTACCTTGGACTGATCCGTTGTCTGTGATGGCCCTTTCGCGGGCAAGCCCGCTCCCACAAGGACCGGCGCAGGTGTCAAGACCTGTGTTGTCCCTGTGGGAGCGGGCTTGCCCGCGAAAAGGGCGACTCGGTATTGCAGTGTAGACACTCCCACCTAGCCAGGTGCGAGCATCAGGTTCGGCGCCAGCCGATGAAAGCCCTCCTCGTCCAGGCGTATATCCAGAGCAAGACTGGCCAGGTCGTCGGCCAGCGCTTCGGCGTAGGCATCGTTCTCCAGGTAATGGTGCTTGAGGTAGCTCTGACACTCCGGACAGCATTCAGCCCGCAGCGGCGCCTTGCCCGGCGCATGACGATCGTCCTCCAGGCTGGTGTAACGAAGGCCCTTGCTCGACTCGCAGTACACACACTTGACCCGCACCACGTGCCATTCGCAACTGCACAGCGAGCAGGCCAGGTAGCGCAGCCCATTGTGCTTGCCCCGGTTACGCACCATACCGGCCATGGCCTGGGAGCCACAGGCCGGACACTGGGCCAGGCTACCGGAGGGCTTGAGTTCGGCTTCCGGCAGCGCCAGCAACCAGCTTGACCAGGCCGCCTGCAGCGCCGCGCCGATGAATGGCACCAGCGCGGCGGGGACTGCATCGTATTGGCCCGCGAGCAAAGCGACGCCCCAGCCCTTGCGCTGGCTTTCGGCACTGGCGCGTAACGTTTTCACGGCATCACCCAGTGGGCCGTCGCCGGTCTCGTCGAAGCCGATCAGCAGCGCCTGCAACCAGATCAGCCAGGGCCCTTCGCGCACCAGGCTGTCGGCTGCCAACGGCGGCAACCCGTGACTTATGCACAAGCGCTGACGCTCTTCGGCCAGCGGCAATTCGCTGGGAGGGTTATCCACAAGCTGCTGTTGGCGACGACAAAGTCGCGCCACCAATCGCAGGTAATCGCCCAGGGCGTTGCCCTCGGCCAACTGCTCCAGGCGCTCAGCGCGCCGTTCGAACAGATTGCGGGGCGGCAGGTGAAGAAACGCCGGCATCACTGCCGACGCTTCGATCTGCCCAGGTTCGAGTATCGTGCTCAAGCGCTCATCCTTCTTTGCTTCGGTGATCCGAAGAGGCCTTGTCGCCGGTCACTTCGCGATACCACAACTCATGGTGTTTGCGCGCCCAGGCGCGGCTGACCCAGCCATGCAGCATGGCCCCGATCGATCCTTTGATCCAGATCCCGGCGTAGATATGCACGATGATGCTGAGGATCAGCACGAAGGCCGCCAGGGCGTGGAGCAAGGTAGCCAGACGGATGGCGCCGATGTCGAAGTAGTGGCTGAAATACGCCCGCCAGATCAGCACGCCGCTGATCAGCAGGATCAGCATGCACGCCAACAGGGTCCAGAACAGCAGCTTCTGCCCGGCATTGTATTTACCGATCGGCGGCACACCTTCCTCCTGGTTGAGCATCACTCTATCGACACGCCGTAACCACAGGCGGTCGTTGGCCGTGATGAAGTTGGCGCGCCAGAAACGGATCACCAAGCCGAGGAAGAACACGAACATCGCCACGCCCAGGAACGGATGCAGAATCCGCGTCCACGGCCCACCACCGAACAGGTGACTGAGCCAGAACAGCGCCGGGTGGAACAGCGCCAAACCGGACAAAGCCGCCGTGACGAAGAGAATGGCCACGATCCAGTGGTTGGTCCGTTCGTTGGCGTTGTAGCGCAGGATGGGTTTGTTATCGTCGTTCATGGCCGCTGCTCCCCTTGCCCGCCGGGCCGGTTCGGATCGTAGACATGCACCGACGGGTCCACCTGGTGAACGCCATCGCCCGACGGTGTCGGATGCTCTTCTTCCTCGACCCGCTGCGGGCCCACACGCACGTAATGGAAGAACCCTGCCAGCACCGCCGCGCCCATGGCCAACAGCGCCAGCGGTTTGGTGAAGCCCTTCCACAGCCCTACCAGCGGACTGATCACCGGCTGGTCCGGCAGGCCGGCGTACAGTTTCGGTGTGTCGGCGTGGTGCAGTACATACATCACGTGGGTACCGCCGACACCGTCCGGGTCATACAGTCCGGCTTTGTCGTAGCCGCGTGACTTCAGGTCGACGATACGCTCGTCGGCATGCACCTTCATTTCCGCTTTGCTGCCGAAGACGATCGCCCCGGTCGGGCAGGTCTTCACACAGGCCGGCTCCAGGCCCACGGCCACCCGGTCGGAGCACAGGGTGCACTTGTACGCCTTGTGGTCCTTCTGCGAGATTCGCGGGATGTTGAACGGACAGCCGGTGATGCAGTAGCCGCAACCGATGCAGTGGTCCTGGTTGAAGTCGACGATACCGTTGGCGTGCTTGATGATCGCCCCTGGGCTCGGGCACGCCTTCAGGCAACCGGGCTCTGCGCAGTGCATGCAGCCGTCCTTGCGGATCAGCCACTCCAGGTTGCCATCGTCGCGCTCGTGCTCGGTGAAGCGCATCAGGGTCCAGGTCTCGGCGGTGAGGTCCTGGGGGTTATCGTAGGTACCGTGGTTGTGGCCCACCTCGTCACGCAGTTCGTTCCACTCCGAACACGCCACCTGGCACGCCTTGCAACCGATGCACTTGGTGGTGTCGATCAGCTTGGCGACTTCCTCCAGCTGGCGTACCGATGGCGGTACGGTGGTGGTGGCCGAGCGGGCAATGATGTCTTGGCTGGCCATCAGAGTTTCTCCACTTTGACGAGGAACGACTTGGACTCCGGCGTCTGCGTGTTGCCATCACCGATGAACGGCACCAAGGTGTTGGTCAGATAGCCATGTCGGGTCGAACCGGTGAAGCCCCAGTGCAACGGGATGCCGATCTGGTGCACGGTCTGGTTGTTGACCTGCAGCGGACGGATCCGCTTGGTCACCACCGCCACTGCGTCGATATGCCCGCGCTTGCTCGACACCCGCACTCGGTCGCCGGCCTTGATGCCCTTTTCGTTGGCCAGCACTTCGCCGATCTCGACGAACTGCTCGGGCTGGATGATCGCATTCAAGCGGCAGTGCTTGCTCCAGAAGTGGAAGTGCTCGGTCAGCCGGTAGGTGGTGGCCGCGTAGGGGAACTCATCGTGCGTGCCGAGGGAGTCCCATACCGAATCGAACACCCGGCCAGCCGGGTTGCTGGTGGCCTTCTTGTTCTGCGGATGCAGCGGGTTGATGCCAATCGGCGTCTCGAACGGCTCATAGTGCTCGGGGAATGGTCCTTCGGCCATCTTGTCGATGGCGAAGAAACGCGCCACCCCCTCGGGGTTCATGATGAACGGGTTCATCCCGGCCTCCGGCGGCGAGTCGGCCTTGAAGTCCGGGACGTCGGTTCCGGTCCAGGCCTTGCCGTTCCACCACACCAAGCGCTTCTTCTCCGGGTCCCACGGCTTGCCCTGCACATCGCTGGAGGCACGGTTGTAGAGAATCCGCCGGTTCGCAGGCCAGGCCCAAGCCCAGTTCTGCACCTGGTGCATGCCATAGGGATCGCTGTTGTCGCGTCGGGCCATCTGATTGCCCTGCTCGGTCCAGCAGCCAGAGAAAATCCAGCAGCCAGAGGCGGTGCTGCCATCGTCCTTGAGCTGACCGAAGCCCGAAAGCTGCTGGCCGGCCTTGAGCAGGGTGCCGGTCGGATCGGTGATATCGGTCACCGCCCAGCCGTTCATTTCCTTGGCCAACTCCTCTGGCGAGGGGTCTTCGGCGATCTTGTAAGGCCAGTTGATGTTCAGCAATGGGTCTGGATACGTACCGCCTTCAGCCTGATAGCGATGACGCAGGCGCAGGAACAGCTCGCTCATGATCTGCACGTCGGTGCGGGTCTCGCCCGGACCATCGGCGCCTTTCCAGTGCCATTGCAGCCAACGGCTGCTGTTGACCAGCGATCCGTCCTCCTCGGCGAAACAGGTGGTGGGCAGACGGATGACTTCGGTCTGGATGCTGGAGGTGTCGACGTCGTTGAACGGCCCGGCGTTACGCCAGAACTCCGAGGTCTCGGTGGCCAGCGGGTCCATTACCACGAGCCACTTCAGTTTGCCCAGGGCCGCGGTGACGCGGTTCTTGTCCGGCAACGCGGCGATCGGGTTGAAGCCCTGGCACATGTAGCCATTGACCTTGCCCTGCCCCATCATCTCGAACATGCGCAGGACGTCGTAGCCTGGCACGTCAAGTTTGGGCAGCCAGTCGTAACCCCAGTTGTTGTCGGCGGTGGCATTGGCGCCATACCAGGCCTTCATCAGGCTGACATGGAACTTGCCATAGTTCTGCCAATAAGACAGCTGTCCAGGGCGCAGCGGCTTGGACGCACGCTTGTCGATATAGGCGGCGTAGTCCTGCTCGGCATCGCCCGGCAGAGTCAGGTAACCCGGCAGCAGGTTCGACAACAGCCCCAGGTCGGTCAGCCCCTGAATGTTGGAGTGGCCACGCAGCGCGTTGACCCCACCGCCAGGCATGCCGACGTTACCCAGCAACAGCTGGAGCATGGCTGCACTGCGAATCATCTGCGCGCCGATCGAGTGCTGCGTCCACCCCAGCGCGTAGAGAATGGTCATGGTCTTGCCGGGAACCGAGCAGGTAGCGATCTCGTCCCAGACCTTCATCATGGCCTCCTGGGGCATGCCACAGGTCATGCTCGCGACTTCCGGTGTGTAGCGGCTGTAGTGCTGCTTCATCAACTGGAACACGCACCGCGGGTGCTGCAGCGTCGGGTCGACCTTGGCGAAGCCGTCTTCGCCGAGTTCGTAGCCCCAGCTGGATTTGTCTGAATACACGCGCTTGGCTGCGTCATAGCCGCTGAACAGGCCATCTTCGAAGCCGTAACCTTCCTTGACGATGAACGACACGTCGGTGTAGTTGCGCACGTACTCGTGCTGGATCTTGTCGGTAGTCAGCAGGTAATTGATCAACCCGCCCATGAAGGCGATATCGCTGCCGGTACGGATAGGCGCGTAGTAATCGGCCACCGAGGCAGTACGGGTAAATCTTGGATCGACCACGATGAGCCGCGCCTTGTTGTGCGCCTTGGCTTCGGTCACCCATTTGAAGCCGCACGGATGCGCTTCTGCTGCGTTGCCACCCATCACCAGGACCAGATTCGCGTTGGCGATATCGGACCAGTGGTTGGTCATGGCGCCACGGCCGTACGTCGGGGCAAGACTTGCCACCGTCGGGCCATGTCAGACACGTGCTTGGTTATCGAACCCCAGCATGCCTGTTGCGCGGACGACCTTGTGGGTCAGGTAGCCTGCCTCGCTGGAGGCAGCCGACGCAGCGAGAAAACCGGTGCTGAGCCAGCGATTGACGGTCTGGCCCTGGGCGTTCTTCTCGATGAAGTTGGCGTCACGGTCCTGCTTCATCAGGGTCGCGACGCGGTCGAGCGCCTCGTCCCAGCTGACCCGCACCCACTCATTGCTGCCTGGCTTGCGTACCTCGGGGTACTTGAGGCGGCTGGGGCTGTGGATGAAGTCGAGCAGGCCGGCACCTTTGGGGCACAAGGTCCCACGGTTGACCGGGTGATCGGCATCGCCTTCGATGTGGATGATGTTCTGCTTGACGTTTTTACCCGCATCGCCCTGGCTGTACATGATCAAGCCGCAGCCGACCGAGCAGTAAGGGCAGGTGTTGCGAGTTTCTTTGGTGTGCGTCAGCTTGAAATGACGCACCTGCTCGGCGAACGCCGGCGTCGGGGCCATGCCCAACGCTGCGAGGCTCGAGCCTCCAAGGCCGATACCAGCGACCTTGAAGAACTGCCGACGGTTGAGATCCATCGTGCACTCCTGATCAGGTGGTGGACGCACGGATCATGGCCGGCGCCTCTTGGTAGTCACGGTGGCGGCTTTTTGATGGCTGCCAGAGGTTAAGACTAGTCAAGAATCGAGAAGGTGCGATGACGTGGGTCAGGGGTGGGGTGTTCGGGGGGTTCGCTTGAGAGGTGTAGCGGCGCTCGATCTCGAGAACACCATAAATCTCAAGACAAGCCCCTACCCGCCCCACCGCCAACAACCCATAAAAAAAACCCAGGGCCAAGGCCCTGGGTTTCTGGTCCAGCTAGACGCCTACCGTCGGATCAGAACGGAATATCGTCATCGAAGCTATCGAAGTCAGCCGCAGGTTGCGGAGCAGGCTGCTGTGGCGCCGGGCGCTGCTGTTGCTGCGGGCGCTGGGCCTGCTGGCGTGGCGGAGCCTGGTTGTATTGCTGCTGACCCCCACCCTGGTTGTAGTTGTTGCCACCACCTTGGTTGTACGGATCACCGCCCTGCTGCTGGTTCTGCGGACGACCGCCGAGCAGCTGCATGGTGCCGCCCATGTCGACGATGATTTCGGTGGTGTAGCGCTTGATGCCGTCCTTTTCCCACTCGCGGGTCTGCAGCTTGCCCTCGATGTACACCTGCGAACCTTTGCGCAGGTATTCGCCGGCGATTTCGGCGACCTTGCCGAACAGCGAGACACGGTGCCACTCGGTGCGCTCGACCTTCTGGCCCGACTGCTTGTCAGTCCACTGCTCGCTGGTGGCCAGGCTCAGATTGGTCACGGCGTTACCGTTGGGCAGGTAGCGGACTTCGGGATCCTGGCCACAGGTACCGACCAGAATGACTTTGTTAACCCCACGGGCCATAACGTTCTCCTAGGCTTCGCACGCCGATGAGGCTGGGTTTACCAAACGCTCGAGGGTCGTGCGGTCCAAAATTTTCGTATCCAGTTTGATGTAGATGGCAGACTCTTCTGCCACCACGACAGCGTCGGTCACACCCGGCACGGCCATCAGGCGCTCGGTCAGCCCGGCTTCCCGAACCGCCTCCGGCGTCAGCGGCATGCGCACGCTGGTCACATACGGCGGCTCGTTCATGCGCAACGCAACGACCAGCCACACGGCACACAGCACCGCGCAGCCGAGGAACACACTGTCCAGCCCACCGTGCTGGAACAACCAGCCACCGAGAATTCCTCCCAGGGCGGCACCGAGGAACTGACTCGTGGAATACACCCCCATAGCCGTTCCCTTGCCGCCAGCGGGCGACACCTTGCTCACCAGTGAAGGCAGCGAAGCCTCCAGCAGGTTGAAGGCAGTAAAGAATACCACGGTGCCAATCACCAGTCCGCGCAAGTTGTCAGCCCACTCCCAGAAGAACACCTCGACCAGCAGCAGCACGGCAACCGCACCGGCCAGCACGCGCTTCATCTTGCGCTTTTTTTCCCCGTAGATGATGAAGGGAACCATTGCGAAAAATGAGACGAACAGTGCGGTCAGGTAGACCCACCAATGCTGTTCCTTCGGCAGCCCGCCCCGTTCGACGAAGGCCAGCGGCAAGGCGACGAAGCTTGCCATGAGGATCGCATGCAGGATGAAAATGCTCGCATCCAGCCGCAGCAGGTCCGGATGGCGCAGGGTCGGGCCGAGGGCCTGACGCGCCACACCTGACTCGCGATGCTGCAGGGTGGTGTGGGTGTTGGGCACGACGAACGCAATCAGAGCGACGCCTACCAGGGCAAGTCCTGCGGTGGTCAGGAACAATCCTGACAAGCCGAAGGCGCGGGTCAGCAGCGGGCCGACGACCATTGCCACAGCGAACGACAGACCGATGCTCATGCCGATCATGGCCATGGCCTTGGTGCGGTGTTGCTCGCGGGTCAGGTCCGATAGAAGCGCCATGACCGCCGCGGAAATTGCCCCGGCACCTTGCAGGATGCGCCCGGCGATCACGCCCCAGATCGAGTCGGCCTGAGCCGCCAGTACGCTGCCCAGGGCAAAGACCACCAAGCCGAGGTAGATCACCGGCCGACGGCCGATACGGTCGGATATCACCCCGAATGGAATCTGCAGCACCGCCTGGGTCAGGCCGTAGGCACCGATGGCCAGGCCGATCAGCGCGGGCGTCGCGCCAGCCAGGTCCATGCCGTAGGTGGCCAGCACCGGCAGGACCATGAACATGCCCAGCATGCGGAAGGCAAAGACCAGGGCCAGGCCCCCTGCGGCGCGTGTTTCGCTGCCACTCATGCGCTCGGTGTGGGTGTCGTGCATGGATTAACCTCGTGTGAACCGGCGGCGATTCTATCAGTCCGACAGCTTGACGGCATCTACGCGACGCTTTGCCGCGTGCTGGCAGTGCGCCGTATACTTCCTTGTTTATGCCCGCCAAGCGAGGCCGTAGTGGACAAGATCCTGATTCGTGGGGCACGGACCCACAACCTGAAGAACATCGACCTGACACTGCCGCGCGACAAACTGATCGTGATCACCGGCTTGTCTGGGTCCGGCAAGTCTTCCCTGGCCTTCGACACCCTATACGCCGAGGGCCAGCGCCGCTACGTCGAGTCGCTGTCGGCCTATGCCCGGCAGTTCCTGTCGATGATGGAAAAACCGGACGTCGACACCATCGAAGGCTTGTCACCGGCGATTTCCATCGAACAGAAATCGACCTCCCACAACCCACGCTCGACCGTCGGCACCATCACCGAGATCTACGATTACCTGCGTCTGCTGTATGCCCGTGTGGGTACGCCGCGTTGCCCAGACCACGACATCCCGTTGGAGGCGCAGACCATCAGCCAGATGGTCGACCTGGTGCTGGAGCGTCCCGAGGGCACCAAGCTGATGCTCCTGGCGCCGGTCGTCCGCGAGCGCAAGGGCGAGCACCTGGCGGTGTTCGATGAACTGCGCGCCCAAGGTTTCGTGCGCGCACGGGTCAACGGAAAGCTGTACGAACTGGATGAGCTGCCCAAGCTCGACAAACAAAAGAAGCACAGCATTGATGTGGTAGTGGACCGCTTCAAGGCCCGTGGCGACCTTCAACAACGCCTGGCCGAATCGTTCGAGACCGCGCTGAAGCTGGCCGACGGTATCGCCCTGGTGGCGCCGATGGATGGTGAGGACGGTGAGGAGATGATCTTCTCAGCGCGCTTCGCCTGCCCGGTCTGCGGGCACGCCATCAGCGAGCTGGAACCCAAGCTGTTCTCCTTCAACAACCCGGCAGGCGCCTGCCCGACCTGCGACGGCCTGGGGGTCAAGCAGTTCTTCGATACCAAGCGCCTGGTCAATGCCGAGCTGACCCTGGCCGAAGGCGCCATCCGTGGCTGGGACCGGCGCAACGTGTATTACTTCCAGATGCTCGGCTCGCTGGCCGCGCATTATGGCTTCAGCCTCGAAGAGCCATTCGGTGAGCTGTCGGCCGAGCACCAGAAGGTGATTCTGCAGGGCAGCGGCAAGCAGAGTGTCGACTTCAAGTATCTCAACGACCGGGGCGACATCGTCAAGCGCTCGCATCCCTTCGAAGGCATCGTACCCAACCTCGAACGCCGCTACCGCGAAACCGAATCGGCTACCGTGCGCGAAGAGCTGGCCAAGTTCCTCGGGACCCAGCCTTGTCCGGATTGCCGCGGTACTCGCCTGCGCCGCGAGGCCCGTCACGTATGGGTCGGCGAGAAGACGCTACCGGCCGTGACCAACCTCCCCATCGGCGATGCCAGCGAGTACTTCGCCGCGTTGACCCTCACCGGTCGCCGCGGTGAGATCGCCGCGAAGATCCTCAAGGAAATCTGTGAGCGACTACAGTTCCTGGTCAACGTTGGCCTCGATTACCTGACCCTGGATCGCAGCGCCGAAACATTGTCCGGTGGCGAGGCGCAGCGTATCCGCCTGGCCAGCCAGATCGGTGCTGGCCTGGTCGGGGTGATGTACATCCTCGACGAACCGTCCATCGGCCTTCATCAACGGGACAACGACCGCTTGCTGGCCACCCTCAACCACCTGCGCGACCTGGGTAACACGGTGATCGTGGTGGAACACGACGAGGACGCCATTCGCCTGGCCGACTACGTCGTCGATATCGGCCCGGGGGCAGGCGTGCACGGTGGCCAGATCGTCGCCGAGGGCTCGCCCCAGGAGGTCATGGACCACCCCGATTCGCTGACCGGCAAATACCTGTCCGGGCGCAAGAAGATCGTGGTTCCGGCCAAGCGCACCCCGCGCAACAAGAAGCTGCAGCTCAAGCTCAAGGGTGCGCGCGGCAACAACCTGCAGAACGTCGACCTGGAAATCCCGATCGGCCTACTCACCTGCGTGACCGGTGTGTCCGGGTCGGGTAAATCGACCCTGATCAACAACACTCTGTTCCCCCTGGCAGCCACAGCCCTCAACGGCTCCAGCAGCCTGGAGGCCGCGCCGCACAGCAGCATGGACGGCTTGCAGCACCTGGATAAAGTGGTCGACATCGACCAGAGCCCGATCGGTCGCACGCCGCGCTCCAATCCGGCGACCTACACCGGCATCTTCACGCCGATCCGCGAACTGTTCTCCGGCGTGCCGGAATCCCGTTCGCGGGGCTACGGCCCGGGTCGCTTCTCGTTCAACGTCAAGGGCGGGCGCTGCGAAGCGTGCCAGGGCGATGGCCTGATCAAGGTGGAAATGCACTTCCTGCCGGACATCTACGTGCCGTGCGATGTGTGTAAGAGCAAACGCTACAACCGCGAAACACTGGAGATCAAGTACAAGGGCAAGAACATCCACGAGGTCCTGGAAATGACCATCGAGGATGCCCGGGAGTTCTTCGACGCGGTGCCGGCGCTGGCGCGCAAACTGCAGACCCTGATGGACGTCGGCCTGTCCTACATCAAGCTGGGGCAGTCGGCGACCACGCTGTCGGGCGGCGAGGCGCAGCGGGTCAAGCTGTCGCGCGAGTTGTCCAAGCGTGATACCGGCAAGACCCTGTACATCCTCGACGAGCCGACCACCGGCCTGCATTTTGCCGATATACAACAACTGCTGGATGTGTTGCATCGCCTCCGCGACCACGGCAACACCGTGGTGGTGATCGAGCACAATCTGGATGTGATCAAGACCGCCGACTGGCTGGTCGACCTGGGGCCGGAAGGAGGCTCCAAGGGCGGACAGATCATTGCCTGCGGTACGCCGGAAGAACTGAGCAAGATGAAGCAGTCCTACACCGGCCACTACCTGAAGCCGCTGCTGGAACGCGATCGAGCCTGATCATTCTCGATAGCATGCAAAAAGCCCCTGGCACCGACGGTACCAGGGGCTTTTTGCATGCTGTGGATAACTTACATCTGCGATTGCAGGTAGTTCTCCAGACCAATGGCCTTGATCAGCCCTTGCTGCTTCTCCAGCCAGTAGGTGTGATCTTCTTCTGTATCGGCCAGCTGCGCACGGAGGATATCGCGGCTGACATAGTCCTTGTGCAATTCGCACAACTCGATGCCTTTGCACAGGGCGCCGCGCACCTTGTACTCGAGCTTGAGGTCGGCCTCGATCATTTCCGGCACGGTGGTACCCACTTCGAGGTCATCGGCGCGCATGTCCGGGGTGCCTTCCAGCATGAGGATACGGCGCATCAGGGCGTCAGCGTGCTGGGTCTCTTCTTCCATCTCGTGGTTGATACGCTCGTAGAGCTTGGTCAGCCCCCAGTCTTCGTACATGCGCGAGTGAATGAAGTACTGGTCACGTGCGGCCAGTTCGCCCTTCAGCAACGTGACGAGGTAGTTGATTACGTCCGGGTGGCCTTGCATCGCCCTGTTTCTCCATATGAAAACGCCAATGAGCATAGTGTGAACCAGCTTTTGGTCGCGGTCACTGAGAAATGCGCAATTAGAAGCAAAAAATCGGTTAAACAGTAGTGATATTCATTGAAAAACCGCCCAAATGAGGGCGGTTCTTCTTATCACTTCGACTTAGTCGAGATTCAAGCCCAAGGCCTTGGCGATCCCCTCTCCGTAAGCCGGATCGGCCTTGAAGAAGTACTGCAACTGCCGCTGGACCACATCTTCGCTGACGGCTGCCATGGTGCCGGCGATGTTGTTGATCAGCAGTGCTTTCTGCTCGTCGCTCATCAAACGGAACAGCGCGCCGGCGTGGCTGTAGTAATCGGAATCTTCACGATGATCGTGACGATCCGCTGCGCCGCTCAGGGCCAGCGCAGGCTCGGCGTGACGTGGCGACTGCTTGGGTGCGTCGGCGTAGCTGTTTGGCTCGTAGTTCGGTGCACTGCCATAGCTGCCCATCGCCATCGAACCGTCACGCTGGTAGCTGTTGACCGGGCACCGCGGGGCATTCACTGGCAGTTGCTGGTGATTGGTACCGACCCGATAGCGGTGGGCATCGGCGTAGGCGAAGACACGGCCTTGCAGCATGCGGTCCGGCGACAAGCCGACCCCGGGGACCATGTTGCTCGGACCAAACGCGGCCTGCTCGACTTCAGCAAAATAGTTGAGCGGATTTCGGTTGAGCTCGAGTACACCCACTTCGATCAAAGGGTAATCCTTCTGCGACCAGGTCTTGGTCACGTCGAAAGGATTCTCGGCGCGTTGTGCGGCCTCGGCCTCACTCATGATCTGGATGCACACCGTCCAGCGTGGGAAGTCGCCTCGCTCGATGGCCTCGAAGAGGTCGCGTTGGGCATAGTCTGGGTCACTGCCGGCCAGCCGTGCAGCCTCTGCCGGGGCGAGGTTCTTGATACCTTGCTGAGTCTTGAAATGCCACTTCACCCAAGTGCGCTCGCCCTGCGCATTGATCAGGCTATAGGTGTGACTGCCAAAGCCGTGCATATGACGATAGCCATCCGGAATGCCACGATCCGAGAAAAGGATGGTGACCTGGTGCAATGCCTCGGGGGAATGCGACCAGAAGTCCCACATCATCTGGGCATTCTTCAGGTTGGTCTGTGGGTGACGCTTCTGGGTGTGGATGAAGTCTGGGAATTTCAGGGGGTCGCGGATGAAGAACACCGGGGTGTTGTTGCCGACGATGTCCCAGTTGCCTTCCTCGGTATAGAACTTCACCGCGAAGCCGCGCGGATCGCGCTCGGTGTCGGCGGAGCCACGTTCGCCGCCAACGGTGGAGAAGCGCAAGAAGGTTTCAGTCTGCTTGCCGATTTGTTCGAACAACTTGGCGCTGGTGTATCCAGTGATATCGCGCGTCACCGTGAAAGTGCCATAGGCACCGGATCCCTTGGCGTGGACGCGCCGCTCGGGAATATTTTCACGGTTGAAGTGAGCGAGTTTCTCGATCAGATGGAAGTCATCAAGCATCAGCGGACCACGTGGGCCAGCGGAACGGGAATTCTGATTGTCAGCTACAGGGGCACCGCTGGCGGTGGTGAGAATCTTGCTCATGAGCTCTCCTTATCGGTCTCGAAGGCCGGCTAATCGGCTTGGCTTGAAAGGAGTATCGGCGAGGGGCCTAGCTAGAACAAATTCATTGAATGACTTAAAGCAATAGAAATTAACAATACCATTAACCACAAAAAACCGGGCGCTAGGCCCGGTTCTTTGTAGCAGACAGAACGTCTTACTCGGCAGCTTCTACAGCACCACCGACCGGACGATCAACCAGCTCGACGTACGCCATAGGGGCGTTGTCGCCAGCGCGGAAACCGCACTTCAGGATGCGCAGGTAGCCGCCCTGACGGGTGGCGTAACGCTTGCCCAGGTCGTTGAACAGCTTGCCTACAGCGGACTTCGAACGGGTACGATCGAAGGCCAGGCGGCGGTTCGCAACGCTGTCTTCCTTGGCCAGGGTGATCAGCGGCTCGGCAACGCGGCGCAGTTCCTTGGCTTTCGGCAGGGTGGTTTTGATCAGCTCGTGCTCGATCAACGACACTGCCATGTTCTGGAACATAGCCTTGCGGTGAGAGCTGGTACGGCTCAGGTGACGTCCACTTTTACGATGACGCATGATTCATTCCTTACCAAACACTACGTTCGGTGATTACGACGATCAGGCGGTCGCCTTGTCGTCTTTCTTAAGACTTGCAGGCGGCCAGTTGTCGAGGCGCATGCCGAGAGACAGACCACGAGAGGCCAGGACGTCCTTGATTTCAGTCAGGGACTTCTTGCCCAGGTTAGGAGTCTTCAACAGCTCTACTTCGGTACGCTGAATCAGGTCGCCGATGTAGTAGATGTTCTCCGCCTTGAGGCAGTTGGCCGAACGTACAGTCAGTTCCAGGTCGTCAACCGGACGCAGCAGGATCGGATCGATCTCGTCTTCCTGCTCGACTACGACAGGCTCGCTGTCACCTTTGAGGTCGACGAACGCGGCCAGCTGCTGTTGCAGGATGGTCGCAGCGCGACGGATAGCCTCTTCAGGATCCAGGGTGCCGTTGGTTTCCAGATCAATGACCAGCTTGTCCAGGTTGGTACGCTGCTCAACACGGGCGTTCTCGACCACATAGGCGATACGACGCACCGGGCTGAACGAAGCGTCCAGCTGAAGACGGCCAATGCTACGGCTTTCGTCTTCGTCAGTCTGACGAGAGTCGGCCGGCTCGTAACCGCGACCACGAGCTACGGTGAGCTTCATGTTCAGGGCGCCGTTGGACGCCAGGTTCGCGATTACGTGATCGGGGTTGACGATCTCGACATCGTGATCCAGCTGAATATCGGCAGCGGTAACCACCCCCGAACCCTTTTTCGACAAGGTCAGCGTAACTTCGTCACGACCGTGCAGTTTGATAGCCAGGCCTTTCAGGTTCAACAGGATTTCAATTACGTCTTCCTGAACACCTTCGATCGCGGAGTACTCGTGGAGTACGCCATCGATCTCGGCCTCGACTACTGCACAGCCAGGCATGGAGGACAACAGGATGCGGCGCAGCGCGTTGCCCAGGGTATGGCCGAAACCACGCTCGAGAGGCTCGAGGGTGATCTTGGCGCGGGTCGGACTGACTACCTGCACATCAATGTGGCGGGGAGTCAGGAACTCATTTACCGAAATCTGCATGGATGCACCTATTTTCTAGCCCTTACTTGGAGTAGAGCTCGACAATCAGGTTCTCGTTGATGTCGGCAGACAGGTCGCTGCGAGCAGGAACGTTCTTGAAAACGCCCGACTTTTTAGCAGCATCCACGTCAACCCACTCAACGCGGCCACGCTGGGCGCACAGTTCAAGGGCTTGAACAATGCGCAGCTGGCTCAGCGACTTCTCGCGAACCGCGACCACGTCACCCGGACGAACTTGGTAGGATGGAATGTTTACAGTCTTACCGTTGACGCTGATCGCTTTGTGCGAAACCAGCTGACGGGACTCGGAACGAGTCGAGCCGAAGCCCATACGGTAGACGACGTTATCCAGACGGCACTCGAGCAGTTGCAGCAGGTTCTCACCGGTTGCGCCTTTTTTCGAGGCAGCAGCTTGGTAGTAACCGCGGAACTGACGCTCCAGAACACCGTAGATACGACGGACTTTTTGCTTCTCGCGCAGCTGGGTACCGTAGTCGGACTGACGGCCACGGCGCTGGCCGTGGATACCTGGGGCTGCTTCGATGTTGCACTTCGATTCCAGAGCGCGAACGCCGCTCTTCAGGAACAGGTCAGTGCCTTCACGACGAGACAGTTTGCATTTTGGACCAATGTAACGTGCCATTCTTCTGTCTCCTGATTACACGCGACGCTTCTTCGGCGGACGGCACCCGTTGTGCGGGATTGGCGTCACGTCGGTGATGCTGGCGATCTTGTAGCCGCAGCTGTTCAGTGCACGAACGGCGGACTCACGACCCGGACCTGGACCCTTGACGTTAACGTCGAGGTTTTTCAGGCCGTATTCCAGCGCAGCTTGACCAGCACGCTCAGCAGCGATCTGAGCTGCGAACGGGGTGGATTTGCGCGAACCACGGAAACCCGAACCACCGGAGGTCGCCCAGGACAACGCATTGCCCTGACGGTCGGTGATGGTCACGATGGTGTTGTTGAAAGACGCATGGATGTGGGCGATGCCATCAACCACTGTCTTTTTGACTTTCTTACGAGGACGAGCAGCAGGTTTTGCCATGTCTATATTCCTGGGCGATTACTTGCGGATCGGCTTACGCGGGCCCTTACGGGTGCGTGCGTTGGTCTTGGTGCGCTGACCGCGGACCGGCAGACCTTTACGATGACGCAGGCCGCGGTAGCAACCCAGGTCCATCAAGCGCTTGATCTTCATGTTGACGTCACGGCGCAGGTCACCTTCGGTGGTGAACTTCGCGACTTCGCCACGCAGGGTTTCGATTTGCTCGTCGCTCAGATCCTTGATCTTAGCGGCTGGGTTTACACCAGCGTCTGCACAGATCTTCTGTGCAGTTGTGCGACCGACACCATAGATGTAGGTCAGCGAGATAACAGTATGCTTGTTATCTGGAATGTTGACGCCTGCAATACGGGCCATTCAGTGGGACTCCAATTGACAGCTACCTACGCCCCGGAAGCCAAGAAATAGGGCGCGAGATAATATCGCTGTAGAAACGATTAATCAACCCAGCAGCACACTAGCTGCTGGGTTTGAAGCGCAGATCACACTCAGCCTTGGCGCTGCTTGTGACGCGGTTCCGCGCTGCAGATCACTCGTACGACGCCTTCGCGACGGATGATCTTGCAGTTACGGCACAGCTTTTTCACCGATGCACGAACTTTCATTACCGACTCCTCGAACCTTAAGGGGCTAAATCAGCGCAGCAGACCGCTGCCGCCGTAGCCTTTCAGGTTGGCTTTCTTCATCAGGGATTCGTACTGGTGCGAAACGAGGTGCGATTGTACTTGGGACATGAAGTCCATCACAACCACTACCACAATCAGCAACGAGGTCCCGCCAAGGTAGAACGGCACATTTGCTGCCACCACCAGGAACTGGGGCAGAAGGCAGACGGCCATCATGTAAAGAGCACCGAACATGGTCAAACGGGTCAGAACGCCATCAATGTAGCGTGCCGACTGCTCACCAGGACGGATACCCGGAATAAAGGCACCGGACTTCTTCAGGTTTTCCGCTACGTCTTTCGGGTTGAACATCAACGCTGTGTAGAAGAAGCAGAAGAAAATGATCCCTGCACTAAACAGCAGAATGTTCAACGGCTGACCAGGAGCGATCGACTGCGAGATGTCCTGCAGCCAGCCCATACCTTCGGACTGACCGAACCAGGCACCCAGCGAAGCCGGGAACAGCAGAATGCTGCTCGCGAAAATGGCCGGGATTACCCCTGCCATGTTCACCTTCAACGGCAAGTGGCTGGTCTGCGCAGCGAAGACCTTGCGGCCCTGCTGACGCTTGGCGTAGTGAACGGCGATACGACGCTGACCACGCTCGATGAACACCACGAAACCGATAATCGCTACTGCCAGCAAACCGATAGCGACCAGGGCGAAAATATTGATATCGCCTGTGCGTGCAGACTCGAAAGACTGCCCGATTGCTCTCGGAAGACCGGCAACGATACCTGCGAAGATCAACATCGAGATACCGTTGCCCACACCGCGCTCGGTGATCTGCTCGCCCAGCCACATCATGAACATCGCGCCTGCCACGAAGGTGGAGACGGCGACGACATAGAAGCCAAGCCCAACAGAAAACGCCACGCCCTGGTTGGCCAGGCCAATGGACATGCCAATGGCTTGGACCAGCGCCAGAATAACGGTGCCGTAGCGGGTGTACTGGCTGATCTTGCGACGGCCAGCTTCACCTTCCTTCTTCAACTGCTCCAGTTGCGGGCTGACCGCAGTCATCAGCTGCATGATGATCGATGCCGAGATGTACGGCATGATCCCCAATGCAAAGATGCTCATGCGCTCGAGCGCGCCACCGGAGAACATGTTGAACAAGCTAAGAATGGTCCCCTCATTCTGCCGAAACAGATCCGCCAGACGGTCTGGATTGATGCCTGGAACCGGGATATGCGCACCTATCCGATAGACGATGATCGCCATGAACAGAAAGCGCAGACGAGCCCAGAGTTCCGACATCCCGCCCTTACCGAGCGAAGAGAGAGCACCTTGCTTAGCCATTTATTCCTCGAACTTGCCGCCAGCTGCTTCGATAGCCGCACGCGCACCCTTGGTGGCTGCGATACCCTTGATGGTGACTGCGCGAGTGACTTCGCCAGACAGCATGATTTTCACACGCTGTACGTTCTGGCCGATCACGTTGGCATCCTTCAGGGATTGCACGGAAACCACGTCGCCTTCCACTTTGGCCAGCTCGGACAGACGCACTTCGGCGCGGTCCATGGCTTTCAGGGAAACGAAGCCGAACTTCGGCAGACGACGGTGCAGCGGCTGTTGACCGCCTTCGAAGCCCGGAGCGATCGAACCACCGGAACGGGAGGTTTGACCTTTGTGGCCGCGGCCACCAGTCTTGCCCAGACCGCTACCGATACCACGACCCGGACGATGCTTCTCGCGACGGGAACCCGGCGCTGGACTCAGATCATTGAGTTTCATCGATTAACCCTCGACGCGCAGCATGTAGTAAGCCTTGTTGATCATCCCGCGATTCTCGGGAGTATCCTGGACTTCTACAGTGTGACCGATGCGACGCAGACCCAGGCCTTTAACGCACAGGATGTGGTTAGGCAGGCGGCCAGCGGTGCTCTTGATCAGCGTTACTTTTACAGTTGCCATGATCAGAAGATCTCCTCAACGCTCTTGCCGCGCTTGGCAGCAATGGACTCAGGAGATTGCATGGCTTTCAGACCCTTGAAAGTGGCGTAGACCACGTTCACTGGGTTGGTCGAACCGTAGCACTTGGCCAGGACGTTCTGAACACCAGCAACTTCCAGGACGGCACGCATGGCGCCGCCGGCGATGATACCGGTACCTTCCGAGGCAGGCTGCATGTAGACCTTCGAGGCGCCGTGGGCGGCCTTGGTGGCGTACTGCAGGGTGGTGCCTTTCAGGTCAACCTGGATCATGTTGCGACGGGCAGCTTCCATGGCTTTCTGGATCGCGGCAGGTACTTCACGCGATTTGCCACGGCCGAAACCGACGCGACCCTTGCCATCACCTACCACGGTCAACGCGGTGAAGGTGAAGATACGGCCGCCTTTTACGGTTTTAGCTACGCGGTTAACTTGAACCAGCTTCTCGATGTAGCCTTCGTCGCGCTTTTGATCGTTATTTGCCATAACTTAGAACTCCAGCCCGCCTTCACGAGCAGCATCAGCCAGCGCTTTGACGCGGCCATGGTACTTGAAGCCGGAACGGTCAAAGGCAACTTGAGATACACCGGCGGCTTTCGCACGCTCAGCTACCAGCTTGCCAACCTTAGTGGCCGCGTCGATGTTGCCAGTGGCGCCATCACGCAGTTCTTTGTCCAAGGTCGAGGCGCTTGCCAGAACCTTGCTGCCGTCGGCCGAAATGACCTGGGCGTAGATGTGCTGCGAAGAGCGGAACACGCACAGGCGCACGACTTCGAGTTCGTGCATCTTGAGGCGTGCTTTGCGAGCGCGACGCAGTCGAGTAACTTTTTTGTCGGTCATTTGCTAGGCCCTACTTCTTCTTGGCTTCTTTACGACGGACTACTTCGTCCGCGTAACGCACACCTTTGCCTTTGTAAGGCTCTGGCGGACGGAACCCGCGGATTTCAGCGGCCACCTGACCTACCAGCTGCTTGTCGATACCCTTGATCAGGATGTCGGTCTGGCTAGGCGTTTCAGCGGTGATACCGGCTGGCAGTTCGTAGTCCACTGGATGCGAGAAGCCCAGAGCCAGGTTCAGGACGGTGCCCTTGGCCTGTGCCTTGTAACCAACACCGACCAGCTGGAGCTTGCGCTCGAAGCCTTGGCTTACGCCCTGGACCATGTTGTTGACCAGAGCACGGGTGGTACCGGCCATGGCGCGAGCTTGCTGATCACCGTTGCGAGCGACGAAACGCAGCTCGCCAGACTCTTCGGTAACTTCAACAGACGAGTGAACGTTCAGTTCGAGAGTGCCTTTGGCACCCTTCACCGAAAGCTGCTGGCCGGCGAATTTGACTTCGACACCAGATGGCAGCTTAACGGGGTTCTTAGCGACGCGAGACATGCCTATCTCCCCTTAGAACACTGTGCACAGAACTTCGCCGCCGACACCGGCAGCGCGCGCAGCGCGATCAGTCATCACACCTTTGTTGGTGGAGACGATAGACACGCCCAGGCCGCCACGTACTTTCGGCAGCTCTGCGACGGACTTGTACTGGCGCAGGCCTGGACGGCTGGAGCGCTTCAGCTCCTCGATGACCGGACGGCCTTCGAAGTACTTCAGTTCGATCGAGAGGGAAGGTTTGGCCTCACCAGTCACCTGGTAGCCAGCGATGTAACCTTCGTCTTTCAGAACTTTGGCAACCGCGACCTTCAGGGTGGAGGAAGGCATGCTTACGACGGACTTTTCAGCCATCTGGGCATTACGGATGCGAGTTAGCATGTCCGCTAACGGGTCCTGCATACTCATGGGCTAGATGCTCCTGATACAAGAATAATTAGCCTTGCGGCTATCACAACCACCCGAGCAGGCAGGGCAAAAAACCCAGGCTCAGGTGAGCCGGTCATTCTAGACACAAGGCAGAAACGAAACAAGCCCCATGAAGGGGCTTGTTCGTTGGCGAGGTCACCGGTGGTCGGAAGATTGCTCCCCTTCCACCGGGATCACACCTGCAGCACTTACCAGGAGGCTTTGACCAGACCTGGTACGTCGCCACGCATTGCAGCTTGACGCAGCATGTTACGGCCCAGGCCGAACTTACGGTATACACCGTGAGGACGACCGGTCAGGCGGCAACGGTTGCGCAGGCGCGAAGCGCTGGCGTCGCGCGGTTGCTTCTGCAGCGCGACAACGGCAGCGAAACGCTCTTCTGGAGAGGCGTTGACGTTGACGATGGTCGCTTTCAGCTCAGCACGCTTCTTAGCGAACTTGGCTACCGTGAGCTGACGCTTCAGCTCGCGGTTCTTCATGCTCTTCTTGGCCATTTTCCTACTCCAATCAGTTGCGGAACGGGAACTTGAAAGCACGCAGCAGAGCGCGGCCTTCGTCGTCCGAACGAGCAGTGGTGGTCAGGGTGATGTCCAAACCGCGCAGAGCATCGATCTTGTCGTAATCGATTTCCGGGAAGATGATCTGCTCTTTCACGCCCATGCTGTAGTTGCCACGACCATCGAAGGACTTGGCATTCAGGCCGCGGAAGTCGCGAACCCGAGGCAGGGAGATCGCCAGCAGGCGGTCCAGGAATTCGTACATCTTTTCGCGACGCAGGGTCACCTTGACACCGATCGGCCAGCCTTCACGGACTTTGAAGCCCGCGATGGATTTACGAGCGAAAGTCACGACCGGCTTTTGACCGGTGATCTTTTCCAGGTCGGCAACAGCGTGCTCGATGACTTTCTTGTCACCGATCGCTTCGCCCAGACCCATGTTCAGGGTGATCTTGGTAACGCGCGGAACTTCCATCACGTTCGACAGCTTAAGTTCTTCCTTAAGCTTGGGAGCGATTTCGTTCCGGTAAATCTCTTTCAGTCGTGCCATGGTCTTCTACCTAGCAGTGTTCAAGCATCAACCGCTTTTTGGGTCGACTTGAAGACACGAATTTTCTTACCGTCTTCTACTTTGAAACCAACGCGGTCAGCCTTGTTGGTTTCGCCATTGAAGATGGCAACGTTGGAAGCGTGCAGAGGCGCTTCTTTCTCGACGATACCGCCCTGAACGCCCGCCATCGGGTTAGGCTTGGTATGACGCTTGACCAGGTTGACACCGCCAACGACCAGACGGTCGTCAGCGAGAACCTTCAGCACCTTACCGCGCTTACCTTTGTCTTTGCCGGCGATCACGATGATCTCGTCGTCACGACGAATCTTTTGCATGTCGGATCTCCTTACAGCACTTCAGGGGCGAGCGAGACGATCTTCATGAACTTCTCAGTACGAAGTTCACGGGTCACTGGCCCGAAGATGCGAGTGCCGATCGGCTCTTGCTTGGTGTTCAGCAGAACAGCAGCGTTGCCGTCGAAACGAATGATGGAACCGTCAGCGCGACGTACACCGTGACGGGTACGGACGACAACAGCGGTCATCACCTGGCCTTTTTTGACCTTACCGCGCGGAATTGCTTCCTTGACGGTAACTTTGATGATGTCACCGATGCCGGCGTAACGGCGGTGCGAACCACCGAGCACCTTGATGCACATGACGCGACGAGCGCCGCTGTTATCGGCCACATCGAGCATGGATTGAGTCTGAATCATAAAATTTCTCCGACCCCTAGCCCTTAGACTTCAACAGCGCGTTCGAGGACTTCAACCAGTGCCCAGGACTTGGTCTTGGCCAGCGGACGGGTTTCACGGATGGAAACCTTGTCGCCGATCTTGCACTGGTTGGATTCGTCGTGCGCGTGCAGCTTAGTCGAACGCTTAACGTATTTACCGTAGATCGGGTGCTTTACGCGACGCTCGATCAGAACGGTGATGGTCTTGTCCATTTTGTCGCTGACGACACGGCCAGTCAGCGTACGGACGGTTTTTTCAGCTTCAGCCATGATCACTTACCTGCCTGCTGGTTGAGCACAGTTTTCACGCGAGCGATGTCACGCTTAACTTGCGAGAGCAGGTGCGACTGCCCCAACTGGCCAGTTGCTTTCTGCATACGCAGATTGAACTGGTCGCGCAGCAAGCCGAGCAGTTGCTCATTCAGTTGCTGTGCCGATTTTTCACGAAGTTCATTCGCTTTCATCACATCACCGTCCGCTTAACAAAGGAGGTGGCGAGAGGCAGCTTTGCAGCAGCCAGGGCGAAAGCTTCGCGCGCCAGCTCTTCAGAAACACCCTCGATCTCATACAGGACTTTGCCTGGCTGGATCTGGGCAACCCAGTATTCCACGGAACCCTTACCTTTACCCATACGAACCTCGAGAGGCTTCTTGGAGATCGGCTTGTCCGGGAACACACGGATCCAGATCTTACCGCCACGTTTTACGTGACGAGTCAGAGCACGACGTGCCGACTCGATCTGGCGAGCGGTGAGGCGACCGCGAGCAACAGCTTTCAGGGCGAATTCGCCGAAGCTGACTTTGCTACCGCGCAGTGCCAGACCACGGTTGTGGCCAGTCATCTGCTTGCGGAATTTTGTACGCTTTGGTTGCAACATTTGGCGTACCCCTTACTTAGCAGCTTTTTTACGAGGCGCTGGTGCTTGTGGTTTCAGTTCTTCTTGGCGACCACCAATCACTTCGCCTTTGAAGATCCAAACCTTCACACCGATCACACCGTAGGTGGTGTGAGCTTCGTAGGTGTTGTAGTCGATATCGGCACGCAGGGTGTGCAGAGGCACACGACCTTCGCGATACCACTCGGTACGAGCAATCTCAGCACCGCCGAGACGACCGCTCACCTGGATCTTGATGCCTTTGGCACCAATACGCATGGCGTTCTGTACGGCGCGCTTCATGGCACGACGGAACATTACGCGGCGTTCCAGCTGCTGAGCTACGCTCTGCGCAACCAGCATAGCGTCGAGTTCCGGCTTGCGGATCTCTTCGATGTTGATGTGCACAGGCACACCCATCTGCTTGGTCAGGTCCTGACGCAGCTTCTCGACATCTTCACCTTTCTTGCCGATAACGATACCGGGACGAGCGGTGTGGATGGTGATGCGTGCAGTTTGAGCCGGACGATGAATATCGATACGGCTTACGGACGCGCTTTTTAGTTTGTCTTGGAGGTACTCACGCGTTTTCAGATCCTTCAACAGGTAATCTGCGTAAGTAGCACCGTCTGCGTACCAGACGGAGGTGTGCTCCTTGACGATTCCCAGGCGAATGCCAGTGGGATGTACTTTCTGACCCATCTGATCGACTCCGTTACTTGTCCGCAACCTTGACAGTGATATGGCAAGACCGCTTGACGATGCGATCAGCGCGGCCTTTGGCACGCGGCATGATGCGCTTCAGCGAACGCCCTTCGTTGACGAAGACGGTGGAGACCTTCAGGTCATCAACGTCTGCGCCTTCGTTGTGTTCGGCGTTGGCTACGGCCGACTCGAGGACTTTCTTCATGATTTCAGCGGCTTTTTTGCTGCTGAAGGCCAACAGGTTGAGCGCTTCGCCCACCTTCTTCCCGCGGATCTGGTCGGCGACCAAGCGGGCTTTCTGGGCGGAGATTCGAGCGCCCGACAACTTAGCGGCTACTTCCATTTCCTTACCCCTTAACGCTTGGCTTTCTTGTCAGCCACGTGCCCGCGATAGGTGCGGGTACCGGCGAACTCGCCCAGTTTGTGGCCGACCATGTCTTCGTTCACGAGAACTGGGACATGCTGGCGACCGTTGTGAACCGCGATGGTCAGACCGACCATTTGTGGCAGGATCATCGAGCGACGCGACCAGGTTTTAACTGGCTTGCGATCGTTCTTCTCCACCGCCACTTCGATCTTCTTCAGCAGGTGAAGATCGATAAAAGGACCTTTTTTCAGAGAACGTGGCACTGTCGTATCCCTCTAGTTACTTGCGACGACGGACGATCATGTTGTCGGTACGCTTATTACCACGGGTTTTCGCACCCTTGGTTGGGAAGCCCCATGGCGATACCGGATGACGACCACCGGAGGTACGACCTTCACCACCACCATGCGGGTGGTCAACCGGGTTCATGGCAACACCACGAACGGTTGGGCGAACGCCGCGCCAGCGTTTGGCACCAGCTTTACCCAGCGAACGCAGGCTGTGCTCGGAGTTCGAGACTTCACCCAGGGTCGCACGGCACTCAGCCAGGACTTTACGCATTTCACCAGAGCGCAGACGCAGGGTCACGTAGACACCTTCGCGAGCGATCAGCTGAGCCGAGGCACCAGCGGAACGAGCGATCTGAGCACCTTTACCCGGCTTCAGTTCGATGCCGTGAATGGTGCTACCCACTGGAATGTTGCGCAGTTGCAGGGAGTTACCGGCCTTGATTGGGGCCAGTGCACCTGCGATCAGCTGGTCGCCAGCGCTCACGCCTTTAGGGGCGATGATGTAGCGACGCTCACCGTCTGCGTAGCACAGCAGGGCGATGTGAGCAGTACGGTTTGGATCGTATTCGATACGCTCGACAGTGGCTGGGATGCCATCTTTGTCGTTGCGACGGAAGTCGACCAGACGGTAATGCTGCTTGTGACCACCACCAACGTGACGAGTGGTAATACGGCCATTGTTGTTACGACCACCAGACTTCGATTTTTTCTCGATCAGCGGTGCGTGAGGAGCGCCTTTGTGCAGCTCCTGGTTGACCACCTTGACCACGAAACGGCGGCCAGGGGAAGTCGGTTTGCATTTAACGATTGCCATGATGCACCCCTTCCTTACTCAGCACTGCTGCTGAAATCGAGATCTTGGCCTGGCTGAAGGGAGACGATCGCCTTCTTCCAGTCATTACGCTTGCCCAGACCACGTGCGGTACGCTTGGTTTTACCCAGAACGTTAACAGTCGACACGTTTTCAACTTTTACGTTGAACAGGCCTTCGACAGCTTTCTTGATTTCCAGCTTGGTTGCATCAGTAGCAACCTTGAATACGAACTGGCCTTTTTTCTCAGCCAGAACGGTAGCCTTCTCGGAAACGTGCGGGCCAAGGAGGACTTTGAATACGCGTTCCTGGTTCATCCCAGCAGCTCCTCGAATTTCTTCACGGCCGAGACAGTGATCAACACTTTCTCGTATGCGATCAGACTGACCGGGTCGGAACCTTGAACGTCACGTACGTCGACGTGCGGCAGGTTGCGAGCAGCCAGGTACAGGTTCTGATCAACAGCGTCGGAAACGATCAGTACGTCGTTCAGACCCATGCCGTTCAGCTTGTTCAGCAGATCTTTGGTTTTCGGGGCTTCAACAGCGAAGTCCTGAACCACGACCAGACGGTCGCTACGCACCAGCTCAGCGAGGATGGAGCGCAGAGCTGCGCGATACATCTTCTTGTTGAGCTTCTGCGAGTGATCTTGAGGACGGGCTGCGAAGGTAACACCACCGCCACGCCAGATCGGACCACGAGTGGTACCAGCACGAGCACGGCCAGTACCCTTCTGACGCCATGGGCGCTTACCGCCACCAGCTACGTCGGAACGGGTCTTCTGCTGCTTGGTGCCCTGACGGCCGCCAGCCATGTAGGCCACGACTGCTTGGTGTACCAGCGTCTCGTTGAATTCGCCACCGAAAGTCAGTTCGGAAACTTCGATCGCCTGAGCGTCATTTACATTAAGTTGCATGTCAGTTTCCCCTTAACCGCGAGCCTTGACAGCTGGACGTACAACCACGTCGCCGCCAGTAGCGCCAGGTACGGCACCCTTGACCAGCAGCAGGTTGCGCTCAGCGTCTACGCGTACTACTTCCAGGGACTGAACAGTCACGCGCTCGGCGCCCATGTGACCGGACATTTTCTTGCCCTTGAACACACGACCAGGAGTCTGGCACTGGCCGATGGAACCTGGGACACGGTGCGACACGGAGTTACCGTGCGTGTTGTCCTGGCCACGGAAGTTCCAGCGCTTGATGGTACCGGCGAAGCCTTTACCTTTGGACTGACCGGTTACGTCTACCAGCTGGCCTGCAGTGAAGAGTTCAGCTTTGATCAGATCGCCAGCCTGGAAATCGCCTTCTTCAAGACGGAACTCCCAAACACCGCGACCAGCGGCAACGTTAGCCTTGGCGAAGTGACCTGCCTGAGCGGCAGTCACACGCGAAGCACGACGCTCGCCGACAGTGACTTGCACTGCACGGTAGCCATCGGTTTCTTCAGTTTTGAACTGGGTGACGCGATTCGGCTCGATCTCGATGACCGTAACCGGAATGGAGACACCTTCTTCGGTGAAAATGCGGGTCATACCGCATTTGCGACCGATTACACCAATAGTCATGTTGTAAACCTCATGAGTGTACGGGGCTTTCACCCGCTATGGCCGCCCATTTCAGAGCGTTACACGACCAGACCGAAGTCTTAGCCGAGGCTGATCTGCACTTCCACACCTGCCGCGAGATCAAGCTTCATCAGCGCGTCAACGGTTTTATCCGTAGGCTGGACGATGTCCAGAACACGCTTATGAGTGCGAATCTCGTACTGGTCACGCGCGTCTTTGTTGACGTGCGGAGAAACCAGAACGGTGAAACGCTCTTTGCGGGTAGGCAGTGGAATAGGACCACGCACTTGTGCACCAGTACGTTTCGCGGTTTCCACGATTTCCTGGGTGGATTGGTCGATCAGGCGATGGTCGAAAGCCTTCAACCTGATACGGATTTGCTGATTTTGCATTGGATTTCAGACTCCAGGCTGTTCCCAACGGACGCACTACGCCCGCTAAAAGGAGGCGTGATTCTATAGACGACCCAATTTAGTGTCAACCCAATAAAAAAAACCCCCGCTGAGCGGGGGTTTTTTCAATCGATCGAGGGATTACTCGATGATTTTGGCTACGACGCCGGCGCCGACGGTACGACCGCCTTCACGGATAGCGAAGCGCAGACCGTCTTCCATTGCGATGGTCTTGATCAGGGTGACAGTCATCTGAATGTTGTCACCTGGCATTACCATTTCAACGCCTTCCGGCAGCTCGCAGTTACCGGTCACGTCAGTGGTACGGAAGTAGAACTGAGGACGGTAGCCTTTGAAGAACGGAGTGTGACGGCCGCCTTCTTCCTTCGACAGAACGTAGACTTCTGCGGTGAACTTGGTGTGCGGCTTGACCGAACCTGGCTTGACCAGAACCTGGCCACGCTCAACGTCGTCACGCTTGGTACCACGCAGCAGAACGCCGCAGTTCTCGCCAGCACGACCTTCGTCCAGCAGCTTGCGGAACATCTCAACACCGGTGCAGGTGGTGGTGGTGGTGTCACGCAGACCAACGATTTCCAGCGGATCCTGAACGCGGACGATACCACGCTCGATACGACCGGTAACAACGGTACCACGACCCGAGATCGAGAAGACGTCTTCGATCGGCATCAGGAACGGCTGGTCAACGGCACGAACTGGCTCAGGGATGTAGGCATCCAGAGTTTCAACCAGCTTCTTGACAGCGCTGGTACCCATTTCGTTGTCGTCTTTGCCTTCCAGAGCCATACGAGCCGAACCGATGATGATCGGAGTGTCGTCGCCTGGGAAGTCGTAGGTGGACAGCAGGTCGCGAACTTCCATCTCGACCAGTTCCAGCAGCTCAGCGTCGTCTACCAGGTCAGCCTTGTTCAGGAAGACCACGATGTAAGGAACGCCAACCTGACGGGACAGCAGGATGTGCTCACGGGTTTGTGGCATCGGACCATCGGCGGCCGAGCAAACCAGGATCGCGCCGTCCATCTGGGCAGCACCGGTGATCATGTTCTTCACGTAGTCAGCGTGACCTGGGCAGTCAACGTGAGCGTAGTGACGAATGTTCGAGTTGTACTCGACGTGAGCGGTGTTGATGGTGATACCGCGCGCTTTTTCTTCCGGAGCCGAGTCGATCTTGTCGAACTCAACGACTGCCGAACCGAAAACTTCGGAGCAGACGCGAGTCAGAGCTGCGGTCAGAGTGGTCTTACCGTGGTCAACGTGGCCGATAGTGCCGACGTTAACGTGGGGAAGGGAACGATCAAATTTTTCTTTAGCCACGACAGTGAACCTCTTGCCTAAAGGGGATTAGCCTTGTTTTTTAACGAGTGCTTCGACGATGTTCGACGGAGCTTCGGCGTATTTGGAGAATTCCATGGAGTAGCTTGCGCGACCCTGAGACATGGAACGAACGTCGGTCGCGTAACCGAACATCTCTCCGAGCGGAACTTCAGCGCGGACGACGCGGCCAGAGACCGACTCATCCATACCCTGTACCAGACCACGACGACGGTTCAGGTCACCCATCACGTCACCCAGGTAGTCTTCCGGGGTTACAACTTCGACCTTCATGATCGGCTCGAGGACCACACCGCCGCCCTTCTGGGCCAGCTGCTTGGTCGCCATCGAAGCGGCGATCTTGAACGCCATTTCGTTGGAGTCGACGTCGTGGTACGAACCATCGAATACCGCGGCTTTCAGGCCGATCAGAGGATAACCGGCAACGACGCCGTTTTTCATCTGTTCTTCGATACCCTTCTGGATCGCAGGGATGTATTCCTTCGGAATCACACCACCAACGACTTCGTTGGCAAACACCAGACCTTCGGTGATGTTGCCCTTGTCGTCCTGATCCGGCTCCGAGAAACGGATCCAGCAGTGACCGAACTGACCACGACCGCCCGACTGACGAACGAACTTGCCTTCGATCTCGACGTTGGACTTGGTGATCTTCTCGCGGTACGAAACCTGCGGCTTGCCGATGTTGGCCTCGACGTTGAACTCGCGCTTCATGCGGTCAACGAGGATGTCCAGGTGCAGCTCACCCATACCGGAGATGATGGTCTGACCGGTTTCTTCATCGGTCTTGACGCGGAACGACGGGTCTTCCTGGGCCAGCTTGCCCAGTGCGATACCCATCTTCTCCTGGTCAGCCTTGGTTTTCGGCTCTACGGAGAGCGAAATTACAGGCTCAGGGAAGTCCATACGCTCGAGGATGATCGGCTTGTCGGCGTTGCACAGGGTGTCACCGGTGGTGACGTCCTTCATGCCGATCAGCGCAGCGATGTCACCTGCACGTACTTCCTTGATTTCTTCACGCTGGTTGGCGTGCATCTGCACCATACGACCAACGCGCTCTTTCTTGCCCTTGACCGAGTTGATGACGGAGTCACCGGAGGTCAGGAAGCCCGAGTAAACGCGGACGAAGGTCAGAGTACCAACGAACGGGTCGGTGGCAATCTTGAAGGCCAGAGCCGAGAACGGCTCGTCGTCGTCAGCGTGACGCTCGTCGAACTGTTCAGGCGTGACTTCGTCCTTCGGAACTTCAGCCAGGTCAGGGTGGATACCCTTGATCGCCGGGATTTCGGTCGGCGCAGGCAGGAAGTCGATGACGGCGTCGAGAACCAGGGGAACGCCCTTGTTCTTGAACGAAGAACCACAGACAGCAGGAACGATCTCGCTCGCCAGAGTACGGGCGCGCAGACCAGCCTTGATGTCTTCGACGGACAGCTCACCTTCTTCAAGGTACTTGTTCATCAGCTCTTCGCTGGCTTCGGCAGCGGCTTCAACCATGTTGTTGCGCCACTCGTTCGCCAGCTCAACCATATCCGCAGGAATCTCTTCCTCGCGGTAGGTGGTGCCTTTGTCGTCATCGTTCCAGTAGATGGCTTTCATCTTGATCAGGTCGACCTGACCCTGGAAGTTGTCTTCAGCACCGATGGCCAGCTGGATCGGAACCGGGGTGTGACCCAGGCGGTTCTTGATCTGACCGACAACGCGCAGGAAGTTGGCACCAGCACGGTCCATCTTGTTCACGTAAACAACACGTGGAACACCGTACTTGTTGGCCTGACGCCATACGGTTTCGGACTGCGGCTCAACGCCGGAGGTACCGCAGAATACGACGACCGCGCCGTCGAGTACACGCAGCGAACGTTCCACTTCAATGGTGAAGTCAACGTGGCCGGGGGTATCGATGACGTTTACGCGGTAGTTGTCGTACTGACCACGGGAGCCTTTCCAGAAGGTGGTAACGGCAGCGGAGGTAATGGTGATACCGCGCTCCTGCTCCTGCACCATCCAGTCGGTGGTCGCGGCGCCATCATGCACCTCGCCCATCTTGTGGCTCAGACCTGTGTAGAACAGGATCCGCTCGGTCGTGGTAGTCTTGCCCGCGTCAACGTGAGCACAGATACCGATGTTACGGTAGCGGTTAATTGCTGTAGTACGAGCCATAAAGCCCTCGCAAAAAGATTGATGCTTGAATTAGAAGCGGTAGTGCGAGAACGCTTTGTTGGCTTCAGCCATACGGTGCACGTCTTCACGCTTCTTGACTGCAGCACCCTTGCCTTCGGCAGCATCCAGCAGCTCGCCGGCCAGACGCAGAGCCATCGACTTCTCGCCGCGCTTGCGGGCGTAGTCTACGAGCCAGCGCATTGCCAGAGCGTTACGACGGGACGGACGAACTTCAACCGGAACCTGGTAAGTGGCACCGCCGACACGACGGGACTTTACTTCGACCAGCGGAGCGATGGCGTCGAGAGCTTTCTCGAAGATTTCCAGGGGGTCGCTGTTCTTGCGTGCTTTGACGGTATCCAGAGCACCGTAAACGATGCGCTCGGCTACGGCCTTCTTGCCGCTTTCCATCACGTGGTTCATGAACTTGGCGAGAATCTGGGATCCGTACTTAGGATCGTCCAGAATCTCACGTTTTGCTGCTACACGACGTCTTGGCATGATAAGCCCTCAAACGGTCTTCAGGTTAGCCCGGGACCAGGTCTTACGACCCCTGCCCGACCTTACTCTTATCGACTCAAAAAAATGGATGTCTGCAAACGGCCGATTACTTCGGACGCTTGGTACCGTACTTCGAACGACCCTGGTTACGGCCTTTGACGCCCGAAGTATCCAGAGAGCCGCGAACGGTGTGGTAACGAACACCTGGCAAGTCTTTTACACGACCGCCACGAATCAGGACGACGCTGTGCTCTTGCAGGTTGTGGCCTTCACCACCGATGTACGAGGAAACCTCGAAACCGTTGGTCAGACGCACACGGCATACTTTACGCAGTGCCGAGTTAGGTTTTTTCGGCGTGGTGGTGTACACACGGGTGCACACGCCACGACGCTGCGGGCAGTTCTGCAGCGCAGGAACGTCGGACTTTTCGACCGAACGCTTACGCGGCTGACGTACCAGCTGGTTGATAGTTGCCATCTACTAGCTCCACTGATTGTCTTGCGACTCTATTGTCTTGCAAGAAAGCCAAAAATTGGCGAGACGGAGTCCCACCAAATTTAAGGGTACAAAAGTCTAAAGAGGATCTTGCACCCAGTCAAGACGAGGCCCCGCCCCCTCCTGCCCGATCATCGGCAACATGTGCTGTCGCCGTGAGCGGGAGGAAGGGCCGGGGCCCTGCCCTCACTTAGTTACCGCTGGAGTTCAGCGCTTCGGTCAGTGCGGCTTCCACCTCACTGGCGCTCACACGCAGCGGCTTGTCGGCATCACGGCGACGCTTGCGCTCGCTGTGGTAGGCCAGACCGGTACCGGCCGGGATCAGACGACCCACGACCACGTTCTCCTTCAGGCCGCGCAGGTAATCGCGCTTGCCGGTTACGGCCGCTTCGGTCAGCACGCGGGTGGTTTCCTGGAAGGAAGCCGCGGAGATGAACGATTCGGTCGACAGCGAGGCCTTGGTGATACCCAACAGCACGCGGGTGAACTTGGAGATGAACTTGTCCTCGCTGGCGAGACGCTCGTTCTCTACCAGTACCTGGGTCAGTTCCATCTGGTCGCCCTTGATGAAGCTGGAATCGCCCGACTCGGAGATCTCGACCTTGCGCAGCATCTGACGCAGGATGGTCTCGATGTGCTTGTCGTTGATCTTCACGCCTTGCAGACGGTAAACGTCCTGGATCTCGTTGACGATGTACTTCGCCAGCGCACTCACACCCAGCAGACGCAGGATGTCGTGCGGATCGCTCGGGCCGTCGGAGATGACTTCGCCGCGGTTTACCTGTTCGCCTTCGAAGACGTTCAGGTGGCGCCACTTCGGAATCAGCTCTTCGTACGGATCGCTACCGTCGGTCGGGGTGATGACCAGACGACGCTTGCCCTTGGTTTCCTTGCCGAACGCGATGGTGCCGCTGACTTCAGCCAGGATCGAGGCTTCCTTCGGACGACGCGCTTCGAACAGGTCGGCAACGCGCGGCAGACCACCGGTGATGTCGCGGGTCTTCGACGTTTCTTGCGGGATACGCGCGATAACGTCACCAACACCGATCTGAGCACCGTCAGCCACACCGACAAGGGCGTTGGCCGGCAGGAAGTACTGAGCAGGTACGTCGGTACCTGGCAGGTACAGGTCCTTGCCAGCGGCATCGACCATCTTGATCGCCGGACGGATTTCCTTGCCTGCGGCAGGGCGATCCTTGACGTCCATCACTTCGATGTTGGTCAGGCCGGTCAGTTCGTCGGTCTGACGCTTGATGGTGATGTTTTCTTCCATGCCCACGAAGGTCACGGTACCTTTCAGCTCGGTCACGATCGGGTGGGTGTGTGGGTCCCACTTGGCGACGATGGCGCCAGCTTCGACCTTCTCACCTTCCTTGACCGAGATCACCGCACCGTAAGGCAGCTTGTAGCGCTCACGCTCACGGCCGAATTCATCGGCAATGGCCAGCTCGCCGGAACGCGATACGGCAACCAGGTTGCCATCGGCGCGCTCGACCTGCTTCAGGTTGTGCAGACGAACCATACCGCCGTTCTTCACCTGAACGCTGTCGGCAGCCGAGGTACGGCTTGCAGCACCACCGATGTGGAACGTACGCATGGTCAGCTGGGTACCCGGCTCACCGATCGACTGTGCAGCGATGACGCCAACTGCTTCACCGATGTTCACCTGGTGACCACGCGCCAGGTCACGACCGTAGCACTTGGCGCAGATGCCGTAGCGGGTTTCGCAGTTGATCGGCGAACGTACGACGACTTCGTCGATGCTGTTCAGCTCGATGAACTCGACCCACTTCTCGTCGACCAGGGTACCGGCCGGAACGATGACGTCCTCGGTGCCTGGTTTGAACACGTCGCGAGCGATGACACGACCCAGTACGCGCTCACCGAGCGGCTCTACAACGTCGCCGCCTTCGATGTGCGGGGTCATTACCAGACCTTGGTCGGTGCCGCAATCGATCTCGGTCACGACCAGATCCTGCGCCACGTCTACCAGACGACGGGTCAGGTAACCGGAGTTCGCGGTCTTCAGTGCGGTATCCGCCAGACCCTTACGAGCACCGTGGGTCGAGATGAAGTACTGCAGTACGCTCAGACCTTCACGGAAGTTCGCGGTGATCGGCGTCTCGATGATCGAGCCGTCCGGCTTGGCCATCAGACCACGCATACCGGCCAGCTGACGGATCTGGGCTGCGGAACCCCGCGCACCCGAGTCAGCCATCATGTACATCGAGTTGAAGGACTCTTGATCGACTTCGTTGCCTTCGCGGTCGATGACCTTCTCTTTCGAGAGGTTGGCCATCATCGCCTTGGATACTTCGTCGTTCGCCTTCGACCACAAGTCGATGACCTTGTTGTACTTCTCGCCCTGGGTTACCAGGCCGGAGGCGTACTGGCTCTCGATTTCCTTCACTTCGTCGGTAGCGGTACCGATGATGCGGGCTTTCTCATCCGGGATAACGAAGTCGTTAACACCGATGGAGACGCCGGAAATGGTCGAGTAGGCGAAACCGGTGTACATCAGTTGGTCAGCGAAGATAACGGTCTCTTTCAGACCAACCACGCGGTAGCACTGGTTGATCAACTTGGAGATCGCCTTTTTCTTCATCGGCTGGTTGACCACGTCGTACGGCAGACCTGCCGGTACAACCTGGAACAGCAGCGCACGGCCGACAGTGGTGTCGACGATACGGGTGTTCTTGGTCACGCTGCCATCGCGATCTTTCACGGTTTCGTTGATACGAACCTTGATTTTCGCGTGCAGGGCGGCTTCGCCGGCGCGGAATACGCGGTCGACTTCCTGCAGGTCTGCGAATACGCGACCTTCGCCCTTGGCGTTGATGGCTTCACGGGTCATGTAATACAGACCCAGTACAACGTCCTGCGACGGAACGATGATCGGCTCACCGTTGGCTGGCGACAGGATGTTGTTGGTCGACATCATCAGCGCGCGCGCTTCGAGCTGGGCTTCCAGGGTCAGCGGCACGTGAACGGCCATCTGGTCACCGTCGAAGTCGGCGTTGTACGCAGCACAGACCAGCGGGTGCAGCTGGATCGCCTTACCTTCGATCAGGACCGGCTCGAACGCCTGGATACCCAGACGGTGCAGGGTCGGTGCGCGGTTGAGCAGGACGGGGTGTTCGCGGATCACCTCGGCGAGAACGTCCCAGACCTCTGGCAGTTCGCGCTCGACCATCTTCTTGGCCGCCTTGATGGTGGTCGCCAGACCACGCATTTCCAGCTTGCCGAAAATGAACGGCTTGAACAGCTCGAGAGCCATCTTCTTCGGCAGACCGCACTGGTGCAGGCGCAGGGTCGGGCCTACGGTAATTACCGAACGGCCGGAGTAGTCCACACGCTTACCGAGCAGGTTCTGACGGAAGCGACCTTGCTTACCTTTGATCATGTCAGCCAGGGACTTCAGCGGACGCTTGTTCGAGCCAGTGATGGCGCGACCGCGACGGCCGTTGTCCAGCAGGGCGTCAACCGCTTCCTGCAGCATGCGCTTTTCGTTGCGCACGATGATGTCCGGCGCCGACAGATCGAGCAGGCGCTTCAGACGGTTGTTACGGTTGATCACCCGACGATACAGGTCGTTCAGGTCGGAGGTCGCGAAACGGCCACCATCCAGCGGAACCAGCGGACGCAGGTCCGGCGGCAGCACTGGCAGGACTGTCAGGACCATCCACTCAGGCAGGTTGCCCGAACCCTGGAAAGCTTCCATCAGCTTCAGGCGCTTGGACAGTTTCTTGATCTTGGTTTCCGAGTTGGTCTGCGGAATTTCTTCACGCAGGCGACCGATCTCGTGCTCCAGGTCGATAGCGTGCAGCAGCTCACGAACAGCCTCGGCACCCATACGGGCGTCGAAGTCGTCACCGAACTCCTCCAGCGCTTCGAAGTACTGCTCGTCGTTGAGCAGCTGACCCTTTTCGAGGGTGGTCATGCCCGGATCGATCACGACGTAGCTCTCGAAGTAGAGCACGCGCTCGATATCACGCAGGGTCATGTCCATCAGCAGGCCGATACGGGACGGCAGCGACTTCAGGAACCAGATGTGGGCAACCGGCGAAGCCAGTTCGATGTGCGCCATGCGCTCACGACGAACCTTGGCCAGCGCAACTTCAACGCCGCACTTCTCGCAGATCACACCGCGGTGCTTCAGGCGCTTGTACTTGCCGCACAGGCACTCGTAGTCCTTGACTGGGCCAAAGATCTTGGCGCAGAACAGGCCGTCACGCTCAGGCTTGAACGTACGGTAGTTGATGGTTTCCGGCTTCTTAACTTCACCGAACGACCACGAACGGATCATTTCAGGCGACGCCAGACCGATGCGGATGGCGTCGAACTCTTCGACTTGACCCTGGTTTTTCAGCAAATTCAGTAGGTCTTTCAAGGCCTTTCCTCCTGGCGGAGCAGGAAGCGGGCATTACCTGCCCCGCTCCCCTTCGCGTCACGTGTTATTCGGTTTCCAGATCGATATCGATACCGAGCGAACGGATCTCTTTGATCAACACGTTGAAGGACTCGGGCATGCCCGGCTCCATACGGTGATCGCCATCCACGATGTTCTTGTACATCTTGGTACGGCCGTTCACGTCGTCCGACTTCACTGTGAGCATTTCTTGCAGGGTGTATGCCGCGCCGTATGCTTCCAGCGCCCACACTTCCATCTCCCCGAAACGCTGACCACCGAACTGCGCCTTACCACCCAGCGGCTGCTGGGTAACCAGGCTGTAGGAACCAGTGGAACGCGCGTGCATCTTGTCGTCCACCAAGTGGTTCAGCTTGAGCATGTACATGTAACCAACGGTCACAGGACGCTCGAACTTGTTGCCGGTACGGCCATCGAACAGCACCATCTGGCCGCTTTCCGGCAGGTCAGCCAGCTTCAGCATGGCCTTGATCTCACGCTCCTTGGCACCGTCGAAGACCGGAGTAGCCATCGGCACGCCTTTCTTCAGGTTGTGAGCCAGAGCGAGGATCTCTTCGTCGGAGAACTCTTCGAGGTTCTCCTGACGACCACCGATCTCGTTGTAGATCTCGGTCAGGAAGGTACGCAGTTCTGCGGCCTTGCGCTGCTCTTCGATCATACGGTCGATCTTCTCGCCCAGGCCCTTGGCCGCCAGGCCGAGGTGGGTTTCGAGGATCTGACCGACGTTCATACGAGAAGGTACGCCCAGCGGGTTCAGTACGACGTCGACCGGAGTACCGTTGGCGTCGTGCGGCATGTCTTCGACCGGCATGATCACCGATACCACACCCTTGTTACCGTGACGACCGGCCATCTTGTCACCCGGCTGGATGCGACGGCGGATAGCCAGGTAGACCTTGACGATCTTCAGTACGCCAGGTGCCAGGTCATCGCCCTGCTGCAGCTTGCGCTTCTTGTCTTCGAACTTGTCGTCCAGCAGGCGACGGCGATCGACGATGTACTGCTGAGCCTTTTCCAGCTGCTCGTTCAGTGCATCTTCAGCCATGCGCAGTTTGAACCACTGGCCGTGCTCCAGACCGTTCAGGACTTCGTCGTTGATCACGGTGCCTTTCTTCAGGCCCGCGCCACCGTCGACCACCTGGCCGTTCAGGGCTGCACGCAGACGCTCGAAGGTTGCACCTTCGACGATGCGGAACTCTTCGTTCAGATCCTTGCGGATCTCGTCCAACTGCATCTTCTCGATGGCCAGGGCACGGCTATCGCGCTCGACGCCATCACGGGTGAAGACCTGGACGTCGATGACGGTACCCTTGGTGCCGGTCGGCACACGCAGGGAAGTGTCCTTAACGTCGCTCGCCTTCTCACCGAAGATCGCACGCAGCAGCTTCTCTTCCGGCGTCAGCTGGGTTTCGCCTTTTGGCGTTACCTTGCCAACCAGGATGTCGCCAGCGCCCACTTCGGCACCTACGTAGACGATACCGGCTTCGTCCAGCTTGTTCAGTGCGGCCTCACCCACGTTCGGGATGTCCGCAGTGATTTCCTCTGGGCCAAGCTTGGTGTCACGCGCCACACAGGTCAGTTCCTGGATGTGGATGGTGGTGAAGCGGTCTTCCTGGACCACACGCTCGGACAGGCAGATGGAGTCTTCGAAGTTGAAGCCGTTCCACGCCATGAACGCGATGCGCATGTTCTGACCCAGTGCCAGCTCACCCATGTCGGTGGACGGACCGTCGGCCATGATGTCGCCACGCTGAACCTTGTCACCTTTGCTTACCAGCGGACGCTGGTTGATGCAGGTGTTCTGGTTCGAACGGGTGTACTTGGTCAGGTTGTAGATATCCACACCTGCTTCGCCAGTCTCGACTTCATCGTCAGCAACGCGCACGACGATACGGCTGGCATCGACCGAGTCGATCACACCACCACGGCGTGCCACCACGCAGACACCGGAGTCGCGGGCAACGTTGCGCTCCATGCCGGTACCTACCAGCGGCTTGTCGGCACGCAGGGTCGGTACAGCCTGACGCTGCATGTTCGAACCCATCAACGCACGGTTGGCGTCGTCGTGCTCGAGGAACGGAATCAGCGACGCTGCGACAGAAACAACCTGCTTCGGCGAAACGTCCATCAGGGTGACGTCTTCCGGCGCCTTGACGGTGAATTCGTTCAGGTGACGAACAGCTACCAGCTCGTCGATCAGTTGCTTCTTCTCGTTCATCGCGGCCGAAGCCTGAGCGATGACGTGATCAGCCTCTTCGATCGCCGACAGGAACACGATGTCGTCGCTGACCACGCCTTCCTTCACCACGCGATACGGGCTTTCAAGGAAGCCGTACTGGTTGGTGCGGGCATAGGCCGCCAGGGAGTTGATCAGACCGATGTTCGGACCTTCAGGGGTCTCGATCGGGCACACGCGGCCGTAGTGGGTCGGGTGTACGTCACGGACTTCGAAGCCGGCACGCTCACGGGTCAGACCGCCAGGGCCGAGTGCGGAAACACGGCGCTTGTGGGTGATCTCGGAGAGCGGGTTGTTCTGGTCCATGAACTGGGAAAGCTGGCTGGAACCGAAGAACTCCTTCACCGCCGCCGCTACCGGCTTGGCGTTGATCAGGTCCTGCGGCATCAGGCCTTCGCTTTCGGCCATCGACAGACGTTCCTTGACCGCGCGCTCTACACGCACCAGGCCAACACGGAACTGGTTCTCGGCCATCTCGCCAACGCAACGTACGCGACGGTTACCCAGGTGGTCGATGTCGTCGACGATGCCTTTGCCGTTACGGATATCGACCAGGGTCTTCAGAACCTCGACGATATCTTCCTTGCTCAGCACGCCCGAACCTTCGATCTCGGTACGACCGATACGGCGGTTGAACTTCATGCGGCCAACGGCGGACAGATCGTAACGCTCGGCGCTGAAGAACAGGTTGTTGAACAGCGTCTCGGCGGCATCCTTGGTTGGCGGCTCACCTGGACGCATCATGCGGTAGATCTCGACCAGGGCTTCCAGCTGGTTGCTGGTAGTGTCGATCTTCAGGGTATCCGAGATGAACGGACCGCAATCGATGTCGTTGGTGTACAGGGTCTCGATGCGGACGACCTGAGCCTTGGCGATCTTGATCAGCAGCTCGGTGGTCAGCTCGGTGTTGCACTCGGCCAGGATTTCGCCAGTGGCCGGATGTACGATGGCCTTGGCGGTGGTGCGACCCAGCACGTACTCCATCGGCACGTCCAGCTGGTTGACACCGGCTTTTTCGAGCTGATTGATGTGGCGCGCAGTGATACGGCGACCCTGCTCGACGATGACCTTGCCGCTGCCGTCAAGGATGTCCATCACCGCGACTTCACCACGCAGACGCTGAGGCACGAGCTCCAGGCTGAGTTTTTCGCCGGAGATGTGGAACACGTTGGTGGTGTAGAAGGTGTTCAGGACTTCTTCGGTGCTGTAGCCCAGCGCACGCAGCAGTACCGAAGCCGGCAGTTTGCGGCGACGGTCGATACGCACGAACACGCAGTCTTTCGGGTCGAACTCGAAGTCCAGCCACGAACCGCGGTACGGAATGATGCGAGCGGAGTACAGCAGCTTGCCCGAGCTGTGGGTCTTGCCACGGTCGTGGTCGAAGAACACACCCGGCGAACGGTGCAGCTGGGAAACGATAACACGCTCGGTACCGTTGATAACGAAGGTACCGTTCTCAGTCATCAGGGGGATTTCACCCATGTAGACTTCTTGCTCTTTGATGTCCTTGATCGCTTTGTTCGACGATTCCTTGTCGAAGATGATCAGGCGCACCTTGACCCGCAGTGGGACCGCGAAGGTCACGCCACGCAGGACACATTCCTTCACATCGAAGGCGGGATCGCCCAGGCGGTAGCCTACATACTCCAAGGCAGCATTGCCGGAGTAGCTGATGATCGGGAATACCGATTTGAAGGCCGCGTGCAGGCCGACGTCGCGGAACTGATCCTTGGATGCTCCCGCTTGCAGGAATTCGCGATACGAATCCAGCTGGATGGCCAGGAGGTAAGGCACATCCATGACGTCCGGCAACTTGCTAAAGTCCTTGCGGATACGTTTTTTCTCAGTGTATGAGTAAGCCATCAGCGTTCCCCAGCTTGGTCACCTGCTTGTTTGGCTTCTCCCGGCGGGAGCAGCCAGAAAATCGTGCAAACCCCTTGGTTTGCGCCACCCACATGGGTGTCTTGCAGCTTGTTATCGGGGCCGGCTTGACCGGCCACCAATAACGGAAAAAGGCCGGTGGCATAAGCCACCAGCCATCAGCCCTTCGCTCAACGCTCGGACTGGAGTCGCAAAGTCGAGATTACTTCAGCTCGACTTTAGCGCCAGCTTCTTCCAGCTTCTTCTTCGCGTCTTCAGCGGCTTCTTTCGAAACGCCTTCAGCGATAACCTGAGGAGCGCCGTCGACTTTCTCTTTGGCTTCTTTCAGGCCCAGACCGGTCAGTTCACGAACGGCCTTGATCACGTTGACTTTCTTGTCGCCAGCTTCGGTCAGAACGACGTTGAACTCGGTCTGCTCTTCAGCAGCGGCAGCAGCGCCAGCAGCTGGGCCAGCAGCAACAGCGGCAGCAGCGGTAACGCCGAAGGTTTCTTCCATCGCTTTGATCAGTTCAACAATTTCCAGAACGGTTTTCTGGCCGATCGCTTCGATGATTTGCTCGTTAGTCAGAGACATGACTATGAATTCCTGTATTGGGGTGACAGCCTACGCGGCCATCAAATTAAACGTTTGATTTCGAAAGAGACTACGCGGCCTTAGGCAGCAGCGGCTTCTTTCTGGTCGCGCAGAGCAGCCAGAGTGCGGGCCAGCTTGCTGGTTGCACCTTGGATTACGCTCATCAGCTGTGCGATAGCCTCGTCGCGAGTTGGCAGGGTTGCCAGCACGTCGATCTGGTTAGCGGCAAGGAACTTGCCGTCGAACGCAGCTGCCTTGATCTCGAACTTGTCCTGACCCTTGGCGAACTCTTTGAACAGACGGGCAGCAGCGCCCGGGTGTTCGTTGGAGAATGCGATCAGGGTCGGGCCTTTGAACGCGTCGTTGAGGATCGAGTACTCAGTACCCTCAACTGCGCGCTTGAGCAGGGTGTTACGTACGACGCGTACGTAAACGCCAGCTTCGCGGGCCTCTTTACGGAGTCCGGTCATTGCGCCTACAGTCACACCACGGGCATCGGCCACGACAGCGGACAGAGCGACTTTGGCAGCCTCGTTGACTTCAGCGACGATGGCCTTCTTGTCTTCGAGTTTAATTGCCACGGGTTTACTCCTGGTTTCTACCGTTTCATCTGGCCGAAGCCGGATGTCGTTTTGGTGTCTGATTCGGTAACGAATCGGGAGCACCATCTGCGTGGGCTGGATTTTTAAGGCTCGCGCCGCCTACGGTCTTGGATAGCCCCCGCCAGGCAGGGACCCCAATTTTTGCTGGCGGCGCGACAGGTCGCACCGCCATGTTCTTACACGTTCAGCGAGCTCTGATCGATGACCAGACCTGGGCCCATGGTGGTGCTCAGGGTAACACGCTTGACGTAGATACCTTTCGAGGAAGCCGGCTTGATACGCTTCAGGTCAGCGATCAGGGCTTCAACGTTTTCCTTCAGCTTGCCAGCTTCGAAGCCGACCTTGCCAACGGAGGTGTGGATGATACCGTTCTTGTCGGTACGGTAGCGAACCTGACCAGCCTTGGCGTTCTTGACGGCGCCGGCTACGTCTGGGGTCACGGTACCTACTTTCGGGTTAGGCATCAGGCCACGAGGACCCAGAACCTGACCCAGCTGACCGACGACGCGCATGGCATCAGGCGATGCGATGACGACGTCATAGTTCAGGTCGCCGCCTTTCATTTCGGCAGCCAGATCGTCCATACCTACACGGTCAGCGCCGGCAGCCAGAGCGGCCTCAGCAGCTGGACCCTGAGTGAAGACAGCAACGCGAACGGTCTTGCCAGTGCCGTGTGGCAGCACAGTAGCGCTACGTACGACCTGGTCGGATTTACGCGGGTCAACACCGAGGTTAACGGCGATGTCGTAGGACTCTACGAACTTGGCAGCCGGGAGCGAAGCCAGCAGGGTTGCGGCTTCTTCGAAGTTGTAGGCCTTGCCTGCTTCGATTTTCTCGGCGATAGCCTTTTGGCGCTTAGTCAGCTTAGCCATTACACACCCTCCACGTTCAGGCCCATGCTGCGGGCAGAGCCAGCGATGGTGCGTACAGCTGCATCCAGGTCAGCGGCGGTCAGATCAGCCTGTTTAGCCTTGGCGATATCTTCCAGCTGAGCACGGGTAACGGTACCGACTTTAACGGTGTTCGGACGAGCCGAACCACTGGCCAGGCCAGCAGCTTTCTTCAGCAGAACCGAGGCAGGAGTGCTCTTGGTCTCGAAGGTGAAGCTACGGTCGCTGTAGACAGTGATGATGACTGGAGTCGGCAGACCTGGCTCTTGACCCTGAGTACGGGCGTTGAAGGCCTTGCAGAATTCCATGATGTTCACACCGTGTTGACCCAGTGCTGGACCAACGGGTGGGCTTGGGTTGGCCTGGCCGGCCTTTACTTGCAGCTTGATGTAAGCCTGAATCTTCTTAGCCATGAGCTACTCCAAAATCGGGTACGAACGCCAGATGGCTCCCCGGATGACTTGCGTTTTATCCCAGTGACGACAAAACCCCGCAGCACACAGGGCTGCGGGGTATGGGATGCTTCGTCCGCCTAGACCTTTTCGACCTGGCTGAACTCGAGCTCTACCGGAGTAGAGCGACCGAAAATGAGCACCGCCACCTGGAGGCGACTCTTTTCATAGTTAACCTCTTCGACACTACCATTGAAGTCAGCAAACGGACCATCAATGACTCGAACCACTTCACCCGGCTCGAACAGCGTCTTCGGCTTAGGCTTGTCACTACCGTCAGCTACGCGACGGAGGATGGCCTCAGCCTCTTTATCGGTGATTGGCGCAGGCTTATCTGCGGTACCACCAATGAAGCCCATCACACGAGGGGTATCCTTGACCAAGTGCCAAGTCCCTTCGTTCATTTCCATCTGGACCAATACATAGCCAGGGAAGAATTTACGCTCACTTTTGCGCTTCTGGCCGTTGCGCATTTCGACGACTTCCTCGGTCGGAACCAGGATCTCGCCGAAACCGTCTTCCATGCCAGCCAGCTTGACGCGCTCGATCAGGGAGCGCATCACATGCTTCTCGTAACCCGAGTAAGCATGCACAACATACCAACGCTTAGCCACGGGACACCTTTAGCCAACGATCAAGGAGACCGCCCAGCCGAGCAGGGAATCAAGCCCCCACAACAGCAGTGCCATAACCAGCACGACAGCCACAACAATCAGCGTGGTCTGGGTGGTTTCCTGGCGGGTCGGCCACACGACTTTACGGATCTCGGTACGAGCTTCCTTCGCCAGCGCAAAGAACGACTTACCCTTGGCGGTCTGCAAGGCAACAAAGCCTGCGACTGCAGCCAGGACGAGAAGTGCAAGGACGCGATACAGGATTGGAGAGGCGGAGTAATATTGATTACCCACGACACCAACAACCACCAAAGCCACTACAGCCAGCCACTTGAACAGATCAAAACGCGTTTCTTGGGCTTCAGTCTTGGGAGTCATCGGGGAGGATCCTGTGAGAAGAAAGCCAATCACACCGAGGTGAATGGCAGGTCAGGAGGGAATCGAACCCCCAACCTACGGTTTTGGAGACCGTCGCTCTGCCAATTGAGCTACTGACCTTTAACGCTGTATCAGGCCGGCCATTATACCGGCCCAATCAAGTAAATCAACTACTTATTCAATAATTTTTGCTACGACGCCGGCGCCGACGGTACGACCGCCTTCACGGATAGCGAAGCGCAGACCGTCTTCCATTGCGATGGTCTTGATCAGGGTGACAGTCATCTGAATGTTGTCACCTGGCATTACCATTTCAACGCCTTCCGGCAGCTCGCAGTTACCGGTCACGTCAGTGGTACGGAAGTAGAACTGAGGACGGTAGCCTTTGAAGAACGGAGTGTGACGGCCGCCTTCTTCCTTCGACAGAACGTAGACTTCTGCGGTGAACTTGGTGTGCGGCTTGACCGAACCTGGCTTGACCAGAACCTGGCCACGCTCAACGTCGTCACGCTTGGTACCACGCAGCAGAACGCCGCAGTTCTCGCCAGCACGACCTTCGTCCAGCAGCTTGCGGAACATCTCAACACCGGTGCAGGTGGTGGTGGTGGTGTCACGCAGACCAACGATTTCCAGCGGATCCTGAACGCGGACGATACCACGCTCGATACGACCGGTAACAACGGTACCACGACCCGAGATCGAGAAGACGTCTTCGATCGGCATCAGGAACGGCTGGTCAACGGCACGAACTGGCTCAGGGATGTAGGCATCCAGAGTTTCAACCAGCTTCTTGACAGCGCTGGTACCCATTTCGTTGTCGTCTTTGCCTTCCAGAGCCATACGAGCCGAACCGATGATGATCGGAGTGTCGTCGCCTGGGAAGTCGTAGGTGGACAGCAGGTCGCGAACTTCCATCTCGACCAGTTCCAGCAGCTCAGCGTCGTCTACCAGGTCAGCCTTGTTCAGGAAGACCACGATGTAAGGAACGCCAACCTGACGGGACAGCAGGATGTGCTCACGGGTTTGTGGCATCGGACCATCGGCGGCCGAGCAAACCAGGATCGCGCCGTCCATCTGGGCAGCACCGGTGATCATGTTCTTCACGTAGTCAGCGTGACCTGGGCAGTCAACGTGAGCGTAGTGACGAATGTTCGAGTTGTACTCGACGTGAGCGGTGTTGATGGTGATACCGCGCGCTTTTTCTTCCGGAGCCGAGTCGATCTTGTCGAACTCAACGACTGCCGAACCGAAAACTTCGGAGCAGACGCGAGTCAGAGCTGCGGTCAGAGTGGTCTTACCGTGGTCAACGTGGCCGATAGTGCCGACGTTAACGTGGGGAAGGGAACGATCAAACTTTTCCTTAGCCATCGATACAATCCTCCGCAGAAGAAATAGTCTTGCGCTGATAAAACAAAGGCAGATATTTTCATATCTGCCTTGTTTATATGGAGCTCTTGAGCGGACTTGAACCGCTGACCTCACCCTTACCAAGGGTGTGCTCTACCAACTGAGCTACAAGAGCGAAACACTTGTGCAAAATCCAGCAAACTTGGAGCGGGTAGCGGGAATCGAACCCGCATCATCAGCTTGGAAGGCTGAGGTTCTACCACTAAACTATACCCGCGGAGCTTGCGGCTCTCGCTAAAACTGGTGGAGGGAGAAGGATTCGAACCTTCGAAGCTCTCGCAACGGATTTACAGTCCGTCCCCTTTGACCGCTCGGGAATCCCTCCAGATGTGGCCGGCATTCTATTTGTCTGCCGTCCTAGTGTCAAGCGCTTTTTCAAATTTTTTCAATCAAATCTGAAGCTTAGCTGCGCTTGCACCGCTTCCAGACCCATCACCTAAGTGCTGTTCCCTGTGAAGCGGGCGCCATTCTATCAAGCTATTCGCCAGTTGCAATACCCTCGCACAAAATAATTTTGTGTTTTAAGTCTTTGAAATCCTTGGAAAGACCTGCGATGACCGAGGGCTCCAGCAAACGCTCGCTTTGCGGGGCAATCTTCAGCCAGCGACCATCAGCACCAGGTAACTGCCCCGCGACCGGTTCGGCTTCGATATCGAGGCTGAGCAGGCGCTGACGCAGTGCATCCAACTGCTCCTGGCTACCCACGCCACCGATCACCAGACATTCATCCCGGCGCCGAGCCGGCGCCGACGCCCCCGTTTCGCGCAGCAGCCGAATTTCCTGCTGATTACCCTTGTACAACGACAAAGGTGCGACTTCCTTGACCTTCAGCGGGGCTTCCTGTTGGTGCCAGACGTAATAGAAGACGTTGAGCACCAGCAACAGCAGAAACAACCAACGCATAGTCACCTCAATCCAACGGACAGGCCATTGCCAGACCAACGAATACCAGATCGGGTACGACACGCGCCATGGGCACGGCGTCGCGTACCAGCGGCGCATCGCCACCGGTCAAGAACACAGTGAAGTCATCACCCCACTGCGCGCGCGCCTGCTCGAGCTGCGTGCGCGCGAACCCTTGAAGCATCAGCACACAACCACGCTCGACCGCTTCGACGGTGGAACGCCCAGGCTGCAGGCTGGTCAGGGCGCGCTCGGCGGACGCATCGTCATAGCGAATACGCCGAGTATGAGTGCGCAACTGGCTGCGCATCAGCGGCATCCCAGGACAGATGTATCCACCCAGATGCTCACCGTCAGAACTGACGAAGTCCGCCTTGGCCGCCGTCCCGAGATCAATGACCAGGCACGCTCCCTTTGCCAGATGGTAGGCACCCAGCACTGCAAGCCAGCGGTCCATGCCCAGGCGCTGATAGTCTTCGTAGCCATTACGAACACCCGCCATCTGTATCGCAGGCTGGGCGACCCGCGCCTGAACTCCGAATGCCTGGGCAATCAAGGTGCACAGAACAGCGGTCTCTTCCTCGCTGCGCACACTCACGATGCGGCAAGCCGTCAACCGGGCAGTGGCAAGACCGATCACCTCACCTAGCAGCGCCTGATCGGAGTCGACAATGCCTCCTCCCACCATCGTGGCTTCCGCCGTATGAATGACCCGCCATTTGATGAAGCTGTTACCGCAATCGAGCTCAAGAATCATCACGCAACCTCAAACTGAGCTCACCACCACTGAAGCTCTTTTCCACACCGTCGACATCAAGGCGTATCGCGCCCTGACCATCCACACCGAGGGCGATACCGTCAATCGTGGTAGTGCCTGCGATCAGCGAAACCTTGCGCCCCTGCCAGAGGTGCGACGCCTCCCACTCTTCCTGGAAAGCCGCAAAACCATAGCGCCGGTGGCGCGCCATTTCCCGCTGCAATTGCTCACCGAGCACAGCGACCAGTCGATTACGGTCGACCGATTGGCCCAGTTCGCGACGCATCGAGGTCCATTGTTGATCAACCAGGTCGTTGACCTGCATATTCACGTTGATCCCGATCCCCAGGACGACGTGGCAGACATCGGCGGGATCTCCGACCAACTCCAGCAGTATGCCGGTGATCTTCTTCCCATCCACCAAAACGTCATTAGGCCACTTCAGCCCCACCTTCTCCAGCCCGAAGGCCTGAAGCGTGCGCATGACCGCCAGCCCCACCACAAGGCTCAAACCTTCGAGCTGGCGCATACCACCATCGATGCGAAGCACCAGGCTGTAGTAGAGATTCTCCGCGAATGGGCTCACCCAGTGGCGACCACGCCGACCGCGACCAGCACTCTGACGCTCGGCAAGCACAACGAAGGGCGCCGACTGGCCAACGGCGGCGAGGCGCAAACCCTCTGCATTGGTCGAGTCGATGGTTTCATGAATGAAGACCGGCCAGCACTCGCCCTCTGCAAAGCCGGCAATTGCCTGCTCATCCAGCAAAACCAGCGGTGCCGCCAGTTGATAACCGCGCCCACGCACCTTGTGAATGGTCAGGTTGAGCTCGCTCTCCAGGTGCTGCAGCTGTTTCCAAACGGCGCTGCGGCTCACACCCAGGGCGGCGCCCAGGGCTTCCCCGGAATGGAAGCGGCCATCCTTCAGAAGATTCAACAACTTCAGCATGCCAGTCTCGACTTGGAATAAGGCAGGCATGATACCTGTAGCCGCTGCCTCATGTCGCGGAAAGGGTGCTGGCGATGCGTGCATTCCAGGGCGATAAGCGCACAAAGACAAAACCCCTACCTGCTCGCGCAGATAGGGGTTTTGCGAAATGAATCTTGACGATGACCTACTCTCACATGGGGAAACCCCACACTACCATCGGCG
>NZ_SMTE01000108.1 GCF_004357765.1 Pseudomonas putida | reverse complement strand
AAAATTAAAAAACCCAAATAAAAAACAAAATAAATCCTTTAATCCCTTAACTCAATTTTAAATATCCCTATAATCCACTTCTTCCCCATACTACAAGAAAAAAAAAAAATAAAAAAACTACCATTAAAACAACCCAAACAAAACTTACTATATCCATATAAATTTTATCTCCTATCTCTAAAAATATAAAAAAATTTTTTAATTATTATTCAAAAATTTTTCTTCTATTATTTTCTTTTATATTATTCACTAAAAAAACTATAATAATAACAAAATTACTATTAAAAAATCAAAAAAAAAATTCAAAACTAACACCATTAACAAAAAACAAAAATCCTTTCTATTAAAACATCTAAAAAATTTTTTTTATATAATTTTTAATAAAATAAAAAAATATTAAACATAAACAACACATCCAAAAACATCCTCAAAAATTTTAAATAAATAAATATTACTAACAAATAAAAATAATAAAATTTCTATTTTACCCCCCCATTTCATTAATTCATTAAATAATTTCATTAAATATAAAAAAAAAATCAAAACAAATTCATTTACATACTTATACTCTTTCTTATTTCTATTTAAAAAAATTTCATAATATCTCCCAATTCATTCTC
>NZ_SMTE01000107.1 GCF_004357765.1 Pseudomonas putida | reverse complement strand
CCATTTTTATTAAAAATGAATTTTACAACATCTGATTTCATACCACTAAAAAATTAAACCAAATACTTAAAAAATAACCCAAAAAATAAAATAAATATTAAAATAATTAATTTATATAAATCATTCCTAATCAAAACCAAATATCAAAATAACATTACCATAAATAAATAAAATAATATTTCCATTTATTTATCAAAAAAAAAATATTCCTTAAAACCAAAATAAATTTTCCTTAATATCTAACATAATACATAAAAATATCCTTAAAAAATAATAAAATATATAAACAATCCTTAACAAATACTTCTACAAAATATTCTATTTTTTCATAAAAAAAAATTCACTCAAAAAAAACACAAAAATATTTTAATCATAACTTAAAAAATTTATTACATAAAAAAAAAAAAATAAATTCATAAACATAAAAAAAAATTCATCAAAAAAAATACTCTATCCATAATAAAAAAAAAAAATAAATTACAAAAATAAAAAAACCATATACATCAATACACAAAAAATACTTATACAATTATTTAATATTACTTTTACCCATTTTTTTATTTTCTTATTTATATTTATCCCTTTTACCTTTATTTGAAAATAAAAATAATCTTTACCAATATAAA
>NZ_SMTE01000106.1 GCF_004357765.1 Pseudomonas putida | reverse complement strand
CATATTTGATAACCTCTCCCATAAAAACACTTATAATACCTATTCCATTCAAAATTACATCAATTATTTTTTTATCAAAAAAATAATTAAATTTTACTAATTTTCTTACACTCATAATTAAAAATATATCATAAAAAACATCTATATAACCACAATTATACAACCAATCATATATAACATTTTAAAAATAATCAACAACTTTTTTATTAAAAACATTTTTTTCAAATAAATTTAATAAATTCAAATTTTATAAATCTAAATAAACAAATTTATAAAAAAAAAACACTATAAATATTCCTAAAAAAATAAAAATCACCAAAAAAACTACATTAATCAAAAATTCATACCAATCCACAAAATTTTTTAAATTTTTATATAAAAAATCTATAAAAGAAATTAACCATTTTAATAATATATCAAAATCTATTCCTTTATAACTAAAAAAAATTCCTATAATCCCAACAAATAAAATAAAAAACACTAAAACAAAAATAAAAAATCACATAATATTATCCAATTCATTTAAATATAAACAAACAATTTTTTTAATACCAAAATAATTAATATCAAAAAAAAAACAAATTATATTTTTTACATTTTAATTAACACAATATAAATATATCTTCC
>NZ_SMTE01000105.1 GCF_004357765.1 Pseudomonas putida | reverse complement strand
TTTTATTAGATAGGAAGGGTTGTTTTAGAAAATGTATTTTTAAGTAATTGTTTTATAGATTTTATATTTATTTATATGAAGAAGAAATTATGTGATGGGGGGGATTTTTATTTGTATAAATGGTATTTTGAATTTGGAATGAGTATGAAGAAATTAATGATATTTTTTTATTTTTTGAGTTGTTTTGTTGGATTGGTTGTTTAAGATTTTTGGTTTTTATTTGGATTTGATGAAAAAAATGGGATTATATTTTATGGATTTGTTGAGAATAATTTTGATTTAGTTTATGGTTTATTAGAAGTAGAAGGTGTTTTGGTGGGATTTTTATGTATAGAAAAAGATTGTAGTTAGTTTGATAAGGATGGAGTGATATTGTTTTTTTGGTTTGAATTAAGGAATTTTTTAAATATGATTTAAAATGGATTTTATTTTATTGTTGATTAGAGATTTTTTTATGAAAAATATGAATTGGAGTTTGAAGAAGGGGGGGGAGTTTTTGATTTATAATAGATAGAGGAGGATTTTTTTAATTATATTGTTTGGGTTTTTAGAATATGGAGTTTTTGGGGTTTTTTATTTTATTGTATTGAAAGGTTTAATGAATTGGGATTGTTTTATTGGGTTAGGGT
>NZ_SMTE01000104.1 GCF_004357765.1 Pseudomonas putida | reverse complement strand
ATTAAAGATACTTACTTAAACTATTTTATTAATTGTCAGATATATTTATTGCACTTTTCAAAAAAAACTAAATTTTATATTTTTTTATTTTTTAGTTTTTTTTTTTATTTTGTTATTAATATGGAATATTTTTTAATTTATTTAAAGATTAATTTTTATTAAAGAATTTGATTAATTTTTTTAATGATTTTTTTTTTAAATGTTTTTTTTTTTATTAATATGTTTTAGATTTTTTTTTTTAAGCGTAGAAATTTTAGGATTAGAAGTAGTAGGATTGATTCGTATATAAAAATAGATTTAAATTTTTTTTGGAAAATTTTTGAAATTAAAAAGAAATGTTTGATAATAAAGTAAGTTGATTGGTTAATTTAATAATAAATAAGAAATGGGAGTTAGTATTTTATTTTTTTGATATTATTTGATTAATTTAATTAAATTGTTTATTTATTTAATTTTAATAATTGAATTTTTAAGTTTATTTTAGTTATTTTTAAAATTTTAATTGGATAAAATTTTTTGAAAGTTTTTTATTTTTTTTTATTATTCCCAAATTCCGATACAGCGCCGTGCTCTCGCGTCTCATACTAGTGTAAGCGTAAGACATTCAACGCTATTTTTCAAAATGCTCACC
>NZ_SMTE01000103.1 GCF_004357765.1 Pseudomonas putida | reverse complement strand
AGTTTGTTATTTCAATTTTTTATTAAGTAAAATGGATTATTTTTTAAGGTTTAACGTTTTAAATGATTTTCTTTTAAGTAAAAAGAATTATATGATTCGTTTCTTTTGAAAATATTACGTAGGTCTGATTTTTTTATTATAATTGAGGAATACGTAGGAGTAAGGGAAATATTTTTGTCGATTATAAAAAGATAAAAAATATAAAAGGTATAAAAAGATATAAAAACGTAAAAGGGAAATAAAATAAATTGAAGTTATATTTGTATATTTGATTAAAGGCTGTCGTTTTTTGGGACGGACGTGTGGGGTGTTAATATTTTTTCCGTGCGTAAATATAATTTCCGAATTTTTTAATTTAAAAGTTCGTAGATCGCGTTTTTTTTGGTCTTTTCGCCGTTTTTTTCGAATAAGCGTTGGTGGCGATTTCGCGCGTATTTTTTTCGTGGAATACGTATTCCGCGAGTTACGCGTCGTTCTCCCGCCGAAGGGTAGGTTGCGACAGTTGGTGATTCTATTAGGGATTATTGTTAGAGAGTTAGATCAATTAATCAGTGTGTTTTTCTTATTATGATTTTTCTTTTGTTTTTTTTTTTTTTTCTTTTCGGTTTTATGTTTTTGTATGTATAAACTCTTT
>NZ_SMTE01000102.1 GCF_004357765.1 Pseudomonas putida | reverse complement strand
GGATCGAACCCGGCTTGCACAGCACTTGGCCGCGCTCGACGTCTTCGCGCTTCGTACCGCGCAGCAGAATACCGACGTTGTCGCCTGCTTGACCCTGGTCCAGCAGCTTGCGGAACATTTCCACGCCCGTGCAGGTCGTCTTTTGCGTGGCTTTGATACCGACGATTTCCAGCTCTTCGCCGACCTTGACTACACCGCGCTCGATACGGCCGGTCACCACGGTACCGCGACCCGAGATCGAGAACACGTCTTCCACCGGCATCAGGAACGTGCCGTCAACAGCGCGCTCCGGCGTCGGGATATAGGTGTCCAGTGCGTCGGCCAGGTTCATGATGGCCACTTCGCCCAGTTCGCCCTTGTCGCCTTCCAGCGCCAGCTTGGCCGAACCCTTGATGATCGGGGTGTCGTCGCCCGGGAAGTCGTACTTCGACAGAAGTTCGCGCACTTCCATCTCGACCAGCTCCAGCAGCTCAGCGTCGTCCACCATGTCGCACTTGTTCAGGAACACGACGATGTACGGCACGCCGACCTGACGGGCCAGCAGGATGTGCTCACGCGTTTGCGGCATCGGGCCGTCAGCGGCCGAGCACACGAGGATTGCACCGTCCATCTGGGCGGCACCGGTGATCATGTTCT
>NZ_SMTE01000101.1 GCF_004357765.1 Pseudomonas putida | reverse complement strand
TAAAATTTAATCTTATTCATAAAATTTCTATAATTATTCCTTTCCAAAAAAAAAAAAAAATTCAAAACAATTAAAATTTTTTAAAGATTAAATACAATTACTAATTCATAATCTAACATATACAAAATAAAAACTTCATTCTCAATTCTACAAAAATTTTTATAAAAACCTTTCATTTACCTCTCTTCAATAAAAATTTTATTTTCCCAAAATATATCCTAATTTTTAACCTAATTCTTCTTCTAATAATTAATTCAACCTCTAATCAAAAAAATATATCTTAATTCTATTTTATCTCTTCAACAAATTTAATAATAAACATAACAACCCTATTATTCCAATAAAAAAAAAAACCTATAATTAACTTTTCAAAAAATTTCCAAACAAACAATTTCAACAAAATCTTTCAATTTCTTATTTTACTATATTCAACTCTATATATTCCTCTATCCATAAAATACATTAAATATACAAAAATAACTATAACAAAATTTCTATTATTCATATTAACAACTACTCTAAAAAAAATATTTTTATACAACACTAACAATTTAATAACTATCTTTATAACTCTAAAATATTTCAATTTATATTCCTATCTACTATCTAAATATACCAAAAAAAATATACAATCTAAT
>NZ_SMTE01000100.1 GCF_004357765.1 Pseudomonas putida | reverse complement strand
GTTCGTTGCACGCGCCACCGACTGCCCGAGCGAGGTCTTGCCAACACCCGGCGGCCCCACGAGGCACAGGATCGGCGCTTTGAGCTTGTCGACGCGCTGTTGCACGGCGAGATACTCAAGGATACGTTCCTTGACCTTTTCCAAACCGTAGTGGTCTTGATCCAGCACCTGCTCGGCGTTCGACAGGTCGTTGTTGACCTTGCTCTTCTTGCGCCACGGCAGACCCACCAACGTGTCGAGATAGTTGCGCACGACCGTCGCCTCGGCCGACATCGGCGACATCAGCTTGAGCTTCTTGAACTCGGACTCGGCCTTCTTCTTGGCCTCCTTCGGCATGCGGGCGGCCTTGATCTTCTTGTCCAGCTCTTCGAGATCGGCGCCTTCCTCGCCTTCGCCCAGCTCCTTCTGGATGGCCTTGACCTGCTCGTTCAGGTAGTACTCGCGCTGGCTCTTCTCCATCTGGCGCTTGACGCGGCCACGGATGCGCTTTTCCACCTGCAGGATGTCGATCTCGCCTTCCAGCTGCGACAGCAGGCTCTCCAGACGTTCGGTCACGTTGAACATCTCGAGAATCTTCTGCTTCTGCTCGAGCTTGATCGGCAGATGTGCGGCAATGGTGTCAGCCAAGCGACCGGGTTCGTCG
>NZ_SMTE01000099.1 GCF_004357765.1 Pseudomonas putida | reverse complement strand
CAGAAGTTGTTCAATCCGCGCGCCGCGTTGGCCGGCGCCGCGCTGCTCGCTGCATTCGGTTTGGCAGGCTGCAGCGGCATGGGCATGGGGGCGTCGTCGACGCCGTCGGCTGTTAAGGTGACCAACGGCACGCTCACGGATGAGCACGGCATGGCGCTTTACACGTTCGACCGTGACGCCACGGCCGGCAAGAGCGCCTGCAATGGCAAGTGCGCCGACAACTGGCCGCCGCTGGCCGCCAACGATGCCGATAAGCCGTCCGGCGATTACACCATCATCACGCGCGACGACGGCAAGAAGCAGTGGGCCTACCGCGGCAAGCCGCTCTACCTCTGGACCAAGGACAAGATGCCGGGTGACCAGACCGGCGATGGCTTCATGAACGTTTGGCACATCGCCAAGCCGTAAGCACGCCGCCCACGCTCGCGCTTCCATGTCCGATCTGGCCAGCCGGCTGATTGCACTCACCCCTCGCCTGCGCCGGCACGCGCGCGGCCTCGTGCGTGACGCGAGCCGCGCCGACGACCTCCTCCAGGACACACTTGAACGCGCCTGGCGGTACCGCTGGCGCTTCCAATTGCGCCCCCGGCTCGGCCCGATCGGCCAAATCGGCCAGATCGGAGTCAAGGATGAGAGTGATGGGC
>NZ_SMTE01000010.1 GCF_004357765.1 Pseudomonas putida | reverse complement strand
AAAAACCGACCATGCCAGTTAAAAACTGTTACCTATGTGCGTGAACTGATTTGTAACCCATGTGGGTGAGTCATACCAGCAGGCGGTTTTGCGTCCCTTTTGCCAAGACAAAAGGGACCCGCCGTAAAGGCGGAAGGGGCCAGTAGCGCCGCTACACAAAATGGACCGTTCCCAGTTCCAATGCCAATGCCAAGCCCCCGACCCAAAGTTGATTAACCAACCAGAACATCTCCGTTCGATTACCGCCCAAAACCGCTTGCGACGAATTGCCTCCCCCCTTCCTTCCCCGCACCATCCCCCTGCGCAACACCCAGTTTCTCCAATAAAAACAAGAGATTCATCACCGATGAGCACTTTCGCACCCGCACGCCAGCTGCTGCCCGGCCTGTTGGCCGTTACCTGCACCCTCCCCGCCTTCGCCGCCGAAAACGGCTTCCTGGAGGACGGCAAGGCCACCCTCAACCTGCGTAACTTCTACATCAACCGCAACTTCGTCGACCCGGCCCATTCCCAGGGCAAAGCCGAGGAATGGACCCAGAGCTTCATCCTCGACGCTCGCTCCGGCTTCACCCAAGGCACCGTCGGTTTCGGCGTCGACGTGCTGGGCCTGTACTCAGTCAAGCTCGACGGCGGTCGAGGCACCACCAATACCCACCTGCTGCCGGTTCATGACGACGGTCGCCCCGCCGACGATTTCGGTCGTCTGGGCGTAGCCCTCAAAGCCAAACTGTCGCAGACTGAACTGAAAGTCGGCGAATGGATGCCCGTACTGCCCATCCTGCGTTCGGACGACGGCCGCTCGCTGCCGCAAACCTTCCGAGGTGGCCAGATCACCTCGCGCGAAATCGACGGCCTGGCGCTGTATGCGGGTCAGTTCCGCGGCAACAGCCCGCGCAACGATGCGAGCATGGAAGACATGTCGCTCAACGGCCGCACCGCCTTCACTTCCGACCGCTTCAACTTCGCCGGCGGCGAGTACACGTTCAACGACAAGCGCACGATGATTGGCCTGTGGGATGCCCAACTCAAGGACATCTACCGCCAGCAGTACGTCAACCTGGTGCACAGCCAGCCTCTGGGCGACTGGACCTTAGGCGCCAACCTCGGTTACTTCACTGGCAAGGAGGACGGCGCCAAGCGCGCTGGCGACCTCGACAACCGTACCGCCTCTGCGCTGCTCTCAGCGCGCTACCAGGGTCATACGTTCTATATCGGCCTGCAGAAGGTCAGCGGTGACGATGCCTGGATGCGGGTCAACGGAACCAGCGGCGGGACATTGGCCAACGACAGCTACAACGCGAGCTTCGACAATGCCAAGGAGCGTTCCTGGCAAGTCCGCTACGACTTCAACTTCGCCACCGTCGGCGTTCCCGGCCTGACCTTGATGAATCGCTACATCAAGGGCGACGAGGTCACCGCTGGCGGTGTCGACGACGGCAAAGAGTGGGCCCGCGAGACCGAGCTGGCGTACGTGGTGCAATCGGGGACGTTCAAGGACCTGTCGGTGAAGTGGCGCAACTCCACCATTCGCCGGGACTTCAGCACCAATGAGTTCGACGAGAACCGCTTGATCCTGAACTATCCGCTGAACCTGCTGTGAGGCGGGTGGCCGCTGCGAGGGATAAGCTGGATACACCGCCGTCGACCGCCGTCATTCGCTGAACTGATGATGGTGGTAGCCGGCGGCTATCCTCAGCTATAGGGGTACCTGCGCACCCAGGGAGGTCCATCCATGAAAACCCTCGTCGAGCACCTGAGCCAATACGCCAACTACCACCGCGATCCACGCAATATCGCCACCCATTTCGTCGGCATTCCATTGATCGTGGTCGCCGTGACCATTCTGCTATCGCGTCCGGGGTGGGATCTGGTCGGGGTCTGGTTTTCACCTGCCCTGCTGGCGGCGGCGGCCTCGGTAGGTTTCTACCTGCGTCTGGACCTGCGCTTCGGGCTGGTCATGGGCCTGCTGTTGGGCTTGTGCCTGTGGCTGGGCCAGACACTGGCGATACAGGCAACCGGGCTGTGGCTTAGCGCGGGATTGGGCGCGTTCGTGCTGGGTTGGATCATCCAGTTCGTCGGTCACTATTACGAAGGCCGCAAGCCGGCATTCGTCGATGACGTCAGTGGACTGATCATCGGCCCGCTGTTCGTGGTCGCCGAGGCGGCGTTCATGTTGGGGCTGTGCGGGCAGTTGAAGCAGGCCGTGGAGGCCAAGGCGGGGCCGGTAGGGATTCGGCAGAAAAAAGCGACGGTGTGACCAGTATCGACCTCATCGCCGGCAAGCCGGCGATGAGGTCAGCAGTCACGCATCCTTGCTCAGGACTGACGCGACTCCACGCCCAGTTCATCCCAGACCGATTCGGCCAGGTGGAAGGTGGCATTGGCCGCAGGGATGCCACAATAGATCGCGCTCTGCATCAGCACTTCCTTGATTTCCTCGCGGGTCACGCCATTGTTGGCGGCGGCGCGCAGGTGCAGCTTGAGCTCTTCGTTGCGGTTCATGCCGATCAGCATGGCAATGGTGATCAGGCTACGGGTGTGCCGGGGCAGGCCCGGACGGGTCCAGATGTCACCCCACGCGTGGCGGGTGATCATTTCCTGGAACTCGCCGTTGAAGTCGTTGAGTTTCTCCAGGCTGCGGTCCACGTGGGCATCGCCGAGCACTGCGCGGCGGACTTGCATACCGGCGTCGTAACGTTGTTTCTCGTCCACGGGAGCGCTCCTCAGTGGGCCAGCAGGAAGTCGAGCACGCGGCGGCTGAACGCCTCGCCGATCTCGACGTTGGACAGGTGCGCGGCCGGGAAATCGACATACTCGGCGCCGGCGATGGCGTTTTGCATGAAGCGCCCATGTTCCGGCGTGGTGACCACGTCCTCGGTACCGGCGACGATCAGCGCAGGCACCTGGATACGGCCCAGTTGCTCACGGAAATCGGCATCGCGCACCGCGGCGCAGTTGGCGGCGTAACCTTGCGGGCTGGTCTGCGCGAGCATCTGGCAGATGCGCTGGGCCTGCTCGGGCTGCGCTTGGGCGAAGCCTGGGGTGAACCAACGGGCGATGGAGGCATCGCGCAGATCGACCATGGCCTGCTGACCACCCTTGAGCACGGTGTCGATGCGGGTGTTCCACACCTCGTCGTTGGCGATCTTGGCGGCGGTGTTGCACAGGGTCACGCTGTGCAGGCGCTCGCCGGCGTTGATGGCCAGCCACTGGCCGATCAGGCCGCCCATCGACAGGCCGACGAAGTGAGCCTTGGCGATGTCCAGTGCATCGAGCAGCGCCAGCACGTCATGGCCAAGCTGTTCGATGGTGTAGAAACCCTCGCTGACCAGCGAATCGCCATGACCACGGGTGTCGTAGCGCAGCACACGGAAATGCTGGCTCCACAGTGGGATCTGTTCGTCCCACATGCCCAGGTCGGTGCCGAGCGAGTTGGACAGGACCAGGACCGGGGCATCGGCCGGGCCCTCGATCTGGTAATTCAGTACGCCATCGGCCAGTTGCAAGTGCGCCACAGCGGTCTCCTTCAGGCAGTGAAGCGTTGATGTTCGGCCACCGCCCGCGCCACCCAGACGCGGGCCTGGCCCAGGTAATGGGCGGGATCGAGCAAGCGATCGAGTTCTTCGGCGGTCAGTTCGGCGCTGACCTGCGGATCATCGCCGAGCACGGCGCGCAGATGCCGCTGTTCGGCCACGGCCCGCTGGCAGCACTGCTCCAGCAGATGATGAGCATGGTCGCGGCCCAGGCGTTGGGCCAGCACGATGCTCACCGCCTCGGCCAGCACCAGGCCTTGGGTCAACTCAAGATTGCTGCGCATGCGCGCGGCATCGACTTGCATGCCGTCGGCGATCACCTGGGCCTGACGCAGTGCGCCGGAGACCAGGCAGCAGATTTCCGGCAGGGTTTCCCATTCGGCATGCCACAGGCCAAGGCTACGCTCGTGCTCCTGGGGCATGGCACTGTACAGCGTCGACAACAGGCCAGGGATCCGGGTAGCGGCGCCGATCAGTACCGCGGCACCGACCGGATTGCGCTTGTGCGGCATGGTCGAGGAACCGCCCTTGCCTGGCGCCGATGGCTCGAACACCTCGCCGGCCTCGGTCTGCATCAGCAGGCTGAGGTCACGACCGAACTTGCCCAGGGTACCGGCCACCAGCCCCAGCACCGAAGCGAATTCCACCAGGCGGTCACGTTGGGTGTGCCAGGGTTGCTCGGGCAAAGCGAGTTCCAATTGCTCGGCCAACGCTTCGGCCACCGGCAACGCCTTGGAGCCCAGGGCGGCAAGGCTGCCCGAAGCACCGCCGAACTGCAGCACCAGCAAGCGTGGACGCAGCTCCTTGAGGCGCTGACGATGGCGCGTCAGCGCGCCGAGCACTCCGGCGAGCTTCATGCCCAGGGTCACTGGCGTGGCATGCTGCAGCCAGGTGCGCCCCACCAGTGGCGTGTCGGCATGTTGCAAGGCCTGCTGGGCCAGGCTGTCGGCCAGCTTACCCAGGTCGGCTTCGAGCAGGTCCAAGGCAGCGCGCACCTGCAGGATCAAGCCACTGTCCATCGCATCCTGGCTGGTGGCGCCCAGGTGAACATAGCGTTCGGCCTCGGGTACACCACTGGCAATCACCTTGCCCAACGCCTTGACCAACGGGATCGCCGAGTTGCCTGCCGTGGCGATGGCGTCGGCCAGGGCGGCCACGTCATAGCGCTCGGCGTGGCAGGCTGCCTCGATGGCCGCCACCGCGCCGTGCGGCACCAGGCCAACCGAGGCCTCGGCACGGGCCAGGGCGGCCTCGAAGTCGAGCATGCCCTGCAGGCGACCCCGGTCGCAGAAAACCTCGCGCATGGCCGGCGCGGTGAAGTAGGCATCGAACAATTGATTGCTCATGCAAGATCCTTAGTCATCGTGGTGCAGGTACGCGGCCTGCTTCGGCAGACGCAGGCTGAACAAGAAGGCGATCGCCATCATCGCGGTCACGTACCAGTAGAAAGTGTTTTCCATGCCCAGGGTCTTCAGGCCCAACGCCACGTATTCGGCGGAGCCGCCGAACATCGCGTTGGCGATGGCGTAGGCCAGGCCCACGCCCAGGGCGCGAACTTGCGGCGGGAACATTTCGGCCTTCACCAGACCACTGATCGAGGTATAGAAACTGACGATGCACAGTGCCAAGGTCACCAGCACGAATGCCATGAACGGGCTGCTCACGGTCTTCAGCGCCATCAGCAGCGGCACGGTGAAGATCGTGCCCAGGGCGCCGAACAGCAACATGGAGTTACGTCGACCGATTCGGTCGGAGAGCATGCCGAAGAACGGTTGCATGACCATGTACAGGAACAAGGCGCCAGTCATCACGAAGCTGGCGTTCTTCGCGGTCATGCCAGCGGTGTTGACCAGGTATTTCTGCATGTAGGTGGTGAAGGTATAGAAGATCAGCGAACCACCGGCGGTGTAGCCAAGCACGGTGATGAACGCTGCCGCGTGATTGCGGAACAGCCCTTTGATGCTGCCGGCGTCCTTGTCCTTGCGGGTTTCTGCGCTGCTGGTCTCGTGCAGCGAACGGCGCAGCATCAGCGAGATCAGTGCGGCGATGGCGCCGACCACGAACGGGATCCGCCAGCCCCAGGCACGCAGTTCGTCCTCGGTCAGCAATTGTTGCAGGATCACCACCACCAGCACTGCCAACAGCTGGCCGCCGATCAGCGTCACGTACTGGAACGAGGCGAAGAAGCCACGCTGGCCCCGCAACGCCACTTCACTCATGTAGGTCGCGGTGGTGCCGTACTCACCGCCCACCGAGAGGCCTTGGATCAGGCGGGCAAGCAGCAACAGTGCCGGTGCCAGCGCCCCGAGGGTCGCGTAGGTGGGCAGACAGGCGATCATCAGCGAGCCGAAGCACATCATCAGCACCGAGATCATCAGGGAGTTCTTGCGGCCATGGCGGTCGGCCAGACGGCCGAAGATCCAGCCACCGATCGGGCGCATCAGAAAACCGGCAGCGAACACGCCAGCGGTGTTGAGCAATTGCACGGTAGGATCATCGGAGGGGAAGAACGCAGGGGCGAAATAGATTGCGCAGAAGGCGTAGACGTAGAAGTCGAACCACTCCACCAGGTTGCCTGAAGAAGCACCGACGATGGCGAAGATGCGCTTACTGCGCTCTTCTCCGGTGTAATAAGTTGAAGTCATGGCGGTTGTACTCCTGGAGGGTCGTAGGTAAGTCTAGACATACCTAGTAACACACTCGTTCCGCTTTAGGACAGGCAATTGGCCTTCAGTCGAAGTTATCAAACCCAGCGCAGGCCAACCTTGATCGACGGGGTTGCGTGGTTCCCCATCGATCCCGACTGGCCTGCCCCGGATCCGATAAACGTCAAACGCGCTCGATCGCCAGTGCCAGCCCTTGGCCGACACCCACACACATGGTCGCCAGGCCTTTGCGCCCGCCGCTCTTTTCCAACTGGTGAAGCGCGGTGAGCACCAGGCGTGCGCCGCTCATGCCCAGCGGATGGCCCAGGGCGATCGCGCCGCCGTTGGGGTTGACCTGCGGTGCATCGTCGGCGACTCCCAGCTCGCGCAGCACGGCCAAGCCTTGGCTGGCAAAGGCTTCGTTGAGCTCGATGACATCGAAGTCGGCCACCGCCACGCCCAGGCGTTCGGTCAGCTTGCGCACCGCCGGCACCGGGCCGATACCCATGACGCGCGGCGCCACGCCGGCACTGGCCATGCCCAGCACCCGGGCACGCGCGGTCAGTCCGTGTTTCTTCACCGCATCGGCCGACGCCAGGATCAACGCGGCAGCACCGTCGTTGACCCCCGAGGCGTTGCCGGCGGTGACGGTCTTGTCAGGGCCGTTGACCGGTTTGAGCTTGGTCAGTGCCTCCAGGGTGGTGTCGGGACGCAGGTGCTCGTCGCGCTCGACCACGGTCTCGCCCTTCTTGTGGACGATGCGTACCGGCACGATTTCTTCATCGAAGAAGCCTGCAGCCTGGGCCGCGGCAGCTTTCTGCTGGCTGCGCAGAGCGAAGGCGTCCTGGTCGGCGCGCGAGACCTGGTAATCGTCGGCTACGTTGTCCGCGGTTTCAGGCATCGAGTCGACGCCATACTGCTTCTTCATCAGCGGGTTGATCAGGCGCCAGCCGATGGTCGTGTCTTCCAGCTTCATGTTGCGCGAGTAGCCGCTTTCGGCCTTGCCCATCACGAACGGCGCACGGGACATCGACTCGACGCCACCGGCGATCGCCAGCTCCATCTCGCCGCTGGCGATGGCGCGGAAGGCAGTCCCGACGGCATCCATACCCGAGGCGCACAGGCGGTTGAGGGTCACGCCCGGCACCGTATCCGGCAGGCCCGCCAGCAGCAGCGCCATGCGCGCTACGTTGCGGTTGTCTTCGCCGGCCTGGTTGGCGCAACCGAAGAACACTTCGTCGAGCTGGTCCCAGGCCACCTGCGGGTTGCGCTCGATCAGCGCCTTGAGCGGCACCGCTGCCAGGTCGTCGGCGCGTACGCCAGCCAAGGCGCCGCCGAAGCGACCGATAGGGGTACGGATGGCATCACAGATGAATACGTCGCGCATCAGACTTCTCCTGCCACATGGCCGTGGGCCGCGGCGGTATGGGTTTCGATTCCTGGTCAGGGTTCTACGTGGAATCCAGATTAAGGAGAGTACCTGGACTGAACAATCCGATAATCGACTATATGTGCGATTATCGAACTAATTATTGCGCCCCTAACGACCTCCATCGACCTGTCACCGGAAACTCGGCGACAGGTCGATGTCATTCCCTCAGGTGGCGTCAGCGTGGCTGACCAAGCCCTTGATGATCACGCCTACGGCGGCCAGCGCCGCTGGCACCAGCAAGGCGGTCAGCACCTGCTCGAAGTTCCAACCCAGGCCCAGCAGGGTCGCACCACTCCAAGCGCCAAGGATGGCGCCGAAACGCCCGATACCCAGCATCCACGAGACACCGGTGGCACGCCCTTGGGTCGGGTAGAAACGTGCGGCCAGCGAAGGCATGGCTGACTGCGCACCGTTGACGCACATGCCGGCGATCAGCACCAGGGTGGCGAGCAAGGTGATGTTGCCCAGGCTTTGACCCACGGCGTAGGCGAAGATCCCGGCCAGCAGGTAGAAGATGCCGATGACCTTGTGCGGGTTGTAGCGGTCCATGGCCCAGCCGACAGCCACGGCACTGAGCACCCCGCCAAACTGGAACAATGCTCCGATGAACGCCGCCTGCTCCATGCTCGCGCCGCTGTCGCGCATCAGCGTCGGCAGCCAGCTGGTGAGCAGGTAGACAATGACCAGACCCATGAAATAGGTCAGCCACAACAGCACGGTGCCCAAGCCATAGGTGCCGGAGAAGATCACCGCGAAGACGTTGCGGGTGGCCACGGCTTTCTGTTCCGGCACGCTGAAGCTGGCAGCCTGGGCCACCACCTCGGGGGCGATGGGCGCCAGCGTCTTGCGGACCTTATCGGTGCCACGGTTGCGTACCACCAGGAAACGGGCCGACTCCGGCAGCCAGACCATGAGCACCACTACCAGCACCAGCGGCAGCACCCCACCGACGACCAGGAGGCTGTGCCAGCCGTAGGCCGGGATCATTTTCGCCGACAGGAAGCCGCCACCCGCCATGCCCAGGTTGAAGCCACAGAACATGCTGGTCACCAACAGCGACTTCAGGCGCTCGGGGGTGTACTCCGACAGCAACGTCGTGGCATTCGGCATGCCCGCCCCCAGCCCCAGGCCAGTCAGCAGTCGCAGAACCAGCAACTGGTCAACGTTGGTGGCATAGGCCGAGGCGAGACTGAAGCCGCCAAAGACCAGCACCGCCCCAACCAACACCATCTTGCGACCGAACCGGTCGGCCAATGGCCCGGATCCCAGGGCGCCGAAGACCATACCGATCAGCGCCGCGCTCATCACCGGACCGAGGCTGGCGCGGTCGATTCCCCACTCCTGGGACAGGGCCGGCGCAATGAAGCCCATGGCGGCAGTGTCAAGGCCGTCGAGGAAGACTATGAGGAAGCAGAGGATCACCACCCGCCATTGATAAGCGGACAATGGCTGCTGATTGATGAACGTTTGAACGTCGAGGCAATTGCCGACAGTCGTTTGCGGTTTGTTCATTGTTGTTATCCAGAAATTGGGCACAGGCACGTCACTGCACGTGGCAACAGGCGCAGGGTCGGTTAGCTAGGGAAAGTGGCCTGGGTCAGCCTGGATACAACAGGTCTGCGCACGGGTGCGGCCGTGGCAGGCGGGGGACAGTAATCATGCTATGTGCCTCTGATGTTTTTCTTGTCCGGTCGGCTTGGCCGACCGCTGCAGAAGACATTAATCAGCGGCAGGTTTACGCGCAATTCGCCAAGCACGACACTGTGCGTTTATCGCACAGGAATAGCGCGTCGGGGTCCAAAACGGGGCCGACCGGCATTCCTGTGCGCAGGTTCAGCCGAACAACTGATGGCACAGATCACGGCTCGCTGCCAGGAGAATCGGCAAGAAGCGCTGTTCCAACTCGCTGCGGCTCACCCGTCCGACGTGAGTGCTGACATTGAGGGCCGCGAGCACCTGGCCGGAAGCATCATAGATCGGCACCGCGATCGACCGCAGGCCTTGCTCGAGTTCCTGGTCCACCACGCACCAGCCCTGCGCCCGGACTTGCTGGATGCAGGCGAACAACGATTCGGCGTCGTGCAACGTACGACTGGTACGCGCCTTGAGGTCGGCCCGATCCAGGTACTCGCGCAAACTGGTGTCATCCAGCGCCGCCAGCAGAATCCGCCCCATGGAAGTGCAATACGCCGGCAACCGCCCCCCCACAGAAAGGTCGACCGAGATCAAGCGCTCCACGGTCGCCGAACGGGCGATATATAGAATGTCGTCGCCCTCCAACGTGGCCATGTTGGCGGCTTCGTGCAACTTGTCGCTGATGCGGTCCAGATACGGCTGAGCGGACACCGCCAAGGGCGTCGACGACAGGTAGGCGTGACCCAACGTGAGGACCTTGGGCAGCAATGAATAGGTGCGTCCGTCGGTGGTGGCATAGCCCAACTTGATGAGGGTATGCAGACAGCGCCGCACGGCCGCGCGAGGAATTTCAGTTCGGTGGCTGATCTGGGCGATGGTGAGGTGCCGCTTGCGCTCCTGGAAGGCCTGGATGACCGCCAGCCCCCTGGCCAGGGAGGTCATGAAGTCCGGGTCGCCGGTAAACGCCTGGATGCGCTTGGCCGGCGAGGCCACGATCGGTGGCGCCAGGGCTGGGACAGCGGCGCGTTCTGGCTCGCTGCTGGCAGTCTCGACGACCTGGGTTTCGTCGTTCATCGGTCACCTCAAAAATAACGCTGGTTCGTGCGATTATCGAACGAACGGCCGATAATCGCAATTGACCGCTGCCACATTTGCTTATACCTTGCTCATGCCACATGTGGCTTCTTTGGAGAGACTGGTCAGGTACCCACCGTAGAAGTCCCCAGGCAACGGCCTCGCCTTGTGCGGGGCCGTTTTATTTGTGCCTGCGCATTGGCGAACTTTCCGAGTTCGCCCCTTTCAAACTGGTTAGCGATAGCAGGATGCGTTGTTTATCCTCAAGCATTATCGTCCCCCCCGGTCAATAGTCGGTAAAGATCCCGCCGGGGCGTTTTGTCGATTGCTATAATCGCCCGCGCCTGACTGAACGCTGCACTGCCGATGGTGCAATACCATTTTGGCACTTTCGTGCGCACGTCGGGCGAACGACCCTACAACTTGAATCAGGTACTACTGTGACGAAAGACGAACTGCGCGCGGAACTCGAGCGCCAGGCTGAACGTTACAAGGAAGTTTATGGTGGTGAAGTCACCACCTATGCCGCTCAACCGGATCCAGAGCGTAAACCGTGGCGCAAACGCGCCAGCATCCGTGACCAGGCTTTCAACGAAGAACTGGAAAAAATGGAAAAAGAGCTGCGCGGCGACGACGCCTGAGCCATCCGGCACTCTGCGCCCGCATCGCTCGATGCGGGCGGATTATCGCTGCCAGGCTGAAGATGAAATGGAATTACACAAATTTCATACAACCGTTTGAATTAGGCAACCCACACCGAAGCCTTAAGTTTTTCCAGATTTTCTCAGACGTTTGCCGAAATTCAATAGAAATGTCGGTCTCCCCGCTTCGCTGAACGGGGGTATCGAACGGTCCGCGGCAGGGCCATCGGTCAGCTGCGGGTGCATCGATTGCCAAGGTTTTCTGGCATAATCCGGCCCCCCTATGACCGCCAGACAACCTTCATGATCGATTTATTCAGCGGACTGGATGCCTGGGTGTTGGTGAGCCTGCTACTCGCCCTGACCTTCGTGCTCGCATTCGAGTTCATCAATGGCTTTCATGACACCGCCAACGCGGTAGCCACCGTCATCTATACCAAAGCCATGCCACCGCACCTGGCCGTGTTCTTCTCCGGGGTGTTCAACTTCCTTGGCGTTCTGCTCGGCGGTGTGGGGGTGGCCTATGCCATCGTGCACCTGCTGCCGGTCGAACTGCTGATCAACGTGAACACCGGCCATGGCCTGGCCATGGTGTTCTCGTTGCTGGCTGCGGCCATCACCTGGAACCTGGGCACCTGGTACTTCGGCATCCCCGCCTCCAGCTCGCACACCTTGATCGGGTCGATCCTTGGCGTGGGCCTGGCCAACGCTCTGATCAACGACATCCCGCTGGGTGATGGGGTCAACTGGCAGAAGGCGATCGACATCGCCATGTCGCTGGTGGTCTCGCCGATGGCCGGCTTCGCCGTCGCGGCGCTGGTGCTGATCGGGTTGAAATGGTGGCGTCCGCTGTCGAAGATGCACAAGACGCCGGAACAGCGTCGCAAGCTCGACGACAAGAAGCATCCCCCCTTCTGGAACCGCCTGGTCCTGGTGATTTCGGCGATGGGCGTGAGCTTCGTACACGGTTCCAACGACGGTCAGAAAGGTATCGGTCTGATCATGCTGGTCCTGATCGGCATCGTTCCGGCCAAGTTCGTGCTCGACCTCAACAGCACGACCTACCAGATCGAACGCACCCGCGATGCGACCCTGCACATGAGTCAGTTCTATCAGCGCAACGAAGCGACGCTGGGCGAATTCCTGGCCTTGGGCAAGGCCAAGTCCAGCGACCTGCCGGAGCAGTTCAGCTGCAACCCGCAACAGACCGAACCGACCATCGCCGCGCTGCAGTCCTCGCTCAAGGGCGTGACCGACTACCACGCCCTCAGCGCCGACAAGCGCGTGGAAGTACGTCGCTACCTGCTGTGCCTGGACGACACCGCGAAAAAGGTCGGCAAGCTGCCTGGCCTGGACGCCCGTGAGAAATCCGACCTGGAAAAACTGCGCAAGGACCTCACCGCCACCACCGAATATGCACCATTCTGGGTGATCGTGGCCGTTGCCCTGGCCCTGGGCCTGGGCACCATGGTTGGCTGGAAGCGCGTGGTCCTGACCGTTGGCGAGAAGATCGGCAAGCAGGGCATGACCTATGCCCAGGGCATGTCTGCACAGATCACTGCGGCCTGTGCCATCGGCATGGCCAACGTGTTCAGCTTGCCGGTATCGACCACCCACGTGCTGTCGTCCGGCGTGGCCGGCACCATGGTCGCCAACAAGAGCGGCCTGCAAGGCGGCACGGTGAAGACCATCCTGCTGGCGTGGGTGCTGACCCTGCCTGCTTCGATGGGCTTGGCCGCCGGACTGTTCTGGCTGGCCTCTAAAGCGTTGGCCTGACTGATCCTGTCAGATGGGGGCTGCTCTGCAGCCCTTCGCGGGCAAGCCCGCTCCTACAAGTTTTGCGCTGAGTTCAGGAAATGCGCGATCTTTGTGGGAGCGGGCTTGCCCGCGAAGGGCCGCGAAGCGGCCCCCAATTGCTTAACTGACCGGCATTAGCCTGATAGCGCTTGTCCTGGTGAGCGTATTCGCTAACGCTTCTTGTTCCCCAACAGCGACCCCATCAAACCCCGCACCAACTGCCGCCCCAACTGGTTCGCCGCCTGGCGCACCGCCGACTTGATTGCCTGCCCCGCTGCGCTCTGCAGGAAGTCCCCTGCCTTGTCGGCAAGGCTCTCCTCGTCCACCTTGGGCACCGGCGCCGGCTCCGCCGGCTCGCCCTTGCGCTGGGTCAGCATTTCATAGGCTGACTCACGATCAACCGGCTTGTCATAGCGCCCGGCCAATGACGAGGATGCGATCAGCGCGCTGCGCTCAGTTGCGCTCAATGGCCCGATGCGCGACTGAGGCGGTGCCACCAGCACTCGCTGGACCATCGCCGGCGTCCCCTTTTCCTCCAGCGTGCCGACCAGTGCCTCGCCAATGCCCAGTTCGGTCAACACCGCCAGGGTGTCGAAGGCCGGATTGGGGCGAAAACCATCGGCAACGGCTCGCAACGACTTCTGTTCCTTGGCGGTGAACGCCCGCAGGCCATGCTGGATGCGTAGACCCAACTGAGCCAGTACGGCATCGGGCAGGTCCCCCGGCGATTGGGTCACGAAGTACACACCGACACCTTTCGAACGAATCAGCCGCACCACTTGCTCGAGACGATCCTGCAACGCTCTGGGGGTGCCGTTGAACAACAGGTGGGCTTCGTCGAAGAACAAGGCCAGCACCGGTTTGTCGGCATCGCCGCGCTCGGGCAACTGCTCGAACAATTCAGCCAGCAGCCATAACAGGAAGGTCGCGTAGACCTTGGGCGCCTCGTGCACCAGGCGACTGGCGTCGAGCAGGTGGATGCGACCCCGGCCGTCGACCTCCGGCCGCAGCAGGTCCTCCAGTTGCAATGCCGGTTCGCCGAACAGGGCCTCCGCACCCTGCTGTTCCAGAGTCGCCAGACGCCGCAACAAGGCCTGGGTCGACGCGCCAGTCATCAACGCGCTGTCATCGCCGAGTAGCTGTGGATTGTCCTTCAGGTGGCCGAGCAACGCCTTGAGGTCTTTCAGGTCGAGTAACAACAAGCCCTCGCGATCCGCCACCTTGAACGCCGCATACAGCGCAGCCTGCTGGCTGTCGGTCAGTTCCAGCAGATTGCCCAGCAACAGAGGCCCCATGTCGGTGAGGGTCGTGCGCAGCGGATGGCCGGACTGCCCGGCGATGTCCCACAGGCTGACCGGATAAGCCTTGGGCGAATGACCCAGCCACGGCATGCCGGCGATTCGCTCGGCCACCTTGCCCTGCGGTACCCCAGCTGCGCCAAGGCCACACAGATCACCCTTGATATCGGCGGCGAACACGGCCACACCGGCATCGCTGAAGGCCTCGGCCAAGTGCTGCAGGGTGACGGTCTTGCCCGTCCCGGTGGCACCGGCCACCAGCCCGTGGCGGTTGGCCAGGCGCATGGCCTGGCTGACCGGCAGGCCGTCCGGGCCGGCACCCACCACTATCTGCGAAGTATCCGTCATGTTCTTCCATCCTCTGTTCAAGCTTTGCAAGCCCGTGGCCGATAGCAACGGTGAGATTCGCGTGAAAGACAGTAACAACCCTAAAAGGACTTAGCGGGATGTTGCACTGTTTTGCAGCCCCTTGCGTGCGAACACCCGATTTAAACCTTAGCGGAACCGATTACGCCATGAAAAGAAGCCTTCGATTCAGCCACAAGATTCTTCTAGCAGCATCGCTGATCGTCATACTCGCCTTCAGCCTCTTCACCCTGTACAACGACTATCTGCAACGCAATGCAATTCGGGCCAACCTGGAGAACTATCTCTCCGAGATGGGTGAATCGACTTCCACCAACATTCGCAATCTGTTCGATGGCCGAATCAAACTGGTGGAAAACCTGGCACAGAACATTGCACAGTCACCTGCAACGGCTGAAACACTGATGGGCCAGAGCGCCCTGACCTCGAGCTTCCTGACCGTGTATCTGGGCAAAGTCGACGGCAGCTTCAGCGTACGTCCCGATGCGACGATGCCCGACGGCTACGACCCGCGCACCCGCCCCTGGTACAAGGATGGCATGAACGCCAGCGGCGTCATGCTCACCGAACCCTACATCGACATGACCACCAACAAGATGGTCATCGGCATCATCGACAAAGTGTCGTCCAGCGTCGGCGTGGTGGGCGGCGATCTGGCTCTCGATGGCCTGGTGCAGATCATCAACTCGCTGAACTTCGGCGGCATGGGCTACGCCTTCCTGGTCAATGACCAGGGCAAGATTCTGGTTCACCCGGACCAGAATCTGGTAATGAAGTCGCTGTCGGACTTGTTCCCGCACAACTCGCCTAAACTGTCCGCCGACCTGACCGAAGTCGAGGCCGATGGTCAAGCGCGACTGTTGAGTTTCACACCGATCAAAGGTCTGCCCTCGGCCAATTGGTATATCGGCCTGTCAGTGGACAAGGACAAAGCCTTCACCATGCTCAGCACTTTCCGCACGTCGGCGGTGATCGCCACCGTGGTGGCGGTGGTGATCATCATCGCCCTGCTCGGCCTGTTGATCCGTGTGCTGATGCAACCCCTGCACACCATGACCCGCGCCATGGAGAACATCGCCGAAGGCGAAGGCGATCTTACCCGCCGCCTGGCCATCCACAATCACGACGAGTTCGGCATCCTCGGCGCAGCCTTCAACCGCTTCGTCGAACGCATCCACGACTCGATCCGCGAAGTGTCCTCAGCCACCGAGCAGGTCAATGAAGTGGCCTTGCGGGTGATCAGTGCCTCCAACTCGTCGATGAGCAACTCCGACGAACAATCCAACCGCACCAACAGTGTCGCCGCTGCCATCAACGAACTGGGCGCCGCTGCCCAGGAGATCGCCGGCAACGCCGCGCAAGCCTCGCAGCACGCCAGCTCCGCACGGCTGCTGGCCGAGGAAGGACAGCAGGTGGTGGAGCGCAACATCCAGGCGATGAATCGTCTGTCTGACCTGATCGTCTCGTCCAGCGCTCACATCGAGACCCTCAACAGCAAGACCGTCAATATCGGCCAGATTCTCGAGGTGATCACCAGCATTTCCCAGCAGACCAACTTGCTGGCACTCAACGCCGCGATCGAGGCGGCACGCGCAGGCGAAGCCGGCCGTGGCTTCGCTGTGGTCGCCGATGAGGTGCGCAATCTGGCGCACCGCACCCAGGAGTCGGCGCAACAGGTACAGACCATGATCGAGGAACTGCAGGTCGGTGCCCGCGAGTCGGTCGAGACCATGGGCCAGAGCCAGCGCCACAGCCAGGACAGCATGGAAATCGCCAACCAGGCCGGTGAGCGCCTGGACAGCGTAACCGTTCGTATCGGCGAGATCGACGGCATGAACCAATCGGTGGCCACTGCAACCGAGGAACAGACCGCCGTGGTCGACTCGATCAACATGGACATCAACGAAATCAACATGCTCAATCAGGAAGGCGTCGAAAACCTGCAGGCAACATTGCGCGCCTGTTCGGACCTGGAGCAACAGGCAACGCGACTGAAGCAGCTGGTTGGGAGCTTCCGGATCTAACCGACAGACCGCGTCGCCTTTATCGCGGGTAAACCCGCTCCTACAGAAATCGTGACCCTTGGGGTTTCGATTCTGTATGAGAGGTTTACCCGCAAAGTACCTCCCGCCCCACCCAAGCTCGATCGAACAAACTATCCTTCATGTAGGTCAACTTCTAGGTGCGTCATCGCCGGTGGGTTACAGCCGGATGACAGACCCGAAGACGATCCTGGAGGGATGCTGATCGTGCACATCGCCGACATCACCATGTTCTACGCCCCGGCGAGCGGCGGCGTACGTACCTATCTTGATGCCAAACATCACCGCCTCGACGCCATCCCGGGCGTACGCCATAGCCTGTTGATCCCCGGTCGCAACGCCAGTCATGACGACGGCGTCTACACCGTGCCCGCCCCTCCTCTGCCGTTCGGCAAGGGTTACCGCTTTCCGGTACGCCTGGCGCCCTGGTGCAACGTCTTGCGCCAGTTGCAACCCGACCTGATCGAAGTCGGCGACCCGTACCTGACCGCTTGGGCGGCGCTGGAGGCGCGCCGTAAGCTGGATGTGCCGGTAATCGGCTTCTATCACTCCGATTTGCCGCTGCTGGTGAGCAACCGCATGGGCAATTGGTTCACGCCGAACGTCGAGGCCTATGTCAGCAAGCTCTACGGCAATTTCGACCGGGTCCTGGCGCCCAGTCAGGTCATGGCTGACAAGCTGCGCCGCCTGGGCGTGCGCGACGTGCATGTCCAACGCCTGGGGGTCGACCTCGCCACCTTCAACCCCGCGCACCGTGACCCACAACTGCGCGCCCAACTCGGCATACCCGACACCAGCCGCCTGCTGATCTATGCCGGCCGTGGCTCGCGGGAAAAGAACCTGCCGGTACTGCTCGACTGCATACGGCACCTGGGCCAGCCTTACCACCTGTTGCTGGTGGGCTCGAACATGCCGGCCGCCGTGCCCGACAACGTCAGCGTCATCGACCATTTCTGCCCGCCGGATGAAGTAGCGCGGTTGATGGCCAGTGCCGATCTGCTGGTGCATGCCGGCGACCAGGAAACCTTCGGCCTGGTGATCCTCGAAGCCATGGCCAGCGCCACGCCGGTAGTGGCGGTGCGCGCCGGAGCCTTTGGCGAGCTGGTCAACGAGCAATGCGGCAGCCTCTGCCAGGCTAACGACGGTCGGGCCATGGCCCAGGCCGTACGCGAGACGTTCGAGGCTGGCGTGCGCAAGCTCGGGCTCCAAGCCCGCCGTCATGTCGAGCAGCACTATTCGTGGGACAACGTAGTCAGCGGCCTGCTGCAACATTACCAGGCGGTGCTGGGCCACCAGCCACAGGTACGCGCCCATGGTTGAGGCCGATTCCACGGCGCCTAGCCTGATGCTGGTGTTGCATGACGTGGCGCCAGAGACCTGGGCGGACTACCAGCCGTTCGTCGAAGCCGTCGATGCCTTGGGCACGGTACCGATGACCTGGTTGGTGGTACCGGATTTCCACCACCGTAACCCGCTGGGCGGTGCCCCCGCCTTCTGCCAACTGCTCGAGCAGCGCCTGGCCCGTGGCGACGAACTGGCCCTGCATGGTTTCTACCATGCCGACGACGGCCCACCGGCCCGCAACCCTGCTGAATTCTTCATGCGCCGGGTGTACACCCACGAAGGTGAGTTTTTCGCCCTGGATCAGGCCCAGGCCTTGGAGCGCCTGGAAGCAGGCCTGGCAGTGTTCGCGCGACACGGCTGGCCGGTACAAGGGTTCGTCGCCCCGGCCTGGCTGATGAGCGAGGGTACCCGCCAGGCATTGCGCCGCCTGCCGCTAAGCTACACGAGCACCCCGCAGCACCTCTACCGGCTGCCGGAGTTCGCTGCCATCGACGCGCCCGGCCTGGTGTGGAGCGCGCGCAGTGCCTGGCGCCGCGGGTTATCCAGGGCAGTGTGCGAGTGGCAGCGCAAGCGCTGGCGCGAGGCCGATACCTTGCGTCTGGGACTGCATCCGGTGGACATGCGTCACCGCAGTTCGCGCCAATATTGGCTGGACACGCTCAAGGTTCTGCTGGCCCAGGGCCGTGAACCCTTGACCAAAGCCGCCTGGCTGCAGCGCCAGGCCCGCGCATGAACCGCCTGGGTTGGCTGGCACTGGCGCTGCTGTGTGCGGTACTGGTGCCGGCCTTGCTCGGCGGCAACGAATTGCTGCCGCGGCTCAAGGCCTTCGACAGCGGGTTGCTGCTGACCCTTCTGGGAATGATCTTGCTGTGCTGGATCATCAACGCCATACGCCTGCGTCTGTTGCTCGGTCAACAGGGTGCCCAACTGGGCCGGGTGCGCAGCCTTGGCGTGGTGATGGCCACCGAGTTCGCCATTTGCACGACACCCGGTGGCAGCGGCGGGCCGCTGACCCTGATGACCCTGCTCGCCCGCGACCGTATCGGCCCCGCACGCAGTGGCGCCGTGTTCGCCATGGATCAGCTGAATGATTTGGTGTTTTTCTTCTGCGCCATGCTGGCGATTGCCGGTTACGCCTTGTTCCACAGCCTGGGGCGCAGCCAGCAGGACATGCTGCTGGGCAGCGCGCTGTTGATGTGTTCGGCACTGGGAGCGATCGCCGCCTTGCTGCGCTATCGGCACGGCATGATGCGCTTCAACGGCCGGCTGTTGCGTGGGCTCGGTATGTCGCCGCAACGCAGGCGTCGCTGGGCACGCAAGCTGCTGCGCTTCATCAGAGCCTTGGCGCAGACCTGGCGGCTGCCCAAACGTACCTTGGCACTGGTGTTCGCGCTCACCTGCGCGCACTGGAGCCTGCGCTACAGCGTGCTGTACCTGGTGGTACGAGGGTTGGGGGTGGACCTTGCCTGGATTCCCAGCTTTCTGGTGCAGATGCTGTCACTGAGCGCGGGCCAGTTCAGCCTGCTCCCCGGCGGCGCGGGAGCCGCCGAGCTGACCTCGGCGAGCCTGCTCGCGCCCCTGGTCGGCAGCTCGACAGCGGCTGCCGCCATACTGATCTGGCGCGCGGTCACTTTTTACTTCTACCTGCTGGCCGGCGGGCCGGTGTTCGTCTGCCTGGTGGCGCGTCCATTGCTGCAGCGCCGCCGGCGCCAGGTCGGCTGATCAGTCGAACACGACGGTCTTGTTGCCGTGCACCAGCACGCGATCTTCCAAGTGATAACGCAGGCCGCGGGCCAGCACCATCTTCTCGACATCACGGCCGAACCGCACCATGTCCTCGATGCTGTCGGCATGATTCACGCGCACCACATCCTGCTCGATGATCGGGCCCGCATCGAGCTCCTCGGTCACGTAGTGGCAGGTCGCACCGATCAGCTTCACGCCACGCAGCGCCGCTTGGTGGTAAGGCTTGGCGCCAACGAACGAAGGCAGGAAGCTGTGGTGGATGTTGATGACCTTTTCCGCATAGTCCTGGCACAACTGCGGCGGCAGGATTTGCATGTAGCGCGCCAGCACCACCACGTCGGCGGCGTGCTCCTGGACCAGACGCGACACTTCCGCGAAAGCCGGCGCCTTGTCTTTCGGGTCGACCGGCACGTGGAAGAACGGAATGCCGTGCCACTCAACCATGCTGCGCAGATCGTTGTGGTTGGACACCACACACGGGATCTCGCAATCCAGTTCATCGGTGTGCCAGCGGTGCAACAGGTCGGCCAGGCAGTGCGATTCGCGGCTGGCCATCAGCACCACACGTTTCTTCTGTGCCGAATCGGTGATGCGCCAGGTCATGGAGAACTCTTCTGCGATCGGCGCGAAAGCTTCACGGAAGGCTTCGATACCGAACGGCAGGGATTCGGCGCGGATTTCATGACGCATGAAGAACCAACCACTCTGCTCATCGGAGTGGTGGCTGGCTTCGTTGATCCAGCCATTGTACAAGGCTAGGAAATTACTGACTTTCGCCACGATGCCAACACGGTCGGGGCAGGCGATCACCAGACGATAGGTGCGCATGAATGAGACTCCAGAACTTCGCAAAGGCGCCCATTCTAGCGGCCTGCAGTGAAAAACGCAGTAATCATTGCGCCGAGCGGGCCTGTCCGACGCACGCCCTGTCATCCTGCGGTGACGTCACAGCAACTGTTACCAGACATGACCAGATGACAGACTCAAAGTAAATTTTTCTTAACCTGAGAAATATGTTGTTGCCTAGTAATTAACAGGGTTGCGGTTAATTACATGTTTACTTGCGGGTATCGCCTGTCTATTATTGGCCTCACATTTCCCGAACTCGCACTAAGGACCACTCCATGTCCCTGATCAACGAATACCGCGCTACCGAAGAAGCCATCAAAGAACTTCAGGCCCGCCTGGCCAACCTGTCCCAGGATGACAAGCTGAAAAAAGAACTGGAGTTCGAAGGCAAACTGCGTGCGCTGATGGGTGAATACTCCAAGTCGCTGCGCGATGTGATTGCCCTGCTTGACCCGGAATCGAAACTGAGCAAAAACGCACGCGGCGTCAGCAAACCGGCCAGCACCAAACGCGCGCGCAAGGTCAAGCAATACAAAAACCCGCACAACGGTGAAGTGATCGAAACCAAAGGCGGCAACCACAAAACCCTGAAAGAGTGGAAAGCCAAATGGGGTGGCGATGTGGTTGAAAGCTGGGCTACCCTGCTGGACTAATAGCAGACCGCGACAATTCATCGCGGTACCCTGAAAACGCCGGCACATTGCCGGCGTTGTCGTTTTTACAATCAAGCGGTAATAGCATATTGCTCGCGCAGGGTCTGGGCATGTACCTGCCAGGCATCCAATACCCGTCGTCCCGCCTCGTCGGCGCTGGCCCACGCAGCCTGCCTGGCCTGCTCGAAATCCCCCAAGGTATTCGGCGCTCCCCACTGTGGGTCGCACAGACGCTGCTGGCAGAATGCAAACCAGCGCTGCCGCTCTTCGCCATTGAGGGTCTCGGGGAAGTTACGGGCACGATAACGGAACAGTAACTCCGGTAGGCGCGGGTCGTCGAACATCCAATGGCCATGGCTCAACTGCGCGGGCTCCAGGGTTCGAACTTGCTCGCACAAACGTCGATCACGGTCACCGAGGAATCCGTCATACAACTGCTGTTCCGGATCTTCACAGGGGGCAAACTCTTCCGGGCCATAGATGTGCTCCAGCTTGTCACGCCATTGCCCCTGCTGATTGGCCAGTTGATCTGCCCGCGCTTGCAATAGGGCCATATCCACACCCAGCCGTTTTTGATCGACGGGGCGCAATACCGAAAGCGGTGCCAGCACAGGACAACGGTTGATTTGCACCAACTTCAGCGGAACCGGTAATTCACCGTCAGGTAAATCCTCGTGGCGCGTGTACAAACGCTTGCGTAGCACTTCGGCACTTTCCCTTATCAACGGTAGGGTTTCCTGCTGGAGGTCACAGACAATCAATGCATTACGGTTACGCGGGTGCCACGCCAACGGCAATACCACGCCTAGATAACTACGGGCCGCGGAAAAACGCCCGGATATATGGACCAGCGGCTGCAACAAGCGCACCTGTTCCATGACTTTGTGCTTGCTGCGCAACTGGAACAACCAGTCGTACAACTTGGGTTGGCGCTGGCGAATCAAACGTGCCAGGGCAATGGTGGCCCGCACGTCGGAAAGAGCCTCATGGGCATGGCCATGCTCGATGCCATTGGCCTTGCTGAGCAGTTCCAGACGCAGGCTGGTGCGTCCGTCCTGCTGTGGCCACTCGATGCCGTCAGGGCGTAGCGCATAGGCGGTGCGCACCACGTCGATCAGGTCCCAGCGACTGTTGCCGCCTTGCCACTCCCGGGCATAGGGATCGAAAAAGTTGCGGTAGAGGCTGTAGCGCGTGACTTCGTCATCGAAGCGCAGGGTGTTGTAGCCTGCGCCGCAGGTGCCGGGACGCGCTAGCTCGGCGTGCACGCGGGTCATGAATTCGGCTTCGCATAGGCCCTGGTTGGCCAACTGCACCGGGGTGATCCCGGTGACCAGGCAAGCCATTGGATGCGGCAGAATGTCGTCGGAGGGCTGGCAGTAGAGATTGAACGGTTCGTCGATCTCGTTCAGTTCCAGGTCGGTGCGCACACCGGCCACTTGCAGAGGGCGGTCACAACGCGGGTTGATACCAGTGGTTTCATAGTCATGCCAGAAGATGCTGGAGCTCACGGGATCGTCCTGTATCGAGGTCGCCCCGATTCTAACCCACGGATCTTCAGGCAGAGGCGTTGGCCGGCTTGAAACTGAAGTAATCGCGCAGCGAGCGGACGAAGTCCTCGTACTCGCGAGGCGCTTGCAGCAGCATGAAACCCGAGTCGTAGTGGCCGGGGGTCTGGTCTTCACGACACCACAGGCAACTGGCCGTGAGATCGACCAATTGCATGGCGCTGCCCGGCAGCGGCAGGCGCAGCTGCAGCTCGTAGTCCGGCCCGACCAGAACCGGCAACTGACTGATCAGCATCAACCCATCCTCGGAGGCGTTGCCCAACTGGCCGATCGGCTGATCGGTAAAGCGGTTGTACACCTTGAGCACACAGGGGAGCTGGTGGCGTTCGATATGGCGCTGGATGAACATGTTCGCAGGTGCAGTCCGTATCCGATGCCAGGAATACGAGGAACTGGCGGTTGTCGTTACATCTGGCTTACAGGTTACTCCACGCTGCCCGGCAATTCCCGTGAAATAAATGACACCTTGGTGTTAACGCCAAGGAGTGGAGGTCACCGGACTGGCCACTGCGGATTCACCGCGGCGGTAATGACCGAGCTTTTCCAGGGTCTGCAGGCGGGCCTGGGCACGGTAGGCATACTCATTGCGCGGGTACTGCTGAATCAGGTACTCGTAGGTCTGTGCCGCGTCGACGTACAGCTTCTGACGCTCCAGGCACTGGCCACGCAGGAGCGACACCTCGGGGTGAATGAACGGCCGTGCGCGACTGGTACGGTCGACCTGCGACAGCTCCAGCATCACCCGCTGGCAGTCGCCCCGGTCATAGGCGCGGTAGGCATTGTTCAAGTGGTGGTCCATGGACCAACGGGTGCAGCCGACGGTGCTGACCGCCAGTGCGAAAACAATCAGGGCTCGCATGGGGAAATCTCCTTTGATGCCAGGGTATCGGCCTTTACCTATAAATCTTCACAGGGTTTTGCAAGGATACCGCCCCCGTTCAAACGCCACCCTGTGCCGTTTGCAGGTAGTGCAACGGAACAATGACTACAGCGCGATTCAGGAGTAGCCTTTCGCTGCGCTTCACTATAGGAGTCTGTGCATGACCATCCGCCGTACCAAAATCGTCGCCACCCTCGGCCCCGCCAGCAATTCACCGGAAGTGATCGAACAGCTGATCCTCGCCGGCCTGGACGTGGCACGCCTGAACTTCTCCCACGGCACCCCGGACGAGCACAAGGCGCGTGCGCGCCTGATCCGCGACATCGCCGCCAAGAACGGCCGGCATGTCGCACTGCTGGGCGATCTGCAGGGTCCGAAGATCCGCATCGCCAAATTCAGCAACAAGCGCATCGAACTGAAAGTCGGTGACAAATTCACCTTCTCCACCGCGCACCCGCTGACCGAAGGCAACCAGGACATCGTCGGCATCGACTACCCCGACCTGGTCAAGGACTGCGGCGTTGGTGACGAACTGCTGCTCGACGATGGCCGCGTGGTCATGCGCGTCGAAACCGCCACCGCCGATGCCTTGCACTGCGTGGTGATCATCGGTGGCCCGCTGTCTGACCACAAAGGCATCAACCGCAAAGGTGGCGGTTTGACCGCGCCGGCCCTGACCGAAAAGGACAAGGCCGACATCAAGCTGGCCGCGGAAATGGACCTGGACTACCTGGCCGTGTCGTTCCCGCGCGATGCCAGCGACATGGAATACGCCCGCAAGCTGCGCGACGAAGCCGGCGGTAGCGCTTGGCTGGTGGCCAAGATCGAACGTGCCGAAGCCGTGGCCGACGACGAAACCCTCGACCAGTTGATCGCCGCCTCCGACGCAGTGATGGTCGCCCGTGGCGACCTGGGCGTGGAAATCGGCGACGCCGAGCTGATCGCCATCCAGAAGAAGATCATCCAACACGCCCGCCGCAACAACAAGGCGGTGATCGTGGCGACCCAGATGATGGAGTCGATGATCCAGAACCCAATGCCGACTCGCGCCGAAGTGTCCGACGTGGCCAACGCCGTGCTGGATAACACCGATGCGGTGATGCTGTCGGCCGAAAGCGCCGCCGGTGCCTACCCGATCGAAGCCGTCCAGGCCATGGCGCGCATCTGCCTGGGTGCCGAGAAGCATCCGACCAGCCAGAAGTCCAGCCACCGCCTGCACACCACGTTCGAGCGCTGCGACGAAAGCATCGCCTTGGCAGCGATGTACACCGCCAACCACTTCCCGGGCGTTAAAGCGATCATCTCCCTCACCGAGAGCGGCTACACCCCGCTGATCATGTCGCGCCTGCGCTCGCACGTGCCGATCTTCGCGCTCTCGCCGCACCGCGCCACCCAGGCTCGCGCCTCGATGTTCCGCGGCGTCTATCCGATCGCCTTCGACCCGGCTGCGCTGCCAGCCGACAAGGTCAGCCAGGCTGCCGTGGACGAGCTGCTCAAGCGCGGTCTGGTGGAACAGGGTGACTGGGTGATCCTGACCAAGGGCGACAGCTACCACACCATCGGTGGCACCAATGGCATGAAGATCCTGCATGTCGGTGATCCGCTGGTCGGCTGATCGACCTCCAGGGCCGATCGTCGGTGGCCGGTTCCTACGATAGCCGTAGGAACCGGCTTACCGACGATGGGGCCGACGATGCCTCAGGCGTGCTCGAGGAACACGTCGGCGAATACCTGCCCCCGCGGCACCCCGGCAATGAACAGCCGCCGGGCGAACCGCTCGACACTCCCCGGCGATCCACACAGCAGCGCAATCGTCTGCCGCGATGACGGCCGCAATCCCGCCAGGGCAGTTTCCAACTGCTCGGCCAGCACACACTCGACATTCACCCCGGCCAGCGTTCGCAACGACTCGGCCAGGTAATGCCCTGCGCGCTCGTGCGCCACATGCAGGACCTTGATCTCGCCGCGATGCCCCTGGCGCAAGGCCTCGCGCAGTATGCCCGACAACGGCGCCAGCCCGGTCCCCGCTGCCAGCAACCAGAGCGGCCGCTCCTGCCAGTCCGGGTCGTAATGCAACGCTCCCCCGCGCAACTCGCCCAGACGCAGTTGGCTACCGAGCTGTACGCCCCGCAACTGGTCGCAAAAAGCGCCTGGACGCTGGCAATCGATATGAAACTCCAGGAAGTCATCGTCACCCGGCAGGCTGGCCAGGGAGTATGGACGCGCCACCGCCCCCAACCACAGCACCATGTGCTGGCCAGCCTGGTAGCGCAGCGCGCGTTCTGGTCGCAGGCGCAGGCGCAGCACAGTGCCAAACCAGTCGACGGCGCAGACCTGGGCCGGCAAACCGTCCTGCAGTGGATCGAACACAGCCACCCGCAGATCTTCGATCACTCGGCACTGGCAGGCCAGGCGCCAGCCCTGTGCGTGCTTGTCCAGCGCCAGGGCCTCGGGCAGTGCATCGGCCGGCTGCCCGGCGAGGCAATGCACCAGGCAGGCATGACAACTGCCGGCACGACAGCTGTAGGGGACGTTGAGACCTGCCGCATTCAAGGCATCGAGCAGGTTGCTGCCGGTCGGCACCGTCCAGCGGCGCTCGCCCACGCAGAGTTCGGGCATTTCGGGAGATCTCCAGGTCGACGGTGGTGTTCATCGTACATGCCCAGCAAGAACGATGCCCGGGCATTGCCGACCATGGTCCTGACCACACGCAGGTGTTTCGCTCGTTGAGGCGCGCTATACTGCCGCGCCCTTTTGCGTCGGCCAGCCTGCCGGCGCGCCTTGCAAGGCGTTTCGACACGCTGGTCGGCACCGTCGAGCGTCTTTTTGAATGTTCCCGTCTTTAAGAGGAGCGCGCTGCATGACCGTGATCAAGCAAGACGACCTGATTCAGAGCGTCGCCGATGCCCTGCAATTCATCTCGTACTACCACCCCGTCGACTTCATCCAGGCGATGCACGAAGCCTACCTGCGTGAAGAATCGCCCGCCGCACGCGACTCGATCGCCCAGATCCTGATCAACTCGCGCATGTGCGCCACCGGCCACCGCCCGATCTGCCAGGACACCGGTATCGTTACCGTGTTCGTCCGCGTGGGCATGGACGTGCGCTGGGACGGCGCCACCCTGAGCGTCGACGACATGATCAACGAAGGTGTGCGTCGCGCCTACAACCTGCCTGAGAACGTCCTGCGCGCTTCGATCCTGGCCGACCCGGCCGGTGCTCGCAAGAACACCAAGGACAACACTCCAGCTGTCATCCACTACTCCATCGTCCCCGGCGACAAGGTCGAAGTCGACGTCGCGGCCAAGGGCGGCGGTTCGGAGAACAAGTCGAAGATGGCCATGCTCAACCCTTCCGACTCGATCGTCGACTGGGTACTGAAGACCGTCCCGACCATGGGCGCTGGCTGGTGCCCGCCTGGCATGCTCGGCATCGGCATCGGCGGTACCGCCGAGAAGGCTGCGGTGATGGCCAAGGAAGTGTTGATGGAATCCATCGACATCCATGAGCTGAAAGCCCGTGGCCCGCAGAACCGCCTCGAGGAAATCCGCCTGGAGCTGTTCGAGAAGGTCAACCAGCTGGGCATCGGCGCCCAGGGCCTGGGCGGCCTGACCACCGTGCTCGACGTCAAGATCATGGATTACCCGACCCACGCCGCCTCGCTGCCGGTGTGCATGATCCCGAACTGCGCCGCGACCCGTCACGCCCACTTCGTGCTCGACGGCTCCGGCCCGGCCGAACTGGAAGCACCGTCGCTGGACGCCTACCCGGAAATCGTCTGGGAAGCCGGCCCAAGCGCCCGCCGCGTCAACCTCGACGACATCACCCCGGAAGAAGTCGCCAGCTGGAAACCGGGTGAGACCATCCTGCTCAACGGCAAGATGCTTACCGGCCGCGACGCAGCGCACAAGCGCATGGTCGAGATGCTCAACCGTGGCGAAGAGCTGCCGGTCGACCTCAAGGGCCGCTTCATCTACTACGTCGGCCCAGTCGACCCGGTCGGTGACGAAGTGGTAGGCCCTGCCGGCCCGACCACCGCGACCCGCATGGACAAGTTCACCCGCCAGATCCTCGAGCAGACCGGTCTGCTGGGCATGATCGGCAAGTCCGAGCGTGGCCCGACCGCCATCGAAGCGATCAAGGACAACAAGGCCGTTTACCTGATGGCCGTTGGCGGCGCCGCCTACCTGGTAGCCCAGGCGATCCGCAAGTCCAAGGTCCTGGCCTTCGCCGAACTGGGCATGGAAGCGATCTACGAGTTCGAGGTCAAGGACATGCCGGTGACCGTCGCGGTCGACAGCAATGGCGAGTCCGTGCACATCACCGGCCCTGCCCTGTGGCAGAGCAAGATTGCCCAGAGCCTGGCAGTCGAAGTGAAGTAAGTCTGTAGAACGGCGGCGCCCCCTTCGCGGGGCAAGCCCGCTCCCACAGGATCCCCATTGAATCTGGAAACAATGGGATCCTGTGGGAGCGGGCTTGCCCCGCGAAGGGGGCGCCGCCGTTTTCAGGGCAACCTGTCAAACTGCTCCGGCCAATCCCGACGCGTCAATACCTGCCCCTCCCGCCTCACCCGCCGTACCTCCTGCAGGTCCACCTCGCACATCAGCCATTGGCTGCCCGCAGGGTAAAGCTCGGTGCTCAGCGCAATCACCCCATCCCCGGGCATGCCATGGTCCGGCGGCACGAACAGCCCAGCCCGGCCGATGTTCTCATCCAAAGCCGGCGACCAAGGCGCCAACCCCACAGTCGGGCTCTGCAGCACGGCAATCTGGTTCTCCAGCGCCCTGGCCTGCGCACCGATGCGTACGCGATGGTAGCCCGCCTCGGTGTCAGTGCAGCTCGGTGCCAGAATCAGGTCTGCGCCCCCTTCGGCCAAGCGCCGGGCGAGCATCGGAAATTCGTTGTCGTAGCAGATCAGGATGCCTAGACGCCCCAGCGCCGTGTCGAACACCTGCAATCCCTCGCCGGGCGCGATGTTCCACTGCTCGCGCTCGAAGCGGGTCATGATCAGCTTGTCCTGATGCCCCAACAGCCCCTGTGGGCCGAACAACCATGCTCGATTGCGATAACGCCCATCGGCATCCATTACCGGCGCGCTGCCCGGTTGCAGATAGACACCCCAACGCCGGGCAATGCCCGCGCACAGCTCCAGCCACGGCGCGATCAGCGGCTGGATACCGGCGATGGAACCTGACAGGTCGCCCCGTTGCTCGGCGGGCAACTGGCCACTGAGGACCAGGCCGGCATACTCCGGAAGCAGCAGCAGTTGAGCGCCTGCCTCAACCGCCTCGGCGCACAGGTCTTGTAAATGATCGGCGTAGGCATCCCAGGTTTCATGCAGCTCGATGGCGTATTGGCAAGCCGCGAGGCGAATCAAATCGGTAGCTCCTTGGTCCAGAATGACATGATCTTTTCCGAACTTTCCTCCTCGTCCAGGTCACGCCAGCTATAGCTGGTGCGCAATGACGGGTCGTGCAGGAAGCCCCGGTTGCGCCAGAAGCCGTGTAGCGGCTTGTAGTCCGCTGGCCGCCGCGGGTGCACGCCTGGCCGCTCGACCGCACAAAACGCGCAGTAGTCGAACTCGGCCAGTTTGTGCGCGTAGGACTCGCGCTCGATGAAGAAGCGCACACCCAGGCCCTGCCCGCGATACTGCGGCAGCACCAGCGACTCGCCGAAGTAGTAGACGCTGGCGGGGTCGCGCCCTTGGCCGAGAAAAGGTTGTTGGAAGGCTGGGTCGACATCCACCAGGGGCAGCCCGGTCGAGGCCCCGACCACCTGGTCGCCGTCCAGGGCCAGCACCACCAGACTACGGCCGGAACGGGCGTAGGCCGACAGGTATTCGGCTTCGTAGTCGGGGGAGCCGTCGTAAAGGTAGGGAAACTCGCGAAACACCGTCAGGCGAAGGCGAGCGAGGTCATCGATGTAAGGCGCGATAGCGGCGCCGTGCAACAGGCGGATTTCCATGCTTGGCGGTCGTTTTGTCGTGGTGGATGACGCGCTCGGCTAAGCCGGGCTTGAGGGGAAACCCTATCATCCGTGCCAATGCTGCGCCTTTTCCCTCCACGACAGGTATTGTTCCATGACCGCTACCGAACTGGTAAATGCTTACTACGCCGCCTTCAACGCTGGCGACATGCCGGCCTTTCTCGCCTTGCTCAGCGAGGATGTGATCCACGACATCAACCAGGGCGAGCGACAGATGGGCAAGGCGAAATTCGCCGCGTTCATGGACAAGATGAACCGCTGCTACCGCGAGCGGCTGGCCGATATCGTGGTCATGCAGAACGCCGATGGCAGCCGGGCGGCCGCCGAGTTCACCGTGCACGGCCAGTACCTGGCCGATGACGAGGGCCTGCCTCCGGCCAAGGGGCAGACCTACGTGTTGCCGGCCGGGGCGTTCTTCTACATCCACTGCGGGAAGATCGCCCGGGTCACCAACTACTACAATCTCAATGACTGGACCGAGCAGGTGGAATGAACCGGCGATAGGCCCCGATCAGACGATACGGGTACCCAGTACCTTTAGAAACGCCGCCAACCACGCCGGATGCGCCGGCCAGGCGGGAGCCGTGACCAGGTTGCCGTCGACATGCGCCTGGTCCACCGCGATATCGATGAACGTCCCGCCCGCCAGGCGTACCTCCGGTGCACAGGCCGGATAGGCACTGCAGCCGCGTCCTTTGAGCACACCAGCCGCCGCCAGCAGTTGCGCCCCATGGCAGACTGCCGCAATCGGCTTGCCGGCTTGGTCGAAAGCCTTGACCAACGCCAGCACCCGCTCGTCCAGGCGCAGATACTCCGGGGCTCGTCCACCGGGAATGACCAAGGCATCGTAGCCTTCGGCGCGCACCTGGACGAAATCGTAGTTCAGAGCAAAATTATGCCCCGGCTTCTCGCTGTAGGTCTGCTCGCCCTCGAAGTCATGGATCGCGGTGCGCACCGTCTGCCCGGCGACCTTCTCGGGGCAGACCGCATGCACGGTGTGGCCCACCATGCTCAGTGCCTGGAACGGCACCATCGCTTCATAATCTTCGACGTAATCGCCCACCAACATGAGAATCTTCTTCGCCGTCATCGCATAGACTCCTGACAGTGCCTGGGAACAGTCACTGCAAGATAGTCGGTCTTAGTTGCGACGGTCGAGCAGATTGACCACCAACCGGTCCAACCAGCCCCACACCCGCTGTTTGACCCGGCGCCACAGCGGCCTGGCATTCCAGTGATCGAGGTCGACCTCCTCGCTCAGGGCGAAATCGCGCTGGAAACTGGCCAACACGGCTGCGGTCAGCGCCGGATCGAGTGCTTCGATGTTGGCTTCCAGGTTGAAGCGCAGGTTCCAGTGGTCGAAATTGCACGAGCCGACACTGACCCAGTCGTCCACCAGCGCCATCTTCAGGTGCAGAAAGCACGGCTGGTACTCGAAGATGCGCACCCCGGCGCGTAATAGACGCGGGTAGTAACGGTGCCCGGCGTAGCGCACCGACGGGTGATCGGTACGTGGGCCGGTGAGCAACAGGCGCACGTCGACGCCCTTGCCGGCCGCCCGCCGCAGCGAGCGGCGCACGCTCCAGGTGGGCAGGAAATACGGCGTGGCCAGCCAGACCCGCTGCTGGCCACTGTTCAGTGCCCGCACCAAAGAATGCAGGATGTCCTGATGCTGGCGGGCGTCGGCATAGGCCACCCGGCCCATGCCCTGACCCTGCGCAGGCACCTTGGGCAGGCGTGGCAGGCCGAAGCCCTCGGCCGGACGCCAGGCCGTGCGGCGGTTGTTGGCGTGCCACTGGCGGTCGAACAACAGTTGCCAGTCGACCACCACCGGCCCTTGCATCCGCACCATGACCTCGTGCCATTCCGATTGCGCCTGACCCGGGGTCCAGAACTCATCGGTGACTCCGGTACCGCCGACCACCGCCCAACGCTCATCGACCAGCAGCAGCTTGCGGTGGTCACGGTAGAGGTTGCGAAAGCCCCGCTTCCAGCGCAAGCGGTTGTAAAAGCGCAGATAGACGCCGGCCTCGGTCAAACGCGCACGCAGCGCCGCACCGAAGGCCAGCGAGCCGTAGTCGTCGAACAGGCAGCGTACCCGCACGCCACGCCGCGCCGCCCGCTCAAGCACCTCGACCACCGCTTGCGCACAATCGCCGGCCTCGACCAGGTACAACTCGAGATCGACCTGAAACTCAGCCTGGTCGATGGCCTGGAGCATGCGCGGGAAAAACGCCGGACCGTCGACCAGCAACTCGAACTGGTTCCCTTCGCGCCAGGGAAAGACCGGCCCCGGCATGTCAGCGAGCGTTGAAGATCAGCACCGCGTTGACCGGCACCGTCGGGTTGATGGACTTGAGTTTGGCGAACTTACGCAAGCTCTCCAGGCCGGGCATCAAGCCATAGTCCTCGGCGCGCAGCACCAAGGGCTCCAGCGTGACCACCTGGAAGCGCCGTTGGTCCAGGCGAGTGGCGAGCAGCAGCGCGTTGTAGCTGTGCGACTGGCCATGCAAGGTGACCGTCAGCGGCAGGCGCAATTCGATCTGCGCGCCATCGGCAAGGTCGTTGAGGGGCCGTAGGTCGATCTGTGCCTTGACCGTCGCCTCGGCGAACTGCTTGACCTCGAACAGTTCGTCGCGCATGCGCTCGTCCCTCAGCGGGATGCCGCTGCTCACCGAGTCCATCTCGATGCGCAGGCTGGCGGTGCCTTTGCGGTCGACGCTGCCATGCAGCACTAAAAAGCGATGCACCTCGGCAGTATTGCCGTTCTTGCCGGTGACGAACGACAGGCGTGACGACTCGCCATCGAGGTGCCAGTTGGCGTGGGCGGGCAGGCAAAGTGCCAACAACAATGCAGGAAGTAAACGGAGCATTTTGAACATGACGAATCTCATGGAGCCAAGCCGCCAACCTTAACCGCCCGACCTTACGGCAGCAAGCGGCAACCCGCGCGCTGGCCCTGCCACTGCGCCTGGTCGTGCCGGCCCAGAGCCACGGCTGTCACCCGCCGTAGCTCGCGGTCCTCTTCGAGGCGCGACAAGGGCAGCCATTGCCTGACGTAGCCACGGCAGTACGCCTCGTCGAAGCCCATGACGAAACGGCACGAGCAATATTCCTTGGCCGAGTAGGCCGGAAGAATCCCGGGAAAGTCTGCCAATGCCTGGCGCTCGTGCCAGGCCCAACTGCACAGGGCTACCAGCAACACCACCAGCAAGCGCTTCACGCGCCCTCCCCGGCAATGGCGGCCAGCACACGCTTGATCATTTCGTTGTGGCTATAGCTGGCATCGCGGTCATCGCCGTACCGCACGATCGTCACCTTCTGCTCAGGCAGTACATACAAGGCCTGTCCCCAATGGCCGAGCGCGGCGAAGGTGCTCACCGGTGCGTCCGGCCAGGGCGCCTGGCTGCCGGCCAGCGGCTGATTGAGCCACCAATGGCCACCAGGATTGGCTTCGCCGGGCAGCGCCCGGGCCGACGGGGACAACATGGTATTGAACTCGACCCAACTCGCCGGCAACAGCTGGCGGTCACCCCAACGCCCTCTGCGCTGCATCAGCAAACCGATTCGCGCCAGGTCGCGGGCAGTCAGGTACAGATAGGAAGAGCCGACAAAGGTGCCGCTGCCGTCGCGTTCCCACGTGGCACTGGTGATGCCCAGAGGTTCGAACAACGCCCGCCACGGGTAATCGGCATAGGCTTCGTCACCGACCATGCCGCGCAGGGTCGCGGCCAGCACATTGCTGTCGCCGCTGGAGTAGAGAAACCGCTTACCGGGGGCTTCGGCGGCAGGGCGCGCTGCCGTATAGGCGGCCATGTCGTGGCGCCCACCGGTATAGAGCATCGCCACCACCGAGGACTTCAGCGGCGCGTATTCGTAGTCTTCCTGCCAATCCAGTCCACTGGACCAGTGCAGCAGATCGGCGAGGGTGACCTCGGGATGAGTCTGCATGGGGGAGTAGAAGCGCGCTGCCGGGTCTTGCAGCTGAAAGCGTCCTTGACCCTGGGCCACACCCAGCAGCGTGGCCACCACACTCTTGCTGACCGACCAGGTCAGGTGCGCGGTGTCGGCGCGGGTAGGTGCGCTGTAACGCTCGTGGATGATGCGCCCGTCACGGACGATCAGCAGGGCATCGGTGCGGATGCCGCTGCGCTCGGAGGGGTTGCGCAGGGGGAACGCGTAGGCGTCGACGACCGTCCAGTCGATGGCTGTGCGGTCGACGGGCCAGTCCTCGGCCCAGGCTGGCAAGGTCAACAGGCCGAAGATTATGTACACGAACTTGGACATGATGTGGCCCTGGGATCCAACGGATCACACAACTTCTCAGGCCTTCATGACAATCCTGCAGCCGCCCAAGCCTTGGCCAGACGCTTTTCCCGCGCCGCCGTGGCCAGCGCCAGCACCCCCTGGTCCCGCTGCCACAGTTGCGCCCACTGCTCCGGCCCCGCCAGCAGCGCTTTGTCGATCGCCCCACGCAGCGCCTGGAATTGCGAAAACAAGCCTCCCAGCAGCAAGTGACAGCCGACGCTGTCGGCGCACTGCCGGCTGCCCTCGGCACAGCCTGCGAGCAACCCCAGCAAGCGCAGACGGAGCTCCTGCGGCCAGGCGCACTCCTGACCGACGCCATACAGCCAGGCGGTCAATGCAGTGAGCACGTACAGATCTTCAAGCGAGCGGAACGGCTTCACGTAAGCGTCCCAGCCATCCCCGGCCAGCAGCTCGCACGCCGCCTGCTGCAGATGCAGGCGCGCATGCCCGACTTCAGGCATCAGCGGCAAGGTCGGCAGGGCCTCGAGCGTGACGCCAGGCTCACCCGGATAGACCACCGCCAGGTTCAGTCGCGGCTTCTCGCCCTGCCCTTCGCTGCGCGCCGCCACCAGCAGCCACTCGGCGTCCAACCCGGCGGTGACGAAGTCCTTGTCACCACACAGACGCAGGCCGTCCAGGCGCACCTGCATGTCGGCAGGCATCACGCTGCGGCGCTCGGTCGCGCACAAAGCGCCAAGCCCATCTGGGGCACTGGGCCAAAGGACGCGCAACGCAGACTGGTAACCCACCAGAAAGGCCAGCCCCGGCGTAGCCATGGCCCGCCCGCCAAGGACCGCTAGCTCGAAGGGAGCGACAGCACCGAGGCGCTCGCGCAAGGCAGCATAGGTCTCGCCCAAGGTGCCAGTCAGAGGATGACGAAACGGATCGTTGAGACGTTGCAACCACGGCATGTAACGCACCTCTCGAAGATTGCAGAAGCGGGTGGGGAGCATGCGGGGTGTCATGCAAGCATCACCAAAGGTTCACAGGGGTGACACCGCATCTACCTAGGCTGACTTTGCAGATAAAGCCGACCGGCCGCAACCCTCTTGGCTGGCTTAGGGAGACTCGCAATGACTCGGATCGCTCACTCTGGCGCCACCAGCTCCAACCGCCGCCTGCAAGCCGAACGCCTGGTCGGCGCCACGGCCCTGCAGGAAGCCCAGGCGCTGCGCTACAAGGTGTTCAGTGCGGAATTCAAGGCCAAGCTCAAAGGCGCCGAACAGGGCCTGGACATGGATGAATACGACGTTCACTGCCGCCACATCGGGGTTCGCGACCTCAGCACCGGCGAGCTGGTAGCCACCACCCGCCTGCTCGACCACCAGGCCGCCAGCAGTCTCGGTCGCTTCTACAGCGAAGAGGAATTCAGCCTGCATGGTCTGCTGCAGTTGCAGGGCCCGATCCTCGAACTGGGCCGTACCTGCGTGGCACCGGACTATCGTAATGGCGGCACCATCGCCGTGCTCTGGGGCGAGTTGGCCGAGGTGCTCAATGAAGGCCGTTACAGCTACCTGATGGGCTGCGCCAGCATCCCCATGCAGGATGGCGGGGTGCAGGCGCATGCCGTGATGCAGCGCCTGCGTGAACGCTACCTGTGCAACGAGCACCTGCGTGCCGAGCCAAAAAACCCCCTGCCCAACCTGGCGCTGGCGGGCAACGTCATCGCCGAAATGCCGCCGCTGCTCAAGGCCTATATGCGCCTTGGGGCAAAAATCTGCGGTGAGCCTTGCTGGGACGAGGACTTCCAGGTGGCCGATGTATTCATCCTGCTCAAGCGCGACGACCTGTGCCCGCGCTACGCCCGTCACTTCAAGGCGGCGGTCTGATGCCCAAGCTGCGGGTGATCGCCCGCCTCGCCCGATTGACCCTGGTCCTCCTGCTGGGGCTGTGCATGGCCGGCGTCATCGCCGTGGGTGAACGCCTGGGGATGAGCGCCTCGATCGGCCATCGCCAACGTTGGGCCTGCCTGTTCATGAAACGTCTGGTCGCCGCCCTGCCGTTCGAAGTGCAGGTGAGCGGCGAACTGCCTCAACGACCGATGCTATGGGTCAGCAACCATGTGTCCTGGACCGATATTCCACTGCTCGGCATGTTGCTGCCGCTGTCGTTTCTGTCCAAGGCCGAAGTGCGTCACTGGCCTGTGGCCGGCTGGCTCGCCGACAAAGCCGGAACGCTGTTCATTCGCCGGGGCGGTGGCGACAGCCAGCGTCTGCGCGAACAGATCGGCAGGCAACTGGGGCTGGCTCGGCCGCTGCTGATCTTCCCTGAAGGCACCACCACCGACGGTCGCCAGTTGCGCACCTTCCATGGACGCCTGCTGGCCGGCGCCATCGACCGTGGCGTAGCGCTGCAGCCGGTGGCCATCCAGTACTTGCGCGATGGCGAGGTGGACCCGATTGCGCCCTTCATTGGCGATGACGACCTGGTCTCGCATCTGATGCGTTTGTTCGCCGCACCACGGGGGCAGGTACGCATCCAGTTGCTGCCGGCGATCAGCAGCGTGGGCAAGGAGCGTGCGGCGTTGGCGTTCCAGGCTCAGCAGGCGATCCATGGGGCGTTGTTCGGGGTCGAGGAGGTCGAGGTGGCGCCTAGGCGGCAAGCGCGGGCGGCCTGAGTCATCCACTGTCTGTACCGGCCCTTTCGCGGGGCAAGCCCGCTCCCACAGATAGCCCATAGTTGTCAGGTACCTAGGGTTACTGTGGGAGCGGGCTTGCCCCGCGAAAGGGCCGGTACAGGCTTAACTGTCAGCCGCACGCCCCGCCGCCGCAAACGCCTGCAACTGCGGATAGAACTCACGAAAATCCGCCAACAGCGGCTCGTACAACCGCTCCAGTTCCCCCATCACCCCGTGCATACCCTCAGGCCGGGACAACCGCCGCGCTATGCCGTTGAACACCTGCTCAAGGGTGGCGAAGTCACCATAGGCGCCGAGCCAGTCATCCGCGGCCATGTACGGCGCAATACGCGCCAGCCGTCCCGGCAACTGGGGTTCAGCCAGCAATACCCGATAAAAGTCGCCGGTGAACTGCTCCAGCGGTTGCTCGGCATAATCGGCCCAGTGCCGCGCCAGGCAATGATCGAAAAACACATCCAGCACGATCCCGGCGAAGCGTCGTCGGGCCTGGGGAAAGCGTGCCAGAGCCGCCAGTACCAGCGGGTGCCGATCGGTATAGCTGTCAATCTGCCGATGCAGGCGGATCGCCGCTTCCAGCTCAGGGGCGAAGCGGCCCTCCAACGAGCCTTTGACGAAGTCGCCGTATAGGCTGCCGAGCAGTTGTTGCGGCGCAGGGCCGCCCAGGTGCAGATGCGCGAGGTAGTTCATGGGCGCATTCTAGCACTGCACCCTGCCGTATCGCCGTTACCCGATATAGCCATTGCTGCTCTGCTCATAACCCCTTCGTATTTGTATATCGCGAAATACCGATTTATATTTCGGAAAAATTCGATACACCACAGGCTCGAACCATGGCACTCGATCTCGACGACATCATCAAGGCACTGGCCCATCCGGTGCGGCGCGAAATCCTCGGCTGGTTGAGGGACCCCGCTGCCCAGTTCCCCGACCAGTACCACAGTACCGAGCATGGCGTATGCGCGGGTCAGATCGACCAACGTTGCGGCCTGTCGCAGTCGACCGTCTCCGCCCACCTGGCCACCTTGCAGCGGGCCGGCTTGATCAGCAGCCAGAAGATCGGCCAATGGCACTTTTTCAAACGCAACGAGGACACCATTCAGGCATTCCTCGAGCAGTTACGCCAGACACTCTGAATTTCAATGCTACTTGCGAGGTAAACCGTATGACCACGCTGTTCAGCCCCCTTACCGTGGGCGACCTACAATTGCCCAACCGCATCATCATGGCCCCGCTCACCCGCTGCCGCGCCGATGAAGGCCGAGTGCCCAACGCCCTGATGGCCGAGTACTACGTGCAACGCGCCAGCGCCGGGTTGATTCTCAGCGAGGCGACCTCGGTCAGCCCGATGGGCGTTGGCTACCCCGATACCCCCGGTATCTGGAACGATGAACAGGTGCGCGGCTGGACCAACGTCACCCGCGCCGTGCACGCCGCTGGCGGGCGCATCTTCCTGCAGTTGTGGCACGTTGGACGGATTTCCCACCCAAGCTACCTCAACGGCGAGCTGCCAGTGGCCCCAAGTGCCATCCAACCCAAAGGCCATGTCAGCCTGGTCCGCCCACTGACCGAGTTCCCCACCCCGCGGGCACTGGAAACCGAAGAGATCGCCGACCTCGTCGAGGCCTACCGCAATGCAGCGGAAAACGCCAAAGCCGCCGGCTTCGATGGCGTGGAGATCCACGGCGCCAACGGCTACCTGCTCGACCAGTTCCTGCAAAGCAGCACCAACCAACGCAACGACCGCTACGGCGGCTCGCTGGAAAACCGCGCACGGCTGCTGTTGGAAGTGACTGACGCCGCCATCGAGGTCTGGGGCGCCGGCCGGGTCGGCGTGCACCTGGCCCCGCGTGCCGACTCTCATGACATGGGCGATGCCAATCGCGCCGAGACCTTCACCTACGTGGCACGCGAGCTGGGCAAACGCGGCATCGCCTTCATCTGCTCCCGCGAGAAGGAAGCCGATGACAGTATCGGTCCGTTGATCAAGGCAGCGTTCGGCGGCCCCTATATCGTCAACGAACGGTTCGACAAGGCCAGCGCCAGCGCCGCACTGGCCAGCGGCAAGGCAGACGCGGTGGCATTCGGCGTCCCGTTCATCGCCAACCCGGACCTGCCGGCCAGGCTGGAAGCGGATGCACCGTTGAACCAGGCACATCCGGAAACCTTCTACGGCAAAGGGCCGGTGGGCTACATCGACTACCCGCGGATGTGACCCCGACCATCGCCGACAAGCCGACTCCTAGCGGTAGGAGCCAGCTTGCCGGCGATGGGGCCGCGTCCGACCTCAAGGCCGGGCGTTGATCTGCTGCTGCAGATTCTGGATCTGACTCTGCAGGGTGTTCAACTTACGCGTGGTCTGCCCACGAAACGCATCGAACTCCTGCACCGATGCGCCGGCAGACGCCGCTGGGCGATTCTCCACCTGACTCTTGAGCACCAGCACATCCTGCTCGAGGCTCTCGATCGCCGCACTCGGGTTGCCCTGTTTCTTCAATGCCGCCACCTCGTTGCTCAGGCTCTTGAGCTGGCCATCGAGCTTGCCACCGTCGACCTGCCCCGACTTCAACGCCGCCAGCTCGCTGTTCACCGCCTTGAGCTGGGCCTGCAACTGGGTCTGCAGTTCGGTGACCGCTTTTTGCTGCTCACGGGTGTCGGCCAGCACTTGTTCGAGGCGCTTGCCCAGGTCGCCGGTCTGCCCGGCCACACCCTGCTGCTGCTTGCCTTGCTCGGCGAGACTGGCCTGCAACTGTCGGATCTGCAGTTTCAGCGCTTCGCTGCCGGTGTTGACCGAAGATTCGCTGGCATCGACCTTGCCGCTGATCGCCTGTAGGCGCCCTGCCGCTTCTTCGCTGATGCGGGCGAAGCTTTCCTGGGTCGCCACCAGTTGCTGCTCCATCAACGAGATCTGCTGGAAGCTCCACCAGCCCAAACCTGCCAGGGCAATGAATGAAGCCCCCAAGAGTGCCCAGAGCGGTCCCGTGGCTGCAGGCCTCGCGGCTTTCTGGCGGCTGCGCGCCACGTGCGCCGGCAACAGTTCATCGTCATCCGGGGTACCGGCACGCAGGGTGGGTACGTCATCGAAATCATCACGGGCATCGTTACGCATGGGTGCATTCAACCGCGGTAGTAGCAAAGGGGCATGAGTATAAACCGCTTGCGCGGCGCACTGATGACCATCATCGGTCGATCTGGTTCACTGGCCCAGTGGTTGATGCTTCCACCAGGCGCAGAATTCATCCAGCGCGGTCCACAGGCTGACCTTCGGTTCATACCCCAGATAATGCCGGGCTCGGCTGATGTCGAGGGTGAAGTCACGGCTCATCACCTGCATGCCCAGGCGCGTCAGGGTGGGCTGCGGCCGGCCCGGCCACAACAGGCAGGCCGCCTCGTTCAGCGCGGCCAGGCTGTAGGCCAGGCCGAAGGAGCGGTAGCGGGTGACCTGCGGCAACTGCATCTGGCGCATCACGTAGTTGACCACATCCCACAGCGGGACCGGGGCGCCGTTGCTGATGTTGTAGGCCTGGCCCAGGGCTCGGTCCTCGGCGAACAGTGCGCCGAGCAACGCTTCGTTGAGGTTGTGCACGCTGGTGAAATCGACCTTGTTCAACCCATTGCCGATGATCGCCACGCGGTGTTTGCGCTGCATCTGCATCAGCCGCGGAAAGATGCTCGCATCGCCGGCTCCGGTGACGAAACGCGGGCGCAGCGCCAGCACTTCCAGACCGAACTCCTGGGCGCCGAACACCTTTTGTTCGGCCAGGTATTTGGTGCGCGCGTAGTGATCGTGGAAGCGACGCGGGACCTGGTCCTCGCGCAGGTCCAGGTGCGGTCGGCCATCGAAATAGATCGATGGCGAAGACAGATGCACCAGACGCCGCACATGTTCTTTCAGGCAGCCTTCGACGATGTTCTCGGTGACCACCACGTTGGCCTGGTGAAAGTCCTGATACCGCCCCCAGTTACCCACCGCGCCAGCGCAGTGCACCACAGCGTCGACGCCCTGGCACAGGCGCCGGGCCAGTTCGGCATCGCCCAGGTCGCCGGGAATGAACTGCGCGCCCCGCTTGACCAGGTGCTCGACGCCTTCGGCGCGTCGGCCATTGACCCGCACCTCCAGGCCCTGCTCCAGGGCAAAACGCGCAAAGCGCCCGCCGATGAAACCGCTTGCCCCGGTAACCAGAATTCGCATGTAAGACCCTGCCTTGCCAGATTTCAGATGCAACAGACGCCAGCCGCGCCTACAACGGCACCAGCCATTGCCCTGCGCTGTGGCGCAGGTGCTCGGTCAGTTGCGCGAGCAATTGCCCGCCACTGCGCCAATGATGCCAGTACAGCGGCACATCGATGGGTGTATCGGCACAAATTTCCACCAATTTGCCAGCGTTGAGCTGATCGCGGGCCTGCAGCTCGGGCACCAGCCCCCAGCCCAGTCCCGCTTCGGTCATGCGCAGAAAGCCTTCAGACGAAGGGCACAAGTGGTGCAGAAAACCTTCTTGAATACCCAGCGATGCCAAATAACGATGCTGCAGGAAATCATCCGGCCCGTAGACGATCGCCGGCGTCCTGGCCAGGCGCTCCGCCACGAACCCCTGTGGGAAATTGCGCGCCATGAACTGTGGACTGGCCAGCGCCCGATAGCGCATGGCGCCAAGCGCCAGGCTCCGCGCACCGGCCACCGGCCGTTCGCTGCCACACAGGCAGGCGGCGACCTCGCCGGCACGCATGCGCTTGAGGCCAACATCCTGATCTTCTACCACCAGGTCGGTGAGCAACTGATGCTCGGCGCAGAAAGTGCCCACCGCGGCGGCCCACCAGGTCGCCAGGCTGTCGGCGTTGAGGGCGATGCGCAAGCGTTCCGGCGCACCTTGCTCATCCAGCGCCGGCACCTGGCGCTGCAGGTCGCGCTCGAGCAGACGCACCTGCTGCACATGGTTGAGCAACTGGCGCCCCACGTCGGTGGGGCTCGGCGGCGTCGCACGGACCAGCACCGGCTGGCCCACCCGTGCCTCGAGCAGCTTGATGCGTTGGGACACCGCCGATTGCGACAGGCCCAGGACCTGGGCGGCGCGCTCGAAACCGGCTTGCTCGATGACGGCCGCGAGGGCTGCGAGCAGTTTGTAGTCGAACATCGATTTTCCTAATGTGCAATCAGCACTATTTGTTTTTCTTATACAACGCGCGCTCACACAATGGCCAGCATCCCTACGTTATCGTGCCCCCTTCGCGGCGGCCCCTGGAGTGTTTTTCCCATGTGGCAGAGTTATTTGAACGGCATGCTCGTGGCCTTTGGCCTGATCATGGCCATCGGCGCACAGAATGCCTTCGTCCTGGCCCAAAGCCTGCGCCGCGAGCACCATCTGCCCGTGGCAGCGTTGTGCGTGGTGTGTGACGCCCTCTTGGTGGCCGCCGGGGTATTCGGCCTGGCCACGGTGCTGGCGCACAACCCGACGCTGCTGGCGATCGCCCGCTGGGGAGGCGCGGTGTTCCTCCTCTGGTACGGCGCCAAGGCCCTGCGCAGCGCCTGCTCCAAACAGAGCCTGCAGCACCAGCAGGGCCAGGGCCTGCGCTCGCGTCGGGCAGTGCTGCTGAGCGCGCTGGCGGTGACCCTGCTCAACCCCCATGTGTACCTCGACACCGTGTTGCTGATCGGCTCGCTCGGCGCCCAGCAGAGCGTGCCAGGTGCCTACGTGGCCGGCGCCGCGAGCGCCTCGCTGGTGTGGTTCTCCACCCTGGCATTGGGCGCTGCCTGGCTGGCCCCGTGGCTGGCCCGGCCGGCTACTTGGCGGATGCTCGACCTGATGGTCGCGGTGATGATGTTCGCGGTGGCGGCACAGTTGATCTTTAGCTGAACGTCAGGCTTTGATGCCGCTGATCGGCAACCGCGCGCCGCTCTGGAACCTCTATTCCCTATCTTTGTTGCGTGGTTATGCGCCGGGGCGGGTGCTATGATCCAGCCCTTGCGTCGCAAAGAGTAAAAACTCGCCGACGCACATCGGGCCGCCCGTGATCGGCCTTGCGCAAACCGCAAACAGACCTGAATCAGGAGATCCACCATGGCTTTTGAATTGCCGCCGCTGCCGTATGCCCACGATGCCCTGCAGCCGCACATCTCCAAGGAAACCCTGGAGTATCACCACGACAAGCACCACAACACCTACGTCGTGAACCTGAACAACCTGGTCCCAGGCACCGAATTCGAAGGCAAGACCCTGGAAGAGATCGTCAAGAGCTCTTCGGGCGGCATCTTCAACAACGCCGCTCAAGTCTGGAACCACACCTTCTACTGGAACTGCCTGTCGCCAAACGGCGGCGGCCAGCCAACCGGTGCCCTGGCTGAGGCCATCAACGCCGCATTCGGTTCCTTCGACAAGTTCAAGGAAGAGTTCACCAAGACTTCGGTCGGCACCTTCGGTTCCGGCTGGGGCTGGCTGGTGAAGAAAGCCGACGGCTCCCTGGCCCTGGCCAGCACCATCGGCGCCGGCTGCCCGCTGACCAGCGGCGATACCCCGCTGCTGACCTGCGACGTCTGGGAACACGCCTACTACATCGACTACCGCAACCTGCGTCCGAAGTACGTCGAGGCGTTCTGGAACCTGGTCAACTGGGCGTTCGTCGCCGAGCAGTTCGAAGGCAAGACCTTCAAGGCCTGATTGCTTCAGACCTGACCAAAGAACCCGGCCCAGTGCCGGGTTTTTTCATTGCCTCGCGGGCAATGATGGATTCCCGGGAAACGCTTGCTCACCCTCAATAGCGCGCTACCATCAAATTTCGGGCAAGTGGACACGCCGCTCTCAAGTCGCAGGCGTTGGCAACCGATACACTGTCAGGGCAGACCCGGCATTGCGTGCAGGCCTGGACTCGATAGTGTATTGCCAACGATAGTGGCAAAATGCTGGTATGCGCATGGATTAAGGAAACTCCATTGAAGCTGGAATTGCGGGACAGCTTATCGATCAAGTTGCTCAGGGTCGTGCTCCTTTCGGCGCTGGCGGTCGGCGTCGTGCTCAGCTGCGCGCAGATCGTCTACGATACCTACAAGACCCGCCATGCCGTGGACACCGATGCCCAGCGTATCCTCGACATGTTCCGCGACCCGTCCACCCAAGCGGTGTACAGCCTGGACCGGGAAATGGGCATGCAGGTAATGGAAGGCCTGTTCCAGGACGAGTCGGTACGCATGGCCTCCATCGGCCACCCCCACGAAACCATGCTCGCGCAGAAATCACGCCCGTTGCGCGAGATGTCCATGCGCTGGCTGACCGACCTGCTGCTGGGCCCGGAACGCAGCTACAGCATCCAATTGGTCGGCCGCGGCCCTTACAGCGAGTACTATGGCGATCTGAAGATCACCCTCGATACCGCCGACTATGGCAAGGAATTTCTGATCAATGCGGTGATCATCTTCATCTCGGGCGTGCTGCGTGCTCTGGCCATGGGCCTGGTGTTGTACCTGGTGTACCACTGGTTGCTGACCAAGCCGCTATCGAAAATCATCGAGCACCTCACGCAGATCAATCCTGACCGTCCCAGCCAACACCAGATCCCCCAGCTCAAGGGTCACGAGAAAAACGAGTTGGGGGTTTGGGTCAACACCGCCAATCAGTTGCTGGCCTCCATCGAGCGCAACACCCACTTGCGCCATGAGGCCGAGAACAGTCTGCAGCGCATGGCCCAGTACGACTTTCTCACCGGTTTACCCAACCGTCAGCAACTGCAGGAGCAACTGGACAAGATCCTCGTCGACGGGGGCCGCCTGCAACATCGCGTTGCGGTGCTGTGCGTAGGCCTGGACGACTTCAAGGGCATCAACGAACAGTTCAGCTATCAGGTAGGTGATCAACTGCTGCTGGCGCTGGCCGACCGCCTGCGTGCACACAGTGGCCGCCTGGGCGCCTTGGCGCGGCTGGGCGGCGACCAGTTCGCCCTGGTCCAGGCCAACATCGAACAACCCTATGAGGCTGCAGAGCTGGCGCAGAGCATCCTCGACGACCTGGAAGCCCCCTTCTGCGTCGACCAACATGAAATCCGCCTGCGCGCCACCATCGGCATCACCCTGTTCCCGGAGGACGGCGACAGCACCGAGAAGCTCCTGCAAAAGGCCGAGCAGACCATGACCCTGGCCAAGGCCCGCTCGCGCAACCGCTATCAGTTCTATATCGCCAGCGTCGACAGCGAAATGCGTCGACGCCGCGAGATGGAGAAAGACCTGCGCGAAGCGCTGCCACGCAAGCAGCTTTATCTGGTCTATCAGCCCCAAGTCAGCTATCGGGACCAGCGCGTGGTCGGTGTCGAGGCCCTGTTGCGCTGGCAGCACCCGGAGCTGGGCATGGTTCCGCCGGACCAGTTCATTCCCCTGGCCGAACAGAACGGCAGCATCATCGCCATCGGCGAATGGGTACTCGACCAGGCGTGCCGACAACTGCGTGAATGGCACGACCTGGGCTTCTGCGAACTGCGTATGGCGGTCAACCTGTCGACCGTGCAACTGCACCACAGCGAACTGCCCCGGGTGGTCAACAACCTGCTGCAGGCCTACCGCCTGCCGCCGCGCAGCCTGGAATTGGAGGTCACCGAAACCGGCCTGATGGAAGACATCAGCACTGCTGCCCAGCACCTGCTGAGCCTGCGCCGTTCCGGGGCTTTGATTGCCATCGACGATTTCGGCACCGGCTATTCCTCGCTCAGCTACCTCAAATCACTGCCACTGGACAAGATCAAGATCGACAAGAGCTTCGTCCAGGACCTGCTCGACGACGATGACGACGCCACCATCGTTCGCGCCATCATTCAGCTGGGCAAGAGCCTGGGCATGCAAGTGATCGCCGAGGGCGTGGAAACCGCCGAGCAGGAGGCTTACATCATCGCCCAGGGCTGCCATGAGGGCCAGGGCTACCACTACAGCAAACCGCTTTCGGCCCGAGAAGTGACCCACTACCTCAAGCAGGCCCAGCGCAACCACGCATCGATGTTGTAACCCCCACACGCCCGGTGACATTGCGTCACCCCCATTTACACGAATTGCGCCCACGCCCCTTTACAGCAAATGCAAATCTTTCGCATGATGTTGCCGTTTCGCGTGCCCAGGCACACAGTCCAACCACACGACGCAGGAAAACCAATAATGATTCGAATGCCTCTGGCCTCCGCCAGTCTGCTGGCCATCGCCATCGCTCTTGCCGGTTGCGGCGAGGGCAAGGATGACAAGGCAGCCGCTCCGCAAGCTCAGGCACCCGCTGCCGCCAGCACTGCCGCTGCCGCGCCGGGCGCTGTCGATGAAGCCGCCGCCAAGGCCGTGGTCAAGCATTACACCGAGATGGTCTATGCCGTGTACAGCGATTCGCTGAGCACTGCCAAGACCCTGCAGAGCGCGGTCGACGCGTTTCTCGCCACCCCCAACGACGATACTCTGAAGGCCGCCAAGGCCGCCTGGGCTGCCGCACGCGTCCCGTATCTGCAGAGCGAGGCCTTCCGCTTCGGCAATACCATCATCGATGACTGGGAAGGTCAGGTGAACGCCTGGCCGCTGGACGAAGGCCTGATCGACTACGTCGACAAGAGCTACGAGCACGCCTTGGGTAACCCGGGTGCCAGCGCCAACATCATCGCCAACACCGAGATCCAGGTCGGCGAAGAGAAGATCGATGTCAAGGACATCACCCCCGAGAAGCTCGCCAGCCTGAATGAACTGGGCGGCTCCGAGGCCAACGTCGCCACCGGCTACCATGCCATCGAATTCCTGCTCTGGGGCCAGGACCTCAACGGCACCGGTCCGGGCGCGGGCGCCCGTCCTGCTTCGGACTACCTGGAAGGCAAAGGCGCCACCGGGGGCCACAACGAACGTCGTCGCGCCTACTTGAAAGCGGTGACTCAACTGCTGGTGCAAGACCTCGAGGAAATGGTCGGCAACTGGGCGCCGAACGTCGCCGACAACTACCGCGCCAAGCTCGAGGCCGAGCCTGCTACCGAAGGCCTGCGCAAGATGCTGTTCGGCATGGGCAGCCTGTCGCTGGGCGAACTGGCCGGTGAGCGCATGAAGGTCTCCCTGGAAGCCAACTCGCCGGAAGACGAGCAGGATTGCTTCAGTGACAACACCCACTACTCGCACTTCTACGACGCCAAGGGTATCCGCAACGTCTACCTGGGCGAATACACCCGTACCGACGGCACCAAGCTGACCGGGCCGAGCCTGTCGTCCTTGGTGGCCAAGGCTGACCCGGCCGCCGATGCCACGCTGAAGGCCGACCTGGAGTCGACCGAGGCGAAGATCCAGGTGATGGTCGACCACGCCCTCAAAGGCGAGCACTACGATCAGCTGATCGCGCCGGACAACGCCGCGGGCAACCAGATCGTGCGCGACGCCATCGCCGCCCTGGTCAAGCAGACCGGCGCGATCGAGCAGGCTGCGGGCAAGCTGGGTATCGACAACCTGAACCCGGACACTGCCGACCACGAATTCTGATTGGTGGACGCGCGGTAACGAGAGAGGCGGCCTTTGGGTCGCCTTTTTTATGCCTGCCGTAGGGGATTTGCCGGCTGTGAGATCGAGCCCCACCATCAAACCCAAACCCACAGGCCCGCTGACACCATTTTCATGCAGCAATTGCAAATTGCTCTTATTCAATCTTCTTCACTTTGCTAAGCTTGCTCGCCGGTTTTTTCGCTCTCGCCCAGGATCGTAGATGTCCTTGTCGCTCTCCCGACTCCCCTGCCTGCTGTTGGCCCTCGCCCTCGCTGCCTGTGACGACGCACCGCGTTTCACCCAGGCCGAGCCCGGCGAAGCGCTGTCTGGTGGCCAGGCGACGGTGATGCGCAGCGACCGCAATGCGTTCTCCATGCCTTCGGCCAACCTGTCACCCGAGCAGCGCGTGGACTTCGCCGTCGGCAACAGCTTCTTTCGCAATCCCTGGGTGATCGCCCCCTCGACCACCACCGCCCGTGATGGTCTGGGCCCACTGTTCAACACCAACGCCTGCCAGAACTGCCACATCCGTGATGGCCGTGGCCATCCACCCAAGGCGGACGGCAACAATGCGGTGTCGATGTTGGTACGCCTGTCGATCCCCGATCAGCCTTACTACGCCAAGGTCATCCAGCAACTGGGCGTCGTTCCGGAGCCGACCTACGGTACCCAACTGCAGGACATGGCCGTGCCCGGCGTGGCGCCGGAAGGCAAGGTGCGTATGACCTACGAGCCGGTGCCGGTACGTTTCGCCGACGGCTACCAGGTGGAGCTGCGCCGCCCGACCCTGCAGATCACCCAGCTGGGCTACGGACCGATGCACCCGGACACGCGCTTCTCCGCCCGCGTGGCGCCGCCGATGATCGGTCTCGGCCTGCTCGAAGCCATTCCCGAGGCCGATATCCTCGCCGCGGAAGACCCGGACGACCGCAATCACGATGGTATCCGCGGCCGTGCCAACCGGGTGTGGGACGATGCCCTGGGCAAGACCGTGATCGGGCGCTTTGGCTGGAAGGCCGGGCAACCCAACGTCAACCAGCAGAACGTGCACGCTTTCGCCGGCGACATGGGTTTGACCAGCACCCTCCAGCCCAAGGACGATTGCACCGCCGCTCAGACCGACTGCCTGGCCCAGCCCAACGGCGATGGTGCCGGCGGTGAGAAGGAAGTCAGCGACAACATCCTGCGCCTGGTGACGTTCTATACCCGCAACCTGGGTGTCCCGGCCCGCCGCGACGTCGATTCGCCTCAGGTGCTGGCCGGCAAGAACCTGTTCCACCAAGCCGGTTGCCAGGGGTGCCACACTCCGCAGTTCACCACCTCCAGCCAGGCCGCAGAGCCTGCACTGGCGAATCAGGTGATCCGCCCTTACAGCGACCTGCTGCTGCATGACATGGGCCCAGGCCTGGCAGACGAGCGCAGCGAATTCGCCGCCAATGGCCAGGACTGGCGTACTGCCCCACTGTGGGGTATCGGCCTGAGCGAAACCGTCAGCGGTCACACTCAATACCTGCACGACGGTCGTGCCCGCAATCTGCTCGAGGCCGTGCTCTGGCACGGCGGCGAAGCCCAGGCGGCACGTGACCAGGTACTGGCTTTCGATGCCGAGCAGCGCGCCGCGTTGCTGGCTTTCCTGAACTCACTTTAACGCGCAAGGAGCCGGGCATGTTCCGACCCAAACTGTTGTTCACCAGCCTCGCCGCACTCGCCCTCGGCGCCTGCTCGCCACAAGATCCCCAAGCCGTGACCTCGGCTGCGATCGCCAAGCAGGTGATCCTGCCGACCTACAGCCGCTGGGTGGAAGCCGACCGCAATCTTGCGGCCAGTGCCCTGGCCTACTGCGAAGGCAAGGAAAGCCTGGACAAGGCCCGCGCGGATTTCCTCGAAGCGCAAAAGGCCTGGGCCGAACTGCAACCGCTGCTGGTCGGCCCACTGGCTGAAGGCAATCGCGCCTGGCAGGTGCAGTTCTGGCCTGACAAGAAGAACCTGGTAGGCCGTCAGGTCGAGCAGTTGGTCAACGGCGACAACCCAGTCGACGCGCAGAGCCTGAACAAGGCCAGCGTAGTGGTCCGCGGTCTTTCGGCCTACGAGTACATCCTGTTCGACAGCAAACCGGACATCGCCAGCGACGAGCAGAAGGCGCGCTATTGCCCGCTGCTGGTGGCCATCGGCGAGCACCAGAAGGCCCTGGCCGAGGAGATCCTCAAGGGTTGGAACAGCACCGACGGCATGCTGTCGCAAATGACCAAGTTCCCCAACCAGCGCTACGCCGACTCCCACGAGGCGATCGCCGATCTGCTGCGCTCCCAGGTCACCGCCCTGGATACCCTGAAGAAAAAGCTGGGCGCGCCGATGGGCCGCCAGAGCAAGGGCATCGCGCAGCCACTGCAGGCCGAGGCCTGGCGCAGCCACTCTTCGATCCAGAGCCTGGAAGCCACCCTCAAGGCGGCCCAGGCGGTGTGGGTCGGGGTCGACAACCAAGGCATGCGCGGTTTGCTGCCCAGCGATCAGAAAGCCCTGGCACAGAAAATCGACGATGCCTACGCCAGCGCACTCAAGCTGCTGGCCGACAACCAGAAGACGCTGGGCGAGCTGCTGGCCGACGACGCCGGCATGCAGATGCTCAACCAGCTCTACGACAGCCTCAACGTCGTCCACCGCCTGCACGAAGGCGACCTGGCCAAGGCGTTGAACATCCAGCTGGGCTTCAATGCCAACGACGGTGACTGATCATGCTGCGACGCCAGGCCCTCAAACTCGGTAGTGTATTGCTCAGCGCCCTGACCCTGGGCGGCTGGAGCCTGATGCGCAACAAAGGCAGCGAACCCTTGCTGCTGTCGGCGCGTGATGATGGCGACGGCAAGCATTATGCGGTCGGGTTTCGCCTGGACGGCACCCAGGTGTTCAGCACCCAGGTAAGCCAGCGTTGCCATGCCATCATCCACCACCCCGAGCGTCCGGTCGCCCTGTTCGTCGCTCGTCGTCCGGGTACTGAAAGCTACCTGATCGACCTGCGCGACGGGCGCCTGTTGCAGACCGTCGCTTCCCAGCCGAACCGCCATTTCTACGGCCATGCGGTGATCCACAAGGAGGGTGAGTGGCTGTACGCCACCGAGAACGACACCACCGAGCCAGGGCGTGGGGTACTCGGGGTGTATCGCTTCGAAGGCGAACGCCTGACGTACACCGGCGAAATCCCCACCCACGGCATCGGCCCCCATGAAGTCGCCTGGCTGCCCGATGGCGAGACCTTGATCGTTGCCAACGGCGGTATCCGCACCGAAGCTGAAAGCCGCGTCGAGATGAACCTTGACGCCATGGAGCCGAGCCTGGTGCTGATGCAACGCGATGGCACCTTGTTGAGCAAGGAGACGCTGGCCCAGCAGATGAACAGCGTGCGCCACCTGGCGGTGGGTAGCGATGGCACCATCGCCGCCTGCCAACAGTTCATGGGAGACGCCGACACCACCGCCGAGCTGCTGGCGATCAAGCGCCCAGGCGAGCCGTTCAAGGCCTTCCCGGTGCCAGAGCAGCAATTGCAATCGATGGCCCAGTATACCGCCAGCGTTGCCATTCACAGTGAGCTGCGCCTGGTGGCACTGACTGCGCCGAGGGCCAATCGCCTGTTCGTCTGGGACCTGGACAGCGGTGCGGTGCGGGTCGACGCGCCGATGCCCGATTGTGCCGGGGTCGGGGCGGTCAAGGATGGTTTCGTGGTCACTTCCGGGCAGGGGCGCTGCCGCTATTACGACTGCCGCAAGGCGGACCCGGTCGCGCAGCCGATGAACCTGCCATCGGGGTTCTGGGACAACCACCTGCACCTGGTCTGATCGTTCGCCGGTCTGAACCGGCCTCTTCGCGGGTAAACCCGCGAAGAGGCCCGCTCAGGCAATGCATTTCCCCCCGCGCCAAAAACAGTCAATACTTGCCCCATCCACACGTGGGCAGGATCGCCCGTTGTCGTGTCAAAACCTATAACAAAACCGCCAAGGAATCGGACCTATGTTGCGCCGCCGCATGCTCATCATGTTGGCCGTCGTTCTGCTGATCGTGCTGGCACTGGGGGGTTACAAGGCCTTCTCGATCTACCGGCAGATTCAGGTGTTCACTGCCCCCAAGGCGCCCATCACCGTGGCGGCCAGCCTGGCCGAAGAGCGCCTGTGGCAGGAGCGGCTGCCCGCTGTCGGGAGCCTCAAGGCTCTGCAAGGCGTCGAACTGAGCCTGGAGCAGGCCGGCACGGTCAAATCGCTGCATTTCGACTCTGGCCAGCACGTCAAGGTCGGCCAGTTGCTGCTGGAGCTGGACAGCGACCAGGAAGCGGCCCTGCTCGGCACCGCCCTGGCCGACCTCGGCCTGGCCAAGGTCGACTACGGCCGCGGCAGCCAGCTGGTGGGCGACTCGGCCATTTCCAGAGGTGAGTTCGACCGCCTGACCGCCCAGTACCGCCGCAACCAGGCGGTGGTCGACCAGCTCAAGGCATCGCTGGCGAAAAAAAGCATCAGCGCGCCTTTCAGCGGCACGATCGGCATCCGCCAGGTCGACGTCGGCGACTACCTGGCCAGTGGCACGGTCATCGCCACCTTGCAGGACCTCGCCAGCCTCTACGTCGACTTCAATGTGCCCGAGCAGGCCTTGCCGAAGCTGAGCCTGGGCCAACGCGTGCTGGTGGAGGTGGCCGCCTATCCAGGCCAGACCTTCCCGGCCAGCCTCAGCGCGATCAACCCCAAGGTCGACGAAGCGACCCGCAACCTGCTGGTGCGCGCGACCATGGCCAACCCGGACGGCAAACTGCTGCCTGGGATGTTCGCCAGCCTGTTGCTGTTGCTGCCCGATCCACAGCCTCAGGTGGTGGTGCCGCAAACCGCCATCACCTACACCTTGTACGGCAACTCGGTCTATGTCGCCACGCCGAAGAACAACGCCGATGGCCAACCCGAGCAGGACGACCAAGGACAACCACGGCTGATCGCCGAACAGCGGACGGTACACACCGGCGAGCGTCGCGACGGCGTGGTGGTGGTCAGTGAAGGCCTGCGCCCTGGCGAACAGGTGATCACTGCCGGGCAGCTCAAGTTGTCCCCTGGCGCGGCCATCCGCATCGGCAAGGACCAGGTCCTCGAGCCCGAGCAACGCTCACCGGCCAAGGACTGAGAGGAGGCAGGCATGGCGCTCACCGACCCGTTCATCCGCCGCCCGGTGCTGGCCTGCGTGGTCAGCCTGCTGATCCTGCTGCTGGGCATCCAGGCCTGGAGCAAGCTACAAATCCGTCAGTACCCGCAGATGGAAAACGCCCTGATCACGGTCACCACCGCCTACCCCGGCGCCAACGCCGAGACCATCCAGGGCTACATCACCCAACCGCTGCAGCAGAGCCTGGCCAGCGCCGAAGGCATCGATTACATGACCTCGGTGAGCCGCCAGAACTTCTCGGTGATTTCCATCTACGCGCGCATCGGTGCCGACAGCGATCGACTGTTCACCGAGTTGCTGGCCAAGGCCAATGAAGTGCGCAACCAGCTCCCGCAAGATGCCGAAGATCCGGTACTGGCCAAGGAAGCCGCCGACGCTTCGGCACTGATGTACATCAGTTTCTACAGCAAGCAGATGAGCAACCCACAGATCACCGACTACCTGTCACGGGTGATCCAGCCCAAACTGGCGACTCTGCCGGGCATGGCCGAGGCCGAGATCCTCGGTAACCAGGTATTCGCCATGCGCATCTGGCTCGATCCGGTGAAACTGGCAGGGTTCGGCCTCTCGGCCGTCGATGTGACCGAAGCCGTGCGGCGCTACAACTTTCTCGCCGCCGCCGGAGAAATCAAAGGCGAGTACGTGGTCACCAGCGTCAACGCCAGCACCGAATTGAAGTCGGCCGAGGCCTTCGCCGCCCTGCCGCTGAAGACGTCCGGCGATACCCGGGTGCTGCTCGGCGATGTGGCGCGGGTGGAGATGGGCGCGGAAAACTATGACACCGTCAGTTCTTTCGATGGCATTCCCTCGGTGTACATCGGCATCAAGGCGACTCCCGCCGCCAACCCGCTGGATGTGATCAAGGAAGTGCGCAAGATCATGCCGGAGCTCGAGAGCCAACTGCCCTCGGCGCTCAAGGTATCGATCGCCTACGACGCGACCCTGTTCATCCAGGCCTCCATCGATGAGGTGCTCAAGACTCTGGGCGAAGCGGTGCTGATCGTCATCGTCGTGGTGTTCCTGTTCCTCGGCGCTCTGCGCTCGGTACTGATCCCGGTGGTGACCATTCCCCTGTCGATGATCGGCGTGCTGTTCTTCATGCAGATGATGGGCTACTCGCTGAACCTGCTGACCTTGCTGGCGATGGTACTGGCCATCGGTCTGGTGGTGGACGATGCCATCGTCGTGGTAGAGAACATCCACCGCCACATGGAGGAAGGCAAATCGCCGTTCGACGCGGCGCTCGAAGGCGCCCGCGAGATCGCCATGCCGGTGGTGTCGATGACCATCACCCTGGCCGCGGTGTATGCGCCTATCGGCTTTCTCACCGGCCTGACCGGCGCTCTGTTCAAGGAATTCGCCCTGACCTTGGCCGGCGCGGTGGTGATCTCGGGCATCGTCGCCCTCACCCTGTCGCCGATGATGTGCGCGCTGTTGTTGCGCCCCGAGCAGAATGCCAGTGGGCTCGCCCAGCACCTGGATACCCTGTTCGAACGGCTCAAGGTGCGTTATCAGCGATTGCTGCATACCACCCTCGACAGTCGGCCGGTGGTGCTGGTATTCGCGGTCCTGGTGCTGTGCCTGATCCCGGTGTTGCTCAAGTTCACTCAGAACGAGCTGGCCCCCAACGAGGACCAGGGCGTGATCTTCATGATGAGCAGCTCGCCACAGCCGGCCAACCTCGACTACCTCAACGCCTACACCGACCAGTTCACGCCCTTGTTCAGGACCTTTCCGGAATATTACTCGTCGTTCCAGATCAACGGCTTCAACGGTGTGCAGAGCGGTATCGGCGGCTTCCTGCTCAAGCCCTGGAACGAACGCGAACGGACCCAGATGGAGCTGCTGCCGCAGGTACAGGCCAAGCTGGAACAGATCAGTGGCCTGCAGATCTTCGGATTCAATCTGCCTTCGCTGCCCGGCACCGGCGAGGGCCTGCCCTTCCAGTTCGTGATCAATACCGCCAGCGACTATCCGGCCCTTCTGGAGGTGGCGCAGCGGGTCAAGGAGCGTGCTCAGGCCTCGGGCAAGTTCGCCTTTCTCGACATCGACCTGGCCTTCGACAAGCCGGAGGTAGTGGTCGACATCGACCGGGCCAAGGCGGCGCAGATGGGGGTGTCGATGGATCTGCTGGGCGGGACCCTGGCCACCCTGCTGGGGGAAGGCGAGATCAACCGATTCACCCTGGAGGGCCGCAGCTACAAGGTGATCGCCCAGGTCGAGCGCGCCTTCCGAGACAACCCGAACTGGCTGAACAACTATTACGTGAAGAACGACCAGGGCCAACTACTGCCGCTGTCGACCCTGATCAGCCTGAGCGATCGCGCCCGGCCGCGGCAGCTCAACCAGTTTCAGCAGCTCAATTCAGCGATCATTCAGGGCGTACCGCTGGTGAGCATGGGCGAAGCCTTGCAGACCGTGCGCGACATCGCCCGCGAGGAAGCAGCGGAGGGCTTTTCGTTCGACTATGCCGGCCAGGCTCGACAGTTCGTACAGGAGGGCAGTGCCTTGTGGGTGACCTTTGGCCTGGCGCTGGCGATCATCTTCCTGGTACTGGCGGCGCAGTTCGAGAGCTTCCGCGATCCGCTGGTGATCCTGGTGACGGTACCGCTGTCGATCTGTGGCGCATTGTTGCCATTGTTCCTCGGCGTTTCGAGCCTGAACATCTACACCCAGGTCGGCCTGGTCACGCTGATCGGCTTGATCACCAAGCACGGCATCCTGATCGTCGAGTTCGCCAACCAGTTGCGCGAAGAGCAACAACTGACCGCGCGTGAAGCGGTGGAACAGGCCGCCGCCATCCGCCTGCGGCCAGTGCTGATGACCACGGCGGCGATGGTCTTCGGCATGGTGCCGTTGATCCTGGCGACGGGCGCCGGAGCGGTGAGCCGCTTCGACATCGGCATGGTGATCGCCACCGGGATGTCGATCGGCACCCTGTTCACCTTGTTCGTGTTGCCCTGCATCTACACGCTGCTGGCGCACAAGGCGGCGGCCAAGCAGCCTACGGTAGCCTGAATTGGCATTGGCCTTTTCGCGGGCGATCCCGCGGAAAGGCCGAAAAGCCAGAACCAAAATCCCGAGTAAAAAGCACTGCCCCGCAACACAATCTAAAACTCCCCCATCCAGGTTCCTCTATTGAAAGAGATTCCGGTAAAAACCCCTACAATATTATCGGAAATTTCACCACACTCTTCAGCTTGTGCATCTTGGACTAACCGCTATTATCAAAACTTCGCAATTCTGCGACAGAGATCAGAATGTCGAAAACAAGATGAAAACCACTAACATGGAATGCACACAATTGGCGAACATGGCCCACCTAGTCAAAACACCAAACAAGCCTTAAACCGTAAACCCGCCGAACAGTTGATCACTGAAACATAAATGGAAATTGGATGCTGCGAATGCTGACTCTATCCAAAATGATGCTTAGAGCAATAATGCGCACTGACTTGTTGGAGGAGGACCGCTATGCATTACAGTTCAGGTCCACTGGACTGACAGCATGAGCCAGACCGAAAGTTCAAGACACTCCATTCTCCGCCCAGTGCTTTTGATTCTTTTATGCCTGCTGGGTGTTTTTCCTCTGGATGTCATCCTTCCTTCGTTCCCAGCACTAGCAGACGCCTTTCGAGTAGAAGCCACGCAAATTGCCTACTCCGTTAGTTTCTTCGCGTTTGGCGTGGCGGTGGCGCAAATGGTGATTGGCCCTCTGTCAGATCGAATCGGACGCAAACGGTTGCTACTTGGAGGGTTAGGGGTGTCCATTGCGGGAGCTGTTGGCTGCCTACTTTCAACTAACTACCAAATCTTTATGGCTTTTCGATTATTGCAAGCCGTTGGCTGTGGAAGTTTGGTTCTTGGCCAAGCTCTCGTGCAAGACTTATATAGCGGCAACCAGCGTAACGCCATGCGTATCTTGTTGACGAGCGCCAGTGGTTTGTTCATCTCAATCTCCCCCGTCGTTGGTGCGTTTCTTCAACAGCTACTCGGCTGGACAGGCAGCTTTACGGTATTTATTGCACTAGCCAGCGCTGTCATCTTACTTGCATGGAGTCTACTTAAACAAACACCTGATCTTCGACAGGAAAACTCAGGCATACAAGGCTATGTTCCCATGTTGCGTGACACGGTCTATATTACCTATTCCCTACAGGCGACTTTTGCATTTGCCTGCCATTTTTCCTTTATCGTTATTGCACCCTTGGTACTCATGGAACAACTGGGCCTCACGCCATATCAGTTCTCCGTTGTGTTCATCGCCTACGGGCTGGCGTATGTTGTCGGTGGGGCAGTCGCGACATACTTGAACAATCGCGTCAGTGCGCAAGCTCAAATTCTCACGGGATTCCTGCTGATAGGTACCGCAGGTGCCTCTCTATTGATTTGGCAGTGGGCAGTAGGGCTGACTGTGATAGGTCTGATGACACCCATGATCTTGTGTACAGCAGGCACTACGATGGTGCGTTCCGCAGCTGCCACGCAGGCTTTAGGCCGCTATCCACAGCAGGCAGGGGCAGCGGCGTCGCTCAACACCACAGTGCTGTTTGCTGGAGGTGGTTTCGCTGGCACGTTGATTGCGTCAGCTGAGCATCTGCTTCCCATGAGTTTGGGGATCTTATTCATGAGCAGTGCACTTGGCGGGTGCCTGCTACGCATGTGCCTGAAAGGCAATAGCATGCAGCAATGCTGACTTCTGCCTGATCCGGCCCCTTCGCTGCGGTTCGACGCCTCGAAGAGGCCGAAAGGCAGACACAAAAAAGCCAGAGTCCCCGCCATTGCGGGGCCTCTGGCTTTTCCAGCTAACGCAGGATTCAACCAATCGGCCGCAACCCTTGGCGCAGGCCGAACAGGAACAGCAACAGGTCATGATCCGGCTGCGCCGTCTCCTGTACCTTCACCGTCCGTGGCAACGGGCACTGCTCAGCCATTTCAGCTTTGCTGAAAACCACCGGCCGTGGTTCTTCCCAAGCCGCCACCGCCGCGGTGGTCACCACTAGGCCGGCCAACAGGAACAAAGCTCGTGCGATTTCTAGTTTCATCACTCTAACCCTTTGACAGCGCTGCCAAACGCCATCTTGTAAAAGTAGAGCAGCGTGTGCCACTGCGCCTCTTTGAACGACGAGTGGCGGCGCAACTGGCGCAGGTCGTTGGCGGCTGCGCGCTGGCGACTGATACGCCGGCGGCACTTCTCCAGATCCAACAGGGCAACCTCGGCCCTGGCCTGCTCGCCACTACCGGTGATCTTGACGAACACATGCTTGCCATACAGGCAGCCATGCTGCCAGTGGCCCAGGTGCATGCGCGCCAGGTTGTCGGCCAGGTCCTTGAGCATGCGCTCGTGCACCACTTGCGGATAACGCTCCCAGGCGCCTTCGGCCATCCAGGTATCGAGGTCGACGAAACCGTCGAGGGCTTCGCTGACCAGCAATGCCCGCCATTGATGATCGGCATCGCGCTGGGCACCGGCGAACACGATGCGCGGCACTCGCACACCGAGTTGTTCGAAACTGTTCAGCGCATCCAGTTCGCGCAGCACGGTCGGCCGGCCAAACGGATAGCGCAGGCTGCGATAGATATGCCCGACCTGACGCTTGGCGTACAGCAGATGCCCGTTGGCGTCATTGAGACGCTGCACACCGCTTTCACCACCGCGCCGCTGGTTGGGTTCCTCGACCCATTCACCTTGCTGGCGCCAGAAGTAATCGAACCTAGATTCCCCATTCTGGGCTACACCCATCAAACACTACCCCTTGCGCAATACATAGACTCGCCACATGGCATAGAACGGCAGGAAGTCCAGACGTTCCTGGATGCGGAAGCCCGCATCGACAAATTCCTGCTCGACAGTGTCCGCCGGTAACACGAAACGGTTCTGGTAACTGTCCTGCTGAGCCTTGGCGCTGCGCCGTTGTTCCAGCTTGCGGCGCCGCCATGCCTTGAAATTGCCGTCCACCCAGAGTGACAGAATGACACTATCGCGGCTAACCCGGTGAAATTCCGACAGAATAGTCTTACGATGCGCCGCTTCACCGATGTGATGGAACAAGCGCATGCAGAAAATGTTGTCCACCGCGTTGTCCGGCAGGTCGATCGCGAATGCCGATGTCTGCAAGGGCCGAACCCGCGCCACCACTTCCGGCGGCTGCCAGGCGCAGGCGGTCTGAATCATCGCCTCGGAGTTGTCGGCGCCGATGATCACTCGATTCGGCTTTTCCGCCAGAAGCGGCCAGAAGCGGCCGGCGCCGCAGGGCAGGTCAAGCACCAGTCCCGGCTCACCGGCCAGGGCCAGGGCACGTCGGGCCAACTGTTCGTCGCGCTTGTGGGACAGGCGCCGAGCCAGGCCCGCCTGGTGCTTGATGAAATACTCACGGGCGTGCTGCTGGTCGTACTTGTCGGAAAATTCGAGTTTGATGGGGCTACGCATTGAGCATCTCCTGACTCCAATTCGCTCACATTAGGTAAGGGAGCGTAGGAATCAGGTCATGCCCATGTGAAAAATATGTCATCCGAACCAGGGTGTGTTGCCAGGTATTACTCCACGAGGCCGCCGCCGGCAGGCTTTGTCCCGCCCTGGCTCAGGTCCACCTGGAAGCGACAACCGTGGGGCGAGGTCGCCGTGAGGGTCACCCGCCAGCCTTGGTCGTCACAGATCCGCTGCACCAGTGACAGGCCCAACCCCAAACCTTCCCCGCGTCGTTCGTTACCGCGTACGAACGGTTGGAACATCGCCTCACGCTGCTCCTCGGGGATGCCCTCACCGCTGTCCTCGACACTGAAGCCGGTAGCTTCCAGGCTCAGGCGGATGTAACCACTGTCGGTATAGTGCGCGGCGTTGCGCAGCAGGTTGCCCATCACCGATTGCAGGAAGGTGGCGTTGTACAGCACCGGGCTTGCACTGGCCCTGCCGTCGAAATACAGGGTCAGGCCCTTTTGCTCGATGGTGTCGCGCCATACGCCGATGAGTTCATCGGCCACTTCACCCAAGGTGGCCCGCGAGGCCACCGCGCCCTCGTCGCGCTGAGCGCGGGCCAACATCAGGAAAGTCTTGACCAGCTCGCGCATCTCCTCGGTGGCGCGGGCAATGCGCTCGACCTGGTTTCGCGAGCGGCTATCCAGCGCCGGGTTTTCCATCAGCAGTTCGCAGGACGTGGCCAGCACCATCAAGGGAGTGCGCAGTTCGTGGCTGACGTCGCTGGTGAACAGCCGTTCGCGGGTCAGGGCATCTCGCAGGCGGCCCAAGGTGTCGTCGAAGGCCACGGCCAACTGACCGACTTCATCGGCGGCATAGTCCGGCGCCAAGGGCGGCGCCAACCCCAGTAACTGATCGCGATGGCGTACCTGGCGCGCCAGGCGGATGACCGGCGCCATGACCCGCCGGGCCAGCAGCCACCCCAGGATCACGGCCAGCGCCAAGCTGAGCACGAAGCCCACCACCACGACCGCGAACAGCACGCGCTCGCGCTCTTCGAAGTCGCTCTGGTCCTGCAGCAGCACGTAACGTCGGCCATCGACGATCTCGACCATGGCGTGATAGGAGAGTTGGTCGCGGAATACCTCGTGGAAGCCTTTGTCGAGGTGACGCAGGTCCTTGGGCAACTCGAAATCGTCACGTCCGCCACTGAAATAGAACAGCTGGTCAGGGCGCGGTCGATGGCTCCAGTCGCTGATGCTGTCCATGCGTAACAGGCGCTGCAGATCGCCGCCAAGTACCGAGGAAATCAACCGCTCTTCGACCAGGTGCACGGTGCCGACGATTCCGAAGGCGAAGGCTCCGGCCACCAGGGCGCTCATCAACGCGAAGGCGATGATGATGCGCTGGGCAAGGCTTTGCTTAAACTCCATCGCGGCCCTCGGCGAGGCGATAGCCGACGCCATGGACGGTATGCAGCAAAGGTTTCTCGAAAGGCTTGTCGATCACTTGGCGCAGCTGGTGCACGTGGCTGCGCAGGCTGTCGCTGTCCGGGCAATCATCGCCCCAAAGGGCTTCTTCCAGCACTTCGCGGCGCAGCACATGAGGGCTCTTCTGCATCAGCACCGCCAGTAGTTTGAGCCCGACCGGGTTGAGCTTGAGCAGGCGGCCCTGGCGGGTCACTTCGAGGGTATCGAGGTCGTAGCTCAGGTCGGCGACCTGCAGGGTCCGCCGCCCTCCCCCCTGGGCCCGACGCAGCACGGCCTCGATGCGCGCGGCCAGCTCGGACAGGGCGAAGGGCTTGAGCAGGTAGTCGTCGGCACCGGAGCGGAAGCCTTGCAGGCGATCGTCCAACTGATCGCGGGCGGTTAGCATGATCACCGGGGTATCGCGCCGGGCGTCCTCGCGCAGGCGCTTGCACAGGGTATAGCCATCGATGCCCGGCAACATGATGTCGAGCACGATCAGGTCATAGTGTTCGGTAGCCGCCAGGTGCAGGCCGGACAGGCCATCCTGGGCGCAGTCGACGGTGTAGCCCTTCATGCCGAGGTAGTCGGCCAGGTTGGCGAGGATATCGCGGTTGTCTTCAACCAAAAGAATGCGCATCGGGTTCTCCTGTGCGGCGCTTCGCAGTGGTGCGCGGCAGGCGCAGCTTAAGGCGATTGCCCGTGCGGTGCCAGCCCTGAGGAAAAATACCGGCGTTGACGGTTTTTTCACCCAACCTTCACGTGCATAGCATAGCGCCAACCGGACAATGCCGGCCTTCCTGCAGCCTTGGAGCTATCATGCAAGCACCGACCCGCCCTCGCCCGATCAACGTCTGGCTGTATCTGGGCATCCCTCTGGCCACCGCCTTGGCCCTGGTCCTGCTGGAGCTGACCTCGGTCGACATGGACATCGCCACACTGTTCTACGATCCGGTGGCTGGCGCCTTCATCGGCCGCCACAGCTACTGGCTGGAAAACATCCTGCATGATCGGGTCAAGCAGGGCGTGATCGTGCTGGGCGTCGTGGCTTTGGTGGTGTTCGCCCTGAGTTTTTTCTACAAGCGCCTGTTCGGCTGGCGCCGCGAGCTGGGTTGCCTGGTGCTGGCGCTGAGCCTGTCCACGGCCTTCGTCACGCCACTGAAGAAGGTAACCCAGGTCCAATGCCCATGGAGCCTCACTCAGTTCGGTGGCAAGGAGACCTACAGCAAGCTGCTCGAACCGCGTCCGGCCACCGACAAACCCGGGCTGTGCTGGCCGGGCGGCCATGCGGCGACCGGATTTTGCCTGTTCGGGCTGTTCTTCATGCTGCGCGACCGGCGCCCACGGCTGGCGCGAGTGGCCCTGGCGGTGGCATTCGTGGCCGGGTCGGTATTGTCGGTCGGACGAATGATGCAGGGTGCGCATTTTCTGTCGCATAACGTATGGACGGCGGTGTTCTGCTGGTTGATCGGGTTGGGGTCGTATTACTTGGTGCTGTATCGAAAGGGCCTGGCTGAGGTGCCAGCCGCCGAGCACCGCGTCGCCTGATTCGCGGGCTTGCCGGCGAAGGGGCCCGGACAAGGAAAACGAAAAAGCCCTGGCTCTCACGAGCCAGGGCTTTTTCTTGGTGCAGGGGGTAAGGCTGGCTTACATCATGCCGCCCATGCCACCCATACCGCCCATGTCAGGCATGCCAGCAGCTGGCTTGTCTTCCGGCAGGTCGGCAACCATGGCTTCGGTGGTGATCATCAGACCGCCGATCGAAGCTGCGGCTTGCAGGGCCGAACGGGTGACCTTGGCTGGGTCGAGGATACCCATCTCGATCATGTCGCCGTATTCGCCGGTTGCAGCGTTGTAGCCGTAGTTACCCGAACCTTGCTTGACCTTGTCAGCAACAACGCTTGGCTCGTCGCCGGCGTTGGCGGTGATCTGGCGCAGCGGGGCTTCTACAGCGCGGCGCAGCAGCGAGATACCGACGTTCTGGTCTTCGTTGTCACCTTTGAGGTCGACAATGGCAGCCAGGGCGCGAACCAGGGCAACACCACCGCCAGGCACCACGCCTTCTTCGACAGCTGCACGGGTAGCGTGCAGGGCATCTTCGACGCGGGCTTTCTTCTCTTTCATTTCAACTTCGGTGCCAGCACCGACCTTGATCACGGCAACACCGCCAGCCAGCTTGGCCAGACGCTCTTGCAGCTTCTCACGGTCGTAGTCCGAAGAGGTTTCTTCGATCTGAGCACGGATCTGCTTGACGCGTGCTTCGATGTCGGCGTCAACGCCAGCACCATCGATGATGGTGGTGTTTTCCTTGGACAGGATGACGCGCTTGGCGTTACCCAGGTGCTCCAGGGTGGTGGTTTCCAGGGTCAGGCCGATTTCCTCGGAGATGACCTGGCCGCCGGTCAGGACGGCGATGTCCTGCAGCATGGCCTTGCGACGGTCGCCGAAGCCTGGCGCCTTGACCGCTGCAACCTTGACGATGCCGCGCATGTTGTTGACGACCAGGGTCGCCAGCGCTTCGCCTTCGACGTCTTCAGCCACGATCAGCAGCGGACGACCGGCCTTGGCAACGGCTTCCAGTACTGGCAGCAGTTCGCGGATGTTGGAGATCTTCTTGTCGACCAGCAGCAGCAGCGGGCTTTCCAGCTCGGCAACCATGGTGTCTGGCTTGTTGACGAAGTAAGGCGACAGGTAGCCACGGTCGAACTGCATGCCTTCTACGACGGACAGTTCGTTTTCCAGGCCCGAGCCTTCTTCAACGGTGATCACGCCTTCTTTACCGACTTTTTCCATGGCTTCGGCGATGATTTCACCGATGGAGTTGTCGGAGTTGGCGGAGATGGTACCGACCTGAGCGATGGCCTTGGAGTCGGCGCATGGCTTGGACAGGTTCTTCAGTTCGGCGACGACGGCAGCGGTGGCCTTGTCGATACCGCGCTTGAGGTCCATCGGGTTCATGCCGGCAGCGACGGCCTTCAGGCCTTCGTTGACGATGGCCTGGGCCAGGACGGTAGCGGTGGTGGTGCCGTCACCGGCAGCGTCGTTGGCCTTGGAAGCGACTTCCTTGACCAGCTGGGCGCCCATGTTTTCGAAGGCGTCTTTCAGCTCGATTTCTTTGGCGACGGAAACGCCGTCCTTGGTGATGGTCGGCGCGCCGAAGCTCTTGGCCAGAACCACGTTGCGGCCTTTCGGGCCGAGGGTCGCTTTTACCGCGTCAGCCAGAACGTTGACACCAACCAGCATTTTCTTACGAGCGGAATCGCCGAATTTTACGTCTTTAGCAGCCATGATCGTTTAATCCTTGAAATTCTTTGGAGTAACGGTAAGTCGGAAAAATCAACCTTCGACAACGGCGAGGATTTCGTTCTCGCTCATTACCAGCAGGTCTTCGCCGTCGACTTTCACGGTGTTGCTGCCCGAGTAAGGGCCGAAAACCACCTTGTCACCCACTTTCACGGCCAGCGCACGTACTTCGCCGTTGTCCAGGATGCGACCGGTGCCGACGGCGACGACTTCGCCGCGGTTTGGTTTTTCAGCGGCCGAACCCGGCAGGACGATACCGCCAGCGGTTTTCGATTCTTCTTCGCTGCGACGGATGACTACGCGGTCATGCAGAGGACGAAGCTTCATTGTCGATCTCTCCCAAATTGTGGTTTTCATCGGCCGGTGTCGACACCGGCGGTTTTGATGCGGTCCGGCGTTGCCGGGAGTGACCCGCCAGGGGCGAGTCACCTGTGTAATGTCTGGTGTCGCCACCAGAAACCTTGCGGTGACCACATACATGAGGTCGCCCGAAACAATTACAAGGCCTTGAATATAAAATTTTTCATCCTGGCCAGGCACGACGAAAAACGGCCCCTCGCGGGGCCGTTGCAAATGTGGGGTTACTTGTCGCGACGTTCGTACTCGCCTTCGATGACATTCGGCCGTTGGCCTGCCTCTCGCGGTCGTGCCTGAAAAGGATCGTCCTGGAACGCCCGCTGGCGCATGGCCTGCTCCTCGGCCCGCTGGCGCATCTTGCGCGCGGCCAGGTGTCGGGTGAACGGCAGCAGGCAGAGCACGCCCAGCACGTCGCTGATGAAGCCTGGCAGGAGTAACAGGCCGCCGCCGACGGCCATCATCATGCCCTGGAACATGTCTTCGGCGGGTAGCTCGCCACGCTGCAGGCTTTCACGCGCACGCAGCGCCGTGGCCAGACCGGCCACGCGCAGCACCAGTACACCTAGTGCGGAGCCGGCGATGATCAGCAGCAGCGCCGGGAAAAAACCGATGGCGGCGCTGACTTTGACGAAGACAAACAACTCCAGCACCGGAAAAATCAGAAACAGCAGTAGAAAAGCACGCATCAAGGGTTCCTCGACGGAAGATAACCTTCCAATAAGACCTCAGATGGATGCGCACGCTCCGAATTTCAAGCCTCGGTAACCGCAGCGGTCGGCCATTGGTCGGCGCGGGCCAGCAAAACCAGGGCCTCGCGGATTTGTGTCGGTGTATTGCAGACGCTCGGGAAAGGCAGCCAGTAGATGCCCTGGCCAATGCGCAGATGCATACCCTCGCTGTCGATGCCGACCATCTCAGCCTGGGCATGGCGCGGCAGACCGGTGAGCTCGACATAGTGGGCGATGGCATTGGCATGGTCAGCGTTCATGTGCGCGATCATGCCCGCCTCGGCCTTGCCAGCGAAGGGATTGGCGAGGGTGACCTGGTCTAGCCAGTGGATCGCGCCGAACCCGCCGATGTAGCGATGGCGTACCGGCTGCAGCACCCAGAAATCGAAGTCGTGAGCCTTGTGGTAGTCGGCGGCGTCGGGAAAGAAGCGGTAGTAGCGTTCGGCTGCGGCCTCGATGGCTTGCGTGTCCTCCAGCTTGTGCGCCTCGGCCATCACGGTCAGACGGCCGACGGCCTGGACATCCTCGGCCTCGCGCTCCCCGACCAGCAGCGAGCACTTGGGGTCCTTGTGCAGGTTGTGGGTGTGCTGGGCGATCCGGCTGATGAGGATCAACGGGTGGCCTTGGGCGTCCAGGCAATAGGGCACCACCGAACCGAAAGGAAAACCGGGCATCGACTTGGAGTGGGTCGAGAGCACGCCACGGTATTCCTTGAGCAGCAGTTCCCGGGCGGGGCGGATGGCGTTGGTACTCACGAAGGACGCTCCTGGCAGCGGACTGGATGGCTGACAAGATAAGCATTATCAGGCCGAGCAGCCACTGCCATTTGTGCCCAAGCGCGCTTCAGCGCCGGCAAGCCAGCGCCTACCAGGTCACGCCGAAGCCTGCGGTGTAGCGGGTCTTGTCCAGGTCGCTGTCGCGCGTGCCGCTGATGATGTCTTTTTCCGCCTTGAGGTTTAGCGAGGCCCACTCGGTGACCTTGTAGCGCAAACCGACCTCGGCATCGAGCGAGTAATCGGCCACACCGCCCAGCGGTTTGGCGAGCTCGCCATTGGTGAACAGCTGGATGTTCTTGCCGATCAGGTAGCGGGTGTAGTCCCACTTCACCGCTGCCGAATAGAAATTGTCCTTGGCGCCGTCCTGGTACTCGAAGTCGGTGCGGTTGATCAGCGAACCCAGCGAGAACGCCCCCAGTTCGTCGTCCCAGAACTGATAACCAGGGCCAGTACCGATGGTCCGCTGGCGGGCCAGATCTTCGATCTGGTCACGCTTGTACTCCGCCCGCCCCTGCCAGAACCACTTATCGGTGATGAAGCGGTCGAGGGCGTATTCGGCGCTCCAGTTGTCGGTGGTAGTGACGTCGTCCTGGGTCTCGCGGTTGTATTCGCCTTCGGCGTTGTGCCGCCAACGGCCGTGGCGGGCGGTGGTCTTGAAGCTGATGTCGTAGTCGTCGGTGTCGGTTTCGGCGCGCTTGTAGTCCATCGCCACGTCAACGTTGCCCTTCCAGGAAAAGTCCTCGACCAGCGGCTTGGGCTTCATGATCTGCTGGATACTGGCCAGGTCGACGGTCTTGGGTGCCTCGCCATTGGCCAGGGTGACCTTGCCGGGCTCCGCGGCACTGAGCGACTTGGCTTTCTCGCCGGTATAGGCGTCTTGCTTGACCAGCAGCTCCTGGTCGCTTTCCAGGGTCTGAACCTGCTTCCAGTCCAAAGCGATGGTCCCACCATAAGGGGTGTCGAGTACCAGCTTGCCACCATCGAAGACCTTGATGGTGCCGCTGAGCTTGTCACCGTTCTTCATGAAGACGGTATCGGCTAAAGCGGGGGTGGCACACAGGGAGGCGGCAAACGTGCATAGCAGGAATCTAGAATACATAAGCTGACTACGGGTTCGATTTGACGAAAAAAGCCGGGCATTATCCAGATACCGACGACCAGAACAAGGACAGACCCAGACCATGCCGTTGAGTTCAACGCTCATTTGTCGAACCATTCGTCCGGTTTCATCACAGCCCCCAGGAGCCGCGGATGTCCGCTGATCTACTCCCCGTCGCGGACAGCCCCGAGGCCCGACGAACGGCATTGTATTCGGTGCTCGGCCAAGTCCCCGCCGGCAAAGTGGTGAGCTACGGCCAGTTGGCCGAACTGGCAGGGCTCGGCCGCGCCGCGCGTTGGGTCGGTCGCACACTCAGCCAGCTTCCGGCCGATACTCGCCTGCCCTGGCACCGGGTCCTCGGCGCCGGTGGCCGCCTGAGCCTGGCATTGGGCACGCCAGGTGGCGACGAACAACGTGCGCGCCTGCGCGCAGAGGGTGTAAATGTGACCAATAATCGTGTGGATATGAACCGCCATGGCTGGCGCCCGATGGAGCACAGCGGTTAGAGTGCGCGCTTTGTTTTCGAAAACTTGAGGCAGATGTTGGCCCATGCCCCGTAAAACCTGGCGCGCTGCGCTCGCTGCTTATGCCAGCCCGTCAACCCTGGTGCTTTTGCTGCTCGGCTTTGCCGCCGGCCTGCCCTACATGCTGGTGTTTTCGACCCTGTCGGTGTGGCTGCGCGAGGCTGGTGTGGCCCGCGAGACCATTGGCTACGCCAGCCTTATCGGTTTGGCCTATGCCTTCAAGTGGGTCTGGTCGCCGCTGCTCGACCAGTGGCGCCTGCCCCTGCTCGGTCGCCTCGGCCGGCGTCGCTCGTGGCTGCTGCTGTCGCAGGCGCTGGTGGTGCTGGGGCTGGTCGGCATGAGCCTGTGCGACCCGCAGCAACACCTGTCGTGGCTGATCGCCCTGGCGGTACTGGTGGCTTTCGCTTCGGCCACACAGGACATCGCCGTCGATGCCTACCGCCTGGAGATCGCCGACGATCAACGCCAAGCCGCCCTCGCCGCCAGCTATATGGCCGGCTACCGGGTCGCTGCGCTGCTGGCCACGGCCGGCGCCCTGTTCTTCGCCGAATGGTTCGGCTCCACCGGATTCGCCTACCTGCACAAAGCCTGGGCCGGTACCTACATGCTGTTTGGCGTGATGATGCTGCCCGCGCTGTTCACCACCCTGGTCATGCGCGAGCCTGCCGTACCGATGCGCACTCAGCTGTCGGCGGCACGCTACGGTCTGGTCCATCAAATGGCCTCGGTGTTCGTGCTGATCATCCTGCTGGTCTCGGTGCCTGCCAGCTTCACGCAGATGTTCAACACCGGCTGGTCCAGCGTCATCTCCGGCGATGCCACGCCACTCGATCTGCTGCTCGAAGACCGCGCTTTCCTGCGCCTGATCCTCTACGTGTCGCTGACCTGGGCATGTTTGTCGGGCATGGGCCGACGCGGCCTGGCACCGGTGCTGACGCCGATCAACGACTTCATCACCCGTTACCGTTGGCAGGCTCTGCTGCTGCTTGGCCTGATCGCCACCTATCGTATGTCGGACACGGTCATGGGCGTCATGGCCAACGTTTTCTACATCGACACCGGCTTCACCAAGGACGAGATCGCCAGCGTCAGCAAGATCTTCGGTCTGATCATGACCCTGGTCGGCGCTGGCGCCGGCGGCCTGCTGATCGTGCGCTTCGGCATCCTGCCGATCCTGTTCATCGGCGGCGCGGCCTCGGCGGCCACCAACCTGATGTTCGTGATGCTGGCCGACATGGGCCCCAACCTGAAAATGCTGGTGGTGACGATTTCCCTCGACAACTTCAGCTCGGGTCTTGCCACCTCGGCGTTCGTCGCCTACCTGTCGAGCCTGACCAACCTGAAGTTCTCGGCGACCCAGTACGCCCTGCTCAGCTCGATCATGCTGCTGTTGCCGCGCCTGATTGGGGGCTATTCAGGGGTGATGGTGGAGAAGTTCGGTTACCACAACTTCTTCTTGATCACTGCGCTGTTGGGTGTGCCGACACTGATCCTGATTGCGCTGCACTGGCGCCAGGAAGTGGGCAAGGGCAAGCAGCAACCGGTTGAGAACCCGGCGGCCGAGCAGCCCTGAGCGTTTGCCGTGGTCGGTGCCGGCCTCTTCGCGGGTATACCTGCGAAAGGGCCGGTCCAGATACTCCTCTTCAGCCGGCCACGACCCCAGCCCGCCCACCGACGACCCACCACAACGGCCACAGTGCCAGCGCTCCGGCCACCCCAGCCGCCAGGGCGAAGTGCAGCAGGCTGTCCCCTGCTCCGATCATCGCCAGCAACGCGCCACCGAGGCCGAGCAGGGCGATGGTGATCATGCCCAGCATCGCCGACACCAGGCCCTTGCTCTGCTCGCTGGCGAACAACGTCATGCGGTACAGCACCGCATTGGCCACCCCCAGACCCAAGGCATAGAGGGACATGCCGGCGACCAGGCTGGTCACCGTCGGCCACCACCAGGTCGTCAGGACCATCAGGCACAATCCCGCCAGGTACGGCCACAGAGCCCCACGCACCAGCGCCGGCAACGGGTAGCGGTCGGCGATGCGGTTGATGATCAGGTTGCCGATGATCAGGCCGCCAAACACCGGCAACTGCCACAAGGCGTACTCCAAGGTGCTCAATCCCTCGTCATGGATCAGCAACACCGGCGACAAGCCGATCCAGCCAATCAACGGCAAGCCCACCAATCCCAGTGCAGCGCTCCCGGCCACGAACCGGCGGTTGGCCAGCAACTGCCCATAGCCTGCCAGCAACGGCAACAAGTGGATCGGTGTGAACGCCAGGCGTGAGCCATCGCGCCGCTCCACCCCAAGGGTTTCCGGCATCAGCCGGTACAGCAGCAGCCAGACCAGTACCGCGCCGGCGGCGAACGCCACGAACAGCCAGCGCCAATCCAGCCATTGCAGCATCAAGGTACCCACCAACGGCCCGAGCAGCGGCGACAACAAGGCGATGTTGGCCAGCAACGCCATCATGCGCACGGCATCGGCTTCGCTGAACGCTTCGTTCAGTGCCGGATAGCTGACCGTCACCACGAAGCCCAGGCCAACGCCTTGCAACAGCCGCAACAGGTTGAACAGCGCGATGTCCTGCACCCAATAGGTGGCCACGCAGGCCAGCGCGAATGCCCCACAACCGGCCAGCAACAAAGGACGTCGACCGTAACGATCGGCCAGCGGACCGATCAGCCACTGCAGGACCACGCCGCCCAGCAGGTACAGGTTCAACGCATGCGGAATGTATTGCGGGCTGGCATCCAGGTGCTCGACCACCACCGGCATGGCCGGCATCACAGCGTCGCTGGCGAGGTACGTCAGCAGCTCGAACAGGGCCAGGGTCAAGCCGAACAGCAGGGCTCGCAAGGGAGTGATGTACAGCAGTGGTTTCATGGCGGCGTTTGGGGTGAAAGCAGGAGGGGTCAGGGTATATGCCAGAAATGGCGGAGGGTTACTGTGAACAAGTGTAAAAAGTCGGAAAAAGTCGGGGCCGCTCTGCACCCCTTCGCGCCGAAACGCCGCGAAGGGGTGCAGAGCGGCCCCGACCTGGAACAGGCGTTACTGCGCGGCAGTCTCCTGCACCACGCGGATCACCCGCTGCGGGAACGGAATATCGATGCCTTCGGCCTTCAGACGATCACGGGCCTGCTCGTTGAGCATGAACATCACGTCCCAATAATCGGCGGTCTTGGTCCACAGCCGCAGCGACACGGTGATCGAGCTGTCGCCCAAGGTCGACACCACTGCCTGGGGCGCTGGATCGGCCAGCACGCGTGGGTCCTGGGCCAATTCCAGCAACACATTGCGGGCGGTCTGCAGGTCGGCCTCGTAGTCCACGCCGACATCGAAGATCACCTTGCGCGTGGGCTGACGGTTGGTGTTGGTGATGATCCCGTTGGACAGCGTACCGTTGGGCAGGATGACGGTCTTGTTGTCACCGGTGCGCAGCACGGTATGGAAGATCTGGATACTGTCGACGGTACCGCTGACGCCCTGCGCCTCGATCCAGTCGCCGATGCGGAATGGACGGAACAGCAGGATCAGCACCCCGCCGGCGAAGTTCGCCAGACTGCCCTGCAGCGCCAGACCGATGGCCAGGGTGGCACCACCGATGGCCGCCACGAACGAGGTGGTCTCGATGCCGATCATCGAAGCCACGCTGATCGCCAGCATGATCTTCAGCACGACATTGGCCAGGGTGCGGATGAACCCTTGCAGGGCCGGATCTTGCACCTTCAAGCCGACCAGACGGGCCAGACGGTCGCTGACCAGGTTGGTGATCCACCAACCGATGGCCAGAGTCAACAACGCCAGCAACACACGGCTGCCGTACTCCATGATCAAGGGAACCCAGGTCTGTGACTCGCGAACCAGCTGGTCGACCTCAGCGTTCAAATCCATATCCATCTCCTGATGCGTTACGGCAACTGCGGGTGAAAACCGGCCGCGGGTCTAGCAGCGGCCTCGGAACCGGTGGACAGTGCCAGCGCCAGCTCGGTTCCGGAGTAAACCTGGCTCAGTCGCGGAAGTTGTTGAACTGCAGCGGCATGTCGAATTCCTTGGTGCGCAGCAGGGCAATGGCCTCCTGCAGATCGTCACGCTTCTTGCCGGTGACCCGGACCTGCTCACCCTGAATGGCCGCCTGAACCTTGAGCTTGGCGTCCTTGATGGTGGCGACGATCTTCTTGGCCAGATCCTTGTCGATGCCTTCGCGGAACTTGGCTTCCTGCTTCTTCTCTTTGCCGGAGGCGTAGGGGTCCTTGGTTTCCAGGCACTTGACGTCGATCTTGCGCTTGACCAGGGCCAGGCGCAGGATCTCCAGCATCGCCTCGAGCTGGAACTCTTCCTCTGCGGTCAGCACCACGGTCTGTTCCTTGTCCTTGAACTCGAAGCTGCCCTTGCCCTTGAGGTCGTAACGACGATCGAGATCCTTGATGGCGTTGTCGACTGCGTTCTGTACTTCGTGCTTGTCCAGTTCCGATACCACGTCGAACGACGGCATGGCTATCCTCCATAAAATGAGCGCGCGCTCGGACTGAAGATGGAGCGCGTCAGGGTTAGGGGGTTAAAATGCGAACTCATTATAACGGGTTGCGAAACGCAGATGAGCAGCACCTGGCATATTCTCGGCGCCGGTAGCCTCGGCAGCCTCTGGGCCTGCCGCCTGGCAGCTGCGGGCAAGGCCGTGCGAATGATTCTGCGCGACGATCGCCGCCTGCAGGCCTACCAGCGAGCCGGCGGCCTGACCCTGGTCGAGCACGATCAGGCGCGCCAGTACGCCATCCCCGGCGAAACTGCCGACGCGCCCGGACCGATCCACCGTCTGTTGGTAGCGTGCAAGGCCTACGACGCCGCCCCGGCCCTGGCCCGACTGGCCCCTCGCCTGGCCGAGGGCGCCGAGCTGGTATTGCTGCAGAACGGTCTGGGCAGCCAGGACGAAGTCGCCGACCAGGTTCCCCACGCCCGCTGCATATTCGCCTCCAGCACCGAAGGCGCGTTCCGCGAGGATGACTGGCAGGTACGCTTCGCCGGGCATGGTTTCAACTGGCTGGGTGACCCTGCCAACCCGACGCTGCCCGAATGGTTCGACGACCTGCAGGACGCCGGCATCCCTGGCCAATGGACCGTGGACATTCTCACTCGCCTGTGGCGCAAACTCGCACTGAACTGCGCGATCAACCCGCTGACCGTGCTGCACGAGTGCCACAATGGCGGGTTGCTGGAACATCTGGGCGAAGTCGAGGCGCTGTGTACAGAGCTGAGCCAACTGCTGCATCGGTGTGGCCAGCCGGAAGCGGCACAGGATCTTGGCGAGGAAGTGCAGCGGGTGATCCTCGCCACCGCCGCCAACTACTCTTCGATGTACCAGGACGTGCGCGCCAACCGCCGCACCGAAGTGCACTATCTGCTCGGCCATGCCTGCCGCGCCGCTGCCCGGCACGGCATGCACCTGGAGCGGCTGGAACGCCTGCACCAGCGCCTGGTCGATAATCTGCGGGCCCGTGGCTTGCCCAGCGACTGACGCTGGCACCTTGAATCGGATACGGACATTGCCTTGCCCATGACCTTGCGCAAACGCCTGGAAAACCTCCCGGTCGGGCAGAAGCTGCTGGCAGCCCTGTTGGTATTGCTGGTAACCATTCTGCTGGTGGCCAACCTGGCCTTTATCAGCGCCGCCTACTGGATCACCCAGGAAAGCATGGCGCCCCAGGCCCTGCAAACCATCGGACGGCTGGTCTCCAATCCTCAGCTGTCGGCTCGTGCCGGCGACACCCCCGAGTCAGCCACGGCGCTGCTCAGGGAACTGGATAGCTATACCCCATTGCGTGCCGCGGCCATCTATGGCGGTGACGGGCGACTGTTGGCCCAGTTGCAGCACGGCGAGCCGCTGGCGCTGCCCAAGCGCTACCGCAGTATCGATGGTTGGCGTCTGATGGAGTTTCGCAGCACCCAACTGGTGCGCCTGCCCCGCGATGCCAACCCTCCGGCCCATCTGCTGCTGGTGGCCAGCAGCGAACTACCCACCGCCTTCTACACCGGCACTCTCACCGCCAGCGCTGCGATATTGGTGTTCAGCATCCTGTTGTGGCTGCTCATCGCCCGGCAGATCAAACGCCTGATCACCCAGCCGATCAACCAGCTCGAAGAACTCAGCCGCCAGGTCACCCGCGAAGAAAGCTATGCCTTGCGCGCCACCCGTGGCAACGACGACGAGATCGGCAGCCTGGCCGAGGCGTTCAACACCATGCTGTCGCGTATCGAAGCCCGCGAGCAGCAGCTCAAGCGTACCCGCGACGAATTCCAGAATGCCTACGACCAGGCTCAGGGCCTGGCCGAGGAAACCCGCCACACCAACCGCAAGCTGGAACTGGAAGTCCAGGTCCGCAGCAAGATCGAGAAAAAACTCACGGGCTTCCAGAACTACCTCAACAGCATCATCGACTCCATGCCCTCGGCGCTCATCGCTCTCGACGAGCAGCTCTACGTCACTCAGTGGAATCACGAGGCCACGGTGCTTTCCGGCACTCCTCTGGACGAAGCGCTGAACCAGCCGATCTTCATCGCCTTCGAACCGCTCAAGCCTTTCCTGCCGCAACTCAAGGAAAGCGTCGAGAAACATCGGGTAGCCAAGATAGAGCGGGTCACCTGGCCCAAGGACGAGGATCTGCGGCACTACGCCCTGACCTTCTACCCGCTGATGGGCGGGGGCGGCCGTGGCGTGGTGATCCGTATCGACGACATCACCCAGCGCCTGTCGCTGGAAGAGATGATGGTGCAATCCGAAAAGATGCTCTCGGTGGGTGGCCTGGCCGCTGGCATGGCCCACGAGATCAACAACCCGCTGGGAGCGATTCTGCATAACGTGCAGAACATTCGTCGGCGCCTGTCACCGGAGCTGCCGCGCAACCAGGAGCAGGCTGCCGAGCTGGGCATTGACCTGCCCAGTGTCAACCGTTACCTCGAGAGCCGCGAAGTGCCGCAGTTGCTCGACGGCATCCAGCAGGCGGGGGCCCGGGCGGCCAAGATCGTCACCCATATGCTCAGTTTCAGCCGACGCAGCAACCGCCAGCTGGCCCCCTGCGATCTGCCCGCGCTGATCGACCAGGCGGTGGAAATCGCCAGCAACGACTTCGACCTGACCATTGGCTTCGATTTCAAGGGCCAGGCCATCGTTCGCCAGTTCGACCCCGAACTGGGTCCGGTACCGTGCACCGCGAACGAACTGGAACAGGTGCTGCTGAATCTGCTCAAGAATGCCGCCCAGGCCATTCATCAGCGCCCCCAGCCTAGCGAGCCCGGGCGTATCATCCTGCGGACGCGGCTCAATCCGCCCTGGGCGGAAATCCAGGTCGAGGACAACGGCATCGGCATGCCCGAAACGGTGCGCAAGCGGACCTTCGAGCCATTCTTCACCACCAAGGAAATCGGCCAGGGCACCGGGCTCGGCTTGTCGGTTTCGTACTTCATCATCACCAACAACCACAAGGGGCAGATGGAAGTGCAGTCCACGCCCGGCCAGGGCACTTGCTTCACGCTGCGCCTGCCCCTTGGCCAGCCGGCACCTGCAGTGACCGGCCAGACGGAGGCATGACCATGGGCTATCGCCTGTCGAAAATCTACACCCGCACCGGCGACCGTGGCGAAACGGGCCTGGGCGATGGCCGGCGGGTGCCCAAGGACCACCCGCGCATCGAGGCGATCGGCGAGGTCGACAGCCTCAACAGCCAGCTCGGGCTGCTGCTGGCCGGGCTGGCCGAACACGGGCTGGATGAGGTCAGTGAGGTATTGGCGCCGTGCCAGCATCGCTTGTTCGACCTTGGGGGCGAGTTGGCGATGCCCAGTTACCAGGCGTTGAACCAGGCCGAGGTGGAACGCCTGGAGATGGCGATCGATGTCTGGAATGAGGAGATGGGGCCGCTGAAGAACTTCATCCTCCCCAGTGGTTCGGCTCTGGTGGCCCAGGCCCATGTGTGCCGCAGCCTGGCGCGCAGCGCCGAGCGACGCTGCCAGCAACTGAATGCGCTGGAGCCGCTGGAGGGGCTTGGGTTGGCGTATATCAACCGGCTTTCGGATCTGCTGTTCGTCGCGGCGCGGATCATCGGGCGGCGGCAGGGGGTGGCTGAGGTCTTATGGCAGCCTGCGGATAAGCCTCAGGGCTGATATCGCTGGGGCTGCTTTGCAGCCCATTCGCGGGGCAAGCCCGCTCCCACAGGGGCTCTGCAAGCTAAAAGATCAAGGCGATATCTGTGGGAGCGGGCTTGTCCCGCGAATGGGCCGCAAAGCGGCCCCAGATACTCAGGTCTCAGGCCAGAATGCGCGAATTCCGGCAACCCCCTGGGCTCCGGCATTCCAGGCCTTCTCCCGCTCACCCGGCCCAACCCCTCCCAGCAGGTAAACCGGCTGGTTGAAGCCCGAAATCAAGCGCTGCGCCTCATCCCACCCCAATGGCACTGCCTCGGGATGAGTCTGGGTCGCCTGCACCGGCGAGAGGGTGACGAAATCGACGCCCATCTGCTGCGCAAGCGCCAGTTCCTCTGCGTTGTGGCAGGAGGCCGCCAGCCAGCGCGCGGTCGGAAATGGTCTACCGTTGGCGGCGTATTTGCGCAACTGCGCGGCGGTCAGGTGCCAGCCGGCCGCCGGGAAGTCCCCCAACCACTCCAGCGGCCCCTTGAGCATCAGTTGCGCCTTGCCCGCGCACAGCCCCACCGCATCCACCGCGACATCCCGATACTTGGGATCGTACATGTCCGGCGCCCGCAACTGGATCAGGCGGATACCACTGGCCACCGCCTTCTGGATGCCCTTGAGCAGTGCGGGCGTTTCCAGGCCATCGGGTGTTATCAGATAGCTATCCGGCAAGCGAGCAGCGGCGACGATGGGCTTGTTAGCTTCGGGAAAATCGTACTGGGCCAGGTCACGAGGCGCCACCCAGGCCAACGGCTGGCCTTCGGCGCCGTGCGGCTCGCCGCTGAATGCCTCGACCTCACGCACCTCCAGCAGTACGTGTTTGTCCGGGTAATCATGGCTGACCGCGATCAGCGGCCGCGACCGACTCACCTCGATCCCCAACTCCTCGCGCAGCTCACGGGCCAGGGCCGCCTCGACACTTTCTCCCGGCTCCACCTTGCCCCCGGGAAACTCCCAGAGTCCCCCTTGGTGTTGAGTATCGGCACGCCGAGCAATCAGGATGCGCCCGTCGGTGCCACGGATCACCGCGGCCGCTACATGAATCCGCTTCACCCTTCACGCTCCGCCAAGCCGGCTTTTTGCCAGACCTGGAAGGCCGGCCACTGGTAGATGGTCTCGATGTAGGCCGCGGCCTCGGCCGGTACTTCGACACGATAGGTACGCAGGCGCACGGCTACGGGGGCGAAGAATGCGTCGGCCAGGGTTGGTTTGCCGAACAGGAACGGCCCACTGTCCTTGGCCACCAGACGGCATTCGGACCACAGCGCGACGATCCGGTCGATATCGATCTGCACGTCCAGGGGTACCGATTCCAGCCCCTCGTCGCGTGACAGGTCGAACGGCATGGCACCGCGCAGGGCGAAGAAGCCGCTGTGCATCTGCGCGCACGCCGAGCGAGCCTGGGCTCGGGCGGCGACGTCCGCCGGCCACAGCTGGGCGTCGGGGTGCTGCTCGTTGAGGTATTCGGCAATGGCCAGAGAGTCGGCGATCACGCCATGCTCGGTCTTGAGCAGCGGCACCTTGCCGCTGGCGGAGAATGCGAGAAGGCGCTGGCGAGTGTCGGGCTGGTTGAGTTTGATCAGCGTTTCTTCATAAGGCACGCCGGCCAGCTCGAGGGCCAGCGCACCGCGCAACGACCAGGAGGAATACAGCTTGTCGCCGATGATCAGGTGATAGGTCATGGTTCGGCTCCATTTCCGAGGGTATTCGGGCTGCTTCGCAGCCATCGTCGGCGAGCCGGCGATGGCCGGGAAGCGGCTCTAGGATGGCATCAGGTACGGTATTCGGCGTTGATCTTCACGTACTCGTGGGACAGGTCGGTGGTCCAGATGGTTTCGCTGCACTGGCCACGGCCCAGCTCGATACGGATGGTGATTTCCTCCTGAGCCATCACCTTCGAACCCTGCTCTTCGGTGTAGCTCGGGCTGCGGCCACCCTGGCTGGCGATGCAGACGCTATCGAGGTAAACATCGATCAGGCTGACGTCCAGCGCCGGCACACCGGCACGGCCAACGGCAGCGAGAATGCGGCCCCAGTTCGGATCGGAGGCGAACAGCGCGGTCTTGATCAGCGGCGAGTGAGCCACGGCGTAACCAACGTCCAGGCACTCCTGATGGTTAGCACCGCCGTTGACCTGCACGGTGACGAATTTGGTAGCGCCTTCGCCATCCCGGACGATGGCCTGGGCCACTTCCATGCACACCTCGAACACCGCTTTCTTCAGGGCTTCGAACAGTGCGCCGCTGGCTTCGGTGACTTCCGGCAGGTTGGCCTTGCCGGTGGCGATCAGCATGCAGCAGTCGTTGGTCGAGGTATCGCCATCGATGGTGATGCGATTGAACGACTTGTTGGCACCGTCGAGCATCAGATCCTTGAGCACCTGGGGCGCGACCTTGGCGTCGGTGGCGATGTAGCCGAGCATGGTGGCCATGTTCGGACGAATCATGCCGGCGCCCTTGCTGATGCCAGTCACGGTGACGGTCACACCATCGTGCTGGAACTGGCGGCTGGCACCCTTGGGCAGGGTGTCGGTGGTCATGATGCCGGTGGCGGCCTCTGCCCAGTTGTTTTCCGACAGGTTGTCCAGCGCAGCCTGCAGCGCACCTTCGATCTTCTCGACCGGCAGCGGCTCGCCGATCACGCCGGTGGAGAACGGAAGCACCGACTCCGCCGGCACGCCGGCGAGCTCGGCCAACTTGGCGCAGGTGCGTTCGGCGGCAGCCAGGCCAGGTGCGCCAGTGCCGGCGTTGGCGTTCCCGGTGTTGGTCAGCAGATAACGCACGGTGCCTTGCACACGTTGCTTGGAGAGGATCACCGGTGCTGCACAGAAAGCATTGAGGGTGAACACACCCGCGACGCTGGAGCCCTCGGCACAACGCATGACCACCACATCCTTGCGCCCTGGACGCTTGATGCCGGCAGAAGCGATACCAAGTTCAAAACCCGGCACCGGGTGCAGGGTGGGCAAAGGACCAAGACCAACAGCCATTAGAGCGCTCCTAGAAATACGGTGAACAGTCGAAGGAAGAGCGGGGCCGCTTCGCGCCCCATTCGCGGCACAAGGCCGCTCCCACAGGGACCGCGCCTCATGCAAGGGGCGATTTCCCAGTGGGAGCGGCCTTGTGCCGCGAATGGGCCGCCCAGCGGCCCCGATGTTGTCAGATTACAGCGGATGGATCAGATCACTCAATCTGACCATGGCAGTGCTTGAATTTCTTGCCCGAACCACACCAGCACGGCTCGTTGCGGCCCAGCTTGAGGTCGTTGCGCACCGGTGCGGTGGCCACCGCTACCTCAGCACCCTCTTCGGCTTGTGTCTCGCTCTCCAGGCCAGGGGCTTCGGCATGCTGGAACTGCATGCGGCTGGCCAGCTCCTCGGCCTCGCGGCGCAGACGGGCCTCCTCCTCGACCGGATCTTCGCGACGGACCTGAACGTGCGACAGCACGCGAATGGTGTCGCGCTTGATCGACTCGAGCAGTTCCTGGAACAGGGCGAACGACTCGCGCTTGTACTCCTGCTTCGGGTTCTTCTGCGCGTAGCCACGCAGGTGGATACCGTGGCGCAGGTGATCCATGGTCGACAGGTGGTCCTTCCACAGGTCGTCCAGGACACGCAGCAGAATCTGCTTCTCGAAGGTACGCAGGGCTTCGATGCCGGCCTGGTCTTCCTTCTCGGTGTAGGCGCTGGTGATTTCGTTCAGCAGCTTCTCGCGCAGGGTCTCCTCGTAGAGGTGATCGTCCTCGTCGAGCCATTGCTGGATCGGCAGCTTGATGGCGAAGTCGCTGGCCAGCGATGCCTCGAGGCCGGCCACATCCCACTGCTCGGGCAGCGACTGCGGCGGAATGTGCTGGCTGATGGTGGCATCGAGCACTTCCTTACGGAATTCGACGATGGTGTCGCCGATGTTCTCGGCCGCCAACAGGCTGTTGCGCATGTGGTAGATCACCTTGCGCTGCTCGTTGGCTACGTCGTCATATTCGAGCAGTTGCTTACGAATATCGAAGTTGCGGCCTTCGACCTTGCGCTGGGCCTTTTCGATGGCATTGGTGACCATGCGGTGTTCGATGGCTTCGCCGGACTGCATGCCCAGGGCCTTCATGAAGTTCTTCACCCGGTCGGAGGCGAAGATACGCATCAGGCTGTCTTCCAGGGACAGGTAGAAACGGCTGGAGCCAGGGTCGCCCTGACGGCCGGAACGGCCACGCAGCTGGTTGTCGATACGGCGCGATTCATGGCGCTCGGAGGCGATCACGTGCAGACCACCGGACTCGATGACCTGCTGGTGACGCTTCTGCCAGTCGGCCTTGATCTGGGCGATCTGCTCGGCGCTGGGGTTCTCCAGAGCAGCCACTTCGGCTTCCCAGTTGCCACCCAGGAGGATGTCGGTACCACGGCCGGCCATGTTGGTAGCGATGGTCAGCGCGCCTGGGGCACCGGCCTGGGCGATGATCTCGGCTTCCTTCTCGTGGTACTTGGCGTTCAGTACCTTGTGGTCGATCCCTTCCTTCTTCAGCAGGTTCGACATGTGCTCGGAGGTTTCGATGGTCGCGGTACCCACCAGCACCGGACGGCCAACCACCATGCTTTCCTTGATGTCGGCGATGATCGCGGCGTACTTCTCGTCGGCGGTCAGGTACACCAGGTCGTTGAAGTCCTTACGCGCCAGCGGCTTGTTCGGCGGGATGACCATCACGTTGAGGCCGTAGATCGACTGGAACTCGAACGCCTCGGTGTCAGCGGTACCGGTCATGCCGGACAGCTTGGTGTAGAGACGGAAGTAGTTCTGGAAGGTGGTCGAAGCCAGGGTCTGGCTCTCGGCCTGGATGTTCAGGTTCTCTTTCGCCTCGATGGCCTGGTGCAGGCCTTCGGACAGACGGCGGCCTGGCATGGTACGACCGGTGTGCTCGTCGATGAGCAGGACCTGGCCGTCCTGGACGATGTACTCGACGTTGCGATGGAACAGCTTGTGCGCACGCAGGCCAGCGTAGACGTGGGTCAGCAGGCCGAGGTTGTGCGCCGAATAGAGGCTCTCGCCTTCGGCCAGCAGGCCGGCCTGGGTGAGCATTTCTTCGATGAACTGGTGACCGGCTTCGTTGAGCTCGACCTGGCGGCTCTTCTCGTCGATGGTGAAGTGGCCTTCCTGGGTGACCTGGCCTTCGACTTCCTCGATGTGCTGGGTCAGACGCGGGATCAGGCGGTTGATCTCGATGTACAGCTTGGAGCTGTCCTCGGCCTGGCCGGAGATGATCAACGGGGTACGGGCTTCGTCGATGAGGATCGAGTCGACTTCGTCGATCACGGCGAAGTTCAGCTCACGCTGGAACTTCTCTTCCTGGCTGAACGCCATGTTGTCGCGCAGGTAGTCGAAACCGAATTCGTTGTTGGTGCCGTAGGTGATGTCGGACGCATAGGCAGCGCGCTTCTCTTCCGGCGGCTGGAATGCCGAGACGATACCTACGGTCAGGCCGAGGAATTCGTACAGCGGGCGCATCCAGTTGGCGTCGCGGCGGGCCAGGTAGTCGTTGACGGTTACCACGTGCACGCCCTTGCCGGACAATGCGTTGAGGTAGACGGCCAGGGTACCGACCAAGGTCTTGCCTTCACCGGTACGCATTTCTGCGATCATGCCCTCGTGCAGGGTCATGCCGCCGATCAGCTGTACGTCGAAGTGGCGCATGCCCATCACACGCTTGCCGGCCTCACGGGCCACGGCGAAGGCTTCAGGCAGCAATTGGTCCAGTGTCTCGCCTTTGGCCAAACGCTCCTTGAACTCTGCGGTCTTGCCCCGCAGTTGCTCGTCGGAGAGGGCCACCATCTTCTCTTCGAAGGCATTGACGATAGCTACCGTCTTGAGCATGCGTTTGACTTCACGCTCGTTCTTGCTTCCAAAAAGTTTTTTTAACAAAGGCGCAAACATATCGGCAGGATCTTCCACACTTAGGGATGGAGGGCGGCCCCATGAGTCGCCCGTGCAGCCCTGAGGCCGCATGCGAACGAGCATTCTACCCGGAAACGATGGTGAGGAAAGTGGTGGATTTCCACGATGCTGGCACAGCGCTTTGGCAGGGGCTTTTCTAAGATAGGGGCATTTTGCGGGAGTTCAACCCGCTGTTTCATGAAAGGTAGCAAGAGTGACTCGTAACCTGCCCACCGAGAGCCAGTGCAGACTACAGAGGTGTTAGACTGCCAATCTTGTAATCTCATGCATACCTCCATGGCCTTCAAACCGTCCCCCGCCCAGCCGCCATCCGCCTTGTTGCGACAGGTTCGCCCGCTGCGCCTGCTGCTCAACCAGGCCGAGCGCTTGGAGCACTTGCAGCGGCTGCTGGAAAGCCAGCTGCAGCCGGCCGCACGTGCCCATTGCCACGTGGCCTCATGGCGCGATGGCACCTTGCTTTTGGTGGTTACCGACGGCCACTGGGCCACCCGCTTGCGCTACCAGCAGAAGCGACTGATGCGTCAACTGCAAGCGCTGGAGGCTTTCGGCAATCTGCAACGGATTCAGTACAAGGTGCAGCCGCCGCTGGTGCCGGCCAAGCGGGGGAGCAACATGACCGAGCTGTCCCAAAACGCCGCTGAAAGCCTGCGCGACACCGCCGAAGGCATCGCCGACCCCAAGCTGCGCGCCGCTCTTGAGCGCCTGGCTGCACATGGCAAGGGTAAGGGTTAGGGGGCTGGCTATGGTTTTGTGGTGGGGCGGCGCTCGATATCCGCTCCACCACAAAACCCAAGCCAATACCCATAAAAAAGGCCACCCGAAGGTGGCCTCAATGAACTAGAGAGTGTTCGAACTTACACGGCCGCAACAGGGCGCATGTACGAGATCGGTGCCGTACTGGCATCTTCGAAAGTGACCACTTCCCAAGCGTCTTTCTCGGCGATCAGCTTGCGCAGCAGCTGGTTGTTCAGCGCGTGTCCGGACTTGTAGCCCTTGAACTCGCCGATCAGGCTATTGCCCAGCAGATAGAGGTCGCCGATGGCGTCGAGGATCTTGTGCTTGACGAATTCGTCTTCGTAGCGAAGACCGTCTTCGTTGAGCACGCCGTCTTCGTCGACGACGATGGCGTTCTCGACACTACCGCCCAGCGCGAGGTTGTGCTTGCGCAGGTACTCGATGTCACGCATGAAACCAAAGGTCCGGGCGCGGCTGACTTCCTTCACGAACGAGGTGCTGGAAAAGTCGACGCTGGCACTCTGGGTCCGGTCGCGTAGCACCGGGTGATCGAAGTCGATCTCGAAGCTCACCTTGAACCCGTCGAACGGCAGGAAGGTAGCGCGCTTGTCGCCCTCCTCCACTGTCACTTCGCGCAGGATACGGATGAACTTCTTGGCTGCGTCCTGCTCTTCCAGGCCGGCAGACTGAATCAGGAATACGAAGGGACCGGCGCTGCCATCCATGATCGGCACTTCCGAGGCGGAGAGCTCGACGTAGGCGTTATCGATGCCCAGGCCCGCCATGGCGGAGAGCAGGTGCTCGACCGTATCGACTTTGACGTCACCGTTGACCAGGGTCGTCGACATGGTTGTCTCGCCGACGTTGGCCGCGCGCGCCGGGATTTCGACCACAGGGTCGAGGTCGGCGCGACGGAAGACGATGCCGGTGTCAACAGGTGCAGGCTTGAGGGTCAGGTAGACCTTCTCCCCGGAGTGCAGACCGACACCTGTGGCACGGATGGTATTCTTCAGGGTGCGTTGTCTAATCATGGCATTGGCCGCTTCAGCGCAAATTGCGAACAGGTATCAACAAAGGCTGGGGATGATAACAGACCCGGCCTTTGCTGAACACCAATCACCCCTATACCCCTGATAAATTCCATCAATCGGCCTGACGACGCAGGAAAGCCGGGATATCCAGATAGTCCAAGTCATCCTGAGGATTGAGTTTAGCTGCTGCTGCGGCACCTGCATGGGCCTGGTTGCGCATCACGGTCGGACGCTCCAGGTCACGGTAGTTCACCGAAGGCTGCTCCTGACGCGCCGGTGCCGGGTTGGATGCCTCGTAGGCCTGCTGGGCGGTCTGCAGGGTGTTGTCGACCACTTTCACCGGCTTCTCGATACGTGCGCCCAGGCCGGTCGCGACCACGGTCACATGCAGTTCGTCGCGCATGTCCGGATCGATCACGGTGCCGACCTTGACCATCGCGTGGTCGGAGGCGAAGGCTTCGATGATGCTACCGACATCGGAGTATTCACCCAGCGACAGGTCTGGACCTGCGGTGATGTTCACCAGGATGCCGCGGGCGCCCTGCAGGTTGACGTCTTCGAGCAGCGGGTTGCGGATGGCCGCCTCGGTGGCTTCGCGCGCGCGGTTCGGACCGCTGGCGCAACCGGTGCCCATCATCGCCATGCCCATTTCACCCATGACGGTGCGTACGTCGGCGAAGTCGACGTTGATCATGCCTGGGCGCTTGATGATATCGGAGATACCACGCACGGCGCCGGCCAGCACGTCGTCGGCCTTGGCGAAGGCGGACAGCAGGCTGGCATCCTTGCCCAGAATGGTCAGCAGCTTCTCGTTGGGGATGGTGATCAGCGAGTCGACGCTCTCTGCCAGCATACGGATGCCCTCGTCGGCGATCTGCATGCGCTTGCGGCCTTCGAACGGGAACGGACGGGTCACCACCGCGACGGTGAGAATGCCCATTTCCTTGGCGACTTCGGCGATGATCGGTGCAGCACCGGTTCCGGTACCGCCACCCATGCCAGTGGTGATGAACACCATGTTGGTGCCCTGCAGCACCTCGGCAATGCGCTCACGGTCCTCCAGCGCGGCCTGGCGGCCGACTTCCGGATTGGCGCCTGCGCCCAGGCCCTTGGTCACGCCGGTACCCAGCTGCAGAATGGTGCGCGCGCCAATGTTCTTCAGCGCCTGGGCATCGGTGTTGGCGCAGATGAACTCCACACCTTCGATGTTGCTTTTGACCATGTGGTTGACGGCATTGCCGCCACCACCGCCGACGCCGATCACCTTGATGACCGGGCTTTGCGGGACGTTGTCTACGAGCTCGAACATTTTCCCTCTCCTTTCAGTTCTCTAGTTGTCGCGCCTACCACTACTGCTTTGAAACTTAGAAGTTGCCCTGGACCCACCGCTTGAATCGCTCAAGCACTGGGGCCTTCGGTTCCTCGCCATAGCTGTTGTTGCTGCTGTTGCCGGTCAGGGGCAGGTCCTCGGACTGCTTTTGCAGCCCGTAGGTGAGCAGGCCCACGCCGGTGGAATAAATCGGGTTGCGTACCACGTCGCTCAGGCCCCGAACGCTGTGCGGCACGCCAAGGCGCACCGGCATGTGGAAGATTTCCTCGGCCAGTTCCACGGCCCCTTCCATCTTCGCGGTGCCGCCGGTAAGGACGATGCCGGCCGGCACCAGGTCCTCATAGCCGCTGCGGCGCAGCTCGGCCTGGATCAGGGTGAACAGCTCGTCGTAACGTGGCTCCACCACCTCGGCCAAGGCCTGGCGCGACAATTCGCGCGGTGGACGGTCGCCCACGCTCGGCACCTTGATGGTCTCGCCGGCACCGGCCAGCTTGGCCAGGGCGCAGGCATAGCGGATCTTGATTTCCTCGGCGTACTGGGTCGGCGTACGCAAGGCCATGGCGATATCGTTGGTGACCTGGTCGCCGGCGATCGGGATCACCGCGGTGTGACGGATCGCGCCCTCGGTGAAGATCGCGATGTCGGTGGTGCCACCGCCGATATCCACCAGGCAAACGCCCAGTTCCTTTTCGTCGTCGGTCAGCACCGAGTACGCCGAAGCGAGCTGCTCGAGGATGATGTCGTCGATTTCCAGGCCGCAGCGACGCACGCATTTCTCGATGTTCTGCGCCGCGTTGACCGCGCAGGTGACCACGTGAACCTTGGCTTCCAGGCGCACGCCCGACATGCCCAGCGGTTCGCGCACACCCTCCTGATTGTCGATCACGTAGTCCTGCGGCAGGGTGTGCAGCACGCGCTGATCGGCGGGAATGGCCACCGCCTGGGCGGCGTCGAGCACGCGCTCGAGGTCGGCGAGACTGACTTCACGGTCGCGGATGGCGACGATGCCGTGGGAGTTGAGGCTGCGGATATGGTTGCCGGCCACGCCGACGAACGCCGAGTGGATACGGCAGCCGGCCATCAGCTGGGCTTCTTCGACGGCACGCTGGATCGACTGCACGGTCGATTCGATGTTCACCACCACGCCCTTCTTCAGGCCGCGGGATGGATGGGTGCCGATCCCGACGATCTCCAGGGTACCGTCTTCGCCGACTTCACCCACCAGCGCCACCACCTTGGAGGTGCCAATGTCCAGCCCGACGATCATTTTTCCGCTATGCGCGTTTGCCATGGTCCTGCCTCTCTCTAATTCTTCGCAACGGCGGGTTGGGCCGTCGTCGGTGCAATCGGTTCCCGCCAACCAACGGCAAGTCCGTTGGCGTATCGCAGATCAATGCGGGCGATGTTGGTGATCTGCTCTTTGAGCGTCTTGTCGTAAATGGCAATGAAACGGCGCAATTTCTCCACCAGATGGTCGCGCCCCAGCAGCAACTCGATGCCCGGCCCGGCGCTGCCAGCACCGGTGGTCAGGAACCAGCTGCCTCGCTCGCGCAGCTCCAGGCGAGCGATGGAAAAGCCCAAGGGGCGCAGCATCTGGCTCAATACCTGATACTGCTGCATGACTTGCTGCTGAGCACGCTGCGGGCCGAACAGTTGCGGCAGATGCTCGTAGTTGGCCAGCTCGCGCGGGGTGAACGCCTGGCCCTGGTTGTTGAGCAAGGCTTCGTCGCCCCAGCGCGCCACCGGCAGCTGCTCTTCCAGACGCACCACCACTTCGTCCGGCCATACCCGGCGCACTTCGGCGTGGGCGATCCAGGGCATCTGTTCCAGCTCGGTACGCATGGCAGTGAGGTCGACGCTGAAGAAGCTGGCTGCGACGTACGGCGCGATTCGCTGCTGCACCGCCTGCTGGCTGATGTAGCTGAGGTCGCCCTGGACGGCGATCTTGGTGATCGGGCGGTCGGCGTATGGCATCAGGCGGATGGCGCCTTCGTAGGCACCGAAGCCTGCGGCGACCAGCAACACCGGCCATAGCAAACGCTTGAGGCCACCCAGGCTTGGCTTGGGCAGGCGCGACGACATCGGCTCATCGGCCACCAATCGGCTGGCGCCACGAGGCACCGGCTTGCTGCGGCCGGTGGCAGGTTGCTGATGACGTAACATCGCGCCTTGCATGGCTGTTAACCTCGCGTCTCGACGCTGTCGGCCAGGATCGCCAGCACCAGTTGCTGGAAGTCCAAGCCGGCCGCGCGGGCCGCCATGGGCACCAGGCTATGATCGGTCATGCCAGGTGCGGTATTGACTTCGAGCAGCCAGAACCGGCCCTGCTCGTCCTGCATCACGTCCAACCGGCCCCAGCCCTCGATGCCGATGGCATCGCAGGCGCGCGCGGTCAGGTCGATGAGCTCTTGCTCCTTGGCACTGTCCAGTCCGCAGGGAATGCGGTACTGAGTGTCATTGGCGATGTACTTGGCGTCGTAGTCGTAGAACACGTGTGGGGTGCCCAGGGCGATCGGCGGCAACACTTGGCCACGCAGTACCGCGATGGTGAACTCCGGGCCGTGAATCCATTGCTCGACCAGGACTTGCGAGTCGTAACGGGCGGCATCCCGCCAGGCAGCGACCAGCTCTTCCACGCTGTTCACCTTGGCCATGCCGATGCTGGAACCTTCATGGGCAGGTTTGACGATCAACGGGAAGCCCAGTTCCGTGCCGGCTGCAACGCAATCGTGCTCGCTGGCCAGCACTGCATGACGCGGGGTCGGAATGCCCAGGCTCTGCCACACCTGCTTGGTGCGCAACTTGTCCATGGCCAGGGCCGAGGCGAGGATGCCGCTGCCGGTGTAGGGAATCCCCAGGCATTCGAGCAGGCCTTGCATGCTGCCATCTTCACCGCCACGGCCGTGAAGGATGATGAAGGCACGGTCGATGCGCTCGTTCTGCAGGCGCACGAGCAGGTCGTCGCCGACGTCGATGGCGACCACGTCGACACCGGCGTCGGTGAGTGCCGCGATCACGGCGGCCCCGGACTTCAGCGAGACTTCACGCTCGGCACTCTTGCCACCGTAGAGCACGGCGACGCGGCCGAACGCCTTGGCATCCAGGGTCGTGTGCAGCTTGTCGTAGGCGCTGGTCATTTCGACTTCTCCTGCTTGGCGCCAGCGAACAGCGGGCTTTTCATCAGTTGCGGGGCCAGGCCGCCGACATCACCGGCACCCTGGCACAGCAGGATGTCGCCGGCACGCAGCAGCGGCTTGACCAGTGGCGCCAGCTCGGCGCCACGTTCGATGTAGATCGGGTCCAGCTTGCCGCGCTGGCGGATGCTGTGGCACAGCTGACGGCTGTCGGCGCCGGGGATCGGCTCCTCGCCGGCCGGGTAGACCTCCATCAGCAGCAGCACGTTGGCATCGCCCAGCACCTGGACGAAATCGTCGTACAGGTCGCGGGTGCGGCTGTAGCGGTGCGGCTGGTAGACGATCACCAGGCGCCGGCTCGGCCAGCCGCCACGCACGGCCTTGATCACCGCGGCGACCTCGGTCGGGTGGTGGCCGTAGTCGTCGACCAGCATCACGCTGCCACCTTCGACCGGCAGTTCGCCGTAGACCTGGAAGCGTCGGCCCACGCCCTGGAAGCCGGACAGGCCCTGGACGATGGCCTCGTCGCTGATGCCTTCGTCAGTGGCGATGGCGATGGTGGCCAAGGCATTGAGCACGTTGTGGTTGCCCGGCATGTTCACCGACACCTCGAGCGGCTCGCAGTCGCGGCGCAGCACGGTGAAATGGGTCTGCATGCCCTGCTGGCGCACGTTGATGGCGCGCACATCGGCCTCTTCGCTGAAACCGTAGGTGACGGTCGGACGCTTGACCTGGGGCAGGATCTCGCGCACCACCGGGTCGTCCAGACACATCACCGCCAGGCCGTAGAACGGCAGGTTGTGCAGGAACTCGACGAAGGTCTTCTTCAGCTTGTTGAAGTCACCTTCGTAGGTGGCCATGTGGTCGGCGTCGATGTTGGTGACCACGGCGACCATGGGCTGCAAGTGCAGGAAGCTGGCGTCGCTCTCGTCGGCTTCGGCGATCAGGTAGCGGCTGGTGCCGAGCTGGGCGTTGGTGCCGGCAGCGGTCAGGCGGCCACCGATGACGAAGGTCGGGTCCAGGCCACCGGCGGCGAATACCGAGGCCAGCAGGCTGGTGGTGGTGGTCTTGCCGTGGGTACCAGCCACGGCCACGCCGTGGCGATAGCGCATCAGCTCGGCGAGCATCTCGGCACGCGGCACGACCGGGATCCGACGTTCAAGTGCTGTGGCCACTTCCGGGTTGGCCGGGTTGATCGCGCTGGAAACCACCAGCACATCGGCATTGGCGGCATTCTCGGCGCGATGGCCGACGAAGATCTCGGCACCGAACGACTCCAGGCGCTCGGTGACCGGCGACACCTTGAGGTCGGAGCCGGACACTTCATAACCCAGGTTCAGCAGTACTTCGGCAATACCGCACATGCCCACGCCGCCGATACCGACGAAGTGGATACGACGGATACGGCCCATCTTCGGTTGAGGCATGGCTTTCTGGCTTTCAACCATGGGCCACCTCCAGGCAGATGTCGACCACGGTGCTGGTTGCTGCAGGTTTGGCCAGGCGCCGTGCGGTGCCGGCCATGGTGTGGAGTTTCTCGGGTTGCATCAGCACCTCGTTCAGGCGTTCAGCGAGCTGCGCTGCGCCAGTCGTAGCTTGTGGCATCAGGAAGGCGGCGCCCTCCCGAGCCAGGTATTGGGCATTGTGGGTCTGGTGATCGTCGATCGCGTGGGGCAAGGGCACCAGCATCGAGGGCAGGCCTGCCGCCGCCAGTTCGCTGACGGTCAGCGCACCGGCCCGGCAGACCACCATGTCGGCCCAGGCATAGGCCTGCGCCATGTCCGTGATGAATGGCTCGACCTGAGCCTCGACCCCCGCCTCGCGATAACGCTCGGCAGTGACCGCCGCGTGCTGCTTGCCGGCCTGATGGAAGACCATCGGTCGCAAGCTTTCCGGCACTTCGGACAGGGCCTTAGGCAACAATTTATTCAATGGTTCCGCGCCAAGGCTGCCACCGAGTACCAGCAGTCGCGCAGGCCGTTGACCAAGGGACTCTCGGGGCGTCTCGAGGAACAGTTCCGCGCGCACCGGATTGCCGGTGGTACGCAGCTTGTCGGTGCCCTGGAAGGTGCCGGGGAAGGCTTCGCAGACACGCGCCGACAATGGCACCAGCAAACGGTTGGCAGTACCCGCGCGGGCGTTCTGCTCATGGATGACCAGCGGCACACCACACAGGCGCGCGGCGACACCGCCGGGGCCGGTGACATAACCGCCGAAGCCCAGTACGCAGACCGGCTTGAGCTCACGGATGATGCGCCGCGCCTGCAGCACCGCTTTGACCAGGGTGAAAGGTGCCTTGAGCAACGACAGCTTGCCCTTGCCACGCAGGCCGCTGACCTGGATCAGGTGCAATGGCAAGCCTGCCTGAGGCACCAGCTCGTTCTCGATACCCCGCGGGGTGCCCAACCAATGCACGGCGTAACCCCGGGACTGGAACTCGCGGGCGCAAGCCAGGGCCGGGAACACGTGTCCACCGGTGCCACCGGCCATGATCAGTACGTTTTTGCCATCAGCGGCCATGACTGGTCTCCTCGGCAAAATCGCTCTCGTCGAACTCGTGCTCCTCGCTGCCCAGGTGCGTACGGCTCTCCCATTCGATGCGCAACAACAAGCCCACGCAGGCGCAGCAGATCACCAGCGAACTGCCGCCATAGCTGAGGAACGGCAAAGTCAGGCCCTTGGTCGGCAGCAGGCCGACGTTCACCCCGATGTTGATCAGGAACTGGCCGATCCACAGGAAGGCCAGGCCGAAGGCCATGTAGGCGGCGAAGAATTGCTTGGCCTTCTCGGCCCACAGCCCGATGTACAGTGCGCGCACGGTGACGAAAACGAACAGCGCGATGGTCACCAGCGAGCCGACCACGCCCAGCTCCTCGGCCAGCACCGAGAACACGAAGTCGGTGTGCGCCTCGGGCAGATAGAACTGCTTCTGCACGCTGTTGCCCAGGCCCACCCCGAGCCACTCGCCACGACCGAAGGCGATCAGCGCCTGGGTCAACTGGTAGCCGGAGCCGAACTGGTCGGACCAGGGGTCGGTGAAGGTGATCAGACGCGCCATCCGGTACGGCTGCGCCTGGACCAGAATGAACACCGCCACCACCGCCAGCACCACCATCAGGCTGAAGCGGAACAGCCCCACCCCGCCGAGGAACAGCATGGCCGCGGCTGCGCCCATCATCACCACGGTGGCGCCGAAGTCCGGCTCCATCAGCAGCAGGCCGGCCATCGGCAGCAGCACGATGAACGGCTTGAAGAAGCCCATCCAGCTCTCGCGCACCTCGGTCTGCCGGCGCACCAGATAGCCGGCGAGATAGATCACCACGAACACCTTGGCGATTTCCGAAGGCTGGACGTTGAAGAAACTGAAACCGATCCAGCGCATCGAGCCGTTGACCTCGCGCCCGATCCCCGGCACCAGCACCAGCACCAGCAGGCCGAAGGCGCCGATCAGCATCATGAAGCCCATGCGTTGCCAAGTGGCGATCGGCACCATCATGGTCGCGCCACAGGCGACCACGCCCAGGGCGACGTACACCAGGTGGCGGAACATGTGGTACAGCGGATTGCCCGATTGCAGGGCGGCCACTTCCGAAGACGCCGAGGTGATCATCACCAGGCCCAGGCCGAGCAGCGCCAAGCATCCGGCCAGGAAGGCGAAGTCCAGGTCGACGCCACGGCCGCTGATCAGCGGCGACGGGTAAGGCTTGAGAATGCCGAAGATCATGCCAACCCCTCCGCCGCCTGGGCGAACAGGCGCCCACGCTCTTCGAAGTTCTTGAACATGTCGAGACTGGCACAGGCTGGCGACAGCAGCACGGCATCGCCCTGTTGGGCCAGTTCGGCGCATTTGTGCACGGCCTCATCGAGGGTCTTGACCCGCACCAGTGGCACATCGTCACCCAAGGCATCAGCCAAGCGCTCGGCATCGCGACCGAGCAGCACCACGGCGCGGCAGAAACGCCTGACCGGTTCACGCAGGGCAGCGAAGTCGGCGCCCTTGCCATCGCCACCGGCGATCAGCACCAGCTTGCCTTCGATATCCGCACCCAGGCCTTCGATGGCGGCCAGCGCCGCACCGACGTTGGTGGCCTTGGAGTCGTCGTACCAGTTGACCCCGTCGCGCTCACGCACCCACTGACAGCGGTGAGCAAGGCCGGCAAATTCGCGCAGGGCCTGCAGCATCGGCTCAAACGGCAGCCCGACGGCATGCCCCAGGGCCAGTGCGGCCAGGGCATTGCTGTGGTTGTGCGCGCCACGGACCTTGAGCTCGCGAACCGGCATCAGGTTGCTGAACTCGTAGGCCAGGTATTTCTCGCCATCGACCTCACGCAGGCCGAACGCCTTGAAGTCGGGCTGGTTGAGACCGAAGGTCCAGCAAGGGCGACCCTCGACCGGCAGTGGCCGGCTCAGTGCGTCCTGGCGGTTGACCACCACCTGCCGCGCGCCGCGGAAGATCCGGTGCTTGGCCAGGTGATAGGCCGGCAGGCCACTGTAGCGGTCCATGTGGTCCTCGCTGATGTTCAGCACGGTGGCCACTTCGGCGTTGAGCTGATCGGTGGTTTCCAGCTGGAAGCTCGACAGCTCCAGGACATACAGTTCGACGTCGTCATCGAGCAGGTCCAGGGCCGGCGTGCCGAGATTGCCGCCAACGGCGACGCGCTTGCCGGCCTTGGCGGCCATCTCGCCGACCAGGGTGGTCACGGTGCTTTTCGCGTTGGAGCCGCTGATCGCGACGATCGGCGCCTTGGCATGCCGGGCGAACAACTCGATATCGCCCGACAGCACCACGCCGCGGGCAGCCGCCTGTTGCAGCGCCGGGGTGGCCAGGGCCAGGCCGGGGCTCACGTAGAGCTCGTTGGCGCGGCACAGGAAGTCGACATCCAGTTCGCCACAGCGTACTTCCACCTGCGGGTAATCACGGCGCAGGGTTTCCAGTTCCGGCGGTTGCTCGCGGGTGTCGGCGACCGCAAAGGCAATGCCCCGGTTCGCCAGGAAGCGAACCAAGGACATGCCGCTCTTGCCGAGGCCGACAACGATGCGGAATTGGTCGGAAGCGATCAGTGACACGCTCGTCTACCTCAGTTTCAGGGTTGCAAGGCCGACCAGCACCAGAATCACGGTGATGATCCAGAATCGGACGATCACCCGCGGCTCAGGCCAGCCCTTGAGTTCAAAATGGTGATGGATCGGCGCCATGCGGAAAACGCGCTTGCCGGTGAGCTTGAACGAGGCCACCTGGATCACCACCGACAGGGTTTCCATGACGAATACCCCGCCCATGATGAACAGCACGATTTCCTGGCGCACGATCACGGCGATGGTGCCCAGCGCGGCGCCGAGGGCCAGGGCGCCGACGTCGCCCATGAACACCTGGGCCGGATAGGTGTTGAACCACAGGAAGCCCAGGCCGGCGCCGATCAGCGCGCCGCAGAACACGATCAGCTCACCCGAGCCCGGTACGTACGGGATCAATAGGTACTCGGCGAATTTCACGTTGCCCGACAGGTAGCAGAAGATGCCCAGGGCACCACCCACCATCACCGTCGGCATGATCGCCAGGCCGTCGAGGCCATCGGTCAGGTTGACCGCGTTGCTCGAGCCGACGATGACGAAATAGGTCAGCACCACGAAGCCGATACCCAGCGGAATGGTGACGTCCTTGAGAAACGGTACGATCAACGTGGTTTCGACGCTGGTTGGCGCGGTCATGTACAGGAACACGGCAGCGCCCAGACCGAACACCGACTGCCAGAAGTACTTCCAGCGGCTCGGCAAGCCACGCGAGTTCTTTTCGATCACCTTGCGGTAGTCGTCGACCCAGCCGATGGCCCCGAACAACAGGGTGACGATCAGCACGACCCATACGTAGCGGTTGGTCAGGTCGGCCCACAGCAAGGTGCTGATGGCGATGGCGGACAGGATCAGCGCGCCACCCATGGTCGGGGTGCCGGACTTGGACAGGTGCGATTGCGGGCCGTCGTTACGAACGGCCTGACCGATCTGGCGGATCTGCAGGGTGCGAATCATCCACGGCCCCAGCCACAGCGCCAGGGACAACGCCGTCAGTACACCCAGGATGCCGCGCAGGGACAGGTACTGAAAGACCGCGAAGCCTTTATGGAACTGTTGCAGATACTCGGCCAACAGCAGCAGCATTAATGTTTCTCCCCGCTGGCACCGCACAGTGCGGCCACGACGTTTTCCATCGCAGCGCTGCGCGAGCCCTTGATCAAGATTGTGGTTTCGCTGGCAGTCTCGGCCAGAACGGCGTCGATCAGTTCAGCTTGAGTAGCGAAATGGCGCCCATTGGCGCCGAACGCCTGGACCGCGTGAATCATGTTGGTACCGACCGCATACAGAGCATCGACCTTGCCACGGGCATAGTCGCCCACCTGCCGATGACCCTCTTCGGCCCATTGTCCGAGCTCGCCGATATCGCCGAGCACCAGAACGGTGCGCCCGGAAAAGCCGGCGAGTATATCAATGGCCGCGCACATCGAGGTGGGATTTGCGTTGTAGCTGTCGTCGATCACCCGTACGCCGTTCGGCGCGATCTGCGCCACGCTCCGGCCCTTGACCGGCTGCACGGCGCTCAGGCCTGCGGCGATGCCGTTGAGAGTCAGACCAATGGCATGCGCGGCGGCGGCAGCGGCCAGGGCATTGCTGACGTTGTGGGTGCCGAGCAGGTTCAACTGCACGGCGACACTGCCATCGGGCCCATGCAGGGTGAACGAGGGGCAGCCACGGGCATCACGGCCGATATCGCTGGCATGGAAATCGGCTTGTGGGTTGTCCAGGGCGAAGCTCAGCACACGATGGCCGCCGGCACGCTTGCGCCAGATATCGAAGGCTTTGTCGGCCAGGTTGAGGATGGCCGTACCACCGTCGCTCAGGCCTTCGAGGATTTCACCCTTGGCCTCGACGATTTTCTCGGGGCCGCCGAACTCACCGACGTGGGCAGTTCCGGCATTGTTGATGACGACCACCTGCGGCTGGGTCAGGCCCACCGTATAGCGAATCTCGCCAATGCGCGAGGCGCCCAACTCGATCACCGCTGCACTGTGCTCCGGAGCGATTTCCAGCAGGGTCAGCGGCGCACCGAGGTCGTTGTTCAGGTTGCCCCGGGTGGCGTGTACCGGACCGCGGGTACGCAGGATACAGGCGAGCATTTCCTTGACCGTGGTCTTTCCGCTGGAGCCGGTGATGGCCACCACCGGCTTGTCGAACCGCGCACGGTTCAGCGCACCGAGCTGGCCCAGGGCCAGGCGGCTGTCGGCGACCACCAGCTGTGGCAGGGAGACGCCGCTGATTTCACGCTCGACCAGTGCCGCCACGGCACCCTTGGCCTGCACATCGGCCAGGTAGTCGTGGCCGTCGAAACGCGGGCCGGCCAGGGCAACGAACAGTTGTCCGGCGCCAACGCTGCGGCTGTCGATACTGACGCCGGTGAAGCGGGCGTCGCTGCCCACCAGACGCGCCTTCAACACGCCGGTCAATTGACTGAGAATCATGGGTTCAAGCATGGGGAGCCTCCCAGGCTGCAAGTGCCTTTTCGGCTTCGATCAGATCGGAGAAGGCATGGCGCTGGCCATGGATCTCCTGGTAGTCCTCATGCCCTTTGCCGGCCAGGACGATGACGTCGTCCGCCGCCGCAGTGGCGATCAGGTGGGCAATGGCTTCGCCACGACCTGCGACGAATTCGACGTTCTCCGGCTTGGCGAAGCCTGGGCGGATGTCGTCGAAGATGCCCAGCGGGTCTTCGGTGCGCGGATTGTCGTCGGTGACCAGCACGCGGTCGGCCAGGCGCTCGGACACCTCGGCCATCAGGGGACGCTTGCCACAGTCACGGTCGCCGCCACAGCCGAACAGGCACAACAAGCGGCCGTGGGCGTGCGGGCGCAGCGCTTCGAGCACCTTCTCGAGGGCATCGGGGGTGTGCGCGTAGTCGACCACCACCAGAGGTTTGTCACCGCCACCCAGGCGCTGCATGCGGCCCACAGGGCCCTGCAGTTGCGGGGTGACCTTGAGGATCTCGTCCAGCGGATATTCCAGCGCCAACAGCGTGGCGACTGCAGCGAGCATGTTGCTCAGATTGAAGCGGCCCAACAGCTGGCTGCGCAGGGTCCGCTCGCCTTGGGCGGTGACCAGTGTCGCGCGTACGCCATCGTCGCTAAACTGCGCTTGGCGGCAGTACAGCGAGGCCTCAGGGTCGTCCAGGCTGTAGCTGAGCAGGCGCGTCTCGACGTGTTCGACACTTGGACGGCGGGCGAAATCGGCGGCCAGTCGGCGGCCGAAATCGTCGTCCAGGTTCACCACCTGACAGCGCAGGTTCGGCCACGCGAACAACTTCGCCTTGGCCGCCTCATAGGCCTGCATGCTGCCATGGTAATCGAGGTGGTCACGTGACAGGTTGGTCATCACCGCGATGTCGAACGCCAGCGCCGCGACACGACCCTGCTCCAGGGCATGGGAAGAGACCTCCATCGCCACAGCCTTGGCACCGGCCTTTTTCAGGTCGTTCAGGGTCGACTGCACGGTGATCGGATCCGGCGTGGTCAGGCGTCCGCTTTGCAGCTCGCCATAGAAACCCGTGCCCAGGGTGCCGATCAGCCCGCAAGGCTTGCCCAGGGCGTCGAGCGCCTGCGCCACCAACTGGGTCACGCTGGTCTTGCCATTGGTGCCGGTGACTCCGACCAGGTCGAGTTGGCGGCTGGGCTCGCCATAGAAACGACCGGCGATATCCGACAGTTGCGCGACCAGACCTTTGACCGGAATCAGCGGCACATCGGTCAGTGGCAGCACAGTGGCACCGTGCTCTTCATAGGCCACAGCGGCAGCCCCCCGCGCCAACGCGTCGGCAATATGCTCGCGGCCGTCGACCTTGGCCCCCGGCACGGCCAGGAACAGATCCCCCGGACGCACCTGGCGGCTGTCGAGGGTGAGCTCACGGATCAACGGGTCGCGGCTGGCGTGGGCGAACAGCTTGCTCAATGGCATCGTCATCATCCACGCCCTCCCTTGGCGGGTACCGTACTGGCTGGCGCCGCGTTGACCTGCTGCTGCTCGCTCGGCGGCGGCAGGTTGTCGGGAGCCACGTTCATCAGGCGCAGGGTGCCCGACATGACCTTGCTGAATACCGGTGCCGATACCAGACCGCCGAAGTAACCGCCTTTTCTCGGCTCGTCGATCACCACGACGATCGCGTAGCGCGGATCGCTCATTGGGCCGAAGCCGGCAAACAGCGAGCGGTAGGCATTCTCGGTGTAACCCTTGGACCCCACGGTGGCTTTACGCGCCGTACCCGACTTGCCGGCCACGTGGTAGAACGGCACCTGGGCGCGATACACACCACGAGGCGCCTCGATCACTTGCTGCAGCATGCCCTGGATGGTCTTGGCGGTATCCTTGGGAATCGCCTGCACCGCCTCCGGCGTCTTGTCGACCTTGAGGATCGACAGCGGCACCATTTTGCCGTCGTTGGCCAGCGCTGCGTAGGCATGCACCAGTTGCAGGGCGGTGACCGACACGCCATAGCCATAGGACAAAGTGGCCGTCTCGGCTTTGCGCCACTCACGGTGGTTGGGCAGGTTGCCCACGCGCTCGCCAGGGAAGCCCAGGCCGGTGTATTGACCCAGCCCCAGCTGCGACATGACCCGATAGATCGCCTCGCCGCCGATATCGAAGGCCACCTTGCTCATGCCGACGTTACTGGAGTTGATCAGAATGCCGGTCAGGTCGAGGATCGGCCCCTCGCTGCGGGAGACGTCCCTGATGGTATAGCGACCGATCTGCAGGCTGCCCGGATAGACTTCGACCTTGTCGGTGGGCTTCCAGCGGCCGCTTTCCAAGGCAGCGCTCATGGAAATCGGCTTGACCGTCGAGCCGGGCTCGAACACGTCGATGATGGCGCGGTTGCGCATCGCCGAGGGGAACATGCTACGGCGGTTGTTCGGGTTGTAGGTCGGCTGGTTGACCATGGCCAGCACTTCGCCAGTCTTGACGTCCATGATCACCAGGCTGCCAGCCTTGGCATCCTGCTCGGCGATGGCGTTGCGCAGTTCGCGGGTAGCCAGGTATTGCAGGCGCAGGTCTATCGACAACGCCAAGGTCTTCCCGGCCTTGGCGTTCTTGGTTACCTGGATGTCCTTGATCAGCCGACCGCGCCGGTCCTTGATGACCTGGCGCTTGCCAGGCACCCCGGCGAGCCATTCGTCATAGGCCAGCTCCACCCCTTCGCGACCGTGGTCGTCCAGGTCGGTGAAGCCGACCATGTGCGCCGTGACATCGCCGGCAGGATAGAAGCGGCGAAACTCTTCAAGACCATAGACACCGGGCACTTTCAGATCGAGCACATGCTGGCCCTGCTCCGGGGTCAGGCCACGGACCAGGTAGATGAATTCCTTGTTCGCCTGTTGGGTCAGGCGATCGGCCAATTGCTGGGGATTCTGCCCAAGTGCGGCGGCCAGTTGCGGCCAGCGCTCCTTCGATGCCTGCATCTCCTTGGGGTTGGCCCACAGGGTGGTGACTGGGGTACTCACCGCCAACGGCTCGCCATTGCGGTCGGTGATCAAGCCACGATGTGCAGGAATGGCAATGTGCCGCAAACTGCGCGCATCGCCCTGGCCCTTCAGGAAGTCGCGATCGACCACCTGCAGGTCGATGATGCGCCAGCAGATAGCACCGACCATCAGCGCCAGCAGGCCGAGGACTACGCGGAAGCGCCAGGGGTAGAGTGCGCCCTCGAGTTTCATCATGGCGCCACCATCCGCACTTCGTCAGCAGCGGGTACCCGCATCTTCAACTGTTCGGTGGCCAGGGTCTCGATCCGACTGGAGGCGGTCCAGGTACTTTGCTCGAGAATCAGCCGCCCCCACTCGGCCTGGGCCTTGTCGCGCTCGTTCAGCTCGCCGTACAGCGTATTGAGCAACTGGCGATTCCAATGCGCGCTATAGGACACCGCGATGGCCGAAATCAGGACAGCGACGAACAGCAGGAGCATCAGGAAGCTCCCGCCCGGCAAAGGCTTGGCGAACAGCCGGCTCACCGAAGCTTCTCCGCCACCCGCATGACGGCGCTGCGCGCCCGCGGATTGGCCTTGAGCTCGGCGTCGGAGGCGAACTGCGCCTTGCCGATGAGGCGGATCTTCGGCTCGAAGGCCTTGTGCTGGACCGGCAGGTTGCGCGGCAGATTATCGGCCTCGCCCTTGACCAGCTTGCGCATGAACAGCTTGACGATGCGATCTTCAAGCGAGTGGAAGCTGATGACCACCAGACGGCCACCCACTTCCAGTGCTTCGAGCGCGGCGTCCAGACCCGCCTCGAGGTCGCCCAGTTCGTTGTTGACGTGGATGCGCAAGCCTTGGAACGCCCGGGTGGCAGGGTTCTTGCCCTTTTCCCAGGCCGGATTGGCGACCTTGAGCACTTCGGCCAGATCGGCGGTACGGGTGAAAGGCTGGGTTTCCCGGCGTTCGACGACGGCCCGGGCCATGCGCCCGGCAAAGCGTTCTTCGCCGTACTCCTTGAACACCCGGGCGATCTCCTCCACCGGCGCCGTGGCGATGAACTCGGCGGCGCTGATGCCCTGATTCGGGTTCATGCGCATGTCCAGCGGGCCGTCATTGAGGAAGCTGAAGCCACGCTCGGGGTCGTCGAGCTGTGGCGAGGACACACCCAGGTCGAGCAGCACACCGCTGACCTTGCCACTAAGGCCGCGCGCGGCGACTTCGTCACCCAGCTCGGCAAAGCTGCGCTGCACAATGACAAAGCGGCCGTCTTCGGCCGCCAGCGCTTGCCCGGTGGCAATCGCTTGAGGATCTTTGTCGAACCCCAGCAGCCGCCCTTGCGGCCCGAGTTTACTGAGGATCAGCCGGCTGTGCCCGCCACGTCCGAAGGTGCCGTCCAGATAGCAACCGTCGGCGCGCAGGGCCAATGCCTCGACAGCTTCGTCGAGCAGGACGGTGATGTGGTTGAAGCCGCTATCTATGGTCACAGGATCAGGTCACGCAAATCGTCGGGCATCGCGCCCGGTTGTTGGATAGCTGCGAGGTCGGCTGCCGAAACCGCGTTCCAGGCTTCCTCATCCCACAGCTGGAATTTGTTCAGTTGCCCCACCAGCATCGCCTTCTTGTCGAGCTTGGCGTACTCGCGCAGACGGGGCGGTACCAGGAAACGGCCACTGCCGTCGAGCTCCAGGTCCACCGCATTGCCGATCAGCAAACGCTGCAGGCGACGGTTTTCCTCACGCAACGACGGCAACGCTCGCAACTTGGCTTCTATCTGTTCCCATTCATCGAGGGGATAAACACATAAGCAGGGGTCAACTGCGTCGATGGTCACGATCAGCTGGCCATTGCAACGCGAATCGAGCTCGTCGCGGTACCGGCTCGGCATGGCGAGACGGCCCTTTGCATCGAGGCTGACGGCGTTGGCTCCGCGGAACACGGCTGCGATTCCTCACAATGGTAGCGTTTTTGTGCCAGAAAACCCACTTCATCCCACTTTCTGCCACTTGCGCACACTATAGGAATCCGTCCGCTGCACCGTCAAGGTACGTTCATAAGGAAAACCCTTACAGGACCGAGATTTAGCGCAATAAAGGAAGGGAGAAGGATTGCCAGGACAAGAAAAAAGCGTGAAAAATCAAACCCACTCAAACGGATCGAGTTCAAAGTTAAAGTGATTTATCAAGAGTAAGATCTTTTCGGTATTACCAGGAGGCTTCTGCTATCGATTCAAGCAGGAGGGGGAAGGTGGAGAGTCGATCTGTAAGCCGGGTTTTGTCGAGGACAGTCATTCCTCTACGACGGCCATCACTGGACGCCTCTAGCAACCTACCCGGTTCCGACGCGGGCCACGCCTGATGGAACCCTATTTGGTCTTGCTCCGAGTGGGGTTTACCTAGCCACGAACTGTTGCCAGACGTGCGGTGCGCTCTTACCGCACCTTTTCACCCTTACCGGCACCGAAGTGCTTAGGCGGTTATTTTCTGTGGCACTTTCCGTAGGCTCGCGCCTCCCAGGCGTTACCTGGCACTCTGCCCTATGGAGCCCGGACTTTCCTCCCCCTGCTGCTACACAACAAAAGTTGCGGAACAAAAGCAGGCAGCGACTGTCCGATCGACTCTCCGCCGACAAGGTTACCGGCAGGCACGCCCAAGAACAAGCGATACCGTTACACCTTCATTGGCTTTTCTGTTTTTCCAGGGCCGCCTGGTACAGCAGGTTCTTGCGCACACCGGTGATTTCCGCGGCCAGTGCAGCTGCGCGCTTGAGTGGCAACTCGGCCAGCAACAGATCCAGCACACGCATGGCCTCGCCACTGATGGCCTGCTCAGCCTCAGGCGGCGTCCAGCCACCGACCAGCACCACGCACTCTCCCCGCTGCTGATTACTGTCGCCCGCGACGAAGGCGCGCAACTCGGCCAGCGGCAGCCCTTTGAGCGTCTCGAAGGTCTTCGTCAGTTCACGGGCCAGTAGCGCCGGACGCTCGCCGCCGAATACCGCCTCCATGTCCTCGAGGCACTCGAGGATGCGATGGGGCGCCTCGTAGAAAATGAGCGTACGCGCCTCTTCCTTGACTTGTTCCAGGCGAGCACGACGCCCGACCGCCTTGGCTGGCAGAAACCCTTCGAAGATGAAACGATCCGACGGCAGGCCGGCCGCCGACAGGGCGGCGATCAGCGCGCACGCTCCCGGCACCGGAACCACGTTGACCCCGGCCGCCCGAGCCTGACGCACCAGGTGGTAACCGGGATCGGAAATCAGCGGCGTACCGGCATCGGAGACCAGTGCCACATCCTCTCCGGCCAGCAGCTTGGTGATGAAACGCCCGCCTTCGTCGCGCTCGTTGTGCTCATGACAGGCCGCCAGTGGCGTGTCGATACCGAAGTGCTGCAGCAGACGGATGGAGTGCCGGGTGTCCTCGGCGGCGATCAACGCCACGCCTCCCAGCACCTTCAGCGCGCGGGCGCTCATGTCGTCGAGATTGCCGATCGGGGTCGCGACCACGTACAGCGTCCCCATCACGGATTTCGAAGCCCCTGCCACATCAGTCACTGCACGCACCTGCCTTTCGGATCAAAGGCGTCATTGTAGCCCGAGCGCTTGTCACAGCGCGCAAAGAACTTGGCGAGCATCCCGTTTTCAGCCACCTATAGTGAAGGTTCGACGCCGCCAAGATCGCGCCCGGGCCCCGGCTTGGGTACAATTGCCGGCCAACTTGATCGAGTAACAGGACTTTTACATGATCGCTTGCCTGCGGCTGTTCACAGCCCTCTGCTTCGCTGCCCTGCTCGCAGCCTGCGCCAGCTCGCCCTCATCCAGCCTGGGCGAACTGCCACGCACCCCGGATGCCAGCATCGAACAGCTGCTCGACAAGGCGGCCAACAGCAAGTCGCCCGAGGATGCTGCGCTGCTGCGCCTGAGCGCCGCGGACCTTGCCTACAAGCAGAAGGACTACCCGCGCTCGGCAGGTATTCTCCAGCAGGTACCGCTGGACAGCCTCAAGCCGGCCCAACAGGTGTTCGCCAGCACCCTGGCGGCCGAACTGGCCATGAGCCGCAACCAGCCCAAGGCAGCACTGAGCGCGCTGTCGCACCCAAGCCTGGCACGTCTCGCCGAACTCCCCGAGGCACAGCAGGCACGCACCTACAACGTTCACGCCGCCGCCCTCGAAGCCGACGGCCAGACCCTGGCCGCCGCCCAGCAGCGCGTGCTGCTCGCACCGCTGCTCAGCGGCCAGGCGGCCGACGCCAACGCCGACTCTATCTGGGCCCTGGTGGCCTCGCTGCCAGCCGAGCAACTGCAACAACCCACCAATGACGCCACCCTGGCCGGCTGGACCAGCCTGGCACTGGCGGTGAAAACCGCCGGCACCCTGGAGCAGCAACAGGCCGCCATCGATACCTGGCGCACCCAACACCCCGACCACCCTGCCGCCAAGCAATTGCCCTCGGCACTGGTCAAGCTCAAGGAACTGGCCAGCCAGCCGCTGACCAAGATCGCCCTGCTGCTGCCCCAGGAAGGCCCTCTGGCCAATGTTGCCCGTGCCTTGCGTGACGGCTTCATGGCCGCGCACTTCCAAGCCCAGCAGAGCGGCCAGCCGGCCCCCGCCGTGCAGGTCTTCGACAGCTCGCGCATCGGTTCCCTGGATGACTTCTACCGTCAAGCGCAGGCTGCTGGCGTGCAACTGGTCGTCGGCCCCCTGGAAAAGTCGCTGGTGAAGAAGATCGCCGCCTACCCGCAACTGCCGATCACCACCCTCGCCCTGAACTATGCCGACGCCGGCCAGAAGGCCCCGCCGCAACTGTTCCAGTTCGGCCTGGCCGCCGAAGACGAAGCCCGCGAAGTGGCTCGCCGCGCCCACGCCGACGGCATGGTCCGCGCCGTGGCCATGGTGCCGAGCGGCGAATGGGGCGATCGGGTACTCGCCGCATTCCGCCAGGACTGGGAAGCCAACGGCGGCACCCTGCTCGCCGCCGAACGTATTGCACAGCCGGTAGCGCTGGCCCAGCAGATCGCCGACCTGTTCCAGCTGCGCCAGAGCGAAGCCCGCGCCAAGAGCCTGCAAAGCACGGTGGGCGGCAATCTTTCCGCACAGCCATCGCGCCGCCAGGACATCGACTTCCTGTTCCTCGCCGCCACCCCGCAGCAGGCCCAGCAGATCAAACCGACCCTGAATTTCCAGTACGCCGGCGACGTACCGGTCTATGCCACCTCGAACCTGTACAGCGCCAGCGGTGACGTCAACCAGTACAACGACATGAACGGTATCCGCTTCTGCGAAACGCCGTGGCTGCTCGACACCAGCAACAGCCTGCGCCAGCAGGTGGTGCAACAGTGGCCGCAAGCCGCCGGTAGCCTGGGTCGCCTGTACGCCATGGGCGTCGATGCCTACAGCCTGGCCCCCCGTCTGGATCAGCTCAAGGCGCTGCCCGACAACCGCATCCAGGGCCTGTCCGGCAGCCTGAGCATCAACCCTGCACAGCGCATCGAGCGTCAGCTGCCATGGGCCGAATTCTCCGGCGGCCAAGTCAAGCGCCTGCCGGACACTCCACGCTGATGACGCAGGCATCGCCTGCGAGCGCCGGTAACAGCGCAGAAAACCAGGCCCTTGGCTTCCTCCAGGGGCAGGGCTTGCGCCTACTGACACGCAACTGGCGATGCAAAGGCGGTGAGCTTGATCTGGTCATGCTCGACGCCGATACAGTAGTATTCGTCGAAGTCCGCTATCGGCTACACGCGAGCTTCGGCGGCGCCCTCGGGAGTATCGACGGGCGCAAGCAGAAAAGGCTGGTGCATGCCGCCAGCCTGTTTCTACAAAGGGAGCCCCGCTGGGCAGAACACCCCTGCCGCTTCGACGTTGTCGCCCTGCAGGGCAGCCACCACGCAGGCCAACCGCTGCAATGGTTGAAGAACGCCTTCGAATGCTGAACCCAATCCGTTTTTTTGCTCTATGTTTCGCGGGCTGGTCCCTGTTGCGCGTCGCGCCGGCCACCGCCCCACTTAAGGTCACCAGATGGACATGCAATCCCGAATTCGCCGGCTCTTCCAAGCCAGCATCGACACCAAGCAACAGGCAATGGACATCCTGGCACCGCACATCGAGCAGGCCAGCCTGGTCATGGTCAACGCCCTGCTCAACGAGGGTAAGATGCTCGCCTGCGGCAATGGCGGCTCGGCCGGCGACGCCCAGCATTTTTCCTCCGAGCTGCTCAACCGCTTCGAGCGCGAGCGCCCGAGCCTGCCAGCCATCGCGCTGACCACCGACAGCTCGACGCTGACCTCGATCGCCAATGACTACAGCTACAACGAAGTCTTCTCCAAGCAGATCCGCGCACTGGGCCAACCCGGTGACGTGCTGCTGGCGATTTCCACCAGCGGCAACTCGGCCAACGTGATTCAAGCGATCCAGGCGGCACATGATCGCGAAATGATTGTCGTAGCTTTGACTGGACGTGACGGAGGCGGCATGGCCTCGCTGTTGCTGCCGGAGGACGTGGAGATCCGCGTTCCTTCGTCGGTGACCGCACGCATCCAGGAAGTCCACCTGCTGGCGATCCACTGCCTATGCGACCTGATCGACAGCCAACTGTTCGGGAGTGAAGAATGATCCCCAAGCGCCTCGGCCTGATGGCCCTGACCCTTTGCCTGAGCGTTACCGGCTGCAGCTCGGTACTGACCTCGACCCGCAACTCACCGATCGAGGATGATCGCGGCACACGCACCATTGGTAGCAAGATCGACGACTCGCTGATCGAAACCAAGGCCGCGGTGAACATCGCCAAGGCCAGCCCCGACCTGGACAAGGGTTCGCACATCGTCGTCAGCAGCTACAACGGTATCGTTCTTCTGGCCGGGCAGACGCCACGCGCCGATCTGAAGAACCTGGCCGAGCAGACCGCCAGCCAGGTACAACGGGTCAAGAAGGTCCACAACGAACTGCAGGTGATGCAGCCCTCCTCGATCCTGGCGCGCAACAACGACGCCTGGCTGACCACCAAGATCAAGACCCAGATGCTGACCGACAGCGCCGTGCCCAGCTCGCGCATCAAGGTCATCACCGAAAACGGTATCGTCTACCTGTTGGGCCTGGTGACCCAGCAGGAGGCCAACTCTGCCACCGCCGTGGTACAAGGCGTGTCGGGCGTACAGAAGATCGTCAAGCTGTTCGAGTACATCGACTGACGCGTCGGGACAGGCCCTAAAGAAAAGGCGATCCGAACGGGTCGCCTTTTTTGTTACTTGACCACTTTCAGACTCGGTCGGCCACTGGGACGCGGAGGCTGCCCGCCACCATTGGGCGGACCATCGTCATCCGGCTCGACACCCTCGTCTTCGGGCTCATCATCATCCATGACCGGCGGCTCGAGCTCGAACACCATGCCCTGGCCGTTCTCCCGGGCATAGATGCCAAGGATGGCGCCAGCTGGCACGTAAAGCGAATGGGCGACACCGCCGAAACGGCCTTCGAAGCTGACCGCGTCGTTGTCCATGTGCAGGCTACGCACGGCACTGGGTGAGATATTCAGGACGATCTGGCCGTCACTGGCGAAACCCTGTGGCACCTGGACCGCCGGGTATTCGGCATTGACCAGCATATGGGGGGTGCAATCGTTGTCGACGATCCACTCGTACAGTGCTCGAACCAGATAGGGGCGACTGGAGTTCATCAACGGCTCCTTAAAACTTGCGCATTTCACGCTCTGCGGAGGACAGGCTCGCCTGGAAAGGCTCGCGGGCGAACTGCCGCTCCATGTATTCCAGCAGCGGCTTGGCTTGCCGCGGCAACTCGATACCCAATACCGGCAAACGCCATAATATGGGCAATAGACAACAGTCGACCAGGCTTTGCTCCTCACTCATGAAGCAGGAGAACTCGGCAAAAACCGGAGAAACGCCGGTCAGACTCTCGCGCAACGCTTTGCGTGCGTCGGCCCGAGCGGCATCGCTGCTGCGCGGGTCGAGCACGATATCCGCCAGCGCGCACCAGTCGCGCTGGATGCGGTGGATCAGCAAGCGGCTGTTGCCACGTGCCACCGGATACACCGGCATCAACGGAGGGTGCGGGTAACGTTCTTCGAGGTACTCCATTACCACGGTCGACTCATACAACGCCAGGTCGCGGTCGACCAGGGTCGGCACGCCACCATAGGGGTTCGCCTCAAGCAGCTTGGGCGGCAAACGAGCGGGGTCGACATCGATGATCTGCACGCCGATGCCTTTCTCGGCGAGCACCAGGCGCACGCGGTGAGAATAGTGATCGGCGGGATCGGAATAGCAGGCTAACCTGTTGGTCGCGCCCATGTACGGCTCCTCGCATGGGGATGCTTGTAAAACTGCAAATGCAAACGCGCCCTGGGAGCTGCCGCGCTGTAATGCGGCAGCGCCCAGGGCGCGTTCAACTAACCAGAACTACTGCGTGATCAGTGCACGTCCTTCCAGTATTCGCGCTTGAGCAAATAGGCGAATACGAAGAAGAAAGCCAGGAACAGCAACACGTAGGTACCGATGCGCTGACTTTCCAGTTTGACCGGGTTGGCCGAATAGGCCAGGAAGGTCACCAGGTTCTTGACCTTCTCGTCGAACTGCTCGGTGGTCAGGGTACCGGAATTCGGCGTGATGGTCAGCTGGTCACAGGCTTCATGGGTGAGCGGCGTGCCAGTTAGCGGGTCGAATTGCTTCTTGCCATCGACCACGCTCTGCACCTGCTTGCAACCGATCACCTGGTTGCCCTGCAGGCCAGCCAGCACGTTAGGCATGCCGACGTTGGGGAAGACCTTGTTGTTCACCCCGTAAGGCCGCGACTTGTCCTCGTAGAAGCTGCGCAGGTAGCTGTAAAGCCAATCGTTGCCGCGCACCCGCGCCACCAGGGTCAGGTCCGGCGGGGCTGCACCGAACCAGGTCTTGGCATCGCTCGGCTGCATACCGATCTTCATGTGATCGCCGATCTTGGCGCCGGTGAACACCATCTTTTCCAGCATCAGTTCGTGCGGGATGCCCAAGTCATCGGCGACCCGCTCGTAGCGTTGGAACTTGGCGCTGTGGCAGCCCATGCAATAGTTGACGAAGGTGTGCGCACCATCCTGCAAGGCCGCCTTGTCGGTGAGGTCGACATCGACCTTGTCCAGCTCCAGGCCATGTTCGGCAGCGAGGGCGAAGGCCGGCATCACTGCCAGCAGTAATACTGCAATCAACTTTTTCATCAGCCAGTCACCCTTTCCGGAACCGGTTTGGTCTTCTCGAGCCTTGTGTAGAACGGCATCAGCAGGAAGTAGGCGAAGTACAGCACCGTACAGACCTGCGACAACAAGGTACGCCCCGGGGTTGGCGCCAGCACGCCCAGGATGCCGAGGATGACGAAGGCCACGCAGAACACCAGCAGGAAGATCTTGCTCAGCCAGCCCTTGTAGCGCATGGAACGCACAGGGCTGCGGTCGAGCCAGGGCAATACGAACAGCACGGCGATGGCTGCACCCATGGCGATGACCCCCATCAGCTTGTCAGGCACGGCGCGCAAGATCGCGTAGAACGGTGTGAAGTACCAGACCGGCGCGATGTGTTCTGGCGTCTTGAATGCGTTGGCCTGCTCGAAGTTAGGCTTCTCGAGGAAGTAGCCGCCCATTTCCGGGAAGAAGAACACGACAGCACAGAACACGAAGAGGAACACCACCACGCCGACGATATCCTTGACGGTGTAGTACGGATGGAACGGGATACCGTCGAGGGGAATGCCGTTTTCATCCTTTTTCTTCTTGATGTCTACACCATCAGGGTTGTTCGACCCCACTTCGTGCAGGGCCAGAATGTGCAGCACCACCAGGCCGAGGATCACGATCGGCAGTGCCACGACATGCAAGGCGAAGAAGCGGTTCAAGGTGATGCCTGAAATCAGGTAGTCACCACGAATCCATTGCGTGAGGTCAGCACCGATCACCGGGATGGCACCGAACAGCGAGATGATCACCTGGGCGCCCCAGTACGACATCTGGCCCCACGGCAGCAGGTAGCCCATGAAGGCTTCCGCCATCAGCGCCAGGTAGATCAACATGCCGAACAGCCAGACCAGCTCGCGCGGCTTCTGGTAGGAACCATAGAGCAGACCGCGGAACATGTGCAGGTAAACGACGATGAAGAACGCCGAAGCGCCGGTTGAGTGCAGATAGCGCAGGATCCAGCCGTACTCGACGTCGCGCATGATGTATTCGACCGAGGCGAAGGCCTCCTCGGCCGACGGCGTGAAGCTCATGGTCAGCCAGACGCCAGTGACGATCTGGTTCACCAGCACCAGCAGTGCCAGGGAACCAAAGAAATACAGGAAGTTGAAATTTTTCGGCGCGTAGTACTTGCTCAGGTGGTCTTCCCACATCTTGGTGGCGGGGAAGCGAGCATCGATCCAGTCCATGAACTTGCTCATCATGCGTTCTCCTGATCAACGCCGATGACGATGATGTCGTCAGACTCGTACGAATGCGGCGGCACCGGCATGTTCAGCGGAGCCGGCTGGGACTTGTAGACGCGCCCCGCGAGGTCGTAGTGGGAACCATGGCAAGGACAGAAGTAACCACCGACCCACTTCGGCCCCAGGTCGGCAGGCGCCACCTCGGGACGGAACGTAGGCGAGCAACCCAGATGAGTACACAGGCCGACGATGAGCAGGATTTCCGGCTTGATCGAGCGCACCTCGGGGTCGACGTACTTTGGTTGTACCGAAGCCTTGGATTCGGGGTCGGCGAGCTCACCGGCGATTTTCTTCAGGTTGCCGAGGATTTCCTGGGTTCGCCGCACGATGAACACCGGTTGGCCGCGCCATTCGGCCACCATCTGCTGGCCGGGTTCGACCTTGGCGACGTTGACCTTCACCGGTGCACCGGCAGCCTTTGCCTTGGCACTGGGAAACCATGACCCCACGAACGGTACCGCAGCCCCCACTGCCCCCGCCGCCCCGACCACGGATGTCGCGGCTACGAGGAAGCGGCGCCGGCCTGCGTTGACGCCGTCATTGCTCATTCAGTCCTCTCCCATCAGCTTGCTTGGCCTGTTGAACCAGGCCTCTACTTAGGTTGTGTCAGTGGCATCAAAAACGGTCGCCATGGTAAGAAACAAATCCACACAGTGACAAGGTGATTACCCCGACCTGGGGCGACAACCCGCGCTTTGCTTGATCTGCGTCTATGCGACAAGTGGTCACCGACATGCTGACAGGTTAGTTCAAGCCCAAAAAAAAAGCCCGGTTCCAAGGAACCGGGCTTTTCTCGACTGCCGAAGCGGTATTAACGCTTGGAGTACTGAGGACGCTTACGCGCTTTACGCAGACCCACTTTCTTACGCTCGACTTCACGAGCATCGCGGGTGACGTAGCCAGCACGACGCAGAGCGCCACGCAGGGTTTCGTCGTATTCCATCAGAGCGCGGGTGATACCGTGACGGATCGCACCGGCTTGACCGCTGACACCACCACCGGCGACGGTGACGTAGATGTCGAACTTCTCAACGGTCTCGGTCAGCTCCAGCGGCTGGCGAACAACCATGCGAGCGGTTTCGCGGCCGAAGAAGGTGTCCAGAGGACGGTTGTTGATGGAGATGTTACCAGTACCCGGACGCAGGAAAACGCGAGCGGTTGCGGTCTTGCGACGGCCAGTGCCGTAATTTTGAGTCGCCGACATAATGAACTATCCCGTTAGATCTTCAGTTCTTGAGGCTGCTGAGCAGTGTGTGGGTGAGCAGCACCCGCGTACACTTTCAGCTTACGGTACATGTCGCGACCCAGCGGGTTCTTAGGCAGCATGCCTTTGACCGCGGTTTCGATAACACGCTCAGGGGCCTTGGCGATCAACTTCTCGAAGTTGATTTCCTTGATACCGCCCGGGAAACCGGAGTGGGAGTAGTACATCTTGTCGGAAGACTTGGCACCAGTCACACGAACCTGCTCGGCGTTGATGACGACGATGTAGTCGCCGGTGTCAACGTGAGGGGTGTATTCTGGTTTGTGCTTGCCACGCAGACGGCTAGCGATTTCGGTAGCCAGACGACCCAGGGTCTGGCCAGCGGCGTCGACTACGAACCACTCGCGCTTTACTGTTTCCGGTTTAGCAGTAAAAGTTTTCATTCTCTAAAGCCTCAGAGGCCGCCCAGCGAAAAATAGACGGCGAATCTTACTGGATAGTGCACGGCTTGCCAAGGGCAAGCGCGCAGCCGAACACTGACGCTATTGGGGGCTCGGGTCGGGCACGCCAATGTTCGACGGGGTTCTTCCTGCATGGCGGTGCATCACTTCCGCCATACGGAGAGCTGCCGAATTATCCAGATTGCACGAAAAATTTCAACCTGCTTTTATGGGCTTCTTTGCCAGGAGAGTCTTCCCGATGGAATACCGCAAGCTCGGTCGTACCGACCTCGACGTCAGCGCCCTGTGCCTGGGCACCATGACCTGGGGCGAGCAGAACACCCAGGATGAGGCCTTCGAGCAGATTTCCCGGGCCAAGGCCCACGGCATCAACTTCATCGATACCGCCGAGATGTACCCGGTGCCACCGCGTCCGGAGACCTATGCTGCCACCGAGCGCATCATCGGCAACTGGTTCCGCACGCAAGGCGACCGCGACGACTGGGTGCTAGCGAGCAAGGTCGCCGGTCCGGGCAATGGCATCAGCCACATTCGCGACGGCCAGCTCAAGCACAACCGCCAGCACATCGTCGCCGCGTTGGATGCCAGCCTGGAGCGCCTGCACACCGACCGCATCGACCTGTACCAATTGCATTGGCCAGAACGCAGCACCAACTTCTTCGGCAAACTGGGCTACCAGCACCTTCCCCAGGACCTTTTCACCCCTCTGGAGGAAACCCTAGAGGTGCTGGATGAACAGGTCAGGGCTGGCAAGATCCGCCATATTGGCCTGTCCAACGAAACCCCCTGGGGCACCATGAAGTTCTTGCAACTGGCCGAAAGCCGCGGCTGGCCGCGCGCGGTGTCGATCCAGAACCCGTACAACCTGCTCAACCGCAGCTTCGAGGTGGGCCTGGCAGAAGTGGCGATCCGTGAGCAATGCGGGTTGCTGGCGTACTCCCCGCTGGCCTTCGGCATGCTCTCGGGCAAGTACGAAAACGGCGCTCGCCCGGCAAACGGCCGCCTGACCCTGTTCAGCCGCTTCGCCCGCTACTCCAACCCACAGACGGTCGCGGCCTGCAGCCGCTATGTGCAATTGGCCAAGGACCACGGACTGGACCCGGCGCAGATGGCCCTGGCCTTCGTCACCCGTCAGCCGTTCGTCACCAGCAACATCATCGGCGCCACCAGCCTGGAACAACTGGACAGCAACCTGGCGAGCCTGGACCTGAGCCTCAGCGACGAGTTGCTGGCGGCGATCGAGGCGATTCACCAGGACCAGCCGAACCCGGCGCCTTGAGCTGAGTTCAGTGTCGCCTGCTTCGCGGCGGTTCGGCGCCGCGAAGAATGCGACGCGGTCTATCGGGGTAGACACACCGGCCAAAAAATAAGACGATCCAGCCGGTGATTGACCACTCTACCCTATAAGAACAACGACAATGATGTTTACCCAACCCTCGGCGTCATTGCGCCGCGTCAGCATCCTGGCCATCGACAAGGTATTCGCTTCTACCCTGATGCAGGCCAAGGATTTCTTCCACCTGGCCAGCCTGCGCTACAGCAAGCAAATGGGCCTGGGCCTGCAACCGATGTTCGAGATCGCCCTGGTGAGCCCGGATGGGCAACCGGTGGACAGTTTCAGCAATGTGCAACTACCGGTCGACGGCACCCTGGACGATGCCGATGTGATCATTCTTCCCGCCTTCTGGGACGACTTCGACAACCTGTTGCAACGCTATCCGCAAGTGCTGCCCTGGTTGCGTGAGCAGCATGCCCGCGGGGCGGTGCTGTGCGCCGAGGCCAGCGGAGTGTTCTGGCTGGCCGAGGCAGGGCTGCTCGACGGCAAGGAGGCGACCACCTACTGGCGCTTCTTTGGCAGTTTCGCCGAACGCTTCCCACAAGTCCGGCTCAACCAGGACAAGCACCTGACCGATGCCGACAACCTCTATTGCGCCGGCGGCACCACCTCGGCCTGCGACCTTTACATCTATCTGATCGAACGCTTCTGCGGCGCCAACGTGGCCCGTGCCGTGTCGCGTGACATCCTCTACGAAGTGCAGCGCAACTACACCCCGGGACGCATGGGCTTCGGCGGCCAGAAGCTGCACCAGGATCTGATCATCCTGCAGATTCAGCACTGGCTGGAGGAGCACTTCGCCGACAAGTTCCGCTTCGAGGACGTGGCGCGCAACCATGGCATGAGCATCCGCAACTTCATGCGCCGTTTCCAGGGCGCCACCGGCGACAAGCCGCTGCATTACCTGCAGCGGCTGCGGATCGAAACGGCCAAGGGCCTGCTGTCGAGCACTCGCAAGAGCATCAAGACCATCAGCTACGAAGTGGGCTACGACGATGCCAGCTTCTTTGCACGGTTGTTCCGCCAGCACACCGAGTTGTCACCCAACCAGTACCGGCAGCAGTTCATGCAGGAGGCATGACAGCAGCTTGAGGCTTGCGTTGCTGCCCTTCAGGGCTTGTGTGCCCGCGACAGGAACTCGTGGGACTGCATCTCCAGCAAGCGGCTCAGGGTACGCTGGAACTCGAAGGCCAGGCGCCCACCGGTGTATAGGTCCTTGAGTTCGACCTCGGCCGAGATGATCAGCTTGACGTTGCGGTCGTAGAACTCGTCCACCATGTTGATGAACCGGCGGGCAATGTCGTCGGTGGTCACGCCCATCTGCTCGACGTTGCTTAGCAGCACGGCGTGGAAGATCTTGCCCAGTTCGATGTAGTCATTCTGGCTACGCGGCCCGTCGCACAGGGCACGGAAGTCGAACCAGGCGACGTCGTCGCAGGTCCGCAGGGCTGTGATCGGACGATTTTCGATCATCAGCACGTCGTTCTCGACAGCCTGGGTGCACTCCGGGGTCAACGCCTTGAAGCTGGCGCGCATGCTCTGGTGCGCCGCCTCGTTGAGCGGATGGTGGAACAGTTCGGCCTGTTCCAGATGACGCAGGCGATAATCGACCCCGCTGTCGACGTTCACCACGTCGGTGTACTGCTTGATCATGGCGATGGCAGGCAGGAAGCGCGCCCGCTGCAGGCCGTCTTTATAAAGGCCGTCCGGGACGATGTTGGAGGTCGCCACCAGCGATACGCCGTTCTTGAACAGCTCCTCCATCAAGGTGCCGAGGATCATCGCATCGGTGATGTCGGACACGAAGAACTCGTCGAAGCAGATCACCTTGGCCTCTTCGCTGAAGCGCTTGGCGATGATGGTCAGCGGATTCTTCTCACCCTTGAGAGTCTTCATTTCCTCATGCACACGCTTCATGAAGCGGTGGAAGTGCGTCCGCATCTTCTGCTTGAACGGCAGTGCCTCGAAGAAGGTATCGACCAGATAGGTCTTGCCACGACCCACCCCACCCCAGAAGTACAGGCCCTTGACCGGCGTCTGGTCCTTCTTGCCGAACAGCTTGCCGAACATGCCGGGCTTGTTGTTCTGCGCGTGCACCAGGTCATCGTACAGGCGCTGCAGGTGACGCACCGCAGTTTCCTGCGCCGCGTCATGGAAGAAGTCGGGACGTTTCAGATCTGCTTGATATCGTTCTAGGGGCGTCATGATTCGTTAGCGAGGCAACAAAAAACGGGCCGTCACTGTAGCGACCGGCCCGCCTTATGGCAATCAGACTTGCGTCAATATGCCTCAGTCCACTTGCGGGGCAAGCGCCTCGCGTAGGGTCTGGATGGCCGCGTCACGGGCCTCGGCGGCCTCGAACTGCGGTCCGTCGGCTACCTGCTCGCCGTTCAACCACAGACTGAAACCAAGCCCCTCGACCCGCACATCGGCCTCGCCACCCTGCTGCAACTGCTTGCTGACGGAACCCGCGCTCTTGCCGTCGGCGAAGCTGCGCGACAGCAGCAATTGCTCGCCATCGGCGCCCAGCAGGCGGAAGCGGAAGCTGCCATCTTCGTCGCGGAAGCTGACGAACCGCGCAGTCTTGGTGGCCTTCTTCTTGACCTCGGCAGTGGCCTGCACGCTACTGCGGAATGAACGCAGGCCAACGGCTTCACGCAACTGCTCGAGGAACGGCGTGGCGATCTTGCGTGCCTTGGCAGCACCGGCCAGGAGAATGTCCTCCAGGTCAGATGGGCGCGAGATGAGTTGGTGATAGTGCTCACGCTTCTCTGCCAGCTGGCCGTCGAGCAGCTGGAACAGACGCTGCTTGGCTTCGCCCCAACCCAACCCCTGCAATAGCTCGTCGCGGAACTCGGCGCACTGCGCCGGGGTGGAGAAGGCCTGGAACAGGGTGAACAGGTGCGCGTTGTCCGGATCCTTGGCCTCACCGGGCGCGCGCGAGTCGGTGACGATGCGCGAGATGGCGTCTTTCATGTCCTTGGCGCTGGTGAACAGCGGGATGGTGTTGTCGTAGCTCTTGGACATCTTGCGGCCGTCCAGCCCAGGAAGGGTCGCCACGCTTTCTTCGATCACCGCCTCAGGCAGGGCGAAGAAATCCTTGCCCTGGCCGAACAGGTGATTGAAGCGCTGGCCGATGTCGCGAGCCATCTCGACGTGCTGGATCTGGTCACGGCCAACCGGCACCTTGTGGGCGTTGAACATCAGGATGTCGGCGGCCATCAGCACGGGGTAGCTGAAAAGCCCCATGGTCACACCGGCGTCCGGGTCTTCGCCGTTTTCCACGTTCTTGTCCACCGAGGCCTTGTAGGCATGGGCGCGATTGAGCAGGCCCTTGGCAGCGACACAGGTGAGCAGCCAGGTCAGCTCGGGAATTTCGGGGATATCGGACTGACGGTAGAAGGTCACCTTGTTCGGGTCCAGCCCACCGGCCAGCCAGGTAGCAGCGATTTCCAGACGCGAACGCTGGATGCGCAGCGGGTCGTCGCACTTGATCAGGGCGTGGTAGTCGGCCAGGAAATAGAACGAGTCGGCACCCGGCTGCTGGCTGGCGACGATCGCCGGACGGATGGCCCCGGCGTAGTTGCCCAGGTGCGGAGTGCCGGTGGTGGTGATACCGGTGAGAATGCGCGTGGTCATGGTGTTCGCTTATTCAGGCTTGGCTCAGTTCGAAAGGCGCGGCAGCAGCAGATCCTTCAGATCGGTCAGCTTGCCATGGAAGAAGTGTCCGCATTCTGCCACTTTCAGCAGCTCATGGGGGCGACCGAGTGCGTCGGACCAGGCGTAGACCAGCTGGGGGTCAACCACTTCATCCGCATCAGGCTGAACCAGGCTGATCGGGCACCGTTGCGGCAGTGGGAACTCGGGCGTCAGTCGCATCACTGCCGGAGCGATCATGAACAGATGCTGCAAGGTCTCGCCCTGGCTTTCCAGGCGACCGGCCAGGCTGGTGGCGACGAAGCCGCCGAACGAGAAGCCCATCAGCACCAATGGTAGTTGCGGGTGGCGCTCGCGCAGCCAGGCAGCGGCGGCTTCGGCATCGGCCACCTCGCCAGCGCCCATGTCATGGCTGCCCGCGCTCTGGCCAACGCCCCGGTAGTTGAAGCGCAAGGTCACGTAGCCGGCATCACGGGCGGTGCGTTGCAGGGTCGAAACCACCTTGTTGAGCATGGTGCCGCCCTGGACCGGGTTGGGATGGCAGATCAGGACCGCGCCGCGGGCATCGGCCACGTCCAGGTACAAGGCTTCCAACTGGCCACAAGGGCCGTCGATGAACAAGGGGGTTTCGCGCACGAGCAAGGTACTACTCCGTGACCTCGGGTTGGGTCTATTCGTCTAGCTGAAGAATTCTGTTCTGATTTGCGATCGCTCGCGGTATACAGCGCAGGTCTGAGCCGTTAACGTAAAGCAAAGCCGTTTATAGAGGAAGGACTCGTGGAACTCTCGCTCCTTGTTTGGTTGTTGCCAACCCTGGCCCTGGTCATTGGCGTGGCGGTCGGTTTCATCGCGGCCCGCCTGCTGCCCAATGCTGCGCCAAGCAGTACCCAGCGTCAGCTGGACGATATTCAGAAGCGCTTCGACAACTACCAGCACGAAGTGGTGACCCACTTCAACAGCACTGCCGTGCTGGTGAAAAAACTGACCCAGAGCTACCAGGACGTCCAGGATCACCTGGCCGACGGCGCCAACACCCTGGCCCTCGACGACCTGACCCGTCAACGCCTGCTGGCCGCCCTGCACTCCGAAGCTGCGCAAGGCCAGCGCGACCGCCTGACGCCACCGAAGGACACCGCCGAAGTGCCACGCGACTATGCGCCGAAAACGCCGAACTCGCCGGGCATGCTCGATGAGAGCTACGGGCTGAAGCGTTGATTCGCTGAAATAGAATGCAAGAAGGCCTCGTGAGAGGCCTTTTTTGTGGGCGATATCACTGGCCCCTTCGCGGGCAAGCCCGCTCCCACAGGCGCACCGTCGAATCCCGTGGTTACCTGTGGGAGCGGGCTTGCCCGCGAAGGGGCCCGCACCGCAAACCTAGCTACACGCCTCCAACGCCTGCTCGATATCCCCCAGCAAATCCTCCACATCCTCCAACCCCACCGACAACCGCACCAACCCCTCGGAGATCCCGTGGTGCGCCCGCTCCTTGGGCGTATAGCTCGAATGAGTCATGCTTGCCGGATGTTGCGCCAGCGACTCGGCATCTCCCAGGCTCACCGCCCTGGCGAACAATTGCAGGGCGTTCATGAAACGCCGCCCAGCCTCGATCCCACCCTTGAGCTCGAACGCGATCATCCCGCCCGGCTGGCGCATCTGCCGCTGGGCCAGGTCGAACTGGGTGAACGAGGGCAGTCCGGGATAGTGAATCAGTTCAACCTGCGGCTGGCGGGCAAGAAACTCGGCTACCTGCTGCGCATTGCCGCAGTGGCGGTCCATGCGCAATGCCAGGGTCTTGATGCCACGCATCAGCAACGCCGCATCGTGGGGCGACAATACCGCCCCGGTCATGTCCTTGAGGCCCTCCAGTCGAATCCTGTCGATCAACGCCTTGCGTCCGACCACCAGGCCGGCGGTGATATCGCCATGGCCGCTGAGATACTTGGTGGCCGAATGCACCACGAGGTCCGCCCCTAGCTCCAGGGGCCGCTGCAGGTAAGGCGTGCAGTAGGTGTTGTCGACCACTACCTGCAGATCGTGCCCCCGCGCGGCCTCCACCACTGCCGCGATATCGACCAGTTGCATGTTCGGGTTGGCCGGGGTCTCGAAGTAGATCATTCGCGTCTTAAGGGTGATCGCTGCTTTCAACGCCTTGGGGTCATTGAGATCGACATGGCGCACCTTGATCCCGAACTCGCCAAGGCCATGGTGCAGGTAGGCGAACGTGCAGCCGTAGACGGTACGCCCAACGATCAGCTCGTCGCCGGGACGCAGCAGGGTCCACAAGGTCGAGGTAATGGCCCCCATGCCCGACGCGAGCGCCAACCCCGCTTCGCCGCCCTCCAGTGAGGCCATGCGCTGCTCCAGCAGGGCCAGGGTCGGGTTGGAGATTCGGCTGTAGAAATGCCCACCCTCCTCCCCGGCAAAGCACGCGGCGCCGTACTCGACGGTCGGAAAGGCGTAGGTGGCGGTCTGGTAGACCGGCGGCACCAAGGCGCCGCCATGGGAGAGCGGGTCGTAGCCGTGATGGATGGCTCGCGTGGAAAAACCGCTGTTGTTATGGGAGGCGCGCATGGCAACAACCTCTGGTGGTTTGTTCTAAGCTTATGCCACCAGGCAGCCCGAATCTTTCCAAAATTGCCCACGCAATCAGGTTGGTTTTGGAATGAAAACAATAAAAAACCCTTCAGGAGGGCACCAAATGCCAAACACGCTCGACCGTACCGATCGCGCCCTGCTCGCCGCCTTGCAGGACAACGCCCGGCTGACCATTTCCGAACTTGCCGATCAGGTGGCGCTGACCACCTCGCCGTGCTGGCGGCGGGTCAAGTTGCTCGAGGACAATGGCTACATAACAGGGTATCAGGCCATTCTGTCACCCAAGTCGTTGGGATTTGGCGTGACGGCGTTCGTCAGCATCATGATGGATTCGCATACCAAGGAGATGGCGCTGGCGTTCGAGCGGCGGTTGATGGAGATACCAGAGATCGTCGCCTGCCATAACATTTCTGGGCGATATGATTTTTTGCTGGAGATATTGGCGCGGGATTTGGAATCATTTGGGGAATTTACGCGCGAAGTGCTGCAGCGATTGCCAGGAGTGAAGGAGATCTATTCGAGCTTTTCTTATAAGGCGACGAAGGAAAAGCGGGTGATCCCAGTGACAAAAATGCACATATGAGGCAACTATCATACCTTTTTACACACCTTCAACCCAAAATTTTAGTCCGGCCTCCACGGCATCACGCGATACTCAACCATTAAAACTCTGCAACCATGCACAAGCCGATAGACACAAAATTCTAACGTGTAATTTTTCGTATACCAAAAAGAAACATTTCCTACTAAAGCGGTAGAAAACCAAAGTATCCAGCGAAATAGCCCGCAACCAAAATGGCGCGACCTTTAGATATGTGAGCACGCCATGAAACCACTAGGCCTAATAATTTTAATATTTATCTCCGGATGCAGCAACAGTTGGTCATGGGATCCAAACAACAAAAACACAACATTTAAATGCGACATGGACCCATACCGACCAGGCTGCAAAAGAGACATAGACTACAAAGAATATTATCGTTCACTGCAGACACCCCAAACCTGATCCAACCCTGCAACGACTACAACCACAATGTCTCCAAGTCATGCCAACTACAATATTCACTGGCTCGACTTGGAGCCATTGCGGCCTAATCTAAATCCTAAAACTTACGGATAATTATGCTTCAACTCAAATTGTGGATCGAGTATAGGCAGATCAACATGTGGAAATATCTTCTCCCGGCGACGAAGTCGGCCTGGTACAAATCCTGTCCGCGCCCACCTGATATCCCCGTTCCTACCATCATTAATTTCTATATTCCCTATGTCTGTGACGGCTAGATGGTTATGGCGCCAATAGGATGTATCCCGGGTTTCAGTGGCTTGGGCCGACCATATCCGGCTTCGAGAAGGGTCATAGAGGAACCCTGAATTTTTTACTATAAAGTGAAGCGTCTCCCGCTTTCTTAGTTTAAACGTATAGCTATGCGGCTGCTTCTCATTAGCCACCCAGATCACAACACCACGATCCTCTAGCACTAAGTTTCCATCAGGACGAAGACGCAAAATATAGCGTCCGTTTGGAGATCTTATGAAATCCCCTGCACTCATCGCCTGGTTCGGGGGAAGCACAACGCCCCCAGAACCGCGGAACCGCGGAACCGCGGAACCGCGGAACCGCTCGACATGAACTTTTCTGTATTTAGCCATCTTTATATACCTTAATCAAGAATCAGTGAAATCTGAAAGCAATCGTCTAGCGAGGCTCAGGCAGTCATAATTCCAGATCAGACAAAGGCGAAGCCACTCGGAAAGATCACCTAATCAGCACCTCGAATTTTCCTACGATCAGGATTGAAATTTCACGCACAAAACCGTCCTTCTTCACTTCCTATTCTATGACAGAGTGATCTGACGTACCCCCAAGGACAAGGAGAGCAGCCAACATGAAATACATTATTGTCTTGTGCACCCTGCTTTCGGGCTGCGGCGGCAGATGGCTTCTATACGAACACAACCATGAAAAGCAATTCAAGTGCGATATGGACCCCCACATGCAGTTCTGCTTAAACCCAGCAGAACTGGTCCGTTACATTGAAAGCCAAGAACAACGGAATGCTATAGACGAAATAGCGCCCGCTCTACAATGAGGCAGTACGCCACGAAGCGACTAAACCTTAGAATTTTAAACACTCTTATAATGCTATCCAGATACAGCAGTAGTTGGTCGTGGGACCCTAACGACAAGAACACGACGCTCAAGTGCGACATGGACCCATACCGACCAGGCTGCAAAAGAGATATAGACTATCAAGAACACTACCGATCACTGCAAATTTCACAAAGCTGAACTCCCCGCATCGATAACAGTTTCAAGAGGGCGTCCTTCGGAATGGCGAGATGGGCCGCTGGTGCTTGCCTTAGTTGCAGTGGCGCTCAATCTCAAACCCGCCAAAAATCCTCCGACGAGCCCCACCCCACCCAACCCAAAAACGAAAAAAACCCCGCCGAAGCGGGGTTTCTCACACAACATCAACGCTTAGATAGCACCACGCTGACGCAACGCATCCAGCACCTGCTTCACACCTTCCTCGACGCTGGTGACCTGGGTATCGATCACAACATCGGCATCCAGCGGTACATCGTACGGGAAGCTCTCGCCCGGGATGTTGTCGCCGCCAGCGGCGTACAGGCCTTGCGGGTCACGCTCGCGGCAGGCCAGTGGCGAGGCCTGGACGTAGACGGTGACCAGACGGTCCTTGCCGATCAGCGCCTTGGCCTGCTCGCGGCCCTCGGCGTCAGGGGCCACGAAGGCGGCCAGGGTCAGCATACCGGCTTCGTTGAACTGACGCGCCACGTGAGCGGCGCGGCGCCAGTTCTCGGTGCGACCGGCGCGATCCTGGGGCAGCCCCTTGTTCAGATCGTGACGCAGGTTCTGGCCATCGAGCACGTACACCGCTCGCCCCATGTCGAACAGCTTGCGCTCCACGGCATAGGCCAGGGTGCTCTTGCCAGCGCCGGACAGGCCGCTGAACAGCACGGTGGCCGGCTGCTGGCCGAAGCGCAGGGCACGCTCTTCGGTGGACACGTGAGCCTGCTTGCCGTGCTGGCCGGTGCTGCCGTGCGGCAGTACTGGCGGGGCGATGATCATGCCGGCGCCGACGGTGCCGTTGGTCAGGCGGTCGATGACGATGAACGCACCGGTGGTGCGGTTGCTGTCATAGCCGTCCAGGGCGATGGCGCTGTCCAGGGATACCTTGACGCGACCGATCTCGTTCAGTTGCAGCGCGCTGGCAGCGTCCTTCTCGAGGGTGTTCACATCGACCTTGTGGGTGATGCTGGCAATCGAGCCCGGTACATAGCTGGTGGCGCGCTTGATGTCGTATTTCTTGCCCGGGAGCATCGGCTCCTCGGCCATCCACACCAACATGGCGTCGAACTGGTCGGTCACCGGCGGCACGTTGTCGGCATGCACCAGCAGGTCGCCACGGGAGATGTCGATTTCGTCTTCCATGGTCAGGGTCACGGCCTGGCCAGGACCTGCGTTTTCCAGTTCACCTTCGTAGGTGACGATGGACTTGACCCGGCTGCTCTTGCCCGACGGCAGGACCACGATCTCGTCGCCCTTGTGCACCACGCCACTGGCGAGGGTGCCGGCGAAGCCGCGGAAGTTCAGGTTCGGGCGGTTGACGTACTGCACCGGGAAACGCAGATCGGTGAAGTTGCGGTCGGCCGCGACCTCGACGGTCTCGAGAATTTCCATCAGCGCAGGGCCGGTGTACCACGGCGAACGCTCGCTGCGGTTGACCACGTTGTCGCCCTTGAGCGCCGACATCGGTACGAAGTGCAGGCTGCTCGGAGTCAGGTTGATGGCCTCGGCGAACTTCAGGTAATCGGCCTTGATCGACTCGAAGACCTGCTCATCGAAGCCCTTGAGGTCCATCTTGTTGACCGCGACGACGATGTGCTTGATGCCCAGCAACGAAGCGATGTAGCTGTGCCGACGGGTCTGGGTCTGCACGCCATAGCGGGCATCGACCAGGATGATCGCCAGGTCGCAGGTCGAAGCGCCGGTAGCCATGTTGCGGGTGTACTGCTCGTGGCCCGGGGTGTCGGCGATGATGAACTTGCGCTTGGCGGTGGAGAAGTAGCGGTAGGCGACATCGATAGTGATGCCTTGCTCGCGCTCGGCCTGCAGGCCGTCGACCAGCAGCGCCAGGTCGACTTCCTCGCCAGTGGTGCCGGACTTCTTCGAATCACGGGTGATGGCCTCGAGGTGGTCCTCGTAGATCATCTTGGAGTCGTGCAGCAGGCGCCCGATCAGGGTGCTCTTGCCATCATCCACGTTGCCGCAGGTGAGGAAACGCAGCAGTTCTTTACGCTCGTGCTGAGCCAGATAAGCGAGGATGTCTTCGCTGATCAAATCGGATTGGTGCGACATGGAGTAACCCTGAAAATTAGAAGTAGCCCTGACGTTTCTTGTCTTCCATGGAACCGGCGCCATCGTGGTCGATGACTCGGCCCTGGCGCTCGGAAGTGCGCGTCAGGAGCATTTCCTGAATGATGTCGGTGAGCGTCTCGGCTTCCGACTCGACAGCGCCCGTCAATGGGTAGCAGCCGAGGGTACGGAAACGGACCTTCTTCTTGACGATGCGTGCCTTCTCTTCCTCGGAGAGGTGTTCGAGGATGCGATCGTCGTCGATCATGATCAGGGTGCCGTTCTTCTCGATGACTTCGCGTTCGGCGGCGAAGTACAGCGGCACGATCGGGATGCCTTCGAGGTAGATGTACTGCCAGATGTCCAGCTCGGTCCAGTTCGACAGCGGGAAGACGCGGATCGACTCGCCTTTGTTGACCTTGCCGTTGTACACGTTCCACAACTCGGGACGCTGGTTCTTCGGATCCCAGCGGTGCTTGCTGTCACGGAACGAGTAGACGCGCTCCTTGGCCCGGGACTTCTCTTCGTCGCGGCGGGCACCACCGAAGGCGGCATCGAAACCATGCTTGTCCAGCGCCTGCTTGAGGCCCTGGGTCTTCATGATGTCGGTGTGCTTGGAGCTGCCATGAGTGAACGGGTTGATGCCCTGCGCCACACCCTCTGGGTTGACGTGGGTGATCAGCTCCAGGCCCATTTCCTCGACCATCTTGTCGCGGAAGCGGTACATCTCCTGGAATTTCCACTGGGTGTCGACATGCATCACCGGGAATGGCAGCTTGCCTGGGAAGAAGGCCTTGCGCGCCAGGTGCAGCATCACGGCGGAATCCTTGCCGATCGAGTAGAGCATCACCGGGTTGTCGAACTCGGCGGCCACCTCGCGGATGATATGGATGCTTTCCGCCTCCAGCTGTTTCAAGTGCGTCAGTTTGTCGACCATGGCTACTCACGAAAAACGATCTTATGGACGGCCTGCGGGCCGTGTTCGAGCGAGCCACTTTATCACAGCGGATAATTCTATTTAGGCGGCGGACTAGACCGAAAAGGTCTAACCATATGACTGGGGGTTTGGGCCAGCGTCGTCAGATTGGATTCGGACAATCGATGAACAGATGTTCCAAGGCAAAGCGCCGCGCCAGGTAGTCGCCCAAGGCCTGCACGCCATAGCGCTCGGTGGCATGGTGGCCGGCGGCGATAAAGCTGATGCCGTTCTCACGGGCACTGTGGAAGGTCTGCTCCGACGCCTCGCCACTGATGAACAGGTCGACCCCGGCAGCGATCGCCGTGTCGATGAAGCCCTGCCCGCCACCGGTGCACCAGCCGACCCGACGGATCACCTCGTCTCCTTCGACCAGCAGCGGCTCGCGCCCCGTCACTTCCTGTACCCGTCGAGCGAAATCGCGGGGGGTCACAGGCTCGGCGAGCGAGCCGACCAGCCCGACCACCTTGGCATCGTTCGGGTCCAGCGCGCCTTCGACGGTGATGTCCAGCTGGCGCGCCAATTGCACGTTGTTGCCGACGTCCGGATGCACGTCCAAAGGCAGGTGGAAGGCCAGCAGGCTGATGTCGTGCTTGAGCAGGGTCTTCAGGCGGCGCTGCTTGATCCCTGTGATGCACGGGTTCTCGCCCTTCCAGAAGTATCCATGGTGCACCAGGACGAGGTCGGCCCCGGCCTCAACCGCGGCGTCCAGCAAGGCCTGACTGGCGGTCACGCCACTGACGATGCGGCTGACCTGGGGGCGGCCTTCGACCTGCAGGCCGTTGGGACAGTAATCCTGGATTTTGGTACTGCCCAGGTAGCGCTCTGCTTCCTCGACCAGGGTATTGAGTGCAACGGCCATGGAAAATCTCCTCGAAATCTGCGCTTTTCTTGGGCTCAACGCCCGTATAATGCCCGCCATTATGGGCCGTCGCTGGCATCGGGGAAACCGGTGTATGATCGCGCGCGTTCGCGACGTGTCGCGCAGCCATTGGCCCCCGCCTCTCTCAGGAATCGTTCATGTTCAAGGCTTTGCGTTACTTTGGATGGCCCCTGTTCACCGGTGTATTGATCGCCATACTGATCATCCAGCGCTTCCCGGAATGGGTCGGGCTGCCCAGCCAGGACGTCAACTTGCAGCAGGCGCCGCAGACCTCGCAGATCATGCAGGGCCCGGTGTCCTACGCCGAGGCCGTGACGCTCGCCGCCCCGGCCGTGGTCAACCTGTACACCACCAAGGTGGTCAACAAGAGTGCCCACCCGCTGTTCGAAGACCCTCAGTTCCGCCGTTTCTTCGGCGACAACCTGCCCAAGCAGCGGCGCTGGGAATCGAGCCTGGGCTCGGCGGTGATCATGAGTCCCGAGGGCTACCTGCTGACCAACAACCACGTCACCAGCGGCGCCGACCAAATCGTGGTGGCGCTCAAGGATGGTCGCGAAACCCTGGCCAGGGTCATCGGCAGCGATCCCGAGACCGATCTCGCGGTGCTGAAGATCGACCTGAAGAACCTGCCGGCGATCACCATCGGCCGCTCCGACAACATCCACATCGGCGACGTCTCGCTGGCCATCGGCAACCCGTTCGGGGTCGGCCAGACCGTGACCATGGGCATCATCAGCGCCACTGGGCGTAACCAACTGGGCCTGAACAACTACGAAGACTTCATCCAGACCGACGCGGCGATCAACCCGGGCAACTCCGGGGGCGCCTTGATCGATGCCAACGGCAACCTGATCGGCATCAACACGGCGATCTTCTCCAAGTCCGGTGGCTCACAAGGCATCGGCTTCGCCATTCCGGTGAAGCTCGCCCTGGAAGTGATGAAATCGATCATCGAGCATGGCCAGGTCATCCGTGGTTGGCTGGGCATCGAGGTGCAGCCACTGAGCCAGGAACTGGCCGAATCGTTCGGCATGGAGGGACGCCCGGGCATCGTGGTTGCCGGGATCTTCCGCGACGGTCCGGCGCAGAAGGCGGGACTGCATCTGGGCGACGTGATCCTGAGCATCAACGGCGAGCCGGCCGGTGACGGGCGCAAGTCGATGAACCAGGTCGCGCGGATCAAGCCCAACGAGAAGATCACCATCGAGGTGATGCGCAACGGCCAGCAACTGAAACTGATCGCCGAGGTGGGGCTGCGACCGCCACCTGCGCCGGTGGCCACGCCGGAAGAGAAGTAGTTGGGTTGGTTGGGGCCGCAAAGCGGCCCCGGTTACATCAATGCAGGATCTGGCTGAGGAACAGCTTGGTCCGATCGCTACGTGGCCGATCGAAGAACTCATCCGGTGACGCCTGCTCGACGATTTCCCCCTTGTCCATGAAGATCACCCGGTTCGCCACGGTGCGGGCGAAGCCCATCTCATGGGTCACGCAAAGCATGGTCATGCCATCCTCGGCCAGCCCCACCATGGTGTCCAATACCTCCTTGACCATTTCCGGGTCCAGCGCCGAAGTCGGCTCGTCGAACAACATGATCTTAGGTTTCATGCAAAGCGCACGGGCAATCGCCACACGCTGCTGTTGGCCACCGGACAACTGCCCCGGGTACTTGTGCGCCTGCTCAGGGATGCGCACCCGCTCCAGGTAATGCATGGCGATTTCCTCGGCCTTGCGCCGTGGCATCTTACGGACCCACATCGGCGCCAGGGTGCAGTTCTCGAGGATGGTCAGGTGCGGGAACAGGTTGAAATGCTGGAACACCATGCCCACTTCGCGGCGAATCGCCTCGATCTGCTTGAGGTCGTTGGTCAGTTCCACACCATCGACGACAATGCGGCCCTGTTGGTGCTCCTCCAGGCGGTTGAGGCAACGGATGGTGGTCGACTTGCCCGACCCCGACGGACCACAGAGCACGATGCGCTCACCTTGGCGCACGTTCAGGTTGATGTCTTTCAGAACGTGGAACTGGCCGTACCATTTGTTCACGCCCTGCATCTGGATGATGCCTTCGGGGCCGGCAGGCTGCTTGATCGCTTCACTCATGACGAAACTCCTAACGCTTGTGGCCAGTGTCCAGCTTGCGCTCCAGATGCATGGAGTAGCGGGACATACCGAAACAGAAAATCCAGAACACCAGGGCCGCGAACACGTAGCCCTCGGTTGCCATGCCTAACCACGCGGGGTCGGCCGCCGCCTGCTTGACGCTGTTGAGCAGGTCGAACAGGCCGATGATGATCACCAGGCTGGTGTCCTTGAACAGTGCGATGAACGTATTGACGATGCCGGGTATCACCAGTTTGAGCGCCTGCGGCAGGATCACCAGGCCCATCGAGCGCCAGTACCCCAGCCCCATGGCCGCGGCCGCTTCGTATTGCCCCTTGGGAATAGCCTGCAGCCCGCCGCGCACAACCTCGGCGACATAGGCCGACTGGAACAGGATCACCCCGATCATTGCCCGCAGCAGCTTGTCGAAGCTCATGCCTTCGGGCAGGAACAACGGCAACATCACCGACGACATGAACAGCACGGTGATCAGCGGCACGCCGCGCCAGAACTCGATGAAGGTGACGCACACGACCTTCACCGCCGGCATCTGCGAACGTCGTCCCAGTGCCAAGAGGATGCCCAGCGGCAAGGCGCCGGCGATGCCCACGGTGGCGATCACCAGGGTCAGCATCAGGCCGCCCCACTGGCTGGTGGCGACGTTCCTCAGCCCGAAATAACCGCCATGCAGCAGGATGTAGGCAAGGATCGGGTACAGCACCAGGAAGCACAGGCCGTATACCGCCTTGCGCGGGAAACGGTTGATGAACAGCGGCGCAGCACCCAGCACCGCCAACCACACGGTGAGGTCCACGCGCCAGCGCAGCTCCGTGGGGTAGTAGCCATACATGAACTGGCCGAAGCGCTGCTGCACGAACACCCAGCAGGCGCCGTCCTTGGTGCAGTCGGCGCGGGTGGTGCCGACCCAGTTGGCATCCAGCAGCGCCCATTGCAGCAACGGCGGCACGATCAGCCAGATCAGGTAGACAGCGAACAGCGTCAACAGGGTATTGAGCCAACTGGAGAACAGGTTGGCACGCATCCATGCGAGCGCGCCGACGGTTTTCACCGGTGGCGGCATGTCAGGTTTGAAAACATGGGCAGTCACGGGCGTATCCTCATCGCTCGATCAGCGCAATGCGCTTGTTGTACCAGTTCATCAGCAGCGAGATGCTGATGCTGATGGCGAGATAGACACTCATGGTGATGGCGATCACCTCGATGGCCTGGCCGGTCTGGTTGAGCACGGTACCGGCGAACAGCGACACCATCTCCGGATAGCCGATGCCAGCAGCCAGCGACGAGTTCTTCGCCAGGTTCAGGTATTGGCTGGTCAGCGGCGGAATGATCACCCGCAGTGCCTGGGGGATGATCACCTTACGCAGCGTCGGCCCCTCGCGCAGACCGAGCGAACGCGCCGCCTCGGTCTGACCGTGGCTGACCGAGCGGATGCCCGAACGCACGATTTCAGCGATGAACGCTGCGGTGTAGATGGTCAGGGCCAGCGTCAACGCCAGCAGCTCAGGGATCAGCACCCAACCGCCCACGAAGTTGAATCCCTTGAGTTCAGGCATTTCCCAGTGCACCGGGCTGCCGAACAGCAAGGCACAGGCGCCGGGAATGACCAGGAACAACCCAAGCCCTACCCAGAACTTGTGGAACGGTTCGCCGGTTTCGTCGAAGCGCTTGTTGGCATACCGCACCATCGCCACGATTGCCACCACCGCCAGCACCAGGGCGACCACGAAAGGCCAGAAGCCATCGGCCATGGACGCGCCAGGCATGTTCAGGCCACGGTTGCTGATGAAGAAGGTGTCTTCGATATTGATGCTGCTGCGCGGCCCCGGCAGGGTCAGGAACACGGCAAAGTACCAGAACAGGATCTGCAGCAAGGGAGGGATGTTGCGGAAGGTTTCCACGTAAACCGTCGCCAGCTTGCTGATCATCCAGTTCGGCGACAACCGCGCCACGCCGATGATGAAACCGAGGATCGTTGCCAGGACCACGCCGATGAAGGTGACCAACAGCGTGTTGAGCAGGCCGATCACGAACACCCGCGCATAGCTATCGGACTCTACATAGGGAATCAGATGCTGGGCGATGCCAAAGCCGGCACTGCGGTCGAGGAAGTCGAAGCCCGAGGTGATGCCCCGGTGTTGCAGGTTGGTTTGCGTGTTATGGAACAGGTACCAGCCCAGGCCCACCACGAAGATGATCGTGAGGATCTGGAACAGCCACGCGCGCACACGTGGATCGCTCAGGGACAAGCCCTTTCGTGCGCCGATTTGATTTTGCATGAAATGCCCCGGACAGTAGGGATTCGAACAGCCTGCGGCGGCGGGATGCCGCCGCAGGAGGCAACCATCAGCGCACTGGAGGTGCGTACTGGATGCCGCCGTTGTTCCACAGGGCGTTCATGCCGCGGTCGATCTTCAGGTCGGTGCCCTGGCCCAGGTTCTTCTCGAACACCTCACCATAGTTGCCGACTTGCTTGACGATCTGCACTACCCAGTCCTTGGGCAGCTTGAGGTCCTTGCCATATTCACCATCGGCGCCCAGCAGTCGAGCGACGTCCGGGTTCTTGGTGGACTTGGCCTCGGCCTCGACGTTCTTCGAGGTGATCCCCGCCTCCTCGGCATTGAGCATGGCGAACAGGGTCCACTTGACGATGCTGAACCAGTCTTCGTCGCCCTTGCGCACCACCGGGCCCAGCGGCTCCTTGGAGATGGTTTCCGGCAGCACGACATAGTCGCTCGACGCCGCCAGCTTGGAGCGTTGGGCGAACAGCTGCGACTTGTCGGAGGTCAGCACGTCGCAACGCCCGGACTCCAGCGACTTGGCGCTTTCGTCGGAAGTGTCGAAGGTGATCGGGGTGTACTTCAGGCCATTGGCGCGGAAGTAGTCGGACACGTTCAGCTCGGTGGTGGTACCGGCCTGAATGCAGATGGTCGCGCCATCGAGCTCCTTGGCGCTGGAAACGCCGAGCTTCTTGTTGACCAGGAATCCGACGCCGTCGTAGTAGGTCACGCCGGTAAACACCAGGCCCATGCCGGCATCGCGCGAGCTGGTCCAAGTGGTGTTACGCGACAACACGTCGACTTCGCCGGACTGCAGCGCGGTGAAGCGCTCCTTGGCGTTGAGCTGGCTGAACTTGACCTTGGTGGCGTCGCCGAATACGGCGGCAGCCACGGCCCGGCAGACATCGGCGTCGATACCGATGATCTTGCCCTTGGCATCAGGTACCGAGAAGCCCGGGAGGCCGTCGCTCACGCCACACTGGACGAAGCCCTTCTTTTTGACCGCATCGAGGGTGGCGCCAGCCTGGGCGGTGCTCACGGCGCCCAGCGCGGCGGCAGCGGTCAGGACTGCCAGGGTGGTTTTCAACATCTTCATTCACAACCTCCAAAATTGCTCTTCTTGTATTGAGCCGGAATTGCACCGCGCCCTTTTGAGGCGCATCCGACCCTTGTTGGCTTGTTATTGGGTCAATTGGCGCAATGGGCTGTTCTGTGACAGCCTTCGGGTGCGGGGGTGTTACCGTCACCGGCGAGCCCGCGCATCGGGGGTTTAATAGCAAAGCGCGTACCATAGTCGCTGGCTTAAGCGATTAAGCCCCTCGTCAAGTAGGCAAAGTTGTATCGTTGCGACATTCTCTTTCGACGCGTTAATACCGACGCTTGGATTTCGAGCACGCTCGGCGTGCATCCGCACACTTTCGGAGCAGTTATGACCAACCCGCTGATTCTCGAACCCCAGAAAACCGCAGATGCCTGTGTGATCTGGTTGCACGGCCTGGGCGCCGACCGTTACGACTTCCTACCGGTGGCCGAATTCATGCAGGAGCGATTGGCCACCACGCGGTTCATCATGCCCCAGGCGCCTACCCGACCGGTGACCATCAACGGCGGCTATGCCATGCCAAGCTGGTATGACATCAAGGCCATGAGCCCGGCGCGAGCGATCGACGAAGCGCAGCTGGATGAATCAGCGCAGCAGGTCATCGACCTGATCAAGGCCGAACAGGCCAAGGGCATCAGCCTTTCGCGGATCTTTCTGGCTGGATTCTCCCAAGGTGGCGCGGTGGTGCTGCACACTGCCTATGTGAAATGGCAGGAAGCGCTGGGCGGGGTCATCGCACTGTCGACCTACGCCCCGACCTTCCACGACAGCCACGATCTGAGCGCTTGTCAGCAACGTACTCCAGCGCTGTGCGTACATGGCATCCATGACCCGGTGGTGATCCCCTCGCTGGGCCGCACCGCGTTCGAATACCTCAACCAGTGGGGCGTAGCGGCGCGTTGGCAGGAATATCCCATGGAACACGAAGTGGTCGTGGCCGAACTCGCCGATATCCACAACTGGTTGAGCGAGCATTTGCAATAAGCAGGGCTCGCCTGTAGTTGTAGGCGTTATCCACTACGCCGCGCCCAGTTCTTGCATTACACTGCCCGCGTACATTCCATAACCAGTTGACGAGACGATCGTGCTCAAGGCACTCAAGAAAATATTCGGCAAGGGAGACGCCGCATCACCGGCCGTCGATCCTGCAGCCAGCGCGCCCGCGCCCGCCGCTCGCCCTCTACCCGAGGCGGCACCGGCCAAACCACGCAGCAAGCCTGCCCCCCAACCTGTCGCCCAGGCCCCAGCGCCTGATGCGCCGCGCGCGCCGCAAACGGCCAAGGAAAAGCCTCGTCGCGAACGCAAGCCCAAGCCCCAGGCCAGCCTGTGGAAGCCCGAAGACTTCGTGGTCGAGCCGCAGGAAGGCAAGACCCGCTTCCACGATTTCAAGCTGTCCAACGAGTTGATGCACGCCATCCACGATCTGGGCTTTCCTTATTGCACGCCGATCCAGGCCCAGGTGCTCGGTCACACCCTGCGCGGCCAGGACGCCATCGGTCGGGCCCAGACCGGTACCGGCAAGACCGCTGCGTTCCTGATTTCGATCATTTCCCAGCTGCAGCAGACGCCACCGCCCAAGGAACGCTACATGGGCGAGCCGCGCGCGCTGATCATCGCTCCGACCCGCGAACTGGTGGTGCAGATTGCCAAGGACGCCATGGCCCTGACCAAATACAGTGGCCTGAACGTGATGAGCTTCGTCGGCGGCATGGACTTCGACAAGCAACTCAAGGCCCTGGAAGCCCGCCACTGCGACATCCTGGTGGCCACACCCGGTCGTCTGCTGGACTTCAACCAGCGCGGCGAGGTGCACCTGGACATGGTCGAAGTGATGGTGCTGGACGAAGCCGACCGCATGCTCGACATGGGCTTCATCCCACAGGTACGCCAGATCATCCGCCAGACTCCGCCCAAGAGCGAACGCCAGACCCTGCTGTTCTCGGCAACCTTCACCGATGACGTGATGAATCTGGCCAAACAGTGGACCACCAACCCGGCCATCGTCGAGATCGAGCCGGAGAACGTCGCCAGCGAAACGGTCGAGCAGCACGTCTACGCGGTGGCCGGCAGCGACAAGTACAAGCTGCTGTACAACCTGGTGACCCAGAACAAGTGGGAACGGGTGATGGTGTTCGCCAATCGCAAGGACGAAGTGCGGCGCATTGAGGAGAAACTGGTGCGTGACGGCATCAACGCCGCGCAACTGTCCGGCGACGTGCCGCAGCACAAGCGCATCCGCACCCTGGAAAGCTTCCGCGAGGGTCGCATCAGCGTGCTGGTGGCCACCGACGTGGCCGGTCGCGGTATCCACATCGACGGCATCAGCCACGTGATCAACTTCACCCTGCCGGAAGACCCGGACGACTACGTGCACCGCATCGGCCGTACCGGTCGAGCCGGCACCAGCGGCGTGTCGATCAGCTTCGCCGGCGAGGACGACTCGTACCAGTTGCCGGCGATCGAAGAACTGCTGGGGCGCAAGATCAAGTGCGAGATGCCGCCGGACGAGCTGCTCAAGCCGGTGCCGCGCAAGCATCATTGATTGCAGGAGCGGCCGTCTTGCTCACAATCTGAAAGCACGCCCGGCTACCAGCGTCCGGCCGCCTCCTGATCGCTTTGTCGGCCTTCGACCCAGCGCGGCCCTTCCTGGGTGTTTTCCTTTTTCCAGAACGGCGCCCGCGTCTTCAGGTAATCCATGATGAAGTCGCAGGCCTCGAAGGCCGCCTGGCGATGAGCACTGGCCACGCCAACGAAGACGATCGGCTCACCCGGTTCCAGCGCACCGATCCGGTGCAGCACCTCGACCTTGAGCAGCGGCCAGCGTTGCTGCGCCTCGGCCTCGATCTTGGTCAGGGCCTTCTCGGTCATGCCCGGATAGTGCTCGAGGAACATCCCCGCCACTTCGCGGCCATCGTTGAAATCCCGCACATAGCCAACGAAACCGACCACCGCGCCCACACCGACATTGGCGGCGTGCATGGCATTGACCTCGGCCCCCGGGTCGAAAGCCCGCTCCTGCACTCGAACGGTCATCTTCAACCTCCCGTCACAGGCGGGAAGAACGCCACTTCATCGCCCTCTTCCAGCGGCTCGTCCAGCCTGCACAATTCTTCGTTGCGTGCGCACATCAGATTCTGCTCGGCCAGCACGGCATACTCCCCACCCTTGGCCACCAAGGCCTGGCGTACATCGTCGAGCACCTGGAACGACCCCTCCACGCGCTCGGTATCCATGCCCAGCCGCTCGCGGTAGCGGGCGAAGTAAAGCACCTTGACCTTCATCATGCCTCCACCTTGTAGTGGCCGCTCTTGCCGCCGAGTTTTTCCAGCAGACGAACCTGCTCGATGATCATGCCTTTGTCCACGGCCTTGCACATGTCATAGATCGTCAGTGCGGCAACGCTGGCGGCTGTCAGCGCCTCCATCTCCACACCGGTCTGCCCGGCCAGCTTGCAGCGGGCGACGATACGCACGGCGTCCTGACCCTCGGCGCTGAGCTCGACCTTGACGCTGGTCAGCATCAACGGGTGGCACAGCGGAATCAGGTCACTGGTCTTTTTCGCCGCCTGTATGCCGGCGATCCGCGCAACGGCGAACACATCGCCCTTGGGGTGCTCGCCATCGACGATCATGCGCAAGGTCTGCGGCAGCATGCGCACCCGCGCCTCGGCGGTGGCCTCGCGCTCGGTCACGGCTTTTTCAGTGACGTCGACCATGTTGGCGCGCCCCTGGGAATCAAGATGTGTCAGCACTGCTCTGCTCCTGTGAAGGGAATCAGGAGTGTAAACCCGTGGGTCAGGTTTGAGCAGAGGTATGTGTCGGCAGGATTGCCCTCTGCGGGCATGCCCCCGAAAGGGCAGCCCGGCTTTTGAGGTTACAGGTGCGACTCGGCGTACTCGGCCAGTACCGAACGTGGCACCCCCTGCAGGGTGATGTGCACGCCGTGGGGGAAGTCCTTGAAGCGTTCGGTCAGGTAGGTCAGCCCTGAGCTGGTCGCGGACAGGTAGGGGGTATCGATCTGCGCCAGGTTGCCCAGGCAGACCACCTTGGAACCGGAGCCGGCACGGGTGATGATGGTCTTCATCTGGTGCGGCGTGAGGTTCTGGCACTCGTCGATCAGGATCAGACTCTGCTGGAAGCTGCGCCCACGGATGTAGTTGAGGGACTTGAACTGCAGCGGTACCCGCTCGAGGATGTACTCGACACTGCCATGGGTGCTCTCGTCGTCCATGTGCAAGGCTTCGAGGTTATCGGTGATCGCCCCCAACCACGGCTCCATCTTCTCCGCCTCGGTGCCGGGCAGGAAGCCGATTTCCTGGTCCAGGCCCTGCACGCTGCGGGTCGCGATGATGCGTCGGTAGCGCTTGCTGACCATGGTCTGCTCGATGGCTGCGGCCAAGGCCAGGATGGTCTTGCCCGAGCCTGCGGCGCCGGTCAGGTTGACCAGGTGGATATCCGGGTCGAGCAAGGCAAACAGCGCCAGACTCTGATGGATGTCGCGCGGCTTCAGCCCCCAGGCTTCCTGGTGCAGCAACGGCTCCTGATGCAGGTCGAGCAACAGCAGCTCATCGTTGCGAATACCCTTGATCCAGCCGACGAAGCCCTGCTCGTCGATGATGAACTCATTGATGTGCACGGCCGGCAGGTTGTCGATCAATTGCACGCGGTGCCAGGTGCGCCCACGCTCCTGGCGGGTATCGACTTTGCTGACCCGATCCCAGAATGAACCGGTGACTGAGTGGTAGCCTTTGGACAGCAAGGACACATCGTCGACCAGTTGGTCGGTGCTGTAATCCTCGGCGGCAATGCCGCAGGCACGCGCCTTGAGGCGCATGTTGATGTCCTTGGTGACCAGCACGACGTCCAGGTCGGCGCGCTTGCCTTTGAGTTCGAGCAACTGGTTGATGATGATGTTGTCGTTGAGGGTTTCCGGCAACAGCCGGGTCGGTTCACTGCGCGGGCTCATCAGGATCGACAGGTAGCCCTTGGATCCGCTTTTGCCACGCTGGATCGGCACGCCCTGCTCGACATCGCTGGGCGAGGCATCTCCAAGGGTCTGGTCGATCAGGCGGATGGCCTGGCGACATTCGGCGGCGATGGTGTGTTTCCCGGTCTTGAGCTTGTCGAGTTCCTCCAGCACCGTCATCGGCAGGGCGACATGGTGCTCCTCGAAGTTCAGCAATGCGTTGGGGTCGTGTATCAGGACGTTGGTATCGAGCACATAGAGGATTGGCTGGGTGGAGGAAGGGTTGCGTCCTTGGTCATCCATACTCGGTCACCTTATGTCGAAGCCACACGGCGCGTTCTGTTACGCCGCAAAGTGACGACCGTTCTTCCCGTATCCGCGTTGCTACGGGCGGGAAGCGAACCTGGCAAGGTGGGCCTGGATGACGCCACCTGTGCTGCAGGAATCGGCTGTCTGGTTTCTTCATACCGCAAAAACGATGACTAAAAAAAGTCTTTTTACGTCCTGGTGAAGTTTATTTTGCTGAATGACGACCAGCACTTGGCGCGCACGCCAAGCAGGACTACAGTCAAAAGGTATGCCTCTCAAGGAGCCACCGCAGCGCGTTGGGCGTAATCATGGCAGTCTTCCCAGCCGATACCGCTCTGCGCCGTGCTGCGCAACAACCATTGCACTGCAGGCTGCGCTTTGGACAAGCTGTCGTGGAACTGGATCACCCCTTTGCGCCATAGCAGCATCAAGGTCATCACCCGCTGGGCCGACGCCTCGGCAGACAGCCCGGTTTCGTCCTGGGCATCGATGTCCCACAACGACACTTGCAACCCCTGGCTGGCCATGAATGCCTCGCCATCGGCACGACGCTGCCCGTAAGGCGGCCGGAACAACGGCACATACTGCTTGGGCAGCTCCGCTTGCACCCGCGCCTGGCTGCGCCGCAGGGAATCCTGCCAATCCTGCCACTGGGCGTGGGAGCGGTATTCCCAACCCTGGATGCCCACGCACTGACCGGCATAAAGGTGGGGCAAGGCCTGCGCCGAGCCGCCATCACGTCGCAGTTGCAGGCGATTGCCAATGACGAAGAAAGTACCCTGCAGGCGCTGCTTGCGCAGATAGCCTGTCAGCCGATCGGTGTCGCCGCCTTGAGGGCCGGGGCCACCGACGAAGGTCAGGAGGAACATGCGGTCGTTCAGCTCATCGCCGTTGCGTTCACGATTGGACAGGCGTTCTACCTCACTGCTGGTCTGCGGCAGCAGCGCGGCCTTGCGCAGTTGCTCATCGAGATAACGGGCATGGAACTGATGACTGGGCTCGATCCACTCGGTGTAGAACTCGCCGACATCGCTAGCGAACGTCTCCGAACGAGTGCGTAACTCAGCCATGGATGCCACGGGGTAGCAGAACGAGGCATCTTGCTCGCAACTGCGCAGGGCCTGCTGGTAACCCTGCCACAATCGCTGCCACATCCGCGCCCGTATGGCCCTGATTTTCTGCAGGTTGATCTGCCGCAAACCCAGTCGTGCAGCCAACGCCTTGTCATCCAGTTGCTCGCTCTCGTGCAGCACCTGGGCAAACGCCAGAATTTCGGCCCGGGAGGCAACGTCGAACAATGCCGGGCTGTCCAACTGTTCGGGCCACACCGCGCGATCGAGCGTGGCCGGCGGCAAGGGGCCGGCTTGGACGGACAAGCTCAGGGAAATGGCCAGCAAGGCCAGGGCAATGCGCACATCCGTTCTCCGCAAATGGCCAAACCCGCACTATAACGCCTCGTGGTTATCATGGCCTGTGCCTATCGGCCACATAGTTTGGCGTAACCTCCCCCACCCCGTAGAATCGCGGCAACGCCTTTAGGAGCCGACCCGATGCTGACGGTGATTTCCCCCGCCAAGACCCTCGACTACGACACCCCACCGGTGACCGACCGCTTCACCCTGCCCCAGTACCTGGACGACTCGCAGCAACTGATCGAACAATTACGCACATTGTCACCAGCGCAGATCAGCGAGCTGATGCACCTATCGGACAAACTCGCCGGGCTCAATGCTGCGCGTTTCGGCAGCTGGACCCCAGACTTCAGCCCAGCCAACGCCAAGCAGGCGCTGCTGGCGTTCAAGGGCGACGTGTACACTGGCCTGGATGCCGAATCCCTGAGCGAAGACGATTTCACCTATGCCCAGGAACACCTGCGCATGTTGTCGGGCCTTTACGGCCTGCTGCGCCCGCTCGACCTGATGCAGCCTTATCGCCTAGAGATGGGCACCAAGCTGGCCAACGCCCGCGGCAAGGATCTGTATGCATTCTGGGGTACGCGCATCAGCGAGTGGTTGAATCAGGCTCTGGTCGAGCAAGGCGACGACCTGCTGCTGAACCTGGCGAGCAACGAGTACTTCAGCGCGGTCAAGCGCAGCGCCCTGAAGGCGCGTGTACTGAATGTCGACTTCAAGGACCAGAAGAACGGGCAGTACAAGATCATCAGTTTCTACGCCAAGAAGGCGCGCGGCATGATGAGCCGTTTCGTGATCCAGGAGCGTATCGCCGATCCCGAGCAGCTCAAAGGGTTCGACGTGCAGGGGTACTACTACAGTGCCGAACAATCGAAGCCAGATCACCTGGTGTTCTTGCGTGATCATCCGGTTGATTGATTGGGGCTGACGCCCGGGCGCTGGAGGTCTGCAGCGCCGCACAAATCGAGCGCCGCGCGGGCGGCGCTCGATATCCGCACCAGCAAAGCCCCAAAGCGCACCCCCCCTCTACACCCCTCCCCCGCCAAAATTTCCCTCCCGCCCCGCAATGACGCAGACCTCGCCGGACCTATATCGCCATATCTCTGGCGCCAAAAAACCAACGTTATTGACCTTATCGCCAAACGCCATAAGACCGTTCGTAGTTTTTTGACGAATTCTGAAAAAATTTTTCCGATGATGGCATATAAACATCTCGTGTAAGGATCGCCCTTTATATTCCGGGACGAAACCCCAGCGTGCTATCAGATTGAAACTATTTGGCACTGAAAAAATATTTAGAAATCTTTCATCGGGGCGGAGCCAGCCAGGAACTTCTGCTACGGCCAATCGCTCATAGAGCCGTAACGATTTTCCTCCCCACGATGTGTGAGAGATGACTTACAGATGACAAACAGCAGGTATCCACTACCTGCTTGGTTAACCCAGACAGGTATTACCGGCGACCCGGAATACCCGTCACTGCAGGAGAGTCGCGCCCCCTAAAATTCGTCCTAGTGGTTGATTTCAAAGGATTTTTCCACTTGAAAAAACAAGCACAGCAACGCGCCAAGTAGCGCATTGCATTAAAGACGGCTGCATTTCAGGGCACGCCTTTTAAAGACTGGCTTTTAACTGCCTATTTAGAGTGCACAACTTTGCGCGCTCCGGATTTATTCATGCCTGCGCTCGGCGAAGTGAGATTTCGTCATGGGTCCGTGCGCCTGAAAACTGTTGCTATCAACCCAGTCCGGCGTTTCTCGGAAGCGTCGACGTGATAAACACATGAGGTGATTGCGATGCGTATCAGCATCTTTGGTTTGGGTTATGTAGGTGCGGTCTGTGCAGGTTGCCTGACGGCACGGGGCCATGAAGTGATCGGTGTGGACGTGTCCAGCACCAAGATCGACCTGATCAATCAGGGCAAGTCGCCCATCGTCGAACCGGGCCTGGAAGAATTGCTGCAACAGGGCATCGCCAACGGTCGCCTGCGTGGTACCACCGACTTCGCCGAAGCCATCCGCGCCAGCGACGTTTCGATGATCTGCGTCGGCACCCCCAGCAAGAAAAACGGCGACCTCGGCCTCGAGTACATCGAGTCGGTGTGCCGCGAAATCGGCCATGTCCTGCGTGATACCGAGCGCCGCCACACCATCGTGGTGCGCAGCACCGTCCTGCCGGGCACCGTCAAGAACGTGGTGATCCCGATCATCGAAGACTGCTCCGGCAAGAAGGCTGGCATCGACTTCGGTGTCGCGGTCAACCCTGAGTTCCTGCGTGAAAGCACCGCCATCAAGGACTATGACCACCCGCCAATGACCGTTATCGGCGAATTCGACAAGGCCAGCGGTGATGTCCTCCAGGCCCTGTACGAAGAGCTCGACGCGCCGATCATCCGCAAGCCGATCGAAGTGGCCGAGATGATCAAGTACACCTGCAACGTCTGGCACGCCACCAAAGTCACCTTCGCCAACGAAATCGGCAACATCGCCAAGGCCGTCGGCGTCGATGGCCGCGAAGTGATGGACGTGGTCTGCCAGGACAAGGCACTGAACCTGTCCCAATACTATATGCGCCCGGGCTTCGCCTTCGGCGGCTCGTGCCTGCCCAAGGACGTGCGCGCCCTCACCTATCGCGCCTCGAGCCTGGATGTGAAAGCGCCGCTGCTCGACTCGCTGATGCGCAGCAACGAATCCCAGGTACAGAACGCCTTCGACCTGATCGAGCGCCACGACAAGCGCAAGGTCGCCCTGCTCGGCCTGAGCTTCAAAGCGGGCACCGACGACCTGCGCGAGAGCCCACTGGTGGAACTGGCCGAACGCTTGATCGGCAAGGGCTACCAGCTGGATATCTACGACGAGAACGTTCAGTACGCCCGCGTCCATGGCGCCAACCGGGAGTACATCGAGTCGAAGATCCCCCACGTCTCCTCGCTGCTCAACGACGACTTCCAGAAGGTCATCGACAACGCCGAGGTGATCGTTCTGGGTAACCGTGACGAGCAGTTCCGCGCCCTGGCCCAACAGGCGCCAGCCGGCAAGCAGGTGATCGATCTGGTCGGCTTCATGAGCAAACCGACCTGCACCACCAGCCGTACCGAAGGCATCTGCTGGTAAGCCCTCGGCCGGGCGACGCGGGTTCTGATCCCGCTCCCGCGTCGCCCCCTTTTTCCTGATTCTTCGACGGATGCTGAACATGCAAAGGCTCCAGACAGTGCTGTTGCAGTGCGCCGGTTGGCTGGCCTACATGAGCCTGCTCATGTTGCTCGCCCTGGCCCTGCCCGCCGATATCTTCGACTCGCAGTCGAAGCACTTCATCTTCCTGGTCGGTGCGGTCGGCATCTGGCGTTACTCCATGGGCGCCACCCATTTCATCCGCGGCATGATCTTCCTCTACGCGGTTTACCCGTACCTGCGCCGCAAGGTGCGCAAGATGGGCAAGTCCGCCGACCCATCGCATGTGTACCTGATGGTCACCAGCTTCCGCATCGAAGCACTGACCACCGCCCAGGTGTACAGCTCGGTGATCCGCGAGGCGATCGACTGCGGCTTCCCCACCACCGTGGTCTGCTCGCTGGTGGAGATGTCCGATGAACTGCTGGTCAAGAGCCTGTGGGCCAAGTACAACCCGCCCGAGCACGTGACCCTGGACATCGTGCGCATCGCCGGTACCGGCAAGCGTGACGGCCTGGCCTACGGCTTCCGTGCCATCTCGCGCATGCTGCCCGACGAGAACGCCGTGGTCGCCGTGATCGACGGTGACACCGTGCTGGCCGAAGGCGTGGTGCGCAAGACCGTGCCGTGGTTCAAGCTGTTCCCCAACGTCGGTGGCCTGACCACCAACGAATTCTGCGAAGTGCGCGGCGGCTACATCATGAGCGAGTGGCACAAGCTGCGCTTCGCCCAGCGCCACATCAACATGTGCTCGATGGCCCTGTCCAAGCGCGTACTGACCATGACCGGTCGCATGTCGATGTTCCGCGCAAGTGTCGTGACCAACCCCGAGTTCATCGCCGACGTCGAAAGCGACTCGCTGATGCACTGGCGCCTGGGCCGCTTCAAGTTCCTCACCGGTGACGACAAGTCGAGCTGGTTCAGCCTCATGCGCCTGGGCTACGACACCTTCTACGTACCCGATGCCGCCATCAACACGGTCGAACACCCGCCTGAGAAGAGCTTTCTCAAGGCCAGTCGCAAGCTGATGTACCGCTGGTACGGCAACAACCTGCGGCAGAACTCCCGCGCCCTGGGCCTTGGCCTGCGCCGCCTGGGTCTGTTCACCAGCATCGTGCTGTTCGACCAGCGTGTGTCGATGTGGACCAGCCTGCTCGGCCTGACCGTGGCAGTGATCGCCAGCCTCAAGTTCGGTCTCGGCTTCCTGCTGGTGTACCTGCTGTGGATCGGCATCACCCGCCTGATCCTGACCATCATGCTGCTGTGCTCCGGCCACGAAGTCGGCCCGGCCTACCCGCTGATTCTCTATTACAACCAGATCGTCGGCGCGCTGATGAAAATCTACGTCTTCTTCCGCCTCGACAAGCAGTCCTGGACCCGCCAACCGACTGCCCTCAAGCGAGACCTCGCCAGTTTTCAACAATGGTTCAACACCTGGTCCTCGCGGACCATGACCTTCTCGGCCGCCAGCATCTTCGTCGCTGTGCTGTTCATGGTCGTATGAGCCCAACCGGATCGGAACTAACAGGAACAAACACCATGAATACCGCCGTGAACGTCAACGTCGTGCATGAGTCCGAAGCCCAGCGCCAACACGCCCGGGTGCGCATTCCCGCCAAGCTGCGCTTCCTCGACAGCGAGCGCCAAGCCCACGAGGTGAAGGTCGAGGACCTCTCCGCCGGTGGCCTGAGCTTCCATACCAAACGGCATCTCTCGATCGGCGAAGTGCTGCGCGGACGTCTGCAGTTCGTGGTCGACAACCTCGGCCTGTCGATGGACATCGAGTTCCAGGTGCGCTCCTACAACGTCGCCGATGGCCGCACCGGAGCCCAGTTCCAGAACCTCGAACCCCGCGATATCTCGACTCTGCGCCACATCATCACCAGTCACCTGTCCGGTGAACTGATCACCATCGGCGACGTGCTCAGCACCTTGCAGCGCGACAACTTCACCAAGGCACGCAAGCAGAAGGATACCGGTAGCGGCCTGTCCGCTTTCGGTCGGATCAGGGCCGTCGGCGTAACCCTGGGCGTGTTCGTCATCGGTGTCGCCGCCTTCGGCTTCGTCGCCAAATCGCTGTACGGCATGTACTTCGTCAGCCAGGCCGAAGCCGGCGTGGTCGCGGTCCCCACCACCAACATCACCATGCCGCGCGACGGCACCGTGCAGAGCCTGGTGCAAAGCGGCGGTCAGGTTGCCAAGGGCGCGCCATTGGCGAGCTTCACCACCAGCATGCTGGACATGCTCAAAGGTGGCCTGGGCGACTCGCAGCTGGAGCCCGCGAAGATCGAGGAACTGTTCGGCAAACAGCTGTCGGGCACCCTTACCAGCCCGTGCGACTGCGTGGTCTCGCGTCAACTGGTGGACGATGGCCAATATGCCGCCAAGGGTCAGCCGATCTTCCAACTGGTGCCGCGTACCACCACGGCCATGGTCGAGGCACGCTTCAGCTACCGCCAGTTCGACAAGGTCAAACCAGGCACCCGGGTCAACTTCCAGGTGGCCGGCGAAGACGCCGTGCGCACCGGCCAGGTCGTCAACAGCAGCAGCCTGGACAGTGAAAACCTGGCCGCCGATATCCGCGTGCAGATCAAGCCTGACGACACCCTGCCGGCCGAACTGGCCGGACGCCCAGCCGCCGTCAGCAGTGACCGTGGTCCGTCGCTCGACTGGCTGATCGACAAAGCCATGGCCCGTGGTCTGTAAGAGGATCCCGAGATGATTCCCTACAAGAAAAGCGCAAGCCTGAGCCTCTGTGCCTTGGCCACGGCCATCGCCCTGGCCGGTTGTGCCGGCCTGCCCGACCAGCGCCTGGCCAACGAGGCCCTCAAGCGCGGTGACACCGCCCTGGCCGAGCGCAACTACAAGGCCTTGGCCGACCTCGGCTACAGCGATGCACAAGTCGGCCTGGCCGATGTCAAGGTCGCCTCGCGCGACCCTGAGCAGATGCGTGAAGCCGAGGCCACCTACCGCAAGGCCGCCGCCACCTCGTCCCGAGCCCAGGCGCGCCTCGGCCGCCTGCTGGTGGCCAAACCCGGCACCACCCAGGCCGAGCGTGAAGAGGCCGAAACCCTGCTCAAACTGGCTGCCAAGCAGGGTGAAGGCAATACCCTGGTGCCGCTGGCGATGCTCTACCTGCAGTACCCGCAGAGCTTCCCCAACGTCAACGCCCAGCAACAGATCGATCAGTGGCGCGCCGCCGGCAACCCGGAAGCGGGTCTGGCCCAGGTGCTGCTGTATCGCACCCAGGGCACCTACGACCAGCACCTGGCTGAAGTGGAGCAGATCTGCAAAGCGGCGTTGAGCACCACCGACATCTGCTACGTCGAACTGGCCACCGTGTACCAGAAACGTGCCCAGCCCGAACAGCAAGCTGCCCTGCTCGGCCAGCTCAAGTCCGCCTACGCCCGTGGCCTGGTCCCTGCATCGCGGGTCGACAGCGTCGCCCGCGTGCTGGCCGACCGCACCCTCGGCCAGACCGACGAGAACACCGCCAAGGATCTGCTCGAGCAGGTGGCACCGGTCAATCCGGCCTCCTGGGTCAGCCTGGCACAGTTGCTCTACGACTTCCCTGAGCTGGGCGATACCGACCAACTCATGGCCTACATCGACAAGGGCCGCGAAGCCGAACAGCCGCGCGCCGAGCTGCTGCTGGGCCGCCTCTACTACGAAGGCAAGCTGGTACCGGCCGATGCCCAGAAAGCCGAACAGCACCTGCTGGCCGCAGCCGATGCCGGTGAACTCAGCGGCCACTACTACCTCGGCCAGCTTTACCGCCGTGGCTATCTGGGCAACGTCGAGCCGCAAAAGGCCGTGGATCACCTGCTGATCGCCGCCCGTGGCGGCCAGAACAGCGCCGACTACGCCCTGGCCCAGCTGTTCGCCGAAGGCCGTGGCGTGCGCACCGATAACACCAATGCCTGGGTGTTCGCCAAGCTTTCGCAGCTCAACCCGACGCCGCAGTCCACCGAACTGCTGCAGCAGATCGACACCCAACTCACGCCCGAGCAACGCAGCCAGGCTGAGCGCCTGCTGGAGCAGGAAGCCAAGGCCCGCGGCAGCATGGCCCAAGGCGCCAACAGCATCCTGGCCCTCGAGGCCGTTCAAGACGACCAAGCAGTAGATGGTGAGGACTCGCTATGACGCTCAACCCCTTCGTGAAAGCCGGCATTGGCCTGAGCTTCGCCCTGTTGTGGTCGTGCCCGACCCTTGCAGACATGACCGCCCAGAAGAACTTCGGCCTGGACGTGAAAATCACTGGCCAGTCCGAAGACGATCGCGACCTGGGCACCCGCTCCGGCGGTGACGTCAATGGCCTGGGCCTGGACCTGCGCCCTTGGGTGTATGGCGAGCGCGGCAACTGGAGCGCCTATGCGATGGGCCAGGCGGTCACCGCCACCGACACCATCGAGACCGACACCCTGCGCCAGAACGACGATGGCACCCGCACCGACACCTCGGTCGACGGTCGCGAGCAGGACAAGAGCTACCTCGCCATGCGCGAATTCTGGATCGGCTACAGCGGCCTCACCGCCTACCCGGGCGAGCAACTGCGCCTGGGTCGCCAGCGTCTGCGCAGCGACGACGGCATGTGGCGCGACACCAACATCGAAGCGCTGAACTGGACCTTCGACACCACCTTGCTCAAGGCCGACCTGGGCGTGGCGCAGCGCTTCAGCGAATACCGTACCGACCTGACCGAACTGGCCCCCGAAGACAAGGACCGCACCCACGTCTACGGCAACGTCGCCGCGCAATGGACACCTGGCCACTGGGTCGGCCTGCGTGCGCACCATACCCATGACAGCGGCAGCCTGAAGAACCCAGGCGAAACCGTCGACGGGCTGGACAAGACCCGCACCGGCGACCTCACCTGGCTGGGCCTGGAAGCCAACAGCGACGCCTACAACTGGCGCAACGACCACACCATCAACTATTGGGGCAGCGTCACCTGGCTGACCGGCGACCGCGACACCCTCAGCACCCAACAGGTTGGGGACGACCGGGTCGCCACCGGCAAACAGAGCGGCGACGTCAACGCCTGGGCCACCGACCTCGGCATCCGCCTGCGCCTGGACCCGCAGTGGCAGGTCGGCGCGGCCTACGCCCGTGGTAGCGGCGGCGGTGGTGACGATGGCTCGAACAACTTCGAGCAAACCGGCCTGGAGAGCAACCGCTCCAACTTCACCGGTACCCGCTCGCGTGTGCACCGCTTCGGCGAAGCCTTCCGCGGCGAGCTCGGCAACCTGCAGGCGGCCACGCTGTTCGCGTCCTGGCAACTGCGCGAGGACTACGACGCCAGCGTCATCTACCACAAGTTCTGGCGCGTCGACGGCCACCAGAACATCGGCTCCAGTGGCATCAACGCCGTGGTCGACGACAACGGCGTGAACCGCTCGCTGGTCGATGGCGAGAAAGACCTCGGCCAGGAAATGGACGTGGTCGTCACCAAGTACTTCAAGCAAGGCCTGCTGCCGGCTTCGATGAGCCAGGCGATCGACGAGCCATCGGCCCTGGTGCGCCTGCGCGCCGGCGTGTTCAAGCCAGGCGATGCCTACGGCAAAGAAGCTGACTCGTACATGCACCGCGCCTTCGTCGATGTGATCTGGCGCTTCTGACGCCGGGAGAGGACCTGTCATGAACCTTCACCCGCACCTACGACACAGCCTTCTGGCCAGCGCCCTGCTGCTGGCCAGCGGCCTGGCGGTCGCCGCCGAACCTGCGGTGATCGCCAAGGAACTGCAGCAGGCCAAGACCTACACGGTGTCTTCCGCGCCGGTCGAGCCGCTGCACCTGGACCCACCCAAGCTGCCCGACCTCAGCGGCTACACCGCTGAAGCGGTGCAGAATAAGATCGACCGCAGCCACAAGGGCAAGGTCAGCATCCGCCGCATGTTCCAGGAGGACACCCTCAAGGAATTCGTCGGTGGCGACAACAAGGCAGCCGAGTGGGTGCAGCGCCAGCATGGCATCCCACAGGCGATCTTCGTCGACGACGGCCATATCGACCTGGTCGAGCTGAGCAAGAAGGTGCCCAACCAATACCTGCGTGAAGTCGAGCCGGGCGTCTACCTGGCGCGCCTGCCGATCGTGGTCGGCCACAAAGGCATCCTCGAGATCAATGGCAAGGTCAAGGAACTGCGTCTGTCCGAGGAAGGCGGCGCGTTCATGGTCAATGACGGCAAGCTGTTCGTCACCGACACCAAGGTCACCGGCTGGCGCGAAAAGGCCAACGGCCCTGCGACCTTCCAGACGCCCAAGGCATTTCGCCCGTTCCTGCTGTCATGGGGCGGCACCGAGACCTACATCGTCAACACCACCATGGCCAGCTTCGGTTATGCCAAGTCCAAGTCCTATGGTGTGAGCATCTCGCAGTACACGCCGAACATGGCCAAGCAGATGGGCCGCACCGAGCCCACCGGCTGGATCATCGGTTCGACCTTCAGCGACATGTGGTACGGCTTCTACTGCTATGAGACGTCCGACTTCGTGGTCAAGGACAACACCTACCACGACAACATCGTCTACGGCATCGACCCCCACGACCGTTCGCACCGCCTGATCATCGCCGGCAACACGGTGTACGGCACCAAGAAGAAGCACGGGATCATCGTCTCGCGTGAGGTCAACGACAGCTGGATCATCAACAACAAGAGCTTCGACAACAAGCTCTCCGGCGTGGTGATCGACCGTAACAGCGTCAACAACCTGATCGCTTACAACGAGATCTACCGCAACCACACCGACGGCATCACCCTGTACGAAAGCGGCGACAACCTGATCTGGGGCAACAAGCTGATCAACAACCGCCGCCACGGCATCCGCGTGCGTAACAGCGTGAACATCCGTGTCTACGAGAACGTCGCCTTCGCCAATGGCCTGGTAGGCATCTACGGCCACATCAAGGACCTGTCCGACACCGACCGCGACATCGCCCTCGATCCGTTCGACACCAAGGTGTCGCTGATCGTGGTCGGTGGCGAGCTGGTCGCCAACGGCTCCGGCCCCCTGTCCATCGACTCACCGCTGTCGGTCGAACTGTACAAGGTGAAGATGCTCGCCCCGCGCAAGGCCAGCGGCATTTCCCTCAATGGCGTGCTGGGCGAGCGCCAGGACGAAATTCTCGACCTGCTGGTGCGCCAGCAGAAAGCCGTGCTGATCGACCCGGTCGAACGCCAGACCGAAATGATCGATTAAGGAAGCCCAGACCATGACTCCACACCTGATGAAACTGCTGGGCCTGTCCGCCGCACTGCTGGCCATCAGCCAAGGCGTGCAGGCCGACGAGGTCAAGGCACCGACCTTCACCGCCGAGCCCTGCTGCCAGCTGTGCCCGGAGGCGCATGACGCCAGCCGCTACACCACCCGTTACCAACAGAACTTCACCACGCTGGTGCAAGCCCAGGGCGACTGGTTGTTCCGTACCCGCGAAGACCTGCGCACCGAGTTCGACACCACGCCAAGCGGCTACAAGCGGCTGCAGCAGGTGCACGATGCCTTCAAGAAGCGCGGCGTGGAACTGGTGGTCGTCTATCAGCCGACCCGCGGGCTGGTGAACCGCAACATGCTCAAGCCTGAAGAGAAAGCCGCCTTCAACTATCAAAAGGCCCTGGGCAACTACAAGGCCATGCTCCAGCGCTTCGCCAAAATGGGCTACAACGTGCCTGACCTGTCGCCGCTGACCAACGAGCAGTTGGCCGCCGCCGACCAGGGCAAGGATTTCTACTTCCGTGGTGACCAGCACTGGACCCCTTACGGCGCCCAGCGCGCAGCCAAGATCGTGGCCGATACCGTGCACCAGATGCCGGCCTTCGAAGGCATCCCGCGCAAGGAATTCGAAACCCACGTGTCCGGCCGCATGGGCAAGACCGGCACCTTGCACAACGTGGCCGGGCAACTGTGCGGCACCCGCTACGCCATCCAGTACATGGATCAGTTCACCACCGAACCAAAGGCGACAGCCGGCGGCGAGGCCAGCGGCGACGATCTGTTCGGCGACGCGGGCAACGCCGAGATCACCCTGGTGGGCACCAGCCACAGTGGCAAGAACTACAACTTCGCCGGATTCCTGGAACAGTACATCGGTGCCGATGTGCTCAACGTCGCCTTCCCCGGCGGCGGCCTGGAAGGCTCGATGATCGAGTACCTGGGCAGCGAGGAATTCCAGAACCACCCACCGAAGATCCTCATCTGGGAATTCTCGCCCCTGTATCGCCTGGACCAGGAAACCATCTGGCGACAGATCCTCGCCCTGCTCGACGATGGCTGCGATGCACGCCCGGCATTGATGAGCGCGAGCAAGACGCTCAAGCCCGGCACCAACGAACTGATGGTCAACGGTAAGGGCGGCGTCATCAAGAACCTGGTCAATCGCAATCTGCAGATGGACGTCAAGTTCGAGGACCCGTCGGTCAAGGTGATGCAAGCCACCCTCTGGTACCTCAACGGCCGCCACGAAGACATCAAGCTGGAAAAGCCGGAAACCTCCGACACCAATGGCCGCTTCGTCTTCCAGATGCGTGAAGACGAGGACTGGGCCGACCAGAGCCTGCTGGCATTCGAGGTTCAGGGGCCGGAGAACGGCACCCAGAAAGTCGAAGCCAAGCTGTGCAAACGCCACAACTTCGCTGTGCCAGCGCAGACCGCGCAGGCCAGCCAGTGAGGTCAGCATGAATCCAATCAAGCGAATCGCGTGCCCTTCCCTGCTGCTCCTGGCGCTGTTCGGCGGCGCCGCCCAGGCAGCGCTGGTGCCACCCCAGGGCTATTACGAAGGCATCGAGAAGATCAAGACCAGCGACGGTAATTTCCGTTGCGAGGCCGCACCCACGCCCTATACCGGTCCGCTGCAGTTCCGCAGCAAGTACGAAGGTTCGGACAAGGCCCGCTCGACGCTCAACGTAGCTGCGGAAAAGGCCTTCCGCGACTCCACCGCCGACATCACCACGCTGGAGAAAGGCGTGAGCAAGATGGTCGGGCAGTACATGCGCGACGGCCGCCCCGCACAACTCGACTGCACCCTGACCTGGCTCGGAAGCTGGGCACGCGCTGGCGCGTTGCTGTCGACCGACTACAACCACACCGGCAAGTCCATGCGCAAATGGGCCCTGGGCAGCATGAGCGGTTCGTGGTTGCGCCTGAAATTCTCCAAGTCCCAGCCCTTGGCGGCGCACCAGGCCGAGGCCGAGTTGATCGAGAAATGGTTCGCCCGCCTGGCCGAGCAGACCGTGCGCGACTGGAGCGACCTGCCGCTGGAGAAGATCAACAACCACAGCTACTGGGCGGCGTGGTCGGTCATGGCCACCGCCGTGGCCACCGACCGCCGCGATCTGTTCGACTGGGCAGTGAAGGAATACAAGATCGGCGCCAACCAGGTCGACGATCAAGGCTTCCTGCCCAACGAAATCAAGCGCAAGCAACGCGCTTTGGCCTACCACAACTACGCCCTGCCGCCACTGGCGATGATCGCCAGTTTCGCCAAGGCCAACGGTGTCGATCTGCGCAGCGAAAACAATTTCGCCTTGCAGCGCCTGGGCGAAGGCGTGCTGGCCGGCGCACGCGACCCGCAGCATTTCGCGCAGCGGGCCGGGGTGAAACAGGACATGAAAGACCTCAAGGTCGAGAGCAAGTACGCCTGGCTCGAACCCTGGTGCGCGCTGTACCAGTGCGTCGGTGACACCCAGCAGCGCAAGCACGGCATGCAGCCGTTCAACAGCTTCCGTCTGGGCGGTGATCTGACCCGGGTCTACGACCCGAATGCGCAGCTCAAGAAGTAACGCAACACCCCTCTAGGAGCAGGTAACTCCGCTCCTGGAGGAAATATTGGTCGCCCTCCGCGTTTTGCCGTGGGGGGTTTGGGGGGCGCTTTGCCCTGTGCTGTGAACAATTAGGAGAACCGGGATGGTCTTCTCGTCCAACGTGTTCCTGTTCCTGTTCTTGCCGATCTTCCTCGGCTTGTACTATCTGAGCGGGCAACGTTATCGCAACCTGCTGTTGCTGGTCGCCAGCTACATCTTCTACGCCTGGTGGCGAGTGGACTTCCTGGCGCTGTTCGCCGGGGTGACGCTGTGGAACTACTGGATCGGCCTCAAGGTCGGCGCCGCCGGCGTGCGCACCAAGCCTGCGCAGCGCTGGTTGCTGCTGGGCGTGGGCATCGACCTGGCGATCCTCGGCTACTTCAAGTACGCCAACTTCGGCGTCGATAGCCTCAATGCGATCATCACTTCGTTCGGCCTGGAGCCGTTCATCCTCACCCACGTGCTGCTGCCGATCGGTATCTCGTTCTACATCTTCGAGTCGATCAGCTACATCATCGACGTCTACCGCGGCGATACCCCAGCCACGCGCAACCTGATCGACTTCGCGGCGTTCGTGGCGATTTTCCCGCACTTGATCGCCGGCCCCGTGCTGCGCTTCAAGGACCTGGTCGATCAGTTCAACAACCGCACCCACACCCTGGACAAGTTCTCCGAAGGCTGCACCCGCTTCATGCAGGGCTTCATCAAGAAAGTGTTCATCGCCGACACCCTGGCGGTGGTCGCCGACCACTGCTTCGCCCTGCAGAACCCGACCACCGGTGACGCCTGGCTAGGGGCACTGGCCTACACCGCGCAACTGTACTTCGATTTCTCCGGCTACAGCGACATGGCCATCGGCCTGGGCCTGATGATGGGCTTCCGCTTCATGGAAAACTTCAAGCAGCCCTACATCAGCCAGTCGATCACCGAGTTCTGGCGCCGGTGGCACATCAGCCTCTCCACCTGGCTGCGCGACTACCTGTACATCACCCTGGGCGGCAACCGCAAAGGCACCTTCAACACCTACCGCAACCTGTTCCTGACCATGCTGCTCGGTGGCCTGTGGCACGGTGCCAACTTCACTTACATCATCTGGGGCGCCTGGCACGGCATGTGGCTGGCCATCGAGCGGGCGTTGGGCATCGACACCAACCCGCAGCGCTTCAACCCGATCAAGTGGGCGTTCACCTTCCTCCTGGTGGTGGTCGGCTGGGTGATCTTCCGCGCCGAGAACCTGCACGTCGCCGCCCGCATGTATGGCGCCATGTTCAGCTTCGGTGAGTGGCAGTTGTCGGAGCTCAATCGTTCCCAGCTCACCGGCCTGCAAGTCGCGACCCTGGTGATCGCCTATCTCACCCTGGCGTTCTTCGGCCTGCGCGATTTCTACCGTAACGCCACGCCGCCCGCCGCCGTGCGTACGCCGGCGCAGGTCAATGCCGACGGCTCGATCGGTCTGGACTGGACCCGGGTCATGACCCGCGCACTGATCCTGCTGCTGTTCGTCGCCTCGATCCTGAAACTTTCGGCGCAGAGCTACTCGCCGTTCCTGTACTTCCAGTTCTGAGGTTGACGACCATGACCCGGACATTACGTATCACCTATTCGCTGTCGTTCCTCGGCTTGCTGGTCGGGCTCGGCGCCTGGTCGGTCGGCGGCCTGGAAAGCTTCAACCGCACCAGCCAGATGACCCTGCTCAACGGCAAGCTGGCCAAGGCCGCCGAGACCCATTACGACGAGCAGTTCCCGATCAAGCGCCTGGGCACCAACCTCTGGGCAGCGCTGGACTTCAAGCTGTTCAACGAAGGCCGCCCCGGCGTGGTCCTGGGCCGCGAACAGTGGCTGTTCAGCGATGAGGAGTTCAAGCCGACCGCCGGTGCCGAGCAACTGATGCAGGAGAACCTGGCGCTGATCCAGGGCGTGCGTGACACCCTGCGCAAACACGGCAGCCAGCTGGTGCTGGCGATCGTCCCGGCCAAGGCGCGGGTCTACGCCGAGTACCTTGGCAAGGAGCAACCGGCCAGCCTGCACGACGACCTGTACAACCAGTTCCACGCCCAGGCCCGCCAGGCCAACGTGTTCGCCCCCGACCTGATGGCCCCGCTGGAGCAGGCCAAGGCTCGTGGTCAGGTGTTCCTGCGCACCGATACCCACTGGACGCCGATGGGCGCCGAAGTGGCGGCACAGGCACTGGCCGAAGCGGTCGGTCGCCAGAAGATGCTCAGCGGCGAGCCCCAGGCCTTCGTCACCGACGCCGGCAAGACGGCCCCGTACAAAGGCGACCTGACCAACTTCCTGCCCCTCGATCCGCTGTTCAGCGACCTGCTGCCGCCGCCGGACAGCCTGCAACAACGCTCGACCCGTCCGGCCGAGGGCAACGAAGCAGGCGGCGACGCTCTGTTCGCCGACACCCAGATCCCGGTAGCGCTGGTGGGTACCAGCTACAGCGCCAATCCGCACTGGAACTTCCTTGGCGCGCTACAGCAGGCGCTGCACAGCGACGTCGCCAACTACGCCGAAGACGGCCACGGCCCGTTGCTGCCGATGCTCAAGTACCTGCAAAGCGACGCCTTCAAGAACGCCGCACCACAAGTGGTGGTGTGGGAATTCCCAGAACGTTATCTGCCAATGAAAAACGACCTCAGCAGCTTCGATCCGCAGTGGATCGCGCAACTGAAGGGTACCCGTAAATCCGATGAAAACCTGGCGCTGTCGTCCAACCAGACGAGCCACTGATAGAGAGGAACACGCACATGACCACCAAGACTTCCATTGCCAAAGCCCTCACCCTCGCGGCAGGCCTGTCTCTCGCTTCCATGCAGGCGTTTGCCGGCGCCGACGCCGCCCTGTATGGCCCGAGCGCACCGAAAGGCTCGACCTTCGTGCGTTTGTACAACGCCTCCAGCGCGCCAGCCGCCGCCACCGTCGGCAATACCCAGATCAAGCAGGTGGGCGCCCAGTCCAGCAGCGACTTCAGCTTCCTCCCAGGGGGTGACTACACCGCCCAGGTCGCTGGCAAGAGCGTGCCGGTCAAGCTCGCCGCGGACAAGTACTACACCCTGGTCAACAACGCCAACGGTGCCCCGCAGTTGATCGAGGAAGCGCCATTCAAGAACAAGCAGAAGGCCCTGGTTCGCGTGCAGAACCTGAGCGACCAGCAACTGAGCCTGAAGACCGCTGACGGCAAGACCGAAGTGGTCAAGCCGGTAGCCGCCAAGGGCACTGGTCAGCGTGAAATCAACCCGGTCAAGGTCAGCATGGCGCTGTACGCAGGAGACAAGAAAGTCGGCGACGTCAAACCCGTCGCTCTGGAGCGCGGCGAAGCGGCCGTGCTGTATGTAACCGGTTCCGGCAACGCCTTGTCGCCGGTGTGGGTAACTCGCCCCGTGGCTAGCAACTGATCCCCCTGCCTCGTAACGACTTTTATTGGAGAAACATGATGATCCCGGTAATTCTTTCTGGTGGTAGCGGTTCCCGTCTGTGGCCTCTGTCGCGCAAGCAGTTCCCCAAACAGTTCCTGGCCCTGACCGGTGAACACACCCTGTTCCAGCAAACCCTCGAGCGTCTGGTATTCGAAGGCATGGACGCGCCGTTGGTGGTCTGCAACAAGGATCACAAGTTCATCGTCCAGGAACAACTCGACGCCCTGAAGCTCGAGACCCAAGGCATCATGATGGAGCCGTTCGGGCGCAACACTGCCCCGGCAGTGGCCATGGCCGCCATGAAGCTGGTCAACGAGGGCCGCGACGACCTGATGCTGGTATTGCCCGCCGACCACGTGATCGATGACCAGAAGGCCCTGCAACGTGCCCTGGCCCTGGCCACCGTGGCTGCCGAAAACGGCGAGATGGTGCTGTTCGGCGTGCCGGCGACCAAACCGGAAACCGGTTACGGCTATATCCGTTCGGTCCAGGACGCCTTGCTGCCCGAAGGCGTGGCGCGGGTCGCCCAGTTCGTCGAGAAACCCAACGAGAAGCGTGCCGCCGAATTCGTCTCGACCGGCGGTTATTTCTGGAACAGCGGCATGTTCCTGTTCCGTGCCAGCCGCTTCCTCGAGGAGCTGAAGAAGCACGATCCGGATATCTACGACACCTGCCTGCTGGCTCTGGAGCGCAGCGCCGAAGACGGCGATGTGCTGAGCATTGACGAAGCCACCTTCGCCTGCTGCCCGGACAACTCCATCGACTACGCGGTGATGGAAAAGACCCAGCGCGCCTGCGTGGTACCGATGTCGGCCGGCTGGAGCGACGTGGGCTGCTGGTCGTCGCTGTGGGAAGTGCACGACAAGGATGCCGACGGCAACGTCACCAAGGGTGACGTAGTGGTACAGGACAGCCGCAACTGCATGATCCACGGCAACGGCAAGCTGGTGTCGGTGATCGGCCTGGAGAACATCGTCGTGGTCGAGACCAAGGATGCGATGATGATCGCCCACAAGGACAAGGTCCAAGGCGTCAAGCAGATGGTCAAGACCCTCGACGAACAGGGCCGCAGCGAAACCCAGAACCACCTCGAGGTTTACCGTCCGTGGGGTTCGTACGACTCGGTGGACATGGGTGGCCGCTTCCAGGTCAAGCACATCACCGTCAAGCCGGGCGCCAGCCTGTCGCTGCAGATGCACCACCACCGCGCCGAACACTGGATCGTGGTGTCGGGCACTGCCGAAGTGACCTGTGACGAAAACGTGTTCCTGCTGACCGAGAACCAGTCGACCTACATTCCGATCGCCTCGGTCCACCGTCTGCGCAACCCCGGCAAGATCCCGCTGGAAATCATCGAAGTGCAGTCGGGCAGCTACTTGGGCGAGGATGACATCGAGCGCTTCGAGGATGTCTACGGGCGGACCTCGACGCCGATCGAGCGTGGCGTTTCGGTGAAGACCATCGCGCAGTAAAGCTGCAAGCTGCAAGCTACAAGCGAAAGCGGGACGGTGGGGAGCCTACAGGTGTGGGCTCACCACCGTCCCGCTTTTGCTTGTGGCTTGTGGCTTGAAGCTTGAAGCTTGAAGCTTGAAGCTTGCAGCTTATGACTTGCCGCTCCAAGATGATTCGAGACCCGAATGGAATTCGCCCAACATGATCATCGGTGCCTTTCTCATCCTCACCTGGCTGGTGCTGCTGCTGCGCTACCCGGCCAAGGCCCTGCCGATTTCCATGGCGGCCGTGTGCGGCCTGGCCCTGGTCGCGCTGTTCGTCGCCTGGCAAGACAACCGCGAGGCTTCACGCCTTGCGCGCCTGGACCTGCGCCTGAGCTATGCCCCTGATCAGTGCCCTGCGGATCGAGCGTTGCAGGTGCAGATGACAAACGGCAACAACGTGCCACTCATCGAACTGCGCTGGCGCGTGGCGGCTTATGCGCCGGGCGACAGTGTGAATCTGGCGGAAAATACCTATAACGCGCCGCGCTATCGCGGGCCAGGCGAGCTGCAACCTGGAGCGCAGTGGAAAGACTGCCTGCCGCTGCCGCCGCTGCGGTCCGGGTACCGGCCACAGACCCTTGAGTTTCGTGCTGAACGGCTGCAAGGTACGTTTGCCAACTAGATTTCCTAGTGTCTGTGCCGGCCTCTTCGCGGGTAAACCCGCTCCTACAAGGTACCCGTGGGCGAGCTCGCGAATGGGCCAGCACGGAAAACCTCTATCACAGGCCTCGTCTCCATGCCCACTGTCCTCATCACCGGTTGTTCCAGCGGCATCGGCCGCGCCCTGGCCGACGCCTACCGCGATGCCGGCCATGACGTCTGGGCCACCGCCCGCAAGGCCGAAGACGTCGAAATACTCGCCAACGCCGGCTTCACCGCCCGGCAACTGGACGTCAACGACAGCGATGCCCTGGCGCGCCTGGCCGAGGAGCTCGAAGCGCAACATGGCCGCCTCGATATGCTGATCAACAACGCCGGCTATGGCGCCATGGGCCCCTTGCTCGACGGCGGTGTGGACGCCATGCGCCAGCAGTTCGAAACCAATGTCTTCGCCCTGGTCGGCGTGACCCGCGCCCTGTTCCCGCTGCTGCGCCGGGCACGCGGTCTGGTGGTGAACATCGGCAGCGTGTCGGGCGTGCTGGTCACGCCGTTCGCCGGTGCCTACTGCGCATCCAAGGCCGCGGTACACGCCCTCAGCGATGCTCTGCGCCTGGAACTGGCGCCGTTCGGCGTCCAGGTAATGGAAGTACAGCCCGGCGCCATCGCTTCGCAGTTCGCCAGCAATGCCCAGCGCGAGGCGGCGCAGGTACTGGCGGCCGACTCGCCATGGTGGCCGTTGCGCAGCTATGTCGAGGCCCGGGCCCGCGCTTCGCAGGACAAACCGACCCCTACTGCAGTATTCGCCCAGGGCGTGCTGGCGGCTACACGCAAGAACCCGGCACCGGCGCTGGTGCGCCTGGGCAATGGCAGCACAGCGTTGCCTCTGCTGGCGCGCCTACTGCCGCAGCGCGTGCTGGACGCCGTCCTGCGCAAACGCTTCGGGCTCACGCGCCCGCTCTAGCAGGAGACCCGTACCACCACCTGCGCCGCCACCTCTGCGGGCGAACCTTTCGGCAGGCCATGCACCGCCACCTCGGCCAAGTCCGGCAGCGCGCTGTCGGCAGGCAGGATCACTTGCCCCCAACCGCGCTCGGCCATGCCCACGATGTAATGGCGCCACAGCACCTCGCCAACGCCGAGGGTATCGATCAGGATGTCGGTGTGCGGCACGCGTTCGATCAGTGTCCGCGTGCCCGCTTCAGTGGCCAGATCCAGCGCGATGCCGATGATCCGCGCTTTCGGCAGTTGCTCACGGACCGCCTTCAGCGCAGCATCGACCGCCATCTGACTGCGACCAATGAGCACCACCTCGACACCCGCTCGAGCCAGGCCAATGGCGGTCGCCAGGCCCACGCCCGAGGTGGCACCACACACCACTGCGCGTTTGCCGTTCAAAGCCAGATGCATCGCGGCGTCCTCGATCAGGCTTGCGCAGGCTGCTCGTCGAACGCTTGCCAGCCGCCGCCCAGGGCCTTGTACAGGCCCACCAGCGCCTGGGCCACCGCCGCCGAACTGTCGATCCACTGTTCCTCGCTGGCCAGCAACGCGCTCTGGACGCTCAGCACGTTGAGAAAGTCTACGGCCCCTTCGACGTACTGACGTTGGGCGGTCTCCAGGGCGATGCGGTTCTGCCGTACGGCCTCGGCCAGGTGATCGCGGCGCAGTTGGCTGGCGTTGTACAAGCGCAGCACGTCGTCGATCTCATGCCAGGCACCGAGCACCACCTTGCGATAGTTCAGCGCGGCTTCCTGCTGCTGCGCCTCGCGCAATTGCAGGGTGCCCTTGAGCCGGCCACCCTCGAAGATCGGCAACGACAGCTGTGGACCAAAGGCGAAGCGGCGAGAATCCCAGGCGCCGAAGTCCGCCAACTGCATGGCCTGGAAGCCGACATTGCCGGACAGGCGAATGCTCGGGTAGAAGTCGGCCTTGGCCACGCCGATGCTGGCCGTGGCGGCATGCAGACGCGCCTCGGCCTGGCGGATGTCGGGGCGTCGCTCAGCCAGCTCCGATGGCAGGCCGATGGCGAAGGTCTGCTGCGGCGTCGGTACATCGCCGCCCTCCAGCAACTCAGCCTGCAGGCTGCGTGGCGGCTCTGCGGCAAGCAGGCTGAGGGCGTTGATCAGATCGTCACGGCGCGCCTGCAGGGTCGGCAGGCGCGCCTCGATGGAGGCCACCTGGGCACTGGCCTGGGCCACGTCCAGGCGAGTGGCGACGCCCTCGGCCTGCCGATCCTCGGAGAGCTCGAGGCTGTGCTGGGCGACTTTGAGGTTGTCCTCGGTGACCGCCAGAGTGTGTTGCACCGCACGCAACTGGATGTAGTTGCCAGCGGTTTCCGAAAGCAGTGCCAGGAGCACGCCACGACGGTCGTTTTCCGCCACTTCCACCGAGGCATCGGCCGCCTCGACCTGTCGCCGCACACGGCCCCAGAGGTCGAGCTCCCAGCCAGCGACCAGGTCGCCCTGCCACAGGTTGAAAGCCGACTTGCCGGCATGCCCGGATGGGTCACTGAGGCCTTCGGCGCTGTTGCGCGCCCGGCTGTAACCGACGTTGGCATCCACCGACGGCGCCTGCTCGGAAGCCACGGTACTGCGCAGAGCGCGGCTTTGCAGCAAGCGCGCGCTGGCCATCTGCAGGTCCAGGTTACGCTCGGCCACACGCTGGATCAGCGCGCTCAGGCGCGCATCGTGAAAACTGTCCCACCAGCGCAGTTCGAGCGGTTCGGCCTGCGGCTGACTCGCAGCCGCCTCGCCCTGCAAGGGCAACCAGCGTTGCGGCGCCTGGCTGTCGGGGCGCTGGAAATCGGGGCCAAGGGTGCAGCCGGCAAGCACGATGGCGAACAGCACCGGGCTCAGACGCAGAGCGGGCTTCATCGAGCAGTGACCTCCGTGCCTTTGAGCGTGTCGCCGTGGGTGTCGATGGTCGCTTCCACCGACATCCCCACGCGCAGGCGCTCGAGCAAAGGCTGGCCGTCATCGAAGACGATCTTCACCGGGATGCGCTGCACCACCTTGGTGAAGTTGCCGGTGGCGTTGTCCGGCTTGACGGCGGCGAACGTCACCCCGGTGGCCGGGGCGATACTTTCGACATGCCCATGCAGGGTCTGGCCGGCAAAGGTATCGACACTGATGCTCACTGGCTGGCCCGGCTGCACGTGGGTCAGCTGGGTTTCCTGGAAGTTGCCGACCACGTAGGCATGCTGCAACGGCACCACCGACAGCAGTCGCGCACCTGGGTTGACGAAGGCGCCGACACGCAGCGCTCGCTCGCCGACCATGCCGTCCACCGGCGCGGTGATTCGGGTGTAGGACAGATCCAACTGGGCTTTTTCCAGGCCGGCTTCGGCACGCTTGAGCTGGCCATCGGCGCTGGCCACCTGGGCGCTGAGGATGTCGACCTGTTTGCGCGTCGCCACCAGCGCCGCCTGGGCATTGGCCAGTCGTGCCCGAGCCTGGTCGACACGGCTGCGCGCCTGCTGGGCGTTCTGCACAGTGCCGGCGCCCTGCTCGGCCAGGCGGCTATAGCGCTTGACCTCGTGATCGGCGAAGGCCGCCTCGGCCTGGGCGGCTTTCACCGCGGCTTCGGCCTGGACGATCAGCGAGCCCTGGCGGTCCAGGGTGGCGCGGGCATCGGCGCTCTGCGCCTTGGCCACCAGCAATTGGGCCTGGGCGGCATCGAGCGCGGCCTGGTAATCACGGTCGTCGATGGTCGCCAGCAACTGGCCGGCGCTCACCTGCTGGTTGTCTTCGACCAGGACCTCCTTGATGAAGCCGGCGACCTTGGGCGCGACCACCGTGTAGTCGGCGATCACATAAGCGTCGTTGGTGCTCTGGCGCCGGTCGCTGCCAAAGATCCAGGGGCCGATCAGGCCCGCCAGCACGGCCACGGCGATCACCGAGCCGATCACGATTTTCTTGCGGTTGTGGTTCATTTTCAGCGGTCTCGAATTCATCCGGCGTTCAACCCACCGCACGCGGCGGATAGACCCGGGTAGGCACGAAAGGAATCAGGCAGATCAAGGCCACGGCGACGCCGGCCATGACCAGGTAGAGGTCGGCCGAGGTCAGCACCAGGGCTTGGTCGTGGATACGTCTGGCCAGGCCGGCAGCGTTGTCGTCGATCAGCGGTGCATTGCCCAGGCTGTCCACCAGGTGGTTGGAGTGAAAGTGCCGGCGCAAGGTACCGAGGGCATCGATCAGCCCCCCGGCGACCACCGCTGCCAGGCCCTTGACGGTATTGAACCAGCTCGAGGCGAAAGGCCCTTCCTGGGGGCTCATGCCGTTGGTGGACAGCATCAGCAGAGGCAGCACCGCCATCGGTTGGCCGAACACCTGCAACAGGTAGAACGGGTAGAAATCGCCGCGGATCCATTCGGAGGTCAGCAGGCTGCTGCCCAGGCAGCTGGTTGCCAGCAGCGCCAGGCCCACCGCCAGCACCCAGCGGCAGTCCACCGCGCGGATGTTGCACAGCGCCGCAGTCAGCGGCAGCGCGATCAGTTGCGGCATGGCCACCAGCAGCATCAGAGGGCTGGTCTGAGCCGGGCGATAGCCCTGGATCTGTGCCAGGTACGCCGACGGGATGGTACCGACGCCGGAAAGCACGATCAGCACCCCGGCCAGGGTCACCAGGGCGAAACTCAGGTTGCGCCGCGACAACATGCGCAGTTGGAAGAACGGCAGCGGCTCGGACCATTCGTTGTACATGAACAACACCAACAGCAGCAGGCCGCCGCCCAGCAACCAGCTGATCAGCGGCGAATCGAACCAGCCCCAGCGGTCACCCAGGGACAGGCCGAGCACGATGCAACTGATGGCCGGCAGGCCGAGCAGCACGCCGCGCCAATCGAACTGCTTGAAGCGCTCCAGGCGCAGCGGGTCCTGGGGCAGGCCCCAGCCGACGCAGAACATAGCCAGGCCAGACGGCAGGATGATCTGCCAGAACGCCCACTGCCAACCGACGTATTCGGTCCACAGCCCGGCCAGAGGCGTGCCTAGGTTGGGGCCGAAGGTGGCTGTCAGGGCATAACCGGCCAGGCCATAGATCTTGATGCCCGGCGGCAGGAATCGCAGCGCAACGCTCATCAGCATCGGCGGCAGGGCGCCGGAGGCCAGGCCTTGGACGATACGCAGCAGCATCAGGCTGTGCAGGTTGGGAGCAAAGGGCTGGAGCAGGCCAAGCACGGCGAACACGGCAATCGCAGTCAGGGTGAAGCGGCGCAAAGAGAACGTCGTGGCGAGCCAGGGGGCGAAGGCCATGGCCGACACCGAGGCTGCGCTGTAGACCGCCAACAGCCAGGCGCCTTCGTCGGCGCCGATGCCCATGGCGCCGCGGATATCCGCCAGGGAGATCTTGGTCACCGCTTCGTTGAGGCCGGCGCACAGCACCGCCAGCAACACCCCGAGCAGGCCGACCACCACCCGCAGGCCAAAAGCCGCCTGCGCAGGCGCAGCGGCAGTCGCGGCGGAGGGGGTGGACAACGCACTCATGAACAGACATCTCCAGCAATAATTTTCAGGCTGGACAAGTCTAAGAAGGTCGAATGCTTACGAAAACTGACTTCTCGGAAGGTTTAAGTTGCGTCTGGCGCAATCCAAGTGAACCGGCACTGTCTGCTTCGCGGGCAAGCCCGCGAATAGGCCGTTATGACCGCAGCAAAACTCAAGGATCGACACTGCAAACCGCCTTCAACGTCTGACGCAACCAGCGATGCGCCGGGTCGTTGTGAAACCGCGGGTGCCAGGCCTGCAACACGTTGACCCGCTCCAGCGGCACCGGAATCTCGAACGAGCGCAGCGGCAAGCCAAGCTTGTGTACGCTGTTGAGGATGTTGGCCGGCATCGGCAGCAGCAGGTCGGAATCCGGCAGCGAGAACAGTGCCGAGTGGAAGCTGGGCGTGATCAATGCCACCCGCCGCTGCACCTTGAAATTGGCCAGCTCCACGTCGATCGGCCCATTGGCCCGACCACGCCGCGACACGCTGATCTGTGGATAACAGGCAAAGCTCTGCGGGGTGATCGGCTCCTCGAAGATCGGATGATCACGCCGTGCCAGCCCCACGTACCAGGTCTGGAACAGGCTCTGCACCTTGATCTCCGGCCCCAGGTCGACGGTGGAACTGATGATCAGATCGGTCCGCCCGTCGCGCAGCACACTGTCGTCGTCTCCGCCTGGGCTTTCCGGCACGAAGCGCAGCACCGTGCGCGGCGCCTGCTCGTGCATGCGGCGCAGCAGTGGCGCGCCGTACAGGGCGATGAACAGGTCGTTGGTGCGAATATTGAAGGCGCGCTCGAGCTTCGGCAGGTCGACCTCACCCGCGCCGCGAAACACCTCGCCAGCCTGCTCCACCAGCGCCGCCACCTGCTCGCGCAAGGCCAGCGCCCGGGGGGTAGGCACCAGGCCGCGACCGGCGCGGACCAGGATCGGGTCGCCCAGGGCCTCACGGATACGCCCCAAGGTGCGGCTCATGGCCGCCGGGCTCAGGTTCATGCGCTGCGCAGCACCGACCACGCTGCCTTCATCGAGCAAGGCGTCGAGCGCGACGAGCAGGTTCATGTCCGGGAGTTGCATGGCCGTGTTCCGTGACAGCTGTGGGAAAGGCAATGGTAACAGCTGGACGATTGCGCCAGATGTAATGCGCTCGTGCGTGGGGGGGCATTTATTCACGGGCCGTGTTAGGCCTTAAATGAAGCATTGGCAGGTCCGGCCCTTTCGCGGGGCAAGCCCGCTCCCACAGGTACTTGGGCATTGTGCAGTTCCTGTGGGAGCGGGCTTGCCCGCGAAAAGGCCGGACCTGCAAGCACATCAGCCAGCCCAAGCCAAGGATCCCGCATGCCCCATCCCGTCCTGATCGCCATCGATGCCTCCCCCGCCGCCAGCGCCCTGCTCGCTCTGGCCCTGCGCTATTGCCGCCCCGACGAGCACGAACTGCACGTGCTGCTGGCCATCGACTCGACCTTCGCCGTGCATGACAAACCCGCCCCCTACACCGCCGAGGAACTGGAGGAATACCCAGCCGCCTGCGAAGAACAACGCCTGGGCGACGCTGCCGTAGCCGATGCCGTGCGCCAACTGCAGGCCGCCGGTTTCGCGGCCCACGGCTGCATGGTCGCCGGCCAACCCGTCGATGCCATCGTCGACAAAGCCAAGGAACTGAACTGCGAGTTGATCATCATGGGTCACCGCCACCTGTCTCGACTGGGGCGGCTGCTCGACCCGTCGATCAGCGCCAAGGTGATCGACCAGGTGAAGGTGCCAGTGTTGGTCGGAGTGGCCTGACCGCTCATCAACGTGCTAATGCAATCGCATTGACCGATCGCTACCAGACCACGGTTCCCGAAACCGTGCGCCGCGCCTTGGGCCTGAAAAAACGTGACAAGATCCATTACTCGATTCGGCCGGATGGAGGGGTGATACTCACCCGCGCAGAGGCAACCGAGGACGATCCGGTACTGGGCCAGTTCCTCGATTTCCTGGCGCACGATATCGCCCGGCATCCTCAGCGGCTACAGGTTGTCGATGCTGGCCTGCTCGCGCGCCTCGATCAACTCGTAGGCGACACGGAGGTCGATCTGGATCAACCTCTATCGGCGGATGATGAATGAGTGACGCGAGCAGGAAGCCCTTGGTTATTCATGGATGGAGCGTATTTGCCCACCCTTTGTTTCTTGCCAACCTGGCAACACTAAGCGCTCAAGTGGAAGCGCAAAAGGCTAAAGACCCTGTCGGCTATACCAAAAAAAATGCGTACAAACGGCTGGTAGCCATCAAACGGCTAGCGTTCGACATCATCCCGCAAGATCCAACCAGAGCAGAATATCGCCAAGGCGGAACGCTCGGCGATGATCGCAAACACTGGTTCAGGGCGAAGTTCTTTCAACAGTGTCGATTGTTTTTCCGCTACCACGCTGCCAGCAAGATCATCGTGCTGGCTTGGGTAAACGACGAAGCCAGCAAGCGGGCTTACGAAAGCAGCGACGACGCCTCCAAGGTCTTTAAAAGAATACTCATCCACGGCTACCCTCCGGATGATTGGGATGAGTTGCTGAACGAAGCCGCACATCGGCAATGATTCCAGGTCACCCCTCGCCAGGCCTCACCACCACCGTACAGGTCGTCCCCGCCGCCAGCAGGAACCCCTCCGGCACTTCATCGATGTGAATCCGCACCGGCACCCGCTGCGCCAGCCGCACCCAGTTGAAGGTCGGGTTCACATCGGCGATCAACTCGCGGCTCTGGGGGTTATCACGGTCGTAGATGCCGCGGGCGATGCTCTCCACATGGCCGGTGATGCGCTCGCCACTCATCATCTGCAATTCGGCCTGGTCGCCCACCTTGACATGCGGCAGCTTGGTTTCCTCGAAGAAGCCATACACCCAGAACGAGTTCTCGTCGACCACCGCCATCACCGCTTCACCGGTGCGGGCATAGTCTCCTTTGTGGATGTTCAGGTTGGTCACGTAGCCATCGACCGTGGCGACGATCTGGGTACGTTTGAGGTTCAGTTCTGCCGCGGCCAGCTCGGCCTGGGCCTGCTGATAGTCAGCCAGGGCGGCGTTGGCGATGTTGCTGGCGTCATCGCGGTTTTCCTTGGAGATCACCAGGTTGTCCAGGTCGGCACGGCGCTTGGCGTTGACCTTGCGCATCTCCCAGGTGGCCTTGCGCGAGGCGACCAGGGCCTTGGCCTGCTCCACCGCCAGCTGGTAATGCTCGGGATCGATCTGGATCAGCAGGTCACCCTTCTTCACCCGCTGGTTGTCCTTGACCGGCACGTCCACCACATAGCCCGGTACATCGGCGGCGACGTTGATGATGTCAGCGCGCACGCGGCCGTCGCGGGTCCATGGCGTGGTCATGTAGTGCAGCCACAACTGGCGACCGATCACCACGGCGGCGGCCAGCACCAACAGGGTGGCGACCAGACTGAAGAACTTTTTCATCGAAGGTTTCTCACCAATAGAGCGACAGCGCCAAGGCGCCGAACAGACAGACGAACAGCGACAGGCGCAACAGTGCCGGGTGCCAGAAGAAGCGATAGCCGTCATGGCTGGCGATGAACCGGTCCAGGCCCCAGGCCAGGCCCAGGGCGAACAGGAACATCAGGGACATGGTCGGCATGTACACGCCATGGAAGGCGATTTCGCGGGGCATGATTTCAGGGAGCATCGTGCAGTCCTTTCGCCGGAGCCAACGGCGACTGTGGGTCGAGCAGGGAAGAGCGGATGAAATGCAGGTAGCTCTGCACGCGCCGCAGCACCGAGGTGTCGAAGTGTCGGGCGAACGGCTCGTCGGTGGCCTGCACGCGGCTGATAGCGTGATCCACCGCCACCAGGGCACGTTCGTGGTTGCTGGCATTGGGTTGCAGGAACAGCCGGGTCAACGCCCGGCCCATGACGCGGATGGCCTGGCGCCATGGCTGCGATTCGGCATAGGCCGGGTGAACCGGCGCGCGTGCCTGCTCCTTGCGCAGTTCGATGATGGCGTGGCCGATCTCCAGCACGGTGAACATCCATCCCATCAGTTCGCTCTGCACCTTGGGCTTGCCGGCGGCCAGACCATATGCCTGGTGCAGCAGGTCACGGGTGCGGCTCTCGAACGCCGAGCCGAGCCCACGCAGCCCACCACCGATGGCGAACAGCACCTGCTCGCGCAGTTCCAGTTCCAGGCGACTCCACAACCAGCGGCTGTTGGGCGGCAGAATGATCGCTCCGGCCGCCGCGCAGACGAACATGCCGATGACCATGCCGATGTAGTCGTTGATGAAGGTATAGGGGTCATACACGGTGAGGTTGTTGGGCACCGAGCCGATGGCGAAGAACACCAGCAGGCCGATGCCATAACCGGCGTAGGCCGGTCGTGACGAGAGGAACGCGCCCAGCACGAATACCGGAGCCAGGACCATGCACAACAGTGCGAAACCGTCGATCCAGGGAAACACGAAGAAGGTTTCGAAGAAACCGATGAAGGCGCCCAAGGCCGTGCCGCAGGCCATCTGGAAGGACATGCGCTTGGGGTTCGGCGAAGCAGCCGACAGGCCCACGGTGACCGTGGCGATCAAGGTCATCATGGCCCCGCTGGGCCAGTCGCTGAGCAGCCAGTAGCTGCCCAACAGCAACAGTACCGCCGAGGCCCGCACCCCGGCGGCAAGCGACACCAGCCAGCTGGTCTGTGCCACATACGGCTCATCCCACTGCTCACGCTGGTGGCGGTGCGCGGCCAGCGAAGCGTGGGTCTCGGCGTAGCTGTACATCTCGTCGACGAAGCGGTAGAGCAGCTCGAAGGCGGTGTGAAAGTCGAGCAGATCCGACTCGCTCGGGCCTGTCGCCAGGTAGTCGGCGCGCAGGCCGCGTACCTGGGCCTGCAGGCCTTCCTTGTAGGCGGCCAGCTCCAGGGTCAGGCGCAACGCGTCGGCGTCGGTCAGGGCACGGCCGACGTAGGGCTGCAACAGCTCGATCAAGGTTTCCAGGCCTGGTTCGATAGCGCTGACGATCTGCGCAGGCCCACGTGCACGCAGGCGTTCGATGAGCCGGTGCAATGCGTTGAAGCGCGTGGTGATGGCCATGAACTCACTGTTCATGCGCACCAGCCGCCCCGAGCGGCGCCGCATGTGCGGGTCTTCGAAGGCGGTGACGTTGCGCAGGCTCTCGAGCCCGACGGCCTCGGCGACGAAGCGCACGTTGCTGGTTTCGAAGCGGTCGCGCTGACTGTCGCCGCGCAGCGCCTCGACCACCACTGCGGCGAACACGCCAAAGCGCTGGTACAGGGCGTTGCGCATGGCCGCGCTGGCCGACTGCGGCAGGATCGCGGCGCTGACGAAGGTCGACACGAGGATGCCCAGGGCGATTTCCAGTACCCGCCATATGGCAGCCATGAACGCCTGGTCAGGGTGTTGCAACACTGGCAGGCCGATCATCGCTGCGGTGTAGCCAGCCAGCACGAAACCATAGGCGCGGAAGGTGCGGTAGCGCATGGCGCCGGCCGAGCACAGGCCGACCCACAGCGCGAGGCTGGGCAGGAACAGCTCGGTGTTCTGCGGGAACAGGGCGATCAGCACCACCGCCATCGCCGAGCCGGCCAGGGTACCGAGCACCCGATAGAAACTCTTGGCGAAGACATGCCCGCTCTGCGGCTGCATGACGATGAACACGGTGATCATCGCCGTGCGCGGCTGCGGCAGCTCCAGGCGCATGGCCAGCCACAGGGTGATGAAGGCAGCGGCCAGCACCTTGAAGATGTAGACCCAGGTCACCCCATCGGTACGCGCCCAGGCGAAGAAGCCTCGGCGCCATTCCAGACGCTGCAGCCAGCGCATGGGCAAAGTCAGCGCGCTCATTCGGCGTGGTCCGCCTGCCGGTCGAAAATGGCCAGGGTGGCCGGGGTCTTGGGCGGCGCCTGACGCCCTTGGGCGGGTACGTCATTGCCGGCCTGCAGGCCACCCCCCAACGCCGTCACCAACTCGGCATGGGCGATCAGACGCGCGGCCTGGACCTGCTGCTGGGTCTGCTGTTGGCGGAACAACAGGGTCTGGGCGTTGAGCACGTTGAGGTAGTCGGTGAGGCCTCGCTGGAACGCGATCATGGCGATGTCGTAGGTCCTCTGCGCGGCAGCCACCGACTCGGCGGCGAAATGCGCTTGCTCCTTCATCGACTGGCGGCGGATCAACTGATCGGAAATGTTCTTCAGCGCACCGATCACAGTCTGGTTGTAATGCGCCACAGCCACGTCGTAACCGGCCGAAGCTACGCCCAGCTGCGAGCGCAGGCGGCCGCCGTCGAAGACCGGCAAGCTGATGGCCGGTCCGACGTTGTAGTTGAACTTGCGCCCGGTGAGAAACGCCAGCGGACCGCCACCGGTGGCCATGAAGCCGAGGCTGCCGACCAGGTCGACGTTGGGGAAGAAGCCGGCGTGGGCGACATCGATGCCACGAGCCTGGGCGGCGACCTGCCAGCGGCTGGCGACGACGTCGGGGCGCTGGCCGACCAGCTCGGCAGGCAGCGTCGACGGCAGTTTCAGTGGCGCGGCCAGAGCCAGGCTGGGGCGCTGCAGTTGCGCGCCCTCCCCCGGACCCTTGCCGGCCAGGGCTGCCAGTTGGTTACGGGTCAGAGCGATCGCCTCGTTGAGGCTGTCGATCTGGCGATGGGTTTCGGGCAGCGGCGCCTCGGCCTGGCTGACCTCGAAATGGGTGCCGATACCGGCGTCCAGGCGACGCTTGGCCAAGGCCAGGATCTGCTCCTGCTGCTCGAGCTCGGCCTTGACGATGTCGCGCTGGGCAAAATGCAGACTCAGCTGGATATAAGCCCGCACCACATTGTTCTGCAATTCCAGTTGCGCCTGGCGAGCCTCGGCTACGCTCATGTGCGCCTGGTCCACGGCCTGCTCGCTGGCATTGCGCTCGCGCCCCCAGAGGTCGAGGGCGTAGCTGAAACCGATGGCCGCGTTGTTGTCCCAGGTGTTGGCCCCGGCCAGCTCACCCGGGCCGTAGAATTGGTCTTCAGGCCAGTTGTGCCGCTTGAGCGTGGCCTGACCGTTGGCCTGCAGCTTTTCTGCCGACTCGACCACACCGGCCATGGCCTTGGCTTCACGTACCCGCGCCATGGCCATGGCCAGGGTCGGGCTACCAGCCACGGCCAGTGCCACCCAGCGATTCAATTGCGGATCGCCATAGGCCTGCCACCACTGCTGGTCCGGCCAGTGGGCGTCGGTCGCGGCTTGGCGTATGGCCGCATCGGTGGTCAGGGTGTTGGCTTGCAGCGTCTTGCTTTGCGGGGCGATGCCCCATGTTCCGATACAGCCGCTCAAGGTGAGGCTAAGGGCACAGGCACTGAACGCCTGAAGCGTTCTGATGATGCGACGCGGCACAGCTGCGATTTCCCGAGGAAGAGGTGGAGGGGCCGGGCAATTCTAGGGGGCCGCTGCACTGGCGATAAGCGTATATTCCTGCGAATCTTTGTTACCGAAACAGCGATAATCCGCCTTTGGTCGAAGGCAGAATTTAATATCTTCGCCGTTACTTCGTGACACAATTTCGCCCTCAACTTCGAGAGTGACCCATGGACACCCTGCAAAACATGCGAGCTTTCAGTTGCGTCGCCCAGCTCGGCAGCTTCACCGCCGCCGCCGCGCAACTGGATACCACCACCGCGAACGTCTCGCGGGCGGTCTCCAACCTGGAAGCCCATCTGCAAACCCGTCTGCTCAACCGCACCACCCGGCGCATCGCCCTGACCGAAGCCGGCAAGCGCTACCTGATGCGTTGCGAGCAGATCCTCACCTACGTGGAAGAAGCCGAAGCCGAGGCCAGCGACGCCCATGCGCGCCCTGCCGGGCAGTTGAAGGTGCACTCGATGACCGGCGTCGGCCAGCACTTCGTGGTCGATGCCATCGCCCGCTACCGCGAATCGCACCCCGACGTGACTTTCGATTTGACCATGGCCAACCGCGTGCCTGACCTGCTCGACGAAGGCTACGACGTGTCCATCGTGTTGGCCACCGAACTGCCGGACTCCGGTTTCGTCTCGCAGCGCCTGGGCATCACCTACAGCATCGTCTGTGCCTCGCCGGATTACGTGGCCAAGCATGGCTTCGCACACAAGCCGGTCGACCTGCTCAAGCATGCCTGCCTGCGCATGGTCAGCCCGGTGATTCCGCTGGAAAAATGGCTGTTCGACGGCCCGGAGGGCCAGGAGATGGTCAACATTTCCACCTCGCCGTTCCAGGTCAACTCAGCCGATGCCATGAAGACCGCGATCCGTTGCGGAATGGGCATGGGCGTGCTGCCGATCTACTCGGCGATCGACGGCTTGCGCGACGGCAGCCTGGTGCGGGTGTTGCCCGAGTATCGGTTGCAGGAGCTGAATTTGTACGCGATCTACCCGTCTCGCCAATACCTGGATGCGAAGATCAAGACCTGGGTCGAGTACCTGCGCAACTCGCTACCGGAAATCCTGGCCGCCCATGAGGCCGACCTGAAAACCCATGAATTGTTGATCGCCAACTGAAGAGAGGCAGCTACAAGCGGCAAGCTACAAGCGGCAAGAAAAAGCAGATTTGTGCATCCCAGGCTTTTTCTTAAAGCTTGCAGCTTGTAGCTTGTAGCTTTTCTCTGGAAGTAGCCCATGAAAAAGACCGTCCTGGCCTTCAGCCGCATCACCCCGGCCATGGCCGAGCGCCTGCAGCAAGACTTCAATGTGATCCTGCCGAACCCCAAGCTCGGCGACATCAATGCCCAATTCAACGAAGCCCTGCCCGAAGCCCACGGCCTGATCGGGGTTGGCCGCAAGCTGGGCCGAGCCCAGCTCGAAGGGGCTGGCAAGCTGGAAGTGGTGTCGAGCGTGTCGGTCGGCTACGACAACTACGACCTGGACTACTTCAACGAGCGTGGCATCGCCCTGACCAACACCCCGGACGTGCTCACCGAAAGCACCGCCGACCTGGGCTTCTCGCTGATCATGGGTTGCGCCCGCCGCACCGCCGAACTGGATGCCTGGACCAAGGCCGGCAACTGGCGGGCAACCATCGCCCCGCAGCACTTCGGCAGCGACGTGCACGGCAAGACCTTGGGGATCGTCGGCCTGGGTAACATCGGCGCCGCCGTGGCCCGGCGCGGTCGCTTTGGCTTCAACATGTCGATCCTGTATGCCGGCAACAGCCGCAAGACCGCGCTGGAACAAGAGCTAGGCGCGCAGTACCGCAGCCTGGAGCAACTGCTGGCCGAGTCCGATTTCGTCTGTATCGTAGTGCCGCTGTCCGACGCCACGCGCAAGCTGATCGGCGCCCGTGAGCTCAAGTTGATGAAGCCGAGCGCCTTTCTCATCAACATCGCCCGCGGCCCGGTGGTCGACGAAGCGGCGCTGATCGAGGCGCTGCAAAAAGGCACCATCAGGGGTGCCGGCCTCGACGTGTACGAAAAGGAGCCGCTGGCAGAATCGCCTCTGTTCCAGTTGCCCAACGCCCTGACCCTGCCGCACATCGGCTCGGCCACCGCCGAAACCCGGGAGGCCATGGCCAATCGGGCCATGGACAACCTGCGTGCGGCGTTGCTCGGTGAGCGGCCACGCGACCTGGTCAACCCGCAAGTGTGGAAGGCTCACTGATCCCCCGCCGGCACCTGCCCCATCAGCCCTCGGCTGTCGGGGCAGGCCTACCTGGTTGGCGGTTGGCGCTGCGCCCGACGACCTCCCGCACCACGTAACGTGGACGGTGCTTGGTTTCCTGGTAGATGCGTCCGATGTACTCGCCGAGAATGCCGATTCCGATCAGTTGCACGCCCCCCAGAAACAGCATGGTCACGATCAGCGATGGATAGCCCGGAGGGTCGCTGCCGTGCAGCAGCTGGTCGATGATCCGGTACGCGGCGAGCATCAACGCCGACAACGACACCCCGGCACCGATGTAGCTCCATAGCCTCAGCGGCACGGTGCTGAACGAGGTGATGCCATCGAGGGCGAGATTCCACAAGCGCCAGAAACCGAACTTGCTGCAGCCGGCGACACGCTGCGGCCGGTCGTACTCGACGACCTCGGTACGAAAGCCGACCCACGACAACACGCCTTTCATGAACAACTGCTGCTCCGGCAATTGCCTGATCGCCACCACCACCTTGCGGTCGAGCAGGCGGAAGTCGCCGACGTTTTCCTCGATCGAGGTCGAGGCGATCCTGTTGTGCAGACGGTAGTAGAGCCCGGCAGTCCAGCGCTTCAAGGCGCTGTCCGATTCACGGCTACGGCGTTTGGCCAGGACGACTTCGGCACCGTTGCGCCAACGCTCGATCAACGTGGCGATGAGTTCAACGGGGTCTTGCAGGTCGACATCCATCGGCACCACCACATCGCCATCGGCATATTCCAGCCCGGCGAACAGCGCAGACTCCTTGCCGAAATTACGCGAGAAATGGATGACTGAAACCCACTCGTCGGCCCTGGCCAGGTCCGCGCAGATGGCCTCGGTGGCATCGACGCTGCCATCGTTGACGAACAGGATCTCGACGGTGATGTCCCGCAGCGACGGTTCCTCGCGTACCGTGCGATAGAAATGCCCGAGGGTGTCCTCCTCGTTGAATACCGGGACGATCAAGGTCAGCTTCATGGCTCCCTCCGTTTGAATACCACAGTGCGCGAGTAGACATAACCGATGACCAGGCTGGCGGCGGAAAAACTCACCAGGGTCAGCCACGCGGCCAGACCAGCCCGATCGGCCAATGCGCCGAGCAGCAGGCTCAGGCTGCCCATACCGGTCAGGAAAAGCACATAGCGCGCGCCTGACGGCCGCACCGCGAAGGTGAAAAGCGCATTGGCGAAATACGACAGGCTTGCCGCCGCGCCGAAGGCAACCAGGTTACTCAGCGCTTGGCTGAAACCTGCGTACAGGTGCAGGACAATGAACACCAGCCAATGAAAACCTGTGTTGAACAGGCCGACCAGGGCATATCTGAACGGTTCTCGAGCCGGAGCCTTCGGCTGCTGCAGGCCTCTCACCATGCGCTTTGCTCCTCAGGCTCCCGAGGCGCGTTCAAGAGCACTAGCGCGTACTCATCCACGCGATAGACGGAAAAGAACCTGGTCTTGACCACTGGGAGGGGGTTGCGCTCGCGCAACGACAAGAAAAAGCGCTTGGTGACCCGGTTAACCTGCGTCAGCCCCGCGCGCGGCAGTGCTTCGCTCAAGACCCAGTCTTCGAAGTTGAGGATCGGACGCAAGACCGGCATGGCCTTGAAGGTGCCCCTTGCCGCAGGCAGCCACTTGCCTTTTTCATGCTGGCCGTAGAGATAGATGCGGTCGATGCCCTGTAGCCGAGGATGAGTCTGGAGGGTCGTGACCAGCGTGTACACGAACGCGTGCTGCAGTTCTTTTTGCAGCAGCAATACCCGCCCATAGGCAAACGCCATCGACAGCATAAGTGCCAAAGGCAGCGCCAGCACCCACGCCAGCCTAGGATGAATGGCGACCAGCGCGCGGCGGGCGAGCCATGCCAGCATCACCATCACCGCCCCCCATCCCATGAGCAGACGGGCCCCATGCTGGAAGTGGGCAAGTACCAGCGCCACCCCCGATATCAGGATATAAGCCGCTGGCAGTGTGAGCAGTACCAGCCCCCCAAGCGCATACGTCTCGATCCGTGCCGAATGCCCGGCCCAGATTTGCATCAGCGTCAGCTTGAGGCCAACCATGGCAAGGACCAACACGCCGATGTACACCCAACCATTGGCGGCGGTCGCCAAAAGCGCAATGTCCTGCCCTATCAATTCAAGCCGTGCGAGTATCTCGGCGGGCAACTGGGCATCGACGGACACAAGCCTGGTGCGCTGCTCGACGGTCAGCCGATAGGCCGTCTGATGGTAGAGCAGGCAACCCACCGTGAGTTGTCCCAAGCGCAAGGCCAGGCGCCGGAACACCGGTTTGCAGGCCAGGCCACTGCCGACCTGATGGAGGATCTCGATGCAACAGAGGATGGCGAATACATTGATTGCGGGTTGGTAGAGGCTGAGCACCGCGGTGAGCAGCAGACTGCCCAGCAACCAGCGCCCGGCACTTCCTGATCCTGCCGTGATCGCCCACACGCAGGCTGCCAGCGCCAGTCCCATGGCCGGCCCATCGTATTGATAACTGAGGTTCTGCAGAAAGAACGGGCTGAACCACAGCGGCAGCACCACCAGGACATCGGCAAGGACAGGCCGCTCGAAGTAATGCGCGGTAAGGCTGGCCAGGGCCCTGGCGACGATCACCACTGCCAGCAGCAGCGGCAGGGGAAAAAGGTCTGGCGCAACCCCGGCTCCACCCAGCACGGCGTACAGCCAATCGACCAGTATTCGCCCCTGCCCTGCCCAGGAATTGGCCCTGCCCTCGATCACGCCCGCCGTCATCGAGCGCCAGATGTCATCGATGTAGGCGTAATCGGCCAGAATCAGGGGCAACACGTGCAACGCCAATGCCGCCATGAATATCAGCCACAGCTGACGCTGCGACAGCGCACTGCCCTGCGGCGGGGTTTCCAGCATCCGTTCGGCTCCACGCAGCGTGAATGCCAACCAGTCTCCCCCGCCACACCCTGCTGCGCACCTGGCAGTTCTAACAGTTGCGCGCTGAGCTCACCTTTGCGCCCCTAACGCCGGCATCGGCATTCTTGGCTTGCGAAACACCAGTACGTTACCCGCCATGACCGCCAACAATCCCAACAGCGCCGGTGGCGTCCACTGATAACCCTCGGCGTAGGCCGACACGTTCAACGCCACCAGTGGGAACAGTACCGTGCAATAAGCCGCCCGCTCCGGGCCCATCCGCCCGACCAAGGTCAGGTAGGCGGTGAAGCCGATCACCGAACCCGGGATCACCAGGTACATCAACGAACCGAGGTAGCGGGCGCTCCAGTCCATGGCGAACGGGATACCGCTGAACAGACAGTACAGCACCAGCATGCCGGCGCCATAGAGCATGCCCCAGGCATTGGTGGTCATGGGTTTGAGCCCAGCCTTCTGCTGCATGCTCGAAAGCATGTTGCCGGCCGAAAAGCACAGTGTGCCGAGCAGTGCCAGGCCCAGACCGTACAAGGTCTCGCGGCTGGCAGCGTGGTGCGACAGTTCGGGCCAGAACAGCAGGCCTAGCCCAACCAGGCCCATGGCTCCGCCGCCGAGCACGTTGCCGGCGATCTTCTGACCGAAGAACAGCCGTGCGTTCAGCGCATTCCATAGCGTCGCGGTGGAAAACACCACGGCGATCAGCCCACTGGCGATCCACTGGCTGGCGGTGAGAAAACACATGAAGTTGACGCAGAACAGGCACAAGCCTTGGGCCAGGCAGATCAGGTGGCCGCGCCGGTCCATCGCTTGCAGGCGGCGGGTGAGCAATAGGATGGCGAACAGCACCAGGCCGGCCAGGGCGAACCGGTAGGCAATGGAAACCGGGATGGCGACCACTCCCAGTTGCAGTTTCAGGGCGATCCAGGTGGTTCCCCAGATGAGTACGGTGAGCAGATAGAGCGAGAGGTTCATGGCGCGGTTCCTTGGCTGCGTTGCCCGATCAGTGTTTCCTCGCCCATCCCTGCTCCGCTTGCACAATCTTGCGCTTTTCCATCGCCATCCGCTGCCATCGCTGCCGGACAGCAGTACGATAGCCGTCAGAGGAATCGCCTATGACCCCATTGACCCAATTGCAAGTGTTCAACGCCATGCACGCCTCGCCCCACGCTCGGCTGGAGCTGAGCGCGCACCTGGGCGATGGCTTGGCGGCGGCGCTGTGGAGCAACCGCGACGATGCCCGGGACTATCAGGCGCCGAGCCACCACACGTTGTCGTGCTACATCGCCGATGGTACCGGCACCTTCCGCCGCCAGCGCCCTTCAGACAAAGGGGCACCGGACAAACTGTGCATCATGCCGGCGGGCCACGAGTCGAATTGGGTCGTCAACGGACCGATCCGCCTGGCCCACCTGTACATCAGCGAGGCGCAGTTCGCCCTCGGCTGCGTGCGCCTGCTCGACCGCGAGCCTCGGGAGCTGCAACTGCAGGAGGCGACCTTCCTCGATGATCCCCGTCAATCGCTGCGCTTTCGTCAGCTGATCGGCTTGGCCTGGGAGGAGCCTGCCGAGCGACTGCTGGCCAGCAGTCTGGCGCACGAGATCGTCGACCATGCCGTGCTCAGCCAGGTCGGCCTACGCCAGGGACTGCGCCTAAAAGGCGGCTTGGCGCCGAGCCTGCGCCGACAACTGGTCGACTACATCGAAGCGCATCTGGATCAACCGATCACCTTGGGCGAACTGGCACTACGCTGCAACCTGTCGGAATACCACTTCGCCCGCATGTTCCGCGCAAGCTTCGGCTTGCCGCCGCACCAGTATCTGCTGGCCCGCCGCCTGCACCGGGCGTGCCGCCTGCTGCGCCTGGGCGACCTGCCGCTGGGGCAGGTGGCGCTGGCCTGCGGGTTCGCCAGTGCCAGCCATTTCAGCAATCGCTTTCGCCAGGCCGTCGGGGCGACACCTGGCGAGTACCGTTTGGCATTTGCTGGGTGAGGGTCGTGGGCGGCGCTTCGGCGTCCTGATCGACCCGCGAAGCAGACGTCTCAGAACTCGAAGGTACTCGACAGGCTCACCTGCCGCGCATCGCCGATGGCGACGAAATACTGGTTCACCGCGGAACTGTAGTAGACCTTGTCGAACAGGTTCTTCACGTTCAATTGCAAACGCACGTTGTGCTCGTCGAGCTTGGTCTCGTAGCTGGCGAAGGCATCGGCCACGGTATAGCTGGGCAGATCGAAGGTGTTGGTCGAGTTGCCCGCCCGCTTGCCTACGTAACGCGCTCCGGCACCAAAGCGCAGGCAGTCGCCGCCGAACAGACTGCCGAAGTCGTACACCGCCGACAACGACCCGCTGTGCCTGGCCACGTTCTGCAGACGGTTACCCTTGAGTTCCGGGTCCTTGGTCACCTTGGCATCGGTGAAGGCATAGCTGCCGATCAGGCTCCAGCGATCGGTCAACTGCCCGGTCAGGTCGAGCTCGACACCCCGCGAGCTGACCTCGCCGGCATTGCTGTACACCGTCTCGCCCGAGGTGCTGTCGAAGTTGGATACCAGCACATTGCGCTTGGTGATGTCGAACAGCGCCAAGGTGCCGGTGAGTTGGCCGGGCATGTCGAGCTTGGCGCCCAGTTCCCACGACTTGCCCTCCTCCGGCGCAATCGACGAATCGATCGTCACGCCGCCGGACAGCGGCGCGATGGTCGAGTTGGGCTTGAACGACTCGCTGTAACTGCCATAGAACGACAGTTGATCATCTACCTGATACACGATTCCTGCATGCGGCACCCAGGTCTGGCCGTCGATGTCGGTGTTGGCCTTGAACGGACGGCCACGGCCGGCGTACTGGTCGTACTGCTGGAAGCGTGCGCCGGCCACCAGGATCCAGTGCTCGTCCAGGTGCAACGCGTCCTGCACGAACACGGACTCGGTGCGCAGCTTGTCGGTCTGGTCGCTGTCGCTGGCGCGCACGTTGGTACCCTCGACCTCCTGGCCGTACACCGGATTCAGGTAGCTGAAGGTCGACTGGGCGCTCTGGCGGATCAGGTCGCCGCGGTAGATCTTGCGGTCCTCATGATCGACCCCGAGCAACAGGTCATGGCGCATCCCCGCCAGCTCCAGGCTGCCATCGAGGCTGACGGTGACGAACTGGTCGCGGCTCATGGCGTTGTGGGTGCCGTCGATGCTGCGGGTCAGCGTGCCGGCGGCTTCGTCCACGCCAGTCACGCGAACCTGGCTGGCGTCGTAGGTTTCGCGATTGAAGCTGTAGCCTGCGTGCAGCTTCCAGTCTTCGCCGAGCTGATGGTCGAGCTCCAGGCGATACAGGTCCGAGCGCCCTTCCATGTCATTGAACGGCTCGTCCAGGCGCCGCGTGGCTGGGATATTCAGCGGGTGGCCATTGCTGCCGAAGGCCGTGCCGCGGTCGAAGGGATAAAGGAATTCGCGGTGCTCGTAGGCCAGCACCACCTGGGTGTCTTCGCCGAGCCAGGCCAGCGATGGCGCCACCATCGACTCGCGATGGACACCGTAGTTGCGCCAGTAGTTCTCGTCCTCATGGTCGACGATCAGCCGATAGGCCAATGGACTGTCCCCCAGCGCACCGGTGCTGTCCAGGCCGCCGCCGCTGCCGTTCTTGCCACTGCCGTAGGTCGAGCCGCGCAGGTTCAGCGCCGTGTAAGGCTGCAGTTGCGGGCGCTTGCTGACCACGTTGATCACCCCGCCCGGGTCCTGGATGCCATACAGCAACGAGGCCGGTCCCTTGAGCACCTCGACCCGCTCGGTACTGGCATTGAGGTTACGGCCCTGCACCACCGGCATGCCGTCGCGCATGATCGAGCCGTCGCGGTTGTCGCCGAAGCCGCGCTTCATCACCGTGTCGGCGGTACCACCGAAGTTGTTGCCCTGGGTGATGCCACTGACATTGGCCAGGGCGTCATCGAGGTTACGTGGAGCCTGGTCGCGGATGACTTGGGCCGGTACCACGTTGATCGCCTGTGGCACTTCCTGGGTGCGGGCCTGCCCACGCATGATCGAAGCCGTAGCTGGGGGCTGGTAGCTGTAGCTATCCAACTGCGAGGTGATGGTGGTGGCCTGCAGACTCAGCGCACCGGAGCTGTCCAGTGGCTCGAGTGTCAGGGTATGGCCGTCGAGGCGGCGCCAGGTCAGGCCCGCGGGTTGCAGCAACTGTTGCAAAGCCTGCTCGGCGCTGAAGCGGCCGTTCAAGGCCGGAGCCTGGACTGCCGGTAGTTGCAGGGTGTAGACCACACTCTGTCCCGTGGCCTGGCTGAAGGCGTTGAGTGCTTGGGCCAGAGGCTGACTCGGCTGGGCGAAGACATGCACCGGCAACTGCTCGGCGGCATGGGCCAAGGGGGCGGCGAACAGCGCCGGATACAAAGAAAGACCGAGCCAGAGAGGAACGCAACGCGAGGTGAACTTCATGGACACTGACCTGTGAGAGGGTTATAGCTGCGAATGAATCGCACTTTCACCTACTACACGAATGCCGCATGCAGTTACCTCACCCGCTGGTGAAAATAATTTCCCTGCCGTGGCCCGCTCCTACACGGGACGTTTTGGGTCGCAGGGTTAGCGGATAACGGTCAGGCGTCCAAGCACGGTCTGCCGGGAGAACCCCAGCACTTGGCCGAGGGAGTCGAGCGCCTGCAGCGGCTCGCTGGCCGGGAAGCTGCCACTGACCTTGCGCTGGCCCAACTCGCTGTCGAGCAGCATGATCCGTCCAGGGTAGTAACGCTGCAGGTCGTCGACTACCTGGGCAAGCGGCACCTGGTAGTAGTTCAGCCAGCCCTGGCGCCAAGCCAGTTCACTGGAGCTGTCCACGGACTGGATAGCAGCAGCCTGGCCTTGGGCGTAGAGCATCTGTTGGTTGGCGGTCAGCTCACGCATGGGCTGCCCGGCAGCGGGCGTCACCCCGACCCGTCCGCTGCGTACCGTGACCTGGGTTGCAGCGCCCTGCTCGCGAACTTCGAATTGGGTACCCAGTACCCGGACCTCTCCCCCGTCCGCTTCCACCACGAACGGCGTGCCGGTGTGGGTCACCTGGAAGAACGCCGCGCCGCGCAACAGTCGCACGCGACGCTGGCCATGCGCGAAGTCGACGGCGATCGCGCTGCCGGCATCCAGGGTCAGCTGCGAACCATCGGCCAGTGTCACCTGGCGCAGTCCGTCGCCGCTGCGGTAGTCGGCTTGCAGATCCTGCAGCCAAAAGCCAGGGTGCCAGCCCGCGCCGGTACCCACCGCCAGCACCAGGCAGGCCGCTGCCGCCAAGGCACCGGCCCGCTGACGCCAGCGACGCCGAACGGGTGGTCGGGCCATGGCCTCGAGGTAAGGGCGCAGACTATCGCGCTCCAGCTCGGCCAACTGCGCCGCTGGCCCGGCGCTGCGCTGCCACAGCGCCTGGGCCTCGGTGTAAGCCTGGCGGTGCGCCGGGTCGGCCAGTAACCAGCGCTTGAATGCAGCACTGTGCACTTGCTCGGGATGTTCGTTGATGCGGCTCAACCAGCCCAGGGCTTCCTGGGAGGGATCGCAGAGGTTGGCATGCTGGCGGTTCATCGTCTGGCACTCCCTGGCCCGCGTGCTGGCATGGCGGGCTCGGCGACACTCGCCTTGCACGCTTCGAGGGCGCGCATCATATGCTTTTCCACCGCGCTCTGGGACAGTTGCATGGCCTTGGCGATCTCCGCGTACTTGCAACCGTGCACCCGGTTGAGCAGAAAGATCTGCCGGGTGCGTTCCGGCAAGGCGCGCAGCGCGGCTTCGATGCGTTGCAGGTCGTGATCGACTTCCAGGGCGTGCTCCGGAGCCCCCGCCGCCTCGCCGTCCTCTATGCTCATGCTCGCTTCGGCCAGGCGCTCGCGGCTGCCTTCGCTGCGCAGATGGTCGATGGCCAGGTTGCCCGCGCAGCGCAGCAGATAGGTATCCAGCGCCTCGACCTTGACCTCAGGACGCCGCCAGAAGCGCAGGAACAGCTCCTGGACCAGGTCCGAGGCGGTGGCGCGGCACCCGACCCGGCGGCTGACCAACGCCTCCATGCGCGCCCGCTGGGCCAGGAAAACCTGAAGAAAGCGCGCCCGACCGTTGGCGCTGTCGGCCTCAGGTTCGGCGATGTGGCTCGGTTCGCTCACCGATCACCCGCCAAACACGGCCAACAGAGGCCCCAGCACCGCGCTGGCAGCGGCAAGGCCAAGCAACAAGCGAGGCCGATAGGGCAGGCCGAATACCCAGAGCGTAACCCCGGCCATCAAGACCGCGATCCACTCGACCAGACCGTGAGCCCAGCCACGCATCTGCACGGCCACGACCAGCGATACCAGCAGCAGCGCCCAGCCGGCGATGCGCAGACCGCGCAGTGCAGCCTGACCTGGTTTGCGCCCAAGCAACTCCGAGGCGTGTTTGTCCATGGCCAGGCACAAGGCAGCGAAGCCCGCATAGCCAATCAGGGCAACGCTCAGCATCCGTTCACCTCGGGTGTTTCGGCCACTTTGCGGGGGGCGCGCCTGGCCGCCACCTTGGGCGCACGCAGCATCTGGCTGGCGGCCCAGGCGAGGAATGCGCCAGCAGCCAGTGCAGTCAGATCGAAGCCGGCCATGACCCAGTCACCCTCCGACAGCGAACGGTTCAGGCCTTGTCCGGTGACCAGCCCGTTGAGCAACGGCAACGCGCCAAAAGCAGCGGCGCCGAGCGCCAGTTGCTCGCCCCAGGCCCGTCGTCCCGGGCGCAGCGCGGCATGCAGCAGTGACAGCGCCCAGGCCAGGAAGAACAGCCTGACTTCCCAATCCGCTCGCCCCACCAGCCCGCCCGGCAGCAACCGATTGGCCCAGAAGAACGCGGCCACGCCCAGCAACAGGCCGCTCATACTGGCGATGTTCAACACTTCGACCAGACGCAATTCCCCTGGCAGCCGCTCGTGCTTGGCATGCTTGAGCTGGCGCTTGCCCAGCCACATCACCAGGCCGGTGCCGATCACTGCGGTACCGGCCAGGCCAAAGGCGAAGTAGAGCCAGCGCAACCAGGGTCCTGCATAGTTGCCCATGTGCAGGCCGGCGAAGCTGAAGCTGGTGAGCAGGGCGGCGCTCTCCGCCGCGCCCTGGCTCAACATCGCCCCACTGCTACCGTCGAAGGTCCAGTTGGCGCTGCGTCGGTACGGCACATGATCGGCCGCCGACTGGCTGAAAATGACTCGGGCATTGCGATCGCCCGGGTTCTGCACCTGGATATAGCCCATTCGCGCCCCTGGGGCCAGCTGCTGGACCTGGTCATAGAGTCCGGCCAGCGACACCAGCGGCGTGGCGACATGGGCGGGTTTGGGTGCCTCGTCGCGGCCGAACACATCGCTGAAGTAACTGCCGGTATTGCCGCCATAGCTGGCCATGATGCTCGCCGGCATGACCATGTACATGAACAGCACCAGGCTGCTATAGCTGATCATCAGGTGGAACGGCAGCACCAGCACGCCGATGGCGTTGTGGCCGTCCAGCCAGGAGCGCTGACCCTTGCCGGGCCGGAAGGTGAAAAACTCCTTGAAGATCTTCTTGTGGGTGATGATGCCGGTAACCAGGCCGAGCAGCATGATGAAGGCGCAGAAGGTCGACAGCCAGCGGCCCCAGGGGTGCGGCATCTGCAACTGGAAGTGGAAGCGGTAGAAGAATTCGCCACCACGGCTGTCACGCGCAGCGACCGCCTCGCCGGTGCTGGCGTCCAGTTTTTTCTCGACGAACCCGCGGCGTCCGCCGTTGGGATCGCGCCAGCCCACGCTCAGGGCGGCATCGCGCTCACTGGGCAAACGAATCATCCAACCCTCGGAATGCCCGGCGTTACCCTCGAGATAGCGCTGGGCCAAGGTCAGGCTGGCCTGTGGGTCGAGCCCATGGCGGCGGATTTCCGGGTGGGTCCAGTGGTTCACTTCCTCCTTGAAGTACGACAGGGTACCGGTAAGGAAGATGGCGAACAGCAGCCAGCCGAAAAGCAGGCCGGTCCAGGTGTGCAGCCAGGCCATGGCCTGGCGGAAGCCTTCCTTCATGGTGTCTTCATCCAGTAGGCCAACATGCTCGACAGCCCCAGGACGAGACTTGGCAACAGCACGCCGAGCCAGGCGCGTCCCGCACTGCGGCAGGCGAAGCACCCGATGAACGCCAGCAGGTAGAACACGAACGACAACATCATGCCGGTCATGGTCGCGTCTACCCGGCTCATCGGCGCCCACAAGGTGATGGCGATGCTGGCCATCGACGCCAGCAGGTAACCGCCGAACAAAGCGGCCAGGGCGCGTGAAGCGACTCCCAGGCGATAGCTTGATGAAGGGCCGGCTTTGCTTTTCATGGCGAGGTTCTTGAAAAACGGCCCACAATAATAATGATTTGGATTCTCATAAGCAAAAGCCGTGCTGCCCAGTGGCTTCCCACGCGCCATTTGCAACAGGAAATTTATTTTCAAAAGGGGCTTGAATTCGTTCCGCCGTTGCCTGACCTTAGAGTCAAGAGGCGAAGAAATACCAAGGGCCTCAAGGGCCTAGGCACGCCTCTCCGCGAGCAAGCTGAATAAGGATTGAATCATGCAAATCCAGGTCAACAGCAGCAACCATATCGACGGCAACATCCGGCTCAACGAGTGGGTCCGCGCAACGCTGGAAAGCACACTCGAGCGCTATGACGACAGCCTCACTCGCCTCGAGGTGCATTTGGGCGACGAGAATGGCGCCAAGCCCGGCCCGCATGACAAACGCTGCCAGATCGAAGCTCGCCCCAAAGGCCATCAGCCGATTTCCGTCACCCATATCGCCGGCTCGCTGGATCAGGCCGTAGACGGCGCCGCCAGCAAGTTGAGCCACGCCCTGGAGCATTTCTACGGCAAGCTGCGCAGCAAGCGCGGTACCTTTGAACTGAGCGACCCGGAGGCCTGACCGCAATGCCTGCAACGCCCGGCCAAGTGCCGGGCGTTTTCGTTTGCAGCGATCAACGGGGGTGAACCAACCCGTCGTTAGGCCGGTCAACCCCTGCAGTCATTCCTTCGCAGATTTCGACCATGCACAATCCATTCGACCAGATCAGCGACGCCTTCACACCCGAATACCGCGTGAACCTGAGCATCGAACGCCTGGACGGCAGCATCATGCTGACCCTCTCCGACGATGCCGGCGTGGTCGCCAAGCGCTTGATCAGCCAAGCCCAGCGCAACGACCCGGTGCGCCTGCAACGGGTGATCGACAGCATCCGCCTGGGCCTGGCCATCGAGCACGGCCAGAACCCGTTGCAGGTGCTGGCCGCCCTGACCGGCGATATCCACCGCGACGGCAAATCATTCGCGGCAGCCAACTGAGGTCACCCCAGCGTCAGCAGCATCCGCCCGATCAGGCGTTCGATGTCCTGCAGGCGCAGGCCCATCACGCGGTGCATGGGGTCGAACGTGTCTGGGCGGTGGAATAGCCCTACCAGGCCAATATCGTAGGTGGGTTCCTCGCCCTGTTCGAGCCAATGCAGCGACTCTTCGAGCAGGGTACGGGTCTGCACCACCTCCATCTCGACGACATGGGCGATCTCGTTGACATGCACGGTGTCCGGGTCGATCCCGTGGGGCATCAGGGCTTCTTGCAGGTAGGCGCGGACGGCTTCGCTTTCATAACGCATGCTGTTCTCTCCAGATAGACTGACGCACGGTGTGCGCAACCCTCTGTCACGCCCCGTCGTCATCCCGATTGAACAGCTGCACCACCCCCCACCTGCACTACATAGCTACCGCTCACCTACCCTCGTCGACTTCCTTGCCATGGGCATCCAGCGCCTTCGTCGACGGGTAGCGATACGAGGCGTAGCGCACCACCAGAATCGAGAACGCCAGCAACAGGATACCGCCGCACAGATACAGCAGGCCTTCATCCGGCGCCTTGTGGTGCGAGACATCGCCGATCAGCAGGCGCGTCAGCGCCGTGATCGCCACGTACAATAGGAAGCGGATCGGCATGTGGTTGGTCTTGAAGTAGATGCCCACCATCGCACCCAACTCCAGATAGATGAACAGCAGCAGGATGTCATCGACACTGATCCCGCCCTTGCCGAGCATGTCGAGAAAGGTCACCACTGCCGCGTAGGCGGTGATTGCACCGATGCCGAACAAGGCCAGGTAGTGGAATGCCTCCACGCACAGGTTGCCCAGCGAGTCGGCGGAGCCATGCAGGCCCTTGCGCAGCTTTTCAGCCCATTTGATGTTCACGATGTCCGATTCCCCGATACGACATGAAGGATTGTGCGCCACGGCTGTGACGCTTTTGCCATGCAGTTAAAGGGCCATGCCCCAAGGTTGGAAGGCGACCGATTGCCGCAAGACACCGGTGGGCTACCCTTTTGCCTGAACTTTTTGGTTGCGCGAGGATGGCAATTGCCATTACTGTATGCGCATACAGTATTCATGGTTCAACCAGCAAAAAGGCATAGAGGTGATGAATGGCCGTCGAAGTGGTGTACCGCAGCAGCCGCGATCCGGAGCGCTTGTTCATGGATAAGGCCGAAGCAGATCGTCATGACAAGATGCTGGAGCTGGCCGAGCGCCTGGCCGAAGTGCTGCAGAAGGCCGTGCCTTCACTGACCGAGCAGCAGGTCGAGGAAGCGGGTATCTACATGGCCAAGAACCGCGATGTGTTTGCCCGCGCATTCAAGAGCCAACCCGATGCGCTGGCGGAGTTGCTCGATGGGGCGGCGACCGAGTAGGCATTTTCTGTGTCTGTCCTGGCCTCTTCGCGGCGGTTCGGCGCGAAGAAGCCAGCACCGATAGGTAAGTCTCTACCGGTCAGCCGTATAGCAGCCGCTCGGCCAACATCTGCGCCACCCTCGCCGGTGAACGCTTTTCGGCTTGGGCATGGGCGAACACCTCGGTCAGCCGCGAGGGAATCCGCGCCAGGTGCGCGGTGATGGTGCCCAGTTCCTCGCCCCGATGACGCAGTGCCACGTAGATCAACCCACCGGCATTGATCACGTAATCGGGGGCATACAGGATCCCCCTCCCTTCCAGTTGATCGGCGACCTGCAGAGTGGTCAGCTGATTGTTCGCCGCCCCTGCGACCGCCGCGCAACGCAGTTGCATCACACTCTGCCCGGTAAGCACCGGCCCGACGCCGCATGGCGCAAAGATATCGCAGGGCGTGCTCAGCAAGGCGTCATTGGGCACCGGCCGGGCATCGAACTGCTCCACCGCCAGGCGCACACGCCCTGGATCCAGGTCGCTCACCAACAACTCGGCACCCGCCGCGTGCAGTTGCTCGGCCAGCGCATAGCCGACATTGCCCAACCCCTGGACCGCCACGCGTAGTCCTTCCAGGTTATCGCTGCCCAGGCGCGCCATCGAGGTGGCGCGAATACCCGCGAAAACGCCCATGGCCGCATGCGGCGAGGGGTCGCCCGAGGCCGTGGTACTGGTGACATGCGGGGTGGTTTGGGCGATGCAGTCCATGTCCAATGTCGAGGTACCGCTGTCCACCGCGGTGATGAAGCGGCCTTGCAGTGTATCGATGAAACGCCCGAACGCTTCGAACAGCGCGGCACGGTTCTCCACGTGCGGGTTGCGCATGATCACCGCCTTGCCTCCACCGAACGCCAATCCTGCAAGCGCGGCTTTGAAGCTCATGCCTTGGGCAAGCCGGATGGCATCGGCCATTGCGCTTTCGTCGTCGGCATAAGGCAGGTAGCGGCAGCCACCCATGGCCGGCCCCAGGTGTTCGCTGTGAATGGCAACCACGGCCTTCAGACCTGTGCTCGGGTCGATGAACAGGTGCAGGGACTGGGTACGGGTGCTTTGCATCAGCGCGAACATCGGCGGGCTCCCCCTAGAGGTGCTCTCACCAGTATAGGCAGCGTCTTACAGACCACGTGGCGGGCGGACCACTGGACGAAAATCGTTGTCGGAGCTAAATATCTAGACGTGTGCGGAGAAACCCATGAATCCACGTCAATCCTGCCTGGCCTGCCTGGAACGCGAGCCTGTCGCCCTGCTGGAAGCTGCCTTGTGGATCGCCGTCGAGCATGATCGAAGCGTGGAGCCTGCCACCGGCCTGGCCACACTACGCGAGCTGCAACGTGATATCAGCGCCCGCCTGCCCATCCTGCCCTTGGCCGAACTCGCCCAACCGTTGTTGCGCGAGTTGAACGCGCACGGCTTCCAGCAGGACGAATACCACCCCCGACGCCCACAGGTGGCCTTGATGGACCAAGTCCTGCAACGTCGCCGCGGACAGCCATTGACCCTTGCCATCCTGGCCCTGGAGCTGGCCCGGCGCCTGTCCATTCCATTGGAAGGCGTAGGCTTTCCTGGGCACTTTCTGCTACGCGTGCCCGGTGCCGACCACCTGCTCGACCCATGCGGCGGTCGACGCCTGTATCCCAGCGACTGCCGCGAACTGCTGGCCCGTCAGTTCGGCCCGCAGGTGACGCTGAGCGCTGAGCACCTGCGGGCCGTCACCCCACAGCAGATGCTCCAGCGCCTGTCTCGCAATTTGCGCCAGCTGTACAGCAGCGAAGGCAATCACCTGGCCGCGTTGGTCGACGCCGAAAGGGTGATGCAACTGGGCCCGGTACAAGTCGCCGACTACCTGGAGCGCGCTTCGCTCTACCAGCACCTGGATTGCCCCCAGGCCGAACGCTTCGACCTGGAGCATGCACTGTTGCTTTCCGACGATCCGGTGCAGCGTCTGAAGCTGGCCGAACGTATCGGCCAGCTACCTCCGGTCAACCGTTCGATTCACTGAGCGGGGGCATCCGCCTGCCGCGCAGGGTGCGCGATGCTGAACGCCGGATGCTGCGCCGCCAGCGCCGCAACCCGGCGAATGCGCGGATAGCCAGCAAGGTCGATGTTGAAACGCTCGGCGGCGTACACCTGGGGGATCAGGTACAGATCGGCCAAACCCGGCGAAGCGCCAAAACAGAAGCCCTGCTCGCCAATCAACTGCTCGACGGCTGCCAGCCCCTGAGCGATCCAGTGGCCGATCCAGGCATTCACCTGCACCTCGTCCTGCCCCACTTCGCGCAGCCGATTGAGCACACTGACATTGTGCAGGGGGTGGATATCGCAGCCGATGATCGCCGCCACCGCCCGTACCCGGGCGCGCTCGAGCGGATCGCTCGGCAGCAGCGCGGGCTGGGGCCGCAGCTCTTCGAGGTACTCGATGATCGCCGGCGACTGCAACAGCAATTGGCCCTGCTCGGTACGCAAGGCCGGCACCCGCCCTTGCGGGTTCATGGCCAGGTAGCCGGGGTCGCGCTGTTCGCCCTTGAGCAGATTCACCGCCACCGCCTGATACTCCAAGCCCTTGAGCGCCAGAGCGATGCGCACGCGATAGGAGGAAGTGGAGCGGTAATAGCCGTACAACTCCATCGTCACACCCTCCTCAGTTGGCCGCGACCACTGTGCCTCGGCATTCACCGAAGCCGATGCTGGCCACACCATCACGGGTGCAGCGCGCACGCAGGATCACTTCGTCGCCATCTTCGAGGAACTTGCGCACCTCTCCACTGGCCAGCTCCACCGGGTGCTTGCCGCCCTCGGTGACTTCCAGCAAGCTGCCGTACGAACCGGCGTCCGGGCCAGACAGGGTGCCTGAGCCGAACAGATCGCCCGGTTGCAGCTGGCAGCCATTTACGCTGTGGTGGGCGATCAACTGGGCCACGGTCCAATACATGTTCAGGGTATTGCTCAAGGCCAGGCGGTGAGCCGGTAAACCTTGTTCGCGCATACGCTGGGTCAGCAGCAATACCTCCAGCTCGATATCGAACGCGCCGTGGGCCTGGTCCTTGGCGTCGAGCAGGTACTCCAATGGCTGCGGGTCGCCCTGCGGACGTGCCGGCTGAGCGCGACGGAATGGTGCCAGGGCTTCGACAGTGACCACCCAGGGCGACAGCGTGGTGATGAAGCTCTTCGACAGGAACGGGCCCAGCGGCTGGTATTCCCAGGCCTGGATATCGCGTGCCGACCAGTCGTTGAGCAGGCACAGCCCAGCTAGGTGTTCACCCGCTTCGGCGATGTCGATCGCCTGGCCCATCGCATTGCCCTGGCCGATCCAGATACCCAGCTCCAGTTCATAATCCAGGCGTGCGCAAGGGCCGAAGGTCGGCACCGTGTGCCCGGCCGGCAGTGTCTGGCCCTTGGGCCGACGCACCTCGGTGCCGGACGGGCGCAACGTGGAAGCACGGCCATGGTAGCCAATGGGCACGTACTTGTAGTTGGGCAGCAGCGGGTTATCAGGTCGGAACAGCTTGCCGACGTTGGTCGCGTGCTGGATGCCGACATAGAAATCGGTGTAGTCGCCAACCTTGGCCGGCAGGTGCATCTGACAGGCGCTGGCCGGGTAGAGCGCTTCGGCCAGCGCCGCCTGGTGCTCGCTGTGTTCGCCGAGCAATTCCAGTAGGCGCTCGCGTAGGGCGACCCGAGCTGGGGCGCCCAGCGCGAAGAAAGCATTCAGGGCACCGCCCTGGGTGGCCTCCACCGCGGCCTTGGCCTGCCCCTCGAACAGGCCCGCGGCGAGCACCGCTTCCAGATCGAGAATGGCATCGCCAATGGCCACGCCGCAACGCGGCGCCTCACCCGGGCGACTGAAGATGCCCAACGGCAGGTTCTGCAGCGGGAAGTCGCGGTGCCCGTTGGCGTGCTCGACCCAGCTACGGGCGATGGCGGTTTGGCTCATGGTTATCTCCGGTTCGGGTTGAAGGTGCTCGGCAAGGTGGCCCAGCAACTATCGTAGTCGGCCTGCAATTGCGGGCAGGCGAGGGCCTCAGCGCTCGGGCGCAGCACTTGGCTGGTCTCGAACATGAAAGCCATGGTGTCGTCGATCTTGTGCGGCGCGAGTTCGGCGTGGATGGCCTTGTGGCAGGTCTGCGCATCGGGGCCATGGGCGCTCATCACGCCGTGCAGCGAGGCTCCACCAGGCAGGAACCCATCGGCTTTGGCATCGTAGGCACCGTGGATCAGGCCCATGAACTCGTTCATCAGGTTGCGGTGGAACCAAGGCGGACGGAAGGTCTTCTCGGCCACCATCCAGCGCGGCGGGAAGATCACGAAGTCCATGTTCGCCAGACCATGCACGCTGGTCGGCGAGGTGAGCACCGTGAAGATCGAGGGATCGGGGTGATCGAAGCTGACCGTACCCAGGGTGTTGAATCGGCGCAGGTCGTACTTGTAGGGCACGTTGCTGCCATGCCAGGCGACCACGTCCAACGGCGAATGGGCAAGCTCGCAGGCCCAATGTTCACCGAGGAATTTCTGCACCAGTTGAACCGGCCCGGCAGCTTCCTCGTAACGGGCCACGGGGGTGAGGAAATCACGTGGATTGGCCAGGCCGTTGCTGCCGATCGGCCCCAGGTCCGGTAGGCGCAGCGGGGCACCGTGGTTCTCGGCGATATAGCCGCGGGCCTGACCATCGAGCAACTCGACGCGGAATTTCATGCCCCGTGGAATCACGGCGATTTCCTGCGGTTCGACCTCCAGCACGCCCAGTTCAGTGGCAATGCGCAGGCGTCCCTGCTCGGGCACCAGGAGCAGTTCGCCATCGGCATCGAAGAACACCCGATCCATCGAACGGTTGGCACGGTAGATATAGATGCTGACACCCGCCGGCTTGTCAGCGGGCGCGTTGGCGACCATCGGCAGCCAACCTTCGATGAAGTCGGTGGCTTCGCTGGGGATCGGCTGCGGATTCCAGCGCAGTCGGTTTGGCGTGGCTGCGCCCAGCGGCCGACTGACCGGCTGGCGGGCCAAACGCTCGAAGCGCGGGTGCAGCGCCGAAGGCCGGATGCGGTATAGCCAGGTCCGGCGCAACTCGCTACGGGCCATGGTGAAGGCGGTGCCGGAGAGCAATTCGGCATACAGCCCATAGGGCGCCTGCTGTGGGGAGTTCTGCCCCACCGGCAGGGCTCCCGGCAGGGCTTCGCTGGCGAATTCGTTGCCGAAACCGCTCAGGTACTGAAGATCGGTGTCGCGGTTCATCGCTGCCTCCGGACGCTGCATTGTATTTATCGTAATCCGATTACGAATAACGTAATTTGCTCGCAAGCAGACGTCAAGCTATAAAGGCGCGACCCGAAGACTGCGGAAACCCTCAACGCCATGGCCAAAGCCAGCTCCCCTGCCGACAACGGCAAGCAGAAAGTCCGCTCGGCGGAAGTCGGCACCGATATCCTCAAGGCCCTTGCCGAGCTGTCCCCGTCCACCTCGCTGTCGCGCCTGGCGGAACATGTGCAGATGCCGGCGAGCAAGGTTCACCGCTATCTGCAGGCACTGATCGCCAGTGGCTTCGCCGAGCAGGACGCTGCCACCAACCACTACGGTCTGGGGCGCGAGGCCCTGCGCGTGGGCCTTGCAGCACTGGGCAGCATCGATGTGCTGAAGGTCGCCGCACTGCCATTGTCCCAGCTGCGTGATGCGCTCAACGAAAGTTGTTTTCTGGCGGTATGGGGCAACCAGGGCCCGACCGTGGTGACCATCGAGCCCGCGGTGCGTGCGGTCACGGTGGTGACGCAGATCGGCTCGGTGCTGCCCTTGCTCAGTTCGAGTACCGGGCTGGTGTTCGCCAGCTACCTGCCGGAGCGCGAAACCATCGAATTGCGGGACCGCGAGCTGGACGCGCTGGGACAAAGCGTTGCCGATTACCAGGCCTTGCTGACCGGCATCCGCGAGCGCGGCCTGCACCATGTGCATGGTCTGCTGATGCCTGGGGTGGATGCCTTGTCGGCACCGGTGTTCAACGCCATGGGCGACATCGCCGCGGTGATGACCGTAGTGGGCCCGACCTCGATCTTCCATGCCGACGAACAGGGCCCAGCGGCCCAGCAACTGCAGGCTGCGGCGCGAGAAACGAGCTGGCGCATGGGGTATTCGCCGACCGCCTGAGCGGAGCCTGGACTTTTACCCAAAACGTAAAGGTGAATGTCACAAGCGGCCATTTTTCCTAGAGGATCAACCGCTTATCCTTGACTCACTGGCCGGCACGAAGGGCTCTCCCCCCCGCCTTTCAGGCCTGCGAGGTTCACCGACGTTGATTTTGAAGCTCCTTGATCTAACGTCTCGATTGGCCGCTGCGCTTGCAGCGGCTTTTTTTATGCCTGCCGTAAGGTAGTTGGCGGCTGTGGGATCGAGCGCCGCCCGCGCGGCGCTCGATTTCCGCGGCACCACCATTCTCAAGCGCACCTGACAGCCCCAGCGCAAAATCAAGACAAAGCCACCAACGGCTCACCGACGCTCAGGAGCTGCTCACGAAAGGCCAGGTAGTGCCTTAGCACCTGTACCGGCGCCTCGGTATGCGGGTAATGCCCTATACCTTGCAGTTGCACGACGTCAGCATCCGGAACCAATTGCCGATAGCGTTCGACCATACGGGCCCCCGACACCGGATCGACCACACCATTGATCATGCGCAGTGGCACGCCATCGCGCTGCAGCGCCCCCACCCAACGTTCACGGTTCAGCCGCCGCTCGGGCAGGTAGCCCACCAGTTTGTGCAGGATACGCTGGCCCCGGTTCGAGGTGATCAGGCTCCAGCAATCGTCCAACGCGCTTTCGCTGGGGTGGGTACAGGGCCCATAGATCTGGCTGACGTTGCGCACCAGATCATCACGTCCGAACGAGCGCCCCACCAACCAGCCCAGCGGGCTCAACAGCAGCTTCTGCACCCACAGCACCTGACAGCTCTCGGGGAACAGACCGCTGTTGAGAAACACGCAACTGGCGATCTCGGCGCGCTGCTCATGGTGACGAGCCAACAATTCCTGGGCCACGCTGCCGCCGTAGTCGTGGGCCAGCAGGTGAACCGGCAGGTCGATGTGCAGATGCGCAAGCAAAGCCTGCTGCAGGTCAGCCTGCTCCATCAGGCTGTAGTCGTGACCAAGCGGTTTGGACGAGTCGCCGAAGCCGAGCATATCGCAGGCGATCAGGCGAAAACGCTGGGCAAGCGGCGCCCACAGATAGTGCCAGTCCCAACTGGCAGTCGGAAAACCGTGTAGCAGCAACAGAGGTTCGCCCTGCCCCGCCGTCCAATAGCGAATGTGCTGGCCCCGAAAGGAGAAGCTCTGGCCCCGGGTTCGCCACACACACAGTGGGATCTCGGCCAAAGGCATCACACTGGCCTCGGTTGGAATTGGTTGAAGAAATACGGCAAGGCTGCGGTCATTGCATGTCACCTCGGCACTTTCTTGTGCTCTATGTCGAGGCAAGTCTAACCAGCGGCTGCGGCAGAGAAACTTGCGTTTCCAGCCAGCTTGATGACTGAGCGAGTCAGTGGCTCGAACGGTCAGAGCGCCATCGCCACCAGCGGTGCGGCCAACAAGTTGAGGAGGCCGGTCAGGACCATCACCAGTCCGGCCACCGAGCCTTCCTCGCCTCCAACCTCCTGCGCACGGCTGACACCGGCGCCATGGGCGCCGACACCGAACAGGGCGCCGCGGGCCAGTGGCGTACGCAGCGGCAGGTAGCGCAGCAGGACACCGCCGAACAGAGCACCGAGCACACCGGTAAACATCACGAACACTGCAGTCAGTTCCGGCACGCCCCCCAGGTCTTCGGCCACCGGCATGGCAAACGGCGTGGTGATCGAGCGCGGTACCAACGACAGGCTCGTGGTGGTATCCAGTGCCAACAGATGCGCCAGCCCCCAAGAACTGCCGATCGATGCTGCGCTGCCCGCCAGCATGCCGATCAGCAAGGCCGGCCAATGCCGCGCCAGCAATGTCCGCTGTTGCCAGATCGGCACGGCGAAGGCGACGGTCACCGGGCCCAGGACGCCCATCAGCCAGTGGGTATTGCGGGCGTATTCGGCATAGGCGGTATGCAGAGGCACGGCCACCGCCAGCAACAGGGTCGGCACCAGGATCAGCGGCGAGAACAGATAGCGGCCACTGCGTCGGTACAGCCAGCGACTGCCCAGGTAGGCCAGCAGGGTCAGGGCGAGCCAGAACAGCGGCATGGGTTCAAGGCTCATGGCGTAATCTCCAGCGGCACACCAGCTCGACCGTGCCGGCGGTGACCACCATCACCAGCAGGGTGCTCAGCGCAATCACCAGCAGGATGCGCCACCCTTCGTTGCGCAGCAAAACGCCATAGTCAAGCAGGCTCATCAACGCGGGGATGAAGAACAGCAGCATTTCGGCCATCAGCCAGCCGGCGCCTAATTGCAGGGTGGCGGGCTTTACCAGACCACAAGCGAACGCCAACAGAAGCATCGCCAAGCCCATCACCCCGCCGGGGATGGGCCAGCCCAGCCAAGCGGCAAGCTGCCCGCCTAACAGGAACAGCGCCAGCAACACCGCCAGTTCAGCGAGCAGACGGGCAATCTTTCTAAGTAATGCAGGTTTCATGGGCAGGCTTCCTCGACACGCTCGCATTGTAAAATCTACCCACCTAGGCCAGAAGCGAATTGTTAGACTGAACGCCATTCCATAATGGAATTCAAAGCATGGAATTCAAACAGCTGCGAAGCTTCATCGAAGTGGTGCACCGCGGGGGCTTCACCCAGGCGGCGCAAACACTGCACATCAGTCAATCGGCCGTGAGCAAGCAAGTGGCCCAACTAGAGCAAGATGTGGGCCAGCCACTGCTTGAGCGCCAGGCATCGCACCTGCACCTGACGGCAGCCGGACGCATCGTCCTCGAACGCGGCGAGGCATTGCTGCGCCAACGCCAGGCACTGCTCGCCGAGCTCGATGACCTCAGCCAGATGCTCCGTGGTGAACTGCGCCTGGGCTTACCGATGCTGGGCAGCGATGCCTTGTTCGCCGGATTGTTCGCCGAGTACCGACGGCGCCATCCGAACATCGCCATCCAATTGCTCGAAGGCGGCAGCCGCAGTGTCGAGCAAGCAGTGCGCAGCGGCGAATTGGAACTGGGCGGCAGCCTCACGCCCAGCGACCCGGATTTCGACTACCAGCCGTTCTGCAACGAACCGCTGGACGCTCTGCTGCCAGCCGATCACACCCTGGCCAGCAGTGCCGACGTGGCCCTGCGGCAATTGGCCGATACGCCGTTTCTGTTGTACCAACGCAGCTTTGTGCTCAACGACCGCCTGCTCAAGGCTTGTCAGCAGCAGGGTTTCACGCCCCAGGAAGGTGGGCGCAGCGGCCAGGCGGACTTTCTCGCGGCGCTGGTGGCCGCAGGCCAGGGGGTGGTGCTGCTGCCCCGGGTGGTGGCACAAGCGCTGGAACGCCCCGGGGTGGTGCGCGTGCCGCTGCGCGCGCCAGACGACCTGCGCTGGGACATCGCCTTCATCTGGCGGCGGGGTGCCTATCTATCGCGGGCGGCCCAGGCTTGGTTGGCGCTGTTGCGAGAACAGGGCTGAAGCTCAGGTGCGCAGCGCCTGGGCAAACTCGGCCAGCCAGGGTTCGGCATCGGCTTCGGGGGTGACGGTCTCGCTGGCATCCAGGCGTAACATGGGCAGCACTTCCCGCACCCCCATCTCGGCAAACAATTCACGCACCTGTTCGCCCCCGCCGCAGTAGGTGTCGCCATAGCTGGAATCGCCCAGGGCGAGCACCGCGCCAGGCAGGCCGCGCCAGGCGGCTGGCAAGGTGTCGCGCAGGGTGCTGTACAGCGGCATGAGGTTGTCTGGCAGCTCTCCCATACCGGTGGTCGAAGTCACCACCAGAACAGCCTCTGGGGCGAAGCCTTCGATGTCCTGCTGGGTTGTCCGTGCAGCGTGCCAGGCGTCGAAACCCTGAGCCTTGAGCAGACCCTGGGCGTGGCGTGCGACTTCTTCGGCGGTGCCATAGACCGAACCGGAAATAATGGCGACTTTCATGGGTGAGAGGATTCCGAAACTGACCAAAAACGTAGGATACTAGCATCCGCGGCTGGCAAAAGGCCGCCTCTACCAAAGTCCCCCACTCGCCCAATGGCACGAACATGATCAATGCACACCTGCTGCAATCAATGGTCGATGCGTCCAACGATGGCATCGTGATCGCCGAACAGGAAGGCGACGACACCATCCTGATCTACGCCAATCCCGCCTTCGAGCGCCTGACCGGCTATAGCCTCGACGATGTCCTCTATCAGGATTGCCGCTTCCTGCAAGGGGACGACCGCGACCAGCTGAGCCGCACCCGCATCCGCAAGGCCCTGGCCGAGGGTCGCCCGTGCCGTGAAGTGCTGCGCAACTACCGCAAGGATGGCAGCCTGTTCTGGAACGAACTGTCGATCACTCCGGTTCGCCATGAAGGCGATCAATGCCTGTACTACATCGGCATCCAGAAGGACGTCAGTCGCCAGGTCGAGTTGGAGCGACAGCTGGCCGAGTGCCGCGCCGGCGGTAAAACCGACGAACGCAGCTGAACCAAACCGATCGGGCACGGTCCATGCCAAAGAAGAAATCGTCACCGCAGAGTTCGATCATGCACGCAGAAGCGCTCCTGACCCAGGACGAACTGGATTTCATCCAGGACATGCAGCACATGCCGCAACTGAACCAGACCGACCCCATGGCCGGCCTGCTGGTCAATGGCGACCGCCGCATCCAATCGTTGTTGGCCCGCCTGGTGGCCAACGAGCAGGTCACCCTACAGGCACAGTTCAACAATCAGCAGATCAGCTTCCCGCTGCAGTTGGTCGAAGACGAATTCCACGCGGTACACCTGCAACTGGGCTCACCGGAAATCTACGAGGACGGCCCGCTGCTGCGCGCCTGGCGGTTGTCGATGGATGAACCCAGCGCCTTGCTCGACATCAATGGCCAGGCCAGCGGCCTGTGGGTACGGGATATTTCCTTCCGCGGTGCGCTGCTCGAAGTCCGCGGACTGCCAGAGGCCCCAGCGCAGTTCGAACTGCACTTCGCTCCAGCCGGCATCCCAGCGGTCCTTCTGCGTGGCGAGTTGCGCCGGCGCATTGGCCCCGACCTCGCTGCCTATGACCTGAGCCCGACCCGGGCCGGCGAAGTCGAGCGGCTGCGCGACTATATTCTCCAGGCCCATCGTCAGGCGCACCCCGAGCTGCACGCTCAGCTGTCTAGCTGACCCGCCATACAGCGCGCCAGGCGTCGGCGCATCAACGCGCCCTCGGCGCCAAGGCAAGCCACCGGACTGCCAGCCACGCTTTCCTGGGCCATTTCCGCCGCCTCACCGGCCAATAACACCGGGCAGTCCAGGGTTGCCAGCAAGCGCGCGAGACGTTTGTTCAGCGCCACGCCAGGCGACTGGTTGGAGAACAGGATCAGTGCATCCGGCTTGAGCCACTCGCAGACCAGCGCCAGCTCGTCCATGGGCTGCCCAGACGACAACGGCATGACCTCGATTTCATCCCCACTCAACTGCAGGCTCGCCACCAGCAGCTCCAATTCCCGGCATTGCCCGCTCAAGGGTGCCAGCACGACCCGTTGAGCACGCGAGGTGTGCAACAACTGCAGCCTGGCCTGCACACGGGTACGCAGGAACTGGTCGAGAAACAGCCATTCGCTGGCTTGTCCGAAAGTGCCCTGTGCAGCCGCCAGGCCATGCCAGACCGGCATGAATACCTCGGCGAACACTTGGTCGAGGGTGTGGCTGGCGAATACCTGGTCGAACAAACTGCCAAGCTGCGCAGAATCGAAGCGCCGCACCACTTCGCGCACTTGCGCCTGCAGGCGCAGCGCGGCGGGGCCGTGGGCGGGGCCGGCGTCGAGGCGAGCGCGATCACGGGCGAGGATGCTGCCCACCTTGCTCACCGTGACGCCACGTTCCAGCCAGCCGAGAATGCGCCGGATGTCTTCGATATCGGCTTGGGAATACAGGCGATGACCGCTGTCGGTACGGGTGGGCTGGATCAGCCCATAGCGCCGCTCCCAGGCACGCAGGGTGACCGGGTTGACGCCGGTGAGCCGAGCGACTTCACGAATGGGAAACAGGTCCTGGCGCTCCAGTCCTGCCTCATCGAGCACGGCCGAAACCTGGTTGTTCATCTACCTGGCCTCCTGTACACGTGAATGGGAAGGGTAGTTTACTACGTCGGTTCACGTCGCAGGGCCGAATCGCTGACGCAGCCCCCTGCCAGGCCATACAAGAGGGAAACAGTTCGGGTATGCTGGGTCATCGATGAAACGACAGACAAGTTGACCGCCCCGACATGAACAGCCCAATCCTCATCACCGGTGCCAGCCAGCGTGTCGGCCTGGCCCTGGCGCTCGAGCTGGCGCAGGCCGGCCATACCGTGGTTACCGCCAGCCGCACCGTGCAAGCGCAACCGGTCCACCCGAACATCGTGCAGTTCCAGGCCGACCTGTGCCAGGCCGGCGACCGACAGGCCCTGATCGACCACCTGCTCAGCCATTACGATGGTTTGCGCGCAGTCATCCACAATGCTTCGCTGTGGCTGGACGACGGCCTGGACAACCTCGAGACCATGTTCCGCCTGCATGTCGAGGCGCCCTACCACCTCAACCTGGCGCTCGGCGAGCTATTGGCCAAGACCGGCAAGACGGCTGGCAAGGCGGATATCATCCACATCTGCGACGAGACCTCGTCACGGGGCAGCAAGAGCCACATCGGCTACGCTGCGACCAAGGCGGCGTTGCAGAACATGGTATTGTCCTTCGCTGAAAAGTACGCGCCGCTCGTGCACGTCAACGGTATCCTGCCCGGCCTGCTGATCCTCAAGGAAGGCGGCGACGAGGCCTACCGCCAGCAGACCCTGAAGAAGGCCTTGCTGGAATTCGAACCCGGCGCCGGCCCCCTGATCGAAACGGTCCAGTACCTGCTCGCCAGCCAGTACAGCACCGGCAGCCAGGTGGTCATCAACGGTGGCCGCCACCTGAAGAACCGCATGACCTGAGAGAACACCATGACCTCCCAACAACAGCTCGAACTCGAAGCCGCCGCGTTCCGGCGCCTGGTCGAACATCTGCAGAACCGTACCGACGTGCAGAACATCGACTTGATGAACCTCTCCGGCTTCTGCCGTAACTGCCTGTCCAAGTGGTATAAGGCCGCTGCCGACGAGCGTCAGATCGACCTGAGCCTGGATGACGCACGTGAAGCGGTGTACGGCATGCCTTACGCCGAGTGGAAATCCCAATACCAGAAAGAAGCCAGCGCCGAGCAACAAGCGGCGTTCGAAAAAGGAAAACCGCGTGACTGATCTGAACACCCTGCGCGCCAGCCTGGCCAGCGGCCAACATGTCTTCGCCGACACCCTGGCCTTCATTGCCGCGAACTACAGCTACCAACCTCAAGCGTTCAACAACGGCGGCGTGGAAAATGCTGCCGGGCAGAATGAAGGCTCGTGCAAGACCCTGGGCCTGGCCCTACTGGAAGGCCTCAGCGACCAGGAGGCCCTGCTGGCCTTCGGCGAGCACTACCGCAGCGTGCAGGCCACCCCCGAAGGCAGCGATCACGCCAACATCCGTGCCTTGATCCAGCACGGCCTGGCCGGCGTGAAGTTCGCCGCCCAGCCGCTGTCGCGCAACGCCTGATGCTCCAAGGGCCGGTGCTGGCACCGCTCAGGCGATGACCTGCCCCGGCCCTCCCGCTTGCAGTTCGCCACGCTGCAACCATTGCAGCGCAATCGGCCATAGGCTGTCGCGGAAGCGATCGTGGAAGAATGCGAAGTGCCCGATCTCGCCCACTGAGATATCCACAGGCGCAAGACGCAGGTGCACTGGCCCGGCGTGGGCCAGGTAACTCAGCAGGCGCTCCGTGGCGGCCACCGTGCCGAACGGGTCGTCTGTCAGGCTGATGGCCAGGGTCGCGGCGCTTACGTGGACGAACGGCGCGGCTGGCAGCAGGCGCCCGCTGGGCCGCCGTTCGTAACGCGGGGTGCGCGTGGTCCAATCCCGTACCACGCCAGCAGGTGTGTCTTCCATCCAGCCCAGGCGCTTGCCGGGGAAATACCCGAACATCCCGGTGAGCAGCGGCATCAACACATGCCATTTACCCAACAGCCGCCAACGTTGATCGGCGGCATAGTCGCGCCAGTAGGCAAACTGCGCGCCCACCATCACCACCCGCCGCACCTGATGCGCCGAAGGCGCCAGGCCGACTGCGCAACCGCCGAAGCTGTGCCCCACCACATCTACCGGTTGGCCGGGAAAGTGCTGCTCGGCATACGCCAGCATGGCTTCGAAATCCAGACGCCCCCAATCGCTCCAGGACGCCTGGAAACCGCGCAACGAATCGGGACGCGACTCACCTATGCCGCGGTAGTCATACGTCAGCACGTCGCAGCCTTGGGCGAACAGGAAGTCGGCAAAACGTGAATAGTAGCGGCAGCGCACCGAGGTGGCGGCATTGATGATCACCAGTGGCCGCTGGGGGTCGTGTGCCGCATGCCGCCAGCAGAAGCCGCCGAGGCTATAGCCGTCGGCGGCGGGCTGGCGAAAAGGCGTGGCGGGTTGGTTCAGGCTGCTCATGGCGCGCACTCGTTCGTTGTGCGCCAACGCTAGCATCAAACCCTGGAATGGGTCACTGGGTATTCAAGCACTGGGCAATGCCCGCGCCACGCCCGGCTTGCGCAGTACTTCCAGGCGCGAGCCGTGGTAGCGGGTTTCGCGAAACAGCTTGAAGCGTCCGAACAGGCCGTAGACGTGCATCACCCGTCCCTGCTCGTGGTAACCCATGCGCAGATGTAACTTCATGGCGGGCACGTTGTGCGTCTCGACTACGTCCACCACCTTGTGACAGCCCTTCTCGCGCATGGCGTTCCACAGTTCGACCTGGGCGGTGACCGACAGCTCGCTACCAAAGTAGCGGCGGATCATCTCGCCGCCGAATTCGAAGAACTCGCCCGGCTTCACCGGGAAGGTGCAGCCGTAGTAATGCTTGTCGTGATAGTCGACCACGCTGGCCCAGATGAACGCTACTGCATCGCCCTGCTCGTCCAGGTACATGTGCCCGGTGTGGCCGTCGGCTGCCAGTTCGCGCATGGTTTCGACACGGTCGCCGAAGTGCCGGGCGAAGGCATCGGCGTTACCTGGAGTGATCTGCACCAGCGTCACTGGCGGATGCTCTTTGAGCGTGCAGGGCGGAACCGGCGTGATCAGATCACGCTCCATCCAGAGCAATTCCCAGTGGAAGAACACATAGCGTTCGAACAGCGTCTTGAAGGTACGCTTGAACCCTTTGCGCTTGATTCGCTCTTGAAGTTGACGCAGTACACGCATGCACGCCTCCTCGGCCCCGGCGTTATTGCCCAGCCCCAAGAAGCGGTATAGATGGCGGCCATATCAATTAGCCAGCAGCAGAAGTGTTGCAGAATGTTAACGGAGTTGGAACAAAACCGGACACCTGAGCAAAACAGGTGTCCGGTCAAAGACTTGCTTACAGCTCGACGCAGTCGAACCGTACGTCGGTCGCCACATCTTCGTCGTAATTGACGTCAGCACGCTCGAAGCCGAACAGGTTGAGGAACTGCTTCTTGTAACCGGCGTAGTCGGTCAGCTGGAACAGGTTCTCGGTAGTCACCTGTGGCCACATGGCCTTGCAGGCGTCCTGAACGTCGTCACGCAGTTCCCAGTCGTCCAGGCGCAGGCGCTGCTTCTCGTCGACCTCGGCCGGCTGGCCGTCGGCACGGTACATGCGCTCGCGGAACATGCGGTCGAGCTGGTCCTGTGTGCCTTCGTGCACACCTTTTTCCTGCATGATCTTGAAGACCATCGACAGGTACAGCGGCATCACCGGAATGGCCGAGCTGGCCTGGGTCACTACCGATTTGAGCACGGCCACGTTGGCGCCGCCCTTGACTTCGCTGGCCAGCTTCTGGTCCAGACGCAGCGCGGTCTCGTCCAGATCCTGCTTGGCTTGACCCAGAGCGCCGTGCCAGTAGATCGGCCAGGTGATCTCGGTGCCGATGTAGCTGAAGGCCACGGTACGGGCGCCTTCGGCCAGCACGTCAGCGCCGGCCAGGGCGTCGATCCACAGCTGCCAGTCCTGGCCACCCATGACGGTGACGGTGTCGGCGATTTCCTGCTCGGTGGCCGGCTCGATGCTGGCCTCGATGATGGTGTCCTTGTTGGTGTCGATGGCGGTCGACTTGTACGGCTGGCCAATCGGCTTGAGCGCCGAGCGCACCAGTTCACCGGTCTGTGGCAGCTTGCGCACTGGCGAAGCCAGGGAGTAGATCACCAGGTCGACCTTGCCGCCCATGTCGTTCTTGATCAGCTCGATGACCTTGGCCCGGGCCTCGTCGGAGAAGGCGTCACCGTTGATCGACTTGCTGTACAGGCCCTCGGCCTTGGCGAACTTGTCGAACGCGGCGGCGTTGTACCAGCCTGCGGTGCCGGCCTTGGTCTCGGTGCCAGGCTTTTCGAAGAACACGCCCAGGGTGTCGGCCTTGAAGCCGAAGGCTGCAGTGATACGGGCTGCCAGGCCGTAGCCGCTGGAAGCACCGATGACCAGGACCTTCTTCGGGCCATCCTCGCGCACGCCCAGCTTGCGGGTGGCTTCGATCTGGTCACGGACGTTGAGCTCGCAGCCCTTCGGATGGGTCGTGGTGCAGATGAAACCGCGGACCTTAGGATGAATGATGGCCAATGTCTGTACCTCGTCAGGTTTATGCCGGGGAAGCGCCGCCAGCGGCGATTCCGTTTGATCAGAGGGTGAGACTACCCCCGCAGGTTATCCGACACATATTAAGGGCTGACGGGGGCGATCGAAAGCGCGGTCGCCTCGATGCGACACCGCTGGGCGCCTGATGCCCATGCGGACTCGGGCCTCTTCGCCGCCCGATCACGGGCAGGATTGATTGGTTTTTCACATCAATCGTGCAGAAAAACAAACTTAACAAATCAGCCAAACCCATCGATGCTGGCGACATACCGCGCCCTCGCGGCGCACCACCCTGCACGGAGAACAACAATATGAACGACGTGGTCATCGTCGCCGCAACCCGCACCGCCATCGGCAGCTTCCAGGGCGCCTTGGCCAACGTACCTGCCGTCGACCTGGGTGCAGCGGTGATCAAGCAGTTGCTGCAGCAAACCCAGCTGGACCCGGCGCAGGTCGATGAAGTGATCCTCGGCCAGGTGCTCACCGCCGGTGCCGGACAGAATCCGGCGCGCCAGGCCGCGATCAAGGCCGGCCTGCCCTACAGCGTACCGGCGCTGACCCTGAACAAGGTCTGCGGCTCGGGCCTCAAGGCCCTGCACCTGGCTGCCCAGGCCATCCGCTGTGGCGATGCAGAGGTGGTGATCGCCGGTGGCCAGGAAAACATGAGCCTGTCGCCCTATGTCCTGCCCTCGGCCCGTACCGGCCAGCGCATGGGCCATGGTCAGCTGATCGACAGCATGATCACCGACGGCTTGTGGGATGCCTTCAACGACTATCACATGGGCATCACCGCCGAGAACCTGGTCGAGCAGTACGGCCTGACCCGTGAACAGCAGGATGCGTTCGCCGCCGAGTCGCAGCGCAAGGCTGTGGCCGCCATCGAGGCTGGGCGTTTCAGTGATGAGATCACCCCGATCGTGCTGCCGCAGAAAAAGGGCGAGCCGAAGATTTTCGCACGCGACGAACAACCCCGCGCCGACACCACTGCCGAGTCCCTGGCCAAGCTGCGTCCGGCGTTCAAGAAGGACGGCAGCGTGACCGCCGGCAATGCCTCTAGCCTCAACGATGGCGCGGCGGCGGTGCTGATGATGAGCGCGGCGAAGGCCAAGGCCCTGGGCCTGCCGGTGCTGGCCCGCATCGCCGCCTATGCCAGCGCTGGCGTGGATCCGGCGATCATGGGCATCGGCCCGGTTTCGGCGACCCAGCGCTGCCTGGACAAGGCCGGTTGGGCCCTGGCCGATCTGGATCTGATCGAGGCCAACGAAGCCTTCGCCGCCCAGGCGTTGTCGGTAGGCAAGGCGTTGGAGTGGGATTCGACGCGGGTCAACGTCAACGGCGGGGCGATCGCCCTGGGTCACCCGATCGGCGCCTCGGGCTGCCGGGTCCTGGTGACCCTGCTGCACGAGATGATCAAGCGCGATGCCAAGAAAGGCTTGGCCACGTTGTGCATCGGCGGTGGCCAAGGCGTGGCACTGGCGATCGAGCGCTGACTGGCACCGGCGTTGCCGGTGTTCGCGGGGCAAGTCGGGGCGCCGCACCGCCGCTCCCACAGATCTATGCAGGTTTCAAGAACCGTAGGGTACCTGTGGTAGATCCATGCAGGTTTCAAGAACCATGGGGTACCTGTGGGAGATCTATGCAGGTTTCAAGAACCATGGGGTACCTGTGGGAGCGGGCTTGTCCCGCGAACACGGGCGAAGCCCGTGCCATCCAGCGCGGTCCCCGTCAGGCCAGCGCCGCCCGCAACTCCCGCGCCGCCGCGACCATGTTCACCAACGCCGCCTCGGTTTCCGCCCAGCCGCGGGTCTTCAGCCCGCAATCAGGGTTGACCCACAACCGCTCGGCCGGAATACGCTGTGCCGCCTTGCGCAGCAGCGCCACCATCTCTTCGCGGCTAGGCACCCGTGGCGAGTGGATGTCATACACCCCCGGCCCGATCTCGTTGGGGTAGGCAAAGCGCTCGAAGGCCTCCAGCAACTCCATGTCCGAACGGGATGTCTCGATGGTGATCACATCGGCATCCATCGCCGCGATCGACTCGATCACATCGTTGAACTCGCTGTAGCACATGTGGGTGTGAATCTGCGTTTCATCACGTACTCCAGACGCACACAGGCGGAACGCTTCGGTGGCCCACTCCAGGTATTGCGCCCAGGCCCCCCGGCGCAGTGGCAGGCCCTCACGGAACGCAGCTTCGTCGATCTGGACGATGCGAATACCGGCAGCCTCCAGGTCGACCACCTCGTCGCGAATCGCCAGCGCCAGCTGCCGGGCCTGCACTTCGCGGCTCACATCCTCACGCGGGAACGACCACATCAGCATGGTCACCGGACCGGTCAGCATGCCCTTCATCACTTTGCCGGTCAGGCCTTGGGCGTACTTGATCCACTCCACTGTCATGGCCTTGGGGCGACTCAGGTCAGCGAAGATGATCGCCGGTTTCACACAACGCGAGCCGTAGCTCTGCACCCAGCCGAAGCGGGTGAACAGGTAGCCATCGAGCTGCTCGGCGAAGTACTCGACCATGTCGTTGCGCTCGGCCTCGCCGTGCACCAGCACATCCAGGCCCAGGTTCTCCTGGATCTGCACGGCATGGCGGATCTCGCTGTGCATGGCCTCGACATAGTCGCCCTCGGTCAGCTTGCCCTGTTTGAAGGCCTGGCGCGCCAAGCGAATGGCCGAGGTCTGCGGGAACGAGCCGATGGTGGTGGTCGGGTAGGCCGGCAGATTCAGGCCCGCGCGCTGCTTGGCGATGCGTTGCGCGAAGGCCGAGTGACGCTGGCTGTCGGCGGGCTTTATGGCGGCCAGGCGCGCCTGCACGGCAGGCTTGTGAATCCGTGGCGAGGCCGCGCGGCTGGCCTGAATGGCGCGACTGCGCTCGAGGGCAGCGACCACCTGGGCAGCGTCTGGCTGATCGATCGCCTGGGTCAGCAACGCCACCTCCTGACACTTCTGCACGGCGAAGGCCAGCCAGCCCTTGAGCTCGGCATCGAGCTGATCTTCACGGGCCAGGTCCACCGGGCTGTGCAGCAGCGAACAGGACGGCGCGACCCACAGACGCTCACCCAGGCGCTCGGCAGCGTGTTGCAGCACGGCTAGCGCTTTTTCCAGGTCGCAGGCCCAGACGTTGCGACCGTTGACCAGTCCCAGGGAGAGGATCTTGTAGGCCGGCAGACGGTCGAGGATGGTCGGATACTGATCAGGCGCGCGCACCAGGTCGATGTGCAGCCCATCGACTGGCAGGTTGGCCGCCAGGCCGAGGTTTTCCTCCAGGCCGCCGAAGTAGGTGGCAATCAGCTTTTTCAGCGGTGCACGCTGCAGGATGTTGTAAACGCGCTCGTAGGCGTTTTTCCATTCCTGCGGCAGGTCCAGCACCAGGATCGGCTCGTCGATCTGCACCCATTCCACGCCTTGCGCAGCCAGGCGGTTGAAGATCTGGTCATACAGCGGCAGCAGGCGATCGACCAGGTCCAGCTTGTCGAATTCGCTACCCTTGGTCTTGCCCAACCACAGGTAGGTCAGCGGACCGATCACCACCGGCTTGACCGCATGTCCCAAGGCCTTGGCCTCCTCGACCTCGTCGAACAACTGCTCCCAGCTCAGGGCGAAGGTCTGGTCTTCGGTGAACTCGGGGACCAGGTAGTGGTAGTTGGTGTCGAACCATTTGGTCATTTCCTGGGCATGGGCCCCGCCGCAGCAACCACCGGCACCGTGACCGGCAACAGCACCACGGGCCATGGCGAAGAGGGTTTGCAGGTTGGGCTTGGCGCCGTCGTGGTCACGGAAGCGCTGCGGGATCACGCCGAAGGTCAGCGAGTGAGTCAGTACCTGGTCGTACCAGGCGAAGTCTCCGACCGGCAACAACTCGATGCCGGCATCCTTTTGCACCTGCCAATGGCTGGCACGCAGCTCGCGGCCAACCGCACGCAGGCCGGCTTCATCGAGCTCGCCCTTCCAGAAGGCTTCCTGGGCCTTCTTCAGCTCGCGGTCGCGGCCGATGCGCGGAAAACCCAGGTTGTGTGCCAGTGCCATGTCTTGTCCCTCAGAATGCGTGAAAATGATGAGGGCAATTGTCTGCGTGTCCTCATCTTGAGACAAACTCATTTATTTTGAGATGAAATCAAGTTCCATTCATGATCGAATAGCCGGGTCGATGTCTCGTTCAGAGCACCACCTTGCGCCCCCGGACAACCCTTCGAGCCCACGCCCAACGGACAATGCAACCCTGACCCGACCAGGTGATACAGCGCCATGAGCTTGCTGAGAACCGCGCTGCACGACCGCACCTTCGTCTGTGTGATGGAGTTCGTGCCCAAACCTAGCGCTGAGCGTTTCGCCGCCATGCAGGCGATCATGGATCGCCGGCAGCTGTGCGGCTGGCCGCTGACCGTGGCCATCGGTGACCGTGTGGCCAGCGCCCTGGACCTCTCTCCGCTCGATGCCTTGGACAGCTTCGCCACGCCGTTGCCGGCCCTGACGCATTTCTCCGGCAAAAACCGCGAGCGCCATGATCTGCTGGCGCAACTGCAGCGCATGCAAGCTAGCGGTCAGGAACAACTGCTGATTCTCACTGGCGACCGCTTGCCCGGCCACCAACCCGGCGAACGCCCGGTGCGCTACCTGGAGTCGGTCGCTGCGTTGCAGATCGCCCGCCAGGCCGGCCCGCACCTGCTCCTGGGCGCCGCACTCAATCCGTTCAAATACCGCGAGGAAGAAGGCGGCGCACAGTACTGCAAGGCTGAGAAAAAACTCGCCGCAGGCGCTGACTTCCTCACCCTGCAACTGGGCTTCGATGCCGGCAAGCACCACGAAGCGCTGCAATGGATGCAGCGTCAGGCCCAACCCAAGCCGCTGCTGGCCTGCCTGATGAGCTTGACCCACGGCCGCGCCGCGATGCTCGAACATGTTGCGGGGGTGACGGTGACGCCATCGATGCTGGACATGCTCGAAGCCGAGGCAGCCGTCTCCAAGGCCTACGCCCAGGCCCGCAGTGTCGATCGCCTGGCCCTGCAGATCATCGGGGTCAAACTGATGGGCTACGCCGGGGTGCACCTGTCGGGCATTCACGCACTCGAGCAACTGGTTACCCTTGAGGCACGCCTGGAACATTGGCAAAACCGTCTGCACACCCTCGAACAGTGGGCCCCTGAATGGGCGGCGAGCTGGCAGATGCCGGGCCTGCCCGCCGTGACCTTTCACCCGCCGGAAGGCAACTGGCGTTTGGGCGAAACCCGCAGCAACGCCTCGCTCAAGGAAAAGGCTCGTTACCATCTGCTGCACGGCGCGCATGCGCTGTTGTTCAGCCGTGACAACTGGTTAAGCAAGACCTTTGGCTGGGCGGTACGGCAACCGTTGTGGGCCACCGCCACTGGCGCTCGCGTTTTGCACCGTCTGGAACGCAGCGCCAAGCGCCCACTGGTGGGTTGCGACACCTGTGGCCGCTGCCGCCTGGAAGACACTCTGTACATCTGCCCGGAGACCTGCCCCAAAGGCCTGGCCAACGGCCCCTGCGGCGGCACCACACTGAACCGCTGCGAGTTCGGCGACCGCGAATGCATCCACAGCGTCAAGTACCGCACTGCCGTGGCGGTGAGGCAAACCGCCGTGCTCACGCAACGGCTGATCCCCTGCATCAGCGCCGAGAGCCGCCACCAGAGTTCGTGGCCGGTGTGGTTCGATGCTGCGCAGCTACAGCACAGCGCACCGTCAAGCATAGGGCCGATGCTACGGCAGGATGCGAGCGTAAAAGCTGGATCGTCCAACCCAGGCAAAAAGCGAAGCAGTGAGGCCCTCGCCGAAACAGGATAGTGATAACGACCTTACTAGTGTTGCGCCTGAGCGCATCCGAGTCATTATCCTGTGCACACGCTTTTGACCTCGGCACAGGATGTCTCTTTTGACCCGCGACCAACTCGAAACCCGGCAAGTCCCGATCTACTTCGCCGCCGTCATCGCGGCCGCGGCTCTTGGCATGCTGGCCCCTGCCGCCGCCAGCCATTTGCAAGCCTGGGTGACCCCAGCCATCGCTGTTCTGATGTATGCGATGTTCCTGCAGATCCCGTTTCTCGACCTGCGCCAAGGCGTGGCCAACCGCCGGTTCATGGCCGCGTTGCTGCTGGCCAATTTCGTGCTGGTGCCGTTGCTGGTCTGGGCGGCTACCCGCAGCCTGGTCGAACACCCGGCGCTGCTCATCGGCGCCCTGTTGGTGCTGCTGACCCCGTGCATCGACTACGTGGTGGTGTTTACCCACATCGGCAAGGGCGATGCGCGCCTGACCCTCGCCGCCACGCCGGTGCTGTTGCTGCTGCAATTGCTGCTGCTGCCGGTGTACCTGACTTGGATCCTCGGCGACAGCGCTACCGTGGCGCTGTCGATCAAACCATTCGCGGAGGCCTTCTTGCTGTTGATCGTGGTGCCGCTGTTGCTGGCCGTGCTGACCAGCGCCAGCGCTCGTCGGCATCGCCCTGTCGCGGCCTGGAACGCGGCCTGGGCATGGATGCCGGTGCCGGCGATGGCGCTGGTACTGGTGGCGGTGATCGGCTCGCAGATCGCGGTGGTGCTGCATGATTTCGAGAAACTGTGGCCGGTGATACCGGTTTACCTGTGCTTCATGCTGCTGGCACCGCTGCTCGGCCTGCTGTCGGCGCGGTTGCTGCGCCTGCCGGCGGCCCAGGCCCGTTCGGTGACCTTCAGCGCGGCGACGCGTAACTCCCTGGTGGTGCTGCCGCTGGCCCTGGCCTTGCCGGAAGACCTGCGCACGCTGGCGGCAGCGGCGGTGATTACCCAGACATTGGTCGAGTTGGTCTTTGAGCTGGTTTACGTGCGCGTGGTGCCGGTCGTGGTGCGGGGCTGAAGGCAACCAGTCTCTGGCCCATCTCCCAATAGCTCAAGTTTTTCGCATTGCTCAGCTGTCAACCGACTGATGATCCGAATCGCCTGGTGAATCCCAGCGGTATTGCGAAAACTCAACTGCGGGTTATGTTCGCACTCGAGCACATCATCATGTTGCACCAAGGCTTCGCCCAGTAGTTCTAGCGTCCAGGCGTATTGCTGAATCGTGGTCAGGCGTTCTTGATCAGTCATGGGGCACCTGCTTGGCTGCGTTCGCAGGACTTGGCCGCGTATGAATGGGATAGAACGTATGGAGAGCGGACGTCGAGGTGCCACGACGGCGGAGAGCGGATGCGAGGATCCTGAATAGACGTACGTTGAACATGCATGAGGTCCTTTTCGATTGGAGCACCACGCTGACCGTCGCCAAACGGTTAGGGTGGCAGCTGTACGCAGGTTGGCGAACCGAGGAAAAGGAACTCGGCAGACCCGAAGGTCTCCCACGCACAGCCGCCATGACACGAAACTGCGGGCGCAAAAAAAGCGCCAGCAATCGTGATGGGCGCCAATGCGCCTTTTCGTTCGGGTCGCCAAACCCGGCCGCAGAATTGGCTGCGACTCGTGCAATCTAGCTTTCGTGGGCAGCGACTGCAAGCTGGAATTTGTTGTGCGATGATTGATCTCGCCACTCCATGCGGACCAAGACTGAGCTTACATCCAAGCGGCTAGAAGCTCGCCAAGGCATTTCCCCAGCCCATGAAATCGAGTAGAGAAAATCTCTATTCAGCTTTGGCAACTCACCTCCCGACCAGGCAGCACACACATTGGCAAACAGGTACCCCTCATGACCCAACCTACCGACCAGGCCTTCTACGACCGCGCCGACGCGCACATCCAGCTGGCCAACGAACAGATCGAAAAACTCGAAGATCTCGGCCGGGTCAGTGCTTCCACGACCTTCGCCGCCGCACGCTTCAACGCCTGGATGAGTGCCCGCAGTTTCAAGTCGGCGGCGCAGATGGCCGAGGCCAAGGCAGAACTGATGAAGTACTTCTGCGAACAGTATCGGCTGATGCTCGAAGACAATCTCGACGAGCATATCGAGCAGTTCGACCGCTATGTGCTGGGCAAGGAAGGCTAGCCCCTCAGTGCGCAGCCAGGGCCGAACCTACACGCAGTAGCGTGTCAACACGAGACAGCCTTTGCCAGGAAAATGCACGCCGTGTAGGAGCGGCGGTGGCGGGGCCAGTGGAGGGAGAGGTAGTAGGGTGTGCGCTTGAGATGTATGCAACACTGCAACTCTCAAGCGCACACCCCGCGCCACCTCAAGTTTCAGAACAACCGCGTCTCGTAAGTCACATAAAACCTGTTTTCATCCACATCCCGAGCAAACGAAGACCGGTACGTCGCATTCCGCCAGGTGACGCCCACGCCCGACAACAGCCCGCTCTGTATCACGTACTTGATATCGGTATCGCGCTCCCATTCCTTACCCGCCTCATGCCCCAGCACCTTGGCATCCTCGCCATGGAAATAGCGGGTCATGAAACTCAGCCCTGGTATGCCACTGGCGGCGAAGTCGTAGTCGTAGCGCAGCTGCCAGGACTTTTCGTTCTGCTCTGAAAAGTCACCGAATTGACCAAAGTTGATCAGGTAAGGATCGGTGCCCTCCAGATAGGGGAAGGCGGTTTTCCCGCTCATCTTCTGCAGGCCCAGGCCAAACGCATGGCCGGCGTGGTGGCGATAGGTGAGCAGGCCATTCAGCGCCCGGTTGTCGATGGTGCCGCCCGCCGCGCTGCCGCTGTCGTCGCTCACTGAAAGCCGCAGATCGAGTTCCAGCGCATCGCTGCCCACCGCGGTGCGCCCTTTCAAGCCAATGAAATGCTGCGCATAGATGTCATCGAGCTTGCCGTAGTGATAACTCGTGGACCAGTTCTTGCTCCATTGGTAGTCCACCCCGCCCAGGTAGAAATGATCGGACGGTGCAGCGGTGCGGAAACGGCTGTTGCGGTTGTACAGCGCGATACTGCCCTGGCCCGACTCGTTGCGCTGGCTGACTTCATCTAGCCTGCCAAGCGTCAGCGTGGTATTGGCCAGATCGTTCGAGGTCAGCAGGCCGCCCTGGAACATCTGCGGGAACAACCGGCCATAGTTGGGTTGCACCGTCGGCAACTTGGGTACCAGCGTACCGACCTTCAACTCGCTACGGGCCACCCGCAGCTTCGCCGTGGCGCCCAGCCGTGAGTAGTTGTCCGCGACCTGCCCGTCTTCCTGCACAGGTAGCAGACCAGTGCCTGCACGGTCGCGGCTGGAATCGAGCTTGATGCCCAGCTTGCCCAGCACGTTGACGCCGAAACCTACGGTGCCAGGGGTGTATCCCGAGCGGTAGTCCAGCAGAAAACCCTGCGCCCACTCCTCGCTTTTCGAGCGCCCCGCCCCGTCACGGAAATCGCGATTCATGTAGAAGTTACGCATCGACAAGGTGGCCTTGCCATCCTCGACGAACCCTTCGGCCGCTGCCAGACCGCTGAAGCCGGCCAGCGTGGTGAAGAGGAAAACAGTGGTCTTATTGTTGTTGTACATGTGTTCTCCAGACGAACAGTGTGGGCGCGACATCGCGCCCTATTGAGAATCAGCAGCGCTCCAGCACCATCGCCACCCCTTGGCCGACACCGACGCAGAGGCTGACAACCGCGTAACGCTGGCTGTGCACCTGCAAGGCGCGGGCAGCGCTGAGGGCCAGACGGGCGCCAGAGGCGCCAAGGGGGTGGCCTATGGCGATGGCCCCGCCGTGAGGGTTCACGCGTGGGTCGTCGAACGGCAGTCCGAGCGCTTTCAAACACGCCAGCACTTGGGCGGCGAAGGCTTCGTTGATTTCGATGAGGTCGACCTGCTCGAGGGTAAGCTCGGCGCGCTGCAGGGCCGTGAGGATGGCCTGGTGCGGGCCGATGCCCATGATGCGTGGCTCCACCCCAACGCTCGCCGAAGCCAGAATGCGCGCCAGCGGTCTGACGCCGTAGCGTTCGCCCACCTGGCGACTGCCGATCACCAGTGCGGCGGCGCCGTCGTTGATACCCGAGGCGTTGCCTGCCGTGACCACGCCGCCGGGAAACAACGCCGGCAGGCGCGCCAGCGCGGTCATGTCCGATTGCGGCCGCGGATGCTCGTCAGCGCGGACCTCCAGCATCTCGCCCTTGCGTCCGGCCGGAACGGCAATAGGCATGATTTCACCATCGAGGAAGCCCGCACGCAGGGCTGCTTGGTAACGTGCTTGCGAAGCGGCAGCGTAGGCATCGGCGTCCTCGCGACTGATCTGCATCTGCGCGGCCAGGTTGTCGGCGGTCTCGGGCATGCTGTGATTGCCGTACTGGGCAATCAACCGTGCATTGGGAAAGCGCACGCCGATGGTGCTGTCGAAGAGCTCCACGGAACGGCTGAACGGGGTCGCCGATTTGTTCATCACGAACGGCGCCCTGGACATGCTCTCGACCCCGCCTGCCAGGTACAGGTGCCCCTCACCGCAGGTGATCGCCCGGGCCGCATCGATCACCGCCGATAGCCCACTGGCGCAAAGGCGATTGACGGTGATACCCGGCACCGTGCAGGGCAGGTTGGCCAGTAGCGCGGCATGGCGGGCGACGTTACGGCTGTCCTCGCCGCTCTGGTTGGTGCAGCCGAGGATCACCTCGTTCAGCGCAGACACTGGAAAGCCGGAGCTCTCCATGACCTGCGCCAGCACCGTGGCGGCAAGGTCGTCGGGACGCAGCGGCGCAAGGCCGCCGGCATGGCGCCCGAACGGGCTGCGCAGCCCGCAATAGATATAGGCATCGAGCATGCTGTTTTCTCTGCAAATGGCCGTGGCAGCGCCTGGTAGAAGGCGCCGCTGCACGGAGGGACGGATGGGTTATTGCGCCGGGATCACACCGCAGGCCTGGAGGCTGGCAATCGCTTCGGCATCGAAGCCGTGGTTCGCCAGCACCGCAAGGGTGTGTTCGCCCAGCTGTGGCGGCGCCTGACGAAACGCCGGCGGCGTACGCGACAGCTTGATCGGCGAGCCGATGCCTTGGTAATCACCCTGGCGCCAGATCATCTGCCGATGCTGGGTATGCGGATGATCGACCACGGTCTGGACATCGGCGATGGCGCCACAGGGCACACCGATCGCCATCAACTGCTCGGCGAGCAGCAGGCCGTCGTGCTCGGCGAGCTTTTGCTCCAGCAAGGCCTTGAGTGCATCGCTGTGGCGCAGGCGCTGGGCATTGTTGGCGAAGCGCTCGTCGTCAGGCAGCGAGCCTGCGCCGATGAAATCGCACAGCTTGCGGAACTGGCCGTCGTTGCCGATCGCCAGGAACACCGGGACACTCCCCGACGCGTAGCTGTCGTAGGGGCAGATGTTCGGGTGGGCATTGCCCGTGAGCTTGGGCAGCTTGCCCGAAGCCAGGTAGTTGGGCACATGGGGATGCAACAGCGACATGCCGCAATCGTAGAGCGAGATGTCGACGTGCTGACCCTGGCCGCTGCGGCTACGCTCGGCCAGTGCCAGCAACACGCCGGTCAGGGCATTGAGGCCGGTCACTAGGTCTACCACCGGCAACCCTACCCGGGTAGGGCCGCTGCTCTGGCTGCCGTTCACGCTCATCAAGCCAGCCATGGCCTGGACCACCGCATCGTAGCCAGGCAGGCCACCGAGCGGTCCATCGGCGCCGAAGCCGGTGATGGAGCAGTGAATCAGCCCCGGAAACCGGGTTTTCAAGGTGTCGTAACCCAACCCCCAGCGTTCCAGCGTGCCGGGCTTGAAGTTTTCGACCAGGACGTCGGCCTCTTGCAGCAGACGAATCAGCACATCCTTGCCCTGGGCGTGCGAAAGGTCGACGGCCAGGCTGAGCTTGTTGCGATTGACGCCTTTGAAGTATGCCGCCAGGTCGCCGTCGAAGGGCGGGCCCCAGCCACGTGTCTCGTCACCGCCCAGGGGTTCGAGCTTGATCACTTCGGCACCGTGGTCGGCCAGCGCCTGAGTGCAGTAGGGGCCGCCCAATACTCGGCTGAGGTCGACGACCTTGATGCCACTGAGTGCGCCTGTCTTGTTGTTCATGCAGGTGTACTCCCGGATCAGCGAGCTGGCAGCAGCGACATCGCTGCGGCGAGATCGATGGTTTGTTCCGACGCCACCTCAGCCAGCACTCTGGCCTGTTCGGGCGTGTGCAATGGCTGCAGCGGATCGCGGGGCAACAATTTGTGCTGGAGCACCAGGTGGGCCAGCGCCAGGCGTCGGTAGTCGCCGATGCGCATCGCTTCCCAGGCCATGAAGATGGCCGTGGTGATGTGGTAGAGCGCACTGCCGCTGTGGCGCACCTCGTCGCTGCGGTCATGCTCGGCTACCTGGCGCATGCCTTCGCTGGCGCTGTGCAGGAGCTGATCGAACAGCGCCTTCGAGGCCTCGGGCAAGCCAGCTTCGGCCAGCAAGCCCTGCAGGTAGGCGGTCAACGGCCCCAGGGCGCCTTCGCGTACCGTAGCCCGGGCGATATCCAGGGCGACGATGTTGCTGGTGCCCTCCCAGATCGAACCCAGGTGCGAATCGCGCACCAGCCGTGCGTCGCTCCACTCCTCGATGTAACCCACGCCGCCGCGCACCTCCATGGCATCGCCAGTGACCTTGCGCGCGTCGCGACAGGCACGGAATTTCACCAATGGCGTGAGGATGCGCACGCATTTTTGCGCCGCCTGCTCACCTGCATCGGCCTTGGGCAGCAAGGTGGCGATCTGCATGAACATCGACCTTGCCTGCTCGGTCGGCAACATGATCTTCAGCAACTGACGCTGCATCAGTGGCATTTCGATCAGGGCCTTGCCGAAGGCTCGGCGATGACGGGCGATGTACAGCGCTTCGGTCAACGCCCTGCGCATCATGCCGGCCGAGCGCACGCCGTTGGAGAGCCGAGACATGTTGATCATGTCGGCCATCTGCTGGAAGCCACGGCCTTCCTTGCCTACCAGGAAAGCGGTGGCGCCTTCGAGGGCGATTTCGCCGCTGGCCATGGAGCGGGTGCCAAGCTTGTCTTTCAGGCGGATGATGCGATAGGCGTTGCGCGATCCGTCGTCGAGCACCTTGGGCAACAGGAACAGGCTGACCCCCTTGAGGCCAGGTTCATCGTTGGAACGTGCCAGAACCATGGCCAGGTCGGCGTCGGCGTTGGAGCAGAACCACTTGTCCCCATAGAGTTTCCAGACCCCATCCTGCTTGCGCGCCTCGGTCACCGTGCCCGACACATCGGAGCCAGCGGCCTGTTCGGTCATGAACATGGCGCCCTGGAACAGGGTTTCGAAGTTCGGGTCGGTCAGCGCCGGTAGATAGCGCTGGACCAGCTCGTCATCGCCGAACTTGCGCAACGTACGGGTCAGCGAATCGGTCATGCTCACCGGGCAGCACAGGCCGAACTCCGCTTGCACGAACAGGTAGGTCAGCGCGTACTTGATCAGCGGCGACGGCCGCTCTTCGACGTGGCTCATGCGTGACAGCCCAAGCTCGCCGTAGGCCACGCGCTCCAGGGCCACGTAATCGGGATGCTTGAGGATGCTCTGCAGTGCTTCGCCGCGGCGGGTACGTTGCTGCAGGGTCGGCGGATGCTTGTCGGCCGACAGCGCAAGCTGGTCCAGCTCACCACCGGCGCGAGCGCCCAGGCGCTCCAGGGTCGGCTTCCAGCGCGCCAGCTCGGCGGCAGGAATGTACAGCGCGAGAAGCCGCCCCAGGCTGGCATCGGCTTCGTACAGGTTGATGCCAGCGCTGTCGGGGATATTGCTCTCGGTGGCCGAGAGGCTTGGGTGTACGGCGGTCATCGGAGACGTCCTGTTTGTTTTTGTTGCCCCGATCGTAGGAATCGCTTCGATAACTATCCAATACAAAAAAAAGACCCTACGATAAGAAAAACAGATCGTAGGAGCCGGCGGATGGACCTCAAACACTTGCGCTACTTCATCGCCGTCGCCGAAGAGCTGCATTTCGGCAGGGCGGCCGCCCGCCTGTTCATCTCGCAACCCGCGCTGAGTTTCGACATCAAGAAGCTCGAAGAACAGCTCGACACCCAGCTGTTCGTCCGCACCAACAAGTTCGTCAAACTGACCGGCGCCGGCGAAACGCTGCTCGCCGAGGCGCGGAACCTGCTGGTGCAGGTGGAGCAGATGAAAGCCCTGACCAAACGCTCGGCGGCCGGGTTCATCGGCCGCGTGCGCATTGGCTTCGTCAACTCGATGCTGCACCGTGGCCTACCGCGGGCGGTCGAGCGCTTCCAGCAGGAAAACCCTGGCGTGGAAGTCGTGCTCATCGAAATGAACAGCGCCGAACAAGTCACCGCCATCCAGCGCGGGCAGATCGATCTGGGCTTCGTGCATGGCGGCATGACGTCACCTGGCGTGGCGTCGGAGCTGGTCATCGCAGACCGCTTCGTCTGCTGCGTGCCGGCCAACCACCCCGCTGCCGGGCGGGCCCGGATCGACCTGGCCGAGCTGCGCGATGAAGGTTTCATCCTGTTCCCCCGGGCAGTTTCCCCGCACTACCACGACCTGATCGTGGCACACTGCGTCGGCGCGGGCTTCAGCCCGATCATCCGTCACGAGGCACGGCTGTGGCAGACCATCGTCACCATGGTGAGCATGGGCATGGGCGTTGCGCTGGTGCCCAAGACGCTGTCCCAGGCCTGGCCGGATAACATTCACTATGCCGAGATCGACCAGGCCGGCGCGCTGTCCGAAACCCACGCCATCTATCCGGTGGCGGCACCAGCGGTGGCCGTGCAAGCCTTTCTGAAAACCCTCATGGAGTGCCTTCCGGTGGTGTAAAGCTGCCACCTCTACGATAAGCAAACGCATATGAAACGATAATAATAAAAGAATATTTATTTCCAGCTCAGCTCCCTACACTCGATTCTGAATTCAAATCTGCCCATTAGCGTGCAGCCGATATTCAGACCCAAGAACAATAACGAGATGAGTCCATGAGCAGCACTACTGTCCCTGATCCAAAGATTCAAACAACCAAGGCCAGGCGCGCCGGCATTGCCTCTTTTATCGGCACGACCATCGAATGGTACGACTTCTATATATATGGTTTCGCTGCAGCGTTGGTATTTGGCAAAGTCTTCTTTCCTGCCGACCTCGATCCCGGCGTGGCCACGCTTCTGGCGTTCGTCACCTTGTGGTCGGGCTTTGTCGCGCGCCCTATCGGGGGCCTGATCTTCGGCCACATGGGCGACAAGATCGGCCGCAAAACTACCTTGGTCATCACCCTGGTGATGATGGGCATCGCCACCACCGGTATCGGCCTGCTGCCCGCTTACGAGTCCATTGGCATCTGGGCCCCGATATGCCTGGTGCTGTTGCGCGTGATCCAAGGCATCGCCGTGGGCGGCGAATGGGGTGGCGCTATCCTGATCGCCAGCGAACACGCGCCCAAGGGCAAGGGGATTCTCTACGCCGCATTCGCCCAACAAGGCTCTCCGACCGGCAACCTGTTGGCGACCTTGGTGTTCTTCGCCCTCAGCGCCATGCCCACGCCTGAGTTCATCACCTACGGCTGGCGCATTCCGTTCCTGCTTTCGGCCCTGCTGGTGATCGTCGGCATGATCATCCGGCTGAAGCTGGAAGAATCAGACGACATGAAAAAGCTCATCGAGCAGAAGAAGACCGTCAAGCTGCCGGTTGCCGAAGTGCTGCAAAAGCACTGGCGCCTAGTTCTGCTCGGCGCCCTGGTGCTGCCGGTGATCCATGTCACTTACTTCAAGACAACCTTCGCGCTGTCCTGGGCCAGCAAAACCCTGGGTTATACACAGGACGCATTTCTTAGCATCATCGTCCTGGCGCTGATCGTGCAATTCATCTTCCAGCCCATCGGCGCCCTGCTCGCCTCGCGTATCGACATGCGCAAGGCGGTAGCGATCATGCTGATCCCCGAATTGCTGTTCATGCCGGTGATGTTCTACGCCATCGAAACCAAGGTGTACTGGCTGGCGGTCCTGGGAATGTGCCTGGCGACCATTCCCCATGCGATGTTCTACGGCGCGGTCGGCGGGATGCTGGCCCGAGCGTTCCCCGCGCGCATTCGCTACACCGGGCTTTCACTGGCCTATCAATTGTGCTCGCTGTTGATCGGTGGTGGCACGCCTGTGCTCGCGCAGTGGATTCTCAACTCCACCGGCGGGATCTTCTGGGTGGCTGTGGCCTCGGCGCTGTACGCCGTGGTCTCGCTGGTGGCCTCGATCATGTTGATCAACCGCACCGGTATCCATGCCAAGGACCACTCGCTGGCCGAGCAGGCCGACTCGGTCAACCTGGCCGGAGACGAACAGGATCCAGCTGCTACCGCCAGATCCGCGGGCGTCGGTGCACGGGCATCCGGGGCGATCTGACACTTGCCCCTTGAGGTGTCGCTCCAGGGCGGCACCTCGATCACACACACAAATTGGCTCGTTGATATCAGGAACTCCCATGCCTATCGAACAGATGATGGCAGGCTCGACCTCGCCCCGAATTGCGTCCGATTATTATCCGGACAGGGCTGTTGAAGTTATTCGTCTTATAAACCCACCGGTCAATGCATTAAGTTCGGAAATTAAGATGCAATTGACTTCGGCGTTTGACAAGGCACTGAAAAATGAACAGGTCAGTGCCATTGTCATCACCGGCGATGGCAAACATTTTTGTGGCGGCGCCGATATCAAAGAGTTTGGCCAAGTTACTCGCCCCAGTCTCTCCGATCTGTGTGTACATCTCGAACAAAGCCATAAGCCGGTGATTGCCGCGATCAACGGCAGCTGCCTTGGCGGCGGGCTTGAACTCGCCCTCGCCTGTCATTATCGGCTGGCGGCGAACACGGCCAAACTAGGCTTGCCGGAAGTCGGCCTCGGGCTGATCCCCGGCGCTGGAGGCACCCAGCGAGCGCCGCGCCTGATGGGCTGCGCTGCAGCGCTGGAGTTGGTTCTCGGGGCCAAGCCGATCAGTGCCGAGGCGGCGCTGGCCAGCCAGTTGGTGGATCGCCTGGCAACCGAAGACGAGCTGCTTCAAACGGCATTGGAGGTGGCCCAGCGCTTGGCTGAACAGAACACCCCGCCGCGGCGCACCTGCGACATGCCCGGGCTTGCAGACCAGGCCCAGGCAAGACAAGCGCTCGAACGCGCGCGTACGGGCCTGGGTCGTGCCGAACAGCTGTTCGCACCGCACCGGGCTTTGGATGCATTTCAGGCGGCGATCGAGCTTGGCTTCGAAGACGGCCTGGCCATGGAAAAGCGTCTGTTCGAGCAATGTCGCCAGAGCCCTCAGCGTGCAGGCTTGGTCCACGCGTTCCTGGCCGAGCGAAAGGCCGCGAAAATACCCGAACTGACCCAAGCACAGGCACTGCCGATCAACGTCGTCGGTGTGATCGGCGCGGGCACCATGGGCATCGGAATCAGCCTGGCGCTGCTCGATGCCGGCTATCAGGTGATTCTCGTCGAGCGCGAGCAAGCGCCCCTGCAGCGCGGCGTGCAACGCATCCGTGAGACCTACGACAAGCAAGTTGCGAAGTGCAGAATCAGCGAGACCTGCAAGCAGCAACGCCTTGAACGCTTGACCGACACCGTCGAATTCAGCGCCCTGAAGTCCGCGAATCTGGTGATCGAGGCCGTATTCGAAGACCTCGCGGTCAAGCAGGAGTTGTTCGCCCTGCTCGGTGTGATCTGCACCGAGGACACGATCCTGGCTACCAACACCTCCTACTTGGACATCAACGAAATCGCCCGCGTGGTCATCAACCCGCAGCGGGTAATCGGCATCCATTTCTTCTCGCCGGCCAACATCATGAAACTGGTGGAAATCATCGTCGCCGACGACACCGCCGCTGCGACCACCAGCAGCGCTTTCGCGCTCGCCGCTCGGCTACGCAAGACGCCGGTACGCGCCCAGGTGTGCGACGGCTTCATCGGCAACCGAATGCTCGCAGTGTACCGCGAGGCCGCAGACCTGGCCGTGCTCGACGGCGCCTCCCCTTATCAGGTCGATCAGGCGCTGCGAGCGTTCGGCTTCGCCATGGGGCCATTCGAGGTGATGGACCTGGCCGGTGGCGACATCGCCTGGGCTACGCGCCAGCGTCGGGCCCCGCTGCGCGACCCACGTCTGCGCCAGTCGGGCGTATCGGATGCTCTGTGCAAGCGGGGCTGGTTCGGGCAGAAAACCGGCCGAGGTTATTACCTGCATGAGCCCGGTTCACCGGCGCGGCCCAATCCAGAAGTCGCGGCCATCATCGACCAGGTTCGTCAGGCGTGCGCGATAGAGCCGGTGGATTTTTCCGATGAAGACATCGCCGAGCGTTACCTGATGGCGATGATCAACGAAGGCGCCAACGTGCTCAACGAGCGCATCGCCCTGCGTCCTTCGGACATCGACGTGGTACTGGTCAACGGCTATGGCTTTCCACGCCACCTCGGCGGGCCGATGTACCACGCCGATCAGCTGGGGCTGGACACGGTACTGGGCAAGCTCAAGTGTTACGCCGAACGCGATCCGCTGTTCTGGCGCCCTTCCCCACTGCTGGTCGAACTGGTGGGCAGCGGGCGCACGTTCGAGGACCTGAACGCAGCCTGATGCCCAAAGACGCTCTACGGTTTACCCGCGGCCTGGTCTTGTTCTCGATCGCGATGGTGATATTCGGCGTCGCCCTGGCGCTGTACGTGCTGGTGTCACGCACCAGCTCGCCCCTTCGACTGTTCTGCGTCGAGGGGGAAATCCATGGCGGGATTGGTCCACCGCGCTCTTGGGCTTTCCAATCGCGCATGATATATGCGTAAATCCGCATATACGAATTAAAGAACATAGAGCCCCACCATGCCCCTCTCCCCTCCCGCTGTGTTCAAGTGCCTCGGTGATGAAACCCGGGCGCGGATCATGCTGATGCTGTTCGCCGAAGGCGAATTGTGCGTGTGCGAGCTGATCTGGGCACTCGATGACAACCAGCCGAAAGTCTCCCGCCACCTGGCCCAGCTTCGCGCCTGCGGACTGCTGGAGGATCGCCGTCAGGGCCAGTGGGTCTACTACCGGCTGCACCCGGAACTGCCCGAGTGGATCAGCAACGTGCTCCAGGCCACGCTCGAGGCACATCGCAATTGGGTGCACGGCGACCAAGCGCGCCTTGCTTCCATGGAAGGGCGCCCGGTGCGCCAGGTTTCGTGCTGCTGAGGTGCACCCATGCTTATTGCTGCTCTGATTTTCATCTTCACGCTCACCCTGGTCATCTGGCAGCCCAAGGGGCTCGGCGTGGGTTGGAGCGCTGCTGCCGGGGCGATCCTGGCGCTGCTCACTGGCGTGGTCAGCCTCGGCGATGCGCCTGTGGTCTGGCACATCGTGTGGAACGCCACAGCCACCTTCATCGCGGTCATCATCATCAGCCTGTTGCTCGATGAGGCCGGCTTCTTCGAGTGGGCGGCCTTGCATATGGCTCGCTGGGGGCGGGGCCACGGCGGGCGGCTGTTCGCCCTGATGGTGCTGCTCGGCGCTGCGGTATCGGCTCTATTCGCCAACGATGGTGCGGCGCTGATCCTCACGCCTATCGTCATCGCCATGCTCACCGCCCTGCGCTTCAGCCCTGCTGCTACCCTCGCCTTCGTCATGGCCGCCGGCTTCATCGCCGACACCGCCAGCCTGCCGATGGTCGTGTCCAACCTGGTGAACATCGTTTCCGCCGACTTCTTCGGGGTGGGCTTCGGCGAGTACGCCTCGGTGATGTGGCCGGTGAACTTGGTGAGCGTCGCGGCCACCCTGCTGATGCTCTGGCTGTTCTACAGGAAGGACATCCCCGCCCAATACAACCCGCACCAGTTGGCCGAACCCAAGCGCGCCATCCGCGACCCGGCCACCTTTCTTGCTGGCTGGTGGGTTCTGGCGCTGCTGCTGTTCGGGCTGTTCGCGCTGGAGCCCATGGGCATTCCCATCAGCGTGATCGCGGCGGTATGCGCGCTGATCCTGCTGGTGATCGCCGGGCGTGGACACGTCATTTCGACCCGCAAGGTCATCAAGCATGCGCCCTGGCAAGTGGTGGTGTTCTCCCTGGGCATGTACCTGGTGGTCTATGGCCTGCGCAATGCCGGGCTGACCGACGCCCTCACCGCCCTGCTCGATGTGTTCGCCGGGCAAGGCCTGTGGGCCGCCACCCTGGGCACGGGTTTCGCCGCGGCGCTGTTGTCCTCGGTGATGAACAACATGCCCAGCGTGCTCATCGGCGCGCTCTCGATCCAGGGCAGCGAAGCCACCGGTGTGGTCCATCAGGCGATGGTGTACGCCAACGTCATTGGCTGCGACCTGGGCCCGAAATTCACGCCGATCGGTAGCCTCGCCACCCTGTTGTGGCTGCACGTGCTGGCGCAGAAGAACATCCGCATCACCTGGGGTTACTACTTCAAGGTGGGCACCCTGCTGACCCTTCCGATCCTGCTCGTGACCCTGGCCGCCCTGGCCGTGCGTCTGAGCATCAGTGCCTAGGAGCCCTGCATGAAAGTCTTGTTCATGTGTACCGCCAACAGTTGCCGCAGCGTGCTCTCCGAGGGCCTGTTCAACCACCTCGCTCCTGCCGGCATGAGTGCGGTGAGCTCCGGCAGCTTCCCCAGCGGACGCCTGAATCCACGCGCCGTCAGCACGCTCAATGGCCTCGGCGTGGATACCTCGACGCTGTACAGCAAGGGGTCAGAGCACTTCCAGGACAACCCGCCGGACATCGTCATCACCGTGTGCGACAAGGCCAATGGCGAGCCTTGCCCAGTGTTCTTCGGGCCATCGGTGAAGAGCCACTGGGGCCTGTCCGATCCCTCGGAAGTGCAAGGCAGCGACGAGGAAATCCAGGCGGCCTTCGACGCCACCGTGGCCCATATCCGCAAGCGCTTCGCCGCTTTCTTCGCCCTCGACCACAGCGCGCTCAGCACCAGCGAACTCAAGCACGCGCTCGATCGAATTGGAGAACTCTGATGACCGATTTCACCCCCCAAGCGCCCCAGGACCTGCCAGGCCTGGACCTGGATCTGTTCGATGCGCCGAGCCTGGAAAAGCTCGCCCAGCACACCCCGCCGGCCCACAAACCACGGATCCTGCTGCTCTACGGATCGACCCGTGAGCGCTCGTTCAGCCGCCTGCTCACCCAGGAGGCAGCGCGTATCCTTGAGTTCATGGGTGCCGAGACGATCATCTTCGACCCCTCCGGCCTGCCGCTGCCCGATGACGCGCCGGTAGATCATCCGAAGGTGCAACAATTGCGCGACCTGGTGATGTGGTCCGAAGGCCAGGTGTGGTGTTCGCCGGAGCGCCATGGCGCGATGTCTGCGGTGTTCAAGGCGCAGATCGACTGGATCCCCTTGGCGCTGGGCGCGGTGCGCCCCTCCCAAGGCAAGACCCTGGCGGTGATGCAGGTGTGTGGCGGCTCGCAGTCGTTCAACACGGTCAACCAGCTGCGCGTGCTGGGCCGCTGGATGCGCATGGTCACGATCCCCAACCAGTCGTCGGTGCCCAAGGCATTCCTGGAGTTCGACGAGCACGGACGGATGAAGCCTTCGTCGTACTACGATCGGGTGGTCGACGTGATGGAGGAACTGATGAAGTTCACCCTGCTGGTACGGGGCCGCGAAGCGTACCTGGTGGACCGCTACTCGGAGCGCAAGGAAAGTGCCGAAGCGTTGTCGAAGCGGGTGAATCAGCGGTCGCTGTAGCCTGTAGGGGCGCCCAAGACCAACGTCCAAGACCGTTCACATTGTGATGAACCCGTAGGTCACACACATCCAAGCGAAGCCAACGAGTGCCAGCCATGCGGATATCTGTAAAACCAACTTAAGTTGTGCAGGGAAGCGTTGCAGTTCTGGACTTAGCGCCAAACCTGTGGGAGCGGGCTTGCCCACGAAGGGTCGCAAAGCGGCCCCAATTGCTTAGCTGGCGGGCATTAGGACAGACTCTGTTCATCAGTCAACGCCAAAGACCCCGCCTCTCTGAGATGTGCATCAACCAGAGGTCCATCCAGCCTTACGGAGCCCCCATGACCAGCATCCGAGTCGCGGCGCCCACGGACGCCGCCGCCATCCAGGCCATCTACGCCCCCGTGGTGCGGGATACGGCGATCTCCTTTGAACTGGAGCCGCCTTCGGTAGCGGAAATGGCCCGGCGTATCGAAGCCACATTGCCGTTGTATCCCTACTTGGTCGCGGAGCGGGATGGACTGGTGGTCGGCTATGCCTATGCCAGCCAACATCGTGCTAGGGAGGCTTACCAGTGGTCGGTGGATGTCACGGTGTATATCGCCGCCAACGCACAGCGCAGTGGCGTCGGCAGGGCGCTGTATCAACACCTGCTGGCGGTTCTGGAGCAGCAAGGTTTTCACGCTGCCCATGCGGGCATCGCGTTGCCCAACGAGGGTAGCGTGGGGCTGCATGAGGCGCTGGGGTTCATGCACATAGGGACATATCCGGAAGTCGGCTTCAAGCACGGGCGCTGGCATGACGTGGGATATTGGCGACGGGGGTTGAACCAGGCGATGCCGCCTCGCTCCATCGTGCCGTTCGGGCGGTTGGCTTCAGTTGATTGATTGCTTCCAGAGAGGCCGGGGCGCGGCAAGCGATTGGCGCAGGCCATAGGTCATGCGCCAATCCAGCAAGTGGCCCGAGAAGCACTTCCCAGGGCTTGTAACGAGGTCTGGGAAAGTAGACTTCAACCCACTACGGCAGGCTGATCCGATACTCAGCGAGCTTGGCCAGTTGCTTCTCCCGCACGAACTGCTTATCCACCCTCTGCGAGAATCGGGTGAAGTCAGCCTTGGCATCGTCCTTGGCCCCCAGATGGTCATAGGCGACACCACGGGCATAGTAAGCCCAGGCATAGTCAGGCTGGCGCAACAGGCCGGTACTGAAGGCCTCTGCGGCCTCTCGATACTGTCCCAGGTCGGTCAGCGCCAGCCCGAGGTGGTAGTAGGTCGGCATGTTGAAGCCGGACCCTTTGCCCGCCTCGCCCAAGCCATTGTCGAGGTTGTATTGCACCAATTGCAGGGCTTTTTCCGGTTTGCCTGCGTCGCGATACATGGCGCTCAGGTCGAGGTTCCCGCGGGGATCCGGCTTGCCCGATAGTTGCAGGGCTTGCTCCTGGGCTGCCACGGCTTCATCGAAGCGCTTGAGCTTGCTGTAGGCGTCAGCCTGCACCGCATAGACCACATGCTTCAGCGAAGCGGGCAGCGTATTTTTCTGCAGGCAAAGATCCCCCTCCTGCAACACCAGCGGGTAGTTGCCTGCTCTGGACGCCTTGAATTGCTTGGAGCAGTGAGCAAGATCGGCTTTTTGCGGATCCTGCAGGCCTGCACAGCCGGCGAGGATGACGGAACAGGTGATCAGTGTGGGCCAGCGAGTATTCACGGTAGTCATCCTTGTCAATCGAGCAGATGTGCGTTGAGGTCCGGGCGGTAGACCTGGAGCAGTGGCGCTGTCACCGTTCCTTGCAGCGAGCAGAACACAGTGGTGTGCCCGGCCAGCGGAGCGCTCTTGTCGCCGGCGTCGACGATCAACACGCGGTCCACGTATCCGAACGGTGTAGCGACCCCTGGGCCGGTCAGTCCTTCGGTGCGCCATTGGTCGATCGGGTCACCGACGCGGCGAATTTCTGCACGAATGAAGGTCTTCCCCTGACTGACGAATCGCTCGTTATCGACGATCAGCGGCTTGAGCTTTGCAGCCACCTCTTGTGGCGAGCCGTCGGCGACGAAGCCCCAGAACAGAAAATTACCCGCCCCCTGGATGGTCTGGGCCTGGTTGTAATAGCCGACCATGCGCACACCATTGACGGTCAATGGTGTTTCGAAGTGCTGGTAAGTGCCGCCTTCTTGCAGTGGGCTCATGATGATCGGCGCCTTGACAGAGCCATAGTCGCTCAGTCGCAAGGTACCTTCTGGCAGACGCACATCGCTCAAGCGCTGGAAGAACTGCGCATCGCAGCGCGAAAACGCTGTCATCAGCTGTTCGGGGGTGGTGACGGTCTGGGCTTGCACAGTGCAAGTAACGCCGGCGGCGAGCAAGGCAACGCCGGTGAAAAGAGAACGGAGCATCGAATTCATCCATGAAGAAGTAATGAGCCTCTTCGGCCGGTTGGCCAGAGACTTTAGCGATTCAGGCCCGCGAAGGCTAAAACCCCGCCCCCGATCAGTCAACCAAGGACGGGGTAACTGAAAACAGAGAAATCATGCACGTCACCCGTGAACCAGTATCGAGGCGCGCAGTCTTAGCCGGGCCCTTTAATCGGCACTTTCGCCGTCATTCAACCGAGCTGTCCGCCCCATGCGCCACGTCGCCTCGCGCCCTTCGTTCGTCTCGCTCTGCCTCGTTCCCGTAGTCACCCTGTTCGCCAACCTCGCCCATGCCAGCGGGGAACGGCAACTGGTGTCGGCCATCAACCACTACCGCGCCCAGCCACAACGCTGTGAGCACCGGGTAATACGGGTTTCGACGCCGCTGGCGCTGAAGTCGAGCCTGGCATTGCCGGTGCGCTACGACGGTGGTTTGCGCCAAGGCCTGAAGGCCGCCGGCTATCAAGCGGTAAAAGTACGGGCCATCCGCCTGATCGGCGCGCAAGATGCCGAAGAAGCCTTTGACATGCTGCAGAGCGACTACTGCTCCGCCTTGCTCGATAGCGAATTCGCCGATATCGGCGTCAGCCGCGCGCGCAACGAATGGCGCGTGGTACTGGCACGACCGGTGCTCGACGCGCACCTGGGCGATCAGCGCTCCACGGGCAGTACGTTATTGGCGCAGGTCAACGCGGCGCGGGCGCAACCGCGTCTGTGTGGTCGCCAGCGCTTTGCCGCAGCCCGCCCGCTGACCTGGAACAACGCCCTGGGTACGGCGGCCAAGCGCCACAGTCGGGCGATGGCCAACGACAACTTCTTCGCCCACCGCGACCCTGACGGTGACCTGCCGGCGGACCGGGCCTGGGACGCCGGCTACCGTGGACGTCAGGTCGGCGAGAACATCGCTGCCGGCCAGGGTTCGGCGAGCAAGGCGATGGCTGGTTGGCTGGCCAGTCCCGGGCATTGCGCCAACTTGATGAACCCGATGTTCACCCAAGTGGGCGCAGCCTTTGCCGAGAACGCGCGCAGCGACCGAGGTGTGTACTGGACGATGGTCTTCGGCGCGCCTTGAAGGGCCCGCTCGCCTTGACCGCCGAGACTGCAAAAACACACCGACAGCGCCGTTTTATGCAACGGGCGGCAGATGCCGATTCCATCTAAATGAGCGGAGCGGCTCGGAACTAAGCTTAGGGATGATGCTTATTTGCGAGGACACGATCATGGCCCACGTCGATTGGCGACTACGCGGCGAAGGCGTCGATCTTTGCAACTGCGACTACGGTTGCCCCTGCCAATTCAATGCCCTGCCCAGCCATGGCACCTGCGAAGCCGCGGTGGGCTATCACATCGAAGAAGGCCACTTCGCCGACGTCCCCCTGGCCGGATTGAATGTGGCCTGCACATTCTTCTGGCCCGGTCCCATCCACGAGGGTGGCGGGCAGTGCCAGGTCTTTATCGATGAACGCGCCAGCCCTGCTCAGCGCCAGGCACTGCTGACCATTCTCAGCGGCCAGGAGCAGGAGCCAACGGCTTTCTTCGCGATCTTCGCCAGCACCGTCGAAACCCTGCACGAACCGCAGTTCGTGCCGGTCGAGGTGCACACCGACCGCACCGCCCTGACTGCCAGCATCCGTGTACCCGGCGTGCTCGATGGCCGCGCCGAGCCGATCCGCAACCCCGTCGATGGGTCAGTACACCGGGCCAGGCTGGTGCTGCCCGATGGCTTCGAGTTCGGCGAAACCGACTGTGCCAGTGCCACGTTCAACTGCACGGGAGCGGTGAAGCTGGACTATGCCGGGCGCAACGCCATGCTCTACGTCCTGGACATGGGACCGAATGGCATCATCCGCGGCTAGGCGCGGGCCAGAATTCGGCGCGCTGCTGACCGGCGCGCTGATTCTGCTGCTCGGCGCCCTGGCCTGGTGGTGGCAGGCCGAACAGGCCAGCACCATGGCGGCCATGGGCGAGATGCACATGCCGCCTACCGCCTGGTGGTCGAGCCAAGGCGCACTGACCCTGCTGATGTGGCTGGTGATGATGCAGGCGATGATGCTGCCGGCTGCGCTGCCGGTGTTTCTGCTGTACCGCCGCTGCCTGCAGCGCGACGATGGGCGCGCCTTGAAACTGCTGCTGTTCTGCGCCACCTATGCGCTGGTCTGGGGCGGCTTCGCCGTGCTGATGACAGCGCTGCAGGCGTTGGGTGAATGGTTGGGCTGGCTCGATCCCATGAGCCTGCGCCTGCCGCCGCTGATCGGCGCGGTGGTGCTGCTGCTCGCCGGGGGGTACCAGATGAGTCAGGGCAAGGCCACGTGCATGGCGCATTGCCAGAGCCCACTGGGTTTCCTCCAGCACCATGCACGCCCCGGGCTAGGCGGCGCCTGCCGCCTGGGGCTGCATCATGGCTTGTACTGCGTGGGGTGCTGTTGGGCGTTGATGCTGGTGCTGTTGGTAGTTGGCGCGATGAGCCTCTGGGGTATGGCCGGGCTGGCATTGCTGGTGCTGGCGGAGAAGGTGCTGCCCTTGGGTGCAGGGTGGCGTCGGTGCAGTGGGGTGTTGCTTATCGTCGGCGGCATTATCCTGGGGAGCTGGGCGTTGGCCTGAACAGAGATGTCGCTGTTGCGTCCGCGCAGCGACACCTCACCAGCGCAACAACCGCGGCGCGAGCAGCGCTCCCACCGCGGTCGGAATCAGCATCCCCAGGACGTACCAGACACCCCAGAACGGCACTTCCATTTCCGGGCAATGCAGGCAGTAGGCGACGGTTGCCGTCGCCCCCGCCAGCAACCCTCCCGCTGCCCCGGCCTGGCGCAGACGGGTCGGCGCCAGGCCGCGCAGCGCCCAGAACACAGCGATGAAGGCCGGCACGCAGAGCAAGCCGATGTTCAACGCGCAGGTGCGCCAGGTGCGACCCAGGATCAACTCGGCCCGCGCGTCGGGCGCGACACCCGCCAGGCTCAAACCAGCCCCTAGCCAGACCAGAAGCAACGGCACACCCAACGCCCACCAGCCAGCTCCGCCGCCGTTGCCCGGCCGCGCGAGGCGCCGGGACAGCTGCAGCGCCAGCAACGCCAGGCTCGAGGGCAGCGCCAGCTTGGCCCAGAACAGCGGCGTGCGCGCCACTTCGGCCAAGTCGCTGCGCACGCCATACACCAACACCGTCAGCAACACCGCGCCGACAGCGCCGATCAACAGGGCCAGGCCAAAGCGCCGGGCCAGGCAATGCCGGTCCACCGGGCCTTCGCCGGCGGCCAGTAGAGAGATCAGCTCATCGGTCTTCATCGCTACGCCTACCTCCAATCATGCTCGCCAGGGCCTTCAGGCCCCGGTGTATACCCACCTTCACCGCCGAACTGGACAGCCCGGTCAGGCGAGCGGTCTCCTCCACCGACAGCCCATTGACCTTGACATGGACGATCGGCAGACGTTGGCGGTCGGGCAAGCGCTCCAGCAATCGGCCAAGGTCGCGGCTGGCCTCGCTCGGCGCCTCGTCGCCTGCGGCGAATAACTCGCTGTCGTCGCCCAGTGGGTCATGCAGCGCGTCGCGGCGGGCATATGCACGGAAGTGATCGGCCAGCTTGTAGCGAGCGATCGCCTGCACCCAGACCGTCAGCGGGCCGTGCTCGTCATAGGTGTGCCGAGCGTTGTGCACCGCCAGCAGCACCTCCTGCACCAGGTCTTCGATTTCATCCGGACGCTGGGCGAGACGACGCCTGAGAAAACCGCGCAGGTGCACAGCCAACGCCGCGAGGAAATCCTGGTATGCCTTGCTGTCACCGGCCAGCCCGCGCACCAGCAGCGCCTGCAGCTGGTGTTCGCGCGCGCTCAACGCCTGCTGAGTATTAGTTCGTTGCATTGGCGACCAAGGTTACACCCAGGGAGAGTCAGTTCGTCGGTTTTACAGTAGGGGCGCGTCAGAAAAATCTCAAAAATATTTTCAGTGCGCTGTAACCGGATCGAAGCCCCCCGCGAACTACTCCATGAGCCGCAGGTAAGCCACCTCGGCCACCCCACATTTTCGGAGGCTTCATCATGAAAACCCTGACTCTCGCCACCGCCGCCCTGGCCCTCGCTTCCCTGGCCAGCGTTACCCTGGCCGCAGAAACCGCCGCCCCTGCCGGGGGTGCCATGGAGAAGTGCTACGGCGTGGCCATGGCCGGCAAGAACGATTGCAAAGCCGGCGCCGGCACCACCTGCGCAGGCAGCTCGAAGAAAGACTACGACGGCGCAGCCTGGAAAAACGTCCCTGCCGGCACCTGCACCACCATCAAGACCCCGCACGGCATGGGCTCGCTGACCCCGATCAAGTCCTGATAAAGGCCTGCGACCATGACTACCGTGCAGCGGATGGGCGCCGGGCTTAGCCTGAAGGCCGAGCACTATGCCCAGGCCCTGGCCTGCAACGCCTCAGGGCTGTGGTTCGAGGTCCATCCGGAGAACTACATGGTCGGTGGCCCACGCCTGGACTGGCTGGAGCGGGTGGCCCAGCGCCATCCGCTGTCGCTGCACGGCGTGGCGCTCTCGCTGGCGGCGGATGCCGAGCCCGATGCGGCTCACCTGCGCCGCCTGCGGGCACTGGTCGAGCGTGTCGCACCGGCACTGGTGTCCGAGCACCTGGCCTGGTCGACCTGGCGCGGCCAGTACCACCCGGACCTGCTGCCCTTCCCGCGCAGCGATGAAGCCCTGGCGCGCATCGCCAGTAATGTCGCCCGCACCCAGGACGCTCTGGGGCGCACCATCGCCTTGGAAAACCCCAGCCACTACCTGCACCTGGACGGTCATGCCTGGGACGAGATCGACTTTCTTCATGAACTCACTCGCCGCACCGGTTGCAGCCTGCTGCTGGACGTCAACAACGTGTATGTCAGCGCCCACAACCTGGGCTTCGATGCGTTCGCCTACCTGGACCGCTTCCCGGCCTCTGCGATCAGCGAGATTCACCTGGCCGGGCATAGCGAAGACGTTCAAGGCGACCTGCTGATCGACTCGCACGACGCCAGTGTGGCGCAACCGGTGTGGGCGCTTTACCAGCATTTGATCCAGCGCATAGGACCACGCCCGACACTCATCGAGCGCGACGGCAACGTGCCGGATTTCGATAGGTTACTGGCCGAGCGCGATACGGCCCAGCGGATCCTCGACCAGGCCGGAGGCCAGCCATGAACCTCACCCTCGGGCAGTTCCAGGACGCGTTCATCGAGGCACTGTATCGGCGCCCGGCTCCGGCGCTGGCGGCGCTCACCGCCCAACCGGCGTTCGCCGTGTACCGCAATACCGTACTCAACGGCGCAGTCGAGGCACTGTGTGCCAACTATCCGAGCATCGAGCGCCTGGTCGGGCCCGACTGGATGCGCGCCGCAGCCACCCTGTACGCCGAACAATCGCCGCCCGACGACCCACGACTGCTCCTCTATGGCGCTGACTTCGCGACCTTCCTCGAAGCCGGCCAATCCGAACACGGGTTGCTCTACTTGGCCGCGGTCGCCCGCCTCGACCGTTGCTGGAACGAAGCCTTCAGTGCCACGCTGGAACCAGCGCTGACCCTGGCCGACCTCGCCGGCATGACCGCCGCCGATCTCACCCAGAGCCATCTGCAGCCACGCGCCAGCGTACGCTGGCACTGGTGCGCCGAACACCCGGCCTACAGCCTGTGGCGGCACAGCCGCGAGGGCCTCGACTGGCCGCAGGATCAGCCCTGGCAAGCCGAAGGCGCACTGTTCAGCGGCCACACCGAGGGCGTCGCTCACCACCCACTGGATATTGGCGGCTGCACCTTCCTTGACGCCTGCGCCACCGGCCACACCCTCGAGCAAGCCTCGGCCCTGGCCTTGCAGGCCCAGCCCAACCTTGATTTCAACGACCTGCTGGGCCGGCTGATGCAGGCTCAGGTCTTCCGTCCACTCACGTTCGCCTGAGGTGCCACCATGGATATCACCCACCACGACCTCCCCACCCACGGCCTTCGGCAACGCTGGAACCGCCTTGCCGAGCAGGTGCAGGCGTTATTGGTCGACAGCGTGCTGTGCCTGGTAGCGCGGCTGGGCATCGCGTCGATCTTCTTCCTGTCGGGCCGCACCAAGGTCGAAGGCTTGCTGACCCTGACCCCCAGTACCTACGACCTGTTCCAGAGCGAGTACGCCCTGCCCTGGGTGTCGCCCTATCTCGCCGCGCACATTGCGACCTATTCGGAGCACCTGTTTCCCCTGCTGTTGGTGCTCGGACTATTCACCCGGTTATCGGCATTGGCATTGCTGGGCATGACGTTGGTCATCGAGATCTTCGTCTACCCCGATGCCTGGCCAACCCATCTGTCGTGGGCCGGGTTGTTGTTGCTGTTGATTGCACGGGGGGCGGGGAAACTGTCGTTGGATTGGGCTTTGAAAATACGGTGAGGATCGGGGCTTGGGCAGCCACCGGAGGCTATCGTCCCACGACTGCCGGTGATGGATCTTTCCTTCACTCGGCAGCCAGATTCAGCCGCCCTATTACGGCACCTTCGCAATCACCTTGATCTCGAAATCGAAACCCGACAGCCAGGTCACGCCGACCGCAGTGACCGTCGGATAGGGAGCCTCGCCCCAATATTCGGCCGCCACCTCCCAGATGGTCTCGAACTTCGAATCGGGATCGACCATGAAGATGGTCGTGTCGACCACATCCTCGAAGCTGCTGCCGGCCTCGGCCAGGATCGCGTTGAGGTTGGCGAAGGCCAGGCGGACCTGAGTCGCCAGGTCGGGTTCTGCCGAGCCATCCTTGCGGCTACCGACCTGGCCGGACACGAACAGAAAGCCATTGGAGCGAATTGCCGGCGAGTAACGGTGAAGCTCGTACAGCGCGTGGCGGTCAGGGGGGAAAACGACATCGCGTTTGCTGGACATTGCAGACCTCATTCGGGGCCATCGCGGCCCGGTGATTACGGTGAAGTCACTATAGAAAGGCCCACCGCCGCGGATAAACGAGCAACGCTGGTCATGACTGTTTGTATAATCCAAACAATCCAGCCACGAATGAGCCGGGCAATGGACCGTTTCGATGCAATGCAGGCGTTCGCTCGGGTGGTGGAAACCGGCAGCTTCACCAAGGCGGCAACCACCCTGCACATGAGCAAGACCACCGTGACCCAGCTCGTCCAGCAACTGGAGGCGAGGCTGCGTGTGCGTCTGCTCAATCGCACCACCCGCAAGGTCAATGTCACCGCCGACGGCGCGGCCTACTACGAACGCGTCGTCCGCCTACTGGCCGACATCGACGATGCCGAAACCAGCCTGTCCAGCGCCTCGATGGCGCCCCGCGGGCGCCTGCGGGTAGATGTTCCCAGCCCGCTGGCGCGGATGCTGCTGATCCCTGCCCTACCGACGTTTTTCACCCGTTTCCCGGAGATTCAACTGACCGTGGGGGTGAGCGATCGCATCGTCGACATCATTGGGGAAAACATCGACTGCGTGGTGCGTGGCGGCGAGATCACCGACCAGTCCCTGGTGGCCAGGCACATCGGCGATCTGCAACTGGGCATGTATGCCACGCCCGGCTATGTGCAGCGCTTCGGTATGCCGACACATCCTCGCGAGCTGGAAGAGGAGCGGCACAAGACCATCGGTTTTCTCTGGTCACGTACAGGCAAAGCCCTGCCGTTCTCGATGCAGCGAGGTGAAGAGCGCATAGAGGCCCAGGGCCGCCCGCAACTCACGGTCGATGACGGCAATGCCTACCTGGCCGCCGGCTTGGCGGGATTGGGCATGCTCTGGCTACCGCAGTACATGGCCAAACCGCACCTGGCCAGTGGCGAGCTGCTGCCATTGTTCGAAGACTGGCAGATGCCGACCATGCCGATGTATTTGGCATTTCCGCCGAATCGCCATGTGAGCGCCAAGGTGCGGGTGTTTGTCGATTGGATGATCGAGTTGATGGCCGAACATGCGCCGCGGGTTGGCTGAAAGCGGTATAAAGAACACCGCTTTTTTTATTCATCGGTAAGCGAGGGACTATGAAGGAACATACTTACACCGTTGACGTAAGCTGGCAGGGAAATACCGGTGACGGGACGACCAGCTATACGGCCTACCAACGCGACTTCGTCATCGAAGCACCCGGCAAGGCCGCCATCCTCGGCTCCGCCGATCCCGCCTTTCGCGGCGACGCCCAACGCTGGAACCCGGAAGATCTGCTGCTCGCCTCGCTTTCTGCGTGTCACAAACTTTGGTATCTGCACGTCTGCGCGGTGAACAAGGTGAACGTGCTGGAGTATGTCGACCAGCCCGTTGCGTGGATGAGCGAAGGGAATGGCGAGCGCAAAGGGCATTTCCGCGAGGCCCAGCTGCGGCCGCAGGTGGTGATCAGCAAAGACTCAGATATCGATCTGGCCATGCGCCTGCATGACCAGGCCCATCACGAGTGCTTCATCGCCAACTCCGTCAACTTTCCGGTCGGATGCCAGGCGTCCATCAGGCATCAGGCCTGAGGTAGCTCCGGTCCGCCACTGCAATCGGAAGTCATGGGAGGGAGGGATTCGCCCCCTGACATCAATGCCCCATTCCTGGCAGCAGCAGGCTGATGCCCAGGCCTATCAAGGCGGACCCAATGACCTTGTCTATGACACGTTGTTTGGACAGCATCCGCTGACGCAGCGCTTCGGCTGAGAAAAATATCGCAACCAAGCTGAACCAAGCCCAGTGTGACACCGACATGAACAGACCATATGCAAAGTTGACAGCCAGTGAGTTGTCCGCCTGAACGACCTGACTGTAGGTGGCGATTACGAACAGCATGGTTTTAGGATTCAAGGCGTTGGTCAAAAAACCCATGGCAAACGCTTTGCCGGCTGAGGGGCGGGGACCGCCCGCTGTGCCAAACTGCAAGACGGCCTTACTACTGAGCGACTTGCATCCCAGATACACCAGATACGCGGCACCTAGCAGCTTCATCCCCGTGAACATTACAGGGGAATGGGTAATGACAATTGCGATGCCCAATACCGTGTAGAACACATGAACCTGTACACCGCATGCAATGCCAAGGGCAGCCAACAGTCCGCTGCGACGACCGTAGGCATAGCTGTTACGCGTCACCATCGCGAAATCCGGTCCAGGGCTGATAACGGCAAGGATCGTGATCACCGCCACCGCTATCAACTCATTCATCACCTGTATCCTCAGGCAGCGTGAATGACCATGCCGTTCTTTTGGCGATGATTTCGCACAGATAGCGCAAGCTGGGTTGACTGGCACCGTGCGCTTGCGGGGCCGACCTCCGCGGTCTGAGGACTAACTGATACATGGGTGCCATCCTTCCTGAACCTACTCACCATGAGCAATGTTGCAGTTGAAGCATGCCTTGTTGTTCACACCAGAAAAATCGATTTATAGTCCTCGAAATATGTGAGATTTCATCGCCTATGAAGCTTCCTGCCCTGACTGCCTTTCACTTTTTCACGGTTGCTGCGCGGACCCAGAGTTTCGTTCATGCCGCGCGCCAGCTCCATGTCACGCATGGCGCTGTCAGTCGGCAGGTAAGGCAATTGGAAGAGGCGATCGGCGTTGAATTGTTCGAGCGGCGCAACCGGGGCATTTTCCTCAATGACGCCGGAACGCTGCTGTATGAACTTACGGGTCCATTTTTCGAGCAACTCGAAGGTACAGTGGTGAAGCTTCAGCGTGAATCGCGGAAAGAAACCATCGTGGTCTCGTGTGAGCCGACGATCGCGATGAAATGGCTCATACCTCGCCTGCCTGAGTTCCACGCCGCTCACCCCACTCTACAGCTACAGCTGCTTGCAGCCGGTGGCCCTATCGACTTTCTTCGCTCAGGCGCAGACGTGGCCGTTAGGCGGGACGACTTTTATTGGGGCGACTCGATACAAGCGCAAACCCTCTGTGAAGAGTGGATCGGGCCGGTCTGTACGCCGTCCTGCTGGGAGGAACATCAGCAGCTTGACGGAATTCCCCTGTTGCGCAGCAAGACCCGGCCCCAAGCTTGGGAGGATTGGATGCGTTTGCGTGGCGCTTCGGCAGGTAGTTCGATGAAGGTCGAATACGAGCACTTCTATCTCTGCATCCAGGCCGCCGCCGCTGGGCTGGGGGCAAGTATGGCTTCCGTGCTGATGGTCCAGGATGAGCTTCGGACCGGCCAGTTGGTCGCGCCGTTCGGGTTTACCCGCGACGGCTCGCGATACTGCCTGTTGACGCCCAAGCCTTTGCATGAGAGCGCTAAATGCAGGGCATTTCTGGACTGGATCACTGACCAGATGCGTACCGGCATTCGTGATATCCAATGCACCTTGGAGTGATCTGGAAGTCGGCCGCACCCCAGAAGTATTAGTCATCTAAGATCCTGAGCAGCAGTTCTTGGCCGCCTTGGAAAATCTTCGGCTGGTCTTGGACGCTGGTGGCTGCACCTTTGAAGACGTCATCGACCTGACCACTTATCACGTCGATATGTCCCGCCACATGGCAGTGTTTAGACGGGTGAAGGATCAAGTCTTTCCCAGGTGCACCTGTGCCTGGACCTGCATCGGGGTCAGTGAATTGGCGCGACCTGGGCTGCTGGTAGAAATCAAATGCACCGCCGTGGAACGCCCCTCTCCGGAGACCGGCACGTAGGTGGCTTCATGCCTGGGCAGCGACACCGGCTTTGCTCTGGAACATCGCCGTATCGGCCTTGAAAATCAGGTCGTCGAGGTGTTCACCATCTTCCGGATACCAGGCCAACCCTAGACTGGCGCTGACGTTGATCTCGCTGTTCTTCCAAGGAATGGGCCGGGCAACGGCCTTGCAGATCTCTTGAGTGATGCGCTGGATTTCGCTTCTGCAATGCGCGCTGCCGAGCAGCAAGACAAACTCGTCACCGCCCATGCGCGCGGCGATTTCGAAGTCGCGAATATGGGCTTTGATCGCCGAAGCTACATGGATCAGGATGGCATCGCCTGCCTGATGGCCGAAACAGTCATTGATCTGCTTGAAGTTGTTCAGATCGATATAACACAGCGCCAGATGCTCTCCCCGGCCCTTGGCATCGAGCAGTTTCTGACTGGCGAAAGGAATGAAACTGTTGCGATTGGGTAAACCTGTCAGGCTGTCATAGAAGGCCAGCTTGTGGACTTCTTCTTCGGCGAGCTTGCGTAATTTGATCTCTTTGCGCAAATGGCGCTGAGTGTTCAACAACACCAGCGTGAACAGCAAAACCAGCGCGCAACCGATACTGATCAGCAGGATCGTCTTGCGCAGCCGCTCGACGAGCTGAGGCGGATTGGGATCATAGATGAAGTTCTCCAGACCTTTGATATCGCTGACCATGCCCAGCTCGAGGAAGGTTTCCGCCATCCGTTGCCAGCGCCCTGGATTCATATGGCCGATCTCGATCAGGTCGGATACCACCAGTGGACGCATCGCGTTAGCTTCGAACTCCAGATGGGCCCGGCTTTTCTTCACTGCATACTGATCGAGCAGCAGGTCTATGACCTGGTCGGGGTTATCCATCGCGTAGCGCCAGCCGCGCAACGTGGCGCGGCGGAAGGCCTCGACCCGCTGCGGATGTTCGTCGATCTCGGCCTGGGTGGTGAACAGGACGTCGCTGTAGAAATCGATCCCATAGGTGGCGGGCGAGATAACGTTGTATTCCACGCCGCGCTGTTGCAGGTGGAAAGGCTCGTTGGTCAGGTACGAGTTGAACGCCGCCACTTTGCCGTTGGCCAAGTCGTCGACTTGAAAACTGCTGGGTAGCAGGTTCAGTTTCTCAGGAGCGATACCCTCGCTGCGGAACATCGCGAGAAAATCGGCATCGGTCTGTGCATCCATCAGCATGACCGGCTTGCCGACCAAGTCGTGCACGGTGCGAACACCCTGGTCGATACGCGCCAGGAGCACGGAGGGGGAATGCTGGAAAATCACCGCCAGCGCGACCAACGGCTTTCCGTTCAGGCGTGCGTAGAGCAGTTCGCTGTTGGCTTCGCCGTATTGCGCACGCCCAGCGAGCACTTCCTGGACCGGCGTAACGTTGGGGCCACCCTCGTGCAAGCGCACATCCAAGCCTTCCTCCCGGTAATAGCCTTGGGCGATGGCAGCGTAGTAACCCGCGAACTGGAACTGGTGCATCCAACGTAGCTGTACATCAATGACCTGTAAGGCGCCATCGGACTGGTTGGCCGGGCTCGCCCACGCAGCTTGAACCGAGAACAGCCCGAAATACAGCAATCGACGCAGCCGAACCCACAGAAGTCTCTCCGGCGGGCTTTGCGTGCTAGAAGAGCAACAGAGGCTGCGCATAATGATAGTCCCTGAATCGCGCTTATCGTTTTAGTGCGCAAGGCGTGCGACGGCATTGTGGCATCACTGATGCTGAGGCAGCAATTGGGGAAAAACAGGGACAGATCCATTTTCCAAAGACAAAGGGCCCGCCTGTTTAGCGATCACCCTCGACCACACTCCGGATTACTTCCAAACCGCACCCACCCCGCGATACCCGTCCCTCCACCTTCCCGATCCTTAGGATGGTCACGGCCTTCACTCACAACCACCTCTGCAAAATCAAACGGACTCATCCCCTCGATACACGCAACATTCACCCCATACTGGTCCGGCGCAGAACGCCGCTGGTGAAAGGTGTAGATGCCGCACTTCGAGCAGAAGTAGTGCTTGGCTTCCCGTGTATGGAACTGATAGAGGGTAAGCGCCTCTTCCCCTTGGGTGACAGTGATATCGCCCAGATTGGCCGACACCGCCACGGCCCCACGCATACGGCAGAGCGAGCAGTTGCACCTGCGCGCGGTACGCAGACCGTCGGTCAAACGCAGTTCAAACCGTACAGTGCCGCAATGGCAGGCTGCTTGGTAAACCGGGCGATCATCCTGTTTTTCATCAGTCATAGCGTTTTCCTGACCTGAGAAGCCAATCCGGATATTCCCGGAACAAGGCCGAATCTTTGAACACCTTGTCCCGATCCCTACGCCAGATAACCCTGCAACAATCGCCGCACATTTTCCACCAGTTCAGATTCCCCCTTGCGCGGCGGAAGCAGCAAGAACCTGGCCTGCGCCAACGCCGGCAGTCCAGTCCTGTAGGGTTCCACACCGTTCGGAATGGCACTCGCATTCAGGCACGCAATGCCAAGCCCTGCCCTCAATGCCGATTGCAAACCCGCCACACCCGAGGTCGAGTAAACGATCTCGTAGTCGATGCGGGCGCGCTCCAATACCTGGCAGCTGTAATCCGACAATCCACATCCGCTGATCGCGAGCAGTGGCAGCGGCTGCCCAGGCTCTGGAACCCAGCCTGCAGCGGCTACCCACTGCAGGGGTTCCTGCCTCACCTCGAAGGTGTTGGCCGTGGGCAAGCGTTCGTTGAAACGCATGGCCAAGCCGATATCCAGGTAGTCATTGGCCTGATCCATTTCCAGGCTCTTCTTCATCACCACATGGAGTCGAAGCCGCGGGTGCCATTCACGGAGTTTTTTCAGCAGGCCTGCAATGTCGTCGGGGCGGAAGTAATCGGTGATCGCCAGGCGTATCTCCCCTTCGAACTGTTCGCCGCGAACCTCGGACAGCGCCCGCTCGCCGAGGGTGAGGAGCTGCCTGGCGTGGCGCGCAAGACGTTCACCTGCAGGGGTCGGGCGAACGCCTTGCTTGCCTCGGATGAGCAAGTCGACGCCGATTGCGTCTTCCAGCTTACGCAATTGCTCGCTGATGGCGGAGGTTGAGCGAAACAAGCCCGGCGCGGCTGCAGAGATGCTGCCGGCATCGCAGACCGCCAGATAGAGGTGGAGCTGGGCAAGATCGAAGTGGTACATGCAGGTTCCGGATAAGCAGGAAGATGAGGCCTGATATTCCCGCTTTTTAGGATCATGTTCAAAGGCTACGTTACAGGCACATCACTCACGAGGGTCACCCAAATGCCTGGTATCACCTTGACCTTATCCGGCGCGCCCAATGCTACGCTGGCGTCGCGCCTCAGCCACGAGCTGACTGAACTGACTGCCCGTATTCTGGACAAGCAGCCATCGCAAACGATGGTGATCGTTCGGTTCGTCGATCCAGGGTTGTGGTTCATCGACAGTGAATCGCTTGAGAGCCTGGGGCGAAACAGCTTTCGCTTGGAGGTCACGATCACTGACGAGACGACGACGGTGGAGCAGAAACGGCGGTATCAGCGTGAGTCGTATGAATTGCTCTCGGAGCGCATCGGGAATGTGCACCCGCATTCGAACGTTCACCTGATCGACGTGCGAGCTACGGCTTATGGGTATGGCGGGGTGCCGCAGGCTGCGAAGCTTTGGGGTTGAAAGGTGGATGGTCGGCTGTTGGCGTTCGTTGTCGCGGGACCGGTCCAGCGTTGATTTGCATCCCACGCCAAACTCACTTGTCCTGACTGCTTTTGCGTGCGCGTGGCGATGCCGATCTCAACACTGCCTGCTTCGCTTTGGCTACCGCAGGGCTTTTCCCACGCTTTGGTCCGGCCACCACGGAGCCGGCCGGGGGCGAAAGATTCGCCGCCGGCCGCGTGGCCGCCGCGCTTGGCTCAGCGGCCTTCAACGGGCCGACAGTGTTGCCGACGACCGTTGCAATGGGCTTATGTGTGGTAGTCATCACCATACCCATCCGCACGCCAAAGAGACGCAGCACAGCCTCCAAGGTGCTGAGTTTCGGATTCGACTTCCCGCTCTCAAGTTCGTACAAGCTTTTCGTGGATATCCTGCACATGGCCGCGAAGGTCTTCTGGTCAAGCCCGGTGACTTCGAGCCGCAGGCGGCGGATGGATGTCCCAATTGCATCAAGCCCCGCGGCGTTGCGATTGAGGATATCCTCTACGCGCTGAGCGCGTTCTTCAGGCTGTAGCTTTTTCATCGCAGTCCCCACTCCACGAGTCGCTTATCCAGGTTATTCACGGGTAGAGAGGCTGCATTTCGCACCGATTCAGCGAAGTTTGCGCTCCAATTAAAAGAACCCCTGCGCTCTCCAGCCCACTTCGTCGTCCGCGTGGGCGGCATCGCCACACCGTTAATCAGCACTTTATTGCTGATTAACAAAGTGCACATGGCGTAAATCGGCAATATCGTGCCGATTGAAAGCCTCCGTACGTGTAAAACAGGCACCAGGCTACCGGTTATGCATTCAGAGCGCGGCGAAGGGGGTTAGAAGGAGCGAGAGAAATAAATCAGTCCCCTTTCTGGTCAGAGAAATAAATCAGTCCCTTTTTGCTCTCTGATTTGGACCATCTGCAGCAAATTCTAGACCATTTGCGCCCAAAAGAACGACTCTCCATTGCATCATGACCCCGTACTCAAACGGCGTTGCTTGCTTCGATAGGAAGTGCGCCGTACGCCCCCTGATAAGCAGGCCCTTGCAACACACTTTCTTGGAGATCGCTCATGAACACCTCTATCACTGACCGCCCCATCGCCACCCGCCTTCTGAACAGAGGGCTGGGCCAGCACTTCACTCGCACCGGCGTTGTAGGCATCTACGTGGCCATGGCCATCATTTACTCCTGGTTTGGAGGCATGAAGTTTACAGGCTACGAAGCAAACGGGATTCATGGCTTCGTCAGCAACAGCCCGCTGCTTTACTGGGTGTACAGCCTCATGAGCGTCCAAGGTTTCTCCAACTTTCTGGGGGTTCTGGAGGTATCCATTGGCCTACTCATTGCCGGTCGGATGTTTTCTGCAAAGTTCTCGGCCTTGGGCGGATTGCTCTCCGCAGGCCTGTTCATAACGACGCTTTCATTCATGCTGACCACCCCAGGCGTGTTCGAACCAAGCCTCGGCTTCCCTGCGATTTCCGTGGTGCCTGGCCAGTTCTTGCTGAAAGACTTGGGTCTGCTCGCCGCTTCGATTTTCATTGCGGGCACCTCGATTACTGCACTTGAGCAGAAATGAAGTCTCGTTTTTGATAAGGGTCTTCTGCACCAGCAGAAGGCCCTTTTTGCTCATGCCCTACCCCTTTTTAGAAGTTGATGTTCGAGTGAACAACATAACTTTGAGAACGACTCGAACATCGCCTCTTGACGTCCGTTGACGCGGGGCAGGCCAAACATTTATGTTTCATCAGCGAGTGTCACAAAAATAAATCTGTCCCCTTTGAATCTTTGCCTGGCTGAAAGAGAACCGCCGCATCGTGACACGCTTCGAGAAGCTCGCGAAAAGCTAAGCATCCATGGTCTCACTGGCTTGCTCCATGCGGTGCTTGCGACATCTCTTTTCGTACAGAGCCTAGGCGCCTAGCGCATCATCCCCAACTCGGCATCATCCATCAGTGCCTTGGCCAACGCGCTCAGATAGTGTGCTGCCCATAGCGAAGACGAGTCCTCCTCCATCAGGCCATTGAGGGTCAAGTCACGCACATAGCCCATCAATTCCGACGCCTGCTCGTGCGCGTGCTGGCAGGGAATACCAGGCTCGACGCAGAACAGGGGTTGGGTTTGGCCTTCGCCTTGGTAAAACTTCGTCTTGCCGACAGTGGTTTTGCTGTCGTTATCGTCCGTGGACATGGTTGTATCTCCCTGACTATCTAGGTGCCTGGGCTAGCCCCAGCGCCTCGGCTCGTGGCCATGGCAAACCAACGCCCCCGCAGGAGCGACGCCCGGTTTGTCAAGTTACGCCGCCCAAGGGGAACGCTGGTTTGCCAGCACTGGAGCCAGACCAGGCGAAACTTGGTGTCGATGCGGATGAGTAGAAGCTATTGGAATGCCCGGGCTGGAAGTCACGCGATCCGCGTGCCCACATGCTCAACGCAGAACTACAACAAGCACCGCAAAACCCTGTGGGAGCGGGCTTGCCCGCGAAGAGGCCCTGCCAGACAAAACTTGCTACGGCTCAGTGCAACGTTTGAGGATTCATTGGAACCTGGATTTGTGCCAGCGCCGAATCGATCAGTTTGCGCAGTGCTTCCAGCTCGTGCATTGACGCCATGATCAGTAGCGTGACCGGTGAACGCGGGTGGAGCAGAACGGCCTGTTGGGCAACGGCTTCGGCGCAGAGGGCGTAGTCTGCTGCAGTCATGAGAGCGTCTTCTAGAGATGTAGACGCGTGGGGTGGATCGGGCACCATTTTCAGCATTGGTATTTTCTCGATTAGGACCACCACCTTCCGCTGTCAAACGAGAGGGTGGCAGCTGTGTATGGGTTGACAGACCGGTAGAAAAAACCAAAACCCGGCGCACACTAGGTGCCCCATACACAGCCACCATATAAGCGAACTATGCGGGTGTTTTTCTTAGACGGCCTGTCAAAGCCGGCCGCTGATTTGGCAGCGACCCATCGAGACTAGGGCGCAATCTGAACCACCGCAATGGCTTGGAGGGCTTGGAAGTATCTTTGGGAAATGGACTACAGGGAAGGGGGAAAATCTGATTATTTTGGCTGGGAGATGTATCACGTCGTGTAGCTATGAGCATCGGTAGCTGGCCTTGATTTGGGCAGGGCCAGCTCGGGTCAGGTCGGGGAGGCGGTACTGCCTGTGCTTGGGCCTTTGAAGCGCGCTGGTTGTGGAAGGAAAATGGCGGAGACAGGAACCAAATAGCAGCACTATTAGCCAATGAAATTGGGGAATATAGCGAGAGCATTTCGAAACGTATCCCTAAACGTACCCCTAAAACTAAAACCACCGCTCTCGTACCGAAGGCAGCGCATCAGCGCTGCCTTCGGCTATCTCATGAGGATTTAGCTTGTGTGGCACGGACGGCAGCAGTAGTAACACCCATTGATCCTTGCATTGGGCCAGTTCTGCTTAGCCTGACGAACAGCGCTTGCGCAGTCGGTATGGATACCCAACGCAATCTGGTTGGCGACCTGAGGCATGAAGCTACACCCGGTCGTGGTGTTGTGGACCTCATAATCCCCGTTCTGCTGCTGGTTTTTGTTGATGATGAAAGAAGGCAAGCTCTTACTCCCTGTGTCGTGACGTTGGCCGCTACGGCCTAATGGCTTAATGATGGCCATCAGGGCCTAGCGACGAAAGTGTAGACACTCCCCGTGATAATGCTTACAAGCAGGACATCAGGGCAGCCTGCACCGAACCGGTTCACTCAGTTTACTAGTTCACTAAGCTGGTGAACCGTCCGCTAACAAAGAGCCGCGGGTTTCCTGCCCCGTATCTTGCCTAATCTACCAGGGTCCCCGCCGGCTTCAGAACCGGGAGACCAAGGCATGGCCTCTGCCGCTGATGGCACTATCGAATATGGGGCATGGGGTCGCTCGATAATTAGCAATCTAAAGCTGTGTAACCGGTGTAACCGGTGTAACGAACCACCTCAAGCCATTGATTTATAATCATAATAAGTGATGTTACATGCCGATGCAGATACTTGAATCAGCGGTGTAACTACGGAAACGGTGTAACCACGACGCTCAACTATCCACCGAAAACGACCGACCGTAATCACCTGCGCTAGGCCGAAAACAGATAGTTACGCATGGTCAGAGCCAATCCATGAAGCTCGAGGCATCTACAGGAGCAGTAGTGATCCAGGCTCAGCGCTTTCCTGCAAACGGTCGGTCTATCTCCAGATGCTGGCACTGCGACATTGCGCTTATCTGAACACTTATGACAGCATCACCCGAGTAACATCAAGAGGTTCCCTGGCAACGCCATTGGACGCTCAGTCCCGCCTAGGTGCGGGCGAAATCTTGCAAGTGGCCAATCGTGAGATGGGATGGTTGCCAGGTAACCGTAGACAAGGATAGTTTTGGCGATGACGTACATTAATTTGCCGAGTGACCAGCAAACTTCAATCAGCGAAGTCGACGAGACGGTGCTCCGGGCAGCAGTACGCAAGTGTCTAGATGAAGCACGACTAGGGCCAATTCACGGCCTTGGTCTCAGTAGCTGTGGACCCTACGTGGCTACTAAGCTCCATGCGTTCCAACAAGCGATCGCTGAGTACAGCAAGGCCAAAGCCCCTACCAAGCGCGAACGTACTTTGCAGGATGCGCTGCGCGCCGGCAGTGACCTCGTTCACGCAGTGCAGCAAATGAAGGACCGGCTCGAAGCTGAGCGCGAAGATGGTGAGCTGTTCTTCATCGATGATCAGATCAGGCCGCCTTTTCATCTCAGCAAGCGGCTATCGGTACAAGTGTCGTTCCGCTGGCGAGCGACGCCGTCTGCGGACTGGAAGCACGGATACCTAACCTTCGTATACGATTTCTCCCCTGAGCCCCACTACACCCTGTCACTGCCCAAGCGCAAACCCAGCGCGGCGCAGGCAGCTAGGGATCTCGAAGACAGCCTGTACCGTGAGTGGGAGCGCTTGAAGGCTCAGGCGCTGTTCTCTATGAGAGAGTTCTTCCGAGGTGGCGGCGATGGGGATGCTGTGCCAAAGGTGTTCCCAGTGAAGCCTAGCCCCTACGGGGGCTTGAATAATTTGAGCTGTAATTTCTGGCACCCCGAGAGGTCGGCTCCCTAAATTTTGGCAATCCAAAATCTTTGGTCCGGTGCTAGCGCACGTGGCTGGTATAAATGAGCGTCCGCTCACAATGTCTGGGCGGATGTTCCCAAGCATCGCGACCCGCACACCACTCGATGACGTCGAGCCCTGCATTGACCTAAGGCCAGAGCGTGGATCGTAGCCGGGCGATGCCGTTGATCATTTCAGGAGTGAATGATGGAAAAGGACCAGTCAGCTACCAAGATCTATGGCCCTAAGCCGCAAGACTTCCTGCGAGCAAGACGTCCAGAGCAGTTCTCGGACTCAGTGAAGCTTCAAGAAGCTACCATCGACCGCTTGATGCTGGAGTATCACTTCGAGACTCTGAACAATCGAAGCCAAGAGCTTGAGTTCGAGATATTCGTACGGAAGCTTTGTGAACGAGAAATCTGTCCCAACCTAGTTGCCCAAACCGGGCCAACAGCCGGTGGCGACGGTAAAACTGACACTGAGACGTATCCAGTATCTAGCCAAATCGCCTTCTTCTGGGGACTCAACGAGGCTCCAGAGTCCGAGCGATGGGCATTCGGTGTTAGCACCCAGAAAGACTGGAAGAAAAAATGCACGAAAGATGTCGAGAGCATCATGTCCACCGGGCGTGGGTACACCCGTATCTTCTGTGTCTCAAGCCGGTTCATCAAGAACAGCCTAAGAGCGCAGCTTCAAGACGACCTTTCGAAAAAGCATTGCGTCAAGGTTACGATACTCGATCGCACCTGGCTGCTTGATAAAACATTACAGCCCAAGAATCAGCAACTTGCCATCGATCACTTAGGTCTTACAGGCAGCATTGAGAGCAAGATTCAGATCGGCCCATTCGACGCTGACAAGCAGATTCAGCTAACAGACATCGAACGCCAGATCGAACAGATTGAAGATCCGGGACGTTTGACACTCTCTCAGGTCGACCTATATACCAAGCGGGCCATCATCTACAAAGAGCTGGAACGAGACGCCGCTGCTGTGGAGCAGCAGTTCAATATCGCTATTCGGACAGCGAAAAAATTTGGTACTAAGAGGCAGCATTTCGATGCCCTTTATCAGCTGACATGGGCTGCGTACTGGTGGCTAGAAAATGCCGAACTCTTCGAGGAAACCTTTGAGAAAGCACTTGGAGTGGCTCAAGAGACCGACAACGTTGAGGTCTGGGAGAAAGTCGTAACGTTGTTCAATCTAGTGGTCACAACTCATCGAGACGGCAAGTGCACCCTCGATTTGGTTTCCCTGGGGACAACCATCCGTGAAAGGTTGAACTTGATTTCCAGCGACGCCAATATGATCAGTGGTGCATTACAAGCCAAGACTTCTCTGGCGCTTCTGGATCTACTGGCAGCCGAAAATGAAGAACAGGTTAATGATATCTTCAGGTCTCTGAGCACCATCGCTGATAGTGCTCATAAGCTGATTGGCTACCCAATGGCTCGCCTCATCAACTTGCTGGAAGCTCTCGATGTGGCCTTCGGAGATCTCAAGGCCTATGAAGACCTCATGGACAAGCTCATTGATGATGCCGGCGCGCGGGAGAATAGCCGGATCAAGGCGGATAAGTACTTGAGACGAGGTGCACTGAGTAGCGATAAAAAAGATTACTACAGGGCGATCAAATGCTTCGGCTTGTCCCTCTATGGGCTGTATAGCAGCGAGAGCAAAACGGAAATGTTCGCTGCCCTTTATATGCTGTCCCATGCATACGAGAAGCAAGGCCTCCTCTGGGCTGCACGAGGAGCCGCGCTGATGGCAGCTTACCTAGTCACCGCTGACGCACTAAAGGAACAGCGAAGCTGTGCTAAGCAAGCTGCTATTTACCAGCAACTTATGTGGATTGAAGGTCAGCTTGGTCGATTGGGCCAATCATTGACCTGGTACTATCTGTCTCAGATGATCTCTCCAACGCTGGATGAAAATCTGTGGTCAGAAAATCAAAAAATGAGTTATGAGGCTCTGATTGGCAAGCTATTTCTCAATGCCCAATTTTCAGATATTGAAAGACTAGCCTGGCTACCGGACAAGCTGAAACAGTTGAATTTGGATCTTAGCGCAGATGCGCTATTGGTTTGCTTGGGCCATGAAGATAAAGCCGGGACTGAGGGTGAACCTATTGACCTTCAATTTATGAATATGTGGCGCAGCATTGATCTGGGCGCCCCTGTGGGCCCGCTCGACCTTTATCTGGATCGCTGGACGAACATAAGCTCCAACATCCTGGGTTGCAACGTGTCCGTATCCTTCCCGGTGAAATCCCCTTGCATTGAGTTAGCGCAGCAATTGCTGGCTGTACTAGAAAGCGTCTGCGCACCGATGATGGTGGACCATATAGCATCTACACTGCCCGCCGTGAATATTGATATTTTGTTGGAAGATGAGGATGACTTCATACTTCAGCATAATTTTGACACTGCTGCGCAGGTAACCTCTGCTGAAATTCTCTGCTCGCCGTTCAGTATCTCCAACTTAAGCGACAACCAACGAGATGCACTCAAACAATTCTATAGTGAATTCTGCCTTCAATTTGTGTCCATCATTTGCCCTCAAATCGGCCGGTCGAAATTCGAAGAGATGCTTCGAGACGACAAAGCCCTGGAGCGCGCAGTTCTCTTCAACTGCAATATAGGTTTAGACGGCTATTTCTTAGGGCGTGATGCTATTCCAGGCATCAAGGCGCATCATAATTCTACTTGCGAATTGCATGAGCCTACACGGCGCGTAACTTGGTTTGAGCACCACAACATAGAGCCTATGGATTGGCGCCCTAGATCTGATACGCCGGAGGAACGCCCAATCCATCCGTTTCAATTTTCGACAATGAAACATAGAGAGGTCAAAGTAGTTTCTCTTATTCAAACGAGCCTGTGGGATCAAGCCGGCTGGAAGGGCTTAGGTTTTCAAACATGCGAAGGTCAAACCCCTTTGCTTATGTTTGCCTTTGAAAACACCACCATTGGAAATAAAATATTTGAGAATATTGCAAAAAGCATCGGAAACAAGGATCACAACAATGCTTTGCGCATCGCATTGATACGAGGCATCAACAGGCAGAACCCTGCGCACTATCGCGTAGCAGTTACAAGCAACATTGATCGGTCTGATGATGGGACTTCTAAAGTCCAAACCGCTCTTTCTAGAATTCACACCATGACACCAAGCTCCTCTGTAAATATTGACAGATTCCTAAAAGATTACGAAGCGCATAAGAAGTGCTACATTGCCACCGCAAACTCTGACGGAGCGCCGGTCATTCATCTAATAACTTCCGGGGTTGTTGTTATGCATGCTTGGGAGATCGATGAAAATGACCAGGAGATTTCGGCTATCACGCCTGACGACGATATCCTTATTCCACCAGGTATGAAGAATCCTCCAATTAGCCGTGCGCTGAACAAAATTCGTTCATTTGAAGCCAGATAGAGTTAGCCACCTCCGCCAGGCGTCCCATCAACGACGCCTGGAGCTTAGCGCCTTTGCGGCGAACGACGCCTTCGGCTTAAGTTTGGTCTGAGCAGTTTCCTCTGGCCGATTACTATCCTTCACAATGTGCCCGGCTAATGCTCGACAGTATTAGCTGCCAGAGCCCGGCGTGCAAGTTCGCGGCAGCTGATGCTGATCTCGTAAGTGAACGGCAGTTTCTTCGATGCTAGGATAGACTGTTGTGGCATTTATATTTATTTGGCCGAGCTGCTCAAGAATATATAGCTTGTTCTGTATCGTGACCCGAGAAACTTCAAGCCCATCCTGCCCGGCATCAGGAAGCGCAGCCTCGTGCCCGAACAGCAGAAATGCACCGGACTGCGATTTGATGCGGGTATTCGTGCGCTTAGCCTTTACGCAGACAATAGACCTCAAGTCATCAGGGACAATACGCCCCTCGAAAAAACCTTTCTCTGACTTGATGTGATGGAGTAGCTTCCCTGCAACTTCCGTCGAATTAAACTTCTCCTTATCCAGACTAAGATCTACATTATTTTTCTGCGTATACGTAAGATTGGAGAGATTTGAAATGCAACTAACAGTGTCAGAATCAAAATATTTCACCAATTCCGATTTCACTTTAAATACGATTACCTCGCCATCAACCCCCAACTGATCCGCCCTGCCGGAGCAGGCGAAGAAAAGCGCAACAAGGGGATTGCTAGAGATATCAAGCAGTCGCGTAGGCAAACCGTAATGCTGCATGCGCACAAGTCGATCAAAGCAGTACTGATCGCCTTGAAATTCATCGTAATGCGCAATCAATAGTTCTTTGCAGAGTCGATCCTCGCTCGGCATGAACTTCCAGTCACCATTTTCCCACTTACGTAGCAGTGAAGGTGTTAGTTCATAACGAGCATCACTATGCCCCCTGAAGAAGGTTTCGGTCGAGTCTTTTGCCGGCAAGGTGTAGAGCAACTGAAGGAAAGACTCCACGCTATCGGCGACGCCAATGATCTTTTTATCGCGTGGAGGAGGTTGAACCATTGAATCTTCTGCACGGGGTATTTCAGGCACCTCAACGAGATGTGCAAGATCAGGGTTAAGATCGACTAATCGGCGTAGCACCATCTGTGCGTCGCCTTCCCGGATAGCCCAGTGAGTTCGATGGAGCTGGAATGCATCCGCGCCGAATACCGTCCGTGCTGACTCAGAGTCGCCAAACTCGACCTCACCGAAATCGATCAATGTCTCGAAAGTGGTGGAGACCTCCTTCACCCCGGGTATAGTTCGTGAAATTCGACCGTACTTAATGAGCATCGAAGCACTGCCCTTAACTCGCCTGATCTCGCTACATAAAAAGGTCGGCAGCTTTTCGAGAAACGCGATCGCCGTGGAATCGAGGCCTTCAAGCCGCTTCTCAATGTCGGTTGGCGTGTATTCAAACATGCGCCCTCGAGACATTGTGATCTCATTGCCGTCCCCCGCCAGATACTCCCGACTCCCGAAGGATATGTAGTTGAAGATCTGCACCGTGTGTCCTTTCCCGATTTTTTACGTTGTTCCACGTAATAGCACAGTCTTACTAGTATTTTCCATGGAATAAGCAAACAGCCCGCATCTGCGGGCTGTTTCGGGTTACGCTTCGATCAGGTCTGCTAGGGTGATGCCTTTAGCTCGGCCTAGCACATCGTCTCGCTGGAGCTCACTGGCCGAAGGGCCGAAGCCTGGAATTGATAACCTTGATAACACCATGCCTGCACCGCCTCGATGACGATTTGCGGCCAAGATCCGAGCCCCCACGGCTACGAGCTGCTCAGCCAAGTGATTCCATTCATCACCCAGGGCTATCTCAGTTGCAGCCAAAGCCGCGTTCTGCGCCTCGCTCCGTTGTTGCTGGGCATGCGCGATCTGAGTGTCGAGCGAGTCTATTTCTGCCTGCAAAGCCATCGTGAGCAGTTCTTGGCGCCTTGCGTGTTCATCTGCCTCAATGAGCTGATTACTTGCCTTCTGCATATCGCTGTTTGCTGCTTTTTCCCCCTTGATGTCACCAGAAGAAATACTTCGAGCATACAGATTTGCTGCGTCAAGCTCGGCCTGTCGAGCCGCTTCAAGCGACAATTCCGTATCTTTCTGAATCGCTTGGAGGCGCCCAAACAGGAGTCCGCGCTTCCCTTCCAATGTTGAGACTGCGTTAGCTGAATCAGACATGAGCTGACGGGCTTGTGTCTTGGCTTGCCCGGCATTTCCCAGGCGCTCACGATAATTTATCTCGTTGTCGAGTCTCTCCAGTGCCGTAGAAATGCTACGCACACGACTCTCATCAGCGCCAATCTTTTCCATCGCAGCCGTTGCTTCGGGGCTGCCTACGCAATTGCCGTTACGCCAAGCATTCGGCATGTCTCGCCAGGCTGCCTGTTGAGCCGGAATACTCGCCTCAAGCGCATCACGTTCAGCAATCAGTTCATCGCGCTGTTTTTTCAGTTCATTCATGATCGATACCTAAATAATGGGAATGTGTTGTGACCGGGGCTGGCAAGACCACTCGCTGCCATCGCTACCTCATGGGTTAGAGGTGGTGATTCAAGCGGCCTGCGCTTCGTTCTCAGCCGGTTCAGGGATCGTCACGACGACGTAGCAGCGCTGTAGTCCGAGGCCGGGCAGGCGCACAGAGGTGGAGGCTTTGCCATCTTTGCCTGGCTCCAGTACGCGGCGCCGCAACAGCTCTTTGTTCACTGCATTGAGGTTCATGCCTCGGAAGATTTCAGAGCGCCAAGCTTCGGGAAGTACGTAATAGGTCGTTGTCGTGTGCGACGTGTCACCCATGCCATGCTCCATCGACTTGCGAAAGCCGAGCCGGTCAATAGTGCGGGGACCATGTTCGTCTACCTTGGCAGCGGTCGATTCCCAGCGTGTAAAGCGGCTCTCTCCAAAACGCTCAATCACTTGGCGCAGGCGTGCCAGAATCGCATCACCTTCCATGTTTCCAGCCCCACCCCGCTCAGCCAGCCAGGCATTCAGGCACACGCGGGCGGAGTCGAGTGCCAAACCGTCCGGCCATCCCGTAACGCCTAAGGCGGTGGCCAGCTCTCCCGCCGCCGCTGCCAAACCGAAGCGGGTTGCCGCACGCTGGGCCTGGCCGCTAGCACTGGCAGGTAGGGCCTCAGCCGTGAAGCGCTCCACTGTGCTGCGCACCATGGCTGTATAGGCGCGCAATTTGGTCGGGTCGCAGAGGGCCGACAGGAAGGCAAGGGCAGGCGAGCCGTAAAACTTGGCCACCCGCGCCTTGAGCGCATCCGACAAGGCAGCGGCATCGTCGAAGCCATGCAACTCCTCGAACAGCCCGAGCCCTTTGCTAGCATCGGCTGGAACGGCAAGTAGCCGCACCTCCATCCCCGCTTTCAGATCCTTGTTTGCTTCGGCCATGTGTTGCGCAAGGGTCTTTTCTCCCGTGGAAAGGAACAGCAACCGCCATTCTTGTACTTGGCGCCCGCTCAACCCGCGATCATTGGCCCGGGCCTTGCCAGTGCCGTTGCCCAACATATAGACCGTTTCCCCGATGATTCTCGGGTCACACATCCCGATCTCGTCGAGCACCAGCAACCCGTCCGAGTGCGCCGCCGCGATACTTTCCAGGGCGTTATCAGTAGAGCGCCAGGAGCGCACCAGGCGCGGCCCACCCCAAACTGAGGCCGCTACCTGCAAGTGGGTGGTCTTTCCGCCCGAGCTGTCGCCGTATAGATGGAAACCGCCCGATTCATGCCCAAGCAAATGCAGCACTGCCCCAGCAAAAGCGACGCACACAACGAATGCCAGGCGGTTATTGCCCACACACAATGTACCGATTTGCTGTTGCCACTGCTCCAGCGTGCCCGATTGAGTGACGGGCGGGAGCTGGGCGCCGGCCTCGTAGAAATGGAGATATTCAGTACTGGCCCCTATCTGCCGATCCGGCACCAGATAGGCGTCCCCATGCCAGCCCAAGCGAGTGACCAAGCGGGCGCGCTCGGAACCGTCATAACCTTGCAGGTAGCTCTGTAGGTCGTTGCGCGAATTGCGAGCAGTACGCACGGGCGCCAGGCGCAGCCCCATATCGACCAGTGGCGCGAGCACCTCCTTGCCAAAGTCACCCGCCATCGCCCTGGCCGGAATGTTGAGGCGCTTGTTGGCACCATCCGGATCATCGAACTCCACCAGTAGGCCCCAGCCGTGGCCTTTTTCGTCACGGGTGCGAGCCAAGATCTCTAGCCGTGAACAAACCGGTCGTGCTTCGCCATCCTCACCGGCATAGAACACCCCATCCTTTGTGACACGAAAGCCGCTCGGGACCGGGGCGGTTTTCTTCTCGGATTGGGGCTTGGCCTGGTCAGTGGCTTTGCTCTGCTTGGTGGGGTTGGGCGGGGCGGCAGGTGCGAGGGCAGACAGCTCGCCAGTGCGTTGCAGCTCCGACAAGTGTTGGGCTGTCCAGCCTTTGGATTGGGCATCCGCCGCATCGTCACCTTCGCGCCACTCACCGCCTGGCGCGAAAATGGGGCGCTCACCGTCCATACCAGGGAGTTGCCTGAATACAGTCAAAGCTACCGTCTGAACCGAGGCAGCTCCAAGCTTCCGAAGGTGATCGGCCAAGGCATCCATGCACTTCAAGCCTGGAGCGTCGTTATCTGGCCACAGCAATACTTCACGCCCGACTAGCGCCGCGAAATCAGCCTTCTGCCAAGAGTTCGTCCCGTTAGGCCAGCAGGTGGCAACATGCTCGGGCAACAGCTCGGCAGCGGCATCGGCGGCCTTTTCACCCTCGCACAATACGACTGGTGCCGAAGGACGTTTAGCCAGGTCATCAAGGCGCAGGAGCGGGCGTGGCTCCGATAAGCCCTGCCAGCGCCAGGCCAGCGAACCGTTAGCAGAGTGTTTACACCAGGTGAGAGGCGCGAAGATTTTGCGCGCCGTGCCGCTCTCATCCGGCCCGAGGTCAAAGCGGTACAGCACCATAAGTGGCTGACCGTTGGCGTCACGGTAAATCCAAACCTTGGAAGGTTTACCGTGCTGCCGGTGCGCTTGCAGCACCTTCTGCATTGCCTGCTCAGGAATGGGCAACACGGGTAACCACTCTGGCTTTTTGGCCTGGCCAGTGGGTGGTGTGACATTGGCGCTATTCGTTGCCTCGACACCGAGGAAAGCCGCCAGCTTGTTGCAAGCTTCCACATCGGTGCCGCGATCAAGGTAGCGTACCAGGTCGATCAAATCGCCGCCTTTGTCACCGGTGGCGAAGTCGCACCAGGTAGCTTTGGCCAGGTTCACCTTGAGCGATCCTGAATGCTTGTCAGCTCGGGTTGGGTTGGGGGCGGTGTATTCCTTGCCGCCGTCTACACGCTTGCCATTGGGAAGCCAATGGGCCAAAACGCGATCAATCGCCGCCAGGGAGGCCGCTTTGACCTGTGCAAAGGTCGGATGCCGGGAGTTTGGGGTGGTCCTGCTCATGCTTGGCCACCCTCGGCAATCTGAATACCAGTGGTTACATCATCGACAAGCGCCTTTGCCTGCTCGCCCAGATAATGTGCCGCCCACACCAGTGCATTGTTGTCTTCGCTCACACCAGCCAGCTGGGTCAGTTTGTTTACGCAATTCATGAGCACCGATGCCTGCTCCAATGCTTCCTCACCGGAAACACCAGGGCACACCTTGAAGAGCGGTTGATTCAACGAGTTGTGCTTAGAGAAGGTGACCCCACCTACGGTATTGACCTGAAAGTGCCCGTTCATTTCTGGCCCCCTTCCGCGACATGGAAGGTCGAGTCATCGGCATGCACGACCAGGGTACGAATCTGCTCCAGCGTTCCGCGCACATCCCACAGGGCGCCGAGGATCACACTATTAGCCAGGCGTTGCCCGTGCTCATTCTCAAACTGATCCTCTACCAAGCACAGCACTGCTTGGGCTCGCTCAATGGCGCAGGTGAGCGCATCAATCGGGACGCCCACCGGTGCATTTGCTGTGATGCATAGCAGGTCTTCTGGCTGAGAAAAGTGCTGTGTTGGATTGGTCATTGGGCACCCCCGTTTGCTTCCAGGGCGCGAGCACGGGCCATCGCAGCGTTGTAACGCGCCAAACGGACGGAGAGGGACGAGTCGGCGTGCAGTGCCGCAATGGCACGGGCCTTCAGGGCAGCAATGTGGTTCTGGAGGGCAGACGGATTGAGGGCGTGCATGGGCGGAGCTCCTTGATTTGAGGAGCTGCCACTGATCGTCGCCAAACGATTTAGGGTGGCAGCTGTGCGCAGGTTGGCGAACCGGGAATCAAGGAACCCGGCAGACCCGAAGGTCTCCCACGCACAGCCGCCATAACACGGGAATGCGGGCACAAAAAAAGCGCCTGCATTCGTGATAGGGGCGCTTGTGCGCCTTGATTTCGTCGGGTCGCCAAACCCGGTCGCTGAATTTGCAGCGACCTGCGAAGAGTAACGCGTGAGCCGACGAGGCGCAAGCTGATAGGTGCGGGCAGGTTGCATGGCTCTGGGCCATGGCATAGAGTAGGCGGGCAAAGTGAATATCCTCAGACGCCCTCGGTTGCAGCCGGGGGCGTTCTCGTTAGTGGGCGGCGACCGGGCGGCGCTCAAGCTTGAGCCAGGTGAGATTGCGGCCTTGCCGCGCCTTCTCATACATCTGCCCTAGTGCATCGGGATTGGCGAGCACGTTGGGAACCAACTGCGCCGCATCTCGAATCGTCACGTCGCCAGGCGTCTCGATAGCCAGTAACCCCCAATCGAGAGTCGGCCAAATCAGCAGCAGAACGTGCGCCCCTTTGGCCAGCGCTTCGTCCCGCAGTTTTTGCAAGCGCGCCAACCGCCCATGTGTTGGAGCCTTTTGACCCAGTTCTTCGATTGCATCGAGCGCTGCGTGCGGGAGGAAAATGGGCGTCATGCGGCCACCTTGTCACGCGCAGCGATACGAGCGCGCGTCCAGGCCTGAACTTCAGAAAGAACCCAAGCCACGGGAGCGCCACGGGCGGTGCTGTCAGTGAGTTTCACAGGCTGAGGGAAGGTGCTTTCAGGTTGACTCATCAGCTTATAGATCGTTGGGCGTGCAAGCCCCACGAGCTCTACAACTTCTTTCATGCGAATGAGCCTGGCCGACTGATCGTTTGCAAAGTCGCCCAGCGGTGCGGGTTGGAGTGTCATAGCTGTTTCCCTGTATTGGTTTTACAGGGCGCAGACTATGGAGTAGCTACTTAACGGTTAAGGTTCACTTTACTTTTTTGTTGGTGAACTGGGTTGGTTTACGCAACCAGGGAATGCGTTTTAGGACCTCACCCATCTGTACCTTCGATAGCGACGTTCCCGTTTCGCGCTCCTGCCAGGCACGTAGCTTGCTGTTCAGGTTGTGCCTCGCTGTCCCTGCAAGGACAAGTTCTCGGGCCTTTCCCGCTATCGCTCGATCACGGCTGGCAAGTTCCTTGCGCCGAGCAACGCCACTCAACACTCCGTCGATTTTGGTATCTGCATGCCTTAACGCTGCGTTGGCCAACTCGCCTATCTCGCAGCATGCTGCGTTTTCATCAGGTTCTAGCCAGGCGCTAGCACCTGGCACGTAGTCCTCGATGCAGCAAAGGTGCATCTGGTAGTACTCAAGGGCGGGTATCTCTTGACCTTGTGTAATCAAGTGCTCGGCCAAGCCGCATAAAGCATGGATAGCATTTGCCAGCGCGAAAGCGGCAATAACTTGCACATCTGTCGCCGTTTCGAGCCCGGTATAGTTCCGGAACTGGGCTACAAGTTGCCTGGCCCCGTAGTGAGAAATCACCTGGTAGATCGCGTCATTGTATTGCAGTGCAGCATTGCTCAGCTCTGCGCCGATTTCCTCCGGGAGCCAGTGGCGGCAGCGCTCCATGATGTTCAGTACGGCATCAACCTCCGAAGCGTAACCACTGAAGATTGGAAGGCGCTTTAAATGCTCCCTTATGGTGCTGGATGCGGTCCGGGTTGGGTGGATGGCCAGCCCCTCAATGGACAACGAGTCACGCTGAATCAACATTCCCCCACGCCCCAGCAGTTCGCGCCAAGCCCGCGATTTGCATTGACCTGAGAGAGCATGCGTATAGGCCAGCAGGCGGGCGAGGGGCTTTTCGCGTTACACGAGACGGCGAGGTTACACCGGGTGTACGAAAACATTTTGGTCGGTGTTACGTGCCTAATCCCCAATGATTTCAGCGTCTTGGCCTGATCCGTTACACGGGTTACACCTGGTACACCGGCTTTTGATGGGACAAGCATTGTCATACCCTCCACCATCATCTCAGTCTGTTTCATGGATGGAGGGACCTCCCATGGGCAAAATCATAGGGAGTAATTGCATCCCTGCGATTAGCATCCAGATAGTCGGCCCACCACTGCACCATAAGTCTCCGCTCTTGTAAGTGCTCAGCCTTGTGGATGTAGGCGGCGCGCACCGTGTTTCTCTCCTGGTGGCTCATTTGCCGCTCGACAGCGTCTTTACTCCAAAGCCCAGACTCAACCAGTGCAGAACAGGCCATTGTCCGAAAACCATGGCCGCATACCTCTGCTTTGGTGTCATACCCCATTCGCCGCAGCGCTTTGTTCACGGTGTTCTCGCTCATGGGCTTCCAGTGATTGTGGTCACCCGCAAACACCAGATCGAAACGACCAGTAAGGTTACGAATTTTCTCCAGCACCTCTACAGCCTGTCGGCTGAGCGGCACCAGGTGTGGCGTGCTCATCTTGGAGCCTCGATGGGAGTTCTTCACACCCTCAATAGCCACTCTTTCGCCAGGGATTTCCCACATCAGCCTCCCCATGTCTATCTCTCCCCAGCGAGCGAAGCGGAGCTCACTGGAGCGGATGAATACCAACATGGTCAGCTGCACTGCGAGCTTGGTCAGGCCGCGCCCGCTGTCGGCATCTATCCGCTGGAGAAGCTCAGGTAAGCGCTCAAATGGCAAAGCAGGCCGATGCGTTGTTTTGCGGGTAGCCGTGGCACCTTGCAGATCGATCGCAGGGTTGAAATCCAGATGGCCATGCTGGACCGCCATGCGGAGGATGCCCGTCATGTACTGCCGTAGGCGTGCAGCCGTATCCAAGGTATCCCGCTTTTCTGCCGCTTTCAGCGGAACAAGCAGATCTCGTGTTTTTAGTTCCGCGACAGGACGATCACCGAGAGAGGGCAACAGGTGGGACTCGATACGTCGCCAAACGGTGGAGGCATGACCAGGTGTCCATTTACGAGCGCAGGCCGCGTGCCATTCCTGAGCCAGCAAACGGAATGTATTCGCCCGAGCGTTCGCCGCTTCCTGTTTTTCCAAGCGAGCTTGCTCGATAGGGTCTTTCCCAGCAACAAGAAGCTCAAGCGCTTGAGCGCGTCGCTCCCTGGCCGCTTTCAAGCCGAGCGCCGGATAGTTGCCAAACGTAGCTAAACCATCACGGCCATCAGGTTTGGTGTACTTCATACGCCAAGTCTTGACCCCTGACGGCTTCACCAGAAGGTAGAGGCCTTTGCCATCGAACAGCTTATAGTCCTTCTCCCGAGGCTTGGCCGCATCACATTTGGGATCGGTGAGAGGCACCACTGTGCGCGCCATAGGGATACGTTTCCTTGTCGAACCGAGATATCCCTAACCATATCCCTAAATCGTGTAGATGCCCAGAGACAAAACGAGACGGATAGAAACAACAAAGCCCGCACTAGGCGGGCTTTGCGGGGCGTTTCGTAGACAGTCATAGACTTCTGGAAACTGGTCTCTGGTGCCGGAGACAGGAATCGAACCTGCGACCTTCGCGTTACGAGTGCGCTGCTCTACCGACTGAGCTACACCGGCGTGTAGCGCAACGTACCACTGCCGCCGTCGTTACGCAAACCCCTGTTTCCGCTAATTATTCCCCGCCCCCGCCGCTGCCGTGCAGCCTTTCGGTGCCAGGTCCTCTTCCACGGTGGTGGCGCAGCTCCAGCCGGTGGCCGAGCGTGTCAGGGTGAGGCTCTTGCCGAGCACGGTGGCCGGTGCATCGACCAGGGTGCAGACAATGTTGCCAGTGCCCTCGGCCGCCTTGCCTTGGGCAGTGATCGCGCAATGGGCGGTGCCGGCCTGGCCACCCAGTGCGGCGACGTTGGCGACGTCCTTGCCTTCGTTCAGGCGCAGATCCATCGGGGTCTTCAGCGCCGAAATCTCCAGCAGGCCGGCTGCAGCCTTGCTGCGGGCCTGGTGATTGGTATACATCGGCAGGGCGATGGTCGCGAGGATGCCGATGATCGCCACGACGATCATCAGCTCGATCAGGGTGATACCGCGTTGCCCTTTCATCCACTCTCTTCCTTTTGCAAACGTGTACGCGTTGAGGTCGTGCTCGCCCCAGCCGGCAGCGGCGCAGTAGGCCTGAATAGACACCTTTTGTCACCCCTGCAAGCCACAGATCAGGGCTCGCCTGATCTACTCTAGTGAGCACCAGGGAAGTACGCCCCCTGAAAGGCCGGGCAAGCTGTTTCGTGAATTTGCCAAACCTGTTCCGGCCCCTGCGTGGCGGCTCAACGCCCCGATAACTCGCTCCCAAGGGATTTGGGGGTGATCTGAAGATCGCAACGAACCTGTGTGGGCTGGAACTGGCTTGGCACACGGGCAGAAAAGGACCTTTGCATGCCTCGATCTCTACACCTCTATGCCTGGCATGGCACCGACCCCCAGGGTCGGCCCATCAACGGCCAGACACCTGGGCGCAGCCCCGCCTACGTGCGCGCCGGGCTGCAACGGCAAGGTATTCGCATCGACCGGGTGCGGCCAGCCGGTGGCTTGGCCTGGCGCTGGCCGAAGGCGCGGGCCAAAGCCGACCCGGGGGGGTTCAGTCGGCAGTTGGCGACCCTGCTCAAGGCCGGGGTGCCGTTGTTGCAGGCGTTCGAGGTGATGGGACGCAGCGGGTGCGACAAGGCGCAGGCCGATCTGTTGGCGCGCTTGCAACAAGATGTGGGGGCGGGGCTGGGATTGGCCGATGCGTTGCAGCGCCATCCGCGCTGGTTCGATGGGCTGTATTGCAACCTGGTGCGGGTGGGCGAGCAGTCCGGCACGCTGGATCGGCAACTGGGGCAACTGGCCGATATGCTGGAACAACGCCAGCTGCTGCGCAGCCGGGTACGCAAGGCGATGGCCTATCCGCTGCTGCTGTTGCTGACCGGGTTGGCGGTGGCAATGTTGCTGCTGCTCGAAGTGATCCCGCAATTCCAATACCTGTTCGCGAGCTTCGGCAATACGCTGCCGGCATATACGCAATGGGTCATCGACTTATCCACAGGGCTGTCACGCTATGGCCTTTACCTGTTGATGTTGCTGGTGCTGGCGATAGCAGGTGTGGGCCTGCTCTACCGTCGTCACCCGCCTGCTCGCTTGTGGATAGCGCGGCAGGTGCTGCAGGTGCCGGTATTCGGTCAATTGCTTGGGCAAACGGCGCTGGCGCGGTTTTGTCGCAGTCTGGCCACGGCCTATGCCGCTGGGGTGCCGTTGCTGGACGCCCTGGGTACGGTGGCCAAGGCGTGCGGTTACGAGCTGCATGAACAGGCCACCCTGCGCATGCGCCAGGCCATGGCCAATGGGCAGGGGCTCAGCCAGGCGATGGCGAGCGAGCCGTTGTTTCCGCCGTTGCTGGTGCAGTTGACCGGCATCGGCGAATCCAGCGGCACGCTCGACCAGATGCTGGAAAGGGCCGCGGGGCATTACGCCGAGCAGGTCAGGCAGACGCTGGAGCAGTTGACCAGCCTGCTCGAGCCGTCCATCGTGCTGATCCTCGGGCTGCTGGTGGGCGGCCTGGTGGTGGCGATGTATTTGCCGATCTTCCAGTTGGGTAACCTGATCTGAATATGAATGCGTGGACCTTGCTGGCGCAACAGCCAGCGTATTTCATCACCTTGGCCTGCGTGCTCGGCCTGCTGGTGGGCAGTTTTCTGAACGTCGTGGTGTACCGGCTGCCGATCATGCTGCAGCGCCAATGGCAGCGCGATGCCCAGGAAGTGCTGGGCTTGCCGACCACCGAGCACGAACGCTTCGACCTGTGCCTGCCGGCTTCGCACTGCCCCCATTGCGGCCAGGCGGTGCGGGCCTGGCAGAACATTCCGCTGCTCAGCTATGTGGCCCTGCGGGGGCGGTGCGCCGGCTGCCACACACGCATCAGCCCACGCTATCCGTTGGTAGAACTGGCCACGGCGCTGCTGTCGGGCCTGGTGGCCTGGCATTTCGGCGCCAGCGCGGCGGGGTTGCTGGCACTGCCGCTGACCTGGTGCCTGCTGGCTTTGAGCCTGATCGATGCCGAGCATCAGGTGCTCCCGGATGTGCTGGTCCTGCCGATGCTGTGGCTGGGCCTGATCGCCAATGCCTTCGGCACCTACGTACCGCTGGCCGATGCGGTGTGGGGGGCGGTGGGCGGCTATCTGAGCCTGTGGCTGGTGTACTGGGCGTTCAAGCTGGCGACTGGCAAGGAAGGCATGGGCTATGGCGATTTCAAGCTGCTGGCGTTGATCGGCGCCTGGGGCGGCTGGCAGATCCTGCCTGTGACGGTGGTACTGTCGTCGCTGGTTGGGGCGCTGGTGGGGCTGTGTCTGCTGCGGATGCGGGGCCGGACTCTGAGCACGGCGATACCATTTGGGCCCTATTTGGCCATCGCGGGGTGGATTGCGCTGCTCTGGGGTGATGAAATGTATACCTCTTACCTGCAACTGCTTGGATTCTGATGACCACTGCAGCTTTCACCCCCTGGATTCTCGGCCTCACCGGCGGCATTGGCAGCGGCAAGAGCGCGGCTGCCGAGCGCTTCGTCGAGCTTGGCGTGCACCTGGTCGATGCCGATCAGGCGGCGCGCTGGGTGGTCGAGCCTGGCCGTCCGGCGCTGGCAAGCATCGTCGAGCGCTTCGGTGCCGGCGTGCTGCTGGACGATGGGCAACTGGATCGCTCGGCACTGCGTCAGAAGATCTTCGCCGACCCACAGCAACGGCGCTGGCTGGAGGCGCTGCTGCACCCGTTGATCGGGCAGGAGATCTTCAGTTACCTGGCCAAGGCTGAGTCACCCTATGCGGTGTATGTGTCGCCGTTGCTGATCGAGTCGGGGCAATCGCAGAAGGTCCAGCGGGTACTGGTGATCGATGCGCCGCAGGCGCTGCAGGTGCAGCGGACCCTGGCGCGGGACAACACCAACCCCGAGCAGGTGCAGGCCATATTGCAGGCGCAATTGGCGCGGGAAGAGCGCTTGCGCCATGCCGATGACGTGGTGGTGAACGACCGCGACCTGGCTGCGCTGCACGAACAGATCGATCGCCTGCATGATTTTTACCTGACTTTACGAGGAGGCCAGCCATGAGCCAGCCATTGACCGTCGACTGCCCGACCTGTGGCGCACCTGTGGAATGGAACGAGAAGAGCGCGTTTCGGCCATTTTGTTCGGACCGTTGCAAGCTGATCGACCTGGGCGCGTGGGCGGCGGAGGAGCACAAGATCCCGGGTTCGGAAGATTCCGAAGATGAGTTGTATTCGGGAGATCTGGAACCTCGGCATTGAGGTGATGGGGAGTGAATCGGTGGTGATCGGCAAAAACCGGGCTTGGAATCAGCGCTCGTCGTCTTTCCAGGGGGCCTGTAGATAGCGGGTGCGGTTGAAGGTTTCCAGCCACTCGGGGCAGAACACCACCAGAGCGCTGATCACCGTGCCATTGATGAAAGCCTCCGGGAACATCATCAGCCACAGGTAGCCAACGAAGTCGCTGAGCCACTCCGGCATGGCGAACAGGCCATCCCACCAGAGCAAACCCAGCGCCGCGATCAGGCACACCACCACGGTCAGCGCCGCTGGGAAGAACCCCGCGCAAAAGATATAGACGAACAGGTTACGCGGTTGCGCCCGCTCGACCAGGATCGCGCAAATCTCGGTGACCAGCACCGGCAGGCCGATCAGCAACAGGCCGTTCACGCCCAGGGCCGCCAGCTCGTAACGCCCCAGCGCCAGCAGGCCCAGCTGGGCCATGAAGCCGCCGAGCACGGCCAGCGGCCAGTCCAGCAGCAGGGTCACCGCAGTCATGCCGATGAAGTGATACGACACACCGGTATCGAAGTCGCGCCGCACCAACCACAAGGCGAACAGGCAGAACACCGTGCCGAACAGCAGGTGTTGACGCCGCCTGTCCGTGAGCAACTCCACCCAACGGACACGGCTGGCCGCCCAGCCCAACAGCGGTAGATAAACCAGCCATCCCACGGTCAGGCTGGTGCCGGACAACACCTGCGCGCTGATCACCGTCACCTCGTTCGAGCTGCCATTTTCTGGAGTCTATACCCTGTCGCCGATTCCCACGGCCAAACAAGCCCTTACGTTCACAATTGCCGACTAAGCTTGTTCCCATGGATGACTCTGACTACTTGCGCCTGCTTACCATCCAGGCCGAACAAGCCAACGCCTTTCTCTCCAATGCACGCAAATGGGAGCGTGAGCGGTGGGTGTGCCAGCGGCTGCTGCAAGGGCTGAACATCCCCTACCGCAGCGAAGAGTTCATGCCGGCGGGCCAGGAGCCGCCGGATGTGCTGTTTCGCGATGCGGCGTTCGAGGTGTTCTTCGTGCTCGACGAGGGACGGCGGCTGAACGACGAATGGCGTGAAGAGCTGCAACGTCGGCGCAGTGCGTTCTCCCTGGCGCAACTGGTGCGCCGCGAGTCGCGGCCACGGCGGATCAGCGCCTCGGAGTTGCTCGGGCGCTTGGCGCCGACCTTGCGCAAGAAGGCGCACAACTACCGGGAACGTGGCCTGGACCTGGGCGAGCTGGACATCATCGCCTTCTCCAGCCTCAAGCGCGAAGTGCTCGACCTCAACACCCACTTCCCACCGCCCACCGAATACCTGCGCCAAGGGTGGCGTTCGCTGTCGCTGGTGGGGCCGACCTTCGCCCGGGTGCTGTTCGCTCATCCCGATGCACCGGATTTCCTGCGTAGCAACCTGGGGCGCAGCATCGTGTTCGACGTGGGGATCAGTCTTTGATCCACTGCCGAGTGTGTTTGCAATGGCGTACACTCGGCGCCAGGGATAGAAAGCCTTATCATTTGTTTCAAGCCCTTGCGCGAACGCTGTAGCGTTTGCGCAGTCACAAACGTCTATCTGACGAGGCCCACCATGACCAGCCGACTGAATCCGGACGATCAGCGTCGTGTCGATGAGTATCTGCGCGCCCCCCAGCACCAAGTCGAGCGCCGGCCCTTCCGGCCGCTGCTGCTCCTTGGGTTGGTGGTGGTCGTGACCATCGTGCTGGGCCTCATTAGCCGCCTGCTGGGTGGACTGGTGCTATGAGCTGCCTTGCGCTCGCCCTTCCCTCATGCAGTTTGCGGCCGGCCGAAACGGCCACGAATTCCGTAAACCTTATGAGATATCCCCATGACTCATCGCATCGTGATTGTCGGCGGCGGCGCCGGCGGCCTGGAACTGGCGACCCGCCTGGGTAAGACCCTGGGCAAACGCAAGCAGGCCGAGATTACCCTGGTCGACGCCAACCTCACGCACATCTGGAAGCCGCTGCTGCACGAAGTGGCGGCGGGCTCGCTCAACTCCTCGGAAGATGAACTGAACTACGTGGCCCAGGCCAAGTGGAACCACTTCAACTTCCAGCTCGGGCGCATGAGCGGCCTGGACCGTGAAGGCAAGCAGATTCAACTGGCCGCCACCCTCGATGAAGAGGGCCGCGAACTGCTGCCTGCGCGCACCCTGCCCTACGACACGCTGGTGATCGCCGTGGGCAGCAATACCAACGACTTCGGCACGCTGGGCGCGGCGCAGCATTGCCTGTTCCTGGACACCCGCAAGCAGGCCGAGCGCTTCCACCAGCAGTTGCTCAACCACTACCTGCGTGCCCATGCCGGTGATGTGGCCAGCGAGCAGATCAGCGTGGCCATCGTCGGTGCCGGTGCCACCGGCGTAGAACTCGCCGCTGAGCTGCACCACGCCGCCCATGAACTGGCAGCCTATGGCCTGGACCGCATCCAGCCCAAGGACATGCACATCACCCTGATCGAGGCCGGCCCACGGGTGCTGCCTGCCCTGCCGGAGCGAATCAGCGTGCCGGTGCACAAGACCCTGGAAAAACTCGGGGTGACGGTGATGACCAACGCGGCGGTAAGCGAAGTCACCGCCGAAGGCCTGAAAACCGCCGGTGGCGATGTCATCCAGGCCAGCCTCAAGGTGTGGGCAGCGGGTATTCGTGCGCCGGCCTTCCTCAAGGAGATCGACGGGCTGGAAACCAACCGCATCAACCAACTGGTGGTGCGCCCTACCCTGCAGACCACCCGCGACGATGACATCTTCGCCTTCGGTGACTGCGCCGCCTGCCCGCAACCGGGCAGCGACCGTAATGTGCCGCCACGGGCGCAGGCCGCGCACCAGCAGGCTTCGATGCTGGCCAAGAGCTTGAAGGCGCGCTTGGAGAACAAGCCGCTGCCGACCTACGAATACAAGGACTATGGCTCGTTGGTGTCGCTGTCGCGGTTCTCGGCGGTGGGTAACCTGATGGGGAATCTGATGGGCAGCGTGAAGCTGGAAGGCTGGTTGGCGCGGATGTTCTATGTGTCGCTGTACCGGATGCACCAGATGGCGCTGTATGGGTTCTTCCGCACGGCGATGATGATGCTGGGCAGCAAGATCGGGCGAGGCACTGAGCCGCGTCTGAAACTGCACTGATAGGCGCAGGGTTTCGCCTGTGGGAGCGGGCTTGCCCCGCGAACACCGGCGAAGCCGGTGCCATGCACCGCAGTGCCTTCTTCGCGGGCAAGTCCGCTCCCACAGGGATCGCGGCAGCTGAACCCAGCAGCAACAGGGAAAACCTGCACTTAACATTGCAGGTTTTTTTGCGAGGTTAAATCCGAGGCAAAAGAAAAAGGGCATCTCATTCGAGATGCCCTTTTTACATGGTGGGTCGTGTAGGATTCGAACCTACGACCAATTGGTTAAAAGCCAACTGCTCTACCAACTGAGCTAACGACCCGGAAAATGGTCGGGGTGAGGGGATTCGAACTCCTGACATCCTGCTCCCAAAGCAGGCGCGCTACCGGACTGCGCTACACCCCGAAATTGGCTCCGCGACCTGGACTCGAACCAGGGACCCAATGATTAACAGTCATTTGCTCTACCGACTGAGCTATCGCGGAACTGAACTTCGTACAACTCCGAAGACTGTGTTAGCTTCTGACTCTTTAGCTATTTCGCTTTCGCGTTGTCGCTGCTGAGGCCGGCTATTCTACATTCTTCGTTTTGCTTGTCAACCACTTTTTTTCATTCAACTTACTGATTTGTAAGTTGTTTTGCGATCGCCGATGTTGCTGGTGATTCGCTTAGTGCCTGACAGCGGGGCGTATATTAGGGGCACTCGATTTTAGATGCAAGCAAAAATTTCAAAATTTTCAGCAGGTTATCTGGAGGTGCCGGAAAGGCCAGATTTTGCGGGGTCTGGGCCGGCCCTTTCGCGGGCAAGCCCGCTCCCACAGGTGCACCGCAGCCGCTGAAATCTACATCTTACCTGTGGGAGCGGGCTTGCCCGCGAAAGGGCCGGTGCAGCTTCATGCAAAAAAAGCCCCGCGGATGCGGGGCTTTCGGTCACAGCGGCGACAACCGATCACTCGAAGACAATGTCGTCCCCTTCCACCTTCGCCGTGATCGCCGTGCCCGGCATGAACTTGCCAGCCAGGATCAACTGCGCCAGCGGGTTCTCGATCCAACGCTGGATCGCCCGCTTCAGCGGCCGTGCGCCGTACACCGGGTCGTAACCCACGGCGATCAGCTTGTCCAAGGCCTCCGGGCTCAGGCTCAACGCCAGCTCGCGTTCGGCCAGGCGGCTGCGCAGGCGGCCGAGCTGGATTTCGGTGATGCCGGCGATCTGCTCGCGGCCCAGTGGCTCGAATACCACCACTTCGTCGATCCGGTTGATGAACTCCGGACGGAAATGCGAGCCCACGGCATCCATCACCGCGGCGCGTTGCGCTTCGCGATCGCCGACCAGCTCCTGGATCTGCGCCGAGCCCAGGTTGGACGTCATCACAATCACCGTGTTGCGGAAGTCCACGGTGCGCCCATGGCTGTCGGTCAGGCGGCCGTCCTCAAGCACTTGCAGCAGCACGTTGAACACGTCTGGGTGGGCTTTTTCCACCTCGTCCAGCAGCACCACCGAATACGGTTTGCGGCGCACGGCCTCGGTGAGGTAACCGCCCTCCTCGTAACCCACGTAGCCTGGTGGGGCGCCGATCAGGCGCGCCACCGAGTGTTTCTCCATGAACTCGGACATGTCGATCCGCACCATGGCCTCCTCGGTGTCGAACAGGAACTCGGCCAGGGCCTTGCACAGTTCGGTCTTGCCCACACCGGTCGGGCCGAGGAACAGGAACGAACCACTGGGGCGGTTCGGGTCGGACAAGCCGGCACGCGAGCGGCGCACGGCGTTGGCCACGGCCGTGACGGCCTCGCCTTGGCCGATCACGCGCTGGTGCAACAGCTCTTCCATCTTCAGCAGCTTTTCGCGCTCGCCTTCGAGCATCTTGGAGACCGGAATACCGGTCCACTTCGACACGACTTCGGCGATTTCTTCCTCGGTCACCTTGTTGCGCAGCAACTGGTTATCGGTCTTGCCGTGCTGATCGACCATCTGCAGGCTGCGCTCCAGGTCCGGAATCACGCCATACTGCAGCTCGGCCATGCGGCTGAGGTCGCCTTTGCGCCGGGCAGCTTCCAGCTCCTGGCGGGCCTGCTCGATCTTTTGCTGGATCTGCGCAGAGCCCTGTACCTCGGCTTTTTCCGACGCCCAGATCTCTTCCAGGTCGGAATACTCGCGCTCCAGGCGCTCGATTTCCTCGGTGAGTTTTTCCAGGCGCTTCTTGGCGGCCTCGTCTTCTTCCTTCTTCAGCGCCTGGGACTCCACCTTGAGCTGGATCAGGCGACGGTCGAGGCGATCGAGCACCTCCGGCTTGGAGTCGATCTCCATGCGGATGCGGCTGGCCGCTTCGTCGATCAGGTCGATGGCCTTGTCCGGCAGCTGGCGGTCGGTGATGTAGCGGTGGCTGAGCTTGGCGGCGGCGATAATCGCGCCGTCGGTGATGGCCACCTTGTGGTGCACTTCATAACGCTCTTTCAGGCCGCGCAGGATGGCGATGGTGTCTTCCTCGCTCGGCTCCTCGACCAGCACCTTCTGGAAGCGGCGCTCGAGGGCGGCGTCCTTCTCGATGAACTGGCGATACTCGTTGAGGGTGGTGGCACCGACGCAGTGCAGTTCGCCGCGGGCCAGCGCCGGCTTGAGCATGTTGCCGGCATCCATGGCGCCCTCGCCTTTGCCGGCGCCGACCATGGTGTGCAGCTCGTCGATGAACAGGATGATCTGGCCTTCCTGCTTGGACAGCTCGTTGAGCAGGCCTTTCAAGCGCTCTTCGAACTCGCCACGGTACTTGGCACCGGCGATCAGTGCACCCATGTCCAGCGCCAGCAGGCGCTTGCCCTTCAGGCCGTCGGGCACTTCGCCATTGATGATGCGCTGGGCCAGGCCTTCGGCGATGGCGGTCTTGCCGACGCCGGGCTCACCGATCAGCACCGGGTTGTTCTTGGTCCGGCGTTGCAGCACCTGGACAGTGCGGCGGATTTCGTCGTCACGGCCGATCACCGGGTCGAGCTTGCCCTCCTCGGCGCGCTTGGTCAGGTCGACGGTGTATTTGTCCAAGGCCTGGCGCGACTCTTCGGCGTTGGGGTCGTTGACCGCCGCGCCGCCACGCAGGTTGTTGATGGCGTTTTCCAGGGCCTTCTTGCTCACGCCCTGGCCGAGCAGCAATTTACCGACCTTGCTGTTCTCGTCCATGGCGGCGAGCAGCACCAGTTCGCTGGAAATGAACTGGTCGCCTTTCTGCTGGGCCAGGCGGTCGGCCTGGTTGAGCAGACGCGCAAGGTCCTGCGACATGTTCACGTCGCCGGTGGGGTTCTGGATTTTCGGCAGTTGGTCCAATTCCTTGGTCAACGCCTGGCGCAGGCCGTTGATGTCGAAGCCGACCTGCATCAGCAGCGGCTTGATCGAACCTCCTTGCTGGTCGATCAGGGCCTGCAGCAGGTGCAGCGGTTCGATGGCCGGGTGGTCCATGCCCACCGCCAGGGATTGGGAGTCGGATAACGCCAGTTGCAGCTTGCTGGTCAAACGGTCTATTCGCATGGGATACCTTCCTATTAGGGCAGGTCGGAGCGATGGACAGCGCCTGTGATGTAGAAACCTGCCAGAGATGACCAATAGATGAGGTTGATTCTGGAAGATTCAAGCGTAGTGGGTTTGACCAGGGTCAACCTGAGAGATTGGTGCTGGGCCTTTCGCGGGCAAGCCCGCTCCCACAGAAAGCCTCACTGGATTCTGATCAGGCGGGGGACCTGTGGGAGCGGGCTTGCCCCGCGAAAGGGCCGCTACTGACTCAACGCGGCTCCAGCCACACCAAGGAAGCGAACCGCCCCCCTTGCGGAGTCCGGCGATAGGAGAAGAAGCGCGGATCACTGACCGTGCAGAACCCGCCCCCATAAACAGCCGTCACCCCACGCGCCGCCAGGCGAATCCGCGCCAGCTCATAGATGTCGGCCATTAACTTGCCAGGCTGCGCCCCGTCGACGAAAGCATTGGCGGCCTCCGGGTGGACAGCGGTAAAGGCATCGCGCACTTCCAGCCCGACCTCGAAGGCCTTGGGCCCGATGGCCGGCCCCAGCCATACCAGCACCTCTTCAGGCGCCAGCGCCAGCCGGTCAAGGGTGGCTTCCAGCACGCCACCGGCCAAACCCCGCCAACCGGCATGGGCTGCGGCAACACGGGTACCGGCACGGTCGCAGAACAGCGCCGGCAGGCAATCGGCAGTCATCACGGTGCAGGCGATACCGGGCTGGTCGGTCCAGCTGGCGTCGGCTTCGGCCACCACGCGGGGGTCGGCATCCGCCACCACCAGGCCATGCACCTGCTTGAGCCAGGCCGGCTGGATGGCGAATTCGCTGCTCAAGCGGCGGCGGTTCTCGGCGACTGCGGCAGGGTCGTCGCCTACGTGGTCGCCGAGATTGAAGGATTGATAAGGGGGCAGGCTGACGCCGCCCTCGCGGGTGGTGACACAGGCCCGCACCGAGGCCGGGGCCGGCCAGTCGGGAAACAGCAGGGCCTGGGTCAGGCCGCTCATCCGATGAAGCTCTCGCGGTCCTGGCTGAGCAGCGACAGCAACCAGACGAAGTCGTCGGGCAGTGGCGATTCCCACTCCATGCGTTCACCGGTGGTCGGGTGCACCAGCGCCAGGAAGCGCGCATGCAGCGCCTGGCGCGGGAAGGTCTTGACCGCCTGGACCATGGTCTGACTGGCCGCTGGTGGAATGCGGAAGCGGCCACCGTAGGTCTGGTCGCCGACCAGCGGGAAGCCGACGTGGGCCATGTGTACACGGATCTGGTGGGTACGCCCGGTTTCCAGCTTGACCCGCACGTGGGTGTGCGAACGGAAGCGCTTGAGCACCCGGTAGTGGCTGATCGCAGGCTTGCCGCCGTCGGTCACCGCCATGCGCTGGCGCATGCCGCCGTGACGACCGATCGGTGCGTCGATCTTGCCGCCGGCAGTCACCACGCCGACCACGATGCATTCATAGATGCGGCTGACCGAGCGCTTCTGCAGCTGGTCGACCAGGTTGGTCTGCGCCTGCAGGGTCTTGGCCACCACCATCAGGCCGGTGGTGTCCTTGTCCAGGCGATGCACGATGCCGGCACGCGGGACGTTGACGATGTCCGGCACGTGGTGCAGCAGCGCGTTGAGCAAGGTGCCGCTGGCATGCCCGGCAGCCGGGTGCACCACCAGGCCGGCCGGTTTGTTGATCACCAGAATCTGGTCGTCTTCATAGACGATGTCCAGCTCGATGTCCTCGGCCTCCCACTCGCCCTGGGCTTCCTGCTCGGCGTCCAGCGCCAGCAGCGAGCCACCGTGGACGGTGTCGCGTGGGCGCAGGACCGCGCCGTCGACCGTCAGGCGACCTTCTTTGATCCACGAAGTAAGCCGCGAACGCGAATACTCGGCGAACAATTGGGCGGCGACCTGGTCGAGGCGTTGCCCGCCCAGTTCGGACGGTACCTCTGCGCTAAGTTGAATGATCTCGGACATGCTCGATTCGGCGGGCGCACAGCCTTTGGTTTCGGCTGCGCGCTTGTGGTTAAATACGGCTTCTTTTGCCCCGGGCTCAGCCGGGGTGGTCATCATAACAGGACGGCACCGCCCAAGACAGCGGCCGTCAAAGGGACGCAAGCCGCTATGCAAGTGAAACACCTGCTGCTGATCGCCATCCTCGGGCTCACCGCGGCCTGTTCCTCCAACAAGGAAGTCATCGACGAGAACCTCAGCGAGGCCGAGCTGTACCAGCAGGCCCAGGCTGACCTGGACAATTCCAGCTACACCAGCGCCGTGAACAAGCTCAAGGCCCTGGAGTCGCGCTACCCGTTCGGCCGCTACGCCGACCAGGCGCAGCTGGAGCTGATCTACGCCAACTACAAGAACTCCGAGCCCGAGGCCGCCAAGTCGGCTGCCGAGCGCTTCATCCGTCTGCACCCGCAGCACCCGAACGTCGACTACGCCTACTACCTCAAGGGCCTGACCTCGTTCGACCAGGACCGTGGCCTGCTGGCGCGCTTCCTGCCGCTGGACATGACCAAGCGTGACCCAGGTGCCGCGCGCGACTCGTACAACGAGTTCGCCCAGCTGACCAGCCGCTTCCCCAACAGCCGCTACGCGCCGGACGCCAAGCAGCGCATGATCTACCTGCGCAACCTGCTGGCCTCCTACGAAATCCACGTGGCCGACTACTACCTGAGCCGTCAGGCCTACGTCGCCGCCGCCAACCGTGGCCGCTACGTGGTCGAGAACTTCCAGGAAACCCCGTCGGTCGGCGATGGCCTGGCGATCATGGTCGAGTCGTACCAGAAGATGCACCTGGATGACCTGGCCGCCACCAGCCTGGAAACCCTGAAGCTCAACTACCCGGATCACCCGAGCCTGGTCGATGGTGAGTTCCAGCCCAAGCAGACCGAATCCGATGGCCGTGGCTGGCTGTCCAAGGCCACCCTGGGCCTGATCGAAACCGACACGCCGCTGCCGCCGGGTGAAACCCGTGCCAACCAGGACGTGGTCAAGCAGTTCCAGGACGCCCGCGACGAAATGCCGGTCGAGCTGCTGCCCAAGGACGAGGACGGCAACCCGATCCTGCCGGAAGGCCCGAAAGAAGCCGAGAAGCCACGCTCCTGGTTCAGCTACATGACCTTCGGTCTGTTCGACTGATACCCCCAAGCGCGAGAAAGGGAGGCCTGGGGCCTCCCTTTTTCATTGGCCGCGCCCTAGACTGTCGGCTCCCCCTTTCGACAAGCTGGACACCATGGTTCGCCTACTTTTCTGGATTGCCCTGATCGCCGCCGCGGTATGGCTGTGGCGCAAGTTCAAGATCAGCCAGCAATCGCACCCCGAGCCCAAGCTCGACGCACCGTTGAAGATGGTGCGCTGCGCCCACTGCGGCGTGCACCTCCCCAATGACCGGGCGCTGAAGCTGGGCGATGACTGGTATTGCAGCCAGAAGCACCTGGAGCAAGGGCCCGGTCGCCAGGGCTGACACAAGCTTCTTGTGGGAGCGGGTTCACCCGCGAACACGGGCAACGCCCGTGCCATCCACCGCGGTGGCTTCGTCGCGGATAAACCCGCTCCTACATGGACTCGTGTCGCCCACATACAGCGGCAGCGCATATCCCTCCCCGACCCTTTCACATCATTTGCGACCTGTCGCATTGACCCGACCGGGTTACTTTCGCTAAATCCTATTTATCCGCATAAATATGAAAAATAGCGAAATGCTCAAACCCAAACGCAAGCGCCAGAAGCTGTCCGACGTGATCGTCGAATCGGTCAAGCGCTCGATCGTCACCGAGGCCCTGCACCCAGGCGACCGGCTGCCCACCGAACGCGAGCTGATGGAGCACTTCGAATGCTCCAAAGGCACAGCCCGCGAAGCGCTCAAGGCCCTGGAGGTCGAAGGCCTGGTCAGCACCCGTACCGGCCCCAGCGGCGGCGCCTACCTCAACGAGGTCGGCACCGAGCCCGCCAGCCGAGCACTGCGCAACTACCTGCACTTCCAGCACCTGGACGGCGAGCAGGTGTATCAATTGCGCAAGGTCATCGAGGTGGAGCTGGCGGTGTCGGTGATGGGCAAGCTCAGCGCCGAGGACTACGCCGCGCTGCAGGCCAACATCGACTTCTGCAGCGCCCCGGAGGACAGCGAACAAGGCCAGCGCGAGCAACGCCTGGCCGAACTGGAGTTCCACAACCTGCTGGCCAGCCGCTGCCCCAACCCGCTGCTGCGCTTCATGGCCACCTTCCTCAATGACCTGCTGCGCGATCTGGTGGTACTGAAAAAGGCCTACCTGCCCAAGCGCCAGCAGTTCGCCGCAGCCAACATCGACTACCACAAGCACTTGCTCACCGCCCTGCAGGCCGGTGACGAAGCCGCCGTGCGCCGGCTGATGCACGAGCACATGTGCGACGCCGAGCACCACATGACCGCGCTCGAAGGCGAGGTCGCCCGTCACTTCCTGCTGGAGTTCGCCCACGACCACTGATGTGCCTGAAAGAGGCCTGCTTACAGGCCCGGCCGTACCTGCTTTGCCATTGCCACTCCTGCCTAATAACCACAACCAAGGAGTTATCCATGCAAAGACGTACCCTGCTCAAGGCAGGCCTTGCCCTGGGTGCCCTCGGTAGCCTCCCGCTGGGAGCCCACCGGGCATTCGCCGACGAATCGCTGACCTTCTATGGGCTCAAGTCCATGTCTGGCGCCTTCGCCAGCTACGGCAAGTACGCCGACATGGGTTCGCGCCTGGCGATCGCCGAGTACCCGCAGTTGCTCGGCCACCCGCTCACGTACAAGGTCATCGACACCGAGGGCAACGCCGGCAAGGCCGTGCGCAAGGTGCAGGAGGCGATCGGCCAGGATGGCGCACGGTTCTTCCAAGGCTGCACCCTGTCCTCTTCGGCCCTGGCGGTGTCGAAGGAAATCCACAAGGCCGGCGGCGTGTTCATGACTCCGGTCGGTGCCGACGAGATCACCGGCAAAGACTGCAACAGTTCGACCTTCCGCTGGTCTGTGCCCACCTACGGCGCCATCCGCGAAACCCTGATACCGATGATCCGCCAGCTACCCCAGGCCAAACGCTGGTACACCATCACCCCGCAATACGTGTTCGGCGATGCGCTGCTGGACAACGCCCGCAAGGTGTTCGCCGAGTTCGGCGTCGAGCACATCGGCAACAGCTACCACTCGTTGCAGGAGCAGGAGTTTTCCGGATACCTGACCAACGCCATCGCCGCCAAGCCCGACGTGCTGGTGCTGCTCAACTTCGGCAGCCAGGCCTCCAACGCCCTGCGCCAGGCCGTGAACTTCGGCATCAAGGACCGCATGCACGTGCTGATGGTGTGGTCGGCAGGGCTCGACCAGTTCCAGGAACTGGGCAGCGACATGCTCGAAGGGGCGTACCTCGGCGCCCAGTACTGGCACCAGGTCGACACGCCGCTGAACCAGCAACTGGTCGCCGCCACGCAAAAAGCCTATGGCATCAACCCCAACTACCCGTTGGCCGCCGACTATATCGGCACCAAGGTGATGCTCGAAGCCATCGTCAAGGCCGGCAGCCTGGACGGCGCCGCGGTATCTGCCGCCTTGCAGGGCATGCGCTTCCAGGGCCCGACCGGCGAGGAGCTGATCCGCCCGGGCGACCACCAGGTGCTCAAGGATTACTACCTGCTGCGGGGCAAGGCCCAAGGCCAGATGCGCGACGAAGACGATCTGGCGGAAGTCATCAGCTCGGGTCGCTCGTTCGTCGAACTCGACCACACCGGATGCACCCTGGCCTGACGCCACGGCGCTAGACACCACCACCTGTACAGGCAGCCGCCCCGTGCGCTGTCGAGGGCACGCTCATGCTCGATTTGTACCTGTTCCAACTGCTCAACGGCCTGGGCCTGGGGATGATCTACTTCCTCATCGCCGTGGGCCTGACGATCATTTTCGGCCTGCTCAACTTCGTCAACTTCGCCCATGGTGCGTTTTTCCTGCTGGGCGCCTACCTGTGCTACACCGCCGTGGCGCTGACCGGTAACTTCTGGCTGGCCCTGCTGATCGCCCCGCTGGTGGTGGCGGCGCTGGCCTGGGCGGTGGAGCGGCTGCTGATCAAGCGCATCTATCACTTGCCGCACACCTTCCAGATCCTCGTCACCCTGGGGATCGCGCTGATCATCCAGGAAGCCTCGGTGCTGATCTGGGGCCCGGTGGGCAAGAACATCGCCGTGCCACCCGAATTGCGTGGCGTACTGATCGTCGGCGATTTCATCTATCCCTACTACCGCCTGTTCCTGATCGGCTTCGCCGCGCTGATCGGCCTGGGGCTGTGGTTGCTGCTGGAGCGTACGCGCTTCGGCGCCCTGGTGCGCGCCGGCAGTGAAAGCACCGAAACCGTCTCGCTGCTGGGCACCAACATCTTCCGTCTGTTCTCGTTGACCTTCGCCCTGGGCGTGGGCCTGGCGGGGGTCGCCGGTGTGCTGTTCGCCCCGCTCCGCGGTGCCCAGCCGTTCGTGGGGCCGGAGATTCTCGGCATTGCCTTCGTGGTGGTGGTGATCGGCGGCATGGGCTCGTTCGGCGGCGCCCTGGTCGGTGGCCTGCTGGTGGGCGTGGTGCAAAGCATGATGACCAGCCTCTGGCCGCAAGGCGCCAGCCTGATGATCTACGGCGCCATGGCGGCGGTGATCCTGGTCCGTCCCTATGGCCTGTTCGGGAGAGCATGACGATGAGCGAGAAAAATCCATTGCCGGTCGCCAAGGGCCGCGCCCCGGCCCTGCTGTTGCTGGTGCTCGTCAGCCTGGTGGCGCTGCCGCTGGTGCTGCCGTCGGCCACCCTGGCCACCGAGATCCTGATCTTCGCCCTGGCCGCACTGGCCTGCAACCTGCTGCTCGGCTACACCGGCCTGCTGTCTTTCGGCCAGGGCATCTTCTTCGGCGTGGGCGCCTACGGCGCGGCGCTGCTGATGATCCATCTGCACTGGGGCCTGTTCGCGGCGCTGCTGGGCGCTGCATTGTTCGGCGCCGTCCTGGCGCTGCTGGTGGGCGCGCTGGCCATCCGCCGCAAAGGCATCTACTTCGTCATGCTGACCCTGGCCTTCAGCCAGATGGCGTATTTCCTGGCCTACACCCTCAGCGGCTGGACCGGCGGCGACAACGGCCTGCTCGATGTGCCACGGCCGAACATCGAGATCGCCGGCCATGTGCTGGTCGACCTGAGCGACCCTCGGCATTTCTACGCGTTCGTGGCGGTGCTGTTCGTGTTGATCTTCGCCGGAGCCCTGCGGGTGATCCGCTCGCCGTTCGGCAGCACCCTGCTGGCCATTCGCGAGAACGAGACCCGCGCCGCCGCCATCGGCTACGACGTGCGCCACTTCAAGATCCTGGTGTTCATGCTGTCCGGCGCCATCACCGGGATCGCCGGGGCGCTGTACGCCATGCTGCTGCACTTCGCGCCGCTGTCGAACATCGACCTGATGATGAGCGAGAACATCCTGATCATGACCATCGTCGGCGGCACCGGCTCGCTGTTCGGCTCGCTGCTCGGGGCAGGCGCCATCGTGGTGCTGGGCGATGTGCTGTCGGAGCTGTGGCCGCGCTGGCTGATGCTGCTGGGGGCGATTCTGATCCTGGTGGTGGTGTTCATGCGTGGTGGCCTGTGGGGCGGCCTGGCCGACCTGAGCAAGCGCCTGCTGCCGTCGCGGTCGGCAGAGGCCAAGGCCGCCGCCAAGACCAAGGAGACCCTGTAATGAGCGACTACCTGCTGCAGACCCACAATCTGGAACTGGCTTACGGGCCGTTCCGTGCGGTGGATGGCGTCGACCTCAAGGTCCGTGCCGGCACCATCCATACCGTCATCGGCCCCAACGGTGCCGGCAAGACCAGCCTATTCCATTGCCTGACCGGCGAGCGTCAGGCCACCGGCGGCAAGATCCTGTTCAACGGCCAGGATATCGTTCGCAAGCCCTCCCATGGCCGCGTGGCCTTGGGCATGGCGCGCTCGTTCCAGCTCACCAGCCTGTTCCAGAACCTCAGCGTGCGCGAGAACCTGAGGCTGGCCGCCCAGGGCCGCGACGGCCTGGGCGCGCTGAACTTCTGGCGCAGCGTGGAGCACAAGCGCAGCCATTGGGACACCGCCGACCAGGTGCTCGAACGGCTCAAGCTCGGCAACCGCGCCGAGACCCTCGCCGGCGAGCTGTCGCACGGCCAGCAGCGGGTGCTGGAGGTGGGCATGTCGATCTGCGCCAAACCGGCCCTGCTGATGCTCGACGAGCCCACGTCGGGCATGGGCATCGACGACATCCCGGTGATGACCGAGCTGATCAGCGACCTGGGCCGCGACCACACCGTGCTATTGATCGAGCACAACATGAGCATCGTCATGTCGATCAGCCAGCGCATCACCGTCATGAGCCACGGCCAGATCCTGGTCGAGGGAACCCCGGACCAGGTGCGCAACGATGAACGTGTGCGCACCGCCTACCTTGGAGAGGCCGCCTGATGCTCGACGTCGACTCGATCCATTCTTACTACGACAAGAGCCATGTGCTCGAAGGCGTCTCGCTGAAGGTGGGCGCAGGCGAACTGGTGACCCTGCTCGGGCGCAACGGCGCCGGTAAAACCACCACCTTGCGCAGCATCCTCGGCATCGTCCGCCCGCGCCAGGGGCAAATCACCTTCAACGGCGAAGCGCTGGTCGGTCGCGAGATCTTCGACATCGCCCGACGAGGTATCGCCCTGGTACCGGAGCATCGCGGGATCTTCCGCCAGCTGAGCGTGGAGGAGAACCTCAAGATCGCCGTGCGCAAGGACAGCCGCTGGCAGTTGGAAGACGTCTACGGGATGTTCCCGCGACTCAAGGAGCGCCGGCGCAACGGCGGCTTCGCACTGTCGGGTGGCGAACAGCAGATGCTGGCCATCGCCCGTGCCCTGCTCAACGACCCCAAGCTGCTGATCCTCGACGAGCCGACCGAGGGCCTGGCGCCGGTGATCGTCGATGAGCTGGTGAAGATCTTGCGGCGGATCAAGGACGAGGGGCTGTCGATCCTGTTGGTGGAGCAGAACCTGATGGTCTGCGATGCCCTCGCCGACCGGCATTACGTGTTGGAACAGGGGCGCGTGGCCTACCAGGGCAGCGCGGCGCAGTTCCGTGAGGATCCGAGCATCAAGAACCGGTATCTGGCTCTGAGCGCCTGATCCCGGCCTGCTTTTCTGTGCCGGCCTCTTCGCGGGTAAACCCGCTCCTACAGGTTCAACACAGTTCCTGAGAACAGCGGGGTATCTGTGGGAGCGGGCTTGCCCGCGAAGAGGCCCGCCCAGCACAACCATCGCTACAGGAGAGACGCACCATGAACACCCGCATCGATCCCGCGCAACACCTGTTAGGCCAAGGCCCGCTGGTCAACCGCGAACGCCTCTGGCAGTCGCTGATGGACCTGGCCCAGCTCGGCGCCACTGCCAAGGGCGGCGTCTGCCGCCTGGCCCTGACCGACCTCGACCGCCAGGCCCGCGACCTGTTCGTGCGTTGGTGCGAAGACGCCGGCTGCACGGTCAGCATCGACGCCATCGGCAATATCTTCGCCCGCCGCCCAGGCCGTAACCCGGCACTTGCGCCAGTGATGACCGGCAGCCATATCGACACCCAACCCACCGGCGGCAAGTTCGACGGTTGTTACGGGGTCATGGCCGGGCTCGAAGTCATGCGTACCCTCAACGACCTGCAACTGACCACCGAGGCGTCGCTGGAGGTGGTGGTATGGACCAATGAGGAAGGCTCGCGCTTCCCGCCCTGCATGATGGGTTCGGGGGTGTTCGCCGGTAAGTTCGGCCTGCAGGAAACCCTGGACAAGGTCGACGACCAAGGCCTTTCGGTGGGCACGGAACTGGCGCGCATCGGCTACGCCGGGCCACGCGTACCCACCGGGCATGCCGTGGGCGCCTACTTCGAGGCGCATATCGAACAGGGCCCGGTGCTCGAGGACCAGCACACCACCATCGGCGTGGTTCAGGGCTGCCTTGGGCAGAAGTGGTTCGACCTGGTGCTGACCGGTGTCGAGGCCCATGCCGGCCCGACCCCGATGCACCTGCGCAAGGACGCCTTGGTCGGTGCCGCCGAGGTGGTCGCGGCGGTCAACCGTGTGGCCCATGGGCATCAGCCCCACGCCTGCGGCACTGTCGGCTGTCTGACCCTGCACCCAGGCTCGCGTAACGTCATCCCGGGCCAGGTGCAGATGACCATCGACCTGCGCCATCTCGACCCCGAGCACCTCGCCGCCATGGTCAGGGAAGTGCGCGAAGCCATCGAAGCCGCCACGACCCGGCACGGGTTGCGCTATGAGCTGACACCAACGGCCGACTTCCCGCCGCTGTATTTCGCCGAGCAATGCGTCGATGCGGTACGCCAGGGCGCCCGTGCCCTGGGTCTGAGCCACATGGACATCGTCAGCGGCGCCGGCCACGACGCGATCTTCCTCGCCGAGTTGGGCCCGGCGGGCATGATCTTCGTGCCCTGCGAGGGCGGCATCAGTCACAACGAAATCGAGAACGCCGCGCCACAGGACCTGGCCGATGGCTGCGACGTGCTGCTACGCGCCATGGTCCAGGCCGCCAACCCCGGAGCCCTTTGAGATGACCGACAAGACCGCAATCGGTGAATTCACCGCCGTCGAGCTGCTCGACCTGTACCAGCGTCGAGCGCTGTCGCCTGTGGAGGTGATCGACGATGTGCTGGCCCGCATCGAGTTGCACAACCCGAGGGTGAACGCCTACTGCCACGTGGACGGCGAAGGTGCACGGGCCGCCGCCCGCGCCAGCGAACAGCGCTGGCAGCGCGGTGAGCCATGCGGCCGACTGGACGGGGTGCCGGCCTCGATCAAGGACCTGACCCTGACCCGTGGCATGCCGACTCGCAAGGGCTCGCGCACGACCTCCAAGGCCGGGCCATGGGATGTCGACGCGCCATTCAGCGCCTTCATGCGAGAAGCCGGCGCGGTGCTGGTGGGCAAGACCACGACGCCGGAATTCGGCTGGAAGGGGGTCACCGATAACCCGCTTTACGGTATTACCCGCAACCCGTGGGATACCCGCCTGACCGCCGGTGGCTCGTCGGGCGGCGCGGCCGCGGCGGCGGCGCTGAACCTGGGCGTGCTGCACCAGGGCAGCGATGCCGGCGGCTCGATCCGTATTCCCTGTGCCTTCACCGGCACCTTCGGCATCAAGCCCACCTTCGGCTACGTGCCGCAGTGGCCAGCCAGCGCCATGACCGTGTTGTCGCACCTGGGGCCGATGACCCGCACGGTCGACGATGCAGTGCTGATGCTCGATTGCGTGGCGCGACCTGATCCCCGCGATGGCCTGGCTGGAGCACCACGGCAGGCGCCATGGCTGGGTGAGCGGCAGGATCTGAGCGGTTTACGCATCGCCTACAGCGCGAACTTCGGCTATGTCCAGGTCGACCCGCAGATCGACGGCCTGGTCGCCCAGGCCGTGGAGCGCCTGGCGCGGCTGGGGGCGCAGGTGGAAGCGGTCGATCCGGGCTTCGGCGATCCGCTGGAGACGTTCAATACCTTGTGGTTCGCCGGCGCTGCGCGTTTGGCCAGCAACTTCACCGATGAGCAACGGGCAATGATCGACCCTGGGCTGCGCTGGATTGCCGAACAGGGCGCGCAGATCAGCCTGAGCGAATACACCGAGGCTCTGGAAACGCGGGCGGACCTGATCGCCAGAATGAACGCCTTCCATCAGCGCTATGACGTACTGGTTTCACCGATGCTGCCGCTGGCGGCCTTCGAGGCGGGGTACAACGTGCCGCCGGGCTCGGGGATGGCGCAGTGGATGGAGTGGACGCCGTTCAGCTACCCGTTCAACCTGACCCAGCAACCGGCTGCCTCGGTGCCCTGTGGATTCACCCGCGAGGGGTTGCCGGTGGGATTGCAGGTGGTGGCCGGGCGCTTTGCCGATGAGCAGGTGCTGCGGGTGTGCAAGGTGTATGAGCAGCATTATCCGAGCCGGCATCTGCAGGCGCCGATTGGCGGTTGAGAGGGGTTGGCTGCACCGGCCCTTTCGCGGGACAAGCCCGCTCCCACAGGTTATTGCAGCCTCTGGAAGCGTGCTCGGGCCCTGTGGGAGCGGGCTTGTCCGCGAAGAGGCCGGAAAAACCAGCGCTGGATCAAATCCGCCCCGCTGGCGCATATGGCGCGGGGTCGATGATCGGCTCGGCGCCGGTCAACAGGTCGGTGAACAACTGGCATGATGCCGGCGCCAGCACCAGCCCATTGCGGTAATGCCCGCAGTTCAACCACAACCCGGCATGCCCCGGCACCGGCCCGATATACGGAACGCCTTCCGGCGAGCCCGGCCGTAGCCCCGCCCAATGGCCCACGATCTCGGCATCGGCCAGCTCTGGCAACAGCTCCACCGCCGAGGCCCTGAGGCTGGCCAGTGCATCCTCGGTCGGGGTCTTGTCGTAGCCGGCATGCTCCAGGGTACTGCCCACCAGGATATGCCCGTCGCGACGCGGAATGGCATAGCGCCCCTTGGCCAGCACCATGCTCGGCAGGAAGTCCGCCGCGCACTTGAACAGGATCATCTGCCCCTTCACCGGCTCTACCGGCAACGCCAGGCCCAGTGTGCCGAGCAGGTCACCGCTCCAGGCCCCGGCGCTGAGCACCACCTCATCGGCTGCCAACACACCGCTGTCGGTCTGCACACCGGTCACCCGCCCGTCCTGCTGCTGGAAACCACTGATCTGGCAATGTTCGCGCAAGGTCACGTTGGGCAGCGCCAGCAACGCCGCTTTCAGCGACTTGACCAGACGCGGATTGCGCACGTTGGCTACGCCGGCCATGTAGATCGCCCGCTGGTAGCCGGCGCCAAGCACCGGTACCGCGTCGTACACCGCCGAGATGTCCACGGCGCTGAGCGGTCGCTGCTCCCGAGCCGCCCAGGCCAGCGCCTCGGCTTCATCGTCGAGGTCCAGCCAGTACAAACCGGTGGTGTGAACTTCCGGATCGAGCCCGGTGCTGGCATACAGGCGCTCGCCCAACTGTGGATAAAAGTCCTGCGACCAATGCGCCAGCGCCGTGACCGCTGGGCTGTAGCGCCAGGGGTAGAGCGGCGAGACGATACCGCCCCCGGCCCAGGACGACTCACGGCCAACCTCGCCCTGATCGCAGACCACCACCTCGCCGACCTTCGCCGCCAGGTTGAACGCAGTCAGCAGGCCGATCACACCACCGCCGACAATCACTACTCGCTTGCTCATCCGTCGATCCAAACCTGAGAAGTAGACAAACCATGGGTGCACCGGGCACCTGCAACCTTTAACTTCCCCAACAGCGTTCGGCGCCTGTCCGGCTGCCCGGATTGCTCCGCTGCCCGGCCTGATCGAGCTGGAAATCGCCACAGCGGTCGCCCGCCATCAGGCCGGATGCCCGCCGTCGCGCATGCAGCGAGAAGTGCTCGGCGTGGCGTTCAACCTGCAGGCTGTAATGGCGATTACCGTCGGGCAGCGCTGGGTCGCCTTCGGCATAGCTGCCGGTAAGGGTACGGTGGCGCTCGAGCTTCAGTGCAGCGTCATGCAGCAGACCGACCACTTCGCTGCGTGCAGCTCGCCTGAGCTGGTCGCTGTAACTGGGGTAGGCAATGGCTGCCAGCATGCCGGTCACGGCCACGACAATCAATAACTCGATCAGGCTCATCCCTTGCTGCATGTCAGTCCTCACGCAGTCTCTGGCGCCAGAGCTGGCGCTGGGGGCCCTGTGCTTGAGCGTCCGCCAGGGCGTACACCGCTTCCAGCACCTGGCGGTTCTCGACGTCTCGGCTGACCGCCGTGATCCTGATCAGCCTCGCTGGCGCGTCGCTCAGGCGAGTGGCACGCGCGCTCATGCCCAGGTTCTGCAGCTGGAAATATCCGCTGGGCGTGGCCTGCCACTGGCCAATCAGTTGGTGAGGACGCTCCGGTGGCGAACAAGCAGCGCACTCCTGCGGCAGTGGCCCGTGCAGGTCAGCCACGGCAGCGGCCAGCGTCGCTTCGGCCTGCTCGAATGCCTTCAGGCCCTCGGCGAGGACGCGCGCCATGCGGACCTCCTGCAGCGCACTGCTCAGTGCCGAAGCTGCCAGCAGCCCCAGCAGCAGGCTGATCAGCAACGCCAGCAACAGCACCACCCCACGCTGGCGCCGCATCAGTCGGCCACCGGGTTGCGCACGGCCACGCTTAGGGCATGGTGCTGTTCGATACCCAACACCGGTTCGAATACCGTCAGCTGGATATCCACATGCTGCTCGCTACCCTCCCCGACCAGCGCCACGCGGAAATCGCGCACGTGATCGATCAGCGGCTGCTGACTGGCCCCACGCCTGAACATCAGCGAGGTACCGACTAGCTGGTAACGGTGCCGGCTGATCGCTACCGCCAGGTCCTTGCCATGCGCACGGCCGCGCCGCACCTGGGCGTAAGTGCTGCAGTCGGTGAGCAGGGTCCAGTCCGGGTCGCCTGGCATGCCGGGCAACTGCGCCACCACTAGGTTCAGGCCATCGGGGCCGGTCATCAATGGTTGGGCGAACGCCGCCTGGGCGGCTGGGTCCTCGAAGTGCTCAGGCGCCAATTGCAGGCAACCGAACATGCCGGCCATGCGCACATCCTGGGCAATGCGCAGCAGGGCCAGGCGCGCATCCTCCTGCAGTCGGCTAGCTGCGCCCTGCACACGCCAGGTCTCGTGGGCCGAGACGAACACCCGGCTGGCGGCGCTCAGCAACGCCAGGCCAATGCTCAGCGCCAGCAGCATTTCCACGAGGCTGAACCCTCGCTGCCCAGGCTTCATGGCTGCCCAGCCCGGGCACGCTCCTGCTGCGCATGCGCGTTCAGCGCGGCGCGTGTATCGGTAAGGGCCGCCTCGGTGGCCCGCAAGGCCTGCACCTGCAGTGACGCCGCGGCGAACAGCCCGACAGCCAGCACACCCATCGCCAACAAGACTTCCAACAGGGTCATCCCACGCTGTTGCACCCACATCCCGACTCCATTCACGACAATTCCTGACAAATGCGTTGAACCTGCTCGACTGGACCTCGTGTCTAATCAGCAGGAAGCTAAAGCCAAGCACTTCCAGGGAGGAATGCACGGTGAAGCAACAGGGCGTAACACTGATACAAATGATGTTCGCATTGGCCGTGGCTGCGTTGCTCACGCAACTCGGCATGCCTGCCTACGCCCGCTTGAGCGATGACCTACACCGCGCAGCCGCCGCCCGCGACCTCGCCCAGGCGCTACGCAGCGCCCGCAGCCACGCCCAGCTGCAAGGCCAGGCGGTGCTGGTGGAGGCCGTGGACAGCGATTGGGGCAAGGGCTGGCGGGTCATGCTTCGATACAATCGGCAGGTGTTGCGTGAGCACAGGCTCAGCCGCCCGTTGACCATTGCCGACAATCTGGGCAGCCAAGTGGCATTCAGCGAACAGGGGGTTCCCCAGGGGCGGGGTAACGGCACACTGGAGGTATGCGAGCGAGACGCGCCGACCAGCCAGTACCGCGTGGTGCTTGCGACCAGCGGGCGGGTCAGCTTGAGGACGAATGAGGCGGAGCGGTCGCTCTGTGGGAAGTCTTGAGGCCCGATCGCCGGCAAGCCGGCGATAGAGCCTACGATCAGATCAACGAACGGACGCGCAATTCCTTGGGCATCGAGAAGGTGATGTTCTCTGGCCGCCCGTCGAGCTCTTCAGCCCCGGTAGCGCCCCAGGCCTTGAGCTGCTCGATGACGCCACGTACCAGTACCTCGGGCGCCGAAGCACCGGCGGTTATGCCGATTTTCGCCGCCTCGTCGAACCAGCCGCGTTGCAGGTCCTCGGCACCGTCGATCAGGTAGGCCGGGGTGCCCATGCGCTCGGCGAGCTCGCGCAGGCGATTGGAGTTGGAGCTGTTGGGGCTGCCCACCACCAGTACCACATCGCATTCGCCGGCCAATTGCTTGACCGCATCCTGGCGGTTCTGGGTCGCGTAGCAGATATCGTCCTTGCGTGGCCCACCGATGTTCGGAAAACGTGCCCGCAGTGCATCGATCACCCGACTGGTGTCGTCCATCGACAAGGTGGTCTGGGTGACGAAAGCCAGGTGATCCGGGTCGCGCACCTGCAACTGGCCGACATCTTCCTCGTCTTCCACAAGGTAGATGGCGCCGCCGTTGCTGGCGTCGTACTGGCCCATGGTGCCTTCGACTTCCGGGTGCCCTTCGTGGCCGATGAGGATGCACTCACGGCCATCGCGGCTGTACTTGGCGACCTCGATGTGCACCTTGGTCACCAGCGGACAGGTGGCGTCGAACACCTTCAGGCCACGGCCGGCGGCTTCCTGGCGCACGGCCTGGGATACACCGTGAGCGCTGAAGATGACGATGACGTCGTCCGGCACCTGGTCCAGTTCTTCGACGAAAATGGCGCCACGGTTGCGCAGGTCTTCGACCACGAACTTGTTGTGCACCACTTCATGACGCACGTAGATCGGCGGGCCGAAGACTTCCAGCGCGCGGTTGACGATCTCGATCGCCCGGTCGACCCCTGCGCAGAAACCGCGAGGGTTGGCGAGTTTGATTTGCATGCTCGGCTCCAGGCTTACAGGGCCTTCACCTCGAGGATCTCCACCTCGAAGGTCAGGGTCTTGCCAGCCAGTGGGTGATTGAAGTCGATGGTCACCTGATCGTCGTCGAACGCTTTGACCACACCTGGCAGCTCGGTGTTGGCGGCGTCGTTGAAGATGATCAGCAGCCCTTCGGACAACTCCATGCCCTCGAACTGGGACCGCGGCATGGTCTGTACGTTCTGTGGGTTGGGCTGGCCGAAGGCGTTCTCGGGAGCCACTACCACGTTGCGCTTGTCGCCGGCCTTGAAGCCGAACAGCGCGTTCTCGAAGCCCGGCAGCAGGTTGCCGTCGCCGGCCTTGAAGGTGGCCGGCGTCTTGTCGAAGGTGCTGTCGACAGTGTCACCGTTTTCCAGGTGCAGGGCGAAGTGCAGGGTCACTTCGGTGTTCTGGCCGATACGGGTGTCAGTCATGGACAGGATCCTCCGACTTCTTGCTCTTGAACATATCCAGCGCCAGCATCACCGCACCGACGGTGATGGCGCTGTCGGCCAGATTGAAGGCCGGGAAGTAATGGCGGTTCTGCCAGTGCACCAGGATGAAGTCGACCACATGGCCCAGCACGATACGGTCGTACAGGTTACCGATCGCGCCACCCAGCACCAACGCCAGGGCCACGGCCAGCCAGGTCTCGCCGCGCCCCAGGCGCTTGAGCCAGACCACCAGCACGGCACTGACCACCACGGCGATCAAGGCGAACAGCCAGCGCTGCCAGCCGGCGCCATCGGCCAGGAAACTGAAGGCGGCGCCGGTGTTGTAGGCCAGAGTCCAGCTGAAGTAGTCGGGAATGACCACGATCTGCTGATACATGGTCAGGGCGTTGTTGAAATACAGCTTGGTGGCCTGGTCGAGGACCAGTACCACCAGGCTCAGCCACAGCCATGGAAGGCGCCCGAAGCGCCCCGCCGAGGGGTTAGGCATAGTGGCGCACCTCACCGGAGCCGCTCAGGTTGTCGACGCAACGGGAGCAGATTTCCGGGTGCTCCGGATGGCTGCCGACGTCGGCGCGGAAGTGCCAGCAACGGCCGCACTTGGCATAGCCGGACTTGACCACCTGCAGCTTGAGGCCTTCGACTTCGGTGGCCACGGCATCCGCTGGAGCCTGCACGAACGGCACTACGCTGGCAGCCGAGGTGATCAGCACGAACCGCAGTTCGTCGCCCAGCTTGTTCAGGTCGGCGCTCAGGCCTTCCTCGGCGAACAGGGTGACTTCGGCCTGCAGGTTGCCGCCAATGACCTTGGCGCTGCGCTGGTTCTCCAGCTCCTTGTTCACCGCAGCCTTGACCGCCATGACGCGGTCCCAGTAAGCGCGATCCAGCTCGATGCCTTCAGGCAGCTCGGTCAGGCCCTGGTACCAGCCGTTGAGCATGACCGACTCGTTGCGCTCGCCCGGCAGGTACTGCCAGATCTCATCGGCGGTGAACGCCAGGATCGGCGCGATCCAACGCACCAGCGCCTCGCTGATGTGGTACAGCGCGGTCTGGCAGGAACGACGGGCGACGCTGTTGGCACCGGTGGTGTACTGGCGGTCCTTGATGATGTCGAGGTAGAAGCCGCCCAGCTCCTGGACGCAGAAGTTGTGGACCTTCGAGTAGACGTTCCAGAAACGGTACTCGCTGTAGTGCTCTTCCAGCTCGCGCTGCAGCAGCAGGGTGCGGTCGACCGCCCAGCGGTCCAGCGCCAGCATGTCCTCTGGAGCCAGCAGGTCGCGGGCCGGGTCGAAGCCGGACAGGTTGGAAAGCAGGAAGCGCGCAGTGTTGCGGATACGCCGGTAGGCGTCGGCGCTACGCTGGAGGATCTGCTCGGACACGGCCATCTCACCGGAGTAGTCGGTGGCGGCGACCCACAGGCGCAGGATGTCGGCGCCGAGGGTGTTGTTGACCTTTTCCGGCTCGATGGTATTGCCCAGCGACTTGGACATCTTGCGGCCGCTTTCATCCACGGTGAAGCCGTGGGTCAGCAGTTCGCGGTACGGCGCATGACCGTCGATGGCGCAGCCGGTCAGCAAGGATGAGTGGAACCAGCCGCGGTGCTGGTCGGAGCCTTCCAGGTACAGGTCGGCGCGCGGGCCGGTGGCGTGACCGATGTCGTGGGAACCACGCAGCACGTGCCAGTGGGTGGTCCCGGAGTCGAACCACACGTCCAGGGTGTCGGCGATCTTCTCGTACTGATCGGCTTCGTCACCAAGCAGTTCGCTGGCGTCGAGCTTGAACCAGGCTTCGATGCCCTCTTGCTCGACGCGCTTGGCCACTTCTTCCATCAGCTCGACGGTGCGAGGGTGCAGCTCACCGGTCTGCTTGTCGAGGAAGAACGGGATCGGCACGCCCCAGTTGCGCTGACGCGAAATGCACCAGTCCGGGCGGTTGGCGATCATCGAGTGCAGGCGCGCCTGGCCCCAGGCCGGGACGAACTTGGTGTCCTCGATGGCCTTGAGGGCACGCTCGCGCAGCGGCTCGCCGGTGCTCGGCTGCTTGTCCATGCCGACGAACCACTGCGCGGTGGCGCGGTAGATCAGCGGGGTCTTGTGGCGCCAGCAGTGCATGTAGCTGTGGCTGATGGTTTCGGTATGCATCAGCGCGCCGACTTCGCTCAGCTTGTCGACGATGGCCGGGTTGGCCTTCCAGATGAACTGGCCGCCGAAGAACGGCAGCGACTCGACGTACACGCCGTTGCTCTGCACCGGGGTGAGGATGTCGTCGTTGACCATGCCGTAGCGTTTGCAGGTGACGAAGTCGTCTTCACCGTAGGCAGGTGCGGAGTGGACCACGCCGGTACCGGCGCCCAGCTCGACGTAGTCGGCCAGGTACACCGGCGACAGGCGGTCGTAGAACGGGTGGCGGAAGTTGACCAGCTCCAAGGCCGAACCCGGCGCGGTGGCGATTACCGATCCTTCCAGGTTGTAGCGCTTGAGGCACGACTCGACCAACTCTTCGGCCAGCACCAGCAGGCGCTCGCCGGTATCGACCAGGGCGTACTGGAACTCCGGGTGGATGTTCAACGCCTGGTTGGCCGGGATGGTCCACGGGGTGGTGGTCCAGATCACGATGGCAGCCGGTTTGGCCAGCTCGGCCAGACCGAAGGCGGCGGCGAGCTTGGCATCGTCGGCGACCGGGAAAGCGACGTCGATGGTCTGGGATTTCTTGTCGGCATACTCGACCTCGGCTTCGGCCAGGGCCGAACCGCAATCGAAGCACCAGTTGACGGGCTTGAGCCCCTTGAACACGAAGCCTTGCTTGACCATCTCGGCCAGGGCGCGGATTTCACCGGCTTCGTTGGCGAAGTTCATGGTCTTGTAGGGGTTGTCCCAGTCACCCAGCACGCCCAGGCGGATGAATTCGGTCTTCTGCCCTTCGATCTGCTCGGCAGCGTACTCGCGGCACAGCTCGCGGGTACGGTCGGCGGTCAGGTGCTTGCCATGGGTGACCTCGACCTTGTGTTCGATCGGCAGGCCGTGGCAGTCCCAGCCCGGCACGTAAGGGGCGTCGAAGCCGGACAAGGTCTTGGAGCGGACGATCATGTCCTTGAGGATCTTGTTCAGTGCGTGACCGATGTGAATCTTGCCGTTGGCATAGGGCGGGCCGTCGTGCAGGACGAACTTGGGACGATCCTTGCCAATTTCGCGCAGCTTCTGGTACAGGCCAATGCTGTCCCAGCGCTGCAGGATCTGCGGTTCGCGCTGAGGCAGGCCGGCCTTCATGGGGAAGGCGGTGTCCGGAAGGTTTAGCGTGGCTTTGTAGTCGGTCATTTCAGGCTCTTCGTTAGCGGTTGAGCGTGCCAATGTGCACGTGCGGCGGCGATGTCCGCGTCGATCGCCGACTTCAGCGCCTCCAGGGAGGCGAAACGCTGCTCTTCACGCAGCTTGTGGTGGAACTCCACCGTCAGGCGCCGGCCATAGAGATCGCCGGCATAATCCAGTAGATGAATTTCGAGGTGCGGGCGCCCGTCACCATTCACGGTGGGGCGCACGCCGATGTTGCCCACGCCCGGCCAGGCCTTGCCGTCGATCTCGATGCTGGCCAGGTAGACCCCGGACAGCGGCACGCGGCGACGCTTGAGCTGGATGTTGGCGGTAGGCGTACCGAGCTGGCGGGCCAGCTTCTGGCCATGCAGCACGCGCCCGGTGATGCTGTAGGGACGCCCCAGCAGGTGCTCGGCGAGTTCGAAGTCGGCGCTTGCCAGGGCCTTGCGTATTTCAGTGCTGCTGACCCGCAGGCCGTCCTGGATCACCGTGTTGGCCGCCTCGACGCTAAACCCGTACTGCTGGCCGGCCGCGACCAGGAAGGCGAAGTCGCCGGCGCGGTCGCAACCGAAGCGGAAGTCGTCGCCCACCTCGAGGTGGCGCACGCCGAGGCCGTCGACCAGGATCGTCTTGACGAAGGCGTCGGCGCTGAGCTTGCTCAGGCGCTGGTTGAACGCCAGGCACAAGACCCGATCGATGCCTTCGGCGGCCAGCAACTCGATCTTGTCGCGCAGACGCGCCAGGCGGGCGGGCGCGGTGTCCGGGGCGAAATACTCACGCGGCTGCGGCTCGAAGATCACCACGCAGGTCGGCAGGCCCAGCGCCTGGCCGCGCTCGCGCAGACGCGCCAGGATTGCCTGGTGGCCTCGATGTACTCCGTCGAAGTTGCCAATGGTGGCGACACAGCCCCGGTGCTCGGGGCGCAGGTTGTGAAGACCTCGAACCAGCTGCATAACGCGCTTCTTGCTCATAAAGTGGCCGATTATAACCACACCGGGGCGTCGGCGACAGGCGCCAGCGCCCAGGGGCGGTATGGAATGCGAAAAACCGACGCTTGGCCGCCCTGCTCTATCAATGCAGGGCCCGGCGGGCGAAATGCCGCGGACGGAAACCGCACAGATACAGGCAACCGAAGTACGTCACCACGCCCGCCAGAATCAACCCACCCAGGCGCAGGAAGCGCTCGAGCATGTGCCCCTGCGCCCAGGCCGGCATGTAGTGCATGCCCAGCAGCAGCACGGCGGACATCAGCGCCACGGCCAGCACCAGCTTGGCCAGGAACATCGTCCATCCCGGTTGCGGCTGGAACAGCTGCTGGCTGCGCAGCTTCCAATACAACAGCCCGGCGTTGAGACAGGCGCCGAGGCTGATCGCCAGCGCCAGACCGGCATGCTTGAGCGGGCCGATCAGGGCCAGGTTGAACAGCTGGGTGCAGACCAGGGTGAAGATCGCGATCCGTACGGGCGTGCGGATATTCTGCTGCGCATAGAAGCCCGGGGCCAGTACCTTGACCAGAATGATCGCCATCAGGCCGACGGAATAGGCTACCAGCGCACGCTGGGTCATGAGCGCATCGGTGGCGCTGAACTTGCCGTACTGGAACAGGCTGACGGTCAGCGGCTCGGCGAGAATGGCCAGGGCCAGGGCACACGGCAGCACCAGAAGGAAGCACAGGCGCAGGCCCCAGTCGAGGATCCGCGAATACTCTTCGCGGTCCTTGCTGGCGTAGGTCTTGGCCAGGGTCGGCAGCAGAATGGTGCCCAAGGCCACGCCGAGCACACCAGAAGGCAGCTCCATGAGGCGGTCGGCGTAGTACATCCAGGACACCGAACCGGCTACCAGGAACGAAGCGAAGATGGTGTTGATGATCAGCGAGATCTGGCTGACCGAAACGCCGAGGATCGCCGGCAGCATCTGCTTGAGCACACGCCATACGCCGGTGTCGCGCAGGTTGACCCGGGGCAGCACGAGCATGCCGATCTTTTTCAGCGCTGGCAGTTGGTACAGCAACTGCGCCAGGCCGCCGGCCAGCACGCCCCAGGCCAGTGCCATGATCGGTGGGTCGCAGTAAGGGGTGACGAACAGGGCGAAGCCGATCATCGCCACGTTGAGCAGGGTCGGGGTGAACGCCGGTACCGAGAAGCGGTTCCAGGTATTGAGGATCGCGCCCACCAGCGATGACAGCGAGATCAGCAATATATAAGGAAACGTCACCCGCAGCAGGGCAGTGGTCAGGTCGTACTTCTCGGCGCTGTCGACGAAACCGGGCGCGGTGACCCAGACCACCCAGGGGGCAGCCAGGATGCCAACGGCGGTGACCAGGGCCAGTACCAGGGTCAGCAGGCCACTGACGTAGGCGATGAAGGTCCGGGTGGCCTCCTCGCCCTGCTGGGTCTTGTATTCGGCCAGGATCGGCACGAAGGCCTGGGAGAAGGCGCCCTCGGCGAAGATCCTGCGCAACAGGTTGGGCAGCTTGAAGGCAATGAAGAAGGCGTCGGTGGCGATACCGGCACCGAAGATGCGCGCCAGGATGGTGTCGCGCACGAAGCCCAGCACCCGCGAAATCATGGTGATGGAGCTGACCGCAGCCAGGGATTTGAGCAGGTTCATCGAAAAGTTTCACGCCAATGGCAGAGGACGCTGCCAGAGCGCGCCCGAATGTGCGATACTCCCGCGCCTTCGCAGGGGAACCAAAAATTCCCGAGTTTACAGGTCACGCGGCAGAAAGGAATCTTTCCGGCGCGCAGACCCACCGCTCAGCGGATCCCTGCAGGTGGCCTTGACATCCGCCCGACTCATCGGCATGATTCGCGGCCTATTTTGTTTGCTATTTACCTAAAGTCTTTCGAGGAGCTCGACGGTGGCCAACACACCTTCCGCCAAGAAACGTGCAAAACAGGCTGAGAAGCGTCGCAGCCACAACGCCAGCCTGCGTTCCATGGTCCGCACCTACATCAAGAATGTAGTCAAAGCCATCGACGCAAAAGACGCCGACAAAGCGCAAGCCGCTTACGTTCTGGCTGTGCCTGTAATCGACCGTATGGCCGACAAGGGCATCATCCACAAGAACAAAGCTGCTCGCCACAAAGGCCGTCTGAATGGCCACATCAAGGCGCTGAAAGAAGCTGCAGCTGCCTAAGCGACGTTCTTGTCGAAAAACCGACCCTAGGGTCGGTTTTTTATTGCCTGCGATTTGAGTAGCCTGCCACGACCTTGAACCGGCAGAACGGGGGGCCGCTGCATCGCGACCCCTCCATTCTTCATTTTCCGAGCGGGATCTTCGGCGCCCATTGCAGCCAGGTCTCTTCTGGCTTGTCGAACAGGGCGAAAGTCTGCTGCGGACGCGCCGGGTTGCCCATCTGCTCGCCCTCGGGCGTGGCAAAGGCGATGCCACCGTCGATCAACGTCTCCAGCGACTCCGTGCGCACCGTGGCGCCCTTGAACAAGCCCCAATCGAAGCCGAAACCACTGCTGTTCCAGAATCGGCTGCCACCGCGTACCAGCGCCGCGTAGCGGGGCTCGATGAGGATGTGGATGAGCACCCGATCGGCGGTCTGGCCCAGCTCGAAGCCAGTCACCTTGCCCACCGCCACCTCGCGGTAGGTCACCGGAACCCCTGGCTTGATCGAACCGCGTCGCAGCGCGCTCAGGGTCAAGGGCAGACCGACTTCGGGACCGATCACTTCCGGCGCTTCGGCCAGGGCAATGAAGTCACGTTGCGGGCCTCTGTCCTTGGCCGCCGGCTGCACTTCCAGGTATTGGCCGCCGATCAGGGTGTCGAGGTTCTCGGTCCGCACCAGGCCGAGGGCCGGCTTGACCACCCAGAATTGCGTGCCAACCCGGGCGATACGATCCGCCGCTTCGGTAATACGTGCCCGCAGCAATACGGCCTGTAGGTCTTTGGTCAGATCGACGCTTTCGACACTGCCCACGTCCAGCCCCTTGAAGCGGATGGGGGTGCCCGGTTTGAGACCATCGGCACGATCGACACGGATGGTCACCAATGTGCCGCTACGGTTCACCTCTTCGAGGCTCTCCATCAGACGGAAACGCGGGATACGCCGCTTGAGCGCGACATTGGGCGTCGGCGTGTCGAAGGCGATACCGCCGGCCATCAGGGTCTGCAGCGACTCGCTCTTGATCTTGATACCCGACAATCCGCCGGTGAGGGTAATGCCGCTGACATTCCAGAAACGCGACGAGCCATTGACCAGGTTCTCGTATTCCTTCTCGATGTGTACGCCGATCAGGATGCGCTTGCTGTTACGAGCGAACTGATAGCTCTGCACGCTGCCGACCTTGACCTGGCGATACATGACCGGGCTACCGACCTCCAGCGAACCCAAGGTATCGGCGAACAGCACCAGGTGCAGACCTGGAGCCTTGAGGTCCAGTGGCGGCGCCTTGGCCCGCGCCTCGAACTCACGCTGCGGCTTGGCGCCCTTATCACCCGGACGGATGGCAATGTAGTTACCCTTCACCAGGGCCTCGAGGCCAGTGATACCCGCCAGGGAGATCGACGGCTTGACCACCCAGAACTGCGCACCATCGACCAGATAGTCCTCGGTCAAGGGGTCGAGAGTCAGTTCGGCCATGGCACTGCCGAGGTTGTCTTCGATCTTCAGCGTCTTCAGCGAACCGACCTGAATCCCCTTGTACATGACTGGCGTGCGGCCTGCCTGCAGGCCTTCATAATCACTGAGCTTGACCTTGACCCGGATCCCGGCCTGGGCGGCGTCGAAGTCGTCATACAGGCGAAACGGCAGGCTTGGATCGGTGGGCGGGCTGTCCTTGCGGTATTCGGGGGTCGCGAAGGCGATACCTCCGGCGACGATGCTCGACAGCGACTCGCTGCGCACCTTGACCCCGGACAGGTTGGCATCGATGCTGATGCCGCTGGCATTCCAGAAACGCGTGTGCTTGCGCACCAGGTTGGCGTATTCGGGCTGGATGAATACCTTGACCTCGACGGTATCGTGGTCATCGGTCAGCCGGTAGCTTTTTACCATACCGACCTGGATTTGCTTGTAGAACACCGGGCTGTCGCGATTGAGCGAACCGAGCCGGTCGGCCTTGAGGGTCAGGTGCAGGCCGGGCTCGCTGTCGGACAGCGGCGGCGCTTCGGATAGTGCCGTGAAGCGTTTGGTCTTCTCGCCCTCTCCAGGACTGACCGCGATGTAGTTACCCGAGACCAGCGTCTCCAGCCCTGAGATACCGGCCAGGGTCACGCTCGGCTTGACCAGCCAGAAGCGCGTGCCAGTGGTCAGGTGCGGATCGGCGGCCTTGTTCATCTCGATGGTGGCAATCACGCCCTGGTTGGCGCCTTGATCATCGAGGACCAGCGACTTCACCTTGCCGACCGGCATGCCTTTGTAGATGACTTCGGTCTTGTTGGCGACGATGCCCTCGCCGGTCTCGAAGCGCACTTCGATCTCGACGCCGGCAGCACTGTAGGCTTGCCAAGCCAGCCAACCACCGATCATCAGCGCGATCAGCGGCAGGATCCAGATGGCCGACCAGTTCGAAGCAGGGCGGGTTTTAGCCGTAGGCACATCACTCATGGTCGTCATCCGACTCCGTGTTATCCCAGATCAGTCGGGGATCGAAAGTTAAAGCGGCAAGCATTGTAAGAATCACCACACTGGCAAAAGCGACAGCGCCCAAATTGGCTTCGACGCTGGCGATACGACCAAAATTCACCACTGCCACCAAAATGGCGATGACGAAGATATCGAGCATCGACCAACGCCCGATGAACTCGATGAAGCGATACATCCATATCCGTTGGCGCGCGGACAGCGGCTGGCGTCGCTGCACCGAATACAGCAGCAGGCCAATACCTACCAGCTTGAAGGTCGGCACCAGGATACTGGCGATGAAGACCACTGCGGCGATGGGAATCATGCCGTGCTGGAGCAGGGTAATCACCCCGGACATGATGGTGTCCGGACTGCCCTGCCCCAAGGTACTGACCGTCATGATCGGCAATATGTTGGCCGGGATGTAGAGAACCGATGCCGTGATCAGCAGTGCCCAGGTACGCACGATGCTGTTAGGCCGCCGATCGTGGAGGATCGCACCACAGCGCGTGCAGGTCTGTTTGTGGCCATCGTCAACCTGACGGTTGAGCTCATGGCACTCATTGCAGACCAGAATGCCTGCATCAATCGCCCGCATGTAGATCTTCCCCTGACAGTGCATCCCAGATCTGGTGTGGCGACATCACCACCTCGAGCCAGACCTGTACCAGCAACAGGCTGATGAAGCAGAACAGGCCCAGGCCTACCGTCAGCTCGGCCAAGTCGACCAATTTGACGATGGCGACCAGAACGCCCATGAAGTACACCTCGAGCATGCCCCAGTCGCGCAAGTGATGATAAATGCGATAACACAACAGCCCGTAGCTGCGGCCGATGTCCAAACGGATGCTGAGGAGCACCAACAACTGGCAGAGCAGCTTGAGCAACGGAATGGCCATGCTGCACAGGAACACCACCACCGCCACGCCGCGCATCTGCGAATTGTACAGGCCAAGCACACCGCTCCAGACGGTATCGTCCGAGCTCTGCCCCAACAGGTGCAGCTGCATGATGGGCATGAAATTGGCAGGCACGAACAGCAGCAATGCCGTGATTACCAAGGCCAGGCTGCGATTGACCACATTGTGCCGGTGAGCGTACAGCTCATAGCCGCAGCGCGGGCACAGGGCTTTCTCACCGTGATTGAGTACGGGCTTGCGCAGGAGCAGATCGCATTCGTGACAGGCAACCAGCTCGTTGAGCGGTAATGCATCCAGGGCTTCGGTAGTGAGAGGGTCAGGCATCTCGAGGTTCTGAGTAGTCAGGTGGGCTCTATTCTAGTGTTCTGACTCGCAATGTGGGAGATGAGTGCCGGTGTGGGAGCAGAAAAGACAAAACCCCTACCTGCTCGCGCAGATAGGGGTTTTGCGAAATGAATCTTGACGATGACCTACTCTCACATGGGGAAACCCCACACTACCATCGGCG
>NZ_SMTE01000001.1 GCF_004357765.1 Pseudomonas putida | reverse complement strand
GGGCCGGATGCAGGAGCAAGCGGTTTTGCCTACTTTTCCCAAGAGAAAAGTAGGCCGCCGAAGGCGGAAGGGGCCAGTAGCGCCGCTACACCTCTCGGATCAACCATCCAATCCCCAATCCCCAATCCCCAATCCCCAATCCCCAATCCCCAAGCCCCAAGCCCAAACCCCACCAATCCAGGAAGAACCTCTAGCTCGCAGGACGGAAGGCCTAGACTACGAAACGCTGGCACAGCCGCACATGATTTCAACAGTCGCCGTTTTGACATCCTCCGCCCACTGCGGCAGAGTGCGCGCTTTTTTTAATCGCAACGAGGAACGCCAAACCATGAATGCAGTGATCGCCGCAGTGGGCATCATGCTCGTTCTGAGCCTGTCACGCGTGCACGTGGTCATCGCCCTGATCATTGGCGCACTGGTCGGTGGGTTGGTCGGTGGGCTGGGGATCGAGGGCACGCTCAACGCATTCAATGGCGGCCTCGGTGGTGGCGCTACTGTAGCGCTGTCCTATGCCTTGCTCGGTGCTTTTGCCGTGGCGATAGCCAAGTCGGGTCTCGCCCATGCCTTGGCCGACCGGGCCTTGTCGATGGTCGACCTGAAGGGGCGTGCCGAGGGTGGCAAGGTCAAGGGCCTGCTGATTGGCCTGATGCTGGTGGTGGCCGTGGCGTCGCAGAACATCCTGCCTATCCATATCGCCTTCATCCCGCTGCTGGTGCCGCCGTTGCTGTATGTGATGACGCGCCTGCGCATCGACCGGCGGATGGTGGCCTGCGTCATCACGTTCGGTCTGATTACCCCTTACATGTTCCTGCCCGTGGGGTTCGGCAACATCTTCCTCAATCAGATCCTGCTGGCCAATGTGGCCCGTGCCGGTGTCGATATCAGCGGGGTCAATGTCAGCCACGCCATGGCCATTCCGGCGGCCGGGATGCTGGTGGGGCTGCTGCTGGCGGTCTTCTTCAGTTACCGAGGCAAGCGTGACTACGACCTGGCACGCATCGAGCAGGTTGAGCAGGTCAGCGTGCAGTACAACCCCTTGACCCTGCTGGTGGCCGGCCTGGCGATTGCCTTGGCGTTCATCATCCAGTTATGGGTGGGGTCGATGATCATCGGCGCCATGGTCGGCTTCCTGGTGTTCTCGCTGTCGGGGATCGTGCGCTGGAAAGACACCGATGACCTGTTCACCGAAGGCATGAAGATGATGGCGATGATCGGTTTCATCATGATCGCGGCCTCCGGCTTCGCCGATGTGATGAAGGCCACCGGCGAGGTCAACAGCCTGGTCGAGGCCGCGGCCCAGTGGATCGGCCATAGCAAAGGCGTGGGGGCATTGCTCATGCTGCTGGTAGGCCTGTTGGTGACCATGGGCATTGGCTCGTCGTTTTCGACAGTTCCGATTCTTGCGGCGATCTTCGTGCCGCTGTGCGTGCAGCTTGGTTTCGACCCATTGGCCACGGTCTGCATCGTCGGCACCGCCGGCGCGTTGGGCGACGCTGGCTCGCCCGCATCGGACTCGACCTTGGGGCCGACCTCCGGGCTCAACGTCGATGGCCAGCACCACCATATCTGGGATACCGTGGTGCCGACCTTCATCCACTACAACCTGCCGTTGTTGACGTTCGGCTGGTTGGCGGCCATGGTGCTGTAACGCAGGGTCAGCCTTTGTTCGGCGGTGGGGAGATGCTGTTGAGGACGGTGCTGCCGTCCTTGCTGCGGGTCAGGTAGACCGGCAATACCTTGGGCAGGTTATCCACCAGTCGGCTCACTTCTCGAGTGTTGTAGATGCCGCTGATACGAACCCGGCCGGTGGCTTGGTCGGCCAGGCGCAATGGCGACTCCAGGTAGCGATTGATGACCGGCAGGGCCTGATCGAGCGGGAGGTTGTCGAGGATCAGCTTGCCGCTGCGCCAGGCCAGGTTGTTGCCGTAATCGTCACTCTGGGCCAATTGCGGCTCGAAGTCGCCCGCCTGGTAGTGAGCCTGCATGCCCGGGCTCAGATGGTAACCCGCACCGTTGCCGTTGCTGCTGACCAGCACGGAGCCTTCGACCAGTGTGACCTTGACCTGGTCCTGGTATTTCCAGACGTTGAACTGAGTGCCGGTGACCTGGGTCTGGCCCGCGCCTGCGTGGACGATGAACGGGTGGGTGCTGTCGTGCGCGACCTTGAAGAACGCCTCGCCGTGGTCCAAGGTCACGTGGCGCTGATCCTTGTAGTTGAGGAAGGTCAATTCGGTGTGCAGATTAAGCTCGACGGTGCTGCCATCGCTCAATTGCACGGTCTGCATCTGATCGCCGGCTTCGAAGTGCTGGTAATGGTTGGGCAGCCAACCTTGCTCCCAGCCCAACCAGCCGAGCAGGGGCAGTGCGACCAGCGCGACCACTGCAGCCGAGGCCAACGGGCGCCAGTTGCGTGGTGCCTTGGCCGCGGCCAGCGGGTTGAAGTCGACCACCGTCGCCGTGCGAGGCAGGAAATCGGCGGTGTACCAGATCTCCAGCATCGCTTCGTATTCTTCCCGGCGCCGGGAATCCGCTGCTATCCAGCGCGAAAATGCCTCCCGCTCGGCTGCTGTGCAGTCATCGGCATGCAAGCGCATGCACCAGTGGGCGGCAGCATCGGTCAGGTCATCATCGGGGCTGGGGTCGAGGCGGTCTTGGTTCATTGCGGCTCCGGGTTTTGCGCATTCTACCCTCGCAACCGGCCATCGATAAACGCTGTAATGGCGAATGACTATCAGTTGTGTGTTTTTTCGTCGGAATTGCGAGTGATTCCGATCCCGAAATGACTGTATTTGATAGCTTGCTAATCAAGGCTTTGACATTGACTGCCTAGGCAGTAATATTTGCATACAATTGTCCGAGTCATTCGCTATGCCTCATTTCACCCCGGAAAATTTCGAGACCTGTGCCATCGGCATCTTGCTGGGACGTGCGGCGCTGCTGAAGGACCGCATCCTTGACTCGCATCTGGAGTCCGAAGGCATCACCGCGGCCCAGTTCAAGGTGTTGATCATCGTCACCCAATATCAGGTGGATACCCCGGCCGAGCTGTGCCGCTATCTGGGGCTGGACAGCGGTTCGATGACACGCATGCTCGACCGCTTGGTGCAGAAGGGCCTGGTCGAGCGCAATCGCTGCGCCCTGGACCGCCGCCAGGTGCGTCTGGCGTTGACCAGCGAAGGCCAACGCGTGGCCAACCGCTTGCCTGAAGTGGGCGCTGCGGCAATGAACGAGCTGGTCGGCGTGCTGCAACCCGAGGAACTCGCCACCCTCGAAAGCTTGCTGGCCAAACTGCTGATGAATGCTGGCGACCCGCTGATGATCCGCCGTTTCGGCGATCGTTGAACCCTGTTACGTACTAGCCAAGGTATTATCATGGCCACTTCCACTGACACCCCGAACCCTGCCGAACAGGGCTCGCCACGCAAGCGCAAGGCCTGGTTGCTGGGTCTGCTGCTGTTACTCATTGTTGCTGGGGCCTGTACCTGGGCCTGGTACGCGCTGGTCGGTCGCTGGCAGGTCAGCACCGATGACGCATATGTCAACGGCAACGTGGTGGAGATCACCCCCCTGGTGACCGGCACCGTGACCAGCATCGGTGCCGATGATGGCGACCTGGTGCATGCAGGGCAGGTGCTTCTGCAGTTCGACCCTGCCGACAGCGAAGTGGCATTGCAGGCTGCCGAGGCCAACCTGGCGCGCACCGTGCGCCAGGTGCGCGGGCTGTACAGCAACGTCGACGCGCTCAAGGCGCAATTGCAGACGCGTCAGGCCGAATTGCAAAAGGCGCGGCAGAACTACAATCGGCGTAAGGTTCTGGCCGACAGCGGCGCTATCGCTGCGGAAGAAATTTCCCACGCCCGTGATGACCTCGCCGTCGCCCAAGCCGCCGTCAACAGCGCCCGTCAGGAGCTCAAGACCAGCAGCGCCTTGGTGGACGATACGCAGGTTTCCTCGCACCCCGAGGTCATGGCGGCCGCTGCCCAGCTGCGCCAGGCGTTCCTCGACAACGCCCGTACCACCCTGGTGGCACCGGTCACCGGCTACGTGGCCAAGCGCACCGTGCAGCTCGGCCAGCGCCTGCAGCCTGGCACCGCGACCATGGCGGTGATCCCGTTGGACCAGGTGTGGATCGACGCCAACTTCAAGGAAACCCAACTGCGCGACATGCGTATCGGTCAGCCGGTGGAAATCACTGCCGACCTGTACGGCAGCGATGTCAAATACAGCGGTACCGTCGATAGTCTGGGAGCCGGTACCGGCAGTGCCTTTGCATTGTTGCCTGCGCAGAATGCCACCGGTAACTGGATCAAGATCGTTCAGCGCGTACCGGTGCGTATCCACATCAATCCCGATCAGCTCAAGGACCATCCCCTGCGCATTGGCCTGTCGACCGTGACCGAAGTCGACCTGCACGACCAGAGCGGCCCGACCCTGGCGCAGCAACCGCCGCAGCAGGCCAGCTTCACCACCCAGGTCTACGACCACCAGTTGGCCGAAGCCGATGAGCTGATCGCCCGGCTGATCCACATGAACAGCGCCGCCGGCAAGACGGCCCAGCGATGAGCAAGGAAGCGCCTGCGCAGTTCACCCCGCCGAGTCTGTTGTTGACGACCATCGGTCTGTCTCTGGCAACGTTCATGCAGGTGCTGGACACGACCATTGCCAACGTGGCCCTGCCGACCATTTCCGGGAACCTGGGCGTGAGTTATGAGCAGGGCACCTGGGTGATCACTTCGTTCGCGGTGAGCAACGCCATTGCGTTGCCGCTCACCGGTTGGTTGAGCCGACGCTTCGGCGAGGTCAAGCTGTTCATTTGGGCCACCCTCCTGTTCGTGCTGGCATCGTTCCTGTGCGGTATCGCCCAGTCGATGCCGGAGCTGGTTGGCTTCCGGGTGCTACAGGGTGTCGTGGCCGGGCCGTTGTACCCGATGACCCAGACCCTGCTGATTGCCGTGTACCCGCCGGCCAAGCGCGGTATGGCCTTGGCGTTGCTGGCGATGGTCACGGTGGTGGCGCCGATTGCCGGGCCGATCTTGGGCGGCTGGATCACCGACAGCTACAGCTGGCCATGGATCTTCTTCATCAACGTACCGATCGGCCTGTTCGCCGCTGCCGTGGTGCGCCAGCAGATGCGCACGCGTCCGGTGGTCACCAGCCGCCAGCCCATGGATTACATCGGCCTGCTGACGTTGATCATCGGGGTCGGAGCGTTGCAGGTAGTGCTGGACAAGGGCAATGATCTGGATTGGTTCGAATCGACGTTCATCATCATCGGCACCCTCATCTCGGTGGTATTCCTGACGATCTTCATCATCTGGGAGCTGACCGACCGGCACCCGGTGGTGAATCTGCGGCTGTTCGTACACCGCAATTTTCGGATCGGTACCCTGGTGCTGGTCGGTGGCTATGCCGGCTTCTTCGGCATCAATCTGATCTTGCCGCAGTGGTTGCAGACGCAGATGGGGTATACGGCGACTTGGGCGGGGCTGGCGGTGGCGCCTATTGGCTTATTGCCGGTGATCATGTCGCCGTTCGTGGGTAAGTATGCGCACCGCTTCGATCTTCGGGTGCTGGCGGGGCTGGCATTCCTGGCCATCGGTGGCAGTTGCTTCATGCGGGCTGGGTTCACCAGTGAGGTGGACTTCCAGCACATAGCCCTGGTGCAGTTGTTCATGGGTATCGGTGTGGCGTTGTTCTTCATGCCGACGCTGAGCATTCTGCTGTCCGACCTGCCGCCGCATCAGATTGCCGATGGCTCCGGGTTGGCGACTTTCTTGCGCACGCTGGGTGGCAGCTTTGCGGCGTCGTTGACCACTTGGATCTGGATTCGTCGGGCGGAACAGCATCATGCCTATCTGAGCGAACACATCAGTACCTTCGATCCGGCGACCCGGCACACCCTTGAGCAACTAGGTGGTGCGGGGGAGCAGGGATATGCGCGCTTGGAGCAGATCCTCAACGGCCAGGCATACATGATGTCGACGGTCGACTATTTCACCCTGATGACTTGGGTGTTCGCGGGGTTGATCTTGTTGGTGTGGTTTGCCAAGCCGCCGTTCACTGCCAAGGCTGCGGCGGGGTCGGCTGGGCATTGAGGGTGGGGTTGGGCGAACAAATGCTGTACCCCAGATTCTCAGATTCCCACAAACCGGCTTTTCCCCTATTGTCGAGGACCCGTTACCAACGATGGGCAGATCTATGGAGAAAGTCATCATCATCACCGGAGGCAGCCGCGGCATCGGCGCGGCCACTGCGTTGCTGGCCGCTCGCCAGGGCTACCGGGTGTGCATCAACTACCACACCGACGACCGAGCCGCGGAGCGCATCCTCACCCAAATCCGTACGCTCGGCGCCGAAGCCATCGCAGTGCGTGCCGATGCCAGCGTCGAGGACGAGGTGATCCAGCTGTTCCAGCGCGTCGACCACGAGCTGGGACCTATCACCGCGCTGGTCAACAATGCCGGCACCATCGGCCAACAGAGCAAAGTCGAGGACATGTCCGAATTCCGACTGCTCAAGATCATGAAGACCAATGTCGTGGGCCCGATGCTCTGCGCCAAGCATGCGTTGCTGCGCATGTCCCGTCGCCACGGCGGGCAAGGTGGCGGCATCGTCAACGTCTCGTCGGTAGCCGCCCGTCTCGGGTCGCCCAATGAATATGTCGACTACGCCGCTTCCAAAGGTGCATTGGACACCTTCACGCTCGGGCTGGCCAAGGAAGTGGCCGGCGAGGGCGTCCGGGTCAATGGTGTGCGCCCCGGCTATATTCACACCGGGTTCCATGCATTGTCCGGTGACGCCGACCGCGTATCCAAGCTCGAAACAGGCTTGCCCATGGGCCGCGGCGGCCAGCCGGAAGAGGTGGCTGAGGCCATTCTCTGGCTGCTGTCGGACAAGGCTTCCTATTGCACAGGCAGCTTCATCGACCTCGGCGGAGGGCGCTAGCGGCGCGCTACTCGTGGCGCAGCAGCTTGCTCACGCACGTGGCCAGCTGTTCCAGGTTGAATGGCTTGCGCAGGACTGCCGAGTTGGGCAAGGGCTGCCCGGTGCCCAATGCCGCGCGCTCATCGTAACCGGTGATGAACAGCACCTTCAGGTCCGCGCGCAGGGCCATGGCCTGCTCGGCCACCTGCCGACCCTTGAGCCCATCGGGCAACTCTGTATCGATGATCAGCAATTGGGGATGGGGCAGCTGGCCGCAGACGTCGATCGCCGCACGCCAGGAGTCCAACGCCTGAACTGGATACCCCAGGTCCGCCACGACCTCTCCGATCACTTGGCGCATCGCCATGTCGTATGCCAGCAAAGCGACCCGCACAGACCCTGCGTCGGGCTTCGGTGCAATGTGCGGTGGTTTTTCGACACGCCTCACGTCTGCTCGGTGACGGGGTAGGTAGAGGCGAACATGGGTGCCCACGCCAAGTTCGGATTCAATGCATAGCTGCCCCTCTGATTGGCGCGCGAAACCGTACACCATCGACAAACCGAGCCCCGTTCCCTGGCCTAGCGGCTTGGTGGTGAAGAACGGCTCTATGGCACGCTCCAGTACCTGGGTCGACATGCCCAGACCGTTGTCCTCGACGCCAATACAGATGAAGTCGCCTGCGACCAGGCCCAGTTCGCTGGCGAGTTGGGTGTCGAGCGAAACGTTAGCGCCATGAATACGGATGGTGCCGCCATCTTGCAGGGCATCGCGGGCATTGAGGCAGAGGTTGAGCAGCGCGCTTTCCAGCTGGGGTGGGTCGACGAACGTAGGCCATAGTGTTTCAGCGAAATGGCAGCTTAGCGTCAGGTCCGGTCTCAGGCTGCCATGTATCAGGTATTGCATTTCATCGACCAGGCGACGTACATCGGTCGGCTGCGGTTGCAGGGTTTGCTTGCGGGAGAAGGCCAGCAAGCGATGGACCATGGTCGATGCGCGCTCTGCCGAGCGATTGCTGACGGCGAGAAGGGGGGCAAGCTCGCCGAATCGCTGCTGCTGCAACCGCTGCTGCATGACCTCCTGAGCGCCAAGGATACTGCCGAGAAGGTTGTTGAAGTCATGGGCGATGCCACCGGTGAGTTGGCCCACGGCTTCCATTTTCCGTGCTTGGTACAGAGCCTGCTCGGCTTGCTGCAAACGCTGTTGATCGTTGACCCACTCACTGATGTCGTAGGCGAAGACGAACGCTGCAGTGACGTTGCCGTCGTCGCCACGAATGCAGTCGAAGCGCAGCTCATAATGGCGCTGTGTAGCGCCCTGGCCAAACCTCTCGGTCACGGTGAACTGCTCGCCAGCCAACGCTCGCTGCCAAAGCGTCAGCGCAATGACGCTGTCGTGCTGGTTGGCTGGCAGCAGCTTCGGCAGTTCATCGCCCACGTTGGGGGTGATGCCGTACAGGTGATGAAAGTCGTGCTTGGCCTGACGATTGATCGCCAGCCATCGCAGCTCGGTATCCAACACATGGACATTGGCCGCGCTGTGATCGACGAGTTGAGCGAACAACTGTCGCTCCGACATCGCGATGTGGACGCGTTGTTCCAGATCCTTCTTGATCTGCTGCAGCAACTGTTCGGCCTTGCTCCGCTCGGTGACATCCCTGAACAGCACCGCCACCTGCCGCCGAGCCGCCGGCTCGATGCGAAAGCTGGTGACCGAGAGGACGTGGCCGGTGGCGATCAGCGTTTGTTCGAAGTGGGACGGTTCGCCCGTTCGCCACACTTCACGGAACCGCGCTACCCACAAGTGGGCTTCGTCAGGGATCAACTCACGTACGGATTTGCCGATTACTTCGCAGCTGCCTGCATGCCTGGTATAGGCCGCGTTGGTCAGCACATGTATGTAATCGCTGAGCGGGCCGTGCGGACCGTCGAGCAGCTCGAGGATGCCAAAGCCCTCGTCCATGGTTTCGAACAGGGAGCGATAGAACGACTGGTCATTCTGCCGATGCAACGCCAGACAAGCCTGCAACTGAGCGTTGCTGCGCCGCAGCTGCGCGATCTGCCGTTTTGGAGAAAGGTGTCGGCGGGATGACATGAGCGTGCTCGACTGGGGACCCAGCACTGACTTTAGCGGGTCCGTCGGCTGAACACTAACGATTCGCGATCGTTAGAACGATCGGATGATGCGCCCCAGCGTCTCCATGGCGTTCTCGATGCTAGTGCCCCAAGGACTTCCGTAATTCAGGCGGATGCAATTGTCGAAACGTCGGCTTGGGGAAAAGATCGGTCCCGGGGCGATGCTGATGCCCTGGGCGAGCGCGAGCTGGAACAATTTGAGCGCGTCCACTCGTTCAGGCAGCTCGAGCCACATGAAGTAGCCGCCGGACGGTTGGCTGACCCTGGTTTGCGCAGGGAAATAACGGGTGATGGCCGCGAGCATGTTGGCCTGCTGGCCTTCCAGCGCATAGCGCAGCTTGCGCAGGTGACGATCGTAGCCACCGTGCTGCAGGTAGTCGGCTATGGCCGCCTGAGCGGGCATCGAGGCGCACAGCGAAGTCATCAACTTGAGCCGTTCGACCTTGCGCGCGAAGCGTCCGGCAGCCACCCAACCGACTCGGTAACCTGGTGCGAGGCTTTTGGCAAAAGAGCCGCAGTGCATCACCAGGCCTTGGGTATCGAATGCCTTGGCCGGTTTTGGGGCCTGTTGAGCGTAATAGAGTTCGGCGTAGACATCGTCCTCGATCAGTGGCACCTGATGCCGCGTGATCAATTCCACCAGCGCCTGCTTTTTCGCTTCCGGCATGCTGGCACCTATCGGGTTCTGAAAATTGGTCATGCACCAGACCGCCTTGATCGGGTGCTTCTCCAGGGTTTGTGCCAGTGCCCCGAGGTCCATGCCTTCGCGCGGGTGCACGGGAATTTCCACGGCCTTGAGTTTCAGACGCTCCAATATCTGCAGGCAGGCATAGAAGGCAGGTGCTTCGATGGCCACCAGGTCGCCGGGCTCGGTCACAGCCTGCACACACAGGTTCAATGCCTCCAGGGCGCCATTGGTGATCAGCAGTTCCTCCATCGGTAGCATCAGCCCGCCGACCATATAGCGCAGGGCAATCTGTCGTCGCAGCTGCGGGTTGCCTGGCGACAGGTCGGTGACCACCATGCGCGGATCCATGGCACGGCTGGCGCTGGCCAGCGAGCGCGACAGGCGCTGCAGGGGGAACAGCTGCGGACTCGGGAATGCCGAGCCGAAGGGGACGGTGCCGGGGTCCTTGATCGATTCGAGTATCGAAAAGACCAAGGCACTGACATCCACCTCCGTCGACTCGCTGAGCGCTGGCTCGAGCTGTGGCTCGCAGAAGGAGCGCGGCGTATGGGCGTTGACGAAGTAGCCTGATCGCGGTCGAGCGCGGATGAGCCCCCGGCGCTCCAGCAGATAGTAAGCCTGGAATACCGTGGAGGGGCTGATCCGGTGGGTCTGGCTGGCGTAGCGAACCGACGGCAGGCGCTGGCCAGGGCCAAGCACCCCGGAGCGGATCAGTTCAGCGATGTCGTCGGCAAATTGTTCGTAGCGTTTCATACGGGTCTGCTGGCCAAGGTGAGACCCAGTATGGCGCCGGAACTGTTTGCAATACAGAAGCAGGTTAGCCGTTTTCAACCATATCAGATGACCGAGCCGGGGGTACTGGCTTTGAGATGCCTGCGGCTGTCCCGCGCTCCCGCGACGGTCAATGCATCGGCTTCGGCTTCGGTGATCGGTATTCGTTCACCGGCGAGCACTGCCACCGACATGCGCAGGCGCTCATCGGTGAAGATCTCGATCTCACTCCCTTTACCCTCGATACGCAGTCGGTCGCCAATCAGGGTGCAGTGGTGTTCGTTGATTTCGATGGGCATGGCTGTGGCCTCCTGGGGCGGACAATCATTCAGACCGTGGTTTCGAGGTGGATGCTGCATTTATTCGCTGCCGCCCACTGCGGGGGAACAGATTTCTCTGGGCCATGGTCAACCGCTTACCGACAACAGACCGACGTAGCGAGGGTGCGCTGATGGACCCATGGTGGGATTCGATCCGGCAGGCCGTCGCGGCCGAATTCGCCGATGTCACCGATCTGCACGAAGTGACGCGGATATTGGTGCGCCTTCTGATGGCCGCGCTGCTCGGTGCGGTGCTGGGGTTCGAGCGTGAACACCGAGGCAAGTCGGCGGGCGTGCGCACTCATATGCTGGTGTCCCTGGGGGCTGCTTTGTTCGTGTTGGCACCGAGCATGGCCGGCGCCGACGAGCAGGCAATGAGCCGGGTCATCCAGGGCATCGTCGCCGGCATCGGTTTTCTTGGCGCCGGTACCATCCTCAAGGGCAACGGACGGGACACCAGCCACGTCAAGGGGCTGACCACAGCGGCGGGATTGTGGATGACGGCGGCCATCGGCACGGCGGCAGGTATGGGGCGTGAGGCCACGGCCCTGGTCAGCACGGTCATGGCGCTGCTGGTGCTTGGGACGATGCCGTTGCTGGTCGAGAAGGTGGAGGGGCAGGACAAGGAGGAGCAGGCGATGAAGCAGGAGGAAGAGGGCAGGAAGCACTGAGGGGAGCCGAAGCTCCCCTCAAAGCGTTGTTGCCTGCTCTTTTATTATTATTGGAGACGGGCCTTTTGTTGTTTTTGTAAGCCTGCCTCGGTGTCGCGGGCGACCCCCATTCGGGGTCAAGAGCAAACGTATTTTTTTGAGCGCTGACCGATTTTCATCCTGAGATCCGTTCTGACTGCCGCTACCTGAAGGTAGTTTTATTGTTCTGTGTCAGTCCGCGGGGCGAACCCCTGAAAAAGCTGTCTACTCCAAAAAAATCTGCTTGCTGCGTCTCTGCCGTGTTGTTCTTGTTCTGTCAGAGCCGTTATCTGTTGTTTTTATTGGGTATCGCATTCTTGTTGTTCTTGTACCAAAGATATAGCAGGTCCCGTGCCAATTTTGAAAAATCCTTTTAAATCAAGCGGATACGATTTTCACTGAAAAAGTCACTCGGGAAATTCTATCGATTTGTTTCCCTGTTACCCGATTTTCTGTGGAGGAGGGCAGGGGCGGTAACACTCCCGCCCACACCGGTGTGACACCTGCACGAATCAGTGTGCGCTGCGCGCCCTCGCCACGCGTGAACCATTGGTGCGGCCCAGCACATCACTGATCCGCTGCCCTGCAGCGATCAGCCTGTCCAGGTCGATGCCCGTGTGGATGCCCAGTCCATGCAGCAGATACACCACATCCTCGCTGGCGATGTTGCCGGTGGCGCCTTTGGCGTAGGGGCAGCCACCGAGCCCCGCCACCGAACTGTCGAACACGGCGATGCCTTCGAGCAGGCTGGCATAGACGTTGGCCAGGGCCTGGCCATAGGTGTCGTGGAAATGCCCGGCCAGTTGCTCTCGTGGTATCTGTGCAGATACCACTTCGAACAGGCGGCGGGTATCGCCGGCGGTTCCTGTGCCGATGGTGTCGCCCAAGGAAACCTCATAGCAACCCATGTCATGCAGGGCCCGAGCCACCGGTGCCACCTGCTCGGCGCTAACCTTGCCTTCGTACGGGCAGCCCAGTACACAGGACACGTAGCCACGCACCCGCACGCCATGGCTGCCGGCGGCTTCCATGATTGGCTCGAAGCGCTTGAGACTGTCGCTGATCGAGCAATTGATGTTGCGTTGTGAGAAGGCCTCCGACGCAGCGGCGAACACCGCCACTTCTTTCACGCCGGCCGCCAGGGCATCTTCGAAACCTCGCAGGTTTGGCGCTAAAGCCGCGTAGGTGACGCCGGGACGCTGATCGATCGAAGCGAAGACCTCGGCGGACCCGGCCATCTGCGGGACCCACTTGGGCGAGACGAAGCTGCCGACTTCTATATAGCCCAAGCCCGCTGCGCTCAGGTCGTCGACCAGACGCACCTTGTCGGCGACGCTGATAGGTTGGGCTTCGTTCTGCAGGCCATCGCGTGGCCCTACTTCGACCAGGCGGACTTTGTTCGGCAACGACATGGCAAGGGCTCCAGTGACAGGTCAGGCTTTCTGGTTGTTGTTCAGAGTGGCGGCCAGGGCTTGTTCGCAGCGCTCCTGGGCGGTGTCGAGCTCGAGTTGCATCTGGTGGATGTCGAGCATCTGCTGTTCGAGCTGGCTGCGGCGTTCGGCGATCTTCGCCAACATGCTGTTGAGCTGTTTGAGGTTGCCGCTACTGGGATCGTAAAGCTCGATCAACTCGCGGCACTCGGCCAGCGAGAAACCGATTCGCTTGCCCCGCAGGATCAGCTTCAGGCTGACTTTGTCCCGTGCCGAGTAGACACGCTCAAGCCCACGCCGCTCAGGGCTGAGCAAGCCTTGCTCTTCATAGAAGCGGATGGCCCGGGTGGTGATGTCCAGCTCGCGGGACAGGTCGGAAATACTGTAGGTCTGGCTGCTCATGCGTGGCGCTCGACGGAAGACATGCAGCTATCCTGAAGGCAGGTTTACGTAAACGTCAAGCAGAAGCCTCAGGCACCCTGCATCCCGGGATGTGAGTCAATCCGGCTGCTGCGCGCGGCGATAGTGGTTGGGGGTCTGGCCGCTCAAGCGCTTGAAGAACCGGGCGAAGTACGTAGGGTCGCTAAAGCCAAGGTTGTCGGACAGCTGGCCGATGCTCATCTGGGTGTAGGTCAGGTTGCGCCGCGCTTCCAGGAGCAGGCGCTGATGGATCACCTGCAGCGCGGTTTGTCCGCTCAGTGCGCGGCACAGCTGGTTGAGTTGCAGACTGGTGATGTTCAGGCGCGCGGCAAACGCCTCCACGCTCAGGTGTTCGCGGTAGTGCGCCTCGACCAGGCGCAGGTACTGACCCAACAGTTGGCGGTCGCGTTCGTCGCGATTGCGAGGGGCCTGGCCTAGCTGCTGGCGCCGGCTGAGCCAAACCATCAGTGCCGTTACCAAGGCCTCGAGCATGACCGCCCGTGCCGGAGCGCTGCCTTGATACTCCCGTTCCAAGGTTTCGATCAGGCCACGCAGCGACCGTCGGTCCTTGCCAAGGGCATAGCAGGCGGGCGCCGTCAGCACATGCAGCGGCGCGCCAAGGCGCTGCTCCAGGTCGGCCACCAGCGCCGGGCCAAAGGTGAGGACGTAGCCTTGGATATCGGCGCTGAAACGAAAACCGTGCACCGCCAAAGGCGGTACCACCTGGATGGCAGCCTCGTGCAGGGTGGTGTTCACCCCTTCGATCTGCACCTGGGCCTCGCCGCGCTGGACGTACAGCAACTGATAAAGGTCGGGATGCTGGTGCGGCTTGATTTCCCAATGGTGCAGGCGGCTACGCGCCGGGATCGACTCGCAATGCAGCAGATCGGTGCTCGGCCAGGCCTGATTCTCACCGTACAGCTGAAACAGGGGTACACCAGGTAGGCTTGATTTCATGTTTTTCTGCCTGTCCGTTAATCGAACGCTTTTTGTAAAAGTGCAGGTTTTGCATCGGATAGCACAGTTTATTGGCCATGTTTGCCAGTAAAAATGCAAGGGCAAACCCTAACAGCAGATGTGCGCCACTGCCAGAGGTGGGGCGGCATCGCCACAAAGAGACAACAACAATGAGAACTCAGGTTGCAATTATCGGAGCGGGTCCGTCGGGCCTGCTGCTTGGCCAGCTGCTGCACAAGGCTGGCATCGAAACCGTCATCCTGGAGCGTCAGACTGCCGAATACGTGCTTGGCCGCATCCGCGCCGGTGTGCTGGAGCAGGGCACCGTAGACCTGCTGCGCGAAGCCGGCGTTTCGCAGCGCATGGACCAGGAAGGCCTGGTGCATGAGGGGGTCGAGCTGTTGGTGGCGGGGCGTCGCCAGCGCCTGGACCTCAAAGGTCTGACCGGCGGCAAGACGGTCATGGTCTACGGACAGACCGAAGTCACCCGCGACCTGATGCAAGCACGGGAAGCCAGCGGTGCGCCGATCATCTATTCCGCCAGCAATGTTCAGCCCCATGAACTCAAGGGCGAGAAGCCCTACGTCACGTTCGAGAAGGACGGCGAGACCTATCGCCTGGACTGCGACTACATTGCAGGCTGCGATGGATTCCATGGTGTGTCGCGCCAGAGCATTCCCGAAGGTGTGCTCAAGCAATACGAGCGCGTTTATCCCTTCGGTTGGCTCGGGCTTTTGTCCGATACGCCGCCGGTCAATCACGAGCTGATCTATGCCCACCACGAGCGTGGCTTCGTGTTGTGCAGCCAGCGTTCCAATACGCGCAGCCGCTACTACCTGCAGGTGCCTCTGGATGACCGTGTCGAGGCCTGGTCCGACGAGCGATTCTGGGACGAGCTCAAGGCGCGCTTGCCCGAAGACGTCGCGGCTCGGTTGGTGACTGGGCCTTCTTTGGAGAAGAGCATCGCTCCACTGCGCAGTCTGGTCGTCGAGCCGATGCAATACGGCAACCTGTTCCTGGTCGGTGATGCGGCGCATATCGTTCCACCCACCGGGGCCAAGGGGTTGAACCTGGCGGCTTCCGACGTCAATTACCTGTATCGCATCTTGGTCAAGGTCTACCGCGAAGGCCGGACCGAACTGCTAGAGCAATACTCGCCGTTGGCTTTGCGCCGAGTCTGGAAGGGTGAGCGGTTCAGCTGGTTCATGACGCAATTGCTGCATGATTTTGGTGAGCACAAGGATGCCTGGGACCAGAAAATGCAGGAGGCGGATCGGGAGTATTTCCTGTCGTCCCAGGCAGGGTTGACCAACATTGCCGAGAATTATGTGGGGTTACCGTACGAGGACGTGGTTTAGGTTCACATTCGGCTATCGGCAAGAACAAGCCCGTGCTAAAACAGCTGACCGCCATTTGAAAGCTGAATACCAAGATGTCCAACAGCGTCAAATCGAATAGGACCTTGTTCGACCTCGACTTGCTACGTGCCATTGTCGTCGTGGCCGATTGCGGTAGCTTCACCACCGCCGCCACGCGACTGCACTCCACCCAGTCGACGATCAGCCAAAAGGTGCGCCGCCTGGAGGACATGGTCGGCCACCGCCTTCTGGTCCGCGGCAAGCGCGATGTCCTGCCGACCGATGCCGGGCAGACCCTGCTCGGCTATGCCCGTCACATGCTCGCGCTCAACGACCAGATGCTCGAAGCCCTGGCCGGCGCCATGGTCGGCGTCAGCGTTCGCCTGGGCGTGCCCGAGGACTTCGTCGGCGGCCGTACCACCCATGCCCTGTCGGCTTTCAGTCGTCAGCACCCGCAGGTCAAGTTGGAAGTCACCAGTGGCCTGTGCCGCGATCTCAGCCAAGCCTACGACAATGGTGAGCTCGACCTGGTGCTGCTCAAACAAAAGCGCAACAGCCGTGAAGGCGTGGCCTCTTGGCCGGAGCGGTTGCAATGGATCGACAGCGCCCGCAGCCCGACCTTCGAGCTCGATCCTGTGCCGTTGGTGACGTTCCCTCCGCGCGGGCTGTATCGCGACGATATGATCAGCGCCATCGAGAGCATGGGCCGGCGCTGGCGCATCAGCTTCACCAGCTCGAGTCTCAGTGGCATCCAGGCCGCTGTAGCCAACGGCATGGGCATCAGCCTGTTGCCGCCGCGGGCAGCCACCCACGAGCATCGGGTGCTCGGTGGCGCACAAGGGCTGCCCGAGGTGGACAGTTACGAAATCGTCGTCAATCACCGGCCCACGGCCGACATCATGGTCAAAGCGCTGGCCGACGTGCTGCAACAACTGCTGGCTGCCGGCGGAATCTGACTGGCCCACCTCCAGGTGCTGCCTCTGCGGCGTAGTGGTGGCGGTGGATGGATTCGATACCCGCACGCGGTAAGTGTTTCAGTCTGTGGCTGTAGGGAATCGCCAGGAGTGGATGCGGTCCGACCTGTTACGTGGGTAGGACATCCCACCCACTCCAAAACCAGGGAGAGACCCCATGAAAACAGTGCTGTTCACCGCGTTGCTGGCCAGCGCCGGCGTGGCTCAGGCCGCGCAGACCGTGGAGCTGAAGATGGCGGGACCAGATGGTCCCGGCAGGACGATCGGCACCGTCAGCATCGAGCAGAATCGCTACGGGACGCTGCTGACGCCAGACCTCAAGGATCTGCCGCCTGGCGTGCACGGTTTCCATCTACATCAGAAAGCTTCCTGCGCCCCTGCCCATGAAAACGGCAAGGCCGTACCGGCGGGTGGGGCAGGCGGTCACTGGGACCCCGATTCGAGCAACGCGCATAAAGGACCCTACGACGACACTGGCCATCGTGGCGACCTGCCTGCGCTGTACGTAGGTGCCGACGGCAAGGCCACCTATCCGGTGTTGGCGCCACGCTTGAAGGCCGCGGACTTCAAGGGGCATGCGCTGATGGTGCACGCTGGCGGTGACAACCACAGCGACCAACCAGAGAAGCTTGGCGGCGGCGGTGCCCGGGTGGCTTGTGGTGTGGTGCAGTGATTGGTCTGGCGGCCCTCGGGCAGGGTCGCCGTCCCACGGCGCGGTTCGCTGCGCTTCAGGGTTGCCGCTCGGCCACGGCGCGCAGGGTGCGTAAGGTCACCACCGGGGCATCGACGACGAAGCGGTTGGCCAGCCAGCCAGGCACGTCACCGGCCGGGTCGGCCTGGAGCTGGTAGGTCACCTCGGTCTCGCGCTCGCCCAGCGGTTTCATGATCCATTTTCCGCTCAGGTGCTGCACGCGGATCATTCCCGGCTCCACGGGCAGCTTGCCCGGTTCGGCCTGCAGATGACGTACCAAGGTGCCGTCGTCGAACCGCTCGGTGCTGACCTTGAGGATGATGTCCCGGGGGAGGGTCGGCCACGGTAAGTTGGTGGTCAGGTACACCCAGGTACTATCGCCTTCGACCTCCACCAAGCGCATCTGGTCGCACGCGTACAGCCATTTGCAGGCCACTCGCAGGTTTTCCTGCAGGTCGGCAAGGGTGCGTACGCTGGCCTTGATGGTGCTGACGCCACGAAATTGCTGGTAGGGCGAATCGACCACGCCGCTGAGGTACACACGGATGCCCTCGCGGTCATAGGCGAGGTTCCAGTCGTCGGCCTGTCCGAGCGGGGACAGGAGCGCAAGGGCTAGCAACAGGCAGCGATGCATGGAAAGAGCCGCATTAGTTGAGCGTTTCGATTATGCGCGGCAAACGACCGGTGCGCCATGGGCGTCGGGGATCAGGTCCGATCGTCGAGTGAGTGGATTCCCACCAGAGTCAGCGTCGTTTCTAAGTGAGTGCACAACATTTGCCTAGATATCTCGGCCAGGGCGGGAGCGTATCGTTTTTCCGTCTGCGGTAGCCGTGCAAACACGACGACTGCTGCAGCGCTCCTTAACTCACAAAGAAAGGCACCTATGAAATCTATTGCATGGATAACGCTGGTGGCGATGACCGCCCTGGTTCAAGTCGCACACGCACAGCATCTCCCGCCTTGCCCGGAAGGTACGTGGGAAACGCTTCAAGGCTACTGCGTGCCGGACTCCGATTGGGAATGAGTCACCGCTCCAGCGCACGCTGACTCAGCTACGGAACAGGCCGGCCAGTAGGCGGCCTGTCGCACAACCTAAACGTCTTGGAGGAATACCATCTTGAAATCGATCGCATGGCTGACGCTGGTGGCGATGACCGCCCTGGTTCAAGTCGCACACGCGCAGACGCGACCACCATTACCTTGTCCAGAAGGTACCTACCCAACATCGGCAGGTCATTGTCAGCCGGAATGGGATTTCGACTGACCTTGAATGGTTTGAGCGGTCACCAGCGGCATAGCCCGCTCGGGTGAAGAGCGCTGGAAAGGAGGGGCAGGCCCTGACTCGCTATTCGCGGCCGACAACGCTCCACCTTTCCAGTCCATGCATTCAAGCGACAGAAGCCATCAGCGCTGCGGGTTGAGCGTCAAGTGCACGTGACGGTTGACGTCCTTGTACAGCAGGTAGCTGAACTTGCCCGGGCCGCCGGCATAGCAAGCCTGCGGGCAGAAGGCACGCAGCCACATGAAGTCGCCGGCCTCTACTTCCACCCAGTCCTGGTTCAGACGATACACCGCCTTGCCTTCGAGCACGTACAGGCCATGTTCCATGACATGGGTTTCGGCGAATGGAATCACACCGCCAGGCTGGAAGGTCACGATGTTGACGTGCATGTCATGGCGCATGTCGGCCATGTCGACGAAACGGGTGGTGACCCAGCGGCCTTCGGTACCCGGCATCTCGATGACGGTGGCGTTGTCGCGGTGGGTGACGAAGGACTCCGGCACGTCCAGCCCTTCGACTTTCTGGTAGTGCTTGCGCAGCCAGTGGAAGGTGACGTTGGACTTGCTGTTGTTACGCAGGCTCCACTCGGCGCCTGGCGCCAAGAAGGCATAGCCGCCCGGTACCAGGGTGTGGTGCTTGCCTTCCACGGTGATGTCCAGTTCGCCTTCGACGATGAACACAACGGCTTCGGCATTCGGGTCCAGTTCAGGGCGCTCGCTGCCGCCTTCCGGAGCGACTTCGACGATATATTGGGAGAACGTCTCGGCGAAACCGGTCAGCGGGCGGGCGATGACCCACATGCGCATCTTGTCCCAGAACGGCAGATGGCTGGTGACGATGTCACGCATCACGCCTTTGGGGATGACGGCATAGGCTTCGGTAAACATGGCACGGTCAGTCAGCAGCTCGGTTTGAGCCGGGTGCCCACCGTGGGGGGCGAAGTACGAATGATTCGACATGGACGATCTCGACTTGTTGTTCTCTCCCCGTGCCTTGGACCACACCGGCCGGTGCGTGCAGGGGATGTGCAGACAGAATAAGAGCCTGTGCATGGCATCCACAAATTAAATGTTGGAATACCCTGTATTTGATTACTGAATGCCCTGACTGCTATGTCCCGAATGGCCCTGAGGAGGTTGGCTTGTAGCGAAAACCCACGGGTACTGCGGTCTTCCTTTACATATTTTTCACATCCGCTTGCTAGGATCCTTGCGCCAATCAAGGAGCCTCTACATGCCCATCCTGCGCAGCCGCGGCTTTCGTCTCGGCGTGATCACCACCGCTGGCCTGCTTGCCGCTACCCTGAGCTTTTTCGCCTGGCAGACCTTCTATCCCGTTCAGGCCGCCGATGGCTGGACGGTCGATGTGCTGCACAGCAATGTGGAGAAGGCGGCGTCCTTGCTGCCCCAGGCCGACGGCAGCCTGATCGTCAGCCGTGAGCTGGACGATGGTCGCGGCAGTATCCTCAAGATCACCCAGCACGGTGATCGTGTGGTGCTGGTGAGCAATCTCTCTAAACCCGATGGCATGGTCGCGGTACAGGGAGGATGGGTGTTCAGCCAGGAAGGCGGGCGGGCGCCTGTGAGTCTGTCGCGTGACGGCCAGGTGACTCGTCTGTTCGATGGCGAGAGTGTGCAGGGGTTGTGGAGCGATGCTGATCACCTGTTCGCCATCGAAGACCGCAAGGGCAATGGCCGTCTGCTGCGTTACGACTGGCAGAGTGGTCAGCTCGACGTGCTGCGCTCGGGCCTGCGTGAGACCGAAGGCCTGACCCGCTGTGACGATGGGCGGCTGCTGTACACCGAAAAGGCCGCTGGTATCGTCCGCGCACTGTCCGACGATGGCCGGGATCCGGTGGTGGTCAGAGGTCTGCGCAACCCCACCTTCCTGCTCTGCGACCAGCGCGGTCTGTGGATCAGCGAGGATAACACCCACCGTTCCCGGCTGCTGCGCGTGGACGCTGATGGCAGCCAGCACACGGTGCTGTCGTTCCTCAAGGCACCACAGGCCATCGCGCCCGATGGCAAAGGTGGCTACTTGCTGGCCGAGGGTGGTCGCGACCGGGTGTTGCAGTTGACTCCGCCGGTAGAAAAAGCCATCGCCCGGCGTTGAAACTTATCCAGCTATCAACAGCAAGGACTGCGGTACCACGTTCTGCGGGTGCTGCGGCTCTTGCAGGCTGAGCAGGCCAAATCCCCCCATCTCCAGTGCATTCAACCAGCTCCCAAGGGTTCGGAAGTACCACGGCATCGGCTGCCAGTCGCCATTGAAACCGGTAAACGACTCCTCCCTCCAGCCGTCTTGATAGTCCCCGTTTGCCGTGCTCCAAGGGTGCAAGGTCTGGATCACCAGCGCCCCGCCCGGCGACAGCAGCGTTCTCACTGCGGCCAGTAACGGGATGATGTCTTGGTGCAGCAAAGCGAAGTTGGCGCAGATCAGGTCGTAGTTCCTGCCGATATCCACCTCGCCGCTGGCCAATTGCGCATAGTTGGCCTGATACACGGGAGTCGAACCCGCAGCCTGGGCAGCGGCAACCAGGGACGCGTCGCCATCCACGCCCGTGGCATCGATGCCGCGCTCTGCCAATGCGCGCAGCAGCCAGCCCTCGCCACAGCCGAGGTCGAGCACCCGCTCGGGCTGGCGACCGAGGATCGCCAGCAGGATGGCCTGATCGGTAACCTGCCGGCGGCTTTCTATGGCACCGCTGCGAACGGCGGCGATCCAGGACTGGGCATTGTGCCGCCAGCTTTGCAGCAAGGCGTTTTCAGGATCGTGCATTCAAGGCTCCCAGGCAGTGGTCAGCAGCTAGCATAGGCGCTCACTGGTAGGTATCTGCAAGTTCGATCCGTTTGAAGCGTCGCAAAACAATCCGATTGAATTATTTCCTCCGGTCTCGGCTCCATTAGGCGAGTGCTGACTGAGGAGTCACTGATGGCTGGAACCAACCTGTACGTAATTGAATACGCGCTTCACGGAGAGTACCGCACGTTCATTCTGCGCGCCGAGCGCATGGACAATGCTGAAGCCTGGCATTGGGCCAGTTGTGATGCCGGTGTCGGCATCATTCCACGTTTCGGCCAGCACAAGGTCAAGAAAGTCAGTCGTCCTATGGCTGAGCGCTACGGTTTGTCGAACGTACGCTGGCATCGATCCGGGCAAGGGCCTGAATTCGTGCCGTTGCCGGTGGATCCGAAAAAATTCACCGAATCGTTATAAATCGGCAGGGGCAGGGGGCGCAGTCCATGGAGTCCAGTCCCTGCCATTGCCCAACGATCGCCGAGGAATACGTACCGTGCCGCGTATCATTACACCTGCCACCCCTGAGCATGAAATCACCGAACTGACCGAAGGTAACACCAGGGTGTTCGGTTCGCCCAAGGACCGTCTGGATTTCTACCGGCGCGAGATCCATTACGAAACCAGCATTCTCGCCAACCGTACCGATGCCTATCTGGCGGCTCAGGCGTTCCTGGTGATTGCCTTCTGCTCTTCCATGGCCAACCTCAATCCAGACTGGGGCAAGGCTTTCACCTTGGTGGTGCCGCCGTTCCTGGCGCTGCTCGGTGCTTTCAGCTCGTTGAATGCCTGGCCGGGCATTCATGCCGCGTACAAGATCATCGAGCATTGGCAGTTCAAGCAAAGCCAGCTGTTGCGCAGCGAGCCGATGATGGGCATGGCCTACGACGAGTCGCCGCTGTTCAGCGACACGGAAACCTCACAGCAAGGCTACCGTAAAGCGTTGTTGTTTTCCTTGCGCACGCCGTGGGTGTTTCTGGCGTGCTGGATCTTTCTGGGAGTCTATTCGCTGTTCGTGCAATTGGCCTGATTGTTTCAGACATCAGCGGTCGGTTTGCTCGTGATCATCGGCGCAGCTTTTGCCATCCACCAAAAGGATGGAACTGCCACGCCGCCAGCTTGCCAACCGCAATAGATACCTGACGTTTGGCAACCAAGGAGCGGCCAATGACCTCTGCACCTGGCAATTCCGTGCAAACCCTGCACTTTGGCGATGACGGCGCCACCCCGAACAGCGCCTTGCCGGTCCTGTTGTATCCCTCGCGGTTAAGTGCAATCGACGACAAGGCCGCCGAATTCGAGGCCCTTTGCGCAGACCATCGTTGGCGGGCGCTCTGGCGCGGGGGCATCTTCGACTACCACCACTTCCACCCCAACGCTCATGAAGCACTTGGGGTCGCCAGCGGCCATGCGCGGGTCACCTTGGGCGGCCAGTCGGGTCAGACCCTGACCATTCGTGCCGGCGATGTGCTGGTGCTGCCGGCCGGTACCGGTCATCGCTGCGTCGAGCACAGCGCTGATTTCGTGGTGGTCGGTGCCTATCCGCACGGCCAGGAAGACTATGAGATCCAGCGGCCTGCTTCTGGCTCCCACGCCCGTACGCTGATGCGCATCGCCCAGGTGCCATTGCCTGAGCAAGACCCCCTGGCAGGTGCAGCGGGACCGTTGGTGACGGCATGGGGCAGGCGACGCGTTGCGCACTAGGCCGGCAGTGGGTCGCATCGCCAACGGAAAGATGGAACTGCGGCGCTGCTGCGCTTGCCCACTGCCCTGAACGGTTCACATTTGTCCGCATACGAGGAGGCGTCAATGCCCAACGCACAAGGGAAGGTTCGCTATGCAGTGGTCGGAGGCGGTTCGATTTCCCAAGGGGCGTTCATGCCCGGTGTCGGCCAGACTGACAACTCGGTGATGACCGCGCTGGTGACCGGGGACCCGAAAAAGGCCCGGCTGCTGGCGGACCGCTACGGCTTGTTGGCCTACGACTATGACCAATACCCCGCGTTGCTAGCCTCTGGCGAAATCGACGCGGTGTATGTCGCCACGCCCAATTTCCGCCATCGAGAATTCGTGGTGCCGGCACTGGAGGCGGGCATACACGTCCTGCTGGAAAAACCCATGGCCAGTACCGAGGCCGATTGTCTGGCCATCATCGAGGCCGCCAAGCACTCGGACGCCAAGCTGATGGTTGCCTACCGCTTGCACTGCGAGCCCGGGACGCTGGACATGATCGAACGGGTCCGTGCCGGCAATTTTGGCGATCCACGACTGTTCACTTCGACCTTCACCCAGACCGTCAAGACCAACAACCACCGAACCCAGAACGGCTTCGCCAGCGGCCCGGTGATGGACATGGGACCGTACCCGCTGAACATGGTGCGCCAACTGTTCAATGCCGAACCCATCGAGGTGTCGGCCATAGGCGTACGCAGTCCAGGCAGCCAGATGAATACCTGGGACACGGTGACAGTGAGCCTGCGTTTTGCCCAAGAGCGCCTGGCGCAGTTCACCCTGAGCTACAGCCTGCCGGACTCCGAACGGTTCCAACTGCTCGGGACCGAGGGCGAAATCGAGGCGTCGCCGTGCTTTGGCTATGGCGAGGGGGTTTCGATCAGCTATCGCGCTACCTTGGATGGAGAAACCCGGGTACATGTGAATCCGGTGGTGGATCAGTTCGCCGGTGAAACGGCCTACTTCTCGGATTGCATTCTCAACGATCAGACCCCTGAGCCTGACGGCGAGGAGGGGTGGCGCGACGTACGGGTGATCCTGGCCATTGCGCGCGCCCTCGAAACCGGCCAGTCGCAACGCCTGGAACCACTACCGCCGCGACGCCTGGCCCAACGTGAGCAGCGCCGCACCTTTGCTTTGGCGAGCGTGCCCGATTACATCGATACCGAATCGCCGACCGAGTAGACCGTCCATTTCGTTCAAATCAGGAGAGCGATCATGACTGACCCTGTGACGTATTTCTGGATCGCCTTGGTGGCGATCATTCTGCTGGTCGACCTGTGGGCGATCGTCAGCGTGTTCCGCAGCGACAAGTCCGATGTCACCAAGATCCTGTGGGCCTTGCTACTGGTGATTTTGCCGGTGGTCGGTCTGATCATCTGGGGCATTGCCGGGCCACGCGGTATCAAGCGCGGTACGGGCCCCAGCTCACCGGAGCACAGCAAAGGGTAGAGAGCAGCAGAGTCTCAGTCCTGCTGAGCCTGCAGCTGACGTGCGGTGGCCTTCAGTGTCTCGGGGCAGTCCAGGTCGCTGATCCAGGCCACCAGACGCTTAGGATCGTCGCCGCCCATGCGCTTGAAAGTATCCGATTCGAGCATGGCCTTGGTCCGCCAGCCCAGCGCCAAAAGATGTTCGACCATGTCCGGACCTACGGGGCCGTTGTCCTCCAGCGACAGCCCACTGCGACCGTGCTGGATGGCAAGGTGGTACTGGTTGGCGCCGAGACCGTCACCACTGCCAGCCAGGACCACGGTGTAGCCGGCGCCGAGCAGGCTCGCCAGGCGTTGCTGGACCAGGTCGAGCAACGAGACAGGTAACTCGTCGTGCACCGCGCAGGCGAGAACGTTGGGGGCGAATGGGGGCATGGTGGGTCTCTGCTGTGGCATTTGCATATGGCTGAAAGAGTAGGCCAGCCTAGGGTCAAGGAGAGTTAAGCGCGGGTAAAAACAGGTAATACCCGCGCGTCACTCAGAAGGTCTGGCCCAGAGAGAACTGGAACACCTGTGTCTCGGCGTTATCCGGCTTCTTGACCGGCATCGCCAGGCTGAAGCTCAGCGGCCCCATCGGGCTGTACCAGGTCACGCCAACGCCCAGCGACACCGCCAGTTGGTCGAGGCTGACCGTGCCGCAGCCCTGGGTGGTCGACAGGTAGCAGGTATCGGCATACACGTTGCCCGCATCGACGAACACCGAGCTGCGCAGCTGGCTCTGGTCCTTGATGAACGGCATCGGGAAGATGTATTCCGCACCGCCGGTGATGAGGATGTTGCCACCCAGCACGTCGGTGTCGCGATCGGAGTAATACGCCTGGCCGGCGCTGGAATAGGTTCCGGTGGCTGGCGTGCTGCGTGGCCCCAGGGTGCCGTCCTTGAAACCGCGCACCGAACCTTGGCCGCCTGCGGTGTAACTTTCGTAGAACGGCAGTCCATCGGTCGAGCCGTAGCCATTGCCGTATCCCAGGCTGGTATGCAACCGCACGCTGCTGCTATTGCTGACCGGCAGGAACGTCTGGCCGTTGTAGTCAATCTTGTAGAACGACAGGTCGCTGCCGGGCGTGGTAGCCATCAGGGTCAAGCTTTGCGAGTGTCCTCGGGTCGCCAGCACGCCTTTGTTCAGGGTGGACTCGGACCAACCGATCGACGCTTTGAGGTTGTTGAAGCTCTTGCCTTCGCGCTCGATGAAGTCGTAGATTTCGTCGGCGCTATAGGTACCCGGCGAGATATCATCGTGTTGCAGGGTCAGGCCGTAGCTCAGGCGCGACGTTTCGTTGATCGGGTAGCCGAAACTGACGCCGGCGCCATAGCTGTTGATGGCGTAGTAGGACACCCCATCGTCGTAGTAGTCGCTGTAGTCGGTGCTGCTGTAGAACAGGTTGTAACCCAGGCTCACGCCGTCTGCGGTGAAGTAGGGGTCGGTGAAACCGAAGTTGTACTTGGTCTGGTACTCGGAGCGGGTCAGTCCGATGGACACCTTGTTGCCGGTGCCGAGGAAGTTGTTCTGGCTGATCGAGCCACCGAGGATCAAACCGGCGCTCTGGGCGAAGCCGACGCTGGCGGTGATCGAGCCGGACGCCTGTTCCTCGACGCTGTAGTTGACGTCGACCTGATCGTCGGTGCCGGCCACCTGGGGTGTTTCGACGTTCACGGTCTTGAAGAAGCCCAGACGCTCGAGACGGGTCTTGGACTGGTCGATCAGGTAGGTCGAAGCCCAGCCGCCTTCCATCTGACGCATCTCACGTCGTAGCACTTGGTCTTCGGTCTTGGTGTTGCCGCGGTTGTTGATCCGGTTGACGTAAGCGCGTTTGCCCGGGTCGACGACGAAGGTGATGTCGACGGTGTGATCTTCGTCGTTGGCCTGAGGCACGCCGTTGACGTTGGCGAAGGTATAGCCTTCGTTGCCCAGGCGACGGGTGATCAGGTCGGAGGTATTGGTCATCACCTTGCGCGAGAACACCTGGCCCGGCTGCACCAGCAGCAGCGCGCGGACCTGATCCTCCGGTACCTTGAGATCACCGGAAAGCTTAACGTCGCGGACGCTGTATTTTTCGCCTTCGTTGATGTTGACCGTGATGAACACATGCTTCTTGTCCGGGCTGATCGAGACCTGGGTAGAGGCGATGTCCATGTTGATATAGCCACGGTCCAGGTAATAGGAGCGCAAGCGTTCCAGGTCGCCGGAGAGTTTTTCCCGGGCGTACTTGTCGTCGTTCTTGAAGAACGACAGCCAATTGGTCGTGTGCAGTTCGAACAGTCGTTTCAGCGTGTCGTCGTCGAACACGTCGTTACCGACGATGTTGATGTGCTGAATCGCGGCGACGGTGCCTTCGTTGATCTTGATCTTAAGCGCCACGCGGTTGCGCGGTTGCGGCACCACCTGAGCATCGACCTCGGCGGAGTAGCGGCCCTGGGCCACGTACTGGCGCTGCAACTCATTACGCACGCCTTCCAGGGTGGCGCGCTGGAAGATTTCGCCTTCCGCCAGCCCCGACTGTTTCAAGCCCTTCATCAGGTCTTCGGTGCTGATCGCCTTGTTGCCTTCGATCTCGATACCGGACACCGAGGGGCGCTCGACCACGTTGATGATCAGGACGTTGCCGTCACGGTCCAGCTGGATGTCCTGGAAGAAGCCGGTCTTGAACAGCGAACGGGTCGACTCCACCAGGCGCTTGTCGTCGGCCTGATCACCCACGTTCAGGGGCAAGGCGCCAAAGACGCTGCCGGCGGACACCCGCTGCAGGCCATTCACGCGGATGTCAGCGATCCTGAACGGCTCGGCCTGGGCCAGGGAGGCTTTTAGCAGCAGGATGGAGAGCAACAGTCGCGGGTAGTTCATGGGGGATTCCAGACGAGCGGGTAGAGGAGGTGACGGCGTCACCGAAGGCGCACGGCGGCTGCCAGCAAGCGGGCGATGAGAATAAGGGCGGGCTGTGTACGGCGCCGTTAACCCTGGGTAAAGATGTGTAAAGTTGCGGCGCTCGGCGGTGACAGCCCCGGCTCCCCAGGGCGATCATTGATCCTCCGAATAACTGACAACGAACCCACCATGACCCCCGTGCTGTTGGTCGACGACGACCGTGAACTCACTGAGATGCTCGCCCTTTACCTGGCCCGCGAGGGCTTTGCGGCCACCGCCGTGGGCACTGGCGAGGAAGGCGAGCTAAAGGCCCTCAGCGGCGCCTTTCAGTTGGTGGTACTGGATGTAATGTTGCCGGACATCTCGGGTATCGAGGTGTTGCGGCGGATCCGGGCGCGCAGTCAGGTGCCGGTATTGCTGCTCACCGCGCGTGGCGACAACATCGATCGGATCGCCGGACTGGAACTGGGGGCCGACGACTATGTACCCAAGCCCAGCTCACCGGGTGAGTTGGTGGCGCGGCTGCGGGCGATCCTGCGGCGGGTGCAGCCGCAATGGGTGTTGGAAAGCCTGGTGCCCGAGCGGGTGAGCAGTGGCAGTCTGACCCTCTGGCCCGGCCGTCGGCAGGCGCAGTGGGGCTCGGCGGGGCTCGAACTTACCGGCACCGAGTTCAGCCTGCTGGAGGCCCTGGCGCGCAACGCCGGGCAGTTGGTGAGTAAGCAGGACTTGTCGCTCAATGCCCTTGGCCGGCCCTTGACGCGTTACGACCGGCGTATCGATGTACACGTCAGCAGCATCCGCCAGAAGCTCGGCCCGCGCGCCGACGGCAGCAGCTGGATCCAGAGCGTGCGGGGCATGGGCTACATGTTGATCGTCGAATGAACCGCCGGCGCCTGTTCTGGAAGCTGTTTCTGGCTTTTTGGCTGGCCAACAGCCTGACCTTCCTGGTCGGCGCTGGCGCGTTCATGCTCGATGAGCTGCGTGGCGACACGCCGGCGCTACGCTCGCTGCTTGCTACCGAATTGAACATGTTGCAACGCTATGGCGAACAGGCTGGGCGGCAACTGCTCAACGTGACGCCCCAGGCGCCGGAAGTACAAGTGGGCCTGTACGACGAGCAGGGGCGATTGCTGGCGGGGCGCGCCGTTGCGCATGCGCGCTTCGAGCAAACGGTGCTAGACGTGAGAGGTCGCCCGTTGATTCTGCGGGCATCGGCGGCCAGTGGCATCGACCAGGCGCCGCGCCCCCGCGGCATGGGGCCTTTGGTCACCGGTACGCTGATGAGCGCGTTGTTCGCTTTGCTCTGCAGCCTGTACCTGACGCGCCCGCTGGCCTGGTTACGCTCGGCGATGGCCGAGGTCGCCCAGGGCCGTTTCGACATCCGGGTGCGGCCGCGCTTGGGGCGGCGGCGCGATGAGATCGTCGATCTGGCCGAAGATTGCGATCGCATGGCAGGGCAGCTCAAGGCCTTGGTGCAGGCACAACAGAACCTGCTGCACGACATTTCCCATGAGCTGCGTTCGCCGTTGGCGCGCTTGCATGCTGCCATCGGTCTGCTGCGCCAGCAACCGGAGCGGCATGAGATGCTCGAACGCATCGAGCGTGAATCGCGGCGCATGGACGACCTGATCGAGCAACTGTTGACCCTGGCCCGCGTCCAGGCGCAGCGGGGCGAAGAGGTGGGTGCGGCGCTGGACGTGGTCGAGCTGTTGGCGCAGATCGTCGAGGATGCGCGGTTCGAGGCGGGCATCAAACAGTGCCAGGTCGTGCTTGCCGCGCAAGCGCCTTTTCTCACCCATGGTCATGAGGAGCTGTTGTACCGAGCGTTCGAGAACGTCATCCGCAATGCGGTGCGCTACACCACTCCCGGTACGCAGGTGCGGGTAGAGGCGACGTTGCTGGCGGGGGAGCGTTTGCAGGTGTGCATCACTGACGAAGGTCCCGGTGTCGATCCGGCGCGGCTGCAGCGCATTTTCGAGCCGTTCGATCGGGGTGGCGACTCTGGTGGCGATGGTTTCGGCCTTGGTCTGGCCATCGCCCAACGTGCCGTCGCCCTGCACCAGGGCACGGTCACGGCCCGGTCAGGGGGCGAGGGTGGCCTGCAGGTGTGTATCGAGTTGCCACGGCTGTAGTCGAGGCCTTGAGCGGGCTTGTCCACGCAGAGCTTTGGTTCTTCACGGATTGTCGGGTGGGGGGCTGGCTGGTTTGGCATTGAGACTGGGGGAAGATCCATTTTGTGTAGCGGCGCTACTGGCCCCTTCCGCCTTTACGGCGGGCAACTTTTTTCTTGGGAAAAGTTGCACAAAACCGCTTGCTCCCACATACGGCCCCTACGCTGCGCTTCGGGGTCCCCTCGCTCCGGCGGCTTGCGGGCCCGCGCGGCCTACGACTTGCTGCGCAAGTCTACATCTCGCGCCTCCGGCTACGCCGGAGGGTGCTGCGCACCTGGCCCTCCAGCCACCTCCACTCGGCCTCCTGAGGTCGCGGGTAGATCAAAAGCAAGATCAAGAGCAAGAGCAAGAGCAAGATCAAAAGCCAGAGCCATGGCAGGCGAATCGCTGCGCTCTCGCTTTTCCCTTTACCTTCGTTTTGTGTTGCCGCGGATAGTGCGATCTGTCTTTCGAAGATAACGCCCGTGCAGGCGCCGCCCGTAACTTTGCGCCGTAGCGAGGGGACCCGTAGCGAAGCGGAGGGCCGGATGCAGGAGCAAGCGGTTTTGCCTACTTTTCCCAAGAGAAAAGTAGGCCGCCGAAGGCGGAAGGGGCCAGAAGCGCCACTACACACAATGGATCAGCTCACGATCTAGATGCCAAGCCAAGCCAAGCCAAGCTCCCCGACAATCCGTGAAGAGCCAAAACTTTGCGCTAGCCTAGAAGCCGACGACCCTACTTGGAGAGGCACGATATGTCCGTTGGCAATGCGATCTATCTCGATGACCTGCACGTCGACCAGACTTTCAGCAGTGGCGAGTTCCCCCTCGATGCCCAGCAGATCATCGATTTTGCCCGCCAGTTCGACCCGCAACCCTTCCATCTGGACGACGCCGCGGCACGAGGCACTTTTTTCAAAGGCCTGGCCGCGAGCGGCTGGCACACCGCGGCGATCACCATGCGCCTGCTGACCGAATGCCTGCCCATCGGCAGTGGCGTGATCGGTGCTGGCGGCGATATCCAGTGGCCCCGCCCGACCCGGCCCGACGACGTCCTGCACGTGGTCTGCAAGATACTGGAAATCCAGCCGTCGAAATCCAAGCCTGACCGCGCCATGGTGACCACCGAATGCCTCACCCTCAACCAGCACGACGAGGTGTGCCAGCGCATGGTCAGCAAGCTGTTGGTCATGCGCCGGCCGTCGGAGCCTGGAACACCGGCGTAAGCCCACTGCTGCGTATGCGCCCCACCAGCGTGGCCAGCCGAGCCTGACGGTAGGCGGCCACATCGACGTCCTGGTAATCATAGAAGCCGATGCCGTCTCGCAGCCCGCTACGCCCATCGCGCATGTTGGCGAGCACGCTGGGCGGTGCCTGGAAACGCTCGCCGAGCTGGCTGGCAAGGTACTGCGAGGCGTAGTAGAGGATGTCGCCACCGCCCCAATCGATGAACTCCAGCAGGCCCAGCACGGAAAAGCGCAGACCGAAACCGGTACGCACCGCAAGGTCGATCTGCTCAGCGCTGGCCACGCCTTCTTCGACCATGCGCGCAGCTTCGTTCATCACCAGCGCCTGCAAGCGGGGCACGATGAAACCTGGCACGGCGTTGCATACGACAGGGACTTTGCCGATGGCGCGCAGGGTTGCCAACAGGGCATCGACCGTCGAATCGCTGGTCTGCGCACTGCGTGACACCTCCACCAACGGCATCAGATGCGCGGGGTTGAGCCAATGCGCGTTGAGCATTCGCGCGGGCTTGTCGACCATGGCGGCCAGCTCGGTCACCAAAAAGGTCGAGGTGGTCGAGGCGATGATGGTGTCCGCTGCCACATGCTGGTCGATCCAGGCGAATGCCTCGCGCTTGGCCTGCAACACCTCGGGCACTGCTTCGAAGACCAGTCCACAATCTTGCAGCGCCTGGGGCCCCTCGGTGCGCGGCAGTAGGCAGATGCGCTCCAGCAAACACTGCGCCTGCGTGGCGTCGATCAGCTCGAGGGTCGCCAGGTTGGCGGCTTCGGCTGCCAGGTTGTCCCGTAGCACCTGAAAGTAACGTACCTGCGCCGTTTGCTCACGGACCTTGAGATCGATCAGGCTCACCTGCAACCCGGCCTGGGCGAAGGCCAGGGCGATACCTTCGCCCATGCGCCCGGCCCCCACCACTGCGATGCGCTGTACAGGCGCGCTCATGGCAGCACCCCCTCGCGCAGCAGCGCCGCCATCTGCGCCTTGTCCAGCGTCGCCAGGCCCAGGTTGTCCAGGGTTCGACCTTCGCTGTAGAGGTCGCGCCCGGTCACTGCCGAGGCGAGGGCCAGCAAACCCTCGGCCACAGGCGTCGGCACGCCCGCCCAGCGTCCCACCGAGACCAGCAGTGAAAGGCCCAGGCGAGTGTCTTCGAGCATGTAGCGGTGTTGCTGCAGATCGATCTTCTCACGCCAGTCGCCACTGTCGGTAAGCTTGCCGTGGGCACCGCGACCATACATCCATTCATCGCCCTGGTCGGTGTTGTAGTGGTCGGCCAGAGGGAAGTGCGGCGCGGGGTAGCCGAGCGCTTCGCGCACGCGCATGCGTTCGGCGTCCAGTTGGTTGGTGACCCGGCGGATCGATGGTTGGGTGCCTTCGTTGTGGATGTCCCAGGAGTCGAAGTGTTCCAGCGGGCCGGCGTTCATCAGGATCAGCGGTGGGTGGATGATCGGCCCGGCGTTCATCAGTGCGCCACTCAGGGCATCCTCGATCGGCTCCACGCTAGGGTACGCCTCGCGCAACACGGCAAAGGCATGGGCCGACAGGCGACTGGGCAGCACGCCGGTAGGCAGGCGTGTGGCATAGGCGCTGATCACCAGTTGATCGGGACCATGCTTGCGTACCAGGTAGGGCAGGGTGCCGGTTTCGGCGAAGGCTACCTCGGCGTGGTTGCCACACTCGTGCATGGCCTTGGCGAACACATAGCTGCCGAAGGTGCCCGGCGGCAGGAACACCACCTGGCCGTCGCGCAGCAAGGGTGCGACGTCAGCGGCCAGGGCCTGGTGCGTGGTCGCCGGCAGCGGAATGACCACCAGCTGCGCACCTTCCAGGGCCTGGGCCAGGTCGCCGACCAAGGTCAGTCGCTGGTCGAGCGCGACCTGCCGGGTGCCGCGAAAGTCGCGAACGGTCAATGCGCCGATGGCCTGCAATTGCTTCAGCGCCGCCTGGTCGCGCCGCCACAGGCGAGTGCTGTGACCGCGCTCGGCCATTTCGACGGCGGCTGCATAGCAGCCGTGGCCGCCACCAAGGATGGTGATATTCATGGGTGTCGTTTCCTGTGTTGAGGTCAGTCGATGCTAGCGAGCGGATCCGTCCAGGGCGCTACGGATCGCGCAGCAGGCGTACCGATTGCGCAGCGACTCAACGGTTCAGGGTGGCCGAGGGCAGGCAGCCGAAGCGGCGGCGGTATTGCTGGGTGAAGTGCCCGGGGCTGTTGATGCCATGGCGCAGCAGCACATCGGTGACGCTGCCTTCGCCAGCTTGCAAGGCATGGTGCACCGCCAGCAGGCGACGCTCGCGAATGTATTCGACCGGCGTTTGCCCCAGGAAACGACGAAAGCCGGTTTGCAAGGTGCGTAGCGAGACGCCGCTGAGGGCGCACAGGCTGGCCAGGGCCAAGGGCTGGTCCAGGTGTGCGTCGATATGGTCGCAGGCCCGGCGCACGTGCCAGGGCAACGGGGGGCGCTGAGCATGTTCGAGGGCGGCGCTGTAGTTGTGCGGCAATTGGGTCAGCAGCAGGTGCGCCAAGTGCTCCGACATCCCCTGACGCAACGCCGCCAGATTGAGGTCGAGGGCGAACAAGCGGCAGATATAGTCCAACCCCAGGCCCAGCGCCTGCACGCCAGGATGGCTGGCGGCAAGCGGCACATCGAACGCCAGTGGCTGGCGCAGGCTGTGCCCAAGCAAGCGCTGGACCTGCACTTCCAAGGCCTCGCGCGGCACGCTCAGGACGGCGTTGCGGCAGCTGCCGCCCGTGACGATACGGCTGCTGGCGAACGGCGAGCTGACGCTCAGGCCACCTGCGGCGACCGCTGCCTGCCGTCGGCCTTGGGTCACTTCGCAGCGCCCCTGCAAGGTACTGCGAAACAGGTACTGCTCACCGCTGCTCTCCAGGCTGATCTCCACTGGCGCGTGGTAGTGCAGTTCGAGCAACCGCACACCGCCGAACTCCACGCCGCCGACCTGTAAGTGCGGCGGCGTATCGTCCAGTACCCGCAGGCGATGCGGGCACAGGTAATTGGCCAGCTGCGTCTGCATCTCGGCCAGGTCGAAGGAGTCGAGCAGGACGAAACGCTGCAGCAGGCCGCTGTCGCTGAGCATCTCAGGCGGCGCCGGGGTGTTCGCGTTGCATGCTGGCCCTGAAACACTTGCAGCCCTTGGCCAATAGAACGATGGCCAGGAACGAAGCGAACACGCTGACGATCGACATCGACGAGCCGACTGCCGCCGGTACGCCGAAGTAGCGGTCGGTGATCAGCGCGACCAATGTGGTGCCAAGGCCCAGAGCGAGCAGGTTGCTGATCAGCAGGAACACCGCCGACACCTGTGCGCGCACCTGGTTCGGCGAGAGGATCTGCATGGCAGCCGTGGAGGCCGGCATCGGGAACGAGGCGAAGAACATGGCAGGTACCAACAACGTCACCGACAACCACAGCTGGTCGACCTGCGAATACAGGGCTGCCGGCACGATCATGCCCACTGCACCGATCACTCCTGTACGCATTGCCGCATCGCTGCGCCCGCGCTTGGCCAGGTGGTCGGTGAGCCAGCCACCGAACACCACACCGGTGGTATTGGCCAGCAGCAGGATGGAACCTAGCATGAAGCCTGCCTGCTCGGGGCTCATGCCGAACTTGCGGATATACAGTGCCGGTGTCCAGCTGAGCATGCAGTACAGCGCCATGGCGTAGAACGAGAAGCCCAGGTAGTGGCAGGCGAACGTCGCCCGATGACGACCGATGAAACGCAGGCCGTCGGTGAGCCGGACCTTGCGTACCTTGCCGTCGGCGTCCAGTTGGGCCCCTTTGCGTTGAGGATCGCGCACGGTCAACCAGATCAGCAGGCCGACGATCACCCCCGGCAGGCCGACGATGAAGAACGCCAGCTGCCAGGCCTTCATGGCGCCGAGAAACGCCACCTCGATGGTTTGCGCATCCTTGAGCATGGCGATCACGTAGCCGCCGACCAGGAAGGCGACGCCACCACCGACGAACGAACCGATCGAATAGATGCCAACAGCGCGGCCCAGCTTTTCCTTGGGAAACATGTCGCTGAACATAGAGTAGGCCGAAGGTGACAGGGCCGCCTCGCCGACGCCGACGCCGATGCGGGCCAGGAACATCTGCACGAAGTTCTTGCTCAGGCCGCAGGCCGCGGTGGCGATGCTCCAGAAGATCACTCCCAGGGCGATGATCCGCGGTCGCGAGAAGCGATCCGCCAGATAGGCGATGGGCATGCCCATGAACGCATAGAACAACGAGAATGCCAGGCCATGCAGCAAGCTGAACTGGGTGTCGGTCAACTGCAGGTCGGCCTTGATCGGCTCGATCATCAACGCGAGGATCTGCCGGTCGACGAAGGAAAATATGTAGGCCACCATGCACAGGATGACCACGTACCATTCGTAGAAGTAGCGCTTTTCGCGCAGCGTTTCGGGTTGCGCTTGGGTGAGGTTCGTCATGCTCGCATGCTCTCGAAAAGGAAGCCGTAAGGTGTCGGGGCGTTGAGATGTGGCTGAGGGCGCGGCGGGCTCATCGCCGTGGATCAGCCTGCGGCTTGATGGAAAACACCGCGACGGTAGTGATCGCGCCCATGACCAGGAGCATCACCGAGACCGGCCAGGCGTCCTTGTACAGGCTGAACAGCGCGGTGGCCGCCAACGGCGCCAGACCGCCGGAGAAGATCGAGGCGATCTCGTGCCCCATGGCCAGGCCCGAGTAGCGCACCTTGGGCGGGAACAGTTCGCCCATCAGCGCCGGTTGCGTGCCGATCATCGCGCCGTGACAGAACGCCATGCCCAGCAGTGCCGCCAGGTACACCCACACAGGCGAATGGGTATCGAGCATCCAGAAGAACGGGAAGGCCAGCAGCATCAGCCCCACCGAACCGATCGCGTACACCACGCGGCGGCCAAGGATGTCCGACAGCCAGCCCCAGAACACAATGGTGCCGGCTTCGACGATCATCGCGACCATCACGGCCGCCAGCACCAACTGGGTGTCCAGGCCGGTGAACTTGGCGTAGGCGATGGTGAACGCCAGAAACAGGTAGGCACTGCCGTTCTCAGCGATGCGGATACCCATGGCTTGCAGCACCGCCTTGGGGTGCTTGCGCAACACTTCCATGGCCGGGATGTGCTCAGGCTGGTCGGCTTGAGCCTGTTCTTCGACGAATGCCTTGCTTTCAGGCAGCCGGCGGCGGATGTAGACGCCAACCCCGAAGATCAGGATGCTGGCCAGAAACGGCACGCGCCAGCCCCAGCTCATCATGTCGTCGACCGGCAACATCTGCACCAGATAGAACGCGGCAGCCGACAGCACGAAGCCACCGGAGACCCCCAGCTGGCTCCAGGCCGCATAGAAGCCGACGCGGTCCTTGGGCGCGTTTTCGCTCAGCAGCAGCACGCCGCCGCCCCATTCGCCACCTGAAGCCACCCCTTGCAGCACGCGCAGAATCACCAGGCATGCGGGGGCCAGATAGCCGGCCTGCTCGAAGGTCGGCAACAGACCCATGGCGAAGGTGGCGGCGCCCATGATCGCAAGGGTCATCACCAGGGCCTTCTTGCGTCCGGCCTTGTCGCCGATGTGGCCGAAGATCAGCCCGCCGAGCGGGCGGGCCAGGAAACCCACCGCGAAGCCTGCGAACGAAGCCATGGTGCCGAGCACCGGATCGGTGCCAGCGGGGAAGAACAGCGGCGCGAAGATCAGTGCCGCTGCCGTGCCATAGAGGAAGAAGTCATACCATTCCAGGGCATTACCCAGTACCGAGGCAATGACGATACGGCGCATGGTGCGAGGATCGGTATCACGGGTGATGCTGGTGTTCAGATTACTCATGAGCCATCTCCAGACGGGCCACTCACCAGAATTTCCAGGTGTAGGAAGTGATCAGGCGGTACTCGTTGTAGTCGTTGCCATATTTTTGTTGGGTACGCATGTTCTTCAGGTCGAACGACAGGTCTTTCAGTGGCCCGCTCTGGATCACGTAGCTGAGCATGATGTCCCGTTCACTTTCCTGGTCCCGTGCAAGGCCTGGACCACGGTCGACGTCGGTGCCTTTGATATAGCGGGTGAACAGTTTCAGGCCGGGGACGCCCATCGCCGCGAAGTTGTAGCCGTAGCGCACGCTCCAGCTGCGCTCGTCCGGGCGAATGAAGGGCACGCTGGCCCAGTTGGGCAGCCACAGTTGCGGCACGTAGCCGTTGAGGGTCGGGAACACCGTGTCACCGGTCATGCGCTGGTAGCTCAGGCCGACCATGTGGCCGCTCTTCTCCAGGGTCACCAGGCCGAAGTAGGCGCGGTTGTCCACCGGTCCGCTGCGCGCGGCGCCGTCCTCGCGGTTGTTGAAGTAGCCGACGTCGGTCTTGAGCTGATAGCCATCGGCGAACTTCAGGGTGTGCTTGATGCCGCCGTAGTCCTGCTTGTAGACGTCGTTGAGCACGCCATGGAAGTAACTGCCTTGCAGGTCCGGGGTCAGGTTGTAGGTGGCTCCGACGAAGTCCAGGCCGTCGCTGTCCTGGCTATCGCTGGTGCCGTAGCGGTAGAGGCGCTCGTGGTTGGAGGATTCACGGGTGACGATCGACCAGAAACGGCCGCCGACCAAGGTCAGGCCATCGATGTCCCGCGACTCGACCACTGCACCCTGGTAGATGGTGTCGAGCTGGCGGCTGGGGTCATTGGACGCGACCGGGTAGAACGGCTTCTGGTCACCGATTTTCACCACGGTGCGGGCGTATTTCAGTTTCAGTGTGGCGCCACCGCGACTGTAGTCGTCGGCGGCCTGTTGACGATGCCGGCTGTAGGGCAGGGAGCCGTCGTTGCCGGTCGAATCCAGACGCAGCGCATACTGGCCATTGAGGTCCAGGCCGACGGCCAACGGCGTGTCGGTGTAGCCGGATTCGAACTGCAGGTCGAAGCCCTGGGACCAGTTGCCGACCTTGGACACAGGGGCACTGGAGTTGGTGAAGTTACGGTTCAGGTAGAGGTTTCGGAAGTTCAGCGAGAGGTGGCTGTCATCGACCACGTCCGCCCAACTGCTCAGGGGTATCAGGGTGCCAATACACAGGCAAATCGATTTCGCACGCAACGGCCTTATGAGTTCCATGGGGTAATCCTGGAAATGTGATCAGTACAAGTTCCGGGCAGTCGGGTAACTGGGCAGAAAACACTGCAGGTCTGGGCCCGCTTGTCTGTCACGTCTTGTTTTTGTTGTTTTAGATATCCAGCACCAGGCGCTTGCCGCGCGCCCGGGAACAGCACAGCACGATCTGTTCGTTGCTCTGTTTCTCCTCATCGGTCAGGTAATGGTCACGGTGATCGGGTTCGCCTTCGAGCACATCGCACAGGCAGGTGCCGCACACACCTTGCTCGCAGGACACCTCGACCTTGACCCCGACATCACGCAGCGCGGCAATCAAGGTCTGCCCGGTTTGCACCTGCACGCGCTTGCCACTGCGTGCCGCCACCACCTCGAAGCTGGCGCCCGAGGTGTCGACTTCAGCCTGGAAGTGCTCGTGGTGGATATGCCGGTCGTCGAAGCCTTGCTGGCGTGCGCCCTCGATCACCCAATCCATGAAGCCTGTCGGGCCACAGGTATAGAGATGCACGCCTTCAGTGCCTGGCCCCAGCACCCGGGCCAGGTCCAATGGCCGGTTGCCGTCTTCGTCGCTGAAATGGGTGAACACACTGGCGGCGAACGGCGCCGCCAGCAGTTCGTCGACGAAGGCGCAGCGGCTGCGCGAGCGGGCCCGGTAGTGCAGTTCGAACGGCTGGCCCTGGGCGTGCAGGGTGTGCGCCATGGCGATCAGCGGTGTGATGCCGATGCCGCCTCCGAGCAGGATCGAGCGTTTGGCATCACTGGCCAACGGAAACAGGTTGCGTGGCGCACTGATACGCATCGGCGTGCCGGGTTGCAGGCGTTCGTGCACCGTCCGCGAGCCGCCGCGCGATTGTCGGTCGTTGAGCACGCCGAGGCGATAGACATTGCGTTGCGCTGGGTCGCCGCACAGCGAGTACTGACGCACCAGATCGGGAGCCAGATGCAGGTCGATATGGGCCCCCGCGGCGAACTGCGGCAGCACCTGGCCATCGACCGCAGCCAGTTCGAGGACGACGATGTCGTCCCCTTGCACCTCGCGGGCGGTGACGGTCACGTCGAGCAGTTGTTCGCTCATGGCCGTCGCCCTAGAGGATGTAGCCGATACCGGCCAGGGCATCGTCGCTGTTGATCAGGCTGATGACCTTGCGGTGGATCTTGAAGCTGGCTTCGGCACGCACCAGGGTGTAAGTCAGATCGGCGCTGTAGTGCTTGAGGCTTTCCTTGCGGAACTCGCGGATGTTCTGTGCCGCACGCACGGTGACATTCACCCCATCGTCGGCGAGCACGCGGATGCGCGAGATCGTGCGCACGGTACGCGGTTGCGGGCTGGTCGAGATCGACTCGCCACCGATCAGCCGCTGCACGCGCAGGCCGCGCATGTGGTGGTCGTCGTAGGCGTAGTTGAGGGTATTCTCGTAATCGGTCTGCTTGGGATCGATGGGGATGATGTAGGTCCCTTTGTCGGTCCACAGGTTAAGCCAGGCGTCGTACTCACCATGGTCGAGCATGTCGCCTTCCTGCCAGATGAACGCGGTGACTTCGTTGAACAGGTTCAGGTTCATCATTTGCTCTCCGCGCTCATCATTTTCTTCCACTGCTGGTACGCCGCACGCATGCCGGTTTCGGCACTCACGTCGGAGATCAATCCGTCTTCGCTGGGCTTCTCGCCTGGCAGGCCGCGGTTGAGCATGATCCACAGGTTCTCGCCGGCATTGGCGCCTTTCTGCACCCGCTCCCAGGCCTCGGAATCGTCCGGCGTGCCGAAGCCCATCGGCCCCTGGAAGTGTTCGTGCAGACGCAGGCGGTAGCGGTTGGCTGCCGCCGGGCCGCCGTCCATGGTGATCACCGAGTGGTGGATCTCGGTCTCGCTCACCGAGATCGGCTGCAGCACACGGAAGAACGCCATCGAGCAGGCGACGTTGGGGAACAGATTGAGGTTGAAGCCCGAACCGCCGACGGCGCGCACGATGCGACGTACCTGCTGTTCCTCGATGCCCTCGTCACGCAGCTCGGCGGCGAGGCTTTCGAAGCGCTCCGGGATCGGCTTGTCGAGGTCGGCTTCGAGGTCCACCAGCTCAGGGATCATCACCATCACGCTGTGGCCATTGCCCAGGTCTTCGACGTAGCCTGGGCCTTTGACGAAGTCGAACAGCTCCAGGGTCTGCTCGTCGACCGAGGACAGGAAGCTCTTGTGCACCAGCGGGAAGTGGTAGGCGTCGGTGGTGTTTTCCAGCTGGATCTTCCAGTTGCCGGGGAAGCGGAAACGGTGCTCGCCTGGGACCTTGATGCCGTAGCCGGCGCCCTGTTTCATGAACAGGTCCATCCATTTCTTCGCCGCGCCGAGGAAGTCTTCCAGCGGCTCGATGTCCTCCTTGAAGGTGGCGAAGACCATGCCGGCGTAGCTTTCGGTGCGCAGGCTGACCAAAGGCAATTCGCTCTTGTCGATGCAGTCGCCATAGCTTTCCGGGTGCGGGATGCCACGCAACGAGCCGTCCAGGGCGTAGCCCCAGCCGTGGTAGGGGCAGACGAAGCTGTTGGTCTTGCCTTTCTTGTGCTCGCACACCGTAGCGCCACGGTGGCGGCAGCGGTTGAGCAGGACGTTGATGTCCTTCTTGCGGTCGCGCACCACGATCACCGGCTGTTTGCCGATATAGGTGGTCTTGTAGCTGCCGGCGTCGGGGATTTCGCTTTCGTGGGCGACCCAGATCCAGGTGCTGTGGAAGATCTTTTCCAACTCGGCATCGAACAATGCCGGGTCGGTGTAGAGGGAGGTGTGGACACGGTCGGCCTGCACCAGCTCGGCCGGGTCGACCGTCAGGTTGACGGCGGGAATCAGGTTGCTCACGGGAATACCTCTGCAAGGCGATTTCTTATGTGAGCAACGCTAATGGCAGGGTGAGGGGCGCTCAATGACAGGGACGGGCAATGTCGTTGCGTTTTATGCAACGAGTGTTCAGTTGCAACTGCGGTGTCTTCTTACCGGGGCCAACCCACTGCAGTGGTATCAGCAACTGGCTCTCAGGAGTTGGCCGCCATGCGTACCGCCTTGGCCATCTCCGTTGCCAGCTCGCGGCTCAGCCCATCCAGGGTCCGACCTCGGCGGGTGACGATCTGAATATCGGTGGCGTTCATCGCCGGGCAATCGATGGCCAGTGCCTTGAAGGTGCCGTTCCTGATCTCGTCGATGATCGGCAACTCGGCCAGCAACGTGGCCCCCAACCCCGAACGCACGTAGTCGAGGATCACTGCCAGCGAATTGGAGGTGAGGGTGGGCACGATGTCGAACGGTTGATCCTTGCACGCGGCATCGGCCAGTTCGCGCACCCGGAAGTTGGCGCCGGGCAACACCAGCGATTCGCGCGCCACCTCTGCGAGGGTGACGGTCGAGCGCTGGGCCATGCGACTGTCACGGTGCACGATCATGCGCAGCGGTTGGGCCAGGCTGAACAGCCGGGTCAGGCGCGCCGTCGCGCTGGGCGCGAAGATCACGCCGAGGTGGGCCTCGTCGGCCAGCACCTTGCGCTGCACCTCGAGCGATGGCGCGCTGATGATCTCGGCCTTGTGCGCGCCGTGGGCGTGGAGGAAGCCTTGCAGCGAATTGATCGCTCGGGCGCCGAGCAGGCCTTCGCCGATGGCGATGACCGTCGAGGCCTGCTGACGCTGACGCAGTTCGTCGAGACGGTCGATCAGTGCCGAGTGCTGGCGCAGGCGCTCGACGTAGTAATCCACGGCCGCCTCGCCGGCAGCAGTCAGGCTGATGCGATGGGTGCCGGGACGTACCAGTTCGATATCCAGTTCCTCTTCCAGCCGCGCAATCTGGCGGCTGACCGATGACGTGGCGACCCCCAGGGCTTCGGCGGCGGCGCGCATCGAGCCCTTGTCATGGCTCAGGTGCAGGTAACGCAGGCGGTGGTCCTGCATGTCGATAGGGCGGGTGGGCATGACCTCTACCTCGGAGTAAGCACGGCAGGCATTGGCGTGGTCCCCGCCATCCTGGTGGGGCGCTTTCTGGCTTGTTGTTATCGTCCCGGCGCGGTTGCCGGGCGTCGTCGCGGTCCATGCCTGGCCATCCTACACCAGCTTTTTTTTCGCTGAAATCATGTGAAAAGTGCATAAAAAATTTTTTGGAATATTGGCGGGGTCGGTTAGTTTTTTTTGCTTTGCCGCGAAGGTTCGGGATCTGAATAAAACGCCATTTAAATCAATTAATTAAGCGGATAGGTCGGGCGAATGCGGCCGGCTAGATCGTGAGAAAGCCATGATTTAAGCGTGAAAATTCAATTGACAATTCACGTAATCGAACGCAAATTTTGTTCACCGGCACACACAACAAGAGAGATACACCATGCCGCCCAGACCCACCTTCGCCATTGCGCCTGGCCCCTGTTCGCCTCGAGTGAGCGCAGCCAATTCGCATCCTGCCCCCGAACTCCAGCATCACTACAAAAACCGCGCCTGAGACGGAGATAGTCCATGGATTCGCTTTGCCTGCGTGCCGCGCCTGTATCGGCGCTTGCCTCCGGCCCTGCCTTCGAGGCTTTGTTAGAAGGCGTTCGTGATCGTGCCCGCCTGGGTGAGTTCGATCGCCAGCGCCACATTTCCCGCGACGTGATCGATGCCTTCAAGGCTCATGGGGTCTACCGCGCCCTGGTGCCGAAGCGCTTCGGTGGGCTGGAGTGCTCGCCAGCGGCCTTCTGCGAAATGATCGAACGCATCTCCCATGCCGATGGATCGGCTGGCTGGGTGGCCAGCTTCGGCATGAGCCCGGTTTACCTGGCAGCATTGCCGCTGGAAACCATCACCGAGATCTATGGCAACAGCCCCGATACGGTGTTCGCCGGAGGCATCTTCCCGCCGCAGCCTGCCGAGATCGTCAGCGGTGGCTTCAGGGTCAATGGCCGCTGGAAATACTCCAGCGGCTCGATGTGTGCCGATATCGTCGGCGTCGGTATCGCCCCACGCAACGGCGACAAGCTCGACCTGCCGCGCCTGGCCGTACTGCCACGCAGCCAGGCGCGCATCGAGCAAACCTGGGACACCGTCGGCCTGCTCGGCACCGGCAGCCACGACCTGGTGGTCGAGGACGTGGTGGTCGGCGAGCAGTGGACGTTCGTACGCGGCGGTAAGCCGAACCTGGACGAGCCGTTTTTCCGCTATCCCTCACTGTCTTTTGCTACCCAGGTCCTTTCGGTGGTTGGCCTGGGTGTGGCCCGCGCTGCCCTGGATGAGTTGTCGGGCATGGCCAGCGGGCGTATTTCGGTAACCGGAGCCCCGGCATTGGCCGACCGGCCGTTGGCCCAGGTGGACGTGGCCAAGGCCGAGGCTGCGTTGCGTTCGGCGCGTGCCTTCTTCTACGAGTCCATCGAACGGGCCTGGGAGCACGTGCTGACCGGCGATCCGGTACCGGTCGAGGTGACCAACCTGTTGCGACTTTCCTCGACCCATGCCGCACGGGTATCTGCCGAAGTGGCACGCAGCGCGCAGATGCTCTCGGGAATGACCGGCATCTACAACGAAAGCCCGCTGGCCCGCTGCGTCAACGATGCGCAGGTGGTCACCCAGCACGCCTTCATGGGCGACGTCACCTATCAGAACGCCGGGGCGATGTTCTTCGGTAAACAGCCCCTTCCGGGCTACCTCTAATTTCCAGGGATCTTTGTCATGAGCGATAAGAAAACCTTGCGCGTGCTGTTCTGCATGGGCATCAACCAGAACTTCTTCGATGCCCCACGCGAGGAGCAGTTGCAGGTGTGGGCCGCCTTCAGCGCCATGTGGAACGACATCCACGACCTGGCCGGGGTCAGCGTGCTGGGCAACATGGACGACGACCAGAGCATGGTCGGTCCGTCCGATGGCTACCCCTGGACCACCTACCTGCTGGCCGATGTGCCGGACATCGAAACCGTGCATGCCGCCTGTAACCTGTTCCGCACCACGGCGGTGGGCGACGGGCCGTACAAACTGTGGCGCTACGCCAAGGTCGAGGCCCGCGTGGGCCGCGAACTGATCATCCAGCGTGCCTGATGTCGAGGAGATCCTGTGAGCAATCTGATCAAGCCTGTCGATGCCATTGCCGGTATCGGCCATTTCTTCTGAGGAGCCGACCATGAACCAAGTCGCATTGGTCACTGGCGCCGGTCAAGGTCTGGGTCAGCGTTTTTGCGCTCGGCTCCTGGCAGCAGGATTCGACGTGGCGGTTTCGGACCGTGATCTGGGTTTGGCCCAGGCCGCCGCCGAGCAGTTGCAAGGGGCGGGTGGCCGGGTATTGGCGGTGAAGCTCGATGTCGGCGACAAGGCCGATTTCGAACAGGCCCTGGCCCAGGTGCTGCAGCACTTCGGCGCGCTGCACGTGGTGGTCAACAACGCCGCCGTGACCAAAACCACGCCGCTGATGCAGATCAGTCCGGAAGAGTTCGACGCGGTGGTCGGCCTCAACCTGCGCAGCGTGTTCCTGGGTTGCCAAGTGCTGGGGGCGTACCTGGCCGAGGCCGGTTACGGCCGCATCATCAACATGGCCTCGCTGGCCGGGCAGAACGGCGGTACCGCTACCGGCGCGCATTACGCGGCGAGCAAAGGGGCCATCGTCACCTTGACCAAAATCTTCGCCAAGGAATTCGCCGCCCGCGGCGTCACGGTCAACGCCGTTGCGCCTGGGCCGATCGACTCGCCGGCGGTGCACGCCGCCGTGGCTGCCGAACGCCTCCCGGGCTTGCTGGCAAACATTCCGGTGCAGCGTTTGGGCGATGCCGACTTTCTCGGCGATCTCATCGTGCAACTGGCGCGACCTGAAGCCTACTTCACCACCGGAGCGACCTGGGACGTGAACGGCGGGTTGTTCATGCGTTGATTTTTTCGGGGCGCACGGCGCCCCCTCTGGTAACCCGAGACACCGGCCATGAATGAAGAACTGTTGAATGTAGTCGTGCGCAAGCGCGAGATCCAAGGGGCCGACGTGGTCGTCCTCGAACTGGGACGGGCCGATGGCGCCGCGCTGCCAGCCTTCGAGGCTGGCGCACATGTCGATATCCATGTGGCACCTGGTCTGGTGCGCCAGTATTCGCTGTGCAGCGACCCCGCCGAGGTGACCGTCTACCGCCTGGGCGTGCTGAAGGACCCTGCGTCCCGCGGCGGTTCGGTGCAAGTTCACGAGTCGCTGCACGAGGGCCGCGAAGTGCAGATCAGCACGCCGCGTAACCTGTTCCCGCTGGCCAGCGATGGCAAACGCTCGATTCTGCTCGGCGGCGGTATCGGCATCACCCCGATGATTGCCATGGCCCATGCCCTGCATCGGCAGGGTGCCGAGTTCGAGTTGCACTATTGCGGACGCTCACGCAGCCGTAGCGCGTTTCTCGACGAACTGGCCAATGCGCCGTTCGCTGCGCGGGTGGTGACCCATTTCGACGACGAGGACGCCGCTCAGCGTCTGGACTTGCCTGCCGTGCTCGGCCAGGGCAGCTCTGGCACGCACCTGTACACCTGTGGTCCGTCGGGCTTCATGGACTGGGTCATCGCGGGCGCACGGCAGCAGGGTTATGACGAGTCCCATATTCACAAGGAGTACTTCCAGGTCGAGGTCGACGCCAGCGGTGACACCTTCGAGGTGGTGGCGGCGCGCAGCAACAAGACCGTGCAGGTCGCCGAAGGTCAGACCATTCTCGATGCCCTGGCTCAGGTCGGTATCAAGATCGACATTTCCTGCGAGCAGGGTGTGTGCGGCACTTGCATGTGCGAGGTGCTCGAAGGCGAGCCGGACCATCGCGATGTGTACCTGACCGACGAAGAAAAGGCCGCCAACGACCAGATCCTGGTGTGCTGCTCGCGGGCCAAATCCAACAAGCTGGTCCTGGATATCTGAGGAGATGACCATGGTAGAGGTAACCCAATTTCGCAACGCAATGGCGATGCTCGGTGGCGCCGTGTCGGTCATCACCACCGATGGCCCGGCCGGACGCTTCGGTTTCACCGCCTCGGCGGTGTGCAGCGTGACCGACTCGCCGCCGACCTTGCTGGTATGCATGAACCGGTCGTCGTACTCCAACGAGATGTTCAAGACCAACGGCGCGCTGTGCGTGAACGTGCTGGCCGGTACTCACCAGGCGTTGTCCGGCGCGTTCGCCAACCGTGAGCTGGACATGGACCAGCGCTTCGCCAGTGCCGACTGGATGGTCCTTGAGAGCGGGGCGCCGGTGATGCAGGAAGCGCTGGTGAACTTCGACTGCCGTATCGCCCAGGTTCATGAGGTGGGTTCGCACAGCATTTTCTACTGCGAGATCCAGGGCATCCGCCATGGCGGCGCCGATGACGGGCTGGTGTATTTCAACCGCGCCTATCACCGCGTCAGCGAAGCTTCGAAGGCGTGCTGAGGCGGCGCATGGCGAGGGCTGCCTAGCAGCCCTGGGCATCACGGCGTTTCGAGGTTATGGAAGACCACTTCGAGCATGCGATTCAAGCGTTGTACCTGGGCTTCGGTGAGCCCCTTGAAACTGCGCTGGAACAGGTCGCGGGTCACCTCCTGCATCCGCTCGATGCTCTGCAGGCCAACGGCAGTGATGCGTACCTGAGTCACGCGACCGTCCTCGGGGCTGGGCGCGGTATCGACCAGGCCGTCCTCCTTCATGCGGTAGACGATCTTGGTGATGGTCGAAAGCTTGGCGATGGCGTGGGTGGAAATTTCGGAAATGCTCGATTCGCCGTTCTCGTTGAGGATCCACAGCACGCGCCAGCGCGGCACGTCGAGGTCGATCTTCTTGAGCAGACGCTCCATGTTCTGGGTATAGCGGCCATGCACCCGGGCCAGCCAGTAGAAGGGGAAATCCTCCTTGCGAAATTCATCGCTGGCCGGGTCGTGATGGCGGTGACCTTTGCTTTTCGAGGTGCTCATCGATTCACTACTTGTGCGGAAATAGTCGCGACATCATAGACGTTTCAGCGAGTTTGGCCATGAAAAAGTGGCGGCATAATACTGGAAAGTTCAGTTGACATTTCACGTAATTATTCGCCATGTTAACGCCGGGCTCAGGTCCGGTATACATTCTTGAAAAGGGCTGCGCGAACATGACGATCATAGTTGAAACCCTTGACTTGGGCGGCGATGGCCCTCGAGTCGTGGTCAAGGACACCCTCGATGTCGCCGGTACTGCGACCCGTGCCTCTAGCCAGGCGTTGGAACATGCACCGCTGGCCGAGCGGCATGCCGAGGTGGTCAGCAATCTGCTGGCAGCCGGCGCACGCCTGACCGGCAAGGTCAGCTTGCATGAACTGGCGTTCGGCACCACCGGCATCAATCGCTACACCGGTACGGCGGCCAACCCGCGTTTTCCGGGGCGCATTCCGGGTGGTTCGTCGAGCGGCTCGGCGGCGGCGGTCGCCGCCGGCCTGGCCGATTTCAGCCTGGGTACCGACACTGGCGGCTCGGTGCGCATCCCGGCTTGCTGCTGCGGTGTGTTCGGGCTCAAACCCACGTTCGGCCGGGTCAGCCGCCAAGGTGTGATGCCAGCACGCACCAGCCTCGACTGCGTCGGTCCGTTCGCTGCAAGCCTGCCGATGCTGGTACGGGCCATGGGCATGATCGATCCGACCTTCACGCCTGCCCAGGTGCCGAGCCAGGCACGTATCGGTGTTCTGCGCGTCACTGCCGAAGCTGCCATCCACAAGGTGGTACAGGGCGCTTTGGCGGCCACCGGGCTGCCCCTGGGTAACGTCGAGTTCAAGCATTTCGGTGCCGCTTACGAGGCTGGCATGGTGGTGATCAACCGCGAAACGTTCGAAGGATGCGGGCACCTGTTGGACACCGGCAAGGTCGGCGCCGATATCGCCGGGCGTTTGGCAGCGGCAGGGCAGACCAGCGACACGGCGCTGGCAGAGGCCGAAGGCGTACGCACGCGTTTCACTGAGGAAGTCGACCGGGCCCTGGCTGAATTCGACGTGCTGGCATTGCCGACCATGCCGGATTTTCCCTTGCGCCTGGAAGATGCCGCCGACACCCGCGCTGTCCTGGGCATGACCTCGTTGGTGCGCCCGTTCAACCTGTCCGGGCACCCGGCGTTGAGCATTCCGCTGGGCAGTGAGTGCGGTTTGCCGGTGGGCTTGCAACTGGTAGCGGCCAAGGGCGCCGACGAAAAACTGCTGGCGGTGGCTGAGCGCGTGCTGCTCAACCTGTACGCCAACACTCGATGCTGAGGTGACGATGAGCGATATCGTTGAGTTGCAGGCACGCCTGCAGCGGTTCGAAAGCCAGCAGGCCATTCGGGTCTGCATCAATCGCTACATGGAGCTGTGCGACCAGCTCGATGCCAGCACGCCGCTGGATGAGCTGGCGGGGCTGTTCAGTCGCGAGGCGGTGTGGGAGGGTAAGGGTGCCAAGTATGCGGCGAGCTTTGGCGGATATCGCGGGCGTGAGGCGATTCGGGCGATGTTGGCCACCTACATGAAGACCCCGGCGCACTTTGCCCTGAACGTGCACTTCTTGACCAGCGAGGTGATCGAGGTCGATGGCGAGGAAGGGCTGGGACGCTGGGTGATGTTACAGACCAGTACCTTTGCCGATGGCGCCTCGCACCTGAATGCGGCGCGATTGACTGTGCGATTCGTGGTCGAGGATGGGGTGTGGCGGATGGCGCATTTTCAGACTGAGAATCTGTTCAGTCGGCCGGTTTCGCGATGGCACAGTGAGGCGGAGTTGCCAGTTCCTGGGCGGTGATTTGGGGGGTCGCTTGGGAGGTTTGGTGTGGCGGAGATCGAGCGCCGCTCGTGCGGCGCTCGATCTCGAAAGCACCGAAGACCTCAAGGCATGCCCAACCACTCCGGCAAAGCCAACGAGATAAACGGCACATAAGTAACCAGGATCAGGAACAACAGCAGAATCGACAACCAAGGCAGCGCAGCCCGGATCGTCTGCCCCAACGTCAACCCGGTCACCGCCGAAGTCACGAACAGGTTCAACCCCACCGGCGGATGCACCAACCCAATTTCCATGTTCACCACCATCACGATCCCCAGATGAATAGGATCGATGCCAAGCTGCATGGCAATGGGGAAGAAGATCGGCGCCAGGATCAGGATGATCGCTGAGGGCTCCATGAAGCTCCCCGCCACCAGCAGCACGATGTTGACCATGATCAGGAAGCCGATCGGCGTCAGTCCTTCGGACATCACCCACTGGGTGATCTGCTGGGGAATCTGCTCGGTGGTCAGCACATGGGCGAAAAGCATGGCGTTGGCGATGATGAACAATAGCATGATGGTCAGTCGCCCAGACTCCAGCAACACCTTCGGGCAGTCCCGCAAGCGCATGTCCTTGTACACGAACAAGGCAATGAACGCCGAATACACCGCCGCCACCGCCGCTGCCTCGGTGGGAGTGAACATGCCGCTGTAGATGCCGCCAAGGATGATCACCAGCAGCAACAGCCCCCAGAACGAACGCTTGGCACACCGCAGCCACTCGGCGAAGCTGGCCCGTGGTTGCGCCGGCAGCTTCTTGACCCGGGCAACGATGTAGATGGCCACCATCAATGCCACGCCCAACAGCGCGCCTGGCACCACACCGGCCATGAACAGCTTGCCGACCGACGTCTCCGTGGCGGCCGAGTACACCACCATCACGATCGAGGGCGGAATAAGGATACCCAGGGTACCGGCGTTGCAGATGATCCCCGCGCCGAACTCCCGTGGGTACCCCGAGCGCACCATCCCAGCCACGGCGATGGAGCCGACCGCTGCCACGGTGGCCGGCGAGGAACCCGACAACGCCGCGAACAGCATGCACGCCAGCACGGCGGCGATGGCCAGGCCGCCACGGATATGACCGACACAGGCATTGGCGAAGTCGATCAGGCGCTGCGCCACACCACCGGTGGTCATGAACGCCCCTGACAGCAGGAAGAACGGGATCGCCAGGAAGGTGTAGCTGTCGGAGGTCTCGAACAGCTTGATCGCCAGCGAGCTGAGTGAGTCCTGGCTGAACATCAGGATCGACAGCGCCCCGGAAAGGCCCAGCGAGATCGCGATCGGTACGCCCAGGAACATGAACACGAACAACAACAGGAACAGGCAGAGTACCGTCATCAGTGATGCTCCTCACCGGGGTTGGCCAGCTTGCTCGCTTCCGCAGCCTCGTCGGCCAGACCCAGGTCGTACTGGCGATGGGTGTAGAGGCGATAGAGGATTTCCAGGTAGCGCACGATGATCAGGGCAAAGCCCAGCGGCACGATCAGCGCGATATGGCCGATCTTGATGCCATAGCGGTCCAGGTCCTCGGCACCGATACTGGCCGCGAGCACCGCGCTCACCCATTTCACGCTGGCCAGCAGGAACAGCCCGGCGTAAGCCAGGCAGCAGGCGCAGGCGATCATCGCCAACACCCGCTGCACCGGTTTGGACGTGCGCCGCACCAGCACATCGACCCCCAGGTGGCCGGCAGTACGCACGCCATAGGAGATACCGAAGAAGATCAACCAGCCGAACAGGGCCTTGGTCAGGGCGATGCTCCAGGTCATTTCCTGGGCGTAGCCCATCAGATGGTCGCCGATGGACAGCAGCAGGTCGCTGGCCCAGGGCCAATGGTCACTGAGGCTGTAGAACAGTGCGTAGACGTTGTTCAGGGCCACGTAGATGAAGGTCACCAAGGTCATGGCCGCCAGGAGAAAGGCGATGGCGCCTTCCTCGAAATGCTCCCAGACACGCCTGAGCGATTGCATAGGGATTCTCCAGACAGAAAGGGCGGGCGGGCCACCCGTGCAAGGGGTGGCCCGGACAGCGCGGGAGGGCCGTCAGGAAGCTTTGTTGGAGGCGGCGGCAGCCTTGATCAGGTCGGCACCGATCTGGTCGGAGAACTTCTCCCATACCGGGCGCATCGCTTTGCGCCATTGCTCGCGCTGCTCGGCGGTCAGCGTGTCGATCTCGCTGGTCTTGGCGTCGATGATCTTCTGCTTCGCAGTTTGGTTGAGCGCCTCGGCCTGTTTATTCACCTCGACGGTGACCTTGTCCATGATCGTCTGCAGCTCGTTGCGGACCTCTTCCGGCAGGCCGTTCCAGAACTTGGCGTTGGTGATCACCATGTAGTCGATCAGGCCATGGTCGGTCTCGGTGAAGAACGGCTGCACTTCGTTGACCTTCTGGCTTTCATAGTTCGACCAGGTGTTCTCGGTGCCGTTGACGGTACCGGTCTGCAGGCCCTGATAGACCTCGGCGAAGCTCATCTTGCGCGGGTTGGCGCGAATGGCCTTGAACTGCTCCTCGAGCACGCTGGAGGCTTGCACGCGGAACTTCAGACCACGGGCATCCTTGGGCAGGATCACTTTCTTGTTTGCCGACAGTTGTTTCAGACCGTTGTGCCAGTAGGCCAGGCCGCGGATGCCCTTGTCTTCCATGGACGTCAGCAGCGCCTTGCCTTGGGGGCCTTGCTGGAAGCGGTCGACTGCCGCCAGGTCATCGAACAGGAATGGCAGGTCGAAGATCTGCACCTGTTTGTTGTAGTGCTCGAACTTGGCCAGCGACGGCGCCAGCATCTGCACGTCGCCCAGCAGCAGGGCTTCCATTTCCTTGCCGTCGCCGAACAGCGACGAGTTGGCGTAGACCTCGACCTTGACCTTGTCCTTGAGCTGCGGGTCTTCGGCGACCAGCTTCTGGAACATCAGCGCGCCCTGGCCCTTGGGCGTGCTGTCTGCCACCACGTGGGAGAACTTGATGACGATGGGATCGGCGGCGTGGGCCATGCTGGCCATGGACACTGCGGCGGCGCAGAGGAGCGCCTGGGTCAGCTTGAACATCGATGTCACCTCGGATTTATTGTTGTAGAGGGTTGGCGTAAAGATGGACCACGGTGCGTGTATGGACAATCAGCTTTTGGATAAGGCAGCGTTCGGCAGAGCCGAACGCACTGTCATTGACCGCGCAAACGTTCACTATAGAAGATTGTGCGAATCCTCAAGCACTGGATTGATCGAGCAAGCGTTGCGCCCTCAGCAGCACCGGCGCATCGACCATCTGGCCATCGAGCTGAAAGGCACCGGCACCGTTTGCCGCAGCACTGGCCGCCACCACCCGCTGCGCCCAGGCCAGCTCATCGTGGCTCGGCGCTAGCGCGGCGTGGATCACCGCCACCTGCCGGGGATGGATGCACAGCGCGCCGCCATAACCGATATAGCGGGCATGGCGCGTCGCCTGCTGCAAACCTTCGGGGTCGTCGATTGCCGGGAATACGCCGTCGAGCGGTGGCAGCAGCCCGGCGGCACGCGAATGCAGTTGCACCATACGGCGGGCGTGTTCGATGAATTGCCGGGCCGCGTCGCTCTCGGTGTTGAGGTCGAGGTCCAGTGCCAGGTCGAGGCTGCCGAACGATAAGCGCTCGACGCCATCGGCGGCGGCGATCTGCGCCAGCGCCAACAGACCTTTGGCGCTTTCGATGATCGGCCAGATCGGTTTGCCTGTGTGCCAGGCGACCGCGATCTGGGCGGCGTTTTCCACCTTCGGCAGCAACAGCCCGGCAACGGCTGGCTGGCGGGCGCAGAACGCCAGATCGGCGGCATGCTCGGCATGTTGCGGCGCATTCACTCGGACCCATACGCGCGACTGCGGCTCGGCTTGCAGGAAGGCTTTCAGGTTGGCGCGGGCTTGCTGTTTCAGTGGTTCCTCCACGGCATCCTCGAAATCGACGATGACCACGTCGGCACCGGCCGCCAATGCCTTGGCGAAGCGCTCCGGCCGGCTGCCAGGCACGAACAGTGCCGAGCGCACGCGGCTCATACCACACCGCCTGCGGCGAGATCGGCCTGTTGCGCGTCGTTCAAGCCCAGTTCGGCGAGGATGGCCTGGGTGTGCTGACCCAGCCCCGGAACGCCGTCCATGCGAGGGCTGAAGGCGTCGTTGCGCCCTGGTGGCAGCAGCGACGGCAACTTGCCGACCGGGCTGTCCACTTCGCGCCAGCGGTCGCGGGCCCGCAGTTGCGGATGCTGCCAGACGCCATGCATGTCATTGACCCGGGCGTTGGCGATCTGTGCCTGTTCCAGGCGCGCCACCACCTCGTCCAGCGACAGGCTGGCGAAGCGCTCGATGATCAGCTGGCGCAGTACGTCGCGGTTGTCCGAGCGTTTGAAGTTGGCGTTGAAGCGCTCATCGCTTGCCAGTGCTGGATCGAGCAATACCTTGTCGCAGAACAGCGCCCACTCGCGCTCGTTCTGCAGGCCGAGCATGAGCGTGCCGCCGTCGCCGGTGGGGAAGGGGCCGTAAGGGTAGATGGTCGAGTGCGAGGCTCCGGCCCTTGGCGGCGGTGTCGCACCATCGTAGGCGTAATACATCGGGTAACCCATCCATTCCACCAGGCTTTCCAGCATCGACACGTCGATGCGGCTGCCCACCCCGGTCTTGTCGCGCAACATCAGCGCTGAAAGCACACCGGTGTAAGCGTACATGCCGGCGGCGATGTCAGCGATCGAGCAGCCGGCCTTGGCCATTTCGTCGTCGCCAGGGCCGCCGGTCACCGAAAGGAAGCCGCCCTCGCTCTGAATCAGCAGGTCATAGGCTTTTTTCTTTTCATAGGGACCGCCTTCACCGTAGCCGGAAATGTCGCAGACGATCAGGCGTGGGAAGCGCGCATGCAGCGCCTCGAACGACAAGCCCATGCGCGCCGCTGCGCCGGGCGCGAGGTTCTGCACGAGCACGTCCGCCTTGGCCAACAGTCCCTCCAGGATGCTGTCGGCAGCGGGCTGCTTGAGGTCCAGGGTAAGACTTTCCTTGGAGCGGTTGGTCCAGACGAAATGCGAGGCCAGGCCGTCGACACGCTGATCGTAGCCGCGGGCGAAATCGCCGCTGCCGGGGCGTTCGACCTTGATCACGCGGGCGCCCAGGTCGGCCAGCTGACGGGTGCAAAAGGGCGCCGCGATGGCGTGCTCCAGGCTGACGACGGTGATGCCATCAAGGGGACGGGGCGTGGAGTGGGTCATGAGAGTCACCTAAGGTTCTGGGTTGCCGGGCGCGGCTCAATACAGGTCTGTCAGCGTGGTCGCATCGCGCAATTGCCATACCCGCTCGATCAACTGCTGGCCCTGGGCCTCGCTGCGTGCACCGGAATAGGCCAGCAGACGCTGGAACTTGGCTTCAAGCTCCGGGCGGCTGAGGGTATTGCCCGGATCGCCTTTGGGTTCGTCGATGGCGGCGCTGTAGTGGCGACCCTGCACATCGGTGACCTCGACACGGCCAAGCCAGCGCGCCGGGTAGGCCGCGTCGACTTCGGCGTCGAGTTGCATCTGCACTTTGTCGCGCAGGGCAGCTACCCGTGGGTCGCTCAAGGCCAGGTCGCGGAACTCCAACAGTTGTGCGCTACCGTGCACGGCGATCAGGCCCAACACGGTGCCCATGGAAAACTTGGCCTGGTGCACGGTGGTCGGCACGTTGACCCGGCCCAGTACATCGATGGCGCCCTGGTGGACGCGAGTGACCACCTTGGCGATCTGCTCATGGCTCAGGTTCTCGCGCTGCATCAGATGGAGCAGGGCATCGGCGGCGGGGTGGGTGTGACGGCACGAGGCATGGAACTTGAACGAGGTCTCGACCAGCGCCCAGCGTGTGCCGAGACCGTCACTCAGGCGGCTCGGGTCGGCGTCGCTGGACATGCCAGCGGCCATGCCTTGCTCGCCTTCGAGGATGTTGCGTGCGCCGGTCAGACCGTCAGCGGTGAGGTAGGCGGCGAGCAGGCCATCGGCGGCAGCCTTGGCGGTATGCAGCTGCTTGGAGTCGGCGGCGTCGCGCAGGAACTCCCACAAACCGGCGGCCTGGGTACCGGCGCTGCCCAGCAGGTTGATGAACTGCGCTTTGTCGAAACCGAGCAGCTTGCCCACCCCCACCGCGGCCGCGAGGGTGCCGACCGTGGCGGTGGTGTGGAAGATGCGATAGTGCGAGCGACCGAGAAACTCGCCGATACGAATGCCCGCCTCATAGCCGGCGACCGCAGCCAACAGCAGGTCCTGGCCGGATTTGCCCAGGTCCTGGGCGGCAGCCAGAACCGCCGAGAACACCACGGTGGCCGGGTGCAGCACCGAGCTGTTGTGCAGGTCGTCCTGTTCGACCAGATGGGAAGCGGCGCCGTTGACCAGCGCGGCGAAGTAGGGCGATGAGGTACGCCCGCTGGTCAGGATGCGCGCGCTGCCCTGGGCGGGGCCCATGCGTTCGGCATAGCGCTCGAACAGCGGGATCGGGTGCGCGCCCTGGCTGGCCAAGGCCGAGCCCAGCCAGTCGAGGAACAAGTCTTCGGTTCGGTCCAGTACGTGGCCGGGGATCTGTGCGTAATGCAGGCCGGCAAGAAAGTCCGCCAAGGCATGGGTATTTTGCATGGTCGGGCCCTCAGAAGCTGCGTGGCAGTTCGAGCAGGTGCTCGGCTACGTAGGACAGGATCAGGTTGGTCGAGATCGGCGCCACTTGGTACAGACGTGTTTCGCGGAATTTGCGTTCGACGTCGTATTCGTTGGCGAAGCCAAAGCCGCCGTGGGTCTGCAGGCAGGCGTTGGCGGCCTCCCAGCTGGCCTTGGCCGCCAGGTACTTGGCCATGTTCGCGGCGGCTCCGGCATTACGCCCACTGTCGTATTCCTCGCAGGCGCGCCAGCGCATCAGGTCGGCAGCCTCGATTTCGATATGCGCCTCGGCGATGGGGAACTGTACGCCCTGGTTCTGCCCGATCGGTCGGCCGAATACCACACGGTCGCGGGCATACTGGCTGGCTTTCTCGACGAACCAGCGGCCATCGCCGATGCACTCGGCAGCGATCAGCGTGCGCTCGGCATTGAGGCCGTCGAGGATGTAGCGGAAGCCTTTGCCTTCTTCGCCGATCAAGCTGCTGGCGGGGATTTCCAGGTTGTCGAAGAACAGCTCGTTGGTTTCGTGGTTGACCAGGTTGGCGATCGGCTGCACGGTCAGGCCGTTGCCGATGGCATCGCGCAGGTCGACCAGAAAGATCGACATACCTTCGGACTTCTTTTTCACTTCGGCCAATGGTGTGGTGCGCGCCAGCAGAATCATCAGGTCGGAATGCTGGACCCGCGAGATCCACACTTTCTGACCGTTGATCACGTACGTGTCGCCTTTGCGCACGGCGGTGGTCTTGATTTTGGTGGTGTCGGTACCGGTGGTGGGTTCGGTCACGCCCATCGACTGCAGGCGCAGTTCGCCGCTGGCGAGCTTAGGCAGGTAATAGCGCTTCTGTTCTTCGCTGCCGTTACGCAGCAGGGTGAACATGTTGTACATCTGGCCGTGGATGGTGCCGGAGTTGCCGCCGCAGGCGTTGACCTCTTCGAGGATGACCGATGCCTCGGCCAGACCCAGGCCCGAACCACCGAATTCCTCGGAAATCATCGCCGACAGCCAGCCGGCTTCGGTCATGGCTTTGACGAAGGCCTCGGGGAAGCCTTTTTCCTCGTCGATCTTGCGCCAGTATTCGGCAGGGTACTCGGCGCACAGTGCGCGCACGCCTTCGCGAATGGCAGTCAGGTCATCGTTATCGTAAGTAGGCATTTGGGTGTCCCTGTCAGCGATCAGTCGAAACGAACTTCGGCGCTTTGCGCCACACCGTCGGCATTACCGGCCCACAATTGGGCCTGGCCGGGCTCGACGAGGCGACCGGCTACCTCGAAAGGCGTCGGCACGGTCAATGGGCGTACGCCGCGATAGGCGAAATGCCGCACGCACTTACCCGGATTGGCGCGAATGAACGCATGCAGGTTGAGCGTGGCGATCATCGGGCCGTGCACCACCAGTCCGGCATAGCCTTCGGTGGCGGTCACGTAGGGGTGGTCGTAGTGGATGCGATGGCCGTTGAAGGTCACCGCCGAGTAGCGGAACAGCAGGGTCGGCGTCGGTGTCACCGACTCGCTCCAATCGGCTCGGGCATCTGCCTGGCGGCTGTCCAGCTTGGGCGGGTTGGGTTCGCGGTAGACGATGTCCTGTTCTTCACGCACGCACAGTTGGCCGTCTTGGGAGTAGTCGTGGCGCACGGTGACGAACAGCAGGGCGCCTGTGCGGCCATGCTTTTCTTCGATATGAACGATGGTCGAAAGACGCTGGGCTTCGCTGCCGACCCGCAACGGGGCGATGAACTCGACCCGTCCGCCCGCCCACATGCGGTTGCGATTGTCGGCCGGAGGCAGGAAGCCACCGCGGGCCGGGTGGCCGTCGCTACCCAACTGTGCCTCATTTACCGGCTCCTGGAAGAAACACCACATCCACAGCGCTGGCAGGGGCTGGCCGACAGCCGGCGCAGTCTCGCCGAAGGTCGCTGCGATGCGCTTGACCAGGTTGCGGCTCAGCTCGTCATGGACCTCTTCGGTGCGGCCGATCCAGGCGCTGTAGTCGGTAGGCGGAGTTGTAGCAGTCATCACGATGCCTCTGCTTTGTTGTTATGGGGCGATCATGCGAGGCGCCTGGCATTCTGTGAATTTGCATTTGCGTAAAGCCGCGTTCATGTATGCTGAACGCCATGATTGTGCCTGTATCGACGCTAACGCCCCCGACCGGAGCCTCCCATGCATTTCGACCTGGCCGACCTGAGGCTATTCATTCATATCGGCGAGTCGCCGAGCCTGACCCAGGGCGCACGCCGCGCCTGTCTTTCCCCAGCTGCCGCCAGCGCCCGCATCAAGGCGCTGGAGGCGCAGCTCGATACCCGTCTGCTATACCGCGACAGCCGAGGTGTCGAACTGACACCCGCTGGCCACAAGTTGCTGACCCATGCGCGGCTGATCATGCGCCAGGTGGACTACCTCAAGGCTGAGTTCACGCAATTCGGTACTGATTCGGCCGGGCATATCCGCATTTTTGCCAATACCACCGCGGTGACCGAGTTCCTGCCTGAGGTGCTGGCAGGCTTTCTGGCCAAGCGTCCAGGGGTGACGGTCGACCTGCAGGAGCGCCTGTCCCGGGATATCGTGCGGGGTGTGCTCGATGGCAGCAGCGACATGGGCATCATCGCCGGCCCGGTCGAGGCGAGCGGCCTGCAGGTGATGCATTTCAGCACCGACCGCCTGGTGCTGATCGTGCCCCAGGGGCATGAGCTGGCGGAGTACCAGCAGGTCACGTTGAAGCAGACGTTGGCGTTCCAGCATATCGGCCTGCATGACGGCAGCACGTTGCTGAGCTTTCTGCGCGACCATGTCGAACGCATGGGCTTGAACCTGTCGCTGCGTATCCAGCTTTCGAGCTTCGAGGCCATCTGCCGGCTGGTAGAGGCCGGTGTCGGGATCGGCATCATTCCCGAATCGGCCGCGCTGCGGAACAGCCAGACCATGAACCTGGTCACCATTACCCTCGACGAGCCCTGGGCGGTGCGTGAACGCAGTATCCTGGTGCGTGAACTGGAGGCGCTGCCAGGGACTGTCCGGGCTTTGATCGCGACCTTGATGCCAGAGAACGGCGCACAGGCACTGACGCCAAGTACCTAGAAGAAATTGCGTTGAGCCTTGAGTGTGACCACGCTTTCGCAATAGGTATTGATGCCGGCGTAGGCGTCGCAACCACCACCGCTGAGGTCGGAACTGCTGTAGATCAGGTCCAGGTCCAAGCCTAGCCAAGGGCGCGAGAGCTGTAGCGACCAGTCGGAGAAGCCATCGATCTGGCTACCGTCACCGATGGTGAACGGTGTGCCCAGCTGATGATGGGCAAGCTTGACGGTGAGCTGCGCATCGAGCAGTGGCAGCCGGCCGAGATCGGCGAACAGGGTACCGGTGCGATTGTCGGGGTTGTCGCGCAGTGCGCCGCCGAAGCGGCTGCCGAGTATCGAGACGCCGCCATACACGGCATAGCTGTCAGGTCCGGCGATATTCGGCTGGCTGTAATGGATCAACCCCACCTCATACCCCAGGGTATGGTCGAAGTGATGCTTGTAACCCAGATAGCTGTCCAGCCGCAGCGTGGAGTCGGGCGCTACGCCCATGCTCGGGGCATACTGGCCGACGTACCAGCCGCTTGGGTGGCTCAAGTCGAGGCCGCCGTGAAAGGCGCCGACGGCGCTGGGCGAGATCAGGCCCTGAGCCATGCTGCGTGAGGGAGTGGTACCGAGGGTGAAGTCGAAGTCGCCCAGCTGGCGGAGCATTTGCTGGGCGTGCAGCGCAGGGCTCAGCAGCAGGGCCGCGCCCAGCAGCAGAAGGGGCCTGGTCATGGTCACCGTCCTGGAAGGCTTGCTCTAAAGGGGCCAAGGATACCTGGGTTGACCGCAACGGGTATACCATGACGCCCAGCGTATCAACCGAGCGGGTCTTGTCCGAGAACCTTGCTCAGGGCCACCCGCGCATCCTCGAGCTGAACCAGCGAAGCATGCCGGGCCCCCAGCGCATCGCCATTCTGGATCGCGGTGAGGATCGCCTTGTGCCGAGGCAGGGCGAGTTCATCGAAGTTGGGGCGCTGGTTGGAGTAGCGCACCGATTCACGCAGCGCCATCGACAGCATGTTGCACAAGTAGGCCAGCAGGTCGTTGTGGGTTGCGTCGGCGATCCGTGCATGGAAATCCAGATCCGGCTGCAGGCGTTCTTCATGGTTGCGCGCCGCTTCCATGCGTTGGTAGGCCTCATCGATCGAGGCAACGTCTTCGGCCGTGGCATTGGTCGCTGCCAGCGCGGCGGCGGCCGGTTCGATCACCCAGCGTACGCTGGACAAGGTATTGAAGAATTCCTGTTGCGGCGTGGCCTGCATCAGCCAGTGCAGCACGTCGGGGTCGAGCATGTGCCAGTCATGGCGCGGACGAACCAGGGTGCCGACCCGCGGGCGGGCTTCGACCAGGCCCTTGGCGGTGAGCGCGCGCATCGCTTCACGAAATACCGGCCGGCTGATCGCGTAGGTTTCGCACAGGCTCGCCTCGGAGGGCAGTTTCTGCCCGGGCTCGAGTTGGCCGGATACGATCTGCAGGCCGAGGTCCTGGACCAGAGTGGCGTGCATGCTCTTGCGCGTGGTGGGCTGGCGGTAGTTCATGTGAGGCGGGGGAGATCCTTCGGGCGGAGGCTGCGCATCATAGCATCAGTGGGAGGGGGGCCGGTCTGGTGTTCGTCGTGACATGCGCGGCGCCTTGGGCATCGAGCGCCGCGCGGGCGGCGCTCGATGCGTGCAACGCCACCCCATCCAACGACGAGCCCCCAGGCATTCAGTGCGAATGCTTGGGTACCGCCGAGCCACGGCAGCCGACCAGGAAGTCGAAGTCACAGCCTTCGTCGGCCTGCATCACGTGATCCAGGTACAACTTCGCATAACCGCCGCTGATCAGTTGCACGGGCGTCTGCAGGTCGGCCAGACGGCCAGCCAGTTCCTCTTCGGAAATGTCCAGGTGCAGACGGCCCTCCTTGCAGTCCAGCTCGATCCAGTCACCTTCACGCACCGCCGCCAATGGTCCGCCGGCCGCTGCTTCAGGCGCCACGTGCAGCACCACGGTGCCATACGCCGTGCCGCTCATGCGGGCATCGGAGATACGCACCATGTCGGTGACGCCCTGGGCCAGCAGCTTGGCCGGCAGGCCCATGTTGCCCACCTCAGCCATGCCTGGATAACCCTTGGGTCCGCAATGCTTCATGACCAGGACCGAATCGGCATCGACATCCAGTTCAGGGTCGTTGATACGTGCCTTGTAGTCTTCGAAGTTCTCGAACACCACCGCGCGACCACGATGTTGCATCAGTGCCGGTGTTGCCGCCGATGGTTTGAGCACCGCGCCCTTGGGGGCCAGGTTGCCGCGCAGGATGCAGATGCCGCCATCGGCCACCAGCGGTTTGTCGAGCGGACGAATGACCTCTTCGTCATACAGCGGTGCAGCCTGACAGTTGTCCCACAGGCTCTTGCCATTGGCGGTCAATGCGGTGGGGTTGGGCAGCAGGTTGTGTTCGCCGAGGCGACGGATGACGGCAGGGAGACCACCGGCATAGTAGAACTCTTCCATCAGGAAACGCCCTGACGGCTGCAGGTCGACCAGGGTCGGCGTACCACGGCCGACCCGGGTCCAGTCTTCGAGCTGCAGGTCGACGCCAATGCGCCCGGCGATCGCCTTGAGGTGGATCACCGCGTTGGTCGAGCCACCGATGGCGGCGTTGACGCGGATGGCGTTCTCGAACGCCTCGCGGGTGAGGATTTTCGAAAGGCGCAGGTCTTCGTGGACCATGTCGACTATCCGCATGCCCGACAAGTGCGCCAGCACGTAGCGGCGTGCATCCACCGCCGGTATGGCAGCGTTGTGGGGCAGCGAAGTGCCCAGTGCTTCGGCCATGCAGGCCATGGTCGAGGCGGTACCCATGGTGTTGCAGGTGCCCGCCGAGCGCGACATGCCGGCTTCGGCCGAAAGAAACTCGTTGAGGTCGATCTGGCCGGCTTTGTAGGCCTCGTGCATCTGCCAGACGATGGTCCCAGCGCCGATGTCCTTGCCTTTGTGCTTGCCATTGAGCATCGGCCCGCCGGTGACCACGATGGCTGGTACGTCGCAGCTGGCGGCGCCCATCAGCAACGCAGGGGTGGTCTTGTCGCAGCCAGTCAGCAGCACCACGGCATCCACCGGGTTGCCACGGATCGCTTCTTCCACATCCATGCTCGCCAGGTTGCGGGTAAGCATGGCAGTCGGGCGCAGGTTGGACTCGCCGCTGGAGAACACCGGGAATTGCACAGGGAAGCCGCCAGCCTCGAGCACGCCTTTCTTCACATGCTCGGCGATCTTGCGGAAATGCGCGTTGCAGGGCGTGAGCTCGGACCAGGTATTGCAGATGCCGATGATCGGCTTGCCCTGGAATTCGTGGTCGGGAATGCCCTGGTTCTTCATCCAGCTGCGGTACATGAAACCGTTCTTGTCGGCAGTGCCGAACCATTGGGCAGAGCGCAGCGGGCGTTTGTGATCAGACATGGGAGGGGTACCTTATTGGTATTACTATTTGTCGTTATGGTTGTGAATGTACCGGCAAAAATGACGGATGTGAAGGGTTGTCGATTTAAATAGTAATACTATAAGATCGTTCAGCCAGGTCAGAGGTCTGCCAAAAAGCCCCGGCCCGGTGCTGTGCCCATTACAAGAACAATTGGAGACATCGCCATGATTCAGGAGCAGCGGCTGGTCCGCCTGATCACACTGAAACTCATCCCTTTTTTGGTTCTGCTTTACCTGGTGGCCTATGTCGATCGTTCGGCGGTGGGCTTCGCCAAGCTGCACATGGGGGCCGATATCGGTCTTGGTGATGCGGCCTACGGCCTGGGCGCCGGACTGTTCTTCATCGGCTATTTCATTTTCGAGGTGCCCAGCAACCTCCTGCTCGACCGCTTCGGCGCCCGTCGTTGGTTCGCCCGCATCCTGGTGACCTGGGGGGCGATCACCGTCGGCATGGCGTTCGTCACCGGGCCCAATGGCTTCTATGTGATGCGTTTCCTGCTCGGCGCGGCCGAGGCGGGCTTCTTCCCGGGTGTGCTGTACTACATCACCCAGTGGTATCCGGTGCGCCACCGCGGCAAGATCCTCGGCTTCTTCATCCTTTCGCAACCGCTGGCGATGTTGGTCACCGGCCCGCTGTCCGGGGCCTTGCTGGGGCTCGATGGTCTCCATGGCCTGCATGGCTGGCAGTGGCTGTTCATCTGCATCGGTACCCCGGCGGTGTTGCTGGCCTGGCCAACCCTGCGCCTGCTGCCGGATGGTCCGGCCAAGGTGCGCTGGCTGTCCGACGAGCAGCGCAACTGGCTGCAGGAGCAACTGGCCAACGACCTGCGCGAGTTCGGCCAGACCCGCCATGGCAATCCCCTGCATGCCTTGAAAGATGGCCGGGTGCTGTTGCTGGCGCTGTTCTATCTGCCGGTGACCTTGAGCATCTATGGACTGGGCCTGTGGCTGCCAACGCTCATTCACCAGTTTGGTGGCAGCGACCTGGTCACTGGCTTCGTATCGGCCGTGCCCTATGTGTTCGGCATCATCGGCCTGCTGGTGGTACCCCGCAGTTCCGATCGCCTGAACGATCGTTACGGCCATTTGGCCTTGCTGTATGCCCTGGGCGCACTCGGCCTGTTCCTCAGCGCCTGGTTGAGCGTGCCGGCGATGCAGCTGGCGGCGCTGTGCCTGGTGGCGTTCGCGCTGTTCTCCTGCACCGCGATCTTCTGGACCCTGCCGGGGCGGTTCTTCTCCGGAGCCAGCGCTGCGGCGGGGATCGCCCTGATCAACTCGATCGGCAACCTCGGTGGCTATCTCGGCCCATATGGCATCGGTGCGCTCAAGGAGCACACCGGGCAGTTGTCGTCGGGCCTGTATTTCCTGGCCCTGGTGATGCTGTTCGGGCTGCTGCTCACCGGCGTGGTCTACAACCGCCTGGAGCGCCGCCAGCGCCTGGCATCGACGCGGGTGGCCGAGCCCTCCCGCTAATCTTCGCAACTGAAAAGCGAGCACAAACATGCGATTGATCCAATTCGAAACCGCTACCGGCGAGCGCCGTGTGGGCGTGGTGGAAGGCGAGCACGCCTTGGAAGTGCGTGGCGCCGGCAGTACCCGCGAGCTGGCCCTGCAGGCCATTGCCGCTGGCCGCGACCTGGCCAGTGAAGTGCAGGCCGCAGGCTTGGGCGAGCACCACGACTACCTGGCCCTGCTGGCCGAAGGTCGGGTGTTGCCCCCGCTGGACCATCCGGATCCGGCGCATTGCCTGGTCACTGGTACCGGCCTGACTCACCTGGGCAGCGCCGCCACGCGTGACAAGATGCACCAGCAGCAGGCCGAAGGCGCCGTGACCGACAGCATGCGCATGTTCCAGTGGGGCCTGGAGGGCGGTCGGCCGCTTGCAGGCGAGGAGGGCGCACAGCCGGAGTGGTTCTACAAGGGCGACGGCGGCATCGTCGTACGCCCCGGCGCCGACCTGCCGTTACCCGCTTTCGCTGAGGATGCCGGCGAGGAGCCGGAGCTGGTCGGGCTGTACCTGATCGGTGAAGACGGCACGCCGTACCGCCTCGGCTATGCCCTGGGCAACGAGTTTTCCGACCATGTCATGGAACGGCGCAATTACCTGTACCTGGCCCATTCCAAACTGCGCGCCTGCAGCTTCGGGCCGGAACTGCGCCTGGGCGCGTTACCGGCGCACCTGGAAGGCACCAGCCGCATCCTTCGCGATGGCCAGGAGCTGTGGAGCAAACCATTCCTCTCCGGCGAGCAGAACATGTGCCACAGCTTCGAGAACCTCGAGTTCCACCACTTCAAGTACGACCAGTTCCTGCGCGCCGGCGATATCCATGTGCACTATTTCGGCACTGCCACCTTGTCGTTCGCCGACGGCATCCAGGCCCGTCCTGGCGATACCTTCGAGGTCAGCCTGGATGCCTTCGGCCAGCCGCTGCGCAACGGCATCAAAGCCGCGCCCGAGCAGGTCCGCCCCGGGGTCGTGAAAAGCCTCTGAGTTTTTTTCTTTCGTTACAGGAGTCAACCATGACCGTAAGCAACTTCATCGGTGGCCAGCGCAGCGCTGCTGGCAGCGTACGCCTACAGAGCCTCGATGCGCGGACCGGCGACGCATTGCCCCTGGCCTTCGCCCAGGCCACTCCTGAAGAAGTGGCCGCCGCAGCGCAGGCCGCCGAAGCGGCATTCGCCGAGTACAACGGTCTGGCGCCGGAGCGTCGGGCGCAGTTCCTCGATGCCATTGCCGAGCAACTGGATGCGCTGGACGATGACTTCGTGGCCACCGTTTGCCGCGAGACGGCGTTGCCGGCCGGGCGCATCCAGGGCGAACGTAGCCGCACCAGCAACCAGATGCGCCTGTTCGCCAAGGTGCTGCGCCGTGGCGACTTCCTGGGTGCACGTATCGACCGCGCGCAGCCCGATCGTCAGCCGTTGCCGCGCCCGGACCTGCGCCAGTACCGTACCGGCGTCGGCCCGGTGGCCGTGTTCGGCGCCAGCAACTTCCCGTTGGCGTTCTCCACCGCCGGTGGCGATACCGCCGCTGCCCTGGCTGCCGGCTGTCCGGTGGTGGTGAAGGCGCACAGTGGCCACATGGCCACGGCGGAAAAGGTGGCTGAAGCCATCGAGCGTGCAGCCGTAGCCACTGGCATGCCGGCTGGCGTGTTCAACATGATCTACGGCGCCGGTGTCGGTGAGGCGCTGGTCCGTCACCCGGCGATCCAGGCGGTTGGCTTCACCGGTTCGCTCAAGGGCGGTCGCGCCCTGTGCGATCTGGCAGCGGCAAGGCCGCAGCCGATCCCGGTGTTCGCCGAGATGAGCAGTATCAACCCGGTGTTGGTGTTGCCTGGAGCGTTGCAGGCCAGGGGCGAGCAGGTGGCCAAGGAGCTGGCCGGCTCGGTGGTGTTGGGCTGCGGGCAGTTCTGCACCAACCCTGGCCTGGTCATTGGTATCGCCGGTGAAGCCTTCAGCGCCTTCGTCGCGGCACTCGGCGCGCAACTGGCCGACCAGGGCGGGCAGACCATGCTCAACGCCGGCACTCTGCGCAGCTACGCCAGTGGCGTGCAGCGTTTGCAGCAGCACCCGGGAGTGCGCCACCTGGCCGGTGCCGATCAGGTCGGCGACCAGGCCCAGGCGCAGCTGTTCCAGGCCGATGTGAGCCTGCTGCTCAATGGCGATGAGTTGCTTCAGGAAGAGGTCTTCGGCCCTACCACGGTCGTCGTCGAAGTGGCCGACGAAGCCGAACTGCGCCGGGCGCTGGAAGCCCTGCACGGGCAACTGACCGCCACGCTGATCGCTGAGCCGGAGGACTTCCAGCGCTTCGCCGCCTTGGTGCCGCTGCTGCAGCGCAAGGCCGGTCGCCTGCTGGTCAACGGCTACCCGACCGGCGTCGAGGTGTGCGATGCGATGGTGCACGGCGGCCCCTATCCGGCGACCTCCGATGCCCGCGGCACGTCGGTCGGGACCTTGGCCATCGACCGTTTCCTGCGTCCGGTGTGCTACCAGGACTACCCGGACGCGCTGCTGCCTGATGCCCTGAAGAACGCCAACCCACTGGGCCTGCAGCGCCTGGTCGATGGTCAGCACAGCCGTGAGGCGCTGAGCTGACGCCCAGCGGTAGGCGTTGCACTGCTGTACGCCCGCCAGGCCTCGTCCGGCGGGCTTTTACCGAATGCCCCCAAGAACAACAACAAGAGGTTGCAGCCATGCCCAGCCGTTCCGTGCCCGTCGACCTGGTCGAACGGGAGTCGTTGGATAACCGCCTGTTCCGCAAGATCAACTGGCGCATCGTGCCGTTGTTCATCCTGTGTTTCCTGTTCGCCTATCTGGATCGCGTCAACATCAGTTTCGCCAAGTTGCAGATGCAGAGCGCACTGGGTTTCAGCGATGCCGTGTATGGCCTGGGTGCAAGCCTGTTCTTCGTCGGTTACTTCCTGTTCGAAGTACCGAGCAACGTGTTGCTGCACCGCATCGGCGCGCGCATCTGGATCGCTCGCATCATGATCAGTTGGGGCCTGACGTCCGCGGCGATGATGTTTGTCACCAGCGAGACCTGGTTCTATGTCCTGCGTTTCCTCATCGGCGTCATGGAAGCCGGGTTCGTCCCAGGGGTACTGTACTTCTTCACTCAGTGGTACCCCAGTGATCGCCGTGCGCGTATCAATGCCTACTTCAAGAGTTCGATCTGCCTGTGCGGGATCGTCGGCGGCCCGCTGGCCGGTTTCATTCTCAGCCATTTCGACGGGGTCAACGGCATGGCTGGCTGGCAGTGGCTTTTCCTGCTCGAAGGCTTGCCGTCGGTGCTGCTTGGCCTTCTGGTCCTATGGCTGGTGAGCGATCGGATCGAGGACGCGCGCTGGCTCGACGCAGAGGAGAAACGCTACCTGCGCGAGCGCCTGGACGCCGAGCCCAAGCCCAGCGGTGGCAGCTCCATACGGGCCATTCTGCGCGAGCCGGCCTCGATCGCGCTGTCGGCGATCTACCTGTGCCTGGTGATGGCGCTGACTGGCCTGCTGTTCTGGATGCCCCAGCTGATCCGCAACGCCGGGGTGGCTGATGCGATGGATATCGGCCTGCTGACGATGATCCCGTATCTGCTGGCGGTGGTCGGCAACCTGCTGATCGGTCGCAGTTCTGACCTGCGCAGCGAGCGTCGCTGGCACATGGCGAGCTGCGCGGTGATGACTACCCTTGGCTACGCGCTGTGTGCCGGCTTCACCGGACAGCTGTGGCTGTTGATGCTGGGCATGAGCCTGATCATGACCGGGATCATCGCCTGGATGCCGATCTTCTGGACCCTGCCTCCGAAGTACCTGGCTGGCCTCGCTGCCGCCGCCGGCATCGCGTTGATCAACTCCATCGGTCAGCTCGGCGGCATCGTCGCTCCGTACCTGGTGGGCAAGGTGCGCGATGTGAGCGGCTCGCCGACCCCGGCCCTGTGGCTGCTGACGGCGGTCAGCCTGTTGGCGGTGGTGTTGATCCTCTGGGCCGTGCCGCGCCGCCTGTATGCAGCTCAACCTGAATCGCGCATCGACTGAGGAGGTTTCATGCAACATGTCGTTTCCTTCGGGCCCATCGCCAGCGCCGAGGTGCTGGCCGACCTGGGTCAGCGTTATCGCTTCCAGCGTTTCGACCAGCCGTTGGCCGATCGCGAGGCTTTTCTCGCGGCATTGGCCACTGCTGACGGGCTGATCGGCAGCACGCTGCCGCTGGGTGCAGAGTTGCTCGACCGCGCACCGGCGCTCAAGGTCATCGCCAGCGTGTCCGCTGGATTCGACAACTACGATCTGGGCTACCTGCGCAAACGCGGCATCTGCCTGACCAACACGCCTGATGCGGTGACCGAAACCACTGCCGACACCGGCTTCATGCTGTTGATGATGGCCGCACGCCGGGCCTGCGAGATGGCGCAACTGGTACGCGACGGCGAGTGGAGCAGCGGAATCGACGCTTCGCGCTTCGGTCTCGACGTGCACGGCAAGACCTTGGGCATCGTTGGACTGGGGCGTATCGGCGCGGCCGTGGCCCGGCGCGGGCATTTCGGTTTCGGCATGCCGGTGCTGTACAGCGGCAACAGTGCCAAGCCTGAGTACGAGGCGGAATTCGGCGCCCGACGCCTGCCGCTGATGCACTTGTTGGGCGAGGCCGATTTCGTCTGCGTCTGCGTGCCACTGAGCCCGGCCACTTATCGCCTGTTCGGCCGCGAGCAATTCGCGGCGATGCGTGACCATGCCGTGTTCATCAATATCGCCCGTGGTGCGGTGGTCGACGAGCCCGCCTTGGTTCAGGCGCTGGCGCAGGGGCAAATCCGCGCGGCTGGACTGGATGTGTTCGAGCGTGAGCCTTTGCCTGGCGACTCGCCATTGCTGGCGCTGCCCCAGGTGGTGGCCTTGCCGCACATCGGTTCGGCCACCGTCGAGGCGCGCGCCTTGATGGCCCGTACCGCGGCGACTGAAATGGCAGCGGTCCTCGCGGGTAGGGCACCTTGCCACCGCGTGGTGTAAGACGCAGACAGACGAGCAAGACGCAGCAGCCTGTGAGAGGATGGCTACTTCGCCGCCAAGTGGCCAAACAGGACCTCGAACGCAAGCCTGATGAAGACGCCAAAACGAATCGAACCGCTGATTGAAGACGGCCTGGTCGACGAAGTGCTGCGCCCGCTGATGAGCGGCAAGGAAGCCGCCGTCTACGTGGTGCGCTGCGGTAGCCAGGTGCGCTGCGCCAAGGTCTACAAGGAAGCCAACAAGCGCAGCTTCCGTCAGGCCGCCGAATACCAGGAAGGGCGCAAGGTGCGCAACAGCCGTCAGGCCCGTGCCATGGCCAAGGGCAGTAAGTATGGGCGCAAAGAAGCCGAGGACGCCTGGCAGAACGCCGAAGTGGCCGCCTTGTTCCGCTTGGCCGGTGCCGGGGTCCGGGTGCCGAAGCCGTTCGATTTCCAGGACGGTGTGCTGTTGATGGAGCTGGTCACCGATGCCGATGGCGACGCCGCGCCACGCCTGAACGATGTGCATCTGGAGGCCGAGGAGGCGCGCGAGTACCACGCTTTCGTCATCCGTCAGATCGTGCTGATGCTGTGCGCCGGCCTGGTCCATGGCGACCTGTCGGAATTCAACGTGCTGCTCGGGCCCGACGGCCCGGTGATCATCGATCTGCCGCAGGCCGTGGACGCTGCCGGTAACAACCATGCGTTCAGCATGCTGCAGCGCGATGTAGGGAACATGGCGCATTATTTCGGCCGTTTCGCCCCGGAGCTCAAGGCCACCCGCTATGCCCAGGAAATGTGGGCGCTGTACGAAGCCGGTGAGCTGCGACCGGACAGCCCGTTGAGCGGGCAGTTCGAGGATGACGAGCATGCAGCGGACGTCGCTGGGGTGATGCGCGAGATCGAAGCGGCCCGGCTCGACGACGCCCGTCGACGTGCTGCACTGGCGGAAGTCGAGAGTGGGCCGGCCAGGACCGAAGAGCCGCCTCCGCCCTGGTTGCAGTAGTTGGGTTGAGGTCGATGGGGTTTTTCAGGTCGTGCCTCGGGGAAATCGACGTAGTCGCCAGCGTCCCAGGCAAAGTCGTACCCAGTGGGCGGAACAAGCTGATACAAGCCAGCGAAGTGGCCATCGTTCAGTCGATTCATGTACACCTGTCCGGTGATCCGGAAGGGAAGAAAGTGCAGTACCTGGACGCACTCGAGGTCGCTCAGGTGACCGCCGATGACTTCCTGTTCGCCAAACCTGCCATGGTGACGGCCAAAGCCCTGGCGATCGTCCCGCAGAGTGGCCTGCAGTTGGCCGAATCGACCTTGGCGATGCAACCCGCTTCGTTAGCAGAGAGACCGTCGACCACACCTGCGCCGCTGCCCAATGTGGCCAACCTGGTCGAGGCGATGGCTGCCTTCTTGCCTCAGCCGGGGGGTTCCGCACTGGCTGCCCAGGCGCCTGTACAACCCTGGGAGTCGACGCTCGCCGTTGCAGTCTGAACATGCCTGCCAAGCCGGTCCATGAGGTGCTTATGGGCCGGCTATTGCATCACCTGCAATGCACATTCTCGCGATTTGGCCTTTCCACTGGCGCGTGACAGGCATAAGGTATACGCCGTTAAAAATCCCTGGAGCTGTCATGTCCAACCTTTTCCCTGCCGTTCGTCCACGCCGCCTGCGCCAGAACGAGTCCCTGCGCACGATCTTCCAGGAGACCGAGTTCCGTCTCGAGGACCTGATCCTGCCGATCTTCGTCGAGGAAGGCATCGATGACTTCGTGCCAATCACCAGCATGCCGGGCGTCAACCGCATTCCGGAAAAACGGCTTGCCCAGGAAATCGAGCGTTATGCCCGTGCCGGTATCAAGTCGGTGATGACCTTCGGCGTTTCCCACAACCTCGATGCCACCGGCAGCGACACCTGGAATGAGAACGGTCTGGTGGCGCGTATGGCGCGTATCTGCAAGGACACCGTGCCGGAAATGGTGGTGATGTCCGATACCTGCTTCTGTGAGTACACCAGCCACGGTCACTGCGGCGTGCTCCACGACCACGGCGTGGACAACGACGCCACCCTGGCCAACCTGGGCAAGCAGGCGGTGGTCGCGGCCGCAGCCGGTGCCGATTTCATCGCGCCGTCGGCGGCGATGGATGGCCAGGTCCAGGCGATTCGCAGCGCATTGGACGGTGCGGGCTTCCATGACACGGCGATCATGGCCTATTCGACCAAGTTCGCCTCGTCGCTGTATGGCCCGTTCCGTGAGGCTGGCGGTACCGCGCTCAAGGGCGACCGCAAGAGCTACCAGATGAACCCGATGAACCGCCGCGAAGCGGTGCGTGAGTCGCTGCTCGACGAGCAGGAAGGGGCAGATGTGCTGATGGTCAAGCCGGCCGGCGCCTACCTCGATGTGATCGCCGACATCCGCGCCGCCTCGCGCCTGCCGCTGGCGGCGTACCAGGTCAGCGGCGAGTACGCGATGATCAAGTTCGGCGGTCTGGCCGGCGCCATCGACGAAGGCCGCGTGGTTCGTGAAAGCATCGGCGCGATCAAGCGTGCCGGGGCTGACCTGATCCTGACCTACTTCGCCATGGACCTGGCGCGCGAAGGTATCTGATTTGCCGAACGCCTCAATGTGACGAGACGTACTGTGCCCCGGCGCACGCCGGGGGCAGGGCAAAGCTTTCCCGCATCCGCTTGGCCTCGGCTGCCGGTGTCAGGCCGAACAGTCGCTTGAATTCCCGGCTGAACTGCGAAGGGCTGGTATAGCCCACCGCATAGCACGCCGTTTCCGCCGTCATCCCCTGACGCACCATCAGCAGCCGCGCCTGGTGCAAGCGTGTCGACTTCAAGTACTGCATTGGCGAGGTGCGGGTGATCGCCTTGAAGTGACTGTGGAAAGTCGGCACGCTCATGCCGGCTTCACCGGCCAGGTGCCCTAGATCGAGCGCTTGGGCATAGTGGGCGTGGATGCAGCGCAGGGCCTTGCCGATCTTGCCGAAGTGCCCCTGCATCGCCAACGCCGCGCGCATCGTTTTGCCCTGGGGCCCGGTGAGCACCCGATAATACAGCTCGCGTACCCGTGCCGGTCCGAGGATGGCTGCGTCCAGCGGCTCGTCCAGTGCTTCCACCAGGCGCAGCACGCACGCCTGCATCGTGGCATCCATGGGGCTGGACATCATGCTCTCGGGTGGGTGTACCCGTGCCGAGGGCTGATGCTGGTCGATCTCCACCAGCAACTCGGCAGCCAGTTGGAAATCCAGATGCAGGTAGAGCGCCAACAAAGGGTGTTGCGCACAGGCTTCGGTTTCCATGGTGAACGGCACCGGGACCGCGACCGCCAGGTAGTGCTGCTCGTCATACAGGTACACCTGGCTACCGAAATAGCCCCGCTTGCGGCCCTGGCAGACGATCACGATGCCAGGGTCATACAGGACCGGCGTGCGGGCCAAGGCCCGGTTCGAACGCAGGATGCGCACGTCGGGCAGGGCCGTCAGGTTGTAGCCTTCGGTGGGTGCCTGAGCGCGCAGCAGGGTCAGCAAGCGTTGCCGGTCGGCCAGCGGCGCAGCGGCAGCCGTCTCGTTCATCGGCGATGGCCTCATAGAAATAGGCAAGAAAACCACAGAAACCAGCCTGAGGAAAACTACCACGGCTGGTTATCGTGCATCCACGTCAACGTTCAGTGGAGTGCGCACATGTCATCTAGCAAAACGCTTTTCATCACCGGCGTCAGCAGTGGATTCGGTCGAGCATTGGCCCAGGAGGCGCTCGCTGCGGGCCATCGTGTGGTCGGCACGGTCCGCAGTGAGCAGGCGCGGCAGGCCTTCGAGGCGCTCGATGGCGCCCATGCAGTGGGCCGCGTGCTCGACGTGAGCGACTTTTCTGCCATCGACGCGGTGGTAGCAGACATCGAGAACAACGTCGGGCCGATCGATGTACTGGTCAACAATGCAGGCTACGGCCATGAAGGGGTGATGGAAGAGTCGGCACTGAGCGAGATGCGCCGACAGTTCGACGTCAATGTGTTTGGTGCGGTGGCCGTGAGCAAGGCCGTGCTGCCGCACATGCGCTCGCGCAGACGCGGGCACATTCTCTACATCACCTCGATGGGTGGCTTCATCACGATGCCGGGCATCGCCTATTACTGCGGCAGCAAGTTCGCGCTGGAAGGCATCTCTGAAGTTCTTGGCAAGGAGGTGAAGCCGTTCGGTATCCACGTCACCGCCGTCGCGCCCGGCTCGTTTCGCACCGACTGGGCTGGGCGTTCGATGAGCCGGACGGCCCGTTCGATTACCGATTACGACGCGCTGTTCGACCCGATTCGCCAGGCCCGCGAAGAAAAGAGCGGCAAGCAGCTGGGCGACCCGAGCAAAGCGGCGCGTGCGATGTTGGCGATCATCGGCAGCGAAACACCCCCTGCGCACCTTCTGCTGGGCAGCGATGCGCTGGCATTGGTGCGCGAAAAGCTCGCGACCTTGAGCGAGGAGATCGATGCCTGGGAGGCGTTGTCGCGTTCGACCGATGGTTGAGCGGGATAAACGCTGGCGTACTGAATTTTTGCGGGCAGCCGCGTATCTCATGCTTAGCACCCGGCCATCCAGACGATCAGGTCCGGGGAACAGTGAAGCACAAGGGATATCGGCATGAAATCACGCAAGAAGGGCGTCAAGCCCATCGGCCTCAAGGACATCACCATCGTCGACGACGCCAAGATGCGCAAAGCGATCACCGCTGCGGCGCTGGGCAATGCCATGGAATGGTTCGACTTCGGTGTGTATGGCTTCGTCGCCTACGCCCTCGGCAAGGTGTTCTTCCCCAACGCCGACCCCAGCGTACAGATGATCGCTGCCTTGGCGACCTTCTCGGTACCCTTCCTGATCCGTCCGCTGGGCGGCCTGTTCTTCGGTGCCTTGGGCGATAAGTTCGGCCGGCAGAAGGTGCTGGCCGCGACCATCGTCATCATGTCGCTGAGCACCTTCGCTATCGGACTCATACCCTCGTACGCGACGATCGGCATCTGGGCGCCGATCCTGCTGCTGCTGGCCAAGATGGCCCAGGGCTTTTCGGTGGGAGGCGAATACACCGGCGCCTCGATCTTCGTCGCCGAGTATGCGCCGGACCGCAAGCGCGGCTTTCTCGGCAGTTGGCTGGACTTCGGTTCGATTGCCGGCTTCGTGTTGGGTGCCGGGGTCGTGGTGCTGATCTCTACGGTCCTGGGCGAAGAAAAGTTCCTCGAGTGGGGCTGGCGCCTCCCATTCTTCCTGGCCTTGCCGCTGGGCATCATCGGGCTCTACCTGCGCCATGCACTGGAAGAAACGCCGGCATTCCAGCAGCACGTCGACGCGCTCGAGCAAGGTGACCGCGAAGGGCTGGCCTCAGGACCGAAGGTTTCGTTCAAGGAGGTGGCGACCAAGCACTGGCGTAGCCTGGTGACCTGCATCGGCGTGGTCATCGCGACCAATGTCACCTACTACATGCTGCTCACCTACATGCCCAGTTACCTGTCGCACAACCTGCACTACAGCGAAGACCACGGCGTGTTGATCATCATCGCCATCATGGTCGGCATGTTGTTCGTCCAGCCAATGATCGGGCTGCTCAGTGACAAATTCGGTCGCCGTCCATTCATCATCCTGGGCAGCGTCGGCCTGTTCGCCTTGGCCATCCCGGCATTCATGCTGGTCAACAGTGGCGTGTTGGGGCTGATCTTCGCCGGTCTGTTGCTCATTGCCGTGCTGCTCAACTTCTTCATCGGCGTGATGGCCTCGACGCTGCCGGCGATGTTTCCGACCCATATCCGCTATAGCGCGCTGGCCAGCGCGTTCAACATCTCGATCCTGATCGCCGGCCTGACCCCGACCTTGACTGCCTGGCTGGTGGAAAGCACCGGCAACCTGTACATGCCAGCCTACTACCTGATGGTGGTCGCCGCCATCGGCCTGCTGACCGGGGTGACCATGAAGGAGACCGCCAACAAGCCACTACGCGGGGCCGCACCGGCAGCGTCGGACATCGAAGAAGCGCGCGAACTGTTGCAGGAACATCATGACAACATCGAGCAGAAGATCGAGGACATCGACGCGCAGATCGCCGAACTGGAGGCCAAACGCAAGCTGCTGGTGCAGCAGCATCCGCGCATCGACTAGTGGCTGTGCTCAGCGCGGCATGTAGCCGCGCTGCCAGTTGCGCGGGATGAAGCGCGATACCAGGGCCAGCACGCAGGCCAGGGCGCAACTGCCAGCCAGCGCCTGCAGGCCCAGGCGCTGCTGCAACCAGGCGCCGAGGGCCGCACCCAGGAGCATGCCGGTCCACGGCACCAGTTGCACGCGCCAGCCGCTACGGCGCTCGCCCAGCAACCAGCGGCCCAGGCCGCGACCGAAACGCGACAGCGCGCCGGTCACGTAGGTCAGCCCAATGGGCAGGCCGTTTACCTGCTCGACCACCGCATTGATCATGCCCATGGCCAAGGTCGCCGCGAGCAAGGCCGGAAAGCTCGCTGCCCACGGCCACGCCGCAGCGCCGGCAAGCAGTCCCGCCACCACCAGCAACACGGGCCAGGCCCGTCGCTGGAAGCTGCGTGCCAGCAGCACGCCCAGCGCATTGCCGGCGACGAATCCGAACAACGCGCCACTCAGGCGCAATACCAGGGCAAGGTCAGCCTCGCTGATGGCTACCGCCAGGCGGGTGGTATTGCCGCTCATGAACGACACGAAGTCGCCCAGTGCCAACAGGCCGATGGCATCGGTCATGCCGGCCAGTACCGACAGGCCGGCGACCAGCCCGAGGCCCACGCGCCCACGCAGGACTTGCAGGCGCACACGCCTGGCGTTGCGGCTGGAGAACGCGCTCGGCAGCATCGGCAGGCCTCAGCGCAGCAGGTTTTCGCGGGCCAGCGTCCCTTTGAGGGTGCGCTCGACCACATCCACCAGAACCATGGTCTGGTGATCCACCTCGATGTTGAGCAGGTCCCCGGCCTGGTAGCGGGCAAAGGTGGTCTGGCGCAGGGTTTCCGGAATCAGGTTGATGGTCACCACGCCATCCTCGACATCGGCCACGGTCAAGCTGCAACCGTTGACGCCGAGAAAGCCGCGGGCGAACACGTACTTGGCCCATTCCGGCGGCATGCGGAATTTGATGAAGGCGCCGGTTTCCTCGATCGACAGCTCGACGATCTCGGCCGTGCAAGCAATGTGACCTGCCATCAGGTGCCCACCGACCTCGGCGTTCATCTTCGCCGAACGCTCGATGTTCACGCCTTGGCCAGCGCTCAGAAAGCGCAGGTTGGTGCGTTCAAGGGTTGCGGTCATGGCATCGAAACGCACCTGGCTGCCGTCGATCTCGGTGACCGACAGGCAGGTACCTTCGACACTGACACTGGCGCCGATCTTCAGCTCCTCTAGCAGTTCGGGGGTGAGGTCGATGGTGAACTGATTGTGACCCGGGTAGCGGGTCACATCGAGGAGAGGGCGGACGGCCTGGACGATGCCGGTGTACATGGTGTTGCTCCTGGGCGCGGGCTGGAAACCCCAGCACGCTATGCCTCTGGAGCGGTAAATGCAAGGTGGCCGTCCTGGGCTCATCGCCGCTATCAGACATGTCCGCTGCTGCTGACGATCCTCAGGCACAGTGCCTCGTACGGGTCCAGATTGATCATCAGGCGGCCATCTTCGGTCAGGTCGCCCTCGACCGTCTCGTTGATCATGTCGACCACCGGGCCTGGGCTGAAGCCGGTCAGGTGCAGCTCCTCGGCGATCACCTGCTGACTGAAGTTCAGCGCACTGATCTGAATGCCGCGGCCAGCCGGTAACTCGTGCACCATCACCAGCAGCCCAGGGCTGGTCACCTCGGGCACCAGGACTTGGCGACTGGTGGCGATGCCGTAGGCTTGGCGTACGGCGAGCAGCTTCTTGACCTTGCAGGCGAACGAGTCGCCGTTTTCCAGCTGGCTGTCCAGGCTGCCATACAGCGCCCGCGCCCGTGGCATGCCGCGCACCGAGGCCTCAGCCTGATCATCGAGCCCGGCCAGGTCGTAGCCGCCGCGGTGGATCCAGCGGGTGTCGCCGTCGGCCATGCGTTCGGCCACTTGCTCGGCGTCCAGCGGCAAGGCGCCGACCAGGTCCCAGCCGGACAACGCCACCACCCCCGGCTGCATGGCGTTGTACATCACCAGCAGCAGGTGCACCTTTTGCACTTGCTCGATATCTGCCGCGCTGATCCGTTCCAGGTCACGAATGCCCAGTGCCGCAGTGATCAGGCTTGCCGTAGTGCAGGAAATACCATTGGTGACGAAGCGCAGGTTGTACGGCGCATGTTCCCCCGAGAGGCGCTCGTAGATCTCCTCCCGAATGTGCTCGCGCAGGATGTTGCCGGGCAGGGTCTGGCCCTTGTACATGAACATGTCGTGGGCATGCAGGGTCCAGAAGTGCACCAGCTCGACCGTCAACTCGTCATGGTTCTGCAGGGCATGGATCAGCGATGCCGGGTCGATGCCGAAACTGTGCATCTCCTTGAGCATCAGACGCAGGAACTCGGTATCGCCGGTGAGCAGCGCATGCTGGTAGGCCGGCCGGGTGATGAAATCGTAGGAAAGATCGGCGCCGCCCTTGGACATCTGTGCGATATCGTCCAGGGTCAGGTTCAGCTCCTGAAAGCTGAAGCCACCGGCTTTGCGGATCATGCCGCCGATCAGCTGGTTGCCGACGATCGACAGCGGGTGGCTCTCGGACCAGGCCGGGCCGTCGACACGCGTCTCGACGCCGAGAAAGCCGTTGGCGTCCAGGCGCAGGCCACGGGCACCGAGGCAGTCCAGCGCATGCAAAGCGTCGCCGATGATCATCTGCTGGGCAGCGAAGGTCGGGTCGAGCCAGTTGAGCGAAGGTTGGCCCTCCTTGAAGTAGTGCAGGTACACCCAGCGTCGGGTCTTGCCGTCCACGCCAGTGATCGCTGCTGTGGCGCTCCAGTCGGTTTCCTTGACCCCTGGCTCGAAGAAGATCACTCGTTGCAACTGGCCGACGATGTAGTGGCGCAGCTTGAGTTCGTCACACTGTGCCGGCAGCAGGTTGACCGCATCGCGGCCCTCCGGCACCTCTGGTAACAGGTGCCAGTCTTCCTCGCGGATCTCGATCATGTGATAAAGCCCCGGATAGGCGCCATGGGCCATTTCCGCGAGACGGAAATCGGCGCCTTTGCCGGTGTGCGAAGGGATCAGGTCGTCGATGGTCACGGCATTGTGCGCTGCTGCCATGCGGCTCATGTACACCAGCTCCTGCTCGCTACCGTACAACGGGTCGATGTCGAAGCCGATGCGGTCGAAATTGCCATCGATGCTAGGCGTGTAGTCACGCCCGCGGATGCCGCCAGACTGCTTGATCGGGCCAGTGTGGATGCCTTGTACACCCAGCTCGGACAGGCGTTTCCACAAGGTCTCATGGCCCAGCGCAGCGAGCACCGAACAGCCTTCGGGGGCGATGATGGCGTCGGGATAGACGGTCAGCCAGACCGAGGCGATCTCGGTGGCGCGGCGGGGCTGGGCCTCGGCGTACGGGTTGAGCCACAGGCGCGACTGCCCCGCGTAGAGCTTTGCGCGTTCCTGGGAGGCCTTGAGCATCGATCGCTCTTCGAGCCACTTGACGTATGACGGGTCGGGTTGGGTCATTGCGCATCCTCTTTGCATGTCGGCACCGACCCAAGTTAAGACGATGTTGTCGGCGGAACGTTCGGCTGGAGTCGACCGACCCGTTTCCCACGCTGGCTGGCCACTTCCACGGCCTGCCCATCGCGCTGCTTGCCCTGCCGGGCCAGCCCCTCCAGCTGCGGGATCAGCATGCCCTCCGGCAGGTGCCGCCAGAAACGCCCCGGCAGATGCTGGCGCAGTGCATCGGGGTTGAGACGGGCGGGGTTGAAGGTGTGTCGGTAATAGGTCCGCCACAGGTCGGCACCTGGGTCGTCGGCGTTGCGCGCCCAGTCACGCCAGGCTTGCGGGCAACATCGCTGGTAATCGAACGCCTGGCCATCGAAACGGATGCCGTCTTCGGGTGTGGCGATCAACCAGCGCTGGCGACCGAGGCGGTCGGCAAAATGTCCGCTGGCGCTTTCCAGAATGTCGTGGGCCGGCTCGTGGAAGGCCACCAGGTCGAGTTGCAACCGTGCGGCCAGGCCTTCGGGCAACGGCACGAACCGTACGAATGCGTGTAAATGGTGGGCTTCGCGGCTGACCTGCTTGATCCGTCGCTGCAACTCGCTGCCCAGGCGGTCGCCAGCCAACATCGCGGTGCGGTCGCCATGGGCCACCCGCCAGAGCACCTCGTAGAGCAGGTTCCAGCGCTGCGCGCCGCGATAGCGTGCCGCTTGTTCCAACTGATCTAGCAGCGCCGCCGGTACCCGAGCCTTGAACGGTCCGGGCTGTTCGGGCAGGGGCAGCGGCGTGGCCAGCAGGTCATTCATAGGTCCCTGGGCCCAGGTCACTTCGGCAGGGTCGACGCCGTGTTCGAGCAGGCGCCGGGCTTGTTCACGCCAGCGGCTGAAGCGGTTGTCGCAATCGAGCGCGATCATCCCCACAGCCCCATTTGCACGGGGGCCTGAGGTTCGCGCAGGCGGGCCCGCAGCAGTCCGCTGCGCAGGTCTGCCTGGGCCGGTCGATAGTCGCTGGTGACGATGAACGGCCGGGCCTTTTCCAGCACGCAGCGCAATTGGATCAGATCGTCGTAGCGAATCCGCCGCTCGCGGCGCAGTGCGACCAAGCGCTGTACGCTGCGCAGGCCGATGCCAGGGATACGTGCCAGCAACGCCGGCTCGGCCCGATTCACATCCAGCGGGAAAACTTCACGATTGGCCAGTGCCCAGGCCAGCTTTGGATCGATGTCCAGGGCCAGGTTGGTGTTGTCGCTGAACAGTTCGCCGGCCTTGTAGCCATAACCGCGCAGCAGGAAGTCGGCCTGGTACAGGCGGTGTTCGCGCAGCAGGGGCGGGGCGGCCAGGGGAACGCTACCCGGGCTATCAGGGATCGGGCTGAACGCCGAATAGTACACGCGCTTGAGCCCGTAGCCCTGGTACAGCGACTCGGCATTGCGCAGAAGGGTGCTGTCGTCGGTGGCATCGGCGCCGACGATCACCTGGGTACTTTGCCCGGCCGGGGTGAAACGCGGTGCCCGCGGCTCGTTGGCCACGGCCTGTTGGCCCTGATGGATGACGCCCATGGCCTGGCGGATGGTGTGTGCTTGCTTCTCCGGCGCCAGGCGCTTGAGGCTGGCGTCGGTGGGCAACTCGATGTTCACGCTCAGGCGGTCGGCCAGACGCCCGGCTTCTTCGATCAGCAGGGGATCGGCGTCAGGGATGGTCTTGAGGTGGATGTAGCCGCGAAAGCCATGCTCTTCGCGCAGCAGGCGGGCCACACGGATCAACTGCTCCATGGTGTAGTCCGCCGAGCGGATGATCCCCGAGCTCAGGAACAGGCCGCTGATGCAGTTGCGCCGATAGAAATCCAACGTCAGGCGCACCACCTCCTCAGGGCTGAAGCGCGCCCGGGGCACATTGCTGGAGCGGCGATTGACGCAATACTGGCAGTCGTACAGGCAGAAGTTGGTCAACAGCACCTTGAGCAGCGACACACAACGACCATCGGGGGTGTAGCTGTGGCAGATGCCCATGCCATCGGTGGCGCCCAAGCCGTTGCCGCCACGCGAACTGCGCTTGGGCGCACCACTGCTGGCGCAGGAGGCGTCGTATTTGGCGGCATCGGCGAGGATGCCGAGCTTGGCGATGAGCTGCATGGGGCGTTCTCAATTTACTGAATATTCATACAGTATTTTGAGCGCGCGCGTATTGCAAGGGCCTGCTGTCGACCTCGTCCTCAATCCTTCGATCCTGGCAGAACGTTGCTCAGCAATTGCCGCGCCGTTTGTTTGATGATTCCGCCGCTGTCAGGGTCCTGCAGCAGTGCCGAGGCGAATTTTTTTGCCTGTTCCAGGCTGATGTGCGGTGGCAACGGCGGCACGTCCGGGTCGGTACGAAAATCGATCACCACCGGTACGTCGCTGGCTAGGGCCTGTTCCCAGGCCGGGCCGACGTCTTCTTCGCGCTCTACGTAGATACCCTTGAGGCCGATCGAGATGGCGAACAGATGGTAGGGCACATCGGGGATCTCCTGGCTGGCGACGAACTTGGGGTCGCCCTCCATGACCCGCTGCTCCCAGGTCACCTGATTGAGGTCCTGGTTATTGAACACTGCACAGATCCAGCGGCCATTCGTCCACTGGCGCCAGTACTTGGCCACGGTGATCAGCTCAGCCAGGTTGTTCATCTGCATGGCGCCATCGCCGACCAGGGCGATCACGCTGCGTTCGGGGTGGGCGAACTTGGCGGCGATCGCGTAGGGGACGGCCGCGCCCATCGAAGCCAGGCCGCCGGACAGCGAGCATTGCATGCCCGGACGGATCTGCAGGTCGCGGGCGAACCAGTTGGCGCATGAGCCGGAGTCGCTGGTGATGATCGCCTGGTCCGGCAGGCGCGGCGACAGTTCATGCACCACCCGTTGTGGATTGATCGGCGATGCCGGGGTAAGGGCGCGTTTCTCCAGCTTGTCGTCCCAGCGCTTGCGCCAGCCTTCGATGCGCTCGCGCCAGGTGCGTTTTTCCTTATGGACCAGTAGCGGCAGCAAGGCGTCCAGGGTATCGGCCGCATCGCCTTGCAGGTTCACCTCCATCGGGTAGCGCAGGCCGAGCATGTCGGGTGCGATATCGATCTGCACGCCGCGTGCCTTGCCTTCCTCGGGAAGGAACTCAGCGTAAGGGAAGCCTGAACCGATCATCAGCAAGGTGTCGCATTCGTTCATCAGTTTCAGGCTGGGCTCGGTGCCTAGCAGGCCAATGCTGCCGGTGACCCAGGGTAGCTCGTCGGCGAGTACGGCCTTGCCCAGCAAGGCCTTGGCTACGCCTGCGCCCAGGGTGTTGGCCACCGCTGCAACCTGGCGGCTGGCTTGCAGCGCCCCGGCGCCGACCAGGATCGCCACCCGTTCACCGCTGTTGAGGATCTGCGCAGCTCGCTCCAGCTCTTCGCCCCGGGGGACCATACTGGGCCGCTGGTAGCCAACGCCGGAGTGCAAGGTGCCATGGGCCCGGGCCGGGGCCTCGTAGGGCAATTCCTGCAGGTCGTTGGGCAGAATCAGCGCGGTCACCCGACGCTCTCCCAGGGCGGTGCGTGCCGCACGGTCGAGCAAATGGCGGACCTGCGCCGGTGCCGAGGCCTGCTGAACGAAAGCGCCGGCCACGTCCTTGAACATCGACACCAGGTCCAGTTCCTGCTGGTAATGCCCACCCAGGGCGGTTCGTGCCTGTTGGCCGACGATGGCCAGCACCGGCATGTGGTCCATGCGCGCATCGTAAAGACCGGTGAGCAGGTGCGAGGCGCCCGGTCCTGAGGTGGCGATGCATACACCCAGCTCGCCAGTGAACTTGGCATGGGCGCTGGCCATGAAGGCGGCCATCTCTTCGTGGCGGCACTGGATGAATTCGATCTTGCCGGCGCGGCGTAGGGCACCGAACACGCCGTTGATGCCGTCCCCGGGATAGCCGAAGATGCGCGTCACGCCCCATTGGCTAAGGCGTTCGACAACAAAGTCGCTGACGGTGGTGGTCATGGTTTGACTCCTGTTCAGATTGCGTTCGAGGTGGCGCAGGGCTGCATTGCCGTGCTGCGTCGGCGCCCAGCCATGAAGGTGCGCTTGGTCCAGAACAGTTGTTCCAGGTGGTCTGCGCCCAGTGCCCCTTGGTTGGCCAGGGTTCGGGCCTGTTCCCAGTCAAGGCCGGCGCGCAGCCAGGCCTGGGCGCCGGCCTCGTCGAAGGCGAGGAGGTGAGTCACGCCATTGCCGGGGTCGTAGGTCACCAGAGCCAGGCCGTCACAACCATTGTGTTCGTCGCTGGCCTGGGCTACGGCAGCCAAAAACAGGGGTTCATTGCGCCGCGAAGTGACGTAGGCCAGCCGAGGGCGCGCTCCGGGTGTGTCATCACGGGCGGCCTCATACCAGCCTTCCACGGGGATCAAGGCACGGCCCTCGTCGCGCAACCTGGCATACAGGCGCGAGCGCATCACCTGCTCAAGGGGTAAATGGGTCAGGGCGGGGCGGGTGCCCATCGACCAGTGGGGCACCCAGCCCCAGCGCACCTGCAATGGCGTAGCCTCGCCATCACGGCTGAGGAGGGCCTGCAGGCGCATGCGTGGTTTGACCAGGCGTCGCCGAGGTTCGCCTTGGCTTGGGGCAGTGTCCTCCGGATCTTCGTCCGTACCTGTCACGTCGCAGTGGAGCGGGCCTGACGGTGCAAGTCGGGCACCGGTTGCGGGTGGCTGGACGATGCATTGGCACATAGTGTTCCTCCTCCTTGGCTTGGATCCCTGGGACGACAGGCCAGGCTCATGGCGAGCGGGCCTGCACTTCCGAGGGCAGGAGGACGGTTGCCGTTCAGCCTCATGCGAGGCGGCGGCGACGAACGGGGAGGGGACCGAGGAATCGGGCAAACCAATGCCGGAAAAATGAAAGGGGCGCCGATTGGCGCCCCTTTCGTGAACCGCTTAGGCTTCAGCGTCCCAAGGACGATCGCCTTTTTCATCCTTGACGCGGGTGGGCAGGCCCATCACGTCCAAGGCTTTGAGGAACGGCTCGGCTGGCAGCTCCTCGACATTGACCATGCGCTTGGCATCCCACTCGCCACGGGCGACCAGCAAGGCCGCCGCCACAGGTGGAACGCCTGCAGTGTAGGAGATGCCCTGGCTGTCGGTCTCAGCGTAGGCTTCTTCATGATCCGCCACGTTGTAGATGAAGACTTCGCGTGGCTGGCCGTCCTTGGTGCCTTTGACCAGGTCGCCGATGCAGGTCTTGCCGGTATAGCCGGGGGCCAGTGAGGCTGGATCCGGCAGCACCGCCTTGACCACTTTCAGCGGTACCACTTCCAGACCTTCGGCGGTTTTCACCGGTTGCTCGGAGAGCAGGCCGAGGTTCTTCAGCACGGTGAACACATTGATGTAGTGCTCGCCGAAGCTCATCCAGAACCGTACGTTCGGCACGTTGAGGTTCTTCGAGATCGAATGGACTTCGTCGTGGCCGGTCAGGTACAGGTTCTGCGAACCGACCACCGGCAGGTCGTCGGTACGCTTGACTTCGAACATGGTGTTGCTGGTCCACTGGCTGTTCTGCCAGCTCCAGACTTGACCTGTGAATTCGCGGAAGTTGATTTCCGGATCGAAGTTGGTGGCGAAGTACTTGCCATGTGAACCGGCATTGACGTCGAGGATGTCGATCGAATCAATGCGGTCGAAATACTGTTGCTGCGCCAGCTTGGCGTAGCTGTTCACCACACCCGGGTCGAAACCGACGCCGAGAATGGCGGTGATGTTCTTTTCTTGGCACTCTTCGAGGTGTTTCCACTCGTAGTTGCCGTACCACGGCGGGGTCTCGCAGATCTTGCCCGGCTCTTCGTGGATGGCGGTGTCCAGGTAGGCGACACCGGTATCGATGCAGGCACGCAGCACCGACATGTTGAGGAAGGCAGAACCGACGTTGATGACGATTTGCGATTCGGTTTCGCGGATCAGCGCCTTGGTTGCCTCGACATCGAGGGCATTGAGCGAGAAGGCCTGGATGTCGGCGGGTACCTTGAGGCTACCCTTGGCCTTGACGCTGTCGATGATGGCCTGGCATTTGGAGATGTTCCGTGACGCGATGGCAATACGACCCAGTTCGTCGTTATGCTGCGCGCACTTGTGGGCCACCACCTTGGCGACACCTCCTGCACCAATGATAAGAACGTTCTTCTTCAATTTATCCCTTGCTCCTTACTTGAAAGCCGGTCTTACGACAGGCTGGAAACGTAGTCTTCGAAACCGAATTCGCGTTTGACTTCGACGCTGCCGTCGAGCTGCTTGACGACGATGGCCGGCATCTTCAGACCGTTGAACCAGTTTTTCTTGACCATGGTGTAGCCCGCTGCGTCGACGAACGACAGGCGGTCGCCGATGGCCAGCGGACGCTCGAATTGGTATTCGCCGAAGATGTCGCCGGCCAGGCACGACTTGCCGCAAACCATATAGGTGTGCTCGCCGGCGTTGGGGGCCATCTTGGCGTTGAGGCGGTAGATCAGCAGGTCGAGCATGTGCGCTTCGATCGAGCTATCGACCACGGCCAGGTGCTTGCCGTTGTACAGGGTATCGAGCACGGTCACTTCCAGCGAGGCGCTGTTGGTGATGGCGGCTTCGCCCGGCTCCAGGTACACCTGCACGCCGTACTGCTCGGAGAAGGCTTTCAGGCGCGCGCAGAATGCGTCCAGGGCATAGCCTTCGCCGGTGAAGTGGATACCGCCACCGAGGCTCACCCACTCAACCTTGTGCAGCAGATGACCGAAGCGCTCTTCGATGTGCGACAGCATCTTGTCGAACAGACCGAAGTCGCCGTTCTCACAGTTGTTGTGGAACATGAAGCCGGAAATCTGCCCGATGACCTGCTCGATCTTTTCCGGATCCCATTCACCGAGGCGGCTGAACGGGCGCGCCGGGTCGGCCAGCAGGTAGTCGGAGCTGCTTACCTGGGGGTTGACCCGCAGGCCGCGGACCTTGCCTTCGGACTGTTCGGCGAAGCGTTGCAACTGGCCGATCGAGTTGAAGATGATCTTGTCGCAGTTATCGAGCATTTCCTCGACCTCATCGTCGGCCCAGGCCACGCTGTAGGCATGGGTCTCGCCGGCGAACTTCTGACGGCCGAGCTTGAGCTCGTAAAGAGACGAGGAAGTGGTGCCATCCATGTACTGCTGCATCAGGTCGAATACCGACCAGGTGGCGAAGCACTTGAGGGCGAGCAGTGCCTTGGCGCCGGAGTGTTCGCGCACGTAGGCGATCTTCTCCATGTTGCCCAGCAGCTTGGTTTTGTCGATGAGGTAGTACGGCGTCTTGATCATTTAAAGGCCCCCGGCCAGGCCGGCCAAAAAAAGGACACGCATTGTGCCTTCCCTTGCCGCATATCGAAAGGGCGGAACACGCATTTCGTCAGCGATGCTGGCGATTCGCCGGATTTTTTCCGTGCATGGCAGGTTCAGTAGAGCAGGACTATGTGACTATCTCGGGTAACCGCTGCACCACAACCCTCAAGCGCACCCCTCCAACCACGCCCGAATCTGCTCCAGCGTCGCCGTAGCCCCACCACAGACCACCACCAGCACCTGCTGGTAACTGCCCAACGCACCCGGCGTATACGCCAAGGCCAACGCCGCCCCACAGGCCGGCTCCACCAGCACGCGATGATCGAGCAGGAACCGCTCGCATGCCTCCAGCGCTGCCCGGTCGCTGACCCGGTGGCTCTGCACCGGATGCCGACGCGTGCACGTCATCGCTTGCTCGGCAACGCGCTTGGCCCCCAGCGAAGTGGCGACCGAATCAATTCGCTCCAGCTCCACCGTATGCCCTGCCTGCATCGCCGCATGCAGGGATGCCGCGCCGTCGGTTTCTACCGCCAGGACCGGCACATCGTGCCAACCATTGCGCGTCAACCCTTCGACCACGCCGCTGAGCAGACCACCGCCGCCTACCGACAGGACCACTGCGTCAGGCTTGAATCCGCTTGCCGCCACTTCATCGATCAGGCTGGCATGCCCGGCCCACAGCAGGGGGTCGTCGAACGGATGAATGAAGGCATCTTCAGCGCCGATCAAGGTTTGCGCCAGGGCGTTGGCCTCCTGCCATGAGCTGCCGTGCACGACCACATTGGCGTCTTCCTGGCGCAGCAGTTCTTTCGCCCGTTCGGTGGTGGTCTCGGGCACCACGACGGTCACCGGCACGCCCAGCTTGCGCCCGGCGTACGCAACCGCAAGGCCCGCATTGCCCCCCGAAGACGATACGAATCGACGCGCGCCACGGGCATGGTGCACCTCGCAGGCATGGCCGACGCCGCGTAGCTTGAACGAGCCACAGGGTTGCAAGGCCTCGAGCTTGAGCCATATGGAGCGTTCAGCGGTGAGGGAGAGCGGGCGCGATTCGATCAGGGGCGTATTGATATGTAAGGTCATGGCTTGGCTCCGCGCAGTTGCTCGAGATAGTTGTATACGGTGTAGCGGGTCACACCCAAGGCCTCGGCGGCCTTTTCCACGCCGCCTTTGACGATGAACAGCCCGCGCTCCTGCATGACGCGCACGGCTTCGACCTTGGCCTGTTTGTTCATCCGGCCCTGGCCTGAGCGCTGCAACGAGTCCTGAATGATTTCACTCATCAACAGGGCCATGTCGGCGGGCTCATCGGCAGGGCTCTGCGCGGGTGTGGCGCCCAACGGCTGGAGCTGCTGCAGAAAGCGCATGGCGGCGTCCAGGCCGGTGACGTCGGTGTTGACGCATAGACTGGCGAAGGGATGACCGCTGCTGTCGCGAAAGATCGCCGTAGCGCTGCGTAGGCTGCGGCCCTTCAGGTAGGTGGGGTAATCGGGCAGTACCACAGGGTCGCAACCCTGCTGTTCGGCAGTGGCCTGCATCAGTGCCTTGAAACCCTGGTCCTGTTCGGGGGCGGCCAGGATCGGGCTGCCGACCGTCCGCCCAGAAAGATGGCCGTTGACGATTGCCACCACGGACTGTTCCGGATGGTCGAGGTCGTGCAGGAGGATTTCCAGGTTGCCTGGAGCGACGCTACCCAAGGCCTGAATGGCGGCCTTCAGGACAGTGAGGGTGAGTTGACGCTCTTCAACGAGAGACAGGGGCATGGATGATCGCCATATTCAACTTTTTGTGTATTTTTGCACAAAAGGTTGAATATGGCGATCACCGATTACCCTCGAAGATGCCAGCGATTCAGCCCAGCGCGGGGGTGCGCGGCGGGATCATGCGGCGCGAGCCGGTCGACTCGAACGCCGCGGCGTAGCTCAGCAATGCGTTGTCGCTGTAGGCTTTGCCGGCAAAGGTGAGGCCAACCGGCATGCCGATATCCGCCATCACGCCCATCGGCACGGTCACCGTCGGCACGCCCAGGTGGCGGATGGCAAGGTTACCGTTCGCCACCCAGACCCCGTTGCTCCAGGCGATATCTGCCGAGGCCGGATTGACGTCGGCATCGGCTGGGCCGACGTCGGCTACGGTCGGGAACAGCACCGCGTCCAGACCAAGATCGTCCATCCAGTCTTCCAGGTCCAGCTTGCGGGTCGCCTCCAGGCCGCGCAGTCCGTCCGGCAGGGTCTCGATCTGGTCCCAGGTCTTCAGGCCGCGCTTGGCCATGTTGACGTATTCGTCCATGCCGGCGGCCAAGTCGTCTTCACGGTTGGGCAGGGTGCCTGGGTCGTGCGGGAATATCTGCGGCCCGTCGACGTCGGCCAGACGGTTGAGCTTGGGATCGCCATTGGCGCGCAGGAAGTCGTCGAAGCCCCAGCCCGACAGTTCCCACAGTTCATCGTGCAGAAACGCCTTGCTGACGATGCCCCGGTTGTAAACGGTCGGTGCACCAGGGCGATCGCCCTCGCAATTGGACACCAGCGGGAAGTCCACTTCGACCACCTCGGCCCCGGCTGCTTCCAAGGCCTGGCGCGCCGCCTGCCACAGCGCGATGACGCTGGCGCGGGTGTGGATGCGCTGGCCAGTCGGGCCGCCGATACCTGGCTTTTCCGAGGTACCGGCTTCGGGGTCGGCATTGATATACATGCGCGGTACGCCGAAACGCTTGCCCTTGAGGCTGCTGGCGTCCATCGCCAGGTCGAGGTAAGAGGCCGGGCGCACCGAGGAGGCCGCCGGAATCGGCACCCAGGGCTGCAGGCGCCAGAGGTCGCCGCGGGTGTCGGCATCGTCAGCGACCACCACATCGAGCACTTCGAGCAAGTCGGCCATGGTGCGGGCGTAGGGGACTACCACGTCCATGGTCGGCGTCAGTGGCCAGTTGCCGCGCACCGAGATCACGCCACGGGAAGGGGTGTAGGCGCACAACCCGTTGTTCGAGGCCGGGCCACGCCCGCTCGACCAGGTTTCCTCGGCCAGGCCGAAGGCACTGAAGCTGGCGGCAGTCGCGGTACCTGCGCCGTTGGAGGAGCCTGAGGCGAACGGTGCGGTCAGGTAGTTGGCGTTGTAAGGGCTCTCTGCGCGACCGTACACACCGCGCTGCATGCCGCCATTGGCCATCGGCGGCATGTTGGTCTTGCCCAGGCACACGGCGCCGGCAGCGCGAAGGCGCTCGATGGTGAAAGCGTCGCGCTGGGCGACCAGGTCCTTGAACGCCGGGCTGCCGGAGGCTGCCGTGAGGCCTTTGACCAGATAGCTGTCCTTGGCGGTGTAGGGAATGCCGTCGAGCGGGCTGAGAAGCTCGCCTTTGGCGCGACGGGCGTCGGATGCTTCGGCCTCCTTGATCGCCTCGGGATTGCGGACGACCACGGCGTTCAGCGCGGTAGCGGTGCCGGCCGGGTCATAGGCGTCGATGCGCGCCAAGTAGGCCTTGACCAGCTCGACTGCCGTCGTGCGGCCAGACTCGAGCGCGTCACGCAGCTCGGCAATGGAAACCTCGGTTACCTCGATCATGCTTTCACCAAAAAGATTGTGCAGGTTTGGGCTTATGCGAGGAGTGTACAAGAAGGGATTAGGGTAAGCAGGTTTGCGCGGCAGAAATGGATTTTTGCATGGGGGCATTGTTGCGGCGGGATTGCCCTATCGCCAGCGCACCGGCGATAGGGCTCAGGCCGTCAGTCCAGATCTGCCGCCGAATGTCGTTCCGCCACCTGGCTCGCCTCATCGCCCCAGGTACGGTTGACCCGGGTGCCACGTTGTACCGCCGGGCGCTGGGCGATTTCCTCGGCCCAGCGCTGCACGTGGACATATTCGTGCACGGCCAGGAACTCGGCGGCACCATACAGATTGCCGCGCACCAGTTGGCCGTACCAGGGCCAGACGGCGATGTCGGCGATGCTGTACGCGTCGCCGCCCAGGTAGCGGCTCTCAGCCAGACGTCGATCGAGCACATCCAGCTGGCGCTTGGCTTCCATGGTGAAGCGGTTGATGGCGTATTCGAACTTTTCTGGCGCATAGACATAGAAGTGGCCAAAGCCGCCGCCCAGGTAGGGCGCCGAGCCCATCTGCCAGAACAACCAGTTGAGCGCCTCGGTACGCTCGGCCGGGGCCGTGGGCAACAGAGCACCGAACTTTTCCGCCAGGTACAGCAGGATCGAGCCTGACTCGAACACCCGCACCGGCGGTTCTACGCTGCGGTCGAGCAGGGCGGGAATCTTCGAGTTGGGATTGACCTGGGCGAAGCCGCTGCCGAACTGGTCGCCCTCGCCGATGCGGATCAGCCAGGCATCGTATTCGGCATCCGTGTGGCCCTGGGCGAGCAACTCTTCCAGAGCGATGGTGACCTTGACGCCGTTGGGAGTGGCCAGGGAGTAAAGTTGCAAGGGGTGCTTGCCCACGGGCAGGTCCTTGTCGTGGGTCGCGCCGGCCACTGGGCGATTGATACTGGCGAATTGGCCGCCAGAGGCCGCGTCATTGCGCCAGACCTTGGGTGGGGTGTAGGGGGACTTGCTCATGCACGGTTCTCCTTCAATGGCGCAATGATTCAGGTAAAGACGTGGACCTGCATCTATGCCACGGGTTCGCTGGCGAGCGCAAATGAACAACCAGCGGGGCGCTCCCGCCGAGAGGGGGCCTTGCCGGGCATAACAGCGGACTGTTGCGCAAGGCTGCTCGGTAACTGTGCTGGTCCTTGGCTTGGGAATGGCCTTATGCTGTAACGAAATATGTCTCGAAGCCTGAAAAAGGATGCTGCAATGCCGCTCAAGGACCTGCTGACCGCGTTGGTGGTGATCATCGCGTGGGGAGTCAATTTCGTGGTCATCAAGGTCGGCCTCGACGGGTTGCCTCCGATGCTGCTGGGCGCGCTGCGATTCCTTCTTGTCGCTTTCCCAGCGATCTTCCTGATCAAACGACCCAATCTGCCGTGGCGGTGGTTGATCGCCTATGGCGCGACCATCTCGCTGGGGCAGTTCGCCTTTCTCTTTCAGGCTATGTACAGCGGCATGCCTCCCGGCTTGGCGTCGCTGGTGCTGCAGTCGCAGGCGTTCTTCACCCTGGGCTTCGCCGCGCTGTTTCTGGGTGAGCGTTTGCGTGTGGCCAGCGTGCTGGGGTTGTTGGTGGCGGCCAGTGGCCTGGCGCTGATCGGCAGCGAGGACAGCGGTCATGTACCGCTGGTGGCCTTGCTCCTGACCTTGTGCGGTGGAGCCATGTGGGGCATGGGCAACATCATCACCCGGCGTTTCGGTTCGGTGAACCTGGTGGCGCTGGTGATCTGGGGCGGGCTGATTCCACCGCTACCGTTCCTGGCGTTGTCGTGGTGGCTTGAAGGCCCTGAGCGTATCGGCCAGGCGCTGGTCAACATCAGCTGGAGTTCGATTCTGGCCTTGGCTTACCTGGCGTTCGTCGCCACCATGCTTGGCTACAGTCTGTGGAGCAAGCTGCTGTCGCGCCATCCGGCTGGCAAGGTGGCGCCGTTTTCGCTGCTGGTGCCGGTGATCGGCCTGAGCTCCTCGGCTTGGTTGTTGGGCGAGCGGTTGACACCGATGCAGGGCTGGGGTGCCTTGTTGGTAATGGCCGGCCTGCTGGTCAACGTGTTCGGGCCCAAGCTCGGCCAGCGCTTGCGGGCCGTGAGCGCCCAGTGAGCGTGGCGAGGATGAGCTGGCATTGAGCCACTGGTCGGCTGCCGCATGTTTTGCCCAGGTAGTCTGCAAATGACCGGCTAGTCTCATTTCATCGGCCCCGTTCTTTCAGGCAACCGATCTGGTTGCCGGCAGGGTCGCCGCTGGAGGGAGACAGGGCATGAGCGAGTCCTTTTACGAAGACATGAACGACGCATTCCCGATCAACAGCCAGGTACGTTGCGGTCAAGCCGCTTACCGCCTCGGCTTCGCCCACATGACCCTGGACGAATCGGAGCAATTGCAGCCGGCACATCTACAGCGTGCCAAGAAGGGCCGCTTCACTCCCCGCATACCACAGAAACGTTGAAACCCATCACACCCCGCCGAATGGCGGGGTTTTTGTAGGAATTGGTTGATCCTGCTCATGGTAACGTCGCTTCGCTCTCGCTGAAGCCAGGCGCTTGTGAAATCCTTGCGCGGTACAACGGCAAAGGAGAGCGTTATCCATGCGAGTCAGGGAAAAGACCTATTGGCAATGGGCCGATGCCCAGCTGCACAGCCGCTGCCATGATGAAGCATTGAGCGATGGCACCACCTTCGATGTCCAGGTGCGCTTGTCGCGCCTGGGCGCCACGCAATTGTTCATCGGGCTGTATGCCCCGGATGGCAAGGCCCTGGTAGAGGAGTATTACCGCGCTCGTCCGGGCGAGACCATGACCCGTGCGATGGTATGGGGGGTCGACCGCGCCCGCGCCTTGGCCACGGGGGCAATTGCCTTGCCGGAACCGGTCGCGGCAAAGTTGCGAGCATGAAAAAGCCCGGCCATCACTGGCCGGGCTCGAGTATCGGTGCAGCGATTCAGTTGAGCGGCTCGATCACCTTCACTGCCTGCTGCTCACGGGCGGCGGGCCATTCTTGTTGCAGGGTCTGTAGCAGGCGGCCAACGAACTCGGTGTCGGCGGCGGCCTTCTTGCCGACGTAGCCCTGGCCACGGCGGTAGACCTTGAAGCGTGCACGCATGCTGGGCAGGTGCTCTTCGAATTCATCTTCGATGGTATTGGGCGGAAGGCGGTCGAGGCGCACTTCGCCGGTTTGGCTGACCCACAGCAGGTGGTCATCCATGCTGTCCTTGCGTGCGGCGAACAGCTGGGCCAGTTGGTCGATCGTGGGATTGTTGTTCAAGTTCATCATATAAAGCCCCTATTACCCATTCGTTGTTGATTTTTCTCAGTTGGCGCTATCTCGGTGTAGCGCACTACCTAGGCTGCTACAGCAGCATCGCAACAGGGGCTTTCTCACGCTGCCTTTTGGACAGTTTCCCTCTCCACGGACGGCCTGCGTTACCGCGCAGGCCGTCTGGAACACCCTTGCCACCGCTCCCGATCGGGGAGACGGCCTCATCATGCCCAAGGGCGATTGGCGGCGTCAACAGTTTTGTAGTGAATTTTTTTTGGCACTACATCGTGTCGGACAATCCTGATGAAAGTGACTCACCGGTCCGCTTCAGAGAGGATCTGATAGGCGGCGCGCACCCGGGCTTCGTTAGGGTAATTGCGGTTCGCCAGCAAGGCGATCGCCTTGTTCTGCCCAGGGATGAACGCCACGTAGGCACCAAAACCATTGGTCGAACCGGTCTTGTTGTACCAGGCCGCAGTTTGACGTGGCAGCGCCGGATCCAGGCGCTGGGTAGCCTGCGGTTCACGGACCATTTGTGGGCCGTTGCCGTCGATCAGCGTCGCTAGCGAAACGGGGTAGGGATAGCGTTCCCATCCCAGGCCCTGGGTCATGGCTCCGACCTCGAAATAGCCTTGCTGGGTGATGTCCACGGCTTGGCGCAGTGCTGGCGCCAGTTCGGCGGGCTGCATGTGCAGGCGGGCGTAACGGAGCAGGTCTCGGGCGCTGGTCTTGATACCGTAGGCTGCATCGGCGAAGGGGCCTGGGCTTACCCGCACCGGGCGGTTCTGCGCATCGTAACCCTGGGCATACAACCCTTGGGCCTCGGCTGGGACCTGTAGGTAGGTGTGATGCAGGCCTAGGCGCGGCAACAGGTCCTGGGTCATGAGTGTGGCGAAGGGCTGATGCCGTGCGCGGGCGGCCAGATCGCCGAATAGCCCCAGACTCGGATTGGAGTAACAGCGCTGGCTGCCGGGTTGGCTGTGCGGCTGCCAGCGCTGAAGGAAGGTCAGCGCTTGGGCGTCGGTCCGTACCTCGTCGGGAAACTGCAGGGGTAGGCAGTCGGCACTGTAGGCGCCAAGGTCCAGCACCCTGGCCTTGCCCAAGGCGCTGCCCGCCAATGCCGGTTGATAACGCTGGGCCTGGGCGGTCAGGTCGAGCGAGCCTTCGGCGCTGGCCAGCGCGGCGAGGGTGGCGGTGTAGGTCTTGCTCAATGAGCCGATCTCGAACAGCGTGTCGGCGGTTACCGGCGTGCGCTCGAGTTTGCTCGCCACGCCATAGCTGAAGTAATGCGCCTGACCATGGGTGTAGACCGCTACGGCCATGCCGGTGATTCCTTCGGCTTTCATCAGCGGCTCGATGACGTCGTCGACCTGGGTTTGTAGCGGCTCGGCAGCCTGGGCCAAGGGACTGGACAAGGCCAGCAGAGTGAGGGTGAGGCGGGTGAATGACATGGTCGATCCTTTGAAAGGGTGTCCGTTGAGCGATATCGGCGGGAGCTCTGGCGTTAGCAGGAAGCAACAGCAGACGGTATCGTCGCGGTTTGGACAACGACAAGATGGAAACTGTTATGAAGTATGTGCGGATGTTGTTCGACAACTTCACCCTGGCCTTGCTCAGCGTTGTAGCGATCGCCACTTTGCTGCCTTGTTCGGGCGATGGCGCTGTCTATTTCGGCTGGCTGACCAACCTGGCCATCGGCCTGCTGTTTTTCTTGCACGGGGCGAAATTGTCGCGCGAAGCGATCATCGCCGGCGCCGGGCACTGGCGCCTGCACCTGCTGGTGTTTTCCTGCACCTTCGTGCTCTTCCCCCTGTTGGGCATGGCCTTCAAGCCATTGTTCGTGCCGCTGGTCGGTAACGAGCTGTACCTGGGGATTCTCTACCTTTGCGCGCTGCCAGCCACCGTGCAATCGGCCATCGCTTTCACCTCGCTGGCGCGCGGTAACGTCCCCGCGGCCATCTGCAGCGCTGCTGCCTCCAGCCTGATCGGCATCTTCCTCACTCCGCTGCTGGTGATGATGCTGCTCGGCGCCAGTGGCGACACCGGCTCCGGCCTGGATGCCGTGCTCAAGATCACCCTGCAATTGCTGGTGCCATTCGTGGCCGGACAGATTGCGCGCCGCTGGATTGGCGCTTGGGTCAAGCACAACGCCCGTTGGCTGAAGCTGGTGGATCAGGGCTCGATTCTGCTGGTGGTCTACACCGCATTCAGCGAAGCGGTGGTCACGGGTCTGTGGCATACGGTGTCGTCCCAGCACCTGGCAGGTTTGTTTGCCGTTTGCGGCATTCTGTTGGCGGTGGTGCTGTTCGGCACCCACTTGCTCGGCAAGGTACTGGGCTTCAGCGTGGAGGATCGCATCACCATCGTCTTCGCCGGCTCCAAGAAGAGCCTGGCCACGGGGGTGCCGATGGCGCAGGTATTGTTCGTCGGCAGCGGCATTGGCGCGATGATCTTGCCGCTCATGCTGTTTCATCAGATTCAACTGATGGTCTGTGCGGTCCTGGCGCAGCGCTATGCCAGCCGTGAAGTGGCGGCGGAGCAGGCGACCGCTGCGCCTTGAGTCGCAGGGCCATTGATAATGGCAGGGCGCGCTCAGCGTGCGTGCCCTGAACTGCGTCCACGCAATGCCTTTCTCACCTCGGCCTCGATCGCATAGGCCGGCTCCTCCAGCGCCTGGTAGTCGCGGGTGTAACGCTGGGCGAACGCTTCGACGCCCAGCTCCTGGTACTGTTGGACATGCTTGAGCTCGTGGGCCCACAACGCCACGTTGTCCTCGGCATCGTCGGCATGGCGGAACACGATCGTGTCGATCAAGGTGACCGCATTTACATCCGGGTTCTGCAGCATGGCATTGGCCGCACTGAGCTGTTGCTCGTCGCCAACCCGGTAGCGCGCTGCGTCCAGCACGGCAAAGTCGTACCACGGCTCAAGCTGCGCACGGATATGCAAAGGGATCGGTTCGCTGCCCAGGGCAGCCGCCTGGTCGCGCGCCTGGCGCAAGGCAAAGGCAAGACTGGCCGAGGCCATCACCTCGACATCCTTGAGCACCTGGCCAGCCTGGCCTGGATCGATCGGGGCGCAGAAGCACCCCAACAGGCACACCGGATATTGTCCTTCGGGGCAGGCTTGTTCGGCCGATACCGGGAGCGCCAGCAGCAGACTGGCCAGCAGGAGGAGGTGCCTCATCGGGGCGCCTGCGGTCAGAAGTTGGCCGGGGTGTTGGCGCTGATGATCTCGGCCTCGTCGGGGCCGATATTCTTGAAGCTGTGCGGCAGGGTGGTCGGGATGTAGTAGCCATCGCCAGAGTTCAGCACGCTGACCTGGCCATCGACCCACAACTCCACCGTGCCTCGGGTCACCAGGCCGCATTCTTCGCCTTCGGCGTGCACGATCGGCTCGCCCGAATCGGCGCCCGGGGCGTAGAGCTCACGCAACATGCGCATTTGCCGCGCTTCGACACTGGCCCCGACCAGCAGCATACGCAGGCCGTTGCGACCGAGGTCCGGCTGCTCGCCGGCGCGGAACACGAAACGCTCCTCGCGAACCGGCTCGTCGAAGCTGAAGAACTCAGCCAGGGTCATGGGGATGCCTTCGAGCAGCTTTTTCAGCGAACTGACCGATGGACTGACGCGGTTCTGCTCGATCTGCGAAATGGTCGAGTTGGTCAACCCACTGCGGCGGGCGAGTTCCCGCTGGGAGAGGTTATTGCGTTCACGCACCAGTTTGAGTCGTGTCCCCGTGTCCATAGCCGCCTTGAAGTCAGAAAAGAAGGGTTGTCAAAGGTGTCAAAAATAATGGGCGAGGCATTAAAACATACTCTGCTCGCTTGCGCGCTGTGCTTCTCAGGCTAGTTTGACGCGTGGCATCGGCCACAGCCCGACCAGCAGCAACAGCGCAGCCACTGCCAGGAACGGCAGGCGCGGATCGAGGGCGTAGACCAGGGTCCCGGCCAATGGTCCGATCACTGCGCCCATGCCCTGGGCTGCGCCGATCGAGCCGGCCGTGGCGCCTTGCTCGTTGGCTTGCATGGCGTTGGCGGCCAGTGCGGAAAAGGCCGGGAAGACGAAGCCCATGCCCGCCGCGGCAATGAAATAGCAGGCCCACAACCAGGAGGCGGAGGTGGCCGCCGCGCCACAGGCGAAACCAAGCGCCGAAACGCTGGCGCCCACCCGGATCATCTTCAGCGGTGGCCATTCCAGCCGCCGCAGCAGGAACTGCGCCAGAATCAGTGCCACGCCCACCGTGGTCAGGGCGATGCCGGCCGTCTGGGCAGCTTCGGCCGGGCTCAGTTGCAGGCGGTCGAGGGCAAAGAAACCGACCACGATCTGCGATACCGTCACTGCCAGCATGGCGCTGAAGGCCACCAGCAGGGGGCGGCGCAGGCGCGGATCAGCCAGGTGTACCGGGCTAGGCGCATGGTTGTGGGGCAAGGGGCGTGTTCTCAAGCGCAACAGTAGATAGAGAAAGGCCCCGGCAGGCAGCAGCGACATTACGTGGAACGGCAAACTCAGACTGTGTCGCGCCAGCAGCGCGGCCAGCGCCGGGCCGACCACCAGGCCGACCGCATTGGCTGCACCCAGTGAGGCCATGGCCCGAGCCCGTCGGCGTGGCTCGACATGGTCGGCGATCAGGGCATTGCACGCTACCGGAATCGCGGCATAGAACGCTCCGATGCAGCCACGGGCGATGATCAGGCCGACGAACGCCAGGGTCGCCCCTGGCAGCCAGCGCAGGGCGCCTTCGATGAACAGGCACATCAGCCAGTAGGCCAGGGTAAAGCCGGCGCTGCCCAGCAACAGAATGCGCCGCCGTCCAAGGCGGTCGGCGGCTCGCCCCCAGGGCCTTGCCAGCAGCACCCAGACCACGCCAGCCACGGTAACCGCCGCGCCGGCCTGCCAGGTGGCCATGCCGAGCAGCCGGGCGATCGGTCCGATCAGGGCGACGAACGCCATCATCGACATGGTACAGGCCATGTTCGCCAGCAGCAGCGGGCGCAGGTCCAGGCGGGAGGCGGACAGATTGGCAGGGTCCTGGGCGACGTTCATCGGTTTTCTCCGCGAGATACCCCGTACTTTAGTGCGGGAAGGGATAGCGAGGCGTGCGAACTCCGCCCAGTAGTCCGAAAGGTAGGACAGGCCTTGGAATAAGAGAATGGACTTGTGAGTGTGGTGTCACTCACGACCGCGACATTAACGCGGCGAAGAACATTCTCGCGGTCGGGCATGGCCGTCTACCTGTAGGAATCCCCGTCCTTTAGGGCGGGGAGGATGTCAAGAGAATGCTTACCCGATGTCGACCCGCTATTCGCTACGCCCCAACGGCCCAGGCCACATGCTGCGCATCACCGTGTCCCGACGTACCCAGGCATGCACCAGGGCTGCGCCAAGGTGGACCAGGACGGTAGCGAACAACAGATAGCCCGCCCAACCATGGGCCTGTCGCAGCATGGCATACAGCTGCAGGTCATGGGGAGCGATGGCGGGCAATTGCAGCGGACGCGGATAGCCACCTGCCGACAGCATGGCCCATCCCAACAGCGGCATGGCCAGCATCAAACCGTACAGCAGCAGGTGCGAGGCACCCGCAGCGAACCGTTGCACGGGGGGCAGGTCGGTGGGCAGGGCCGGGTGCGCAAGGGTCAGGCGCAGGCCAATGCGTACCAGTACCAGCACCAGCAATGCCAGGCCAATGGCCTTGTGCAGGGGCAGCAGCCAAGTGTGCCGGGGCGAGAGGTCGCCGACCATGCTCACACCGATGAACAGCATGGCCAGGATCAGTAGCGCCATCAGCCAATGCAGCAGGCGTGCGACGGGGTGGAAGGCTTGAGGTTTCATGGGCGGGCTCCGGTTTGCAGCGATTCTCGGCTGCGGCGGTTGAACGACTCCGAATAGGCGGTCGACCGCGCCGCGAGGATCGGATCGGCGGAGGGGCGGATACCGCTCGGCAGGATCAGCGGGTCGAAGTTCAGATCGCGGCAAGCACCCTGTTCTGGCCCGTCGACCTTTTCCAGCACCAGGGTGCCGGCGTCGACGCTGCGTCGTTCGCTTGGCCAGGGACGGGCGGGATCGTCGACGGCATCGCCGGGTTCGGCCAGGGTCAGGCGCAGGGTCCAGCGCAGCGGCCCCTGGGCCAGGCGCTGCTGCAGGTCGTGCTGGAGGAACTGCTTGTCGTCAACCTGTCCCGGCAGGGGCGTGAAAGCGGCCTGCGGCTCAAGCTGCCAGCGCACCGGATGCTCGGCGCCCTGCGCATCGATCAGGCGAAAGGCGTTGATGCTGTGGTACTGGGTGTTGGCAAAACTGTCGCTCGGCTTGTAGTTGGCGGCCCACTGGCGAAACGCCGCGCTTTCCGGGTGGGCAGCGAAGAAGGCTTGCAGCTTGGCCGGGTCGGGTTTGCGAGTGGCTGGGTCCGGTGCGCTGGCCAGTACCTGATCGTAGAAACCTTCTATCGTGCTCACCGCCAGTACCGGCGGATTGTTCATGCCAGTGCGCCAGACTTGGCCGTCATCGCTGCTGAGCTGCAGCGCCAGGCTGCGCACTGGAACACTGGTGTCCGGCGCGAAGGGATTGGCGCCGCCGATGGCGAAGCGGCCGATCACCGGTACCCGGGCCTGGCTGAACACGCGGGCGGTGGAGAGTGCGGCAGCCTGCCCACTGGCCTGGAAGTAACCACTGACGCAAAGGCCCTTGGCGTGGTTCTTCCGATAGCCTGGATGATGACCGGCCTGGGCTTCGAAAGTGTCGATGATGCGCTGCGGGGTCAGCGCGGGGCCACCGACCCAGCCGGCGGCATAGGCGAAGGCGCCGCCCAGCGCCAGCAATGTCGCGCCGATCCCGCCAAGGCGCAACGCCTTGGGCAGACCGTGCAGGGGAGCTTTCATGGCATGTGTCCATTGCAGTTGAGGTGCGTGTACGACGCGGCAGGGCAAAACTTATTCCCTGCCTGGGAATAGATTTCCTGCTCAGACGTCTGCCTCTTACACTGACCCACATCCAAAGCCCGGAATCTTGCCATGCATGAGCTGGATGACACCCAGTGGCGCGAGCTGCTGCAACGCCTGCGTCGCTTTGCCCTCTGGCTGACCCGCGATGCCGGTGGTGCCGATGACCTGGTCCAGGCTACGGTCGAGCGGGCCCTGAGCCGCAGCGACCAGCAGCGTGATGCCGATGGCCTGCGCGCCTGGTTGTTCACCATCCTGTATCGGCTGTTCCTCGACGGTAAACGTCGTGAGCGCCTGCACGCCCGCTGGCTGTCCTGGTTCGGCCTCGGCGAGGCTGCCAGCGAGCCGCTGGCCAGCGACACCGAGAGCATCGTCATGGCCCAGGCCGACTTGCGAGCCTTCGCCCGTCTGAGTGCGGAACAACGGGCATTGCTGCTGTTGGTCAGTGTCGAGGGACTGAGTTACAAAGAGGCCGCCCAAGCCTTGGGCATACCCATTGGTACGGTGATGTCGCGCCTGTCGCGCGCCCGCGCCGCGTTACGTGAATTGACCGAGGGCAACCCGCCGCCCCCGGCCTTGCGGAGGCTGAAATGACGCGCCTGATTCCCAGCGAGCACGAACTGCATGCGTATATCGACGAGCGCCTGGACCCGCAGCGACGGGCCGAGGTGCAGGCGTGGCTGGCTGCCAATCCTGAACAGGCCCTGCGCGTCGAGGCTTGGCGCAGCGACGCTCGGCGCCTGCGCACTGCATTAGCCGGGATGGGTGAGTTGCCAGGAGCGCCCCAACTGGATCTGAGCCGATTGCGCCGGCAGTTGCGCCAGCGTCGTCAGCGCCGCTGGGCATCGGCGGCAGTCTTGCTGGTAGCCCTCGGCGTAGGTGGGCTGGGCGGTTGGCAGGCCAGGGACATGGCTTTGGTGGACAGTGTGTTGCCCATGGCCGATGCGCTGCAGGCGCACCGCATGTTTGCCGCCAGCCAGGCGCTGGATGTCAAGGCCAGCGATCCGGCTATGCTCCGTGCCTGGCTAGGCCAGCATTTCGACCAGGTGGGTCCGCTGCCGGACCTCGGCGGCTATGGCTTCGCACCGGTAGGTGCACGATTGCTCAGCAACGAACAGGGGCCGGCAGCGCTGTTGGTGTTCGAAGACGAGCAGGGGCGGCGGATCAGCCTGTTCATGCGCTCGCCCGGCAAGCTGTTCGGGCGCATGCCCGATGGGCAGCGTGTAGATGGGCAGTTGGAGGCGCGTTACTGGTCCCATGGTGCGTACAACTTTGCCCTGGTCAGTGCCGCGGACGATGCGCGCGGGGCAGGGGTAGGGCAGGCGTTGCGTTTGGGGTTGTAGGCCAAGACTGCCAAGGCCCCATCGCCGGTCAGCCGGCTACAGGCGACGGGGCCGCTGGCATCAGCCCAGCTCCAGCCAGATCGGTGCGTGGTCAGATGGCTTTTCCATACCGCGCAGCTCGTAGTCGACGCCCGCCGCCTTGACCCGTGGCAGCAAACCCTGAGAGGCCATGATCAGGTCGATGCGCAGACCACGCTTGGGTTCATCCTCAAAACCGCGGCTGCGATAGTCGAACCAGCTGAAACGGTCGGCTACCTCCGGGTGCAGGTGGCGGAAACTGTCTACCAGGCCCCAGTTCTTCAGGCGCTCCATCCACTCGCGTTCCTCGGGCAGGAAACTGCACTTGCCGGTCTTGAGCCAGCGCTTGGCGTTGTCCGGGCCGATGCCGATATCGCAATCCTGGGGCGAGATGTTCATGTCACCCATCACCAGCAGCGGCTGTTCGGCAGTGAACTGACCTTCGAGCAGGGCCTGCAGGTCACTGTAGAAACGCTGCTTGGCCGGGAACTTGGTCGGGTGGTCGCGGCTTTCGCCTTGGGGGAAGTAGCCATTCATGACGGTGATCGGATTGCCGTCGGCGTCTTCGAACGTGCCCCAGATGAAGCGCCGCTGGGCGTCCTCTTCATCGGTGGCAAAGCCTTTGTGCAACGCCAGGGGAGGCTTGCGCGAGAGCAGGGCGACGCCGTAGTGGCCTTTCTGGCCGTGGTAATGCACGTGATAGCCCAACGCCTGGACATCTGCCAGCGGGAACTGATCGTCACTGACCTTGGTTTCCTGCAGGCCGATCAAGTCCGGCTGATGCTTGTCGATCAGCGCCGCCAGTTGGTGCGGGCGGGCACGCAGGCCGTTGATGTTGAAACAGACGATCTTCATGGCAAAGATGATCCTGGTAAAAGGCGCGATGCTAGCCGACATCGACCCTCATCACCAGCGTGGCGGCCTGTTAAGGTGACTGCTAACGTGCTGATGAGGCTGAACGATGCGCCTCTACGCGCCTCCAAGGCACTGAACGAATCTTTCCAAGGAGGAGCGCGATGCCCGATACCCATGCCCCGCAGGCAACGGTCTGCCAACTGGACGGCGGCTTTCGCCGTGAGGCGCGCTCGTTGCTGTACAACGCTTACCGCCATGAGCCCACCTTCGCCTACCTGTTCGAGGCGCAACGCCCTGGCTACGAGCGGCGGCTGCGCACCTGGGTGCGGGAATGGGTGCGCCAGCATTTCTACCTGCAGTTGCCAGCCATCGGCCTGCTGCTCGACGACCGCCTCATCGCCCTTGCCCTGATCGTACCGCCCCGGCGCCGGCTTGGCGTCGTCGACAGTTGGGCCTGGCGTCTGCGCATGATGTTGGGTACTGGCTTGCGCTGTACTCGGCGCTTCATGGATTACCAGGCCGCACTGGCCGGTTGCCTGCCGACCGACCCGGTCCATGTTCTGCCGTTGCTCGGGGTGCATCCGCAATTCCAGGGGCGGCATTATGGCGAGCAATTGTTACAGGCTGTGCACGACTGGTGTGCCGAGGATCCGACCACCCAAGGGGTGGTGCTGGACACCGGCAATGAGCATTACCTGGCGTTCTACCAGCGCCAGGGCTATGAGGAAATCGGTGAAATTGCGGTAGGACCAATACGAGAGCGGGTGTTCTTTCATCCGAATCCTTCCTCTTCAAAAGCGACACCCGTGTGAACTTCGCCCAGGCCGCTCCCTTGAGCGGCTGGCTCTGGTAGCATGCGCGGCATGACGTATTCAGGAAGACTGACCTGGGGCCTGGTTTTCTGGGCCGCCAGTTTTACCGCATGGGGCCAGAGCGAGTTGCTGGTGAAAGTCGCGCCGGCCAACAAGGACCTCAAGGCAAATGTCGAAGGCTATATAGGCAGCCTGGGAGACCGCGATGAGGAAGCGCTGCTGCGCTTTAGTCGTGGCGCCCAGGAGCAGGCTCGCAAAGCGGCGCAGGCACTTGGCTACTATCAGGCGCAGATCGACACCGAGGTCAAACCACCGGCCAAGGCCGATGGCTCGCCCCAGCTTGTTCTGCGCATCCAAACCGGTGAGCCTGTGCGCTTGCGCAACGTCACCGTGCGTGTCGAGGGGCCAGCCAGCGAACTTAAGGCGTTCAGGGTGCCGGACAGCAAAGCACTGCGCGCAGGCGAACAGCTCAACCACGGGGTATACGAGGACGCCAAGCGGCTGATCCAGAATCAAGCCCTGCGCTACGGCTTCTTCAGCGGTCGTTTCAGTCAGCAACGTTTGGCCGTCGATCCACAGGCCGGGGTTGCCGATATCGATCTGGTCTACCAGAGCGGACCCCGCTACTACCTGGGCGCCGTGCATTTCGACGGCGACACGCCCTTGGACGAAGACCTGTTGCAGCGCATGGTGTCGTTCGAGCCTGGCACGCCCTATGACTCGCAGTTGATCGCTGAACTCAACAACGACCTGCAGTCCAGCGGTTACTTCGAAGGAGTACGGGTGGATGCGGCACCGACCGCGGCGGTTGGCCAGGAGATTCCCGTCGATGTTCGCCTGGACAGCCGCAAGCCGCGCACTCTGGGCCTGGGCCTGGGCTTTTCGACCGACGTCGGCCCGCGTGGCAAGGCCAACTGGACCCGCCACTGGGTCAATCCCCAAGGCCACAGTTATGGCTGGGAAACCGAGCTTTCAGCCCCGCGGCAGAACGTCGGATTGTGGTACGACATTCCCCTCGATCCGCCGCTGACCGACAAGCTGCGCTTCGCCGGGGGCTACCAGTACGAGGAAATCGCCGGTACCGATACCCTCAGCAAATTGCTCACCGTGGGTCCCGAATGGCACAGCAAGTTGCCCAGTGGCTGGCAACGGGTGGTGTCGCTGAAGTACCAGCGTGAGGAATACCGCCTAGGTGATGACGCGGGGCTGAGTAACCTGTTGATGCCGGGCGTGAGTTTTTCCTACCTGCGCAGCGACAATCGGATCGACCCGCACAATGGCTACCGTCTGCAGTTCGACGTGCAGGCGGCCAAGGAAGGCCTGGTGTCGGACACCAACCTGCTGCATGGCAACGTCCTGCTCAAAGGCCTGACCACCGTCGGCCGCCGCCATCGCCTGCTCGGGCGTGTGCAGTTCGGCGGCAGCGCCACCAACGGTTACAAGCACAATATTCCACCATCGCTGCGTTTCTTCGCCGGTGGCGATCAAAGCGTGCGTGGTTATGACTACCAGACGTTGTCGCCGACCAACAGTGACGGCGACCGCATCGGTGGCCGTTATCTGGTTGCGGGCAGCGTCGAGTACCAGTATTCGCTGGCCGAGAAGTGGCGTGTGGCCACCTTCGTCGACCAGGGTAACTCCTTCAACACCTTGGAGCTGCCCAGCCTCAAGACGGGCGTCGGTATCGGAGTGCGCTGGGTGTCGCCAGTAGGGCCGCTGCGCCTGGACCTGGCTCATGCGCTCGATGATGACGGCGGTTTCCGCCTGCACTTTTCCATGGGGCCGGAGCTGTGATGCGTGTAGTCAAATTCGTTGTGCTGCCTGTGCTGGCGCTGTTGCTGCTGGTGGTCTTGGCAGTGACCACGCTGCTGGCCAGCGAAGGAGGCAGCCGCTGGTTGCTGGAGCGCGTCCCTGGGCTGGAGGTCAGTGACTTCCAGGGCCGTCTGGGTGGTAGTTGGCAAGCCAGCCGGTTGAGCTGGAACAGCGCAGGCAACCAGGTAGAGCTGCAGCAGCCGCAACTGGCCTGGTCGCCGGCCTGCCTGCTGCGTGCGACCCTGTGCGTCGAGCGTTTGCAGGCGCAACGCATCGACATGGCCTTCGCCCCCAGCGATCAGCCCGCCGAGCCAGGTCCGGTGCTGCTGCCGGCCCTGCGCCTGCCGGTGGCCATCGAACTGGGTGAAGTCAAGGTCGGCCAGTTGCGCCTCGATGGCAGCGACTTGCTGGGCGACCTGCAGCTGGTTGCACGCTGGACCAGCAGTGGCATGCGCATCGACAGTCTGCAACTGCAACGTGATGACCTGCGGGTCGACCTGCACGGCGACCTGCAACCGGAGGGCGACTGGCCGTTGAGCCTCGAAGGCGACGTACAGTTGCCGACTGTGGACGGCCAGCCCTGGCTACTGGCCCTCACCGCCACCGGCGAGCTGCAGAAGACCCTCAATCTACAGGCCACCAGCAGCGGTTATCTGCAAGCCCGGCTTAATGGCGAGGTGCAGGCGCTGGCCGAGCACCTGCCGGCCAAGTTGCACATCCAAAGCGATGCCTTCAAGCCGAGCGCAACGCTGCCGGACACCCTGCAACTCAACCAACTGAAACTCGATGCCAACGGCGACCTGCTCAAGGGATACCAATTGGCAGGCACGGCCAGCCTGCCTGCCGAACAGTCACCCGTGGCGCTGGTGCTGGCCGGTCGGGTCGATGCCAAGGGGGCGCGGCTGGCCGCTCTCGATCTCAGCGCCAGCGAGACTCAACGTCTCAGCCTGTCGGCCAGTGCCGACTGGCAGCAGGCACTGAAGGCCGAGGCGCGGCTGGTTTGGCAGGACTTCCCCTGGTTGCGCTTGTATCCCCTGGAAACCCCGCCTGAGGTGACCCTCAAGCGCCTCGACGCCCAAGTCCGGTATCTTGACGGCATGTATCAAGGCACCTTTGCCGGCGACCTCGATGGCCCGGCCGGCGCATTCAGCGTCGCCAGTCCGTTCGAGGGCGACCTCCAGCAGGTACGCCTGCCGGAGTTTGCGCTCAACGCAGGCCAAGGCAAGGCAGCAGGCTCCGTTGCCGTGCGCTTCGGCGACACCTTGGCGTGGGACGTCGACGTGCAGGTGTCTGCACTCGACCCTGCCTATTGGCTCGCCGAGTTGCCGGGGACCCTGGCCGGCCCGCTGCGTAGCAAGGGCGAGTTGAAAGGCGAGCAACTGTCCCTGGATGCGCAACTCGACCTCAAAGGCCGGCTGCGCGGGCAGCCAGCGGTGCTCAAGGTTGATGCCAAAGGCGCAGACCAGCAGTGGACGCTGGGGGCGTTGGCCGTGCGCCTGGGTGATAACCGCATCAATGGCAGTGGCAGCCTGCAGCAACGCCTGGCCGGGCGAATCGACCTCGACCTGCCACGCCTGGGGCAGTTGTGGCCGGGTTTGCAGGGCCAGGTGAAAGGTCGGCTGGACGTCGCCGGCACGCTCAAGGCGCCGCAAGGCACCTTTACCCTGCAAGGCCAGCAGGTGGCTCAGGCCGATAACCGCATCCAGCGCCTGGCGCTGAATGCGCGACTGGACAGCGCCCAGCGTGGCGTTGTCGACCTCACCGCCAATGGCATCCGCCTGGGCGAAACCGCCATGGGCACGCTCCAGGTCAACGGCAGCGGCGATATCCGCCAGCAGGCCATGACCCTCGGCCTGGACGGTCCGCAACTCAAGCTGGATTTGGCGCTCGATGGTCAATTGAAGCAGGGTGACTGGCGCGGCCGCCTGGCCAGTGGGCGGATCCAGGCCGGTGGTCAGGACTGGCAGCTGCAGGCCCCGGCGCGTTTGCAGCGCCTGGCCAGTGGCCAGGTGGACTTCGGTGCCCATTGCTGGCGCTCGGGCCAGGCCAGCCTGTGCGGCGACGACCAACGCCTGGCGCCGGAGCCGAGGCTGCGCTATCACCTCAAGCAGTTCCCGCTGGACAGCCTGGCGCAGTGGCTGCCCAAGGATTTCGCCTGGCATGGCCTGCTCAACGCCGACGTCAACCTCGATATTCCGGACAGTGGCCCCAAGGGCACGTTGGTCGTCGACGCCAGTGGCGGCACCCTGCGCGTACGTGACAAAGGGCAGTGGATCGACTTTCCCTACCAGACCCTGCGCCTGGACAGCACCCTGGCACCGCGTCGGGTCGACACTCGTCTGGTGTTTCGTGGCGATCGGCTCGGTGAGCTGAACCTCAATGCGCGCCTCGATCCACTGGGCAAGGACAAGCCGTTGAGCGGCGACTTCCGCCTGGCCGGCCTGGACCTGTCGGTGGCTCGGCCGTTCGTGCCTATGGTCGAGCGTTTGACGGGGCAGCTCAACGGCACTGGGCGCTTGTCCGGTACGCTGCTGGCTCCGCAGATCAATGGCAACCTCGCTCTTACCGGCGGCGAAGTCAGCGGTGCAGAGCTCCCGGTCAGTTTCGAGCGTCTGTCGTTGCAGGCATTGATTGCAGGTGAGCGTATTCAGTTGGATGGCGCCTGGCAGAGCGGAGCGAGTGGCCGTGGGCAGCTGTCCGGCGACTTGACTTGGGGCCAGGCGCTGGCAATGGATCTGCGTCTGCAGGGCCAGCGCCTGCCGGTTACCGTCGAGCCCTATGCCACGCTGGAAGCCTCGCCCGACCTCAACGTGCGCCTGGTCGACGACAAGCTGGCGGTGACGGGCAAGGTGCGGGTGCCCAAGGGTGAGATCGTCGTGCGCGAACTGCCGCCATCGACGGTGAAGGTGTCGGACGATACGGTTATCGTCGGTCATCAGACCGAGCAGGGGCAGACGCCGATGGCCGTAGCCATGGACATCGATGTCGAGGTGGGCCAGGAAAAGCTCTCGTTCAGTGGTTTCGGCCTGACGGCCAATCTGCTTGGTCATGTGCACATCGGCGATAACCTGGACACCCGTGGCGAACTGAGCCTCGCCGACGGCCGCTACCGGGCCTACGGTCAACGCCTCACCATCCGCCGGGCGCGGTTGTTGTTCGCCGGCCCCATCGATCAGCCTTATCTGGATATCGAAGCCATTCGCAAGGTCGATGACGTGATTGCCGGGATCCGTTTGAGCGGCAGCGCCGAGCAGCCCACCACCCAGGTGTTCTCGGAGCCGGCGATGAGCCAGGAGCAGGCATTGTCCTACCTGGTTCTGGGGCGACCGCTGAATAACAGTGGTGAAGATAACAACATGCTCGCAGAAGCGGCATTGGGCTTGGGGCTGGCCGGTAGCGCAGGGGTGACCGGCAGCCTTGCCTCCAGCCTTGGTATCGAGGACTTCCAACTCGACACGGAAGGGGCCGGCAACTCCACCAGCGTTGTCGCCAGCGGCAACCTGACCGAGCGCCTCAGCCTGCGCTATGGGGTAGGGGTATTCGAGCCGGCCAACACCATCGCGCTGCGCTACAAGTTGAGCAAGAAGGTGTACCTGGAAGCCGCCAGCGGCGTGGCCAGCTCTCTGGATATCTTCTACAAGCGTGATTTCTGAGCCCCGCTTCGGCGGGGCTGGCACTGCATCTGACGACGTTGTTCAAAAACGACTGAAATGACCAGGCCGAAATGTCACATTGGATTGCTGTGCACTAGCTGAGACGCAGTGATCGCTCGATCATGGCGGGACGCATAATCGCTTCCCTTCATGCGCTCACTCAGAATCCAAATATATCAGTAGAGGAAGGCCTTTTAGCCTCAGCTATTTTCGCTTGAAGGCTTCACGACGAGACTCGCGTTCGTCGAGAAAACGATCGCTGATCAGCGCTTCCAAGTCCTTGCGTTCCACAGCGTCGCCGCAGTGAGGACAAACGCTGGCCACCCCCACATCATGGCCGCAGGCGCGGTGCACGAAATGCACGGCCAACCCCTCATCCGGGTTCTTGCACCACTTCTCGCCCCAAGCGCGCAGCGCGTAGATCACAGGATAGAAGTCCCAGCCCTTGTCGGTCAGATGATATTCGTAGCGCAGAGGCTTTTCGCTATAGGGCCGGCGTTCGACCAGACCGTTCGCCTCCAGCGCTTTCAGGCGCGAAGTCAGCATCTGGGGCGTAGCGGTGGTTTGGATCTGCATTTCCTCGAAGCGTGTCGCGCCCATGTACAGCTCACGCAGGACCAAAATGGTCCATTTGTCGCCCACCAAATCCATCGAGCGTGCCACCGGGCACACCGTATCGCTTGTCACGTCCAGCATCGACTTCACGCTGCTTTCTCCGTAGAAACTATTGTTTTCATAGTAACCCAGTGAGATTAACCATGTCGCATGGAATAACGCTCAAAGCCTCATCCTCGTTGACACTATGATTTTCATAGTTAATATGAAGCCTCTGCGGCATGCGCTGTCGCAGCGCGGCATTTGCCGGTATAGCACACGTCCCAGAACGCCTCTCTCACCTGGAGCACCCTTATGACCCATCCTGTGTATGCCTCGGAGCGGACCGCTCTGCTGCTGGTCGACCCCTACAACGACTTCCTGTCCGATGGCGGCAAGCTTTATTCCATGCTCAGAAGCGTTGCGGATGAAGTGCGACTGCTCGACAACCTGCGCATGACCGTTGCCGCCGCGCGAGCACAAGCAATTCAGGTGTACTACGTGCCTCATCGGCGCTGGCAGCCCGGCGACTACACCCGCTGGGATCACCCCAATCCCACCCAACGCCTGATCCAGGAACGTCACACCTTTGCCAAGGGGTCCTGGGGCGGCGAATGGCATCCCGACTTCGTGCCACAGGAGGGCGACATCATCATCCAGGAACACTGGGGACAAAGCGGGTTCGCCAATACCGACCTCGATTTCCAGCTGAAGCAACGAGGCATAACACATGTAATCGTCGTAGGCCTGCTGGCGAACACCTGCATCGAATCGACCGCACGCTTCGCCATGGAGTTGGGTTATCACGTCACGCTGGTCCGCGATGCGACTGCCGCTTTCAGCAAGGAAATGATGCACGCGGCGCACGAACTGAACGGGCCGACGTTTGCGCACAGCATCGTCGACACCCGCGGGCTCGTGCAGACTTTGCAACAGTAGTGAAGGGGCTGCGTCATGTCTGCGTCTTGCGCATCACCAATGGGAGTTTCCAGCCGCCTTGTCACGCTTATGGCTCTGTGCTGCGCGCTGGCGGTCTCGACCATCTACTACCATCAGCCGCTTCTGCCCCAGATGGCCGCGTCGTTTGGCCTGGCGCCGACACAGGCCGGCCTGATCGCCACGCTGACGCAGCTTGGCTATGCGCTAGGCCTGTTGTTCATCGTGCCGCTCGCCGATTGTCGACAGCCACGCCAACTCGCGCTGCTGGCCATCGCGGGAAATGCCGTTGCCTTGCTTCTTTGCGCGGTAGCGCCGACGTTCACCATGCTGTGCGTGAGCAGCCTTCTGGTCGGGGTGACGGCGATCACTGCGCAGCTCATCATTCCCTGTCTGTCGGGGTTGGCCACTCCGGCTGAGCGAGGTCGAATCGTAGGGAGCCTGCTCAGCGGCCTCTCGGCAGGTCTGTTACTGGCGCGCATGCTCGGGGGCTTCGCCGGCGCACATGCGGGATGGAGAGTCGTCTTCGTGCAGGCCTCGCTCTGCGATGTCCTGCTGCTGCTCATCGTTGCCAAGCGCCTGCCCGCCACCACGAGTCTGCAGACGATAAGCTACGGGCGGCTCCTGGGTTCGTTAGGCAGCCTGGTCAAACAGGAAAGCGTGCTGCGTTACTGCGCGGCAAGCGGCATGCTGATGTTCGCTGCATTCAGTGCGCTGTGGGCTTCGCTTGCCGCGCTAGTGGCACAACCTCCATACGGACTCGACTCCGCTACCATTGGTCTGTTTGCCCTGGTCGCGTTGTCGGGCATCGTCGCGTCACCTTATATTGGCACGCTGACCGATCGCCTGGGCAGGCACACCATGGTTCTAGCCGGCGCGATGACCCTCGTCCTGGGCTTCGCCTGCATCGCAGCGGGCGGGCAACATCTTGGCTGGCTGATTCTCGGCATGTTGTTGCTCGACCTAGGCAATCGTGCCGGGCTGGTTGCTAACCAGGCACGCGTATTCACCCTGAGGACCGGGGCCAGAAGCCGGCTAAATACCGTATTCATGGGATCGTATTTTCTGGGGGGAGCGATCGGCGCCGCATTGGGGAATTATGGCGTGCACCAGGCCGGCTGGATCGGCCTTGCCGCCGTTGGCATGCTGCTGGCTTTAGCGGCTACGGTTATCAATGCGCTTGCACCCCGTGAATCGAGCTCGACGATGGGCGAGGTTCGCCCATGAGCGATCAAAAGTCGACGCGAGCGCGCATCTTTGCTGGTTTGCTTAGGCTTCCAGCCATGCCGTAAGTTGGCATTCAACTCCCAGGCGGGCGCACACTCCCCCAAGAATTGAGACACCCAATCCGCTTGGCTCCCCATTGAGCTCTCATAACTGTGTAGGGATCCTGCGTCGTGTTTCGTTCGCCCCTACCAGAACACCAAACGGGGAACGAACTTTCGTGCTAAAGCGAAGCCCACTCTTCGCGATATTGAACCAGGAAATCCACAAAAGCTCGCACTCTCTTCGGGACATGACGACCGTGAGGGTACAACAAGGTGTACGGTCTCGATCGCCCGCTGAACGGTTTCAAGACTTCGACGAGTCGTCCGTCAGTCAGCTCTTGTTCTACGATGAATTTGTAGGTTTGGAACAAACCGGCACCGTGCTTGGCGAGTGTCACTCCGCCCAACACATCGTCGGAACACGAATAGCTTCCAGCGGTGAATACCTCACGTTCTCGACCGCCCTCTTGGAACAGCCATGAGATACGCCTACCGCTGCTCGGGAGCTCAAATTGGATGCATTCATGCTGCTCCAGGTCCTGCAAGGTATGCGGTGTCCCGACTTTCTCCAGGTAGGCCGAGGAAGCTACGACAACCAGCTTGGCATCCTCCAGCAACCTCGCAATCATCGTGGAGTCAGGCTGAGCTCGTACACGAATCGCCAGATCGTACCCTTCTGCAACGAAGTCGATATTTCGATTACCAAGGTGGATGTCAACCGTTACTTCAGGATACAGGTCCCGAAATTTTGGCAGCAACGGCAGGATGCGGTGGTGACCATAAGTCGTGGGCAGGCTGATGCGAAGACGGCCTGAAGGCGTGGCTTGAGCGCCCATAACGGCCTGCTGGGCCTCCACCAGTTGCGTGAGTGCCTGGCTGCACTGCTCGAAAAAATCCTTTCCCGCATCGGTCAATCGAATGCTTCGGGTTGTCCTTGCGAACAGCCGAGAGCCCAGCCTTTTTTCCAAACGAAGGATCGACCTACTCACTGCGGCCGGAGTAACGCCAGCGAGCTGAGCTGCGGCAGTAAAGCTGCCCGCTTCCGCCGACAGGCAAAACAGCTCAATACTTCCCAACTGCAGATCGTCAAAATGCCGCTTCATAGGGTTTATCCGTACAGGGGCTGGTAGAAGGCTTGGTGTCGGACTGCAGTAGACGGTTGCACCGACCGGAGAACGCTGCTGAGTTGCTGACCGAGCAAGGATTCAACACTACCGGTATTGAACAGGTACTCAAACGGGTTTCCGTACCGAAAGGCTCCTTCTACCACTATTTCGATAGCAAGGATGCCTTCGGGCGTGAGGTACTCGCTGAATACGGAAAACTCTTTGAGCGCCGCCTCAATGGCCTGCGCTCTGACCGCCGTCGACGTGCAGGATCTCACCGGTGACAAACGAAGCGCTGTCCAAGTAGAGAATCGCTTGAACGATGTCATTGATCTCGCCCATGTGACCGACGGGATGCAGCTTGCCCAGGGCATCGTGAGTTTCGGCGCCATGCATTGGGGTCTTGATGATGCCAGGCGACACGGCGTTAGCGCGGATGCCTCGCTTGGCATACTCAATCGCGATCGATTTGGTGGCAGCGTTGATGCCGCCTTTGGTGAGGGATGCCATTACCGACGGAACGCCGTCGATTGCGTGGTCAACCAGGCTGGTGGTGACGCTGACCACATGCCCGCTACCATTCTTTTCCATTTCCGCGATGGCGAGCTGGGAGATGTAGAAGAAGCCGCTCATATTGGTCGCAACGACCTGCGCATAGTCTTCTTTGGTGTAGCTGGTGAATGGTTTGGCGACGAAAATCCCGGCATTGTTGACGAGCGTATCGATGCGCCCGAAGCGGGCCACGGCTTCGCGCACAACTCGTTCCGCTGTGGCCGGATCCGCAATGTCACCGGCAACAGTCAGGATATCTGGATCGGTCGATGGTTGAATGGAGCGCGAGGTCGCTACCACTTTGTGGCCGAGTGCTCGGAATCCTTCCACTACACCTGCACCAATGCCTTGAGATGCGCCAGTTACGATGATGACTTTTTGAGAGTTGCTCATGATATTTCCTCTACGATGGATTTAAGTTTTCAGTTAGACGAAGCGGCTTGTGCCGCCTGCCTTAACACTTGCTCGTAATACTCAACAGACTGTGAGCCTGCGACGACTTGCCGATTGTCCAGTACCATTGCGGGTACAGAGTTGATGCCGCGATCCAAGTAAAAATTTTCGAGCGCTCGGACTTCATCAGTGAATTGCCCGCTTTCAAGTAATACCTGCGCTTGCTGGGCGTTCAAACCGACTTTCTGAGCCAGCGCCACCAAAGTCTCGTGACTGCTAGGGTTTTGCCCGTTCACGAAGTAAGCCTCAATCAGCACTCGGTGAAGCTCACTTTGGAGCCCTTCATTCGCCGCCCAGAACAGCAGGCGATGTGCATCATGGGTATTGAAAAAGTGAGTTCGCCTTTGAAGATTGAACTCCAAGCCGAGCTCCCATCCTCTTTCAATAATCATCTGATTACGTGCCGCCACCTGCTCCGCAGTTCTTCCGTACTTGCGAATCATGTGCTGGATGGCGTCCTCACCTTCGGCAGGCATATCGGGATTGAGCTCAAACGGTTTAAACATCAACTTGACGTCGATTTCGTCGGCTACGTTGGCGATGGCTTGGTTCAAGGCAGTCGAGCCCAGCGCACACCAGGGGCAGACGACATCAGAAACGAAGTCGATTTTTACCCTGTGCTTCATGGCTTGGACTCCGACAATTGCTTTCTGTACTCGGTAGTCGTAATGCCGGAGTAGCCCCAGTTATCAGTGTCGACTTCTTCGATCACGATGTGGGTCAACTTAGGATCTTTATGAAGCACGCGCTCCATAGTGTCAGTAATTTCTTTTATTACCTGAGCCTTTTGCTCTCGGGTCACACCATCACGAGTGATGCGGACGCTGATGAATGGCATGGGAAGTTCCTCTATCAAGTGTGCATTTGGGTGATGAGCAGCTGATGGAGAAACTTTAAGAATTCAGAGAAAATTGATAAATATGCCCTGAGGTACTTCATTTGTGACTTCGTGTATCGAATCACGGGGCGCCTGGGTAGGACTTTCTGGCCTGGTACGTATCTGGGCACAGCTGTGGCAGCCTATACCTGCCGGTTGGCCGGGGTTTCCCTCTGGCAGTGTGCCGTGTCTCGGGCGGCAAGCCCTCAGGCGTCGCAGTCAGCGTTATCGGCTTCAATGGTCACGTTTTGGACGCCTTGCTGACCTCTATATACCGAGCTCTAAGAATGCACATCCTTACTCTGAGGATCGTTTCGCGTCACCCACCCGAGGCAGGAGCCGTATGCGGTAGTTCCGCACGTACGGATTTGTGCGGGGGGTGACAGGTAACTGCCATCCCTACCGCGACCATACTCGATGACCATAATTTTTAGGAGGGCAAGTAGCGAGTCTTCATTTTATTTTCTAGGTGAAAAACTTTTTGTCCAAGTTGAAAAACTACGTCTGGCGGCGAATGTTGCCAATCTGGCGCAGGCTCAGGCCGTATTTATGTGCCAGCAAGCTTCGAGATAAGCCATCGGCGCTTTCCTTTTGGATCTGCAAGTTGCGTAGCCGGCGCAGGAAATGATCCGGTTTAGGGATCTCCAGCGCAACGCCAGCAAAGCGTTTGATCAGAGCGTCGAGTGCCTCGGGTGGGAGAATATCGGCAAGCTTGGTGCGCGTCCGATGCTTGGGAATGTATTTGGGGCGACCACCGAAAGCGCAGGTCAGGGCGTAGGCGTTTTCGATACCTACGCATTCGATCAGCGCCTGCAACGATTGGGGCAACTGGGTGATGTCGATGCTGGTGAGGTCTGGCAATTCCATGTGAGGCTCCCTCCGGGAAAATGGGGTGCGATGCTTGAACATCCGTGGTGACAGGTCGACGATCACCGGGCATCCGGAATCGTGGACATGGAGGGATTTTCAGGCAGTGCCGAGCCTGGTCGCTAGGCGCCATGAGGCGTAGGGGGTGTAGGCGTGGTGAGCAGTATTTGCGGGCAGGAGTTTCCTACGATGTAGGAAGTGACGTCAGCGCTTACCTACAGCCCCTGATTTCTCGTTACCTTTCGCTGGAATAGCAATTGAGGGTGCCGGCCCCCAGGAGTCGCTTTCGATTGACCAGGAAATGCCCCGTGACTGGGGTAGGCAAGGTATGATGGCGCCGGCTCGTCGCGAGCCATTAGCCCTAGATGTTGCAAGGAACATTCGATGACACACGTACAGCGCCTGAAATACTCTCTGCTGATCATCCTGGTCGTATTGGGCCTGATGCTGGGCCTGTCCCACCTGCAAAAGCAGGGGACCATCAGCGAGCAGACCTTCCAGATCCTGGCCATCGCCATCGCTGTGGTCGTGGTGGTGATCAACGGGATCTTGCGGCGCAAGGTCAAGCCTTGACCATGCCGGCCGGCCAGCGCTGGCCGGCCCGGCGTTCAGCTTGGCAATGACTGATCCAGTACCGCGCGGGCCTCGGGGTTGAGGCTGTAGCACTTGTCGCTGCCCAAGTTGATGACGCCTTCGGCGCACAGGCGTTTGAGCACTTCGCGCACACTCAGAAATGACAAAGGGATATCCAGTTTTTCCAGTTGTGCGTGCACACCGCGCACACCGATGCTGCGACCGTTGCGGTCTGCGTGGTGCAGTGCGTCGATGACCTTGAGCCGGATGAGGCTGGTGCGTAGGCCAAAACTGCGCAGCAGTTCGCGGATCTGCTCGTTGCCCAGGCGTTCGTCCCCGCTGGCGACCGGTCCGTCGGGCGCCTTGCCCGGGCCCGGCCCGGCCTGCAATGAGGATTGCGGGTTGTACATGTGAATGCTCCTTTTCGTGGTTTTTCCCGAAAGATGGGTGCCTCACTTATTAGGACGAATGAGAACGGCAAATCTGCAGGCTTGCGCCTAAAAAAAAAGAGTTTTCATGGATTAGTGGGGGGGCTGGCTTTGGGGGCTCTGGGGTTGGGGCTTTGGGCTTGTGTGGCTGATCAGAGGGGTGTAGCGGCACTACTGGCCCCTTCCGCCGTAGCGGCGGAAGGGGCCAGTAGTGCCGCTAGGAAAACTCGAATGGCTCGAGATGGAAACCGTGCTCGTCCACCTGCAAAGTCCAGCCACGACGGTCCCAGTCGCCCAGCACGATACGCCGTCCGGGCTGTCCGTCGACCACCAGCTTGTGGATCGCCGGTCGGTGGGTGTGGCCGTGGACCAAGGTGCGGACGCCATGAGCGGCCATCACCTTGGGCACTTCCTGCGGAGTGACGTCGACGATCTCGGTGGCTTTCATGCGCACCTGGGCGCGGCTTTCGTTGCGCAGCTTGCGCGCCAGCTTTTGCCGCGTGGACAGTGGCAGATGCCGCAGAATCCACATTGTCAGCGGGTTGCGCAAGTAGCGGCGCATCTTCATGTAGCCGATGTCGCGGGTGCAAAGGGTGTCGCCATGCATCAGCAAGACCGGCTCGCCGCCCAGGTCGATCACGCTGGGGTCGGGCAGCAGCGTGGCGCCAGCGGCCTTGCAGAAGCCCTGGCCAAGCAGGAAGTCGCGGTTGCCGTGCATCAGGTACACCGCCGTGCCGCTGTCGCTCAATTGGCGCAAGGCCTGGCAGATCGATTGCTGGAACGGCGTCATGGCGTCATCGCCGATCCAGGCTTCGAAGAAGTCGCCGAGAATGTAAAGCGCCTTGGCGTGGCGGGCACGACCGTCGAGCAGATCAAGAAACGCCCGGGTGATATCCGGGCGTTCTTCTTGCAGGTGCAGATCGGAGATCAGCAGTATCACTCAATGATCTCGGCTTTCTCGATGATCACGTCGTCCTTCGGCACGTCCTGGTGGCCAGCCTTGGAACCGGTGGCGACCTGCTCGATGGCGTCGACGACTTCACGGCCTTCGATCACTTCGCCGAATACCGCGTAGCCCCAGCCCTGGGTGTTCTTGCCGCTGTGGTTGAGGAAGTCGTTGTCGGAAGCGTTGATGAAGAACTGCGCCGAGGCGGAATGCGGGTCCATGGTGCGGGCCATGGCGATGCTGTACTTCTTGTTCTTCAAGCCGTTATCGGCCTCGTTCTGGATGCTGGCGCGGGTCTTCTTCTGGTTCATGCCAGCCTCGAAGCCGCCGCCCTGGATCATGAAGCCCTTGATCACGCGGTGGAACACGGTGCCGTTGTAGTGGCCGTCCTTGACGTACTGAACGAAGTTTTCGGTGGTGAGCGGCGCTTTCTCGGCGTCCAGTTGCAGGACGATGTCGCCGTGGTTGGTGCTCAGTTTGACTTTGGACATGCTGAAATTCGCTCTTTCAAGGCATAAGGGAATTAGGGCGCGCAGCGTGCGCATGGACAGCTGACGCAGTATCAGGCTTGCACGACACATGGCGCGCATCGGCCATTTTGCCAGGCTCTGGCAAAAAGCTGGGAGAAATCGTGCCAGTTTGTCCGAGCCCGGCTGTCGGCAGCTCGACTGCTTCGGCTATGATAGGCCCTTTGATTCAATCGGCCTACCCAGGCCGGACACGTGCATTCAAGGATCCTATGAGCAAGCCCACTGCCGACAACGCGCCCAACGCCGCTGCCAAAGGCGCCCCCGCCGTCCCTGCGAACTTCCTTCGGCCGATCATCCAGGCCGACCTGGACTCGGGCAAGCACAGCAGCATCGTCACTCGTTTCCCGCCGGAGCCCAATGGCTACCTGCACATCGGTCACGCCAAGTCGATCTGTGTCAACTTCGGCCTGGCCAAGGAATTCGGCGGCGTCTGCCACCTGCGCTTCGATGACACCAATCCGGCCAAGGAAGACCAGGAATACATCGATGCCATCCAGCGTGACGTCAAGTGGCTGGGCTTCGACTGGGCAGGGGAAGTGCGCTATGCCTCGAACTATTTCGACCAGCTGCATGACTGGGCCGTCGAACTGATCAAGCGCGGCAAGGCCTACGTCTGCGACCTGACGCCCGACCAGGCCAAGGAATACCGCGGCAGCCTGACCGAGCCGGGCAAGAACAGCCCGTTCCGCGATCGCAGTGTCGAGGACAACCTCGACCTGTTCGCCCGCATGAAGGCCGGCGAGTTCAAGGACGGCGAACGTGTGCTGCGCGCCAAGATCGACATGGCGTCGCCGAACATGAACCTGCGCGACCCGATCCTGTATCGCATTCGCCATGCTCACCACCACCAGACCGGTGACAAGTGGTGCATCTACCCGAACTACGACTTCACTCACGGTCAGTCCGACGCCATCGAGGGCATCACCCACTCGATCTGCACCCTCGAGTTCGAAGGCCATCGTCCGCTGTACGACTGGTTCCTCGACAACCTGCCGGTGCCTGCGCATCCACGTCAGTACGAGTTCAGCCGCCTGAACCTGAACTACACCATCACCTCCAAGCGCAAGCTCAAGCAGTTGGTGGACGAGAAGCACGTCAGCGCCTGGGACGACCCACGGATGTCGACCCTGTCGGGCTTCCGCCGCCGCGGCTACACCCCGGCTTCGATCCGCAATTTCTGCGAAATGATCGGCACCAACCGCTCCGATGGCGTGGTTGACATGTCGATGCTCGAATTCAGCATCCGCGACGACCTCGATCGCACCGCACCACGCGCCATGTGCGTGCTGCGCCCCTTGAAAGTGGTCATCACCAACTACCCCGAAGGCCAGGTCGAACAACTCGAACTGCCGCGCCACCCGAAGGAAGACATGGGCGTGCGCGTGCTGCCGTTCGCCCGCGAACTGTACATCGATCGCGACGACTTCATGGAAGAGCCGCCCAAAGGCTACAAACGCCTGGAACCGGCAGGTGAAGTGCGCCTGCGCGGCAGCTACGTGATCCGTGCCGACGAGGCGATCAAGGACGCTGAGGGCAACATCGTCGAGCTGCGTTGCTCCTATGACCCGGACACCCTGGGCAAGAACCCTGAGGGTCGCAAGGTCAAGGGCGTGATTCACTGGGTACCGGCCGAGGGCAGCGTCGAGTGCGAAGTGCGTCTTTACGACCGCCTGTTCCGCTCGGCCAACCCCGAGAAAACCGAAGAGGGCGGCAGCTTCCTCGACAACATCAACCCCGATTCGCTGCAAGTGCTCACCGGCTGCCGCGCCGAGCCGTCGCTGGGCCAGGCGCAGCCGGAAGATCGCTTCCAGTTCGAGCGCGAAGGTTACTTCTGCGCCGACCTCAAGGACAGCCAGCCGGGCCGCCCGGTGTTCAACCGCACCGTCACCCTGCGTGACTCCTGGGGCAGCTAAGGAATCGCCGTGCTTACCATCTACAACACGCTGAGCAAGACCAAGGAAACCTTCAAGCCGCTCGATGGCAACAAGGTGCGCATGTACGTGTGCGGCATGACCGTGTACGACTACTGCCACCTGGGGCATGGTCGCAGCATGGTGGCCTTCGACCTGGTCACCCGCTGGCTGCGCAAGAGCGGCTATGAGCTGACTTACGTGCGCAACATCACCGACATCGACGACAAGATCATCAACCGGGCCAATGAAAACGGCGAGTCGTTCGACGCGCTGACCGCCCGCATGATCGACGCGATGCACGAAGACGAGCGCCGCCTCAACATCCTGCCGCCAGACCAGGAGCCTCGTGCCACCGACCATATCGCCGGCATGCACGCGATGATCCAGACCCTCATCGACAAGGGGTATGCCTACGCCCCTGGCAACGGCGACGTGTATTACCGGGTCGGCAAGTTCCAAGGTTACGGCAAGCTGTCGCGCAAGAAGATCGAGGACTTGCGCATCGGTGCGCGCATCGAGGTCGACGAGGCCAAGCAGGACCCCCTGGACTTCGTGCTGTGGAAGGGCGTCAAGCCTGGTGAGCCGAGCTGGGAGTCGCCATGGGGGCCGGGCCGTCCTGGTTGGCACATCGAGTGCTCGGTGATGTCGACCTGCTGCCTGGGCGAGAGCTTCGATATCCATGGCGGTGGCAGTGACCTTGAGTTCCCGCATCACGAGAACGAAATCGCCCAGAGCGAAGCCGCTACCGGCAAGCAGTACGCCAACGCCTGGATGCACTGCGGCATGATTCGCATCAATGGCGAGAAGATGTCCAAGTCGTTGAACAACTTCTTCACCATTCGCGACGTGCTCGACAAGTATCACCCGGAAGTGGTGCGCTATCTGCTGGTGGCCAGCCACTATCGCAGCGCCATCAACTACTCCGAAGACAGCCTGCGTGATGCCAAGGGTGCCCTGGAGCGCTTCTATCATGCCCTGCGCGGTTTGCCGCGGGTCGCGGCCCAAGGCGGTGAAGCCTTCGTCGAACGCTTCAGTGTGGCGATGAACGATGACTTCGGTACGCCGGAGGCGTGCGCCGTGCTGTTCGATCTGGTGCGCGAGATCAACCGCTTGCGCGACAGCGACCCCGTAGCCGCTGCCGGCCTGGCCGGTCGCCTGCGCGAACTGGGCGATGTGCTGGGTGTGCTGCAGTTGGATGCCGACGAGTTCCTGCGTGCAGGTGCCGAAGGCAAGGTCGACGCTGCCGAAGTGGAAGGTCTGATCCAGGCGCGCCTGCAGGCGCGTGCGGACAAGAACTGGGCCGAGTCCGACCGTATCCGCGACCAGCTGACCGCCATGGGCGTGGTGCTGGAAGATGGCAAGGGTGGGACCACCTGGCGTCTGGCTGACTGATAGACGCTGACGGGGCCGCTTTGCGGCCCCGGTTTCTACTTGGGCTGGCCTGCCAGCGGGCAGTGCAGCACCAACCTCGCTCCGCCTAGTTCACTCTCGCCGACCTCCAGCCCGAACCCATGCAGGTCGACGATCGCCGCGACGATCGACAGCCCCAGCCCGAACCCTGCGTGACGGTGACCTTCCTCGCTGCGATAGAAACGCTTGAGCACCGCCTCCCGCTCCTCGGTTGGGATTCCCGGCCCACTGTCATCGATGGCGATATGCACGCCGGCCTCGTTCTGGAGGGCCGTCACGACCACCTGGCCGCCCTCTGGCGTGAACTTGATGGCGTTGCCCATGAGGTTGGCAAGGGCTTCGAACAACAATTCCCGGTCGCCGTGAAGCGCTGCCAGTCGTTCAGGTTGCTGCAGTTGCAATCGAATGCCGCCATCCTCGGCCAGTGGCAGGTAGAAGTCATGCAGCTCCACCAGCAGATCATGCGGGTCCAGTTGGACGAAGCCGGCGCGCCGCTGGCGGTCTTCCAGTTCGCTGATGCGCAACAGGCCGCGGAACCGCGCCATCAGTGTATCGGTCTCGCCTATCGCCTGGTCCAGCGCTTCGGCCTGGGGCGAGTCGGCAGCACTTTGCTGACGGATGCGGTAGAGCTGGGCGCGCAACCGCGTCAGTGGCGTGCGCAGGTCATGGGCAATGTTGTCGCAAACTCCTTTGACCTCGTGCATCAGCCGCTCGATGCGGTCGAGCATGGCGTTGACGATGGCGGCAAGCATGTCCAGCTCGTCGCGTCGGGCGGACAGCGGCAAGCGGTGGGTGAGGTCGCCAGCGACGATCAACTCGGCCTGGGCCTGTATGGCGCGGATGCGCTTGAGCGGGCGGCGTCGCAACAGGTACCAACCGGCGAAGCCCGGGATCAGGGTCAGGGAGATACCCCATAGCAAAGCGTCGAGAATGATCCGCGTCACCACGAACAGCGAGCCGTTGTCACGCACCAGCACCAGCCAGCGGCCGTCTTGCACCTTGATGGCCACGGCGTCGCAGCTGTCGCGCGGAAGATGCGGGTCGTCGGCGTCCAGGCAGCGCTGGAGTTCGTGCACCTGGCCGTCCATACCCAGCTCCGGCGGGATGGCGCGGATGCGCCCGCCGATTGGGTTGAGCTGGGCGTCGAACAGGCCATAGGCGTCAAAAGCGCGCTCCTCGAAGGCCTGGCTGGCGATCAAGGCATCATCGAGCTGCTTGCCGCTCATGTGGGCGAACAGGTGCTGGCGCTGCAGCATGGAGTGGCGCGTCAGCTTGTTCAGGTAACTGGACACCTCGAAGTACAGCACCCCCATGAGGATGCAGCTCCAGGCCACGAACAGGAAGCTGTACAGTGCCAGCAGGCGGCTGGTCGAAGAACTCCAGCCTTTAGACGGGTTCGGCAATGGCATAGCCGGAGCCCCGAACGGTTCGGATCAGCGGCGACTGGCCGGGCGCATCGATTTTCTTGCGCAGGCGGCCGATGTGTACGTCGATGAGGTTGGTGCCCGGGTCGAAATGGTAGCCCCAGACTTCTTCGAAGATCATCATCCGTGTGATCACCTGGCCGGCATGGCGCATCAGGTATTCCAGCAGTTTGTATTCGGTGGGCAGCAGGTTGAGGGTCTGCTCCCCGCGGCGTGCTTCGTGGCTGATCAGATCCAGTTCGAGATCGGCGACCTGCAGCCGGGTCTGGGTCATCGGCACGCTGTTGCGGCGTAGCAGCACCTCGACGCGAGCGGCCATCTCGTCGGAGGCGAATGGCTTGGTCAGGTAATCGTCGCCGCCTGCGCGCAAGCCGCGCACGCGCTCGTCGACATCGGAAAGGGCGCTGATCATGAGGATCGGGGTGGCGATCTTCAGGTTGCGCAGCGTGGTGACGATGGTCAGGCCATCGACTTCAGGCAGCATGCGGTCCAGGGTAATGAGGTCGTATCCCCCGGCGATGGCCTTGGCCAGGCCCTCACGGCCGTTGTCGGCCCAATCCACGTCCAGGCCGTGGCTGGTGAGTTCGGCGACGATTTCCTGTCCGGTGACGGCGTCGTCTTCGATGGTCAGTACGCGGGGCATGCTGGTTCCTGGGCGGCGAATGGAGATTTGATTGTGCCAAAGAATAGACAAGCGGCGATTTAAGAAAAATTCATCTACCGGTGGCGCAAAAACAGAACGGGGCATGCCATTGCCTGGCATGCCCCGTCTCTGCGCGTGGCGCTAAGCCTCAGGCGACCTTGACGATCCAGCCTGCTGGCGCTTCGACGTCACCGCTCTGAATGCCGGTCAGCTCGTTATAGAGCTTTTGGGTAACCGGGCCGACCTTTTCCAGGTCGTGGAACACGTGCAGCTTGCCGTTGTACTCGATGCCACCGATCGGGGTGATCACCGCAGCGGTGCCGCAAGCGCCTGCTTCGATGAAGCGGTCGAGCTTGTTGATTTCGACGTCGCCTTCGATCACGGTCAGGCCCAGGCGCGATTGCGCCAGTTCCATCAGCGACAGGCGAGTGATGCCTGGCAATACCGAGGCCGACTTGGGGGTGACGAACTCGTTGTTGGCGGTGATGCCGAAGAAGTTGGCCGAGCCGACTTCCTCGATCTTGGTATGGGTCAGCGGGTCCAGGTAGATAGCGTCGGCGAAATTGGCCTTCTTGGCCTCGGCGCCTGGCTGCAGGCTCGCCGCGTAGTTGCCACCGACCTTGGCTGCACCGGTGCCTTGAGGGGCGGCACGGTCGAAGCTGGAGATCTGGAAGTTGTGCGGCTTCATGCCGCCCTTGAAGTACGAGCCAACCGGGATGGCGAAGACCGAGAAGATGAACTCCGGAGCGGTGCGCACGCCGATGTTGTCACCGGTGCCGATCACGAAGGGACGCAGGTAGAGGGCGCCTTTGCCGTGGGGCGGGACGAACTTCTCGTTGGCCTTGACCACTTGCTTGCAGGCCTCGATGAACACATCGGTCGGCACCTGCGGCATCAGCAGGCGGGCACAGCTGCGCTGCATGCGGGCGGCGTTCTGGTCAGGGCGGAACAGGTTGATCGAGCCGTCCTTGCAACGGTAGGCCTTGAGGCCCTCGAAGCATTGCTGGCCATAGTGCAGGGCAGTGGAGCCTTCACTGATGTGCAGCACGTTGTCTTCGGTCAGGGTGCCGTTGTCCCACTCACCATTGCGCCATACGGACAGGTAGCGCTTGTCGGTCTTGATGTAGTCGAAACCCAGCTTGTCCCAGTTAATGCTCTCGTTACTCATGACACCCTCGATTGTCTTGCAGATGCCCGATCGCTCGGGCGGCTGTTATATGCGCACCTCGCCACGATAATACATCCATCGCGGATCGGGAACGGTCAGTCACGAATTGTCCATGATCGAGAAGGTCTCCAAGGGTGGGGAGTTCGATCGCAGCGAACCCTTCATGCTCGCGCCCTTCACCTGAGCCTCTCGGCACCGAAACAGGGCCTGGCTGCGCCCCTCCAAAGGGCGTTGCAGCTGCTCATGCCCCATGCCAGAGCCCTCGCCGCAGATGTTTCATCTTCCTTCACCTGCAGAGTTGGCCCGCAACCTGCTATATCCAGCCAGCGAATTTGATCGAGTGGTCAGCCCGCCGCATCCAGGGGATGCCTCGCGGCTGGCCCTCTAAACGGCCATCAGGCCACGGATTATCAGGGGCCGCGGGATGTCGCAGGCGGAGCAGATCGAACAACCGGAACAGGCGGCAGGCTGGAGCGCTTACTTGCAGTTGCGCTTCGTCGAACGCGATGGCGTGACTCGTCTTGGTGCGCGTCGTCATTTTGGACCTCTTTTGGTGCAACGGCCTTTCTACCCCGAAGGTGCACCGTGCCACGTGTACGTCCTGCACCCGCCAGGTGGCATCGTCGCCGGTGACCGGCTCGAGCTGGATATCCACCTCGAACCCGGCAGCCATGCGCTGCTGACCATGCCCGGTGCCAGCAAGTTCTACCGCAGCATCGGCCCCACCGCACGGCTGGCGCAGCATTTTCACCTGCAGGCCGGCAGCACGCTGGAGTGGTTGCCGCAGGACAGCATCTTCTTCAATGGCGCCCGTGCCAGCCTCGACAGCCGTTTCAGCCTTGCGCCCGGCGCCCGACTGCTGGCCTGGGAGACCCTGTGCCTGGGGCGACCGGTGATGAACGAGCGTTTCGACCTGGGTGCGCTCGACAGCCGACTGCAGATCGATCTGCCTGATGGCCCCGGCCTGCATGAGCGGCTGCGTATCGAGGGTGGGCGGCTCGACAAGCTCGCCGGGCATCCGCTGCTCGCCACCTTTTGCGCAGCGCCTGCGGACCAGGCCGTGCTCGAACAGGTGCGTGCGCTGCTCGACCGACTGGATAACCCCGCCGGCGCGACATTGCTCGGCTCGCTGCTGGTGATCCGCCTGCTCGACCACGACAACCAAAACCTGCAACACACCCTGCAGCGCCTCTGGCACGTATTGCGTCCGGCCGTCCTCGGCCTGCCCGCGTGCCCGCCGCGCATCTGGGCCACTTGAGAGAGCGCCATGGAGCTGACCCCTAGAGAGAAAGACAAACTGCTGCTGTTCACTGCCGCACTGCTGGCAGAACGGCGCCTGGCCCGCGGCCTTAGGCTCAACTATCCGGAAGCGGTGGCGCTGATCAGCGCGGCGGTGCTCGAAGGCGCCCGTGATGGCCGCACGGTGGCCGAGCTGATGAGCTTGGGCCGTGAAGTGCTTGGCCGCGAGCAGGTGATGGAGGGCGTCGCCGAGATGCTCCATGACGTGCAGGTCGAAGCCACGTTCCCCGACGGCACGAAGCTTGTGACCGTGCATGACCCCATCGTTTGAACCGGCCCAGGAGCCCAGCATGATTCCAGGAGAAATCCAGGTCGCCGACGGCGACATCGAACTCAATGTCGGTCGCGAAACAGTCAGCGTCAGCGTCGCCAATCATGGCGACCGGCCGGTGCAGGTCGGTTCGCACTACCACTTCTATGAGGTCAACGACGCGCTGGTGTTCGAGCGCCAGCCGACCCGCGGCTTTCGTCTGGATATTCCAGCCGGCACCGCCGTGCGTTTCGAGCCGGGCCAGTCGCGTACCGTGCAGTTGGTGGCTTACGCCGGCAAGCGCGAGGTCCACGGCTTCCAGGGCAAGGTGATGGGCGCGCTGGAGGGCAGGGCATGAGCCGTATTTCCCGCCGGGCCTATGCCGACATGTTCGGCCCCACCGTCGGCGACCGCGTGCGCCTGGCCGACACTGCGCTGTGGGTGGAGGTCGAGAAGGATTTCACGATCTATGGCGAAGAGGTCAAGTTCGGGGGTGGCAAGGTCATTCGTGATGGCATGGGCCAGGGCCAGATGCTCGCAGCCGAAGCCATGGACCTGGTCTTGACCAATGCCTTGATCATCGACCACTGGGGCATCGTCAAGGCCGACATCGGCGTCAAGCACGGGCGCATTGCCGCGATTGGCAAGGCCGGCAACCCCGACGTGCAGCCGGGCGTGACCGTGCCGGTAGGGCCGGGGACCGAGGTGATCGCGGCCGAAGGCAAGATCGTCACCGCTGGCGGTATCGATTCGCACATCCACTTCATCTGCCCACAGCAGGTCGAGGAGGCGCTGACCAGTGGCGTCACCACCTTCATCGGCGGCGGCACCGGTCCGGCCACCGGCACCAACGCCACTACCTGCACACCGGGCCCCTGGTATCTGGCGCGCATGCTCCAGGCTGCCGATACCTTGCCGATCAACATCGGTTTGCTGGGCAAGGGCAATGCTTCGCGTCCGGAGGCTCTGCGCGAACAGATCGCCGCTGGCGCGGTCGGTCTGAAGCTGCATGAGGACTGGGGCTCGACCCCGGCAGCCATCGACTGTTGCCTGGGTGTGGCCGAGGAAATGGATATCCAGGTGGCGATCCACACCGATACCCTCAATGAGTCCGGTTGCATCGAGGACACCCTGGCGGCCATCGGCGATCGTACCATTCATACCTTCCATACCGAGGGCGCCGGTGGCGGCCATGCCCCGGACATCATTCGCGCGGCTGGACAGGGCAACGTACTGCCGTCGTCGACCAACCCGACCCTGCCCTATACGGTCAACACCGTCGACGAGCACCTGGACATGCTCATGGTCTGCCACCACCTGGACCCAAGCATCGCCGAGGACGTGGCCTTCGCCGAGTCGCGCATCCGTCGCGAAACCATCGCCGCCGAGGACATCCTTCACGACATGGGCGCTTTCGCCATGACCTCGTCCGACTCCCAGGCCATGGGGCGGGTCGGCGAAGTGGTGCTGCGGACCTGGCAGGTGGCCCACCAGATGAAGCTGCGCCGTGGCCCGCTGGCACCAGACGGCGCATACAGCGACAACTTCCGGGTCAAGCGCTACATCGCCAAGTACACCATCAACCCTGCGCTGACCCACGGCATCGCCCATGAAGTCGGCTCGGTGGAGGTGGGCAAGCTGGCCGACCTGGTGCTGTGGGCACCGGCGTTCTTTGCGGTCAAGCCAGCCCTGGTGATCAAGGGTGGGATGATCGCTACCGCGCCCATGGGCGACATCAACGGCTCGATCCCGACCCCGCAGCCGGTGCATTACCGGCCGATGTTCGGCGCCCTGGGGGCCGCTCGCCATGCCACGCGCATGACGTTCCTGCCTCAGGCGGCCATGGACCGTGGCCTGGCCGAGGAACTCGGGCTGCGCAGCCTGATCGGCGTGGCTCACGGCTGCCGCCAGGTGCGCAAGGCCGACATGCTGCTCAACACCCTGCAACCGGTGATCGAAGTCGATTCGCAGACCTACCAGGTGCGCGCCGATGGCGAACTGCTGGTCTGCGAACCGGCCAGCGAGCTGCCGCTGGCCCAGCGTTATTTCCTGTTCTGAAGGAGTGAAGATGATCGTTCTGACTCGCCGAATCGAGCGCGCCGACCGCGTCGATGGCACTGTCACCCTGGATGTCGACAGCCGCATCAAGAGTCGCTTGCGCGTGACCCTGGACGATGGCCGCGATGCGGGCCTGATGCTCGAACGCGGGCACTTGCTGCGTGGCGGCGAGCTGCTCGCCGATGCCGAGGGCGGCCAGGTCGTGCGCGTGCTGGCCGCGCCCGAGGCGGTATCCACGGTGCGCTGCGATGACCCGCACCTGCTGGCCCGTGCTGCCTACCACCTGGGTAACCGCCACGTGCCGTTGCAGATCGAGCCGGGCCTGCTGCGCTACCAGCATGACTATGTGCTCGATGACATGCTGCGCGGCCTGGGCCTGACCGTAGAGGCCGAGCAGGCGCCTTTCGAGCCTGAAGCCGGGGCCTACCAAAGTGCACCGCATAGCCACAGCCATAGCCACGACCACCCGTTCGTGCGCCTGCCATCCCACGCCTGATCCTGCTGTTAATGGAGCTTATGATGAAGAAGACGTTCGCCCTTGTCCTGCTGATGGTCGCGCTGCCGGCCTTTGCCCATCCCGGCCACGACGCCAATCCGCTGCACGATGGCCTGCTGCATCCACTGACCGGCCTCGATCACCTGCTCATGCTGTTGGGTACCGGCGTGCTGGCCGCGCTGACCCGGCGTAACCTGGTCCTGCCACTGGCGACCTTGGCCGCGATGTTCGCCGGCGCCGTGTGTGGGCACCTGTTCGGTGATGTGCTGGGTATGGAGAGCATGATCGCTGTGTCGGTGCTGGTCGCTGCCGCCGCCGTCCTGCTGCCCAGCCGCCAATTGCTGCTGGCGCTGGCCATGCCGGTGTTCGCCCTGTTCCATGGCTGGGCCCACGGTGTGGAAGCGACGCCAAGCGCGTTCTGGCAGTTCAGTGCCGGCTTCGTCACTGTCAGCGGCCTGTTGCTCTTGGCTGGCTTTGCCGTCGGTTGCCTGCTGCGCCGCCATAGCGGTCTGCAGAAGGCCTTCGGTGGCGGCCTGCTGGCCGGTGCCGCCGTCGTGCTGGCCGGTTGATGAACAGCGACCTGGCACTGCTGCGCTTGCTGCAGTTGGCCAGCCCCGGCCTGCCGGTCGGCGGCTTCACCTATTCGCAAGGCCTGGAATGGGCGGTGGAGGCGGGCTGGGTGAGTGACACCGGCGCTTTCGCCGCCTGGCAGCGCGAGCAGATGCACGACACCCTGGTCTACCTCGACTGGCCGGTGTTGGCGCGCCTGTACCGGGCCTGCCAGGCCAATGATGCCGAGGCATTCGCTCGCTGGAGCCGATTCCTGCTGGCCAACCGCGAGACCGCCGAACTGCGTCTTGAAGAGCAGCAGCGCGGCGCGGCCTTGGCGCGGATGATCGATGGCTGGCAACTGGGCCAGGAACCGGCCTGGCGCGCCAGTCTGGAGCTGACCCAGCTCGGCGGCATGGCCTGGCTCGGCGCCCATTGGTCGATTCCACTGCGACAGCTCGCCCTGGGCCACGCATTCGCCTGGCTGGAAGGTGCCGTGATGGCTGGCGTCAAGCTGGTGCCATTCGGCCAGCAGGCGGCGCAGACCCTGTTACGTGACCTGGGCACGGAACTGTCCGACCTGCTCGATCAGGCCCTGGCCCTGGCCGACGATCAGCTCGGTGGAGGCTTGCCGTTGCTTGCCATCGCTTCGTCACGACACGAAACCCAATACACCCGTCTATTCCGTTCTTGAGGACTGCCTTCATGCAAAGTTATCAGCAACCCCTGCGCGTCGGTGTCGGCGGCCCGGTCGGTTCCGGCAAGACCGCGCTGCTCGAAGCCCTGTGCAAGGCCATGCGCGATCACTACCAGATTGCCGTGGTCACCAACGATATCTACACCAAGGAAGACCAACGTATCCTCACCGAGGCCGGCGCCCTGGAGCCTGAGCGCATCGTCGGTGTCGAGACCGGCGGCTGCCCGCACACCGCCATTCGCGAAGACGCTTCGATGAACCTTGCCGCGGTAGAGGGTTTGGCACGCAAGTTCGGCAATCTGGAAGTCATCTTCGTGGAAAGCGGCGGCGACAACCTGAGTGCCACCTTCAGCCCGGAACTGGCTGACCTGACCATCTACGTGATTGACGTCGCCGAAGGCGAGAAGATCCCGCGCAAGGGTGGCCCGGGCATCACCAAGTCCGACTTCCTGGTGATCAACAAGACCGACCTGGCGCCCTATGTCGGGGCTTCCCTGGAGGTGATGGAGCGTGACACCCAGCGCATGCGCCCGCAGCGCCCGTGGACCTTCAGTAACCTGAAGAAGGGCGAGGGACTGCAGGCGGTCATCGACTTCATCGTCGAGCGCGGCATGCTTGGCGTCAGGGGGTGAGTGTTCGCTTGGGAGGGGTAGTGCCGCACACATCGAGCGCACGCTTCGCGAAGCGTGCCCTCACCCCCGCCTATCACCCATCAACGCCCACAACCGCGGGTCTTCAAAATCGTCGATCACCAGCCCAGCTCCCGCTGCCAAAAGCCGTTCTTCGGTCTGGGTGGTGGCCAGCCCCACGGTGAAGATCCCTGCCGCACTGGCCGCACGCACTCCTGGCAGCGAATCCTCGAAGGCCAGGGCCTGTTCGGGCCTGGCGCCCAGGCGCTGCAAGCCGGTCAGGTACGGCAGGGGGTCGGGCTTGGGCCGGGCCAGCTCTTCGGCCACCAGCACGTGCTCGAACTGCGCGCCCAGGCCCATGGCTGCGAGCATGTGCTCGGCATTCAGGCGCGGCGCATTGGTCACCACGCACATGCCCATCGCCTGAGCCTCGGCATAGGCCAGCAAGCGCAGCAGTCCCGGCATCGGAGCCAGCACCGGCGCCAGTTCGCGGAACAAGGCCTCCTTGCGCGCGGCCAGGGCCGCGCATTCGGCGGCGCTGGCGGCGGGAAACAACTCGGCGAACAAGGCGCCGTTGGCCCGACCGCTGACCTGTGCATCGAACTGCGCCTGGGTCAGCTCACGGCCGTCATAGTCATGCAGCAACTGGCGGAAGGCCTGCAGGTGCAGGGTATCGGTATCGGTCAGGGTTCCATCGAGGTCGAACAGCAGGGCGGTCAGCATCAGGCATCCAGGCAAGAAAAACACAACACCCTGGGATGATAACCAAAGCAGCCGATGAAGGGGGCTGTTCAGTGTGTTCCGAAAAGAGTACAAATGTACTCCATGGACATACTGACCCCAAAACGCCGGGCAATCCTCGGCTTCATTCGCGAACGCATCGCCGACCATGGCCAGTCGCCAAGCCTGGCCGACATCGCCACGCGCTTCGGTTTCGCCTCGCGCAGCGTGGCACGCAAGCACATTACGGCGCTGTGCCAGGCCGGTTATATAGACGTCACCCCCAACCAGGCGCGCGGTATCCGCCTGGCCGAGCCATTGCGCCGTCCGGAAATCCTCGAAATCCCGGTGCTGGGGCAAGTCGCCGCCGGTGCGCCGATCGGTCCCGACTTGGGTATCCACGAGCAACTGTTGCTCGATCCCAGCCTGTTCCGGCGTACCCCCGACTACCTGCTCAAGGTGCGCGGCGACTCGATGATCGATGACGGCATCTACGACGGCGATCTGGTGGGCATTCTTCAGCAAGCCGATGCGGGTGACGGCCAGATCGTGGTTGCCCGCCTGGATGGCGAGGTCACTATCAAGCGCTTGCAGCGCCAACCTGGCGGTTATCGGTTATTGCCGCGCAACCCGGCCTATGCCCCGATCGACGTCGGTCCAGAACGCGACTTCTGCATCGAAGGCGTCTTCTGTGGCCTGTTGAGGCGTGACTGATGGGCGCGGTCGTCGACCTGGACCGGCTGCTCGACCAGCGCCAGGTATGGCGTGGTCGGCAAGCCCAGGCCCGGCCCCAGGGACTGCAGCCTACCGGGCACGCCGCGCTCGACGAGCGCTTGCCCGATGGCGGCTGGCCCGCTGCTGCGCTGACCGAACTGCTCCTGGCCAGCCCCGGTTGCGGTGAGCTGCACCTGCTCTGGCCCTCGTTGGCACGGCTCAGCGCCGAGGGTGGCCGGGTGGTGCTGGTGGCGCCTCCTTTCGTGCCCTACGCGCCGGCCTGGCAGGCCGCGGGGGTGGACCTGCGCTGGCTGGTGCAGGTGGACGCCCAGCAGGCCGATGCCTTGTGGGCTGCCGAACAGTGCCTGCGCTCGGGTAGTTGCGCTGCGGTGCTGTGCTGGCCGGAGCGTGCCGACGACCGCGCGTTGCGACGCCTGCAGGTGGCGGCCGAAACCGGCCAGGCCCTGGCTTTCGCCTGTCGTCCGCAACAGGCTGCGCACAATCCGTCGCCGGCTGCATTACGCGTTGCCATCGACGCCCGTCCGGCGCAATGGCGAGTGCTCAAGTGCAGGGGCGGCCTGCCGCCGGCCGGGGCCATCCCCAGCCCAGGGCGGGGCTGATGCAGCATGCTCTGGGCCTGTATTCTCCTGCCGCAGTTGGCGCTCGACTCGGTCCTGCGCGAACGCCCCGACCCCGATAGTCCGCTGGTACTGGTCAACGGGCCGACCCAGCGCCGCGTCTTGCAGGCAGTCAATCCGGCCGCCCGGGCCTTGGGCCTGCGTGCGGGGCAGACACTTACCGCAGCCCGTGCGCTGGCCGATGGCTTCGCCTGCGTAGAGGTCGAGCCGGCGCGCATCGAGCAACTGCAACAGTTGCTGGCGGCCTGGGCCTACCGATATAGCGCCCAAGTCAGCCTGCATTATCCCCGTGCCTTACTGCTCGAGGTGGGTTCGAGCCTGCAATTGTTCGGTCCCTGGCCTACCTTCGAGGCACGGCTGCGTCAGGAACTGACCGAGCTGGGACTGCGCCAGCGCATCGTGTTGGCCACCAATCCGGTTGCCGCACGTATGCTCGCCAATGGTCACGATGGCCTGGCCCTGACCTGTCCGCAGCAGACCCGCGAGGCACTGGCGAGCATGCCCATCGAGCGTATCGGGCTGCCAGGTGATGCCGCCGAGGCCTTTTCACGCATGGGGTTGTGCCGGCTCGGTGAAGTCCTGGCCTTGCCCCGCGACGCTCTGGCCAAGCGCTTTGCCGCCAAGGTGCAGTTACATCTGGACCAGTTGCTCGGCCTGCGCAGCCTTGGACTGGACTTCTACCAGCCGCCGGACCGCTTCGAGGCTCGGCTCGAACTGAATTTCGACGTCGAGTCGCATCAGGCGCTGTTGTTCCCGCTGCGCCGTCTGCTCAATGACCTGGCGGCCTTTCTGGCCGGGCGCGACTGTGGCGTGCAGCGATTTTGCCTGCACCTGGAGCATGCCGAGGGGGCAGACACCTTGCTCAAGGTCGGGTTGCTGGCGGCCGAGCGCGATGCGGCGATGTTGTTCGAGCTGGCACGAGGGCGGCTCGAACCTCTGCAGATTCCGGCGCCGGTGCGTAATCTGCGCCTGGTAGCCGATGACCTGCCGGCCTTCGTGCCGCAGCACAGGGCGCTGTTCGATCCGCGTGCCCAGCAGTTGCAGCCCTGGGAGCAATTACGAGAGCGCCTGCGGGCTCGGCTTGGCGATAACGCCGTCAAAGGCCTGCGCGCCGAAGCCGATCATCGTCCGGAGTGTGCCTGGCAGGCGGCGGAGCAGGGCGGCCAGGGCGCGTTGGCGGTGCTGCCGGGCAGCCGACCTGGTTGGTTGTTGCCGACACCGCTGGCATTGGGCGAGGGTGGCCATCGCCTGCTCGGGCAGGCCGAACGGATCGAGTCCGGCTGGTGGGACGGTGGCGATGTGCGGCGCGATTACTACCGCATCGAAACCCGCGAAGGATTACGCGGCTGGGCCTATCAGGACCTCGCGGCGCCGGGGCCGTTGTGGCTGCAAGGATGGTTTGCATGAACAGCGTGGACTATGCCGAGCTGCATTGCTTGTCCAACTTCAGCTTCCAGCGCGGCGCATCGAGCGCCGACGAGTTGTTTCAACGTGCCCGCGAGCAAGGCTACCAGGCCCTGGCGATCACCGACGAATGCACCCTGGCCGGGATCGTGCGGGCCTGGCAGGCGGCCAGGGAGCACGGGCTACGGTTGATCGTCGGCAGCGAGGTGCGCGTGCACGGCGGGGCGAAACTGGTCCTGCTGGTGGAGAACCTGGCCGGCTACCAAAACCTCTGTGCCTTGATCACCCGGGCCCGGCGTCGAGCGGAAAAGGGCGATTACCAATTGCTGGCGGACGACCTGCAAGCACACCATCAAGGCTTGCTGGCGCTGTGGGTCGCCGACCCCGACAGCGATATCAGCGCAGGCCGGTCCTTGCTGACACTGTTCGGCGAGCGCTTGTGGCTGGCCGTGCACATGCACCGCGGCAGTGACGATCCGCAACGCCTGGCACGTGTGCGCATGCTGGCGGCGCAGTTGGGCATCCGCGCCGTCGCCTGTGGCGATGTGCACATGCATGTGCGGGGGCGCCGCGCTCTGCAAGATTGCATGGCTGCCTTGCGCCAGCACTGCGCCGTGGCCGAGGCGGGGCGCTTTCTGTTCGCCAATGGCGAGCGCCATCTGCGCAGCCGCGAGCAACTGGCCGAGCTCTATGCGCCAGACCTGCTGGCCGAGACCCTGGCGATCGCCGAGCGCTGCCAGTTCGACCTCGGCGAGCTGAAATACCAGTACCCCCGCGAACTCGTGCCCGAAGGCCATACGCCGGCCAGCTGGTTGCGCGAACTGTGCCAGCGTGGGTTGCCCATGCGCTGGCCGCAGGGCGCGAGCGACAAGGTGCGTGCGGTACTCGAAAGTGAGCTGACGCTGATCGAGGAACTGGGGTACGAAAGCTATTTCCTAACCGTCCACGATATCGTTGCCTACGCTCGCAGTGAGCATATCCTCTGCCAGGGGCGTGGCTCGGCGGCCAATTCGGTGGTCTGTTTCGTGCTGGGGATCACCGAGCTCGACCCCATGCAACACCGCCTGTTGTTCGAGCGATTCCTGTCCCGTGAGCGCAACGAACCTCCGGACATCGACGTGGACTTCGAGCATGATCGACGCGAACAGGTGATCCAATACGTGTTCCGTCGTTATGGCCGGCATCGCGCCGCGCTCACAGCGGTGGTCAGCACCTATCATGCCGCCGGCGCGGTGCGCGATGTGGCCCGTACCCTGGGGCTGCCTGCCGACCAGGTCGATGCCCTGGCCAAATGTTGCGGGCGTTGGAGCGACCGCATTCCCGATGCAGCGCGCTTGGCAGAGGCCGGTTTCGAGGCCGACAGCCCTTCTTTGCGGCGCATCCTGGTGCTGGCAGGGCAGTTGATCGGTTTTCCCCGACACCTCTCCCAGCACCCGGGCGGTTTCGTCATCAGCGAGCAGCCGCTCGACCAACTGGTCCCGGTGGAAAACGCGGCGATGGCCGACCGTACGGTTATCCAGTGGGACAAGGACGATCTCGATATGGTCGGCCTGCTCAAGGTCGATGTGCTGGCCTTGGGCATGCTCAGTGCCTTGCGCCGTTGTTTCGAACTGGTGCAACGCCATCGTGGGCGCAGCCTGACGCTGGCCAGCATTCCCGCCGAGTGCCCGGCCACCTACGCGATGATCGGCCGCGCCGAGACCATGGGCGTGTTCCAGATCGAGTCGCGGGCGCAGATGGCCATGCTGCCACGGCTCAAGCCGCAGACGTTCTATGACCTGGTCATCGAGGTGGCGATCGTGCGTCCTGGGCCGATCCAGGGCGACATGGTTCATCCGTACCTGCGCCGGCGCCTGGGCGAGGAGCCGGTCAGCTATCCGTCGGCGGCGCTCGAAGCCGTATTCGAGCGGACCCTGGGCGTGCCCTTGTTCCAGGAGCAGGTCATGGAGCTGGCCATGGTCGCCGCCGACTACAGCCCCGGCGAAGCCGACCAGTTACGCCGCAGCATGGCCGCCTGGAAACGTCATGGTGGTCTTGAGCCGCATCGCCTGCGGCTGATCCAGGGCATGTTGCGCAATGGCTATGAACAGGCCTTCGCCGAGCGGATCTTCGAGCAGATCAAGGGGTTCGGCAGCTATGGCTTCCCCGAGTCCCATGCCGCCAGTTTCGCCTTGCTGTGCTATGCCAGCAGTTGGCTGAAGTGCCATGAGCCGGCGATCTTCACCTGTGCGCTGGTCAACAGCTGGCCGATGGGGTTCTACAGCCCCGATCAGTTGTTGCAGGAAGCACGTCGTCAAGGGATCAGGGTGCATCCGGTGGATGTGTTGCACAGCGAGTGGGATTGCACCTTGGAGCCAGACCCAACGGGGGACCTCGCGATCCGCCTGGGGCTGCGGCAGATCCGTGGCTTTGCCGAGGGCGATGCGCGGCGCCTGGAGCAGGCGAGGGCGCAGCGCCCCTGGCGCGATGTCGAGGACCTGTGCCTGCGGGCCGGGCTCGACAGTCGTGCACGCGCTCGTCTGGCCGATGCGGGTGCCTTGCGCGCACTGGCCGGTAATCGCCACCAGGCGCGCTGGCAGGTGGCGGCGGTGCAGACGCAATTGCCGCTGTTCGCGCAGGTGGAACCGACGGCGGAAGTGGCAGTGGCGCTACCACCCCCCACGATCGCCCAAGACCTGTTTGCTGACTACCACACCCTGGGGACCACCCTGGGGCCGCATCCGTTGAAACTGCTGCGCGCCCGCCTGCGTGCACTGGGTTGCCGCAGTTCGGCGGAACTGGCCGGGCTGGGGCATGGCGATGCCATCGCCGTGGCCGGTCTGGTGGTTGGGCGCCAGCGTCCACAGACCGCCAGCGGAGTGACCTTCGTCACCCTCGAAGACGAATTCGGCATGCTCAACGTGGTGGTCTGGCGCGACCTGGCCGAACGGCAACGGCAGGCGCTGGTGGGTTCGCAACTGCTCAAGGTGAGCGGGCGCCTGGAGCAGGAGAACGGCGTGCGCCATTTGATCGCACGCCGGCTCGAGGATATCAGCGCATTACTCCAGGGGCTGGATGTGCGCAGCCGGGATTTTCACTGAAGCCACCGATCAGACCATCGCCAGATGCTGCTTGCGCGTCGGCGCCGGAAACGCCCGGTCGATGGCGCGCAGATCCTCGCTGGTCAAGGTCAGAGCACCAGCCGCCGCATTCAGGCGAACGTGTTCCGGGGAAACCGCCTTAGGGATGGCGATCACGTCCTCGTCCCGGGTCACCCAGGCCAGAATCACCTGCGCCGGGGTGGCCCCGTGGCGCTTGCCGATCTCGGCCAGGACGGGATGGTGCAACAATTGGCCGGCCTGGGCCAGCGGGCAATAGGCCATGGTCGGTATGGCGTGGTTGCGACTCCAGGGCAGCAGGTCGAACTCGATACCGCGCTGCGCCGGGTTGTACAGCACCTGATTGGTGGCGCACGGCAGGTCCTGCAGTTCACGCAAATCATCGGTGTCGAAGTTGGAAACGCCCCAATGGCGAATCTTGCCTTGCTCGCGCAGACGCTCGAAAGCTTCGACGGTTTCTTCCAGCGGATAACGGCCGCGCCAGTGCAGCAAGTACAGGTCGATGCAGTCGGTTCCCAGGCGCTCGAGGCTGCGCTCGCAGGCGGCTGGCACGCCGCGCAGGCTGGCGTTGTGGGGGTAGACCTTGCTGACCAGGAACACTTGGTCACGGCGGCCGGCGATCGCCTGGCCGACGACTTCTTCGGCACCGCCCTCGGCGTACATTTCGGCAGTGTCGATCAAGGTCAGCCCCAGTTCGATCCCCTGTTGCAGGGCCTTGACCTCGGCAGCTCTGTGGTCAGGGTCCTCACCCATGTACCAAGTTCCCTGGCCGATGGCCGGAACCCGCTCTCCTGCCAGTTTCACGTAGCGCATGTCACCTCCGGTATGCGGATATGGGTCAATAGAACTTCCAGCAGCGCCTGTGCTGCAGTGGACAGCGTATGGTCGCTCAGCGCGATGACACCGATGCGCCGTTCGACGATCGGCTCGACCAGCTTCACGCAGCGGGCGCCCAACTCCTGCATCTGGTTGATGCACAGTGCCGGCACCGCGCTGACGCCCAGGCCGCTGGCGACCATGCGGCCGACGGTCGCCAACTGATGGCTCTCGAACGCAACCGTGAGCTTGCCATGGTGTAACCCGACGTTCTGTTCCAGTAGCAGACGCACCGCCGATGGGCGCTGCAGGGCGACGAAATCCTCGGCCAGCAGTTGTGTCCAGGTGATGTGGGGCAGTTGCGCCAGCGGGCAGTCGGCTGGCACCACCGCGACGAAGCGGTCGTTGTACAGCGGATGGAAGTGCAGCCCCTCGGCGTTGTCCGGCTCGAAGCCGATACCCAGTTCGACGCGCCGGTGGCGCACCAGTTCCAGTACCTGCTCGTTGATCACATCGTGGACGGTGACGTTGACCTTGGGATAGCGCTGGCGAAACACCTTGAGCCCATGCGGCAACAGATTGCCGGCGAAGGCCGGCATGGCCGCTACCGACACCCGGCCCAACTGCAGCGTGAAGCGCTGGCGGAGCATTTCTTCGGTGTCGTCCCAGTCGGCCAGCAGCCGTCTGGCCAAAGGCAGCAACACTTCCCCCTCGGTGGTGAGGCTGACGCTACGGGTGGTCCGGGTCAGCAGGGCGCCGCCGAGGTTTTCCTCGAGGGCCTTGATGGTCAGGCTCAGCGCCGGCTGCGAGACATGCAGGTGCTCGCCGGCTTGGGCGAAGCTCTGGTACTTGGCCACGGTGACGAAGGCGCGCAGTTGCTTGACGTTCATGGCAGGCCCAATCGTTGTTTTGTAAAAGTTATTAATCGATGATTAAAACAAAATTAACAAATCAGTCGCCAGCGGTGAAGATGCCTGCACACGCTCGCCGACAGCCTCGTCGGTTAAACAACTACAAAAGGCGGATCAGCATGGCCGGACTGGACAAGCGCGTAGCAACCTATGAAGAGGCCCTCGAGGGCCTGACCGACGATATGACGGTGCTGGCCGGGGGCTTCGGCCTGTGCGGCATCCCAGAGAACCTCATCGCCGAGATCAAGCGGCGTGGCGTTAAGGGCCTGACGGTCGTGTCCAACAACTGCGGCGTCGACGGCTTCGGCCTTGGCGTGCTGCTCGAGGATCGGCAGATCCGCAAGATGATCGCTTCCTACGTGGGTGAAAACGCTGAGTTCGAGCGCCAGTTGCTCAGTGGCGAGCTGGAAGTCGAGCTCACCCCACAGGGCACCCTGGCCGAGAAGATGCGCGCCGGTGGCGCTGGCATCCCAGCCTTCTTCACCGCCACCGGCTACGGCACGCCAGTGGCCGAAGGTAAGGAAGTACGCGAGTTCAAGGGGCGCCAGTACATCCTCGAAGAGTCCATCACCGGTGATTTCGCCATCGTCAAAGGTTGGAAGGCCGATCACTACGGCAATGTCGTGTACCGCAACACCGCTCAGAACTTCAACCCGTTGGCTGCCACCGCCGGCAAGATCACTGTGGTCGAAGTCGAGGAAATCGTCGAGCCCGGCGTGCTGCTGCCCAGCGAGATCCACACCCCTGGCATCTTCGTCGATCGGGTGATCGTCGGTACCTTCGAAAAGCGTATCGAAAAGCGCACTGTCAAGGCCTGAGCGCCATCCATCAGAACAACAAAGAGATCCTGACCATGGCACTGACCCGCGAACAGATGGCCCAACGCGTTGCCCGCGAACTCAAGGACGGTTACTACGTCAACCTCGGCATCGGCATTCCTACCCTGGTGGCCAACTATGTCCCCGCCGACATGGATGTGATGCTGCAGTCGGAAAACGGCTTGCTTGGCATGGGCGAGTTTCCCACCGAAGGGACTATCGATGCCGACATGATCAATGCTGGCAAGCAGACCGTGACCGCGCGCCGCGGCGCCTCGATCTTCGACTCGGCGCAGTCGTTCGCCATGATCCGCGGTGGCCATGTCGATCTGACCGTGCTGGGCGCCTTCGAGGTCGATGTGCACGGCAACATCGCCTCCTGGATGATCCCCGGCAAGCTGGTCAAGGGCATGGGCGGGGCGATGGACCTGGTGGCCGGTGCCGAGAACATCATCGTCACCATGACCCATGCGTCCAAGGACGGTGAGTCCAAGCTGCTGCCCCAGTGCAACCTGCCGCTGACCGGCGCTGGTTGCATTCGCAAGGTACTGACCGACCTAGCCTATCTGGAAATCGAAGACGGCGCATTCATCCTGCGCGAGACTGCCCCAGGGGTCAGCGTCGAAGAAATCATCGAAAAGACTGCCGGCAAGCTGATCGTGCCAGACGATGTGAAGGAAATGACCTTCTGATTACACGGGCCGCAGGCTAACCCTGTGGGAGCGGGCTTGCCCGCGAATGCGTCGGTGATTTCACCTCTGCATTCGCGGGCAAGCCCGCTCCCACAGGGTTTTCGTGTTTAGCTTCAATCTGCGTTCAAATCGATAAAATCAATAAAAGGAAGATGTTGTGGCCGCTGAAATTCAAGACAGCCGCTCCGCCCGCTTTGCTCTGCGCTGTTCCAACTGGGCCGAACGCTGGTTCCCCGACTCCTGGGTGTTCGCTGCCTTGGCGGTGCTGCTGGTATGCATCGGTGCCCTGGCCATGGGCGCCAAGCCCCTCGACACTGCCAAGGCATTTGGCGATGGCTTCTGGAGCCTGATTCCCTTCACCATGCAGATGGCCTTCGTGGTCATTGGCGGCTATGTGGTCGCCAGCTCGCCGCCGGCAGCGCGATTGATCGACCGTCTGGCGCGCATACCGCGCAACGGCCGCTCGGCAGTATGCTGGGTGGCGCTGATCTCGATGCTCGCCTCGCTGCTCAATTGGGGCCTGTCGCTGGTCTTCGGCGGGCTGCTGGTGCGTGCCTTGGCGCGTCGTACCGACCTGAAGATGGACTACCGCGCCGCCGGTGCCGCGGCCTACCTGGGCCTGGGTGCGGTATGGGCGTTGGGCTTGTCTTCCTCGGCTGCACAGTTGCAGGCCAACCCGGCCAGCCTGCCACCCTCGATCCTGTCCATCACCGGGGTTATCCCATTCACCGAAACCATATTCCTGTGGCAGTCCGGTGTGATGCTGGCGGCGCTGGTACTGGTCTCGCTGGTCATCGCCTATGCCACCGCTCCAGGGCCGAACAGTGCGCGTAGCGCTCAGGACTGTGGCGTCGACCCGAGCTTCACCGCACCGCCAGCGCCCAAGCGCACCCGTCCAGGCGAATGGTTGGAGCACAGCCCGCTGTTGATCCTGTTGCTGGTGGTGCTCGCTGGCGGCTGGCTGTACCAGGAGTTCGCCACCAAGCCGGCGATCACCGCCATTTCCGGGCTGAACACCTATAACCTGCTGTTCATCATGGCCGGTGCCTTGCTGCACTGGCGTCCGCGCAGCTTCCTCGATGCGGTGGCGCGCGCCGTGCCAACCACCACCGGGGTGCTGATCCAGTTCCCGCTGTATGGTTCCATCGCGGCCATCCTGACTCAGGTCAAAGGCCTCGACGAGCAGACCCTGGCCCACCACATTTCGCTGTTCTTCACCCAGATCGCCACCCACGACACCTATGCCGTGCTGATGGGGGTGTACTCGGCGGTGTTGGGCTTCTTCATTCCCTCCGGTGGCGGCAAGTGGATCATCGAAGCGCCCTACGTGATGTTGGTGGCCAATGACCTGCAGTACCATCTGGGCTGGGCGGTGCAGATCTACAACGCCGCCGAGGCGCTGCCAAACCTGATCAATCCGTTCTACATGCTGCCACTGCTGGGTGTCCTGGGTCTCAAGGCCCGCGACCTGATCGGCTTCTCGTTCGTGCAGTTGTTGGTGCATGTGCCCTTGGTGCTGGTGCTGTTGTGGGCATTGGGGGCGACATTGCAGTATGTGCCACCGGTAATGCCATGAATTGAGAAAGGAGGAGGGCGATGATCGAGGTGTCACGGTTCTGGCGAGACGCGACATTGCCCTTCGTCGAAGCGCGCCGCGTGGGCGATGGAAGGCAGGTGTGCTATGCCGCCCACTCCCACGAAAGCTTCTCCATCGGCGTCATAACCGGCGGGCGCAGTACCTATCTGAGCGGCGAACACCAGAGGGAAGTGGGAGCCGGGACCACGGTACTGATGAACCCGGGTGTGGTGCATACCTGCAACCCCCTCGCTGGCCAGGGCTGGTCATATCTGATGCTGTTCGTCGACATGCCCTGGTTGCAGGCGCGGGGTTTCAACCTGCCAGGGCAGACATGGAGTGACTCGGCGCCACTTTACAGTCGCATGCTGCAAATGTTCGCTGACCTGTTCGATGGTGGAATACCGGACAGGCAAGCGCGGTTGGCTGATTTCTTTGCCGAACTGCCTAGCTATCTGCGTCCAAGCCATCGACCCGATCCGGTCGAACACCCGCAGTTGGACGCGGCTGCCGCGTTCATTCGGGCTCACCGAACCGACCCATTGGTCCTGGAAGACATCTGCGCTGCCAGCGGTTTGTCGCGTGCCTACCTGATCCGGGCGTTCAGGCAACGCTTTGGCCTGACTCCGCACTGCTATCTGCTGGATCAGCGCGTGCAGCATGCCAGAGCCTTGCTACGCGGCGGGCTGCCCATCGCCGAGGTGGCATTGGCGTCCGGCTTTGCCGACCAGGCGCATCTGCAGCGGGCTTTCAAACGACATCTGGCAACGACGCCTGGGCATTATCGCGGGGCCACTGCTCGGGCAATGCCGGGACATGCTTCATCCGAGCACCAGATAGACGGTACTCAGCACCAGTAGTCCCGCCAATCCTCGATTCAGCCACCGCAGGTAGCGAGGATCCCTCAGGTAGTGCCGGATGACACTGCCTGCCCAGGCCCAGCAGGTCACCGAAAGGAAGCAGATCGGTGCGTAGATCCAGGTGAACAACCACAACAGCGAGTGTTCACCGCCGGTATAGGCCCCAACGCCCGCCACTGCTGCCAGCCAGGCCTTTGGGCTTAACCACTGCATCGCAGCCCCGTGCCAGGCCGACGGTGCTGGCTGCCGGCCTGTGCTGTCTAGTTCGCCGGTATCGTTGGCCAGCTTCCACGCCATGAACAGCAGAAAGGCCACGCCCCCCCAATGCAGGGCCAACCCGAACACTGGCCACTGCTGGAGTAGGGCATGCAAGCCCAGACCGGACAACACCAGTAGCAGGCAAAACCCCAATGTTGCGCCAGTGACATGCCCAAGACTCTTGCGCAGACCATGGCTGGCACCGCTGGCAAGGGCGACGACATTGACCGGTCCGGGGGAAATGGAGGCGGCCAGTGCAAAGGTGGCCATGGAAAGCGAGAGGCTCATCGAACGATCCTGGGAAGTGAACGGGGGCCACCATCGTGCGGCTGATTCTGGAGACGGTATTGAACAAAAGTCCCTCAAGGGCCTCGCTTACAGGTTTTGTAATAGTTTCCCACTATCGGTAAAAACCACAGTGCTTGTAGGATCAACTTCCCAATTTGCTATCAAGGTCCCTATGAGCACCTTCGCGGAGCCCCCCAGTTTCTGGTCGTCCTGGCCATCCTCCCCCCGTCTTCGTGACGCCGCACACGTGAGTACCCGCTAATGGAATGGCTAGCCGACCCCACGGCCTGGCTGGGCCTGCTGACGCTTATCGTCCTCGAGCTGGTACTGGGTATCGACAACCTGGTGTTCATCGCCATCCTCGCCGACAAGCTGCCGCCTCATCAGCGCGACCGCGCTCGGGTGATTGGTCTGAGCCTGGCATTGATCATGCGCCTTGGCCTGCTGGCCAGCATCTCGTGGATGGTCACGCTGACCGCGCCGTTGTTCGAAGTGTTCGACAAGAGCTTCTCAGGCCGTGACCTGATCATGCTGTTCGGCGGTGTGTTCCTGCTGTTCAAGGCGACCATGGAGTTGCACGAACGCCTCGAAGGGCATATCACCCAAGCCAGCGGTGCAGTGCGCCATGCCGCGTTCTGGCCAATCGTGGCGCAGATCGTCGTGCTCGATGCGGTGTTTTCGCTCGATGCGGTGATTACCGCCGTGGGCATGGTCGAGCACCTGTCGCTGATGATGATCGCCGTGATCTTCTCGATCGGCATCATGATCGTTGCCAGCAAGCCGCTGACCCGCTTCGTCAACGCCCACCCGACGGTGATCATGTTGTGCCTCGGCTTCCTGATGATGATCGGCTTCAGCCTGACCGCCGAAGGCCTGGGCTTCCATATTCCCAAGGGCTACCTGTACGCGGCCATCGGCTTCTCCCTGCTGATCGAGCTGTTCAACCAGTTGGCCCGTGCCCGCCGCAAGCGGAGTCTGCAACAGCACAAGCCGCTGCGGGAACGTACCGCGCACGCCGTGTTGCGTCTGCTCGGCGGGCGCCGGGTAGAGGCCGACGAAGTGGGCGAGGACATCGCTGACCTGGTCGAAGGAGGCGAAGAACAGGTGTTGTTCGACCGCCGTGAGCGCGTGATGATCAGTGGCGTGCTGAACCTGGCCGAGCGGCCAATTCGCACGGTCATGACCACCCGTACCGAAGTCGACGTGATCGAGCTGGCACAACCGCCTGCAGCCATCACCGAGGCCCTGGCCAACTCGCCATACTCGCGCCTGCCGCTGATTCGCGATGGCCGTATCGATGAACCATTGGGCTTCGTGCACAAGAAGGAACTGCTCAAGGAACTCCTGTCGGGCAACCAGCCGGACCTCGAGCGCATGGCACGGGCACCGTTGAACCTGCTGGAAAGCTTCAGCATCCTCAACGCTCTTGAGCAGATGCGCAGTCAGTCGACGCACATCGCCTTCGTGGTCAACGAGTTCGGTGACTTCACTGGCCTGCTGACCATGACCGACATCCTCGAATCGATCGCCGGCGAGTTGCCGGATGCCAGTGAGGTGGAAGGCCCGGCGATCGTCGAGGAAGGTGGAGAATTCGTCGTCAGTGGTGCCTTGAACCTCAGCCAGGTGCAGGCGCGTACCGGGTTCAGCGCCCGGGCCACCGAGGATTACCAGACCCTCGCGGGCCTGGTGATGAGCCTGCTCGACCGCCTGCCGATAGTCGGCGATCGCCTGGCCTGGAACGGTTGGACCCTGACCGTCGTAGCGGTAGAGGAGCGGCGGGTCCGCCAGGTGCGCCTTACACCGAGCGCCGGCGCTGACGCAGCAGGTGCTTGATGCCTTCGAGCACCAGCACCAGCACCGCGGCCCAGATCGGCAGGTAGGTCAGCCACTGATCGGGGCCGATGGTGGCGCCGAGCAGCAGTGACACACCGACCAGCAGCACCGGTTCCACGTAGCTGAGCAGTCCGAACAGACCGAAGGGCAGTTGGCGGCTCGCCAGCACGTAAGCGATCAGGGCCAGTGCGCTGATCGCTCCCAGCAGTGGTATCAGACCGTACAGGCCTGGGTGCGCGGCGAGATCGGCGCTGCCAAGTGGGCCCTGGATCACGAAATACAGGGCCCACGGCAGCAGCAGGCACATGTCGCACCACAGCCCGCCCAGATGGTCGGTACGGCAGCGGCGGCGCAGGACGAAGTAGATCGGATAGCCCGTCATCACCAAAAGGGTTTCCCAGGCAAAGCTGCCATGCTGGTAGAGCTCGTGCCCCACCCCAAGGGCTGCGCAGCAGACTGCCACGGTCTGCAGGCGCGAGAGGCGTTCTCCGTATACCAGCCGTCCGGTCATGACCATCGCCAGCGGTAGCAAAAAGTAACCCATCGACACTTCCAGGCTGCGTCCATGCAGCGGCGCCCATAGAAACAGCCACAGTTGCAGGCCCATCAACCACGAAGTGCCGAGCATGCCGAACACCAGCATGGGCGTCTGACGCACCCGCGCCAGAAGCCCGCCAACCAGCTTCCAGTCCTTGCTGGCCAACATGAACAGGGTCAGACAGGGAAGCGTCAGCAAAATACGCCAACCGAAGATTTCCTCGCCGTCCAATGGGGTGAGCAGGGAGGTATAGCCGTACATCACAGCGAACAAGCAGGACGCCAGGACCGATGAAACAATGCCTTTTGACACGAATGCCTCTAAACCAGGGGGAGCGGGGAAGTCAGTCGCGCATGATCTCAGGGGGCGCGTCGTGCGGCAACCGTGGGGCATCGGCGCGGGCGGCGAGTGCCTGGAGGAACTCCGCCACCGCCATCGGCTTGGCGAACAGATAGCCTTGTTGGAAGTCGACGCCGTGGCGAGCCAGGTAATCGCGTTGCTGCTCGGTTTCGACCCCTTCGGCGACGGTCTGCAGGCCCAGCTTGCCGGAAAGATCGATGACACTGTCGAGGATGTGCACCGACAGCGCATCGCCGCCGATCATGGCGACGAAGCTCTGGTCGATCTTCAGGTAATCCACCTTGAACTGACGCAAGTAGTTCAGGCTCGACTGGCCTGTGCCAAAGTCATCCAGGGCGATCATCACGCCCAGGCCGTGCAGTTTTTCGAACAGTTCCAGTGTCACCGGGGTGGGTTCGAGCAGCTTGCGTTCGGTGAGCTCCAGGGTCAGCACCACACGGCCAGGCGGGAAGTGCTGAAGGAAGGTCTGGCAGTCGTCGAGCAGGCTGAGGTCTCGGCAATGGTCGGCGGTGATGTTGATCGCTACCCGAAAACCTTCTTCCAGGAGCGCCGCATAGGGCGTCAGCGCCTGCGCGGTGTGCAGCATCAAGGCGCGGGTCATGGCGACGATCTGCCCGCTGTGCTCGGCATAGGGGATGAACAGATCGGGGCGCACCAGGCCTTCGCGCGGGTGGTTCCAACGCATCAATACCTCGATGCCGGCCCAGCGGTAATCACCGGCACGCACCACCGGTTGGAAGTAGGGCAGAAATTCATCGGCTTCCAGGGCCCTGCGCAGTTCGGCACGCGGCGAGGAGGCGCGGCGAATCTGCCAGCGGCAGACCGAGCCTGCCAGGACACCGAGCACCACCAGCAAGCTGATCAGCGCCGGGTATTGGTTGCGCAGCATCCACTCTCCGGCGCCAGCGGCATATCCGCCGTGTACGCTGAACGGGTAGCGAGTCGATCCTTGGGTCGTCGGGGCATTGGCTGCCGGCGCCGGAGTGCCCTCACGAACCACGCCATCCACCCCCATCCAATGCTCGCCGACCTGCAGTTGCTGAATCTGGTGACCACCGATCAGGCGCAAGGCGGTCATCAGGTGTTCCCCGTCCACGGTGGTGATGGCGCCGCGGTCGCCTTCGCTTGCCCGGTAGACCAGCAGTGGATGCCGGGGGGTGATCGAATTGCCATCCATCAGCCAGAGCTTGCCGTCGGTGTAGTCCTCGGCATCGACATGCTCCGCGAAGTCGCCGAACAGCGAGCTGCAATAAAGGTTGTCGTGATCGAACAGATTGGTGGAGCGGACGAAGGCGTTACCGGTCACTTCTCGACGCAGGACCAGTTCGCTGTCCTGACAGGGCTGCCCGGCCAATGGCAGCAGGTTTTCGGCGACCCCGGCCAAGCTGTCGAGGATACGATCGATGTGCTCGACCACCTGCTGCGTGGTGGCCTGGCTGCTGGCCCGCAACTCGTGCTCCACCTGCCAGCGTATGACGGCCAGGCCGCACACCACCGGTAGCACCGCCACTCCCCAGGGCAGCAGGGCACGCCAGCTCCAGCGGGCGGGACGTTTAACCGAAAGGGGCATGCTGACCTAATCTTGTGGTAGGGAACCTGGGCAAGGATAGCCGCTTGTCGCCCGGGGGGGTGAACTAAAACGCGACAAAGCCAATTACGATAGGTAGAATCGATTTACGAATACAACAATAAGGCCCGCGTCGCCGCGGCCACCCACTCGCCGAGAATGCACACGCATGGCCTACCACGGGTTCAAACTCATCATTGGTGACTTCCTCGCCCGCAGTGTCCGAGGTATTCCCTGTTCGCCACCTGTTTCGTCCGATATCCCCAGCAATTAACCATTACCTGGCTGTAGATGAGGACACGAACATGGCAGATCTCTTTGATAACCCAATGGGCCTGATGGGCTTCGAATTCATCGAACTGGCGTCGCCAACCCCTGGTGTGCTGGAACCTGTGTTCCAGATGCTCGGCTTCACCAAGGTGGCCACCCACCGCTCCAAGGATGTGCACCTGTATCGTCAGGGTGGCATCAACCTGATCCTCAACAACGAACCGCGCAGCATCGCCTCCTACTTTGCCGCCGAGCACGGCCCGTCGGTGTGCGGCATGGCGTTTCGCGTCCGCAACTCCCATGAGGCCTATGCCCGTGCCCTGGAACTGGGCGCCCAGCCGGTGGAAATCGAAACCGGTCCGATGGAACTGCGTTTGCCTGCCATCAAAGGCATCGGCGGCGCCCCGCTGTACCTGATCGACCGTCATGAAGAAGGCAGCTCGATCTACGACATCGACTTCAACTTCATCGAAGGTGTCGATCGCCATCCGGTCGGTGCCGGGCTGAAGATCATCGACCACTTGACCCACAACGTCTATCGCGGACGCATGGCCTATTGGGCGGGGTTCTACGAGAAGCTGTTCAACTTCCGCGAGATCCGCTACTTCGACATCAAGGGCGAGTATACCGGCCTGACCTCGCGCGCGATGACTGCGCCGGACGGCATGATCCGCATCCCGCTGAACGAGGAATCCTCCAAGGGCGCCGGACAGATCGAAGAGTTCCTGATGCAGTTCAACGGCGAAGGCATACAACACGTGGCGTTCCTCACCGATGACCTGCTCAAGACCTGGGACGCGCTCAAAGGGTTGGGCATGCGCTTCATGACACCGCCGCCGCAGACCTACTACGAAATGCTCGAAGAGCGCCTGCCTGGACACGGCGAGCCGGTAGATCAACTGCAGGCCCGCGGTATCCTGCTCGACGGCGCCGCCGACGCCGGCGACCAGCGTCTGCTATTGCAGATCTTCTCGGAAACCCTGCTCGGGCCGGTGTTCTTCGAGTTCATCCAGCGCAAGGGTGACGATGGCTTTGGCGAGGGCAACTTCAAGGCACTGTTCGAATCCATCGAGCGTGATCAGGTGCGCCGTGGCGTGCTGAACGTAGACTGATCCCCTTCAAACGCTGCCCTGAACGGTGCGCAAGCGGCGCGGCGACCTGGTCAGGCCCAGGTAGCCGGTCGCACCGGTCATGATGCTCACCAGCGCCAGCGAGGGTAATACCTGCAACATCGACTGGCGCGCCTGGCGTCCGGTATGCCCAGGGCTGTAACTGCCTTGAACGGTGTAGCCGTGCTTGCTGGAGTGGGCGTGCTGGAGAAACTCGCCGCGATAGGCCGGATGGCGGTCATCGTCGCCACGGTGGCCCCAGATGGCTATGCCGGCCAATTCGACTTGAAGCGTCAGGTCGCTGTTGGCCTGGGTGAGGCTTTGCAGGCGCAGGTCGCGTGCCAGTTCGGCCTGCAGGCCGGCCAGTGCCTCGGCTCCGCGATGGCCGGGCATGACCAGCGCCTCCAGTCTGTTGACCTGCATCTGGTCGAGCAGTTGGTCGACCGCCTGCAACGTGTGGGCGACTGACTGGCGTACATTCGCTTCCAGCTGCCTGTCCAACTGCAGCGTCATCACCATGAATCCGAACACCAGCGGCAATACACCGATCGCCACGATCAACGCCGGTGCCAGCAAGCCACGGTGCGCCTTCAGCTCGATCGCCATCGGCCTTTGTCCTCGTATCCAATGAGTGCCCGACACGGGCACCGAAGAGAACACGAGCCTACGGTTGCACCTGGGTGGCGACTGTAATCCGTTTGACGCACGCGCCTCGGATTAGGAGCGCCGCCATGTAGGAGTCATTTCGCAGCCAGCGCTTTGAGCACCGCGTCGGCGACCCCGGCGCTGGACGCCGGGTTCTGCCCGGTGATCAGCCGGTCATCGCTGACCACGAAGGCTGCCCAGGGGTCCTCGTGCTTGACGTAGCGACCACCGCGTGCGACCAGTTCGTTTTCGGTGAGAAACGGCACGACCTTGTCCAGCTCCGCGAGCTTTTCTTCGGTATTGGAAAAACCGGTGATCTGTCGGTCGCGAAGCAGCAGGCTGTTGTCGCTTAGCTTGACGTTGAGCAGGCCCGCGACGCCGTGGCAAACGGCGGCGACAACACCCTGGTCTTCATAGATGCACCGGGCCAGGCCCTGCAGTGCGGCGTCTTCGGGGAAGTCATAGATGACGCCATGGCCGCCGGTGTAGTAGATGGCGCGGTATTGCTCAGCCTTGACCTGGCCGGGAGAAAGGGTTGCGCCCAGGCGGTTCATGAATGCTTTGTCGTCGTACCATTGCCAGTCCAACGCCGGGGCCATCTGCAAACTGTGCGGGTCGATCGGTACATAACCACCCCCGGGACTGACGTAGTCGACGCTGTAACCCGCTTGTTGCACGGTGTCGACAAAATGCACCGCCTCTCCCAGCCATAGCCCTGTGGCGCGGTTCAAACCGGGGTATTTCGCCGTATTGGTCAGTACCACCAGGATCTTCTTGCTCATGATCAGGTTCCCTTCGAATAGCGGGTGAGGGCGTCGTTGCAAGCAAGCGTGCAGGCTTGATCAGCATAGTCGTGGTTTCGCGTGCTGCCAGGGGAGGGTCTGCAACGGAGAAATGGGGGTACCCAGCGACATCGAGGCTTGCAGACCTGGCCATTGGCACCGATGATGCCAGAACCCCACTGGAATCGGACAAGGATCAGGGTTTGGCTGCTACCACTCCTACACCTAGGCCCAACGCCCCAGCCGTGCTGCTGGCACCCAACTCGACCAGCGGCGACCTGCCGGGCAAGTACCTGGCCGGGTTCGACTGGTCACGGACGCCTCTCGGACCACTGCCACGCTGGCCGGCCACGCTGCGCATCGCGGTAGACATGATGCTGGCTTCGCCCTTTCCCAGCGCAGTCGTCTGGGGCGGCGCGATGACCGTGGTCTGTAACGCGGCATACCTGGCGCTAGGCGGCGCTGCGTTCGATGCCTTGGGGCAACGCTTCGACGAGGTCTGGCGCGGTGCTTGGGAAAACATGGGGCCTTGGGTGTTCAAGGTGATGGAGGGGCAGTCGAGCTTCATCGAAGACCAGCCTGTGTGCATCGCGCTGAACGACAAAGGAGACACGGCCTATTTTGCCTTCAGCTATTCACCGGTGCGCGACGAAAACGGTGACGTAGCCGGCTTCCTGCACACCGTGATCGACAGCACCGCCAGCGTTGCCGCCCGTGAGGCCTGGCGCTGCCAGACGCAGAGTTTCGAGGCCCAGATCGCCCGTTACATGGCCGACCGTGAGCACATTTGGGAGCTATCGCGTGACGCGATGGTGATGGTCACTCGCGAACTCAAGTTCCATGCCGCCAACCCGGCGTTGTACCGGATCCTCGGTTGGAGCGAGGAGCAGATGATGGACCTGCCCATTCTCGACATGGTGCACCCGGCCGACCGAACGGAAGTCCAGGTGGCGGTGATCGACGTGGTGCACGGCAAGCTCGATGAGCCGATCGAGACCCGCCTGCGGCACCAGGATGGGCATTACCGGCGGTTCCGCTGGACTGCCAAGTTCGATGGCGAGCGCTTCACCGCGGTTGGCCGGGATATCACCGCAGAGCGCGAAGAGGCGATGCGCCAGGCCGAAGCGCTGATTCGCGATAGTCAGCGGCTTGAAGCGGTCGGGCAATTGGCGGGCGGGATGGCCCATGAAATGAACAACCTGCTGTCGGGCATCGGCGGTAGCCTTGAGTTGCTGCAGCGCCGATTGGCGCAGGGCCGTACCGAGGGCCTGGAAAGCTACACCAGCCTGGCGCTCGATTCGGTGCAGCGAGCCATGGGGCTGACCCACCGCCTGCTGGCGTTTTCACGCAAGCAGCCCCTGGCACCCCGGCCTCTGGACATCAATCGGCACTTGTCGGGCGTGGAACCGTTGCTGCGCCAGACGCTCGGCGCCGAGATGCGCTTGCAATGGCAGCTCGATGTGTTGCCGTGGCCAGTCTTTCTGGATACCGGCCAATTGGACAACGCGTTGATCAACCTCTGCGCCAACGCCCGCGATGCCTGCCTGGAGCGGGGCAGCGTGACCATTCGCAGCGTCAACGAGCGTCTTGTCAGCGCTTTTCCGGAAGAGGGCGGCTTGCCGCCCGGGGACTACGTTGCCTTGCACATCGAAGACACCGGCCACGGTATGTCATCTGAAGAAATCAGTCGGGCGTTCGAGCCCTTCTTCACCAGCAAACCGGTCGGGCGGGGCGCCGGTCTGGGTCTGGCGATGGTCTACGGATTCGTGCGCCAGTCCGGTGGCTACGTGTGGATCGAGTCCAGCCCTGGCGCAGGCGCGCGGGTATCCATGCTGTTTCCCCGCAGCCCTGAAGTACTGCCGCCAGAGCCCAGCGTGCCGCCACCGAGTGACCGACCTGCCGAGGGACAACGGGTATTGCTCGTCGACGACGAACTCAATTTGCGCACATTGATGCGCGAGTACCTGGATGAACGCGGCTTCATCGTCGCTGATGCACTGGATGCCAACGGCGCCTTGGAGCGCTTTCAGCAGGACGGCCCGTTCGATCTGGTGATAACCGATATCGGGCTTCCCGGTGGCTTCAGTGGCCGTCAGTTGGCAAAGACCCTGCGCATGCTCAACCCGGAACAGAAGATCCTGTTCATCACCGGGTTCACCGACGCGCCGATCGAGCCGCGGCTGTTGGAACAACCCGGCACGGCGCTGATGCTCAAGCCGTTTTCACTGGAGAGCCTGGCATGCAAGGCGGTGAGTATGCTCGGCGGCTGAATGCGCGTCTACAGGCCTTGCTGAAGAATGGGATCATCCGGGTTCTGCCGCTCCAGTTCGGCCAGCAGCACCTGGACGTTCTGCAATTGGCCGGTTTCCTTCCAGTACTGGATCAGCAGTAGGCGCGCTTTGCGGTTGGCGGGTTGGTGGCTGAGCAGCGTTTCCAACTGCTTCTGCGCCGCGTCGACCAACTCCAGGGAATGCAGGGTGACCGCTAGCGTGTAGCGGTAGTCCGGATTGTCCGGCTTGAGTTCCACCGCCCGCGATAATGCCAGCAGCGCGTATTCCGATTGTTGATGACGATTGAGCCAAAGCCCCAGTTCGTACTGTAGGAACGCGGAGTCAGGGCGCAGGGCCAGGGCTTTGGCCAGCACCTCACGCGATGCGTCATGCTGACCCTGGCGCTCGAGCAGCCTGACCTGGGTGGCCAGCGCTTCGAGGTTGTCGGGCGCCACGGCGAGACTGCGTTGCAGCGCCTGGGCTGCGTGGGCGTAGTCGTTCTCATGCAGGTACAGGCGAGCAAGGTGCACCTGTGCCGCGGCATCGTCCGGTTGTTGCTCCAGCGCTTGCTGATACTGTTCCAGGGCCGTCTGCAACGGCCCGAAGTAGAGGCCGATGGCGTCCGGATCGAGGCCGAGCAGGGCATCGACCGCGGCAAAGCGCACGCTCTGATCGTCATCATCGAGCAGCAATCCCAACACCAGGCTGCGCTGCGCGGCGGGCAGCAACCGGCGCACGCTGGCAATCGCGGCCCGACGTACCAGCGGATCATCGTTTTCCAGGTCATGGCGTGCCAGTTTCAAAGCCTGTGGCGACGGGTAGTTGGGCAACTCGGCGTAGAGCGCGGCGCGACGGATGGCGGTGAGGTCCTGGCGCTGCAACTGCTGGTACAGCACCCGTGCCGCACCGGGCAGACCGTCGTGCGCCTGGCGCAGCGCTTTGGCATAGCTGTGCGGCGGCAGGCTGGGCGTGGCCGCTGGCGGTGCGTGGCGCAGGTAGGCGATCGTGACCGATACCAGGATCAGCAGCAGCACGACGATCAGGTAACGGTGGCGTCTGGGCATCGGGTGGTCCATGACAGAAGAAGGGCAGAGCTTGGGGCAGAACGGCGCGTGCTGCAAGTTGTGCAGCCTGGCCGACGTCCAGTTCAGGTCTTGAGGTCTATGGAGCGTTGGAAACAAAAAAAAGCCCCGCTGGCAACAGCCCGCGGGGCAAACGGTTGGGGGAGGAGCCAACCAAAGGAGTCGTTGAATCAGTGCGCGCTGGCCACCGTCTCGGGTTGCCAGCCACCGCCCAGGGCCTTGTAGATGGCGACGATGCCGCGATACAACTCGACCTCGCCCTGGGCCTGGGCATCTTCGGCGCTCAGCCGTTCCCGCTCGGCGTCCAGCAGCACCAGGTAGTCGACGGTGCCTTCGCGATAGCGCACCGAGGCCAGGTCCGCGGCCTTGCGGCTGGCGTCGCTTTGGCGCATCAGCGACAGCAGGCGCTGCTGGCGCTTGCCATAGTCACTGAAGGCATTGGCCGATTCCTCCAGGGCCAGCAGCACCTGCTGCTCATAGCTGGCCAGTGCACCTTCGGCGTCGGCCTTGGCCCCGCGCAAGCGTGCCCGCACGCTGCCCAGGTCGAAAGCAGCCCAGGTGATACTGGGGCCCAGTGCCCAGGCATTGGCCGCCGATGATCCGATCTGCGAGCCGCGCGCCGCGGTGAAGCCCAGGAAACCGCTGAGGCTGACCCGCGGGAACAGGTCGGCGGTAGCCACGCCAACGTTGGCGGTGGCGGCGGCCAACTGGCGTTCGGCGCTGCGGATGTCCGGACGGCGGCGCAGCAGCTCGCCGGGATCGCCTACCGGCAGGGCCTTGGCGATGGCCGGCAACGCCCGAGGCGACAAATCGATGCTCAGCGCGTCCGGACGCTGGCCGAGCAGGGTGGCGATGCGGTTGCGCGCTCGCACCTGTTCGGCCTGCAGTTGCGGCACAGTGGCTTCGACACCTGCCAGGCGGGCATCGGCGCGCACTACGTCGAGCTCGTTACCAACCCCGGCATCGCGCAGGCTAACGGTGATGGTGCGCGATTCCTGCTGGGTCTTGAGGTTGGCCAGGGCGATCTGTTCGCGCAGTTGCGCGCCACGCAGTTGCCCATAGGCGTCGACCAGCTCGGCGATCAGGCTGACCTGCAATTGCTGCAGGTCGGCCTGGGCCGCTGCTTCCTGGGCTTCGCTGGCTTCGATCTGGCGCTGGATGCGACCGAACAGGTCGAGCTCCCAGGCCATGTCCAGACCCAGGTCGTAGCGTTCGCTGTTGACCCGCTGTTCGGTTTCTCCCGGTACCTGGCCCTTGCCGATTTCGCTGCTGGCGCGGCTCGTCACTACCGGGAAGGTGTCGTTCTCGGCATCCTCGCGAATCGCCCGTGCCGACTTGAGCCTGGCAAACGCCACGCGCAGATCACGGTTACCGTCCAGTGAAGCCTGTACCAATTGGTTCAGCACAGGGTCGTCGAACTGCTTCCACCAGATGCTTTCGAAGTGGCTGCGGTCGAACGCCTTGGCTTGGGCGTCACTGACCAGGCTGGCCGGCTCGGTGGCCGGGGCCTGGTAGTCCGGGCCCACTGCGCAGGCCGCCAAGGCCAGGGCCAGCAGGCTCGGGGTCAGGGGTTTGAGCAGGTTCATGCATGGCTCTCCAGCGATGGCGCGGACGCGGCCTTGCGGGCCTGGCGACGCTCCACGAAACGACGGATCAGGAAGAAGAACACCGGAGTCAGGAACAGCCCGAACACCGTCACGCCGATCATCCCCGAGAACACCGCCACACCCATGGCATGGCGCATTTCGGCACCGGCGCCGGAGGAGAACACCAGCGGTACCACCCCCATGATGAAGGCGATCGAGGTCATCAGGATCGGTCGCAGGCGCAGGCGGCACGCTTCCAGCACCGCGGCCAGTGGGTCGAGCCCCTTGGCTTGCTCGTCCTTGGCGAACTCGACGATCAGGATCGCGTTCTTGCACGCCAAGCCCACCAGTACGATCAGGCCGATCTGGGTGAAGATGTTGTTGTCACCGCCGGAGATGATCACCCCGGTGATGGCTGACAACAGGGTCATCGGCACGATCAGGATCACCGCCAACGGCAGGCTCCAGCTTTCGTATTGGGCCGCCAGCACCAGGAAGGCCAACAGCACGCACAGCGGGAACACCAGCAGTGCGGTATTGCCAGCGAGGATCTGCTGGTAGGTCAGGTCGGTCCATTCGTAGGTCATGCCATTGGGCAATTCCCGAGCCAGCAGTTTCTCGATAGCCGCCTCGGCCTGCCCGGAGCTGTAGCCTGGAGCTGCGGCGCCGTTGATCTCGGCGGTGATGAACCCGTTGTAGTGCATGACCCGATCAGGTCCGGAGGTGTCGCTGACCTTGAGGAAAGTCGCCAGCGGGATCATCTCGCCCAGGTTGTTGCGCACCTTCAACTGGCCGATCTGCTCGGCGTCGAGACGGAACTGCTGATCGGCCTGGACGTTGACCTGGTAGGTGCGGCCAAAGCGGTTGAAGTCGTTGGTATACAGCGAACCCAGATAGACCTGCAGGGTGTCGAAAATGTCGTTGATCGCCACGCCGTGGGTCTTGGCTTTTTCCCGATCGATGGCGGCATCGACCTGCGGCACGTTGACCTGATAGCTGGTGAACAGACCGGCAAGCTCCGGCACCTCGTGGCTCTTGGCGATGATGTTCTGGGTTTCCTTGTACAGCGCTTCGTAGCCCAGGTTGCCGCGATCCTCGATCTGCAGGCGGAATCCGCCGATGGTGCCCAGGCCCTGGACCGGTGGTGGGGGGAAGATCGCGATGTAGGCGTCCTGGATGTCGGCGAACTTGGCGTTCAGCGCCGCAGCGATGGCCGCAGCCGATTGGCTTGGATCCTTGCGCTCCTCGAACGGCTTGAGTGGGGTGAACACGATGCCGCTGTTGGGGCTGTTGGTGAAGCCGTTGATCGACAGACCAGGGAAGGCTACCGAGTCAGCCACCCCGGGCTGCTCCAGCGCGATTTCGCTCATCCGCTTGATCACCGCCTCGGTACGGTCAAGGCTGGCCGCGTCCGGCAACTGGGCGAAAGCCACCAGGTACTGTTTGTCCTGGGCCGGAACGAAGCCGGTCGGAGTCGATGAGAAGCCGAGGTAGGTGAGGCCCATCAACCCGGCATACACGAACAGAGCGATGCCGCTGGAGCGGATGACCCGACGCACGCCGACGACGTAACGGCCGGAGGCACGCTCGAAGAAGCGGTTGAACGGTGCGAACAACCAACTGCCCAGGAGTCGTTCAAGTATCCGCGAGAAGCGGTCCTTGGGCGCGTGATGGTCCTTGAGCAGTACGGCGGCCAACGCCGGCGACAGGGTCAGCGAGTTGAACGCGGAGATTACCGTGGAAATGGCGATGGTCAGGGCGAACTGCTTGTAGAACTGCCCGGTGAGGCCGGAAATGAACGCTGCAGGCACGAACACGGCGCACAGCACCAAGGCGGTGGCGATGATCGGACCGGTCACTTCGCTCATGGCCTTCTGGGTGGCTTGCAGTGGCTTGAGGCCCAGTCCGATGTTGCGCTCGACGTTCTCCACCACGACGATGGCGTCGTCCACAACGATGCCGATGGCCAGTACCAGACCGAACAATGACAAGGCGTTCAGCGAGAATCCGAACAAGTGCATCACCGCGAAGGTGCCGATCAGCGACACCGGTACGGCCATCAACGGGATGATCGAGGCGCGCCAGGTCTGCAGGAACAGGATCACCACCAGTACGACCAGCACCAGAGCCTCGAACAGCGTATGCACCACGGCTTCGATGGAACCGCGCACGAACACGGTCGGGTCATAGACGATGCTGTAGTCCATCCCTTCGGGGAAGTCCTTCTTCAGCTCGGCCATCTTCGCCCGCACTTCATCGGAGATTTCGATAGCGTTGGAGCCTGGGCGCTGGAAGATCGGAATGGCCACCGCCGGCTGGTTGTTCAGCAGCGAGCGCAGGGCGTACTGGCTGGAGCCCAGCTCGACCCGAGCGATGTCCTTCAGGCGAGTGATCTCGCCGTCGGCCCCGGCTCGGATGATGATGTTCTCGAACTCTTCTTCGTTGACCAGACGCCCCTGGGTGTTGATCGACAGCTGGAAACTGGTCGAGCCTGGTGCGGGTGGCGCCCCCAGTTGGCCAGCGGCGACTTGGCGGTTCTGCTCGCGAATGGCTGCGACCACGTCGCTGGCGGTCAGGTTGCGCGAAGCGGTCTTGTTCGGGTCGAGCCACACCCGCAGGGAATAGTCGCCCATGCCGAACAGCTGCACGTCGCCCACGCCGCCGAGACGCGCCAGTTCGTCCTTGATGTTGAGGATGGCGTAGTTGGAGAGGTAGAGCATGTCGTAGCGCTTATCCGGCGAGGTCAGGTGCACGACCATGGTCAAGTCGGGCGAGGCCTTGTCGACGGTGATACCGATACGGGTCACTTCCTCGGGCAGCTTGGGCTGGGTGCGGGTGACACGGTTCTGCACCTGGACCTGGGCGTTGTCCAGATCGGTACCCAGGGCGAAGGTGATGGTCAGGGTCAGCTTGCCATCGGCGGTGGACTGAGAGGACATGTAGAGCATGTTCTCGACACCGGTGATGGCCTGCTCCAGTGGCGCGGCCACGGTTTCGCCGATGACCTTTGGGTTGGCGCCGGGGAAGTTGGCGCGCACCACGACCGTGGGCGGAACCACTTCGGGGTATTCGCTGATCGGCAACTGGAACAGCGAGATGGCGCCGGCAATCAGCAGCACCAGCGACAGCACCGCGGCGAAGATCGGCCGGGTGATGAAAAAGGAGGAAAAATTCATCGGTGTGATCCCTTAACCGCGCGGCGTCTTGGCGCTGCTGGCTTTTTCGTTTGAGCCCGCCACGCTTGGCGACGGGTTGCTGGCCTCCAGGGCCTGGCGCTGCTGGGCGAGGGCGGCGAGGGTCTGCTCGCTGGCCATCGGTGCTTCTTCGGGGGTGACCGGCGAGCCCGGGCGTACCCGTTGCAGGCCCTTGACCACGATGCGGTCACCTTTGTCCAGGCCACTGCGCACGATGCGCAGTCCTTCGAGCTTGGGCCCCAGCTCCACGGCGCGGTAGGCGGCCTTGTTGTCCTTGTCCATGACCAACACGAACTTCTTGCCGAGGTCGGTACCGACCGCTTCGTCGTTGATCAGCACGGCGTCGTATTGGGCGCTGCCGACCAGTTTGAGGCGGGCATAGAGGCCGGGAGTGAACTGGCCGTCGCGGTTGTCGAACACCGCACGACCGCGGATGGTGCCGGTGCGTGGGTTGACCTGGTTGTCGACGAAGTTCATGTGGCCCAGGTGCGGATTGCCGGTTTCGTTGGTCAGGCCCAGATAGACCGGTGTGCTCTGACCACGTTGGCCTTCACGGGCCAACTGCGTGTATTTGAGGTATACGCGCTCGTCGGTGTCGAAATAGGCGTAGACCTTGTCGGTGGACACCACGCTGGTCAACGGTGTGACATCGGCGGTGACGATGTTACCGGCGGTGTATTCGGCACGGCTGACGCGGCCGCTGATCGGCGCGGTGACACGGGTGAAGCTCAGGTTCAGGCGGGCCAGGTCGAGTTGTGCCTGGATCGCGTCGACCCCGGCACGGGCTTCGGCGGCAGCGCTGCTGCGCGATTCGGCCAGCTCCGCGGAGATGGCGTTGCTGTCGCGCAGGCGCTCGCCACGGCGGGCTTCGTTGGCGCTGCGGATGGCGGTGGCCTTGGCCTGTTGCAGTTGGGCTTCGAGCCGACGCACCTCAGCCTGGAAGGGACGTGGGTCGATCTGGAACAGCAGGTCACCTTTGTTGACCTGGGCACCTTCGGTGAAGGCGACACGATCGATCTGGCCCGAGACACGCGGACGTACTTCGACGGTTTCGGGCGCTTCCAGGCGGCCGGTGAACTCGTCCCATTCGTTGATCGGTTGCTCGATGACCTTGGCCACGGTGACCTTGGGCGCGGCGGGAGCCTGCACGGCGTCGGGGGTTCGGCCGCAAGCGCTGACCATCACCACGGCCAGGGCGGCGAGGGGAAAGCGCAAGGGTTTGAGTGAGTGATCCATGGAGAACTCCGCCAATATATTAGTAGTGGGCGGAGTGTGAGTGTCTTGCGCGTGACGCACGAATCGAACGGAGCGAAGGTTATTATCACGCGCAATGATATGTCGGGCTGCATTATCGATGGCTAGGCATGCTCAACCCGGGCTAGCGCAGGGGAACGCGCTTCAGCCTTGGGCAAACGCCAGCAGTGTGTCGCCATCGAGGCGGTAACGCACCCACTCGTCCTGCGCCTCGGCCCCCAGCGACCGGTAGAAGCCGATTGCCGGTTCGTTCCAGTCCAGCACGCTCCATTCCAGACGCCCACACCGGTTCTTCACCGCCTCACGGGCAATGTGGCGCAACAGTTCACGTCCCGCGCCGCCGCCTCGTTGTTGCGGGGTGATATAGAGATCCTCGAGGTAGATACCGTTGCGCCCAAGCCAGGTCGAATAACTGTAGAAGTACACCGCGAAACCTATGGCCTGGCCTTCGCGCTCGCAGATCAGGCTGTGCACGGTGCTGCCCTCGTCGAACAGGCTGTGCTCGATGTCCTCGACGCTGGCCACGACCTCGTGACGGGCGCGTTCATAGTCGGCGAGTTCGGTGATGAAGGCGAGAATCTGCGCGGCGTCGCTACGCACGGCGGGACGAATGACAATGCTCATCGGGCTTCCTTAATACAGAGCAGATCGAATCAAGACGGCTAATCTACCGCAACTGACAGGGTGCAATGGCCGATTTTCGTGTCGGCTGATGCCAGGCAATGTCCCGATCGCCATGAATGAGTGATTTCGTTTCGCCTGTCGCTGTTTGTAGAATCGACGTTTTCCTGAACTGTTGAGTACACCAACCGATGCAGCTGATCCCCTGGTCCCACGACTGCTCCGAAGGCTTCACCTTGCGCGGCTGGCGATCGCCGGCCAGCGGCAGGCCGCTGCTGCACTTCCTGCATGGCAACGGGTTTTGCTGCCTGGTCTACCAACCGCTATTGGCGCGTCTGGCCGAGCACTTCGACCTGTGGCTGTGTGACGTCCAGGGGCATGGCGACAGCGACCACGGCGGACCCTTCCTTGGCTGGAACCGCACCGCGGCCCTGGCGCTGGAGGCTTTCGAGGCAGGGCGGGGCGAGTACGGCGAGGTCGACCGCTACGCCATGGGCCACAGTTTCGGTGGCGTGCTCACCAGCTTGATCGTGGCCGCTGAGCCGCATCTGTTCCGCCGCGCTGTGCTGCTCGACCCGGTGTTGTTCAGCCGGCGCATGCTCAGTGTCATGGGCGCGGCCCGGTTGTTCGGCTTGCATCGCCAGCATGGCTTGGCGCGCATGGCCGCGCGTCGGCGCAGTCATTGGCCGGACCGCCAGGCGGCGCTGGTTTCGTTGCAGGGGCGCGGCATTTTCAAGGATTGGGCTGAAACTGCGTTGCATGCCTATGTCGAACATGCGATTGGTGAATGTGGCGAGCAGGTGGTACTCAAGTGCCGTCCAAGCCGCGAGGTGGAAGTCTTCAGCTCCTTCCCCAGGCGCTTATGGGCATCGCTCAAAAGCATCACCACCCCAACACGCATCCTGTATGGGGAGCAGACCTACCCCTTCGTGCGGCAATCGGTCAGGTACCTGGCGCAACTCAATGGCGCCGTGAGCATTCTGGAGATGCCGGGTGGTCATTGCTTCATGCAGGAGCGACCGGGGCAGAGTGCGGAGCAGGTGCTGGACTTCCTGCAGCCTGACGCGACTGATTGTTCTGCTGGTGGAACGATCCATGCTATTTGAACACTCTACCGGGTGATTACAACCATTGGTAAGGTGGTATCCAGCCAAGAGAGGAGACTTCTCATGAAAAAGATCCTGGGTATTCACCGCAGTCCCAACGCCCATTGGGTCGGGGATGGTTTTCCGGTGCGCAGCCTGTTCACCTATGACGATCTGGCCAGCCAGATCAGTCCCTTCCTGTTACTGGATTACGCCGGGCCCCACGACTTCGGCCCCACTGAACAGCGACGGGGCGTCGGGGAACACCCCCACCGAGGTTTCGAAACCGTGACCATCGTCTATCAGGGTGAATTGGAGCACCGTGATTCGACCGGCGCCGGCGGCTTCATCGGACCCGGTGATGTGCAGTGGATGACGGCAGCCAACGGCATCATCCATGAAGAGTTCCATGCTCCATCCTTCGCCCGCAGTGGCGGCACCCTCGAGATGGTGCAGTTGTGGGTCAACCTGCCGTCGCAGCACAAACGTGCGCCGGCCGGTTATCAGACCTTGCTGGCCGCTGACATCCCCCAGGTACAGCTCGAAGGCGGCAAAGGTAGTCTGCGAGTGATCGCCGGTGACTACCAGGGGCACCGAGGTCCGGCACGAACGTTCACCTGCATGGATGTCTGGGATCTGCGCCTGAACGCGGGAGCAACGTTGCATCTGCCCGTTGCACCAGGGCGCAACGCGGCATTGGTGGTGTTGCGCGGTAGCGTGCGGGTCAACGGCGAGCGCGAGGCCGGCCCCGCCAGCCTGGTCCTGCTGCAGCGCGATGGCGCCGATGTCGCCGTCCAGGCGCTGGAAGATGTGAGCCTGCTGCTGCTCAGCGGTGAGCCGATCGACGAGCCCATCGTCGGTTATGGTCCTTTCGTCATGAACAGTCAGGCGGAGATCATCGAGTCGTTCGAGGATTTCCAGGCTGGCCGCTTCGGTCGAATGGCATAGGAGGGTAGTTGACCGCCCGTCGCCCGGTTGCCAGACCCGACCGAACGCCCGCCACGTTCGACCCTCTTCCACTAAGGTGCTAAAGGATTCTTCGCTCGATCATTGTCCTGGCGCATGGACGGCCGCTTGGGCATGGGCATTATCAATTGGCACTCCGCCCCATCAAGGCGTAACCACATACAACAGGCCATCCAGTACAGAGAGGGTCGTAACATGTCGTTGATAGGAGTTTCGATGCTAGAAATGCGGCAGATGATCGAACAGGCCTGCCTGCCGGATCGGTGTGAAGTCAGCTGCGCGGATGGCACCACCTTGACTATTCGCCTGGGCCAGGGTGATAACCTCGAAGAGGGTGTGATGCTGGCCGGCGTTCCACTGCACAGCCTCAACAGCTGCCGTGACCTGGTGAACCTGGTCGGGCAACTTCATGCCCTGCAGGCCAGTCAGAAACCACCGCTCAAGGCCATCGCCTGACACTGCCGCCGCCCGGTCAGTCATAACTGGCCGGGCACACGCACCAAGACCGCAACCGGCCGGATCGGAACGGGCCCTCTTCAGGGATCCCTCCGCTCCAGTCCAGTCATCGCAGTTCGAGCAACAGATTCAGCCCACCATCGCCGCACTTGCCGCGGTCACGCACCACGCCATGATAACTGCAACCTTCCCAGATGAAGGCGACGCTATGGGCGCGCTCGACCTTGTCCGGTAACGGCGGACAGATGTGCAGACGCAAGGCGGGGCGCCCTTGCAGGTTGACCGGAGCAAGCTGGCACTGGCACTCGACGCTCAAGGCCACTGGGCCGAACAAGGTGTCGCGTACGTAATCGAGTTTCAGATTGGCGTTAGGTGCTCGGCAAGGCATTTTCATGCGTTGGGCTCCAAAGCGAGTACGCAGAGGGGAGGGCTGTGGGTTCAAGGCAGACTCCGTGCGATGGGCGACGTGGATCAAGTTTGGAATCTTGCCTGGGGCGGACGTTCAAAATATTTCATCAAAGTTCATCCCCCTATTCGGGGCAACGGACTGGGGAATCCTCCCCAATTCGATTCGCTTGCAGACGTAACGTATTGAACTGAAAGATCTTTCCTGAATGGCATACACCTTGCTCACCTCCCAGCAGAGTTCCTGTGTCCCGGAGGTGCAGCATGTCGACCCCGACCAAAGGCTCCGTCCTGACATCCCTTGTGCTCGCCCTCCTGGGCTGGCAGGCCACCAGCGAAGCGGCGGTGCAGTGCCAGCGTAACTTGGTGGCCAATGTGGTGGCGCTGGACCAGCCGTTGATGTTCAACCGTCTTGGCGCACAGAACGCCAACGGCATGATCTTCGCCCTCCGTGAGGATGTGGTGGACGATAAGCAGATACCCCTGAGCATCGGCGGCGCCGCCGTACCCGGCAAGGTCACCCTGCGCCCGGACAAACGTCCGCGGCCTATCGTGCTGCGGGTCGCCGCCGGCGATTGCCTCACGGTCAACCTGACCAACTTGCTCGACTACCGGGCCAACCCTAATAAACACCGCATCGAAGCCGAAGGGCCGGATGTCGAAGGGCAGGAGGTCGAGAACGAAGCCGGCGAAGGCCTGGTCGCCGACGAGCAGGTCGCCGAGCGCATGGTCGGTTTCCAGGTCAATGGCATGCAGGCGGTCAATAGCATCGCCGATATCTCTGCCAACACCGGCCGCAACGGCAACTTCCTGGTCAGCCCGGGCAATACGCGCAGCTATACCTTGTACGCTGAGCGCGAAGGAGCCTTCGCTGCCACCAGCAAGGCGGCCACCTTCGGCGGTGAAGGCAATGCCGGCAACGTCTCCAATGGCCTGTTCGGTCAGGTAGTGGTGGTGCCCAAAAATGGTCGCACCTACCGCAACACCCTCACCGAAGAGGAAATGCGTCTGGCCACCATCGGCCGCGCGCCAACCGGCCAACCGGTGATCGATTACGAAGCGCGCTACCCGCAAAGCGAGCCGTGGATCAGCGAGGGCAAGGCCGGAAAGCCGATCATTGCCATGGTCTACAACAACCAGATCATCAACAGCGAGACCGATGCCATCGTCATGGGACCCAACCAGGACGGCAGCTTCCCGGCGTCGACCTATCCGCTGGAGAGCATCGGTAAACGCAACCCGGCGCTGCCCAACCGGCTCGAGGCGTTTCGTGACTTCGCCTCGCAGTTTGCCGACGAAGTCTCCGGTACCCAGGCCTTCCCCGGCTATTGGGCAGACCCGGTGATGGGGCACGTGCTGGAACCGGCGCGCGACTCGTTCATGATCAACTATGGTTCAGGCGGCATGGGCGCCGAAGTGGTGGCCAACCGGCTGGGGGTCGGGCCGATGCACGATTGCCTGTCGTGCGCTTACGAGGAATTCTTCCTCAGTGCCCACACGGTGGGCGATATCGGCACCCTGGTCGACGTACCGGCCAACGTTGGCCTCGAACACATTCGCCCGGGCGAGGTGCCGCCTGCCAGCGCCACGGGTGTGAAGGCGACCATGGCCCTGTACCCGGCTGAGCCTGCCAACGTGCACCACAGCTACATCGGCGATTTCACCAAGTTCCGCAATACCCACAATGGTCACGAGCAACACATCTTCCACCTGCATGGACACCAGTGGCTGTTCAACCCCAATGACGACAACTCCGACTACATCGATGCCCAAGGCATCGGCGCTGGCGTCGGCTACACCTATGAAATCGCCAACGGCGGCTCGGGCAACCGCAACCGTGTGGCCGGCGATGCGATTTATCACTGCCACTTCTACCCGCACTTCGCCCAGGGCATGTGGGCCATGTGGCGGGTGCACGATGTGTTCGAGGAGGGGACGCGCCTGGAGGTGAGCGGCCAGGGCGAGAACGGTTTCCATAGCACGCCGTTTGCCCTGCGCAGCGGCAAGCCGGCGATAGGTGCCCGGGCCTTGCCCGATGGCGAGATCATCGCCGGGACACCGATTCCCGCCATCGTCCCGCTGCCAGGCAAGGCCATGGCGCCGATGCCAGGCAAGGTGGTGGTGGTACCCAAACTGTCCGAAGCATTGGTCGCCAGCCACGAGGATGACGAGGAAGAGGACGAGGAGGGCGACGATCACGCCGATGAGCCTGCCGCCCGCCAGGCGATCGGGTCGCTGGCGCTGGTCGATCGTACCGACACCAACGCCGATGGCACCTTGAAGAACCCAGGCTATCCATTCTGGATCGGCGGCATGGAAAGCAGCGTCGGCAACCGGCCACCGACTCCACCACTGGACATGCTCGATCCGGACCTGGCACGTCAGCTCAAAGCTACCGGCAAGGCGCTGTGGGCCAACCTGGACGCCAACCAGGTCGATGGCTGGAACGGTGGCCTTGGCCGCCACGCCCTGGACGGCGTGTCTGCCGGCGGCGAGGCGGTGACCACGACCAACAAGCTCGATTTTTCCAAGGTGGTGCACAAGGCCAAGCCGATCTACCTGCCTGAAGAGGGCACCGATGTCGAACAGGCGGCCATGCAGTTTCATGCCATGGCCGAGCACCCCAGCTATGCCCTGGTACCTGGCGGCCAGCCTGTGCCCAAGGCATTTCGCACCAACGGTGGATTGCCCACTGCAGGCGCGCCGTTCTATGAGCCCTGCATGGATGACCGCGGCAAGCGCCTGACCCAATCTTCAGGGGCGGGTGAGTTCTTCAGTGGCGAAAGCCTCACCGGCGTCAGCTTCCGCGGCTCATCGGTCTTCACTGCCGACCGCCCACGCATCTACAAGGGTGCCAACATCCAGTTCGACGCGGTGTACAACAAGGTCGGCTACCACTTCCCGCAGGCGCGCATCATCGCTCTGTGGGAAGACGCCTGGCCGGTCATCACCAAGCAGCGCCCACCAGAGCCGCTGGTGATGCGCATGAACACCTTCGACTGCACCATGTACCAGCACACCAACCTGATCCCTTCGTTCTACGAAATGGACGACTACCAGGTGCGCACGCCGACTGACGTGATCGGCCAGCACATTCACCTGCCCAAGTGGGATCTGACCGCTGCCGACGGTTCGGCCAATGGCTGGAACTACGAGGACGGCATCCTCTCGCCCGGCAGCGTGGTCGAGCGTGTGCATGCCATTCGTGCCTTCAACGCTTGCACCGAAGGCGATGCCCGGGACGGTACGGCGGCTTGTCCGACCGCCAAGACGCACCCGTACTTCGGCCGTTTCGGTCGGGCCGACTGGCTGGGCGCTCGTACGGCCATGCAACGTTGGTTCGCCGACCCGCTGGTCAACGTGCACAACGTCGATCGGGGCCTGGGTACCATCTTCACCCATGACCACCTCGGCCCATCCACTCACCAGCAGTTGGGCCTGTATGCGACGGTGCTGGCAGAACCTGCCAATTCCACCTGGTATCACGCCGAAACCGGTGAGCAACTGTACAACCCGGCGACCCGTCAAGACGGTGGCCCGACCTCGTGGCAGGCGGTGATCCAGACCGGCGATCACGATGGCGATGGCAAGAACGACAGCTACCGTGAGTTCTTCCTCGAGTACAGCGACTTCCAGCATGCCTACGAGGCCGGTGTGTATGTCGGCGCCGGCCCCGATGGCATTCCCAATGCCCAGTCGTACCCGGCCACTGCCGACAGCTTCCGCTACGCCATCAATCCGCCGGTGCGGGGCAAGGCCTCCAGCCTGCTCGAAGCCATAGTCGAGGAGCGCGGCGGACTCAATCCGGGCTGCCCAAGCCGGCCTTGCCCGCAGGCGATCTCGGTGGACGACCCTGGCATGTTCGTCGTCAACTACCGCAACGAACCCTTGGCGCTGCGCGTGTTCGACCCGAACAAGGTCGGTCCGGACGGCAAGCGCGGCATGCAGGCCGATGGCCTGGCCGGCGACCTGAGCTATGCCTTGCAGACCCGCACCGACCGCGCCATCCCGGCGATGAACCTGGCGCCTTCGGCGATCACCTCGGCGGTCGGCCCCACCGGTGGCACCACGCTGTTCCCACCGCACATCAACCAGGGCAGCGAACCGGGTGACCCATTCACGCCGATGCTGCGCACCTACTCGGGCGATAACGTGCGCCTGCGCATGCACGCCGGGGGACATGAAGAGGAGCACAACGTCACCCTGCACGGCGTGAAGTGGCTGCAGAACGGTTCGGGTTTTGGCAATAGCTCCAACTCGGGCTGGAAGTCGTCGCAGATGATCGGCATCTCCGAGCAACTGGGCTTCATGGCTCCGGTGTCGATGATTTCCAGTTCCGCTGCCACCAACGGCGACTACCTGTACTCGTTGGATGCCGCGCTGGAAGGCTATTGGAACGGAATCTGGGGGGTGATGCGCAACTACACCGCGCAGCGCCCAGACCTGTTCCCGCTGCCTAACAACCCGCAGCCGGTCGCCATGCGCAATACCGTGAACTTCGATGGGATCTGCCCGAAAACCACCGCCAACCCTAACGGCATCGGCACCCGCAGCACGGTCAAGCGCAGCTACGAGATCGTCGCGGCATTGGCCAACGACATCCTCGAGAACCGCAACGGGGTCAGCATCAATGACCCTGCCGGGATCGGCCAGCATGTCGGCGGGCCGCTCAACGCCAATGGCGGTACCCTGGTGTTCAACAACCGCAAGACCAGCATCCCGTTGGTCAGCGGCGTCGATGTCGAGGACGGTGTGGCGTTCACCATCGGCGGCCACAGTGCCCCGCTGCATGACCCGACCGCGATCCTCTACGTGCGCAAGGCCGACCTGGACCCGATCACCGGTAAGCTGAAGCCAGGTGTGCCGGTTGAGCCGCTGATCCTGCGGGCCACGGCGGGCGATTGCATCAGCATCACCCTGGAAAACCGGCTGCCGCTGGTGATGCCAGACCTGCCGACCACCGCCGTGATGCACAACGTGGTCAAGCGCGACCGGTTCGACAGCGAAGGCTCGACCGCCTTTGCCAACAACCTGATGCGCCCATCCAGCCATGTCGGCCTGCATGCCCAGTTGCTGGCCTACGACATCACCAAGTCCGATGGCGCCAACGTCGGGCTGAACCCGGTGCAGACCGTGCCGCCACGGGCCGGCAACAGCGGTGCCTACCCGAGCAAGGTGTACCAGTACTACGCCGGCCACCTGGAGCGTGACGGCAAACCGGTGCTGCAACTGGGGCGCACGGTGGACACCATCAACGCCACTGCGATCGAGTTCGGCGGTCTCAACCTGACGCCATCGGACTTCATCAAGCAACCGCAGAAAGGGTTGGTCGGTGCCATGAGCATCCTGCCGCAGACCGCGACCTGGACCGAGGACAGCGCCAGTCGTGCCCAGGCCACGGTCAAGGTCAGCGGCCAGGCTGACTACCGCGACTTCGTCACGGTCTGGCAGCGCTCGCTGAACATGCGTTGGGCCGATGGCCGGCCGGTGGAGAGCTTCAACAGCGAGGGCAATGGTGCGGCAGGCGATGCACAGGACAACGGCAACATGGCCGTCAACTATCGCACCGAACCGCTGTGGTTGCGCTTCGGCATGGCCCCGGACTCACCGTTCGGTCATGCCGATGGTCTGGGCTTCGCGGACGTTCCCAACGCCCACATGGCCTATGCCAATGCCCTGGTCGGTGGCGACCCGCTGACCCCGGTACTGTACGCCAAACCAGGGCAACCGGTGCGCAACCATATCGTCATGCCCAGCGGCGGCAGCCGCGGCATGGTCTATCAGCTGGACGGCCACCTGTGGCCGCTGCACAACCACCTGGCCGAGAAGAGCGACGCCAATGGCTTCCCGATGAGCCTGTCCGGCATCGGCTCGGTGCGCTTCGGCCTCAACCCGATGGCGATGTACATCGGTGCCCAGGAGAGCGTGCTGCCGGCGGCGCACTTCAGCTTCATGCTACCCAGCGCCGGCGGTGTCAATGCCGTGCCGGGGGACTACCTGTTCCGGGACTATGCCGCCTACGGCAATCTCTCGGGGCTGTGGGGAATTTTGCGGGTGACCAACGATGCGCCACCGGCAACCGCCCCGGCGCAGTGACAGAGAGGGAACGCGAGCATGAACAAGAAGACTCGCCCGGCGTACCTGGGGATGTTGTTGGGGGTGGCGCTGATCGGCCTGGGGGTGGCCTACGAAAAGCTCTGGTGCGACCCACGCGAGCTGTTGCAGGCGCCTGAGGATCCGCAGGCGCTGCATCGGCTCAGCCGGGATGGCCTGACCGTGGAGTTCGAGGCTCGACCCCTGGCGGGCAAGGTGTTGCGCGAGGGCGATTTCGCCAACATCCGCTTCAAGGTCAGCGATCAGGCCAGCGGCCAGCCGCTCTCCGGCATGGCGCCAGGAGCATGGATAGACCCGGCACAAGCGGCGCCGCAGGCGGGCAGCCGTGACCAGAGCTGCAAAGCCCGGGTGGCGTTGTTTCTCAAGAGCAGCATCGGCGCACGGCCATTGCTGGACCTCAACAGCTACTTCCTGCTGGTGCTGAACAAGGACGCCAGTCTGACAGTGATCGACCCGACGGTGTCGGTGGGTGGCGTCACCAGCACCCTGGCGCGAATCGAACTGCCCGGTCAGCCAATGGACTGGGCCGCCACCAGTGACGACAAACAGGTGTTCGTGTCGATTCCCGAGCGCGGCAAGGTGGCGGTGATCGACACCGAAACCTTCACCCGCGTGGCCGACCTGGATGCCGGGGCGTACCCGCTGCGCGTGGCCCTGCAACCGAACCAGCACCGGTTGTGGGTCGGCAACAACAGCGACGATCCCGCCAAGAGTGGCGTTACCGTGATCGACGTGCCAGGGCGCACCACCCTCAAGACCTTCGCCACCGGCAGCGGGCATCACGAAATCGCCTTCAGTGGCGACTCGCGCTATGCCTTTGTCAGCAACCGCGACAGCGGCACCCTGAGCGTCATCGACATCCCCGAGATGCGCCTGCTCAAGTCCATACCGGTAGGGCCGCATCCGCTTTCGGTCGCGTATTCGGCCCTTTCCGAGGCGGTGTACGTGGCCGATGGTCGGGAGGGTACGGTACGGGTGTTCGACGCCCGCAGCCACCAGCTGCGCCATATCGTCAAGGCTGAACAAGGCCTTGGACCGATGAACTTCAGCCAGGACGGGCGCTATGGTATCGCTCTGAACACCTTGGAGAACCAGGCGCTGGTCATCGATGCCAGCACCGACCGGGTGATCCACCGCATCCCGGTGGCGGCCGAGCCCTACCAACTGGTGTTCACCCAAGCCTACGCCTATGTGCGCGGTCTGGCTTCGCCCAGGGTCAGCATGATCAACCTGAGCAGCCTCGGCGAAGGTCGTCAGCCCATCGTCCAGGGTTTCGAGGCTGGCCCCGCTGCGCCGCGCCAGGCCGGTGACCTGCCACTGGCCCAGGGCCTCTCGGTGTCGCGCGATGACAATTCGGTGTTCGTGGTCAACCCGGTGGATAACAACACCTACTTCTATGCCGAAGGCATGAATGCGCCGATGTCCAGCTACAACAACCGCGGCTATCAGGCCCGTGCGGCGATCGTCGTCGACCGCAGCCTGCGCGAGGTGGCACCGGGGGTGTATGGCTCGACGGTGAAGATGCCGGCGGCCGGTACCTTCGACGTGGCGTTTCTGCTCAACCAACCGCAGATCATCCATTGCTTCAGCACCGAGGTGGCCGCGGTATCGGATGCAGCAGGGCGCCGCGGCGGCCATGCCGAGTTCATCGGCATGGACAAACCCCTGGCGCAACACAGCACCTTCACCGCCCGCGTGCGCATCGTCGGTGCCGATGGGCAACCCCGGGCGGGCCTGCGCGATCTGCACCTGCGCTACTTCCTGGCGCCCTCGTCGATGCCCCGCGAGTTGCCGCTGGAGGAGGTCGAAACGGGGGTTTATCAGGTCGCGCTGACCTTGAACGACCCCGGCGCTTGGTACCTGCACGTGCAGTCGCCTTCGCTGGGGCGCAAGTTCGCCGAAGAAAACTACACCAGCCTGCGTGTGCTGCCGGCATCAGCCTCTAGCGCCGAACCCAGTGAAATCAGGAGTGTGCGATGAACATCAAGCCTGCTAGCAAGCTGCTGTCTCTGAGCCTGACCTTGCCGCTGTTGCTGTCCGCCCAGCTGGCATTCGCCCATGCCGGGCACGACCACACCGGCGGCGCGCCGCAGCCGCCGGCATTGCACCAGGAAAAGGCCAACGTACGCTTCGCCGATGTGTCGCTGCTCGACCAGGACGGCATGCCGGTACGCCTGGAAAAAGAGTTGGTGGGTGATCGGCTGGTGGTCATGGGCTTCATCTATACCAGCTGTACCACGGTGTGCCCGGTGGTCTCCTCGATCATGGGCAAGGTGCAGCAGCAACTGGGCGGTCGCGTAGGGGATGACGTCCAGCTGGTGTCGATCAGCGTCGATCCGCAACGCGATGACGCCAAGCGCTTGCAAGCCTATGCCAGAACCTTCCAGCACGGGCCTGGCTGGCGTTGGCTGACCGGCTCGCCCTACGCCATCACCGAAACCCTGAAAGGCCTCGGTAGCTTCAACGCCGACCTCAGTCAGCATCCGCCACTGATCCTTGTCGGCGACGGGCGCACGGGGCATTGGACCCGCTATTACGGTTTCACCGACCCGGCAGTGCTGGTCGAGGAGATCAATCGCCTCAGCGCCCGCCGAGTGCATGCCAAGAGCACCGCCATCGCCGAACACAACGAGGTGCAACCATGAACAGCACGACCGGCCGTACCACCTTGAGCGGCAGTGATTGGCTGGCCCTGGTGGCTTGCCTGTGGATCCTCAGTGCGGTGGCCTTCGCCCATGAGGGCCATGCACCTCAAGCGGTCGCGCCCAGCCCGCAGCCCGCGCCGCCGGCGATCACCCGGGGCGGCGGCACCCACGATGCCCAGGCCTGGTTCACCGACACCGTGCTCAAGGATCAGAACGGTCGCGAGGTGCGTTTCTACAGCGACGTGCTCAAGGACAAGGTGGTGATGCTCAACGTGATCTTCACCCACTGTACCGATGCCTGCCCGCTGATCACCCGCAAGCTGCGCGAAGTCCGCGAGGCGATGGGCCCGGCGCTGGCCGAACAGGTGACGTTCGTGTCGATCAGCAGCGACCCGCTCAACGATACCCCGCAGGTGCTCAAGGCTTTTGCCCAACAGCAGGGCGTCGATGGCCCCAACTGGCTGTTCCTCACGGGTGACAAGGAAAGTATCGATCTGGTGCTGGGTCGCGTTGGCCAATTCTTGCCGAGCCCCGAACAGCATTCGACTCAATTGATCGCCGGGGACGTGGCGGGCAAGCGCTGGAGCAAGATTCGCCCGGATGCACCGCCTGTGGCGATCGCCCAGCGCATGCAGCTGCTGGCACAACCTCTGGCAGGGCGGTGATTGCCATGGGCATGCAGGCGGCGGTGACCCTGCCAGCACTGATGATGGGCCTTTGTCTGGCGCTGGGGGGGCCAGCCCAGGCCCTGGAACTGACACCGAACGAGCTGGCCGGCAAGCGCCTTTTTCGTCAGGGTATCTCCAGCAGCGACGTGCAGTTGCAGGCGCGCGTGGGCGTCAGCGACATGAGCGTGCCGGCTTCCGTGCTGCCTTGCGCCAGCTGTCATGGCAGCGATGGCCGGGGCCGTGCCGAAGGTGGGGTACGCCCGCCCAGCCTCGACTGGCAACGCTTGGCGCTCGGCCAGGACGAGCGTGAAGTCAATGGTCGCCGTTATCCCGCCTACCGGGAGAGCACGCTGGCCCGGGCCATCCAACAAGGCATCGACCCGGCCGGCAATCGCCTGGACCCGGCCATGCCACGCTTCGAGCTGACCCTGGCCGACCAACGCAACCTGACGGCCTACCTCAAGCGCCTGGCCGATGAGCGCGACCCGGGCGTGGAGGAGGGCGTGCTGCGCCTTGGCACCTTGCTCCCGAGCCAGGGTCCCATGGCCAGGCTCGGGCAGGTCGTGCGGGCGGTGTTGGAGGACGGCCTGGCCCAACTCAACCAGCACGGCGGTATCCACGGACGCCAGCTGCAGCTGGTGGTACTGGACCCCGGTGAAACCCAAGCCAGCGCCGAGCAGGCCCTGAACCGCCTGATCGGCGAGCAGCGGGCCTTCGCCTTGGTGGCCCCGATCGCCCCGATGCTCGATGAACGTCTTGCGCAGGTGCTGGAAACCCAGGCGGTACCGCTGGTCGGCAGTGCTCCGCCGGGCGCCAGCAGCGCGCAGATCTTCGATCCGATGCCTGCGCTACCGACCCAGTTGCTGAGCCTGGCGACCTATGCCCGTGAGGGCCTCGGCCTGGCAGAGGACGGCCTGCGCGTGGTGTATGCCGGCCTCGACCAGGCGGACCTTGCCGAACAGGTGCGGTCGCGCCTGCAAGCCCAGGGCTGGTCGGTGGCGCCGGTGACGATGTTCGACGGCCAGCCAGTAGAGGCCCAGGGCATCGTCTTCCTCGGGCGCGCCCAAGCGTTTTCCGAGCTGGCGGCGAGCTTGCAGGCAGCCGGTCATCAGCCTTACCTGTTGGCGGCTTCAAGCCAGGTCGCGGGCGCGCTCTCAGGGCTGGCCGAGCCATGGTCGCAGCGGGTACTGCTGGCGTATCCCTATGTACCCGGTGACTGGACCGAGCAGGGCCTGGCGAGCCTGGCGGGCCTGCAGCAACGCCAGGGCCTGGATCGGCGCGAGGCAGCCTTGCAGGTCAACACCTTGTGCGCCTTGCGCCTGCTGACCGAGGCGCTCAAGCAAATCGGTCGCGACGCCAGTCGCGAGCGCCTGGTCAGCGCCTTGGAAGGCTTGCACGACATTGATACGGGGTTAACGCCTGCGCTGGCGTTCGGCCCGGGGCGTCGGGAGGCGCTGGCCGGTGCCCATGTCGTGAGCGTGTCGTTGCCTGGCCCGCGTTTCACGTCCATCACCCCCTACCGTCGAGTGCCGGATGCCCGGTGAATGGAGGTTGCCATGCGGAGTCTGATGATGTGCCTGTTGCTGCTGGTGTCCGCAGCTGGTTGCGCCGAGGAAGTCGCCGTAGCTCGGGTCAATGGCGTGGAAATCGGCCTGTTGCGCCTGGAGCGTTACTTCAGTGAATACCTCGATGCCCAGGGGCGGGCCCTGGGCAGTATCCGTAACCCGACGTTGTACAAGCGTTTGCGCGACCAAGCCCTGGACGAGCTGATCGACAAGGAATTACTTTGGCAGGAGGCCCAGCGCCAGGGTATCAGCGTCAGCGATGAACAGGTCGGGGCTCAGGTCGGCCAACTGGAGGCCGCGTTCGGTAGCCCGGCGATTTTCGAACGGAAGCTGGCGCAAGCAGGCTTCACTCGGGCAGAGTACGCTGACTATACCCGCCATGAGTTGGCTGCCCAGCAGGTCTACGCGCAACTCAGCGAGGTCGCCGAACCTACACAGGCGGACGTGGAAGCCTTTTATCAGGTCAATCGGGACAGGTTGCAAGGAATGCAGAACCAAAGTGATAACGCTTCTGTCATAACAGAACAGGGTCTGGCGCTGGCCAGGGCCGCGCTCATCGGTCAATTACAGGGCCAGGCACGTCAGGCGGTGCGCCAACGTTTGCGCCAATCCGCTACAGTGGAGGTTGCCGATTGAGCCCGCCGTCATGGATTGCCCCACTAATGGGGAATCGCGGTTTGGCAATGTGCCATCAGCTCCCCCGGATGTGGGGAACGGGGTGCTGGCGTGCGACAAAGACTCTGAGTAAAACGATAAGAATCAATCAGTTGCAAGTGGTGTGCGATGACTATTCATGCCTGGCACGAAGCCTGCTCAAGCCTCTACAAGGCCGCACTTCGCAGATCGGGTAACCGGGAAGTTCTTGGGAGTGGGCCTTGGTGAACAGAGTATTGGTAGTCGATGACGAACAGACCCTTGCGCAGAATCTGCAAGCGTATCTGCAGGCGCAAGGCCTGGAAGTTGATGTCGCCCACGAGGGGGCCAGTGGTATCAGCCTGGCTGAGACGCTGGCACCGGATGTCATTGTGCTGGATTACCGTTTGCCCGACATGGAGGGTTTTCAGGTCCTCGAGACCGTGCGCAGGAGCAGGCAGTGCCATTTCGTGCTGATCACCGCCCACCCGACCGCCGAGGTCCGTGAGCGGGCCGCCGAACTGGGTGTCAGCCATGTCCTGTTCAAGCCGTTCCCCATGGTGGAACTGGCCCGCGCAGTCTTCGACCTGATGGGCATCGAGCATCAGCGCAGGGCCACGGACAACCCGGCCGAAGGGTTCGTCGAACGACGCCAGACCAGGAACGAATCGTTCCCCCTGCAGCTGTTCGATGGTAGCTGGGTCCTGGCCGACCGCCGCCGTAATGGCGGCAAGCCCCCTGGACCTGACGACGACCAACTGCTCACTGGGGAATAGCGGCGCCCGCAGCCCTGACCGAGCCAGCCTGCGACGCGCCCCTGAGCGGAGTCGCAGGCCATGTCCGAAGTCCTTCCACGCAGTGTTTCGGCCCAGCAGTTGTCCGGCTACCCCCGTGAGCTGTTGGCCCAGGCCCGCCTGCAAGCCGCCGACGAACGCCTGCTCAGCTGCCTGGAACGGCTGGCAGCCGACACTCCCGACACCTTCACTCACCGTCTGGGCGCCACCCTGCATTACCCCGTGCTCGATAGCCAGACCCTGCTGTGCAGCACGCCGTGCTTCGACAAGGTCAGCCTGGCCCAGTGCCTGAAGCGCGAATTCATTCTGGTCGAACAGGCCGGGCAGGTGCTCGGTGTGTTCGCCGACCCCTTCGACCACGCCCGCCTGGCCTGGATCGACGACGTGCTGCAAGGCGCGCCGCTGTACCTGGCCCACGCCGCCGACATCGCCACTTTTCTGGCCCGTCACGAAGAAAGCTTCCATGCCGTCGATGCACTCGACCACGACGCCGAGAGCGGGAGCGAAAGCGACCCCCTGCAGCGTCTGTCGCTGACCAGCATCAGCGAGGATCAGAGCCGCGTTGTCAAGCTGGTCAATTCGACGCTGTACGACGCGCTCAAGCAGCACGCCAGCGACATCCACCTAGGCATGACCGGACAGGGGCTGACCATCAAGTACCGCATCGACGGCGTGCTCAACGCCGCCGGCAAGGCCAGTGGCAGTGCCTTCGCCGACCAGGTGATCTCGCGGATCAAGGTCATGGCCGAACTCGACATTGGCGAGAAGCGTGTGCCCCAGGATGGCCGGTTCAAGGTAGCCGTGGGCGATCGCCAGATCGATTTTCGGGTTTCGATCATGCCCAGCATCTTCGGCGAAGACGCCGTCCTGCGGGTGCTCGACAAGCAGGACCTGTCCGATCGTGTCAGTGGTGTGCAATTGCAGGCCCTGGGCTTTGCCGAGCATACCCTCAAGGCCCTGCGCCGGCTCGCCGCCGAGCCCTACGGCATGATCTTGGTCACCGGCCCCACCGGCAGCGGCAAGACCACCACCCTGTACGCCATGATCAGCGAGATCAACCACGGCGTGGACAAGATCATCACCATCGAGGACCCGGTCGAGTACCAACTGCCCGGGGTGCTGCAGATTCCGGTCAACGAGAAGAAAGGCCTGACTTTCGCCCGAGGCCTGCGCTCGATCCTGCGCCATGACCCGGACAAGATCCTGGTCGGTGAGATCCGTGACCCGGACACCGCCCAGATCGCCGTGCAGTCGGCGCTCACCGGCCACCTGGTATTCACCACCATCCACGCCAACAACGTCTTCGATGTCATCGGCCGCTTCAGCCAGATGCAGGTCGATCCCTACAGCTTCGTTTCGGCGCTCAACGCCGTGCTCGCCCAGCGCCTGATCCGCCTGGCCTGCCCGCACTGCTGTACGCCCTGCGAAGTCGATGACGAGACTTTGACCGCCTCGGGCCTGACCCGCGAAGCGGTCGCCGGCTGGTCCTTCGTTCGCGCCCAAGGCTGTGGCCAATGCCGCGGCAGTGGCTATCGCGGACGCAGCGCCATCGCCGAACTGCTTCACCTGGACGACGACCTGCGGCAAATGATCGTCGAACGCCGCCCCCTGTCGCAGATCAAGTCGCTGGCCTGCCAGCGCGGCCTGCGTCTGCTGCGAGCCTCGGCCCTGGACTTGGTCCGCGAGGGTCGCACCACGCTTGAGGAGATCAACCGTGTCACATTTATCGCTTGATCGTGGCGCTTACCAATACAGCGCCGTACTGGGTGCCGAGGGCGTCGGTCTTGGGCTCTGGCATCACCACCGCCATCAGTGGCTGGGCAGCCGCGCATTTACCTGTGATGCCGGGCAACCGGCCTGGGAAACCGCGCTGCAGGCACTCGCCGAGCTGCTCGGCGAGCATGGAGTACGCCGTGGCCAGTTGCGGGTATTGCTGTCGGCCCGCTACAGCCGCTTCTGCCTGGTACCCTGGAGCGATGCCATCGGCCAGCCAGGTGAGCTGCAGGCCTATGCCCGCGGCTGCTTCGAGAACCTCTACGGCCAGCCCTTGGATGACTGGCGTATCGTGCTTTCGCCAGAGGCTGCCGGTGCCGCGCGTATCGCCACGGCAGTGCCCGAGGCGCTGTTGCAAGGCCTGCAGGCGCTGGGCCGGGAAAGCCACCTGCGCCTGCGTTCGGTGCAGCCTTATCTGATGGCGGCCTACAACCGCTGCTCGGCGCAGGTCGAGGAGGGCGACTTCCTCTTCGTGCTCGCCGAGCCACGCCGCAGCGTGCTCCTGCTCGCCGCCGGAGGGGTTTGGCAGCAGGTACTGGCCCAGGGAAGCGCGGACACCGATCAGGCCTTGCAGGCGCTCATCGAGCGTACCTGCGAGCTGTATGGCGATCACCTGCCGCGGGTCTATCTGCATGCGCCCGGCCGCCGCGACATGGCGCAACTGGCGGCGGTGCAGCTGTGCCAACCGGCGGCTGACAGCGACCCGCTGTGCGCCATGTGGCGGGCGGTGGCCTGAAATGCGCCGCCTTGACCTGGAGTTCCAGCCTCGACGCAGCGGGCCCTTGGCCTGGGCGCTGTTGGCCCTGGCGGGTGCCGGGCTAGTAGCGCTGATCCTGCTGCAGCAGCGCCTGCAGGCCGAGCAAGTCGCCCTGGAGGACCGCGTCCATGGCCTGGAGACGCAGTTGGGCCGGCGTCCAGCCACCGCCGCGCCGCAAAGCAGCGCAGCCAGCCGGGAACAGGCCGAGCAGTTGGCGCAGATGCGCAATGTCTCCCAACAACTGCAACGGCCCTGGCAGCAACTGTTCGCCATGCTCGAAGCGCAGCCCCAGGAAGACGTGGCGCTGCTCAGCCTCACCCCGGACGCACGCAAGGGCCAGATCCGCATCGCCGCCGAGGCGCGCAACCTCGAGGCCATGCTGGCCTATCACCAACGCCTGGAACGCAGCGCCGAGCTGAGTGACGTGTCGCTGCTCAACCATGAAGTGATGACCAGCCAGCCCGAGCATCCCGTGCGCTTCACTCTCACCGCCACCTGGGAGACCCGCCATGCGCGTCCCTGATTCGTTGAACAGTCTGATTCTGCTCGAGCAGTTGCACCGGGTCGGCCCGGTCGGACTGGGTGCCGTCGCCGTTGCCACCTTGGCCTTGGGCGTGGCGTTGGCTGGGGTGCTGCCGCAGTGGCAGGCGGTGCGCGAACTGCGTGCCAGCGAGGCCGATGCCAGCGCCCAGGTGGAACGGGTCAAACGCGGCGAACTGAAGGTCGCCGTCAAGCCCGAACAACAGGCCCTGGACAACTTGCGCCAGCAGTTGCCCGGGCAGCCTGAGGCCAGCGAACTGATCGAGCGGCTCTACCACCTGGCCAGTGCCGAGCACATCAGCCTGGCCCGCGGCGAGTACGCACTGGGTGTCGATCCCAAGACCCAGCTGGCGCGTTATCAGATCGTGCTGCCGGTACGCGGCAGCTACCCGCAGATTCGCGGCTTCCTGCGCGGGCTGATCGGGCAGTTGCCGACCCTGGTCCTGGAGGATCTGGAGTTGCAACGCAAACGCATCGGTGACCGGGAACTCAATGGCCGCCTGCGCATGACCCTCTACCTGTCGAGGTCGTGATGAACACTCAACGAGTCCTGATGTGGGGCGGCTTCCTTGGCCTCAGCGCGGCACTGGCATGGGCGCCTGGGCATTGGTTTGGCAAAGGGCAGGAGGTGGCCCTGTTCGCGGGTAAACCCGCTCCTACAGGTGAGGCGTCGTCTGTAGCGGGTTCATCGGTGCGGCAAACCGCCGCGAATGGGCCGCAACAGGCCGCTCGCGATCTCTTCCCAGCCCAGCAATGGAGCAAACCCCAAACCCTGGCCACGGTCACCGAACAGCCGGTGGTGGTTGCGCCGCCCGTCGCGGTCGCACCGTCTGCGCCCTTGCTGCCATTCCAGTTCGTCGGCCGCATGGGCGACCGCGACGACCTGCAGATCTTTTTGCAAAGCGGCGAAAAGCTCTACGTCGTGCGCCAGGGCGACGTGATCGACGACACCTACCGCCTCGACAGAGTCTCGGCCAATGAGCTGGACCTGGTTTACCTGCCTTTGCATCAGTCACAGACCTTGTCTGTAGGGAGCGCACCATGAAGTCATCGAAGTCGTGCAGGACTGCTCCGTTCGTGCTCCTGGCGCTGTGTGCGGCGATTGCCGGCTGCGGCTCCAGTGCGGTCCGCGAGGACAGTGCCGAGTTGATCAAGGAAGGCCAGTACGAGGCCGGCATCGCCCGCCTCGAAGAGGCCCTGCGCGAAGACCCGCGCGACACCGAGCTCAACATCGCCCTGGCCCACGGCCGTCAGGCCGCGGTCGAGGCCCTGTTGACCCAGGCCGACAGCGACCGCATTCGCCACGACTTCGCCGGCGCCCGGATGGGCTATGGCCGGGTGCTGACCATCGAGCCGAACAACCGCCGCGCCCAGGAAGGCATCCGTCAGTTGGAACTGATGCGCACCCTCGACGAACGCGTGGCCCTGGGCCAGGCGGCGCTGCGTCAGGGCGACCTGTTCGGTGCCGAGCGCTACATGCGCGAAGTGCTGCGCCTGGACCCACAGAATCAGAAAGGCATGATGCTGCGCAGTGACATCGAGAACGTCCAGGCGCGCACCGCGCAGCCGTTCCCGCAACTGCGCAGCAAGCTCGAACGTCCGGTCACCTTGGAGTTCCGCGATGCCGGCCTGAAAACCATCTTCGAAGTGCTGTCCCAGGTCGCCGGCATCAACTTCATCTTCGACAAGGACCTGCGCCCGGACATGAAAGCCACCATCTTCGTGCGCGACGTGCGCATCGAGGACGCCGTGGCGCTGCTGCTGGAACAGAACCAGCTGCGCCAGAAGATCGTCAATGACAACACCCTGCTGATCTATCCCGATTCGCCGCAAAAGACCAAGGACTACCAGGAACTGGTCATGCGCACCTTCTACCTCACCAGCATCGACGCCAACACCGCGCTGAACATGGTCAAGACCATGCTCAAGACCCGCGATGTGTTCGTCGACGAGCGTCTCAACACCCTCACCATGCGTGACACCCTCGACGCCGTGCGCATGGCCGAGAAACTGCTGCAGTCCCAGGACCAGTCCAACCCCGAGGTGGTGCTGGAGGTGGAGGTGATGGAGGTCGCCACCCAGCGCATCCTCGACCTTGGCCTGCAGTGGCCGAACACCTTCGGCGTACTCACTTCCGATGGTCAATCGGTCAGCGTGCTCGATCAACTGCGCGGCATCGACTCCAGCCGCATCAGCATCTCGCCGGCTCCGCAAGCCAAGATCAACGCTCAGGACAAGGACATCAACACCCTGGCCAGCCCGGTGATCCGCGTCAGCAACCGCGAGCAGGCGCGCATCCACATCGGCCAGCGGGTGCCGATCATCAGCGCAACCTCGGTGCCCTCGACCCAAGGGCCGGTGATCACCGAAAGCGTCACCTACCTGGATGTCGGTCTCAAACTTGAAGTCCAACCGACCGTGCACCTGAACAACGAGGTGGCGATCAAGGTCGCGTTGGAAGTCAGCAACGCTACCCCCCTCGAAGCCACCCGTCAGGGCACCATCCCGGTTCAGGTCGATACCCGCAACGCCCAGACCAGCCTGCGCCTGCATGACGGCGAAACCCAGGTCCTGGCCGGCTTGGTGCGCAATGATCACAACGCCAGCGGCAACAAGATCCCGGGATTGGGCGACATCCCTGGCCTGGGTCGGCTGTTCGGCAGCAACAAGGACGACATGAGCAAGTCCGAGCTGGTGCTGGCGATCACCCCACGCATCGTGCGCAACTTGCCGTACCAGAGCCCGTCGGACATGGAGTTCGCCACCGGTACCGAGTCGAGCCTGCAGGTGCGCCAGGTGGCGCCGTTGCCCGTGCGTGACGTGCCCAGCGACGAGCATGACAACGCTCCGGTGGTCGACAGCCAGATGGCCGTGGTCCCGGCCCCCGTGAGTCCACGGCCATGAAACGGGCACAACGCGGTTTCAGCCTGATCGAAGTGGTGCTGACCCTGGCACTGCTCGGGCTGCTCGCCAGCATGGCCGCACCGCTGACCGAGACCGTGGTGCGCCGTGGCAAGGAACAACAGTTGCGCGAGGCGCTGTACCAGATCCGCGATGCCATCGATGCCTACAAGCGCGCGTTCGATGCCGGTTTCATCGAAAAGCGCCTCAATGCCAGCGGCTACCCGCCGAACCTGCAAGTGCTGGTCGATGGGGTTCGCGATGTCCGCAGCGCCAAGGGCGCCAAGTTCTACTTCCTGCGGCGTATACCCCACGATCCACTGCTGGCGGCCAAGGACGACGACCAGGGCGGCTGGGGCCTGCGCGCCTACGACAGCGAAGCGGATAACCCTCGCGAAGGCGAAGACGTGTTCGACGTGTACTCCAAGGCCCGTGGCAAAGGCCTCAACAATATTCCCTACGGGCAATGGTGACGGCCATGAAACGCAGCCGAGGCTTCACCCTGATCGAGTTGCTGGTGGTCATGGCGATCATCTCCACCCTGATGACCATCGCCATGCCACGCTACTTCAACAGCCTGGAAAGCTCCCGCGAGGCCACCTTGCGCCAGAGCCTGGCGGTGTTGCGTGAAGCGCTGGACCACTACTACGGCGACACCGGGCAGTATCCCGAATCGCTTGAGCAACTGGTGGAACGGCGCTACCTGCGCAACACCCCGGTGGATCCGATCACCGAGCGCAGCGACGCCTGGCAACTGGTGCCTCCGCCAGAGGGCGTGGCCGGCGGGGTTGCCGATATCAAGAGCGGTGCAACCGGGAGGGCGCGTGATGGCAGCCTCTATGCAGAGTGGTAAGGCCTGCGCCGGGTTCACCTACCTGGGCGTGTTGTTGCTGATCGCAGTCAGCAGTGTGGCCCTGGCCGCCAGTGGCACTCTCTGGAGCAGCGTCGCCCAGCGTGAGCACGAGCGCCAGCTGCTGTGGGTCGGCGGCCAGTACGCCCAGGCTCTGCGCAGCTACTACCGGGCCTCGCCGGGGTTGGCCCAGTACCCGCAGGAGCTCACCGATCTGCTGGTCGACAATCGTTTTCCCGAGGCCCGCCGGCACATCCGCAGGCTCTACCCGGATCCGATCACCGGCAGCGACGAATGGGGTGTGGTACGTGCCATCGATGGGCGTATCACTGGTATCCACAGCCGCTCGGATGCGACCCCGTTCAAACGCAGCGGCTTCGACAGCCAATGGTCGGGGTTCGAAGGCCTGGAGCATTACAGTGACTGGCAATTCGTCGCCGAACAGGCCTTCGCCGCCAGCGCTGCCGACGCCCAGAGCCACAGCCGCAGTGGAGATGCACCATGAGCCGCCTGGTGATCCTGACTCTGGCCCTGGCTCTGCTGGTGCCGCTGCCGAGCCGCGCACAGGAAAACGGCGAGAGCGAGATGATGGGGTTCATCGTCGACAACACCATTTCGCACATCGGTCATGACTTCTACTACTACTTCGCCGACCGCCTGCGCGCGACCAGCCGCCTGGACTTCAACCTGGTGGTGCGCGAGCGCCCCGACGCCCGCTGGGGCAGCCTGGTGACCGTGGAGTACGAGCGCGATGTGCTGTACCGCCGCTTCCTGCCCCCCAACACCACCGAACTCAAAGACGAGGCCACCGCGGCCGCCGACCTGGTCAAGCAACAGATCATCCAGCGCAAGCTGCAACGCCTGCTGCAAGACACCACCGATCTGGAGAGGGACGAGCTATGAACACCTGCATTCCCCGCTGCATCGCTGCCTGCCTGCTGGCCACCGCGTGTGCGAGTCAGGCGACCGAGCTGGTGTACACCCCGGTCAACCCGGCCTTCGGTGGCAACCCGCTCAATGGCACGTGGCTGCTCAACAACGCCCAGGCCCAGAACGACTATGACGACCCCGACCTCAAGGACCGCTCCTCGGCATTCTCCGGCACGACTGCCTTGGAGCGTTTCAGCAACCAGTTGGAGTCGAGGATGTTGTCGCAGTTGCTGGACAACATCAGCAATGGCCAGACCGGGAGCATGGCGACCGATTCGTTTCTGATCGACGTGATCGACGACTCGGGTGCCCTGAGCATCAAGGTCACCGACCGGGCGACCGGGGAAATCTCGATCATCGAGGTCAGCGGCCTGAACCCCTGAGAGGGACTGGCCAGTTTTTTTGGGGAGAGAACACCATGAAACGTCTGCTGAGCACCCTGCTGATCCTCGCCACCCTGCAAGGTTGCGGCCTGCGTGAGCCAATGCCGGCCGAGCAGGATTCGGAAACGCCTACCCTGACGCCGCGAGCCTCGACCTACTACGACCTGATCAATATGCCACGCCCCAAAGGTCGCCTGATGGCCGTGGTGTACGGCTTCCGTGACCAGACCGGGCAGTACAAGCCGACTCCGGCCAGCTCGTTCTCCACCAGCGTCACCCAGGGTGCGGCAAGCATGCTGATGGACGCCTTGAGTGCCAGTGGCTGGTTCGTGGTGCTGGAGCGTGAAGGGCTGCAGAACCTGCTGACCGAGCGCAAGATCATTCGCGCCTCGCAGAAGAAGCCCGACGTGCCTGAGAACATCATGGGCGAACTACCACCGCTGCAGGCGGCCAACCTGATGCTCGAAGGCGGCATCATCGCTTATGACACCAACGTGCGCAGCGGCGGGGAGGGCGCTCGCTACCTGGGCATCGACATCTCCCGCGAATACCGGGTCGATCAGGTGACGGTCAACCTGCGTGCGGTGGATGTGCGCACCGGGCAGGTGCTGGCCAACGTGATGACCAGCAAGACCATTTATTCGGTGGGCCGTAGCGCTGGGGTGTTCAAGTTCATCGAGTTCAAGAAGCTGCTGGAAGCGGAGGTCGGCTACACCACCAACGAGCCGGCGCAACTGTGCGTGCTTTCGGCCATCGAGGCGGCGGTGGGGCACCTGCTGGCTCAGGGGATCGAACGGCGGTTGTGGCAGGTGGCGGGGGATACGGCAGATGGCAAGGCCACGGTGGACAAGTACCTGAGCCAGTACCAGCAAGAGTAGAGGGGCGACGGTTGCCTGCACCGCCCCATTCGCGGCCCGCTCCCACAGGTTCACCGCACGTTTAAAGAGTGCGCAGTACTTGTGGGAGCGGGCTTGCCCGGGAATGGGCCGAGAGCGACGCCGGAAATGTCTCTATCGAAATCCTTACCTTGAAACGCCTGGCCGACATGGGTAGCCTTTCCCGGCTGTTGCAAATTCAGCAGCCGGGTTTGGTAGCCCGCGATCAATCAAGGCGCATAAGCGCCCCCATTGCGATACAGTCGGCGCTTTTTTTGTGTCCGCTGTTTCGTTTTATGGCGGCTGTGCGTAGGGCGCCTTCGTGCGCGCCGGTTTCCTTGATTCCCGGTCTACCAACCTGCGTACAGCCGTCACCCATTCGTTTGGTAGCGATCTGTGGCGGCTCCATTGAATCACAATGACAAAAGGCTTATCGGACCCTCCGAGCCGCGCCACCACCGTTTCTTCCGACTTCGGCAACTGTGAATGCAGTCATCCCGCGCTGCTCGCGAATGATCACAGTCTGGATGCGGCGAAGGCTGTGATCGAAGCATTACTCGATGGGGTTGAACTGCAGCAGGTGGGCGGCCGCTGAGTTCACTGTTGCCTGTACTGGCCCTTTCGCGGGGCAAGCCCGCTCCCACAAGTTCACCGCACGTTTGAAAGGGAGCGTAGTACTTGTGGGAGCGGGCTTGTCCCGCGAAAGGGCCGAGAGCGACGACGGAAATGTCTCTATCGAAATCCTTACCTTGAAACGCCTGGCCGACATGGGTAGTCTTTCCCGGCTGCTGCAAATTCAGCAGCCGGGTTTGGTCACCCGCAACTAATCAAGGCGCACAAGCGCCCCCATTGCGATACAGTCGGCGCTTTTTTTGTGTCCGCTGTCTCGTTCTATGGCGGCTGTGCGTGGGGCGCCTTCGTGCGCGCCGGTTTCCTTGATTCCCGGTTGACCAACCCGCGTACAGTCGCCACCCATTCGTTTGGTCACGTTGTGTGGCGGCTCCATTGAATCAAGGAGCGACACAATGACAAAAGGCTTACCGGACCCTCCGAGCCGCGCCACCACCGTTTCTTCCGACTTCGGCAACTGTGAATGCAGTCATCCAGCGCTGTTCGCGGTGCGTTCGGGTGTGGATTTCGAGGATGCGTTGGTTCATTTATCCACGCTGCTCAAGGGCGCATTCGCCGCCAATCTGAAAGCGATGGAACTGGCTTCGGGCACCTGCCGTGACCTGCTGCTCGCGAATGATCACAGTCTGGATGCGGCGAAGGCCGTGATCGAAGCATTACTCGATGGGGTTGAACTGCAGCAGGTGGGCAGCCGCTGAGTTCACTGTTGCCTGTACTGGCCCTTTCGCGGGCAAGCTGCTCCCACAAGTTCACCGCACGTTTGAAAGGGAGCGTAGTACTTGTGGGAGCGGGCTTGCCCCGCGAATGGGCCGATGCAACCACAGCACTCACCCCGCCTTGCGCAGCGTCAGGTTGATCCGCCGCTCACCCATCCTCGGGTGCACACCGGGCTTGATCGGCAATACCCCATGAAAGCGCAACCGATCCTCGCCGCCCCAGACCAGCACGTCGCCATGGCTCAGCGGGATGCGCCGGGTGCGGTCTGAGCGCTGCAACCCGCCGAACAGGAATACCGCCGGCAATCCCAGTGAAATCGACACGATGGGTTGGCCGAAATCACGTTCGTCCTGATCCTGGTGCAGGCTCAGGCGAGTGCCGGGCAAATAGTGGTTGACCAGGCAGGCATCAGGCACGAAACCCTCGAACCCGGCCGCCGCAGCAGCGCGCCCGGCGAGATCGAGCAGTACCTGGGGCAGGGCGGGCCAAGGCTTGCCGCTGGCAGGATCGGTGGGACTATAGCGGTAGCCGCGTTCGTCACTGACCCAACCCAATTCACCGCAGTTGGTCAGTGCGACCGCCATGTGCAGGCCCCCGGGCGTGCGCATGTGCCGGAACGGCGCGACGCGCAGTACCGGGCGCAAGGCATCGAGCAATGGCTCGATCTCGGCCAAGGCGAAGCCGGGCAGCAGCACGGTATGGCTGGCCAGGCGTTGCGGCTGGCTGCCGAACAGGTCGAGATCGGACTGGATCATGGCAGATTCAACGAGTGGACACCCCTCCCAGTATACGGCGTCGGCATTCGGTGACGAAGCGGCATCAGCGATGACCTGTGCTGGTTGCCTGTCACTCACCCGAGCGTTGTTCGGGATCGATCGGTTGGTAGTTGGATTCGCTGATAGCTGCACCAGTATCATGATCGAAAGATTTGGTCACGGCCATATTATTCACACGACGCTTGGTTTTCAGCACGTACCACCCCGATACCGTACTGGCGTATACAGGTCCATCTTCTGGATCATACCAGCCTTTTTGTGGATCATTGGTCGTCTTTATTCGGCTACCGAAATGCGCTGAACCTGCGATCTGTACGTATCCATCTATTTCGGATGCAAGGTTGATGTAGGTATCGGCCAGGAGGTGAAGGGTGGAGGGGTCTGGGCTGGGTTCCGGAAGGTTGAGGGAATTGATCTCCTGCAAGGTCCGAGCTTCGATCTGCCATCCCCAGCGGTCAAAGAAGGGTATCAAGTTGGCATGTGCTGCCTTGCAACAGGTGACCAGGAAATAATGACGATATTGCGCGTCGCCTTGGCCAGGTGTGCTGTTACCGTTAATACGGGTTTCCACATGGAGGCGGTGAAAGAAAGCATCGCCAAATGCCCGACGCAACTGTTCCCACATGACCCGTGTGTACTCGGGTGGCATTTTATCGAAATCACGATTATCGCTAGTGAGGTACTCATGCGCGGTTTTATCGTAGGTCACTGCACTGGAAAAGATCTTCACATAGCGCTGGGTAGCAAGCGTGTAAATGGCCGGCGACTTATCAGTCAGTGTGTTCGCGCTCCAGGCAATCTGTAGCTGCATGCGACTCAACTCATGCCAGAAATTCCATGCCCGCGGGTTAATAACGCCTCCCGCTCGCAAATATGTGGTGGCCAATGCCTTAGGCACGCGGAGGCCGTAGTGCATGGCGTGATAGGCCCCGTCCGCAATTTCCGATATCAAAATAGGCAGTGGGCTCTCCCCTGCTCCAATCGAGGCTATTTCGTTTTGTGCGTCAAGGACGTTCGCATAGCTATCCAACAGTGAGTCGGGATCTTCGTCTATCTCAGACAGTACGCTTTCCCAAGAAACCGTGAGGATCACGCGATCGCTGACTATCTGAACGGGAACGGCCTGGGCCCCTGCCTGCAACCTTTCCCGCCACTCGACAAGGTCTGTGATCGCTTTGCGAAACACGGGAATTGTCACTAAAGCGTTATTGTTGTCGCTGAAGGTCACCGTGAGCCGGCGGGCCGGTGACCCTGTTACATCCGATACAGCTCGGAGCCAGATCAAGCCGCCTGCGGAGTCCTTGATTCTGTTGACGCCCTCGCTTAACTCGTAGACGCGAACTTCGTCGCTATAGTACCCCGAAGTACCTATGAGCAACTGCACGGTCACGCCCTTGTGTTCCGGTAGTATGACCATCACGTCAATGTCGCGCGCATACAGTCCTGTCGTCTGAAAATCGGCGCGTTTGAACCAGCGTCCAAGTCTGGCACGCTCGGAGTCGCTGGTAGGAAGTACATCGAACGTCAAAGAAACCGACTCGACGCTTGGTTGTTCTATGCAGTGCTTATTGGCGTGGTCCATTGCATCATCCTCATGCTGTTGACGTTCGCGTGACCGGAACAGGGTCGAGTGAGTTGAAGCAACAGAGTCGATGATTTTCCCATGCGCGAAAACTGTCAAAAATGCCAGTATCCCTCTGACCTTTTGGCGCCATTGCGGACGACCTCACTCAGTGTGCAGGCCAGGTCGATCATGACTGCAAGGTTGGGAGGGCTGCCTGACGATCCTGTGGCGCAACACCGGACGATGGGCGGAAAAAAGGGACCGCGGCGCCAGGGAGAGAATGCGCCGCGATCCAAGGGGAGAGGTTTACTGCTGGGTCACAGTCGCCATGTTGCCGTTGCCCTGCTGGGTAATGCTGGCGCTCTGGGCGTAGCCGCTCTGATCGACGGTCGCCTTGTTGTAGTTGCCGCCTTGGACCACGGTGGCGAGGTTGGCGCCATCGGTCTGGGTGATGGTGGCCTCGTTGCCGCTACCGTACAGCTGGTAGGTGAAGCTTTGGTTGGCATAGCCGGACTGATCCAGGGTGATCACGTTGGCAGTGCCCTGGGTGGAGCCATAGGCATACTGGTCGGTACCCCGTTGGTCGGCGACGAGGATGTTGTCGCTCCCGTTCTGCTCGAAATACAGCTCGTTGTTGCTATCGGCCTGGTTGGTCTGGGTCGAGTTGTTGGTGCCTTTCTGGCTCAATTGCGCTTTGTGCATGGCGCCTTCCTGGGTCAGGTTGGCTTTGTTTCCGGTACCGCGCTGATCGATCACGGCTGTCTGGCTTTCGCCGAACTGGCCGCCGAGTTTGTCGCCTTTCCAGTTGCTGGCCATGACCTGGTTACCATTGCCCTGGGTGGTCACGGTCAGGCTGTGATTGTCACCTTCCTGATAGGTGAAGCTGAGGTTGTTGTTACCGCCCTGGGAGATGGTCACGGTGGCATTGTTGGTCTCGTACTGATCCGACCAGCTGGCGTTGGCATTGCCGTGCTGATAGAGGCTGGCCATGTTGGCCTGGCCGAAACTCTGGTCGATGTAGCCTTCGTTGTTGTTGACGTTCTGGTCGACGCTGGCGGTGCTGCCGATCTGGTTGTCCTGCCAGACCTCGACCGAGTTGCCGGCGCCGTACTGGTCTATGCCGATGGTGCCCCCGAGGCCGTCGCGCTGGTCGCCATAGGCCCAGTTGCCTTGGCCCTCCTGGTAGATCTGCACGTTGCCATCGGTATAAGCCAGGTGCTCGGCTGCAGCATAGTTGTCGGCACCGCTCTGGGTCACAGCGCTGTTGTTGTTGGTGCCACCGAATTGTTGTTCGACGAACGCTTCGTTGCGGTCGCCGTACTGCGTGGTGGTAGCCTGGCTACCCATCTCGCTGTCCTGCCAGATCGTCGAGGCGTTGCCGTTCCCTTGCTGGGTCTGGGTGGCCTGGTTTTCCATGCCGAAGGATTGGCCGGTGAAGGCGTCGTTGAACTCGCCTTTGGCGGTCTGGGTGATGGTGCTGCCATTCTCCGTCCATTGCTCGGCGTAACCGGCGTTGTAGGAGCCGGTGGCACTTTGCTTGACGTCACTGGTGCTTTCGATCTGCACGGCCAGATGATTGTTACCCAGGCCTGACTGAGTCTGGGTGGCCGAGGCGTATGGTGCCAGCGTCTGCTGGACTTCGGCGATGTTTTCGGTACCGGTCTGGGACTGGTTCGAGGTGCTGTCGTCAGCCATGACCTGGCCGGCCAAGGCCAGGACGATAGCGGCACTGAGAGGGGCGAGCTTGAACATGGTGGAGCCTCCAGGTCTATCGGTATTGGGTGATCTGAACGTGCTGGCCATTGCCGGCTTGGGTCACGGCGCTGGTAAGCCCCGTGCCGGCCTGCTCGATGCTGGCGCTGTTGTTGTTGCCGATCTGCTCGATCGAGGCGCTGTTGCCACTGCCGCTCTGACGGATCGACGCGCTGTTGCCGTATCCCTGCTGGTTGACGCTGGCCATCAGGTCCGAACCCTCCTGCAGGATGTACGCTTCCTGCGCCCCCCCGGCCTGGACGATGCGGCCCAGCAAGGCCTGGCCGTTCTGGTCGAGGGCGGCGCGGTTGCCGTCACCCTGCTGCTCGATCACCGCCAACTGGCCGGCACCAACCGGCAACAGGCGGATGATCACCGGCTCACCCAGGTCGCTGCCGGCGGCGAGGTCGGCGTTGTCCATCAGGTCGTCGGCCCAGGCCTGGCCAGTGAGGGACAGGCAGAGCAGCAAGGGTGACAGGCGGTTCATGACGTTCTCCTGGCTTACTGCACGACCACGTTGATGGTGCGCGTGGTGCCTTGGCTGGTGGTCACGGTGGCCGTCGGGTTGGCGGTCGGGATCACCGTGGTGCTGTTGCTCACCGCAAGACGCCAGCGGCCTGTCACCGGTACCGCGACACTGCCCAGGGTCACCAAGCCGCTCTGGGTGGTCACCTGGATGGTGACGGTGTTACCCGTGGTCACCGACGAGGTACCGCTGAAGTCCCAGTTGAAGCGGTTGTTGGAGCGTGCCGTGACCGTGGCGGTGGTGATCGCCAGGGTTTCCGCCGCCGGGCGTGGCGAGACGTTGACCGTGACCGTTGCCGGTGCCGAGAGCGCGCCGAGCGTGTCACGTGCGACATAGGTGAAGGTCGTGGTGAACGCCGTGGTGACGGTGGTCGGCGGCGTGTAGGTGACCGTCGTGCCATCGGTGCTGACCGTGCCACGGCCTGCGGCTGGCTGTACCAGGTTGACCACGGTCAGCGGCACGTTGCCCTCAGGGTCGGTGTCGTTGGCCAATACGTTGATGGTCAGAGGCACGCCCAGGGTGGCGGCGGTATCAGGGTTGGCAGTGGGTGCCTGGTTGGGCGCGACGTTGATGGTCACGGTGGCAGGTTCCGACTTCAACCCCTTGGCATCCATGGCCCGGTAGCTGAAGGTAGCGACCACAGGTTGCGTGGCATTGGCTGGCGGTGTGTAGACCACCGAGGTGCTGCCATTGAGTACCACGCCACCGAGGCCGGTGCCTGGCTGGGTGAGGTCGGTGATGGTCAGCGGTACATTGCCGTCCGGATCGCTGTCGTTTTGCAGCAGGTTCAGGGTCAGTGGGACGCCGACGCTGGTGCTGCCGGTGTCAGCTTGGGCCAGGGGGGGTTGGTTATCGGGTTCGATGGGCGCACTGCCGACCACGGTCACTGGCTCCACATCGCTGCCGCCGCGGCTCGACTTCACCGTGATGCTTGCCGGAGGCTGGGTGAGGTCGGCGACCGTGAGGGTCTGCAAGGTGCCGGACTTGGACAGGCGACCATAGCCTTGGGCGACCATGTCCGGGATCAGCACTTCGTCGCTGGAGCGGGCCTCGATCACCAGGCGCTTGTTGGCCCAGTCATAACGAGCGGTACTGATCTTGACCACATCTGAAAGCTTGCTGGAAATGGCAGTCGGCTGGGTCTGCAGGTCGCTTCCCGTGGCGGTCACCACGACCACCGAAGGCGGTTCGGACTGGCTCAGCTGTTGGCTGAAGAAGCGTCCTTCGTGGTCAGTGTCCAAGGTGAACTGGCAGGGCGAGGGTGGCGAGCCGATCAAGGCCAGGCCACTGCGCATGCACACGCTGGCATCGCTGGGGGCCTTGGCGAACACCTCGATGCGGGTACCGGTGCCGGTACGCGAGTAGGTGGCACGCTGGATCGACGCTGGCAGCTGCGGGCGCTGGTCGAGGACCTTGCCGGAAACGGTGAACTGGTCGGTGAAGATTTCACCCGCCGGGCCCTGGATGCGGATGAAGTTGGTACCGAATGGGCTCCCCAGTACGCGTTCGGTGCGGTTGGGGTCACCGATGAAGGTATCGGTGGTGCCGGTGTCCGGGTTGATCGCGGTGTAGGGCGCGCCTTCGCCCTTCAGGAATGGGCCCAGGGCACCGTTGAGCGCGCCGGTGAAGACCCCAGGCGCGCCGATGCCGATGTCGCGGGTGATGTTGATCGCCCGCCGACCAGGCGTGGTGACGTTGACCGTCTCGACGCCATAGGGGTGGGTGATGGTGTATACGCCAGCGGTCGGGACCGAGACACGGATGCGAATCCGGGCGAAGCTTTGCTGGTCGCCGTCCACCGGGTTCTCCGAGGCGAACGCCGCTTCCAGGCCGGCCACATAGGCATCGAGCTCATAGCCGCTGTTGCCCACCGCGGGAATGGTCGCCTCGGCCAGGAACCAGAACATCTCCGGCGGCCAGTTGTCCGGGAACACCAGCGGCAAGGTGTCGTCGTAGACGCCCGGCTCCGGCAGCAGCGTGCACATGTAGGCGGGTGCGCCCGGTGCGCCGGCGACCAAGGTACTCACCGCGCGTGAGCGGCACAGCTCCAGTGACGTACCGCCGGTTTCCAGGTCTTGATACCACAGCGGATAGCCCCCTGTGGCGAAGGTGTATGGGCCCGGATCGACATCGTACAGCGCAGCCCAGGCCGCACTGGTCAGGGAAAGAGAGAAACCGGCGGCGAACAGCGCACGGCGTGGCCAAGTGTTCATGCTGCCTCCTTGAAGGCTGAGCCTTTGTCTGTTCATGGCACCAGCACCACGTCTTCGATATCGCTACCGCCGTGGGTGCTGGTGACGCGCACCTGGGCTGGCGGTAGAGGTGTGATCGATTGGTTGAGCGTTTTCACTGGGCCGTCGCCGATGAGGTCACCGATTGGCACGCCGTCTGCGCTCTGGGCAGTGAAGGCCGGTGGGTCGGTTTCATCACTGCTGCTGGCTACCAGGCTGAGAGTGCCGGTTGCCAGGCTGTACTCGGCACGTGTGATGCTGACCAGATCGGTCAGCGGTAGGGCGGCCTCGGTGGCTTGGCTGGTCGCAATGGCCAGGCTGTTGTCGGCATTGATCAGAACGGTGGTGGGCAATGCCGGGCTCAGTGCCGACTGGGCGTACCAGGTGCCGGTGCCGTTGGCCTCGGTCAGCGCCAGGTTCGGCGTCTGGCTGGTCAGGGTGACATTGGCGGGCGGCGGAGGTGCCAAAACGAAAATGTCTTGCTGGGCGAGCAGGTCGCCATTCTCGGTGCGCCGGGAGTAGGTGCTGCGCAGGGGAATCAGCGGGGTAGGGCGCGCTACCTCGGAGAGCTTCCCGGATATCGCGAACAGATCGGTACGCAGGTCCAGGCCATTGGGGCCTTCGATGCGCACGAAGTTGGTGTTGAACGGGCTGCCTGTGACCGCCTCGTTCAAGTTGGGGTCGCCGATGAAGCGCTCCCCGGCTTCGGTGTAAGGGCCGTTGACGCTGCGCAGGAACGGCCCGACGTCACCCTTGAGCGCGCCGCTGAAGTCGCCCGCTGCGCCGATGCCGATATCGCGGGTCATATTGATCGCGCGGCGACCACCGGCAGGGACGTCGAACACTTCGACGCCGTAGGGGTGGGTGATGACGTAGGTGCCGGCAGTCGGCACATCGACACGAATGCGCACACGGGCGAAGCTGACCTGGTCGCCTTCGACCGGATCTCCCGAGGCGAATGCCGCTTCGATCGCGCTGCCATAGCTCAGGTCGATCCCGCGCGCCGCATCGACGATGGCGGCGTCGGCGGTGAACCAGAAGGCTTCATCGGGGAAGTTGCCGGGGAACGCGATGGGCTGGGTGTCATCGAACACGCCGGGTGTCGGCAGCAGCGTGCACATGTAGGAAGGCGCTCCAGGAGCACCTGCGACCCTGGAACTGACGGCTTTGCTCAGGCACAGGTCCAAGGTGCGCCCATGACTGTCTTGATACCAGGCAGGGAAGTTGCCATGGTCTGAGGTGTATTCACCCGGGTCGACTGCGTACAGCGCAGCGTGTGCCGGGACCTGGAGCAGGCCGGCGACGATCGCCAGTGCCAGCGGGTGAAGTTTCGGTCGGTGCATGAATCGATACCTCCTGCAAACGGGCCCATGGGACTTGGGGCGTCTGCAGGGACATCGGCAACAGCCGTGCCAAGTTTGTGAAGAATGTCTGCAAGCCTTGTGGCACAGCGCTTTCAGGAGGGAGGATGCGATTTCGCGGTGGGCGGTGTTCCCCAGGTTTGGGTGGGTGGTGGGGCTGAAAGGGGCTCGATTTTGGTGGTGTGGTGGAGCGCAGATCGAGCGCCGCTCGCGATGCGCCGCGCGGGCGGCGCCCGGTATATGCCACCCCGCTGAACCCAAGCCGAACACCTCGACGCCCATCAATTTCTCCCGCACACTGCGGAAAAAAAACCAAGCACGCAGCCCCCAACCGAAAGGGGCCACAGCTGGAGCGAGAGATGGCGCGACAACTCCCCACAACGAACGCCCAAGATCCTCTGCATCGGTCCCGGCAGGCGCGATTGCGCCTGGCCAGTGAGGGCGAATTGCCGTTGGGCGTGCTGCGCGATGAGATCGACGCCTCCTGGCGGCGTAGCCTCGGCCATGGCCTGGATTGCCTGCAAGGCGAACAGCTCGGTACGACCCTGGCCCAACGCCATGACTTGCGCCAATTGCTCGAGCAAAACCGCCTGCTGGTCGACGCCGTCACCCCCGAGCTCGATTACCTGGTCGCGCGCCAAGGCAAGGCCGGCATCGTCATCCTCGGCGATGCCCAGGCCAACCTGCTGGCCATCGAGGGGCAGACCCAGGTCCTCGACCGTGAAGGCCTGCGCGACCTGCACCCTGGTAGTTGCTGGAGCGAGTCACTGCGCGGTACCAATGCCATCGGCACCGCTGTAGTGGAAGGCCGGCCCACGCTGATCGACTGCGGCGAACACTACCTCGACCGGCTCAGCCCGTTCTCCTGTACCTCGGTGCCGCTGCGCGACCCCAGTGGCCAGGTGATCGGCGTGCTCGACATCACCCGCGAAGGAGCCCTGGCCCAGCCCCAGGACAGCCTGTCGATGCTGATGCTGGCCGCTGGCAACATCGAAAGCCGGATGTTCGGCCTGTGCTACCCGGAACACCTGGTGCTGGCCTTCCACAGCCGACCGCAATACCTCAACAGCGCCTGGCACGGTCTGCTCGCGTTGACCCTCGATGGCGAAGTGCTGGCGGCGAACGACAATGCCTGCCAGTTGCTGCAGATCGCCCGCCAGGACCTGCTGGGAAGGCGGAGCAGCGACTTGCTCGGCGAGCGTTCCCCAGCCTTTATCGCTCGCCTGTGGCAGGGTGGCACGAGCAGCGTGCACACGGCCCGGGGCGAGTTCTTCTTCCGCGCCCTGCAGCTACCGCGCCATAGCCAGATCCCAGGCGCGGCGGTGGCCAAGCCGACGCCTTCGGCCAAATCGCCGGCGCTCGACGCGCTGGCCGGTGGCGATGCGCGATTGGCGCGCAGTCTGCGCATGGCCCGGCAGGGGCTGGGCAACGGCCTGCCGGTGCTGCTTCTGGGCGAAACCGGCACCGGCAAGGAAGTGGTCGCCCGCGCCCTGCACCAGGCCAGCCAGCGCGCCGACAAGGCCTTCGTCGCAGTCAACTGCGCGGCGATTCCCGAAGGGCTGATCGAGTCCGAGCTGTTCGGCTACCGCGACGGCGCCTTTACCGGTTCCCGTCGCGGCGGCATGGTCGGGCGGTTGATGCAGGCCCATGGCGGTACGTTGTTCCTCGACGAGATCGGTGACATGCCGTTGGCGTTGCAGGCGCGGTTGTTGCGCGTGCTGCAGGAGCGCCGGGTGGCGCCGCTGGGCGCCGGCGAGGAACAGGACATCGACGTGGCGCTGATCTGCGCCACCCACCGCGACCTCAAGCGCCTGGTCAATGAGCAACACTTTCGCGAAGACCTCTACTACCGCGTCAACGGCGTATCGTTGCGCCTGCCGGCGCTGCGCGAACGCGAGGACCTGGTGGCCATCGTCCAGGGGGTGCTGGAGCGCTTCGGGGCAGGCAGCGTGACCCTCGACCCCGCCTTGGCGGCCTTGCTCGAAGGCTTCGACTGGCCGGGCAACATCCGCCAGCTGGAAATGGTCGTGCGCACCGCCCTGGCCATGCGCGAGGAGGACGAGCCGGTGCTGACCCTCGATCACCTGACCGACTGTCTGCTCGATGAGCTGACCTGTGGCAGTTCACCTTCGGGTAGCCTCAAGGACAACGAGCTGGAAATGATCCGCAGTGCATTGGCGCGCCATCAGGGCAACGTCACGGCCGCCGCCGAGGCGCTCGGCATCAGCCGGGCGACCCTGTATCGCAAGCTCAAACAGTTGCGCGGCTGACATGGGCGGACTGTTCGCAAGGCTGGTGGATTCCAGCGACCCATTGCTGATGCGCCAGGCCCTGGCCTGGCTGTATGGGTTCGTGCGCCCGCACCGTGCTGCCATCGCGGTCCTGCTCGGGTTGTCATTGGGGGCCACGATGCTGGCGCTGATACAACCCTGGCTGGTCAAGACACTGATCGACGAAGGCTTGTTGGCCAAGGATTACCAGACCCTCTGGCACATGGCCGCGGTGATGATCATCGCTGGCCTGTTCGGCACCGTGCTGGCAGGGGTCAACCGTTACCTGCACACGCGTTTGTCCGGGCGTATCCTGTTCGCCTTGCGCGATGACCTGTACCGGCATCTGCAGCAACTGTCACCGAGTTTCTACGGGCGGCGGCGCATCGGCGATATCCTCTCCCGGCTGGACGGCGACGTCGCCGAGATCCAGCGCTTTGCCGTCGACTCGCTGTTCTCGGCGGTGTCGGCGATCATCGGTCTGGTGGGCTCGGTGGTGCTGATGCTGACCCTGTCATGGCAGTTGTCGTTGCTGCTGGCGCTGCTGGTTCCGGTGCAGGTGGTCTGGCTGCGCTGGATGCGGCGCAAGGTCGAACGTGAGGTGCGCAGCCTGCGCGAGCGTTCGGCGGATGTGTCGTCGTTTCTGGTCGAGACATTGCCGGCGATGAAGTTCATCCAGGCCGCCGGCCAGCAAGGCCGTGAGGCCGGGCGCCTGGATCAGCTCGGACAGGGCTACATGCGCCAGTTGCTGAAACTCCAGGTGACCGAATTCTTCACCCAGGCGGTGCCCGGCACCCTGACGTCCTGGTGCCGCGCCTGTGCGTTCCTGGTGGGCGGCTGGTGGGTGATCCAGGGCCATTGGCAACTGGGGGCGTTGATCGCCTTTTCCACTTACATGGGCATGGCGGTAGGGCCGGTGCAGAGCCTGCTGGGCCTGTACGTGGCGGTGCAGCGCATGGCGGTGAGCCTGGGCCGGGTGATGGAGCTCAAGCGAGAAGCCGTGGCCGTGCGCGAAACCCAGACGCCCCGGCCAATGCCGGACGGGCCGGGCGAGTTGCGCCTGGAGGGCGTGCGCTTCACCCATGAGGGGCGCCAGGGCGCGGTCCTGGCCGACGTCGATGTCTGCCTTCCTGCGGGACTCAAGGTGGCGATCAGTGGCGCCTCGGGGGTCGGCAAGTCGACCCTGATCGACTTGTTGCAACGCTTCTACGATCCCGATGCCGGGCGTATCTTGCTCGATGGTGCCGATCTGCGCGAACTCGACCTGGCGGCCTTGCGTCGGCGCATCGCCGTGGTCAGTCAGGACATCGTGCTGTTTCGCGGTACCCTGGCACAGAACCTCGCCTATGGTGCGCCACAGGCCAGCCGCGAGGCACTCGAACAGGTGGTGCGCCTGGCGCACCTCGAGGGTCTGGTGGATAGCCTGCCGCTGGGCCTCGATGGTCTGCTCGGCGAGCGTGGGCAGCAGCTCTCCGGCGGGCAGAAGCAGCGCATTGCCATTGCCCGTGCGGTGCTCCAGGGGCCGTCGATCCTGGTGCTGGACGAAGCCACCTCGGCGGTGGACGAAGCCACCGAGCGCGAGGTGATCGCCGCCATCGACCAATTGTTCGCCGGGCGCACCCGAATCCTCATCAGTCACCGTCCCTCGACCCTGGCCGATGCCGATCTGCACCTGCATTTGCACAACGGCGCACTGGCTGTACGTCCCCACGAGGTGGTCCGGGATGAGCCATGACGTGCGTGTCGGCGTCATCGACAGCGGCTGCGCGCCCGGTCAGGCAGGCGCGGTCGTGCAAGGGCGGTGTTTCTGGCTGGAAGACGGCGTGATGCACGAGGGCGCACTGCAGCCCGATCGGCTAGGGCACGGCAGCGCCGTAGTGGCCAGCCTGCAAGCCGAGGCCGGCCAGACGCCGCTCTTGCTGGCCCAGGTGTTCAACGGCCAGGGCAGCACCAGTGCCTTGCAGGTGGCCGCGGCATTGTTGTGGCTGGCAGAGCAGGGTGTGAGCGTGGTCAACCTGAGCCTCGGGCTGCAACAGGACCGCCCGGTGCTGCGCCAGGCCTGCGCCGAAGCGCAGGCATCTGGCGTGCTGCTCTGTGCCTCCAGCCCGGCGCGGGGTGGGCCGGTGTATCCGGCCAGCTACCCGGGTGTCATTCGCGTCACGGGCGATGCCCGTTGCGCACCGGGGCAATGGTCCTGGCTGGGCAGCGCCCAGGCCGATTTCGGCGGCCACGTGGGGCAGCGCAACATGGCCGGAGCAAGCCTGGGCTGTGCGGCGTTGAGCGGACGCATCGCCGCCTTGCTGCGTCAGCAGCCAGACCTCGGACACGCTCAGGTGGTGGCGTGGCTGCGCGCCAATGCCACGTTCATCGGTCCTGAGCGGCGAGGTGCGGCAGATGTCTGAACCGCACATCCTGATCCTCGGCGCAGGCCCTGCCGGTGCCGCCACGGCCATCGGTCTGCGGCGCCTGGGCTACCCGGTCACCGTAATCTCCGACTGGCGCCGTTTCGCAGCTGTCGAAGGGGTATCGCAGCGTGTGTTGGAAGGGCTGCGCCATGCTGGGCTGGGTCAAGCGCTGACGCAAGCGGCGGTGCCGGCGTCGCGTCAAGTGCGTTGGAATGGCCAGCATTCGCGGTTGAACCAGGAGTTCCTACTGGACCGCCAGCGTTTCGACCTCGCTCTGCGCGATGACCTGAGGCGAGCTGGCGTGACCCTGGTGCACGGGCGAATTCGCGAGGTGACGCATGTCGCTGGATATCAGGTGCATCTGACTGACGGCCAGTTGCTGCAAGGCCGTTTCCTGGTCGAGGCGCGTGGTCGCCAGGCGCCGCTGGCCGCCGACCGCTTGCGCGGGCCGGAGACCGTCAGCCTGCTCAACCTCTGGCAGGGCGAACCTGGCGAGCCGGCTTCGGCGGTCGAGAGCCTGGACGATGGCTGGGCGTGGATGGCCCGCCTCGCCGACGGTCGTTGCTACTGGCAAGTGACCCTGGACGCCGAGCGTCTGCCGGGCAAGGTGGCATTGCCTGGCCACTGCGCCGAGCGCCGACGTGCTTCGGCACTGGTGGCCGAGCTGTTCGGCCTACAGGCCTTGGAGCCTGCCCAGGTGTATGCACGCAGCAGTACGGCGATTCTCGCCGGCGAGTGCATAGGGGACGACTGGCTGCGGGTGGGGGATGCCGCGATGGCGGTTGACCCACTGTCGGGTAATGGCATTTTCCAGTCGCTGTCTTCGGCATTGCAGGCACCGGTGGTGATCAACACCTTGCTGCGTCGGCCTGAGCGAGCGGCGTTGGCCAAGCAGTTCCATCAGCAGCGTATCGAGCAACTGTTTCTGCGCTTTGCCCGCATGGGGCGCGACTTCTATGCCCAGGAAGCAACCCGTGTCGGGCAGCCATTCTGGGACCGCCGCCAGGTCTGGCCGGACGCCCAACCGATGCACCAGGCGGCGCATTGGCAGGCGATACAGGTGGCGCGGCGCCCCGTGCTACGTGACGGCCTGGTGGATGAGGCCGAAGTGGTGGTCACCGCGGACCAACCGCTTGGGGTGTGGCATCTGCATGGGATGGAGTTGGCGCCGGTGGTACGGCGATTGTGCCGCGGCGAATCGCTTGAAACCCTGTTGCATGACAGGCCTCAGGCGCAGCAGTTCATGCTCCGGCGATGGTTGGCTGAGCAGGGGTATCGCTGAAACCTTGGTGACCTTATCGCCGGCTTGCCAGCGATAAGGTCCGGGGATCAGAAGAAGGTCCCGACGATCAACTGCATGTAGGTCCCTGTATCTCGTCCACCCAACTGCGTGCCGCCATTGGCTGCGCTGCGCTCCGGCTTGTAGAACCCCACCACCGGGCTGATCAGCAGATGATCGTTGACCATCCATTCCACATACAGGTCCAGCTCCCGACCGCCGAGGTTGCCCTGGTCGGTATCCAACGTATCGAAGTCGAAGTACAGCGCGCCGACGGTCAGATCGTCCCGTGGCTTGCCTTTGAGTGCCACGTGATGCACCTGACTGTTCTTGTTGAACGGCCCGGCGTAGTTGGCCGCCACTTCTCCCTGGAACCAGGTGCCGTAGCCACGGCTCAGTCCATAGAACAACGGGTCGAAGTCTTCGGAGAAACGGCTGTAGCGGTAGGTGGCGGTCGGTGACCAGGGTAGTTCCGAGAAGGTCCAGTTGCCCTCCAGGTACCAGGCGTTCTCGCGTCCGCCGGTCTTGTCCTGGGTCACGTACTCAGCGGCCAGCTCCAGGTCTTTCACCCCCAGGTTGCCGCGCCCACGCAGGCTGGCGGTGTCCATGCCGTCGCGGTGTTCCAGGCCCATGATCTGCGCGTAACGCTGGTCCACATCGAGACCGCGAATCCAGCTCAGGCCGACGGTGCCTGCGTCGGCGACATGCTCCAGGTTGGCCACCGCCAGCGAGGTATCGGCCTGGTAATGGTTATCGGACTTCAGCCACATCAGATCGCCGCGCCAGCCCTGGTTGCCGCCCAGGCGCAGCACGGCGGTGCGATCGAAGGCCTTGCGTGCGGCCAGGTAGTAGGCCCCGCCGCGGTCGAAGTTGGCGCCCAGGTCGACCTTGCCCAGGTTCACCGGGTCGCCTTGGATCAGGAATCCATCACCGAGGGTCACCACCTGGCGGCCACCGGAAATGTCCACGCCGTCCTCGCCCAGCGAGGGGAACAGGTTGGCCGAGCGCCAGCCCAGGTAAAGGTCTTCGATGGCGGTACGGCGCTCGTCGCCGAGGGTCAGGCCGGCGGCATCGCCATCGCCCCAGGTGGCGGAGCTCAGCAGGTTGAAGGCGCCGTAGAGCGTGCCGGCATCGGGCAGGGCCTGGCTCCCGCTGAGGCCGTACTTGACGTAGCCCTCCTGCCACGCGGTGCTGCCGGGTTGGCGGTTGCCGGCCTGGTTGAAGCTTTCGTCGCTGTGGAACACCCCGAACAGGGCTTCGAGGTCGGCGTTGAGGATGGTGCCGTCTTGGTTGTACAACTCATAGGCCTGGGTGGCGGGTGCGGCGAACAGCAGGGCCAATGTGCAGGCGAGTGCGTGCCTCATGGTGTGCTCCATGTTTTATTGTTGTTTTCGTGTTGCCTGTGCCGGCCTCTTCGCGGGTAAACCCGCTCCTACAAAGACCTCGCAGTTCGGTGATCCTGTAGGAGCGGGTTTACCCGCGAAGAGGCCGTCACAGGAAAAGGATCAGATCCTGATCAATACCGACTTGAGCTCGGTGTAGTGCTCGATGGCGGCGGCGCCCATTTCGCGGCCAACCCCCGACATCTTGTAGCCGCCGAACGGCAGCGCCGGGTCCAGCGCGCTGTGGCAATTGACCCACACCGAACCCGACTTGATGCGTGGAATCATCCGGTGCACGGCGCCCAGGTCGTTGGACCAGATACTGGCGCCCAGGCCGTAGGGGTTGTCATTGGCCATGGCGATCACTTCGTCGACATCGTCGAAGGGCATGGCCACCAGCACTGGCCCGAAGATTTCCTCCTGGACCAGGCGGTGACGTTGGTCGACATCGACGATCACCGTCGGTTTGACGAAGTAACCCGGCCCGAAGCTCTCGCCACCGCAGGCAATGGTCGCGCCCAGCTCGCGGCCCAGTTCGATGTAACCAGTGACCCGGTCCTGTTGCTTGGCCGAGATCAGCGGGCCCATCTGCACCGCAGGATCCAGACCGCTGCCCAGCTTCATGCCATTGGCGATCCCGGTGATGTCGCCGATGACATTGTCGAAGTGCTTGCGATGCACATACAGCCGGGACCCGGCGCAGCAGACCTGGCCTTGGTTGAAGAAGATCGCGGTGGCGGCACCCGCAGCAGCGTCCTGCAGGTTGGCGTCGGGCATGACGATGGTTGGCGACTTGCCGCCAAGCTCCAGGGTCACGCGGGTCATGTTGTCCATCGCCGCCTTGCCGATCAACTTGCCCACTTCGGTGGAGCCGGTGAAGGTCAGTTTGTCGACCCCGGGATGGCGGCTGAGCGCAGCGCCGGCGTTCAGGCCAGTGCCGGTGATCACGTTGAACACACCCGCCGGGTAACCGGCTTCGTCCACCAGTTCGGCGAGTTTGATCGCAGTCAGCGGAGTTTCGTCGGCGGGCTTGAGCACCATGGTGCAGCCGGTAGCCAGGGCCGGGCCGAGCTTCCAGCAGGCCAGCAACAGCGGGAAGTTCCAGGCGACGATGGCGCCGACCACACCGATTGCCTCACGCCGCACGAAGCCGTGGAACTGGTCGTTGGGCATCAACGGCATGGAGGCCTCGACGGTGCTACCCTCGATCTTGGTGGCCCAGCCGGCCATGTAGCGCAGGAAGTCGATGGCCAGTTGCACGTCCATGACCTTGGCCACGACGGCGCTCTTGCCGTTGTTCAGGCATTCCAGCTCGGCCAGTTGCTGTGCGTCGCGCTCCATCAGGTCCGCCAGTCGCCACAGCAGGTTCTGCCGCTCGCGCGGGCGCAGTCGGCTCCAGGGCGAGTCGTCGAAGGCCTGACGTGCGGCGCGCACGGCACGGTCGACGTCTTCCTGCTCGGCGGCGGGCACCTCGCCGAGGACTTCACCGCTCGCCGGATTGCGGAACGCCAGGGTGTGGCCGCTGACAGCGTCCTGCCAGTCGGCGCCGATGCGCATTCTCAGTTTGCGTTCGAGGAAGGCGCGGGTGGCGGGCAGGATGGGCAGGTCGGAAAGCATGGGGCGGTGCCTCTTGTCGTTGGATGTGCCCAGGTCTGGCGCAATGGCCGTGCCAAGCTCGATCAATGCGCGCAAGGTATTGAGCTGGCTGGGTTTTGTTCGGATGCAACGGGCAGGTTGCATCGCTGCGCTGTTGCACATTGAGACGCTGTGAGACGGTGATGAAACAGTGGTTGCGCTGGCCTTTTCGCCGGCAGCAGGCCCTGTCTCAGGATGAAACAGCCTGTCGCGAAATGGCACGCCCCAACCCATTGGGTAGCGCTTCATGGCCACCCCGAAAACCGGCTAAATAATTGAAATGCACCACTTTTAAGACACCTGGCACAGTTTCTGTATCGCTACCTGTCACATGCACACCGCTGTAACGAAGCGTGCAAGAACGATAATAACAACCGTGGAGGTCTGACCTTGAAGACGACTCGACTCCGGCGGCATGCGGGTAAACTGGCGTTGATCGCCGCCGCACTGCTGGGCACCCAGGCCATGGCGGCCGAGCAGGGCCCGAGCCTGTTGCAGAACAAGTGCATGGGGTGCCACATCCCCGAAGGCAATGACACCTACAGCCGTATCAGCCACCAGCGCAAGACTCCCGAAGGCTGGCTGATGAGCATCGCCCGCATGCAGATCATGCACGGCCTGCAGATCAGCGACGACGATCGCCGCACCCTGGTCAAGTACCTGGCCGACAAGCAGGGCCTGGCGCCGAGCGAAACCGACGGCGTGCGTTACGCCATGGAGCGCCGGCTCAATACCGTGGAGCACTTCGACACCCAGCTCAGCGAAACCTGCGGCCGTTGTCACTCAGGCGCACGTGTAGCCTTGCAACGACGCCCGGCACAGGAATGGGAGCACCTGGTCAACTTCCACCTCGGCCAGTGGCCGTCCCTCGAATACCAGGCCCAGGCACGCGACCGCGACTGGCTGGAAATCGCCCTCAAGCAGGTGGTGCCGGAACTGGCCAAGCGTTACCCGCTGCAAAGCCCGGCCTGGGCGGCCTGGGAGAAGGCCAAGCCCAAGGCCGATGCGCTGCCGGGGCAGTGGGCGTTCAGTGGCCACATGCTCGCCAAGGGCGATGTGCGTGGTGTGATGAGCGTCAGCCCGGATCAGGGCGATACCTTCAACGTCGAGGTCAAGGGCAGCTACGCCGATGGCACGCCCTTCAACGGCACTGGCTCGGCCATTCTCTACAACGGCTATGAATGGCGCGGCAACGTCAAGATCGGCGACAGCAACCTGCGTCAGGTGTTCGCGGCACTCGACGGTGAGATGAAAGGCCGCATGTTCGAAGCCGACCACGACGAACGTGGCCTGGACTTCACCGCGGTCAAGGAAGGCAAGGCACGCCTGCTGGCGGTACAACCGGCGTTCATCAAGGCTGGAGGTGAAAGCGAGATCACCCTGGTCGGCACCGGCCTGTCGGGCAAGCCCGCGCTGGGCGCCGGGGTCGAGGTGAGCGAGGTGCTGGAACAGACTCCGACCCTGGTGCGGGTCAAGGCCCGCGCCGCAGCCGATGCCAAGCCTGGCCTGCGCGAGGTCGCGGTGGGTGAGCTCAAGGGCGGCAGCCTGGCGGTCTACGACAAGGTCGACGAGGTCAAGGTGGTGCCGGCGTTCTCCATCGCCCGTATCGGCGAAAACGGCGCCAAGGTGCCGAAGGTCCAGGGCCGCTTCGAAGCCGAGGCCTGGGGCAAGGACGCCAACGGCCAGCCGCTGCGCATCGGTTATCTGCCGGCCACCTGGAAGGTCGAACCCTTCAACGAGCGTGCCGTGGAGGATGAAGACGTCAAGTTCGCCGGGCAGATGCAAGCTGACGGCGTGTTCGTGCCAGGCGGTGCAGGCCCCAACCCTGCGCGCAAGATGATGACCAACAACGCGGGCAACCTGAAAGTCATCGCCACGCTGGCCGACGGCGGCCAGACCGGCGAAGGCCACATGATCGTCACCGTACAACGCTGGAACAACCCGCCGTTGCCTTGAGGGCAGGGCGCAACGGTTTTTCCAACGGATCGATTATCGGAGGTCGCCATGGGCGCACTACTGAACCTGGTCGAACGCAACCTGCACGAAGTGCAGGTCGATGCCGACCGCATGTTGTTCCACATCCCCAGCAGTTCGCTGTTCACCGCCGATGCGGTGACCGGTGGCATCATCGACACCCTGCGCCAGCAAGGCTGCTCGGCAGAAGAATTGATGCAGCGTCTTGGCCAACGCTTCGCCGGCCAGGACATCGAAGAAACCCTGCATGAGCTCATCGCCCTGGAGCTGGTCAGCGACGGCTCACCGCTGACCCCGGAAATCGCCCTGCGCCAGGTCGAGCGCACCGCGCTCAATACCGTGGTGCTCAACGTCAACACCGGCTGCAACCTCAGCTGTACCTACTGCTACAAGGAAGACCTGGACAAACCCTCGGCGGGCAAGAAAATGAGCACCGACACCGCCGAGGCTTCGGTGGAGATGCTGCTCAAGGAGTCGCCCGATGAGCAGCGCTACAGCGTGGTGTTCTTCGGCGGCGAGCCGCTGTCCAATCGGCCATTGATCGAGCACATGGTGGCCTACTGCGAGCGGCGCTTCGCCGAGGCCGGCAAGCAGGTGGAATTCATCATGACCACCAACGCCACCCTGCTCACCGAAGAGATCATCGACTGGCTCAATGCCCACCGCTTCGGTCTCTCGATCAGCATCGACGGCCCCAAGACCGTGCACGACCGCAATCGCATCACCGTGGGCGGGCAGGGCACCTACGACGTGGTCCGGCGCAAGGCCGACCTGTTGCTGTCGCGCTACACCAGCCGCCCGGTGGGTGCGCGGGTGACCTTGACCCGTGGTATCACCGACGTCGAGACCATCTGGAACCACCTGTTCAACGAGATGGGCTTTGCCGAGGTCGGATTCGCTCCGGTCACCTCCGGCGACATGGCCGACTTCAACCTCACCGGCGAAGAACTGGTGCAGGTGTTCGCCAACATGAAGGCCCTCGGTCGTCGTTACCTGGAAGCGGCATTGGAGCACCGCAACATCGGCTTCTCCAACCTCCATCAGTTGATCACCGACATCCACGAGGGGCACAAGAAGGCCCTGCCATGTGGCGCCGGATTGAAGATGCTGGCCGTGGACCACGAGGGTGAGCTGAACCTGTGCCACCGCTTCACCGGCTCCAGCCTGCCGACCTTCGGCAACGTGCACCAGGGCGTCAAGCAAGCGCAGTTGAACGACTTCCTGTCGCAACGCCTGGATCGCAGCAACACCGGCTGCGACAGCTGTCACATCCGCAACCTGTGTTCCGGCGGTTGCTACCACGAAAGCTATGCCCGTTACGGCGATCCCCAGCACCCGACCTACCACTACTGCGAACTGATGCGTGACTGGGTCGACTTCGGCATCGAGGTCTATAGCCGCATCATGGCCGCCAACCCGGCCTTCATCGATCGCTACATCACTCCGCGGAAGGCGCACTGACATGAAGCACTTGAAGCCCCTGAACAACAAGGCGCGCATCCTCGAGCAGGCCGCCGCCGAAGACCGCGTCGAAGACGTCGTGGCGATGAGCGCGGTGGCCGGTTGCACTGCCACCACCGACCCGGGCTGGGAAGTGGACGCCTTTGGTGGCGTCAGCTCGTTGTGCCAGCCGATGGAAGCTGACCTGTATGGCTGCTCCGACCCTTGCTGGTGGCCGGCCCAGGTGCCGGACATGATGAGCACCTACCAGGATTGGAACGCCCAGGCGACCAACTCCCAGGAAGACTGGCGCAACCTGGGCACCGTGTTCCCGAAAGACAAGTGATCGGCCTGACAAGAATGACAAGGGGAAACCGCATGAATGCTGGACGTTGCGCGCAACTCGCGCTGACCATCGCCGCCTCGGCCTGCGCCTGGTCGGCCCAGGCCGACGACACCGGGCCTGCCCTCAAGGCCGGCCAGGAATATCTGATCACCACCAACTACCCGAACAACCTGCACGTCATCGATGTGGCCAGCGATACGCTGTACAAGAGCTGCCAGATGCCCGACAAGTTCGGCCCCGGCACGGCGATGATGGCGCCGGACAACCGCACCGCCTACGTGCTCAACAACCACTATGCCGACATCTACGGCATCGACCTGGACACCTGCAAAACCACCTTTCACGCCAACCTTTCCAGCGTGCCCGGCGAAGTCGGCAAGTCGATGTACTCCTTCGCCCTCAGCCCGGATGGCAAGGAGGTCTACGCCACGGTCAACCCGACCCAGCGCCTCAACGACCACTACGTGGTCAAACCACCGCGCCTGGAGGTGTTCAAGACCGCTGACGGTTTGCAGGCCAAACCGGTGCGGACCTTCCCGATGCCGCGCCAGGTCTACCTGATGCGCGCCGCCGACGACGGCAGCCTGTTCGTCGCCGGGCCCGACCTCTACAAGATGGACGTCAAGACCGGCAAGTACAGTGTCGCCTTGCCCCTGCGCAATTGGAATCGCAAGGGCTACAGCGCCCCGGACGTGCTGTACTTCTGGCCGCACCAGAGCCCGCGCCACGAGTTCTCGATGCTCTACACCATCGCCAAGTTCAAGGACGACAAGCAGGACCCGAACGAGGCAGAGCTGCTGTACGGCTACCTGAGCGTCGACCTCAAGACCGGCAAGACCCACACCCAGGAATTCGCCGACCTGACCGAGCTGTACTTCACCGGCCTGCGCTCGCCGAAAGACCCGAACCAGATGTACGGCGTGCTCAACCGTCTGGCGCGCTACGACATCAAGCAACGCAAGCTGATCAAGGCAGCCAACCTGGAACACACCTACTATTGTGTGACCTTCGACAAGAAGGGCGACAAGTTGTACCTGGGCGGGACGTTCAACGACCTGGCGGTGTTCGACCCTGAGACGCTGGAAAAGGTGAAGAACATCAAGCTGCCGGGCGGAGACATGTCCACTACCACGCCGCAGGTGTTCGTCCGTTAGTTGAGTGTTGTTTTCTTCGCGGGTAAACCCGCTCCTACAGGATGTGCAGTGCCCCCTGTAGGAGCGGGTTTACCCGCGAAAGGGCCGGAACAGACAAACAATAAGAGAACACCCATGCCCCAGCCAAGCTACTCCCTGGGCAACCAGGACAAACCGCTGCTCGACCAATGCATCGGAGATGCCTTCGACGCTACAGTCGCACGTTTCCCCGACCGCGAAGCGCTGGTGGTTCGCCACCAGGCCCTGCGCTACACATGGCGGCAACTGGCCGAAGCCGTCGATCAGCATGCTCGCGCCCTGATGGCCCTGGGCGTGCAACCCGGCGATCGCCTGGGGATCTGGGCGCCCAACTGCGCCGAGTGGTGCATCACCCAGTTCGCCAGCGCCAAGATCGGCGCGATCCTGGTCAACATCAATCCGGCTTATCGCAGCAGCGAACTGGACTACGCCCTGGGTCAGTCCGGTTGCAGCTGGGTCATCTGTGCCGATGCCTTCAAGACCTCCGACTACCATGCCATGCTGCTCGACCTGGTGCCGGGCCTGGCGCTGGCCCAGGAGGGTCAGCCAATGGACTGCGAGCGCTTCCCGCAGCTGCGCGGGTTGATCAGCCTGGCCAGTGCGCCACCCTCAGGTTTCCTCTCCTGGCAACAGTTGCAGACACGCGCCGAGGCCGTGAGTGCCCAGGCTCTGCGCGAGCGCCAGGCCCGGTTGCACCGGGACGACCCGATCAACATCCAGTACACCTCCGGCACCACGGGCTTCCCCAAGGGCGCCACGCTGAGCCACCACAACATCCTCAACAACGGCTATATGGTCGGCGAAAGCCTTGGCCTCACCGAGCATGACCGTCTGGTGGTGCCGGTGCCGTTGTACCACTGCTTTGGCATGGTCATGGCCAACCTCGGCTGCATGACCCATGGCAGCACGCTGATCTACCCCAATGATGCGTTCGATCCGCTGGCCACCCTGCGCGCCGTGGCCGAGGAGAAAGCCACCGCCCTCTACGGTGTGCCGACCATGTTCATCGCCGAGCTGGATCATCCGCAGCGTGCTGACTTCGATTTGTCTAGCCTGCGCACCGGGATCATGGCGGGTGCCACCTGCCCGATCGAGGTGATGCGCCGGGTGATCGGCGAAATGCACATGGCCGAAGTACAGATCGCCTATGGCATGACCGAAACCAGCCCGGTATCGCTGCAGACCGGCGCCGCAGACGATTTGGAGCGACGAGTCACCAGCGTTGGCCGGACCCAGCCGAGGTTGGAGAGCAAGGTGATCGACAGCGCTGGCGAGACTGTCCCTCGTGGCGAGATCGGTGAGTTGTGCACCCGCGGCTACAGCGTGATGCTGGGGTATTGGAACAACCCTCAGGCTACCGGCGACAGCATCGATGCCGACGGCTGGATGCACACCGGTGACCTGGCGGTGATGGACGAACAGGGCTATGTGCGTATCGTCGGGCGCAGCAAGGACATGATCATCCGTGGTGGCGAGAATATCTACCCGCGTGAGCTGGAGGAGTTTTTCTTCACCCATCCGGCGGTGGCGGACGTGCAGGTGATCGGCGTGCCTTGCAGCAAGTACGGGGAGGAGATCGTCGCCTGGGTGCGCCTGCATCCGGGGCAGATGGCCAGCGAACAGGAGCTGCGCGAGTGGGCCAAGGCCCGGATCGCGCATTTCAAGGTGCCGCGGTATTTCCGCTTCGTCGAGGAATTCCCGATGACGGTGACGGGCAAAGTGCAAAAGTTCCGTATGCGCGAGATCAGTGTCGAGGAACTGTCAGCGGGTTGATGCACTGCCTGTACCGGCCTCTTCGCGGCGCCGAACCGCCGCGAAGAGGCGGGTACAGACAGCCAACAACCTCAACCGCGCAGCAGCTCCGGACTATTGAAATTGCTCAACCGGCGATCCCCCTCGGCACAGTCCAACCCCACGACAGTCTCCCGCAGCAACGCCTTCTGCAAACTCCGCTCACCTGTCGCCCAGGCCTGCTCCAGCACCGGCAGCACCCGCCGTGGCAACACGCTGAACATCGGCTGCCAAAACCCACCCTGGCGCACCATCGCCGCACAATCGTTGGCCACCGCCAAGCGCCGCAGATCGTCGATCAGCGCCTGGTCCACCAAGGGCGAATCGCACGCCAGCAGCACCACCCAGTCGTGCCGCACCGCAGCGAGGCCGGCGATAACGCCGGCCAACGGGCCGGGGAAATCTGCATCGGCATCTGCGACCAACCGATCGGCATAACCGGCATAGGACGCCTGGTTGCGATTGCAGGAAATCAGCAGATCGTCGGACAACGGCCTTACGGTACGCTGGACATGCGCGACCAGCGGCTCACCGCGCCAGTCCAGCAGGCCCTTGTCGCGCCCACCCATGCGTTGGCCGCGGCCACCGGCAAGTATCAATACGGAGCAGGGGGGCAGGGTGTCGGGCATGAACAAGGGTCCTGGGCAGTCGATGCCCGGAACCCTCTCATTCAACGCCTGGCTTGTCCAGTCAGGCTTCGCCGCTCAGCGGTTCGATTGCCCGGGATCCGCCCCGAGCCGCCAGGCGCATCACCACCACGAAGAACACCGGCACGAACACCACCGCCAGGGTCGCGCTGAGCATGCCACCGATCACGCCGGTACCGATCGCCTGCTGGCTCGCCGAGCTGGCGCCACTGGCGATGGCCAGGGGCACGACGCCGAGGATGAAGGCCAGCGAAGTCATCACGATCGGTCGCAGGCGCAGGCGGGCAGCCTGTACGGCGGCCTCGGCAACGTCCATGCCCTGGTCCACCAGATGCTTGGCGAACTCGATGATGAGGATGGCGTTCTTCGCCGACAGGCCGATCAGGGTGATCAGGCCGACCTTGAAGAACACGTCGTTGGGCATATCGCGCAGGGTCACCGCCAGCACTGCGCCGAGCACGCCCAGCGGCACCACCAGCAATACTGCGGTCGGGATCGACCAGCTCTCGTAGAGCGCCGCCAGGCACAGGAACACCACCAGCAGCGAAAGCGCCATCAGCATCGGCGCCTGGCTGCCGGACAGGCGCTCCTGCAGTGACAGCCCGGTCCACTCGAGCCCGGCACCGGCAGGCAACTGCGCGACCAGGCGCTCGATCTCGGCCATGGCTTCGCCGGAACTGCGACCTGGCGCCGGTTCGCCGGAAATCGACACCGCCGGGTAGCCGTTGTAGCGGGTCAGTTGCACCGGGCCGCTGATCCATTTGGCCTGGACGAATGCGCCCAGGGGCACCATCTTGCCGCTGGCGTTGCGCACATGGATTTTCAGCAGGTCTTCGACTTGGCTGCGTTGATCGCCCTCGGCCTGCACCACCACCCGCTGCATGCGCCCCTGATTGGGGAAGTCGTTGACGTAGCGCGAGCCCACGGCCACATCCAGCACCGTACCGATGTCGTCGAACGTCACGCCCAGGGCGTTGGCCTGACGGCGGTCGACCTCCAATTCGACTTGCGGGCTTTCTGCCAGGGAGGCCTCCCGCACGTTGCTCAGCACCTGGCTCTTGCGCGCATTGGCCAGCAGCTCGTCGCGGGCAGCCATCAGCGCTGCGTGGCCCATGCCGCCACGATCCTGCAGGCGGAACTCGAACCCGGTCGATTCGCCCAGGCCATCGATGGGCGGCGGCAACACCGAGTAGGCGATGGCGTCCCTGAGCTGGCTGAAGGCTGCAGTGGCGCGGTCGGCGATCGACTGGGCGCTGTCATCGGCACCGCGCTCGGACCAGTCCTTGAGCGTGGTGAAGGTCAGCGCCGCATTCTGGCCGCTGCCCGAGAAGCTGAAGCCGAGAATCACCGTGGTGTTGCCGACGCCGGGTTCTTCGGCGTTGTGGGCCTCGATCTGCGCTGCTACCTGCTCGGTGCGCAGGCGGCTGGCGCCAGGCGGCAACTGGATGTCGGTGATGGTGTAGCCCTGGTCTTCGGTCGGCAGAAACGCCGTGGGCAATTGGCTGAAACCATAGCCGAGCACCGCCAGCAGCACGCCATATACCAGCAGGTAACGACCGCTGCGGGCCAACGCCCGAATCACCCAGCGCTGGTAGCCGTCGCTCATGGCCTCGAAGCGGCGGTTGAACCAGGCGAAGAAGCCCCGGTGCTGAGGGTGCTCGCCCTTGGCGACCGGTTTGAGCAAGGTGGCGCACAGGGCCGGGGTCAGGCTCAGGGCAAGGAACGCCGAGAACAGGATCGACACCGCCATCGACACCGAGAACTGCTGGTAGATCACCCCCACCGAACCTTTCATGAAGGCCATGGGCAGGAACACCGCCACCAGTACCACGGTGATACCGACGATGGCACCGCTGATCTGGCCCATGGCCTTGCCCGTGGCCTGCTTGGGCGGCAGGCCTTCCTCGGCCATGATCCGTTCGACGTTCTCCACCACCACGATGGCATCGTCGACCAGGATGCCGATGGCCAGAACCATGCCGAACAGGGTCAACACGTTGACCGAGAAGCCCAGCGCCAGCATCACCGCGAAGGTGCCCATCAGCGCCACCGGCACCACCAGGGTGGGAATCAGCGTGTAGCGCAGGTTCTGCAGGAACAGGAACATCGCCGCGAACACCAGCAACATGGCCTCGAACAGGGTACTGATGACCTGCTGGATCGATACCTTGACGAACGGCGAGGTGTCGTAGGGGATGTCGTACTTGACCCCCTCCGGGAAGTAGCGCGAAAGCTCCAGCATCTTGGCCCGCACCAGGGTGGCGGTTTCCATTGCGTTCGCCCCAGGGGCCAACTGTACGCTGAAGGCGCTGGCCGGTTTGCCGTTCAGGCGTGTGCCGTACTGGTATTCCTGGGCGCCGATCTCCACCCGGGCGACGTCGCCGACGGTCACGCTCGAGCCATCCGGGTTGGCCCGCAAGACGATCGCGGCGAACGCCTCAGGCGTGCTCAACTGGCCCTTCACCACGACGTTGGCGGTGATTTCCTGGGTAGCGCGGGCCGGCAGGTCGCCGATGCTACCGGGTGCGACCTGGGCGTTCTGCGCGGCGATGGCGTCGGCCACGTCATTGGGCGTGAGGTTGAAACCGATCAACTTGCGAGGGTCGATCCAGATCCGCATGGCCCGCTCGGAACCATAAAGCTGAGCCTTGCCCACACCCTTGAGGCGGCGTATCTCGTTCATCACGTTACGCGCGAGAATATCGGACAGCGCGGTTTCGTCGAGGCTGCCATCCTCCGAGGTGAGGGTGCCAAGCAGCAGGAAGCCGGTGGACACCTTTTCTACCTGCAGGCCTTGCTGGGTCACTGGACGCGGCAGGCGTGACTCGACCACCTTGAGGCGGTTCTGCACGTCGACCTGGGCCAGGTCGGGCAGGGTGCCGGGTTCGAAAGTGGCGGTGATGGTGGCGCTGCCCAGGCTGCTCTGCGACTCGAAGTACAGCAGGTTGTCGGCGCCGTTGAGTTCCTGTTCGATCAGGCTGACCACGCTCTCGTCCATGGTCTCTGCCGAGGCCCCAGGATAGACGGCATAGATCTCTACCTGCGGCGGTGCCACGTTGGGATATTGCGCCACTGGCAGTTGCGGGATGGCCAGGGCGCCGGCGAGCAGGATGAACAGGGCCACGACCCAGGCGAAGATCGGCCGCTCGATGAAGAACTGTGGCATGGCTCAGTCCCTCACTGTTCGAGGCGCTGGGCCACAGGCTGTGCCTGCGCCACTGTGTCGACCTGGACCTGGTCGCCAGCCTTGACATGCTGCAGGCCTTCGACAACCACCCGTTCGCCTGCGGCGAGCCCCTCGGTGACGCGCCAGCGGTCACCTTGCACGCTACCCAGCACCACCTGGCGCTCGCTGATGCGTGACTGGTCGTCGACCAGCAGGACTTTGGGCACCCCGGCGCTATCACGCAGGATGGCCCGTTGCGGCACGCTGATGCCCTTGGGTTGTACGGCCTGCTCCAGGCGCACCCGCACGTAGCTGCCAGGAAGCAGGTCGAGATCGGGGTTGGGGAATTCGCTGCGCAGGGTCACCTGATTGGTGCTGGGATCGACACTGATGTCGGAAAACAGCAGCGTGCCTGGCAGCGGATAGGTGCTACCGTCGTCCTGAACCAGGGTGGCGCGGGCCTGGCCATCACCCACCTGTTGCAGCTCGCCGGCGCGCAGGGCTCGACGCAGTGCCGTGAGTTCGTGGGCTGACTGGGTGACATCGGCGTGGATCGGATCGAGCTGCTGGATGGTCGCCAGTGCGGTGCTCTCGTTCTGTCCGACCAATGCCCCTTCGGTGACCAGGGCGCGGCCGATGCGGCCGGAGATCGGCGCGGTGACCGTGGCATAGCCCAGGTTCAGGCGCGTGCGCTGCAAGGCCGCCTTGGCCGCAGCCACCTCGGCTTCGGCCTGCAGGAAGCCGGCACGAGCGTTGTCGTACTCCTGACGGCTGACGGCCTTGTCGTCGACCAGTTGACGATAGCGTTGCTCCTGCAGGCGCGCCTGGTAGCGGTTGGCCTCGGCCTTGGCCAGGGCGGCGCGGGCGCTGTCGTGGTCAGCCTTGAACGGGGCCGGATCGATGAGAAACAGCACATCGCCCTGCTTGACGTCGCTGCCTTCGCGATACACGCGCTTGAGCACCACGCCGGCCACCCGCGCGCGGACTTCGGCGGTACGCGGCGCCAGCAGGCGGCCGCTCAGTTCGCTGCTGATGGCCAGGGGCTGCAATCTCAGGGTCTCGACCCTTACCTGGGGTGTCGGTTGCTTGGCTGGCTGTTCGCTGCCGTCGTTGCAAGCGCTGAGGGGCAGGGTGATGAACGCCATGAGCGCCAATTGGCGCAGGCGGGTGGGGCGAATGATAGACATGCGGATCTTCCGATGATGACCGGAGGTATCCTAAGGCAACGTTGCCCCTGGAGGCTGTTACCAGCTGTAGGAGGTGTGTGAAAAAGTGTGAAGAATGGTCCTGTGTAGTTGTAGGGTTCTATATCCTGCATAGGCCTCTACCGGCTCCATCGTCGATGATTCCTTTCGCAAACGCCAGCCAAGCCCTCTATGCCGAACATTTTCCTGGTCGAAGACGACAGCGCGCTCTCCGAATTGATCGCCAGCTACCTGCAACGCAACGATTTCCACGTCCGGGTCATCGCCCGGGGCGATCAGGTGCTGGAGGCGTTCCGAGAGGAAAAGCCCGACCTGGTCATCCTCGATCTCATGCTCCCCGGCATGGATGGTTTGCAGGTCTGCCGCCTGCTGCGTCAGGCCTCGCCAAGCGTGCCGATTCTGATGCTCACCGCCCGTGACGACAGCCACGACCAGGTTCTGGGTCTGGAGATGGGCGCCGACGACTATGTCACCAAACCCTGCGAACCGCGGGTGCTGCTGGCCCGCGTGCGGACCTTGCTGCGCCGCAGTACGGTCAACGAACCCCGTCTGGACAATGAACGGATCGTCATCGGCGGGCTGTGCATCGAGCTGGCCGAGCGGACAGTGTGTTGGCGCGGTGATGAGGTCGAGTTGTCGAGCGGCGAGTACAACCTGTTGGTGGTGCTGGCACGCAACGCCGGCGAGGTGCTCAGCCGAGATCGCATCCTGCAGCAGCTGCGCGGTATCGAGTTCAACGGCACCGACCGCTCGGTGGATGTCGCCATTTCGAAACTGCGGCGCAAATTCGACGACCATGCCGGCGAAGCACGCAAGATCAAGACCGTCTGGGGCAAGGGCTACCTGTTCAGCCGTGTCGAGTGGGAGTGCTGAAGGTCGATGCTGAAACTTCTGGTGCGCCTGTATCTGGTGATCATCGTCGCCTATGCCGGCGCCATCCTGTTCATCCCCCAGGCTATCGTCGGCTTGTTCCATGAGCGCTATACCGCCTACAACCTGGATCAGGCCAAGGGTGTACAGGCGCTGATCGTGCGCCAGTTCAAACAGGCCCCACGCGAGCGCTGGCCTGTGCTGGAGCAGGAGTTGGCGCAGACCTTCGCGCCGCTTGAGGTCAAGCTGGTGACCATGGACCAGGCCGGGCTCAGCGCAGCCGAGCGTGGACGCCTGGAGCAGGGCCTGCACGCCGTGCGCATCGCTGAGTGGGGTTACTACGAAACCGTACTGGCGCCGCTGGGCGACGGTTGGCTGGTTCGCCTGCATTCGCCGCCCGATCCACTGGACATAAACCTGTTGTCATGGGGCGTGACCGTTCTGATCGGCGCTGCGATGCTGGGCTGCCTGCTGCTGTGGCTGTGGCCCCACTGGCGCGATCTGGAGCGGCTCAAGGAAACCGCTCGACGCCTCGGGCAAGGGCAGATGGCTGAGCGTACGCAGATCTCCCCGCATTCGAACATCGGCGAATTGGCTGGGGTCTTCGACACCATGGCCGAGGACCTTGAACGTCACGTCAACCAGCAGCGCGAATTGCTCGATGCTGTTTCCCACGAGCTGCGCACGCCGCTGACGCGCTTGGACTTCGGCTTGGTGCTGCTGTTCGACGAGGTGCCGCCAGCCAGCCGCAAGCGTCTGTTGGAACTGGTCGGCCATGTAAGGGAACTGGACGAGCTGGTGCTGGAGCTGCTTTCGTACAGCCGCCTGTACAACGCCGATCAAGCCCGAGAACGGGTCGAGGTGTCGTTGCTGGAGTTGGTCGACAGCGTGCTCGGTGGCTTCGCCGAAGAACTCGAAAGCCGCGATATTCGTTGGGAGGTGCGCGCCGAAAGCGAGCTGCCACGTTTCGTCCTCGACCCCAGGTTGACCGCTCGGGCGGTGCAGAACCTGGTGCGCAATGCCATGCGCTATTGCGATAGACGTCTGCTGCTGCGTCTGCGCCTGGACCAGAAGGGCGCCTGTCTGCTGACCGTGGAGGATGACGGGATCGGCATCCCCAGCGAAGAACGTGAGCGGATCTTCCAGCCCTTCTACCGCCTGGACCGTAGCCGCGATCGTGGCACCGGCGGGTTCGGCCTGGGCCTCGCGATCAGCCGGCGTGCCATCGAGGGACAGGGGGGTACTCTGGCCGTCACCCAGTCCGCGCTCGGCGGAGCGCAGTTCATCATCCGTCTGCCTGCAGGTCGGGCACCCGCCGCCTAGGGCGCGGTCCAGACGACGAACCTGTCCTTGCCGTTGTGCTTGGCTGTGTACAGCGCCTGGTCCGCCTTCACCAGCGCGGCGCTGAGGCTATCGCCGGCGTTGACCTGGACCAGCCCGATGCTGATGGTTACCGACGGCGTCCCTAGGTCTTCCCGCACCCGTCGGCACAACGCCCCCACTTCCTGTTCGGCCGCTGAGCCGGAAATGCCGTGGAACAGGATCGCGAATTCCTCGCCGCCCAGGCGTGCGTAGTCGTGGTCGGCCACCGCCAGCTTGATGTGGGTGGCCACGCGCTTGAGCACTTCATCGCCGACATCATGGCCAAAACGGTCGTTGACCTGCTTGAAGTTGTCGATGTCGATCATCGCCAGGTACTGCCCGGGGGCCGGCACCTGTATCTGTCGCTCGGCCTTGGCCATGAACGCACGTCGATTGGGGATTTCGGTCAGTGCATCGATATAGGCCTGGTCGAGCAGGACCTTGGACAGGTAGAAGTTGTGCAGCTTGGCCCGGCGCATCTGCAGGTAGCTGTAGGTGACCAGCCCGCTGAGGAACAAGGCGTAGCTGATCAGCATGGTGGCCTCGAGGTCGTCGAGGTCGATGCGGGTATGGTAGAACGGATTGAGCAGCGCCCAGGTGATGGCCACTGCACAGAAGAACGACCAGCGCCGCACCGGCAGTACCGATATCGCGTACAGCACGGTCGATACGCCCAACACCAGCCATACCGGACGCAACTGGATGGGTATGCCTTCGATCACCAGGCGCATGCCCAAGGTGATGATGCCGACGAACAACAGGTTGAGCACGTCGAAATGATGGCTGCGGCGGGTGAAGCGCAGGATCACCGTCAGGATGCCGAGCAGTGCCAGGAACATCCAGGAGCGCCACGTGAAACCCTGACCGCCGAGGAAGCTGACGATCAGGTCGAACACCAGCCAGATACCGATGCTGACGCAGAAGATCAACATGCAGAAGGGGCGTAGCAGGTCGAACTCGTGTTGACGGAATTCCGAGCGCAGGGCGGCGGGGGCGACCTGCTTGCGCACATAGGCTTCGATGGTCTTGAACATGGAGGCTCCGGCTGGTCAATCGCGCCGCAGAATGCCCTGCGCCCATGAACGATAGCTCAATGCGAACACGGCTTCGGCATGGCAGCCGCTACCGAGCAGCGGTTGCGCAGGCTCGGCGCGAAACGGCTGGCCGGGGGCGCTGACCTGGCGAAACGCTTCGCGAACCACCCCTACCTGACAGGGTAACGCTTGTTCGTAGCCCTGGCGTACCAGCGGTGACAGACGCCCGGTGCCGGCGCCGTCCTGCCACCATACCTGCAGCCCCAATCCGGCTAGTTGTTCCAGCCACTGGGCATTGACCCGAGGTGCCAGCTTGCCCGCACTGAAGGCGCTGATATGCACGGGCTTGTCCAACTGCCGGTTGAACGCTTGCAATTGACGCTGTAACGCTTCGCGGCGAGAGGCCTGGCGGAAATGCCAGTCATCGAGCTCCATGGGCAGGTACCAGCCGGCCACCTGCAGGTTCCAGTGCTCGCGTACCTTCTGATACTGCTCAAACGAACGCCCCAGTTGGGTTTTCCAGTAGTTGTTCAGGCCGTCGTCGTCGAGCGCTTCGATACGTTGGTAATAGTCCGGATCCATGTACAAGCCCAGCACCAGCTCCAGGCCCTGGGCGCGCGCTTCGCGCAGGCTGTTGGCCAGCCAGCCCTGGGCACCGCCGAAGTCACTGTCGCCGTAGGCGCTCCACTGCACCAGCAAGGTCTTGCCACCCTGGGCGACGGTGGCGCGCCAGAGCTGTTGCCACTGCGCCGGGGTGACGCTGGCGTCGCGGTTCAGCGGTTGGTAGAACAGGCGCTGGTCAGCCATCGCCGGCAGGCTCAACACGAGCATGAGAATCGCCAGGATCGTCCGCATCAGAAGGTCAACTCCGCACCCAGCAGCACGCCATTGGCGCGTTCATAGAGATTGCCGCCCAGCGATTGCTGGTACTCGGCACGTACTTTCAACGAGCCGCGGTAGGCGTTGTAGCGATCGTCATCGAACCACCACTGCCAGCGCACACCGAGCCCGGCACGGGCGTCCTGACGCCAGTCGTTGCTGGGATCCTGAGCGGAAAACTCGAGAAAACCGTAGGGCATGATGGTTTGTGGAGAGTTGCCGGGCAGCTTCCAGGCATGACCCTGCTGGTAGCGCGATAACCAGGCATGGTCACCGGCGCGGGTCCACCAGGCGGCGTCAAGGTACAGGAAGCGCTCGTTCCAGTCGTCTTCGTCGATGCGCCAATCGTTGCGCCACTCGCCCTGATCGAGGAACGAGGCGGTGGCGCGCAGCAGCAGGTCGTTGCTCGACTCGGCGTGGCCACGCAGGTCGCCCCAGTTATCGCCGACCTTGCTCGGGCTAAGCAGTTCGCCCAGGCTCAGGCCGCTGTAGTGTTCGCTGTCGATCTGGCGTTGGTGATAGAGCTCGGCATAGAGATTGAGGTTGGCCTGACCGAAGGGCTTGTAGCGCAGGCCGATGCCGGTGCCCATGCTCTGGGCGTAGTCACTGCGGCTTTGCCCGCCGAACAGTACCCGGCCATACACCGATAGCGTGCGGCCGTTGCGGCTTGGCTCCTCGCCCAAGGCATGGTCCCACATGGCCAACTGCACGTTCTGCGATTGGGCGCGGCGGTCGCTGCCGCTGCGAAGGCCATTTTCCAGGAAGCGATCGTTGGTCGAGGTGCCCGCCGGTGACCAGGTGCTGGCCAGCGTTATGGTATCGCGACGCGAGAGGGCTTCGTGGGCCCGGCGCTGGCGGTACTTGCGGGCTTCAAGGCTGCCGTATTCGTCGTCGCCATCCACCACGTTCTGTTCGACGTCGATGACCCGGCGCAGCTCACGGCGTGCCGCGGCGCTGTCCTCGACTTCGTCATAGCGCAGTGCCAGGGTCTCGCCGAGCCGGTAATCTTCCGGAAAGTCGCGGGTGGCGCGTTCCAGATAGGGGATCGACTGACGTCGCTGAGCCGGTTCCGCCGAGCTTGCCAGGCGCATGCCGTAGTCGGCGCGATAGCGCGGCTGGTCCGGCGCCAGGCGCACCGCCTCGGCCATCCAGGCGGTGCTCTGCGCGGTGTCCCCGGCCAGTTGCGCGGTATTGGCGGCGGCGTAGTAATGATCTGCGCGCGGCTGGTGAGTCAGGGCTTGGCGCTGCATGGCCAGGGCGCCTTGCAGATCACCCTGGCGTTGGGCAATGGCGGCGCCCAGGGCCCAGTCATCGGCGCTGTCATGGGCGGCGGCGTCCCAGTAGCGGCGGGCGGCTGCGGCGTCGCCTGCGTTGAGCGCACCGCTGGCGGCGGTCAGGCGGGCGTTGTCGTTCCAGGCCTCGGCCGGCAGGTTACGCCAGATCGGCAGCGCCGCTTCGGAGTCGCCGGCGGCTTCCAGGGCATAGGCGAGGGGCAGGGTACTCTGGCCAGGGTCCAGGCGTTCGGCGGCCTGATAATAGACCACGGCTTCCCCCGGCTGATCGGGCATGGCGCAACGGCCCAAGGCGCGATATTGCCCAGCTTCGCTCGGCGTGGCCGGTATCGCCTGGCGCACGGCCTGGCATTGCCCGGCCTCGGCCAGACGGCCCAGCAGTTGCCCTCGGGTGGCGGCGTCGACCCGAGGGATCAGGTCCAGCAAGCGCTTCGAGGCCAGTGGCCCGCCATCGCGTGCGTAGAGATTGCCCAGACGCTGCAGCAGAGAAGCGTTCAAACGACCCTGGCGACGATCATAGGCCTGTTCGAGCAACTGACGTGCACGGTTGTCCTGTCCGTTCTGCATCAACAGGTAGGTGGCTTGCTCGAGAGCTGCCAGATCGCCCGTCTGCCGATAGCGCGCTTCCCACTCTGGTGCGGTGCGCGGTTGCGGTGGGTCGCCGTACAGGCGCTGCTTGAGAATTGCGTAGCTGCGTGCATCGGCGCTGACGGTACAGTCCTTGAACTGGGCACGGGCCAGATCGCGATCGTGCCGCGACAGCCATTCCACCGTCTCCAGGCACGGGCGCTGCAATTCATTGCTCAGACGACGCACCAGCGGGGCATCGCCACCTTCTCGGGCCAACTCCCACAGTTGCTGGCGTTGCTCAGGTTGCTCCAGTTGATCGGCTGGCAGCGTTTGCAGCCAGCGCTTGGCTTGCTGGTTCTGGTCGACGGCGATCGCGCGGTTGGCCATGGCCAGGCGAGCCTGATTGGCTGCTTGCGGGGACGGCGCGCTGGGCAGCAGTTTTTCCAGCCCGGTTTCATCCACCTGCTGCACATAGGCATTGGCCAGGCGCTGCCAATCTTCGGCCGCAAGCTGGCCCTGAGCGGCCAGCGGCTCGAGCTGTTCGATGGTCTCGCTCCAATCGTGCAGCTGCTCGGCGAAATTGGCCCGGGCCAGGCGTAGCACCCGGCCATCGTTCTGGGGTGGCAAGTGGTTGAGCCAGTCCAGGGCCTTGGCTGCGCCTTCGGACTTGGCCAGGCGCAGGCTGTAGGCCTGCCAGAGTCGGACCCGTTGATTGCCGTCGCTGCTGGCCAGCCAGCTCTGCACTTGGTCAGCGGGCGGAGACCCCTGCTCGATCCACGCCAGGCGCAGCTCCAGCAAGGCATCGGCGTGCTCGGGGCTGGCCTGCAACTGTTCGGCGAGCGCCTCGGCCTGGGCATAGCGCCCTTGATGCGCCAGCGCCTGCACCAGCAGTGCACGGGCCTCGTCGTTGTTGGGCACGCGGCCCAGAACGTGCCGGGTCAAGCGCTCGACTTCCGCCCAGTTGTCCTTCTTCGCTTCGCGATAGCTCCTTTCCATGAACGGATAACTGGTGAAACGCTGGAAGTCGGTCATCGGCGCTGCCAGGGTCGGTAGTGCGGTGGAGCACAGCAGCAGGCCGGTGAAGGTCAGGGTAATACGCGGCGTCATGCCACCTCCCGGGTCAGGTCATAGGCGGCCTGCTGCTCGCGGGCCTGTTCTTCTAGCGCCTCTTGCAATACCTGCTCGGTGATGATGCCGCGCGCGACCAGGTGTTCGCCCAAGGTCTGCGACTCAGGGTCGAAGTCGATCAACGCCTGGTTGAACAAGGCCACGGGGACCATGCCGCGGACCTGCAGCAGGGTGCCCAGCAGCACCAAGTGTGCCGCCACCCGTTCGATCAGCTCGGCGTCATCCTGATTGCGCTGAAGTACGGCCAGCATTTGCCGGGTCTCAGCTTTTTGCCAGGGGCTTGGGTAGTGATGCAGCAGTCCCAGAGTCACCCGACCCTGGGGTGCCAGGCGGGCCCTGACCGGGCGTTTGAGCTGGCGGCTGATCACCCCTAGTGACACCTGGCTGACCGGGCTCTCGCTGGCCAGCACCAGGGTGTCGCCATCTTCGTCCACCGGTAGTACGCCATAGTGGGTGGCCAGGCGGCGCGGCAGCTTGGCGATCAGTTGCGGGTCGAGCTTGAACGGGTTCAGCAGCGCCCAAGGCATGTCGAACTGTTCGGCCAGGGCTTTGACCAATTGCTCGCTGTTCAGCCAACCGCGCAGGAGCAGCTCATGCCCCAGGCGCCTGCGCACCGGGCTGGTGATGGCCGCTTGAAGCTGCTCTTCGTCGAGCAGCCCCTGGGCAACCAGGCGCTGGCCGAGAGGTTGCCGTGCCGGTTGGGTGAGCGCCGGGAACTCGTGGGTGGTCTTGTCCCAGGCCACGCGCCGCGAGTCGCCCATCTCCATGACCTGGCGCAGGGCGCGCAGGTTGGCGAAGAAATTGACGAAGTTGCTCCACATCATGCGCGGGGCCGACAGCAGACCCTCGCCGATACCGTAGTAGCGGGTCACGAACCAGCCGCGTTGGAACAGGCGGTTGACCAGCATCAGGCCGTTGAGCCAGAGCAGTGTCGATAACAGCCGGCTGTCGCCGAGGATCGACATGAAGTGCCAGGCATCCGGGGCGATGGCCGTCACCAGCCACATGGCCAATAACACCAATAGCAACAGGTTGACGAGAAAACTCAGCAGGTAGGCGAACAGCCCCCGGCGGTCGCGCCAGAGGAAGTAGTTGAGCGCGCCTTTGCGGCTCCAGCCCAGGTTGCTGGTGCCCTGGAAGACGATGCCGACGATCCAGCGCGACTTCTGCCGGATGGCATGCTGCCAGTCGCGCGGGAAGTGCTCGCGTACGCAGATCACCTGGGAGAACTCGCGGCTCATGCCTGGGCGCCACTCCTGCTTGAGGGCCAGCGCCGGGTCGGTGATGGAATAGCGGGCGAAGATGCACTTCATGCCTTTCTGCTTGAGGCGGAAGCCGATGTCGTAGTCTTCGGTCAGACTCTGCACGTCGAAGGCGATGCCATCGCCGTCTTCGAGCAGGGCGGCGATGGCCCGACGGCTGAAGCAGGTGCCCACGCCCGCGCTGGGTACCTGGCCGGTCAGGGCTTCGCGCACGATGACGTCCTTGCCGTGGTTCTCGGCGAATTCGTCGACATAGTGCCCGGCAGTGAAGCCTTTCCACTCCGGTGCGTACGGATACACCGGGATCTGGATCATGTCCTTGGCTGGCAGCAGGTAGTTGAACAGGCGCAGCTCCATGGGCGAGATGACGTCCTCGGCATCGTGGAGGATGAAACCGGCGAACTGGATTCGGGCGTCTTCCTGGAAGCGCAGGATGGTATCGATGATGTTGTTCAGGCAGTCGGCCTTGCTGGTAGGGCCAGGGCGTGCACAGACGACTTTGTGCACGTTGGGGTAGTGCAGGCAAACCGCGTCGACGTCGGCCTGGGTCTGCGGATCGTTGGGGTAGGTGCCGACGAAGATCTGGTAGTTTTCGTAGTCGATGGTCGAGGCGGCCAGACGCGCCATCTCGCCGACCACACCCACCTCGTTCCAGGCCGGGACCATGATCGCCAGGGGCTTTTCGGGAATTTCGTAAAGACGCTTCTCGTCCGCCCGCTCGTACTTGTCGTAGATGCGGAATTGGCGGATCAGCTTGCGTCCCCAATAGCAGAGGTCGATGAACAGGTCATCGAGACCCAGCAGAAACATCAGCGTGGCCAGGATGATCGCGAGGATCTTCAGGCCGAACAGCACATAGGTGAGGAAATCGATGAAAGCCAGGCTCATGCGTCTACTCGTTGCTCAGCGGTTTCCTGGAACCAGCGGGTCAGGCGCTCGGCGATCTTGTGACTGGCCGTGCCGTCACCAAATGGCGTATACACCCGCGCCATGCGCTCGTAAGCGACCGGGTCGTCGAGCAGGCGGCTGGTTTGCTCGACGATGTGTTCGGTCTGGGTGCCCACCAGCTTGACCGTGCCGCCCTTGAGCACCGCGGGCCGTTCGGTGACCTTGCGTAACACCAGCACGGGCTTGCCAAGGGCCGGGGCCTCTTCCTGGACGCCGCCAGAGTCGGTGAGAATGACGTGGGCGCGGGCCATCAGCCAGACGAAATGCTGATAGTCCTGCGGCGCGATGAGATGGATGTTGCCGCGGTTGGACAGCACGCCGTACACCGCTTTCTGTACTTGCGGATTGAGGTGAACCGGGTAGACGAACTGCACATCTGGGTAGCGTTCGGCCAACTGGGCCAGGGCCTGGCAGATACGCTCGAAGCCGGGACCGAAGTTTTCCCGGCGATGGCCGGTGATGAGCACCATGCGTTGCTCGTCGCGCAGAGCGCTCAACGGCGAATCGGCGGCCGGGCGCCATTGGTGTTCGGCCAGGTGGTCGCGCATCCACAGCAGTGCGTCGATCACGGTGTTGCCGGTCACTTCGACATGTTCTGGCGGCACGCCTTCGCGGATGAGGTTGGCGTCGGAGTCGCGGGTGGGCGTGAAGTGCAGGTCGGCAAGCACCCCGGTCAGGCGCCGGTTGGCTTCCTCTGGCCAAGGTTGCTGCAGATTGCCGGTGCGCAGGCCAGCCTCGACGTGACCGATGGGGATGTGCCGATGGAAAGCGGCGAGGGCGGCGATGAAACTGGTGGTGGTGTCGCCGTGGACCAGCACGATATCGGGCTTGACCTGTTCATAGGCGCTGTCGATCTTGTCCAGCAGGTCGCGGGACAGGCCGTTGAGCGTCTGGTTCTGGGTCATGACCCTGAGGTCCTGGTCCACGCTCAGGCCGAAGGCAGTGAGGACTTGTTCGAGCATTTCCCGGTGCTGGCCGGTGGAGCAGATATGCAGGTCGACGTCTGGCCACTGACGTAACACGCGGGCCAGTGGTGCCATCTTGATTGCTTCGGGGCGGGTGCCGAACACCATCATCACGGTATGGGGCATGCTGTACTCCTCGTCCTGGTCCCTGTCCGAGATCTGCACGCACAGTGCAGGAAATTAGATACAAGCAGTGGACCTGCCGCTTGTCCAATCCGTTCAGGTCTTTGACGCCGGCTCGCTGACGTCGACAGCGGGAGGTTGATCGCTCTGGCCGGGCGGAGTACCGTTTGCGCTCTTCATCAACGGGAGCCCCGCATGCAAGGCAAGGCCCGCAAGATCGTCCAGGCCATTCTCTACGAAGCCATCGCCGTGGCGTGCGTCGCGCCTGCGTTATCGCTGATGTTCGACGCCGGGATGGCCCATTCGACGGTGCTGTCGGTATTGATGTCGGGCGTGGCCATGAGCTGGAACATGGGTTTCAACTGGGCGTTCGAGCGTTGGGAAGCGCGCCAACAGGTGCGCGAACGGACCTTTCTGCGGCGGTTGCTGCATGCCTTGGGCTTCGAGGGCGGACTGGTGGTGCTGTTGCTGCCGCTGGTGGCGTTCTGGCTGGACATCAGCCTGTGGGCCGCGCTGCTCACCAACCTGGCGCTGTTCGCGTTCTTCTTCGTCTATGCCTTCGTGTTCCAGTGGGGGTTCGACAAGGTTTTCGATGTGCCACTGTCGGCCCAGCAAGCCAAGTGTTGACTCAGGCCCAGGCGGCAGGATAACGTCTCGCTCCATGAACCCATTCCCGCACGTCCACGCCATTATTATTACCGCCATTATCAGCTTGGCGGGCTAGCGCGTACGTGCACCGAACCCGCCCTGGAGGCGGGTTTCTTCTCTCTGACTCCTGGGCAAATACGAAAACCGCCAGGAGTCATCGATGACCAACCTCAGTGTCAGCCCACGCAGCGCCTCAACTCCCCAGCAACTGCTGTCGGAGCAGGTGCGGCGCATTCTTGCAGCGCCTGTGTACGACCTGGCCCTCGAAACCCCGCTGCAGGCCGCGCCGGCCCTATCGGCCAGTCTGGGCAACCAGGTGCTGCTCAAGCGCGAAGATCTGCAACCAACCTTTTCCTTCAAGATCCGCGGGGCCTATACCCGGCTTTCGCGCCTGAGCCAGGCCCAACGCGAGCGTGGCGTGGTGACCGCCTCGGCCGGCAACCATGCCCAGGGCGTGGCCCTGGCCGCTTCGCACCTGGGCATCAAGGCCACCATCGTCATGCCCACCACCACGCCGTCGTTGAAGATCGAGGGGGTGCGCTCGCGCGGTGGCCATGTCGTGCTGCACGGCGAGAGCTTCCCGCACGCCTTGGCTCACGCCTTGACACTGGCCGATAGCGAAGGCGCGACATTCGTGCCTCCCTATGACGATCCTGATGTCATCGCCGGGCAGGGCACCGTGGCCATGGAAGTGCTGCGCCAGCACCCGGGGCCACTGGATGCGATCTTCGTGCCGGTCGGCGGGGGTGGGTTGATCGCTGGCATCGCCGCCTACGTCAAGTACCTGCGCCCGGAGGTCAAGGTGATCGGGGTCGAGCCGGACGATTCCAATTGCCTGCAGGCGGCGATGGCCGCCGGTGAGCGGGTAATCCTGCCCCAGGTCGGGACCTTCGCTGATGGCGTTGCGGTGGCGCAGATCGGAGCCCACTGTTTCGAGCTGTGCCGGCATTTCGTCGATGAGGTGATCACAGTCAGCAGTGACGAATTGTGCGCGGCCATCAAGCACATCTATGACGATACCCGTTCGATCACCGAGCCTTCCGGGGCGTTGGCGGTTGCCGGGATCAAGAAGTACGTGGCCCGCGAGGCGGTGCAGGGACAGACCCTGGTGGCCATCGATTCCGGTGCCAACGTCAACTTCGACCGCCTGCGCCATGTTGCCGAACGTGCCGAGCTGGGTGAGCAGCGCGAGGCGATCATCGCGGTGACCATTCCCGAGCAGCCGGGGAGCTTTCGCAGTTTCTGCCAGGCCCTGGGCAAGCGTCAGATCACCGAGTTCAACTACCGCTACTACCCAGGCCAGGAGGCGCGCCTGTTCGTCGGTGTGCAGACTCACCCAGTACAGGATCCGCGCCAGCAGTTGCTGGCGGCCTTGCAAGGGCAGGGCTACAGCGTGCTCGACCTGACCGACAACGAACTGGCCAAGCTGCATGTGCGCCATACCGTGGGAGGGCATGCAGCGCCGGGGGCCAACGAGCGGGTGTTGCGTTTCGAGTTCCCTGAGCGCCCGGGGGCGCTACTGGGGTTCCTGGAGCGGTTGGGCAAGCGTTGGAACATCAGCCTGTTCCACTACCGCAACCACGGTGCGGCGGTGGCGCGGGTGTTCGCGGCGCTGGAGGTGCCGGAGGACGAACTGGCGGGGATGCCCCAAGCGCTGGGTGAAATGGGGTATGACTACTGGGATGAGACGGAGAATCCGGCGTACACGCTGTTTTTGGGCTGATGGTTTTTGTGCTTGGCGCTGGATGGATGGTGGGTGTGAGATCGAGCGCCCACCACCGCCCCCAAACCATGCACTCAGAAAATCCTTACAAACAATTGCCACAAATCAACATGCTGTTTATCGATCAGGCAGATGCTCGTTGGCCTACCGAACGCCAGGAGGATCCCGGCCATGAGCAGCACCTTCTTCATTCCACCCGTCAACATCATGGGTATCGATTGCCTGCAAGATGCCATGGCCGCGATTGCCGGCTATGGCTTGCGCAAGGCCTTGATCGTCACCGACGCGGGCCTGGCCAAGGCTGGTGTGGCCGAACGCATTGCCGGATTGCTGGCCGAGCGTGATATCCAATCGGTGTTGTTCGACGGCGCCAAGCCCAACCCCAGCATCGCCAACGTCGAGGCTGGTCTGGCCATCCTGCAGCGCGAAGGCTGCGATTGCGTGGTGTCGCTCGGTGGCGGCTCGCCCCACGATTGCGCCAAAGGCATCGCCCTGTGCGCCACCAACGGTGGTCATATCCGAGACTACGAAGGGGTCGATCGTTCAGCCAAACCGCAACTGCCGCTGATCGCGATCAATACCACCGCCGGCACTGCCAGCGAGATGACCCGCTTCTGCATCATCACCGACGAAGCGCGTCACGTGAAAATGGCCATCGTCGATCGCAACGTCACGCCGATCCTGTCGGTCAACGACCCGGCGTTGATGGTCGCCATGCCCAAGGGGCTGACCGCCGCCACCGGCATGGATGCACTCACTCACGCCATCGAGGCATACGTCTCGACCGCCGCCAACCCGATCACCGACGCTTGCGCCCTCAAGGCCATCACCCTGATCAGCGACAACCTGCGCCAGGCGGTAAACGACGGCAGCGATCTACAGGCCCGGGAAAACATGGCCTATGCACAGTTCCTTGCCGGCATGGCATTCAACAACGCCTCGCTCGGCTATGTGCATGCCATGGCTCACCAACTGGGTGGCTACTACGACTTGCCCCATGGTGTCTGCAACGCCGTGCTACTGCCCCATGTGCAACGTTTCAACGCCAAGGTCGGCGCTGCGCGCTTGCGCGATGTCGCCAAGGCCATGGGCGTGAAGGTGTGCGGGCTGGACGCCGAGCAGGGCGCCGCTTCGGCGATCTCGGCCATCGAGCAGCTGGCCGCCGCGGTAGGTATCCCGGCAGGGCTGGCCGAACTCGGCGCCAAGCTTGAGGATATCCCGGTGCTGGCGGAAAACGCCTTGAAGGACGCCTGCGGCCTGACCAATCCACGCCCGGCGAGCCAGGCGGAAATCGAGGCGATCTTCAGCGCCGCGTTCTGATCGCCGTCGCGGCCGGCTTCAGCGCTCGCGCATGAAGAAGCCGGCCACGTACTTGCGGAAGGTCTCCAGGCTCTTGAAGTCGGCATAGCGCTTGAAGTTCTCGGCATCGGGTTCCGGGCCGATCGGTTGTTCCAGCAGGGATACCGAGAGCACCCGGTCCTGGTCCGAGGTGAGCACCAGTTCGTCCATCACCTCGCCGCCGATAACCGGCCGCCGCATCTGCACCTTGACGCCTTTGCCCGCCATCCAGTCGATCAATGACACCAGGGCCTTGAGCGGTTCGCGTTCCTCGTCGCGGTACACCGGGAACAGGTGCGCACGTGACAGCACCGGCACGCTGGCGACATGGATCAACTCATAGAAGTGGCTACCGGCACTGGTCGGTGAATACAGGGTCAGTGCCAGCAGTGGGCCGGAGGTTCGGCCACCGCCCCAGAACAGGTGGTGACCCTGGAAGTCGAAACCATCGGCGCTGCGGTTGTTGAACAGCTTGCGTCCCTTGATCTGGTCGACACAGTCGAGCAGCAGGCCATGCCGCCGGTGATTGCCGAACACCGTGGCCTCGCGCAGGCGAGCCTTGAGCATCATCATATGCTTCATGTCCAGGCGCGTTTCCAGGTAGTTGCTGGCGGGGACGCGTTCGAGCAACGGGTAACGGCTGGCAACACCGCGCAGTTCGGCAAACTGCTCGGTCAGGTCCCTCTTCAGGTGGGTGGCGTACAGGTTCAGGCCACTGATCTCGATCCAGGTCAGCAGCAGCGAAAGCAGGCGCTGCTGTTCGCGCCGCTCGCTGGCATCGCCTGGACCGCCTGCGCCTTCGTTGGCGCGACGAAAATCGCCGATCAGGCGCAGGGGCGTGTCAGGCGCCAGCCACGCGGCAGGAGACGGCGATTGCTCCTCGCGTTCAGCGGCCTCGCGCTCGTCCTTGGTGAAAGGGCAGCCCAGCGCATGCTCGGCGGTGCCGGGGTTGTTCTTGAGAAACAGCGTGCCCGTGCTGCCATTGAGCGTGACGTTGAGCACCGGCAGGGCATCCTTGCGGCAGTCGCAGGCCAACCATTGGTTGGCGCTGCGCACTTTCATCAGCAATTGGTTGGCTTGCAGCAGGCGTGGGCCATTCAGGCTACCGTCGGCGAAGCCGATCAGGAGTGCCTCTTCGGCGGGTGTGAGGCTGCGCACCTGCGCGGCGGTCTTGTCGATGATTCGCATGTCAGAGCAGCTCCAAGCTACGAGCCTCAAGCTTCAAGCAAAGTGGCGCGGCTTTCAACTCGAAGCGCATGGCTTTGGCGCTGCTCGGTGTCACTCACCGCCGAACAGTTTGGCGGCGCGGGCCCGGATCTGTTCTGGACTGAGGTCTTCCTTGTGGGTGGAGACAAACCACAGATTGCCGAAAGGATCCTTCAATGTGCCGCTGCGGTCGCCATAGAATTGGTCGGATACCGGATGCACCTGACTGGCACCTGCGGCAATGGCCTGGGCGTAGACCCTGTCGCTGTCCTCGACATACAGGTGCAACCCTACGGACGCGCCAGCGAGCGACTGGCTGGCGCGCAGGCCACCTTCCATGTCGCAGGGATCGGCGAGCATCAAGGAGGAGTCGCCGATCCTCAACTCAGCGTGGCCGACGCGACCTCCAGGGCCTTCGAGGCGGAACATCTCGATGGCACCGAACGCTTGCTTGTAGAACGCAATAGCCTTGGCGGCGTCTGCAATGGCCAGGTAGGGGGTGATGCTGTGCTGGCCTTCGGGGATGGGTTTGGCGGTCATGGTCGAAACTCCTCCGTGGGGATGACGACGGGGCGCTCACATGGCGCCCTGTCGCCTAGAGTCGTTCAGGCTGGCGGCAAATCGACGGCGTCGTTAGACCAAATCCCTATAACGGCGCCCTTTCAGAAGATGTAATCGGTGGTCAGGAAGCTCGATTCGCGGTTTCGAATGATCTCGCTGATCAGTTCCTTGTTGGCCTCCTGGAAGCGAGTGGCGACCAACGTGCGGATGGAGAACACACGCAAGGCGTCATGCACCGACAACGTGCCCTCGGCGCTGTTCTTGCGTCCGTTGAACGGATAGGTGTCCGGCCCTCGCTGACACTGGGCGTTGATGTTGATGCGCCCGACCTGGTTGGCGAAGGTGTCGACCAGCGCACCGATAGTGGCTGGGTCGTTGCCGAACAGGCTCAATTGCTGCCCGTAGTCGGAGTCGAGCACGTACTCGACCACCGTTTCCAAGTCTCGGTAGGGCACGACCGGTACCACCGGGCCGAACTGTTCCTCGTGGTAGACGCGCATGTCACGGTTCACCGGGTAGAGCAGGGCAGGGTAGAAGAACGAACCGCGGGTCTGGCCACCGCCTGAATTGAGCACCCGGGCGCCTTTGCCGGTTGCGTCGGCCACCAGTCCATCGAGGTAGTCGATCTTGCCGGCCTCGGGCAGAGGTGTCAGCGCGACACCCGGTTCCCAGGGCATGCCGGGCTTGAGCGCGGCCAGCTTGCGCTGGAACTTGTCGAGAAACGCCTCGACCACGTCCTCATGCACGAACAGGATCTTCAATGCCGTGCAACGCTGGCCGTTGAACGACAGGGCGCCGGTGACCGATTCTTCGACGGCGTTGTCGAGGTCGACCTGGGGCAGCACGATGCCTGGGTTCTTGGCGTCCAGGCCGAGGGCCGCTCGCAGCCGGTGCGGGCGCGGGTGCAGCTTCTTGAGGTCGCTGGCGGCCTTATGGGTGCCGATGAAGGCGAATACATCGATCTTGCCGCTGGCCATCAGTGCGCTCACGGTTTCCCGGCCACGGCCATAGATCACGTTGATCACCCCCGGCGGGAAGCTGTCACGGAACGCTTCGAGCAGCGGGCGAATCAGCAGAACGCCGAACTTGGCGGGCTTGAACACCACGGTGTTGCCCATGATCAGGGCCGGAATGAGGGTGGTGAAGGTTTCGTTCAGCGGGTAGTTGTAGGGCCCCATGCACAGCGCCACGCCCAGTGGCGCGCGGCGGATCTGGCCGAGGGTGCCTTGCTCGAGTTCGAAGCGGCTGGAGCGGCGGTCGAGGTCCTTGAGCGCATTGATGGTGTCGACGATGTAGTCGCAGGTTCGGTCGAACTCTTTCTCTGAGTCCTTGAGATTCTTGCCGATCTCCCACATCAGCAGCTTGACCACGGCCTGGCGTTGCTCGCGCATACGTGCCAGAAACGCCTCGACGTGCTGGATACGCTCAGCGACACGCATCGTCGGCCAGGCGCCGCGACCTTTGTCGTAGGCTTGCACGGCAGCATCCAGGGCGGTCAGCGCGGTGTCGGCATCCAGCAGCGGTGCACTGCCGAGAAGCACTTGTTGCTCGCCGCCTTCGTGTTTGAGCCAGACCGGACTGCGTACTGTTGCCAGGGGGCCGTCCCAGCGCCGCAAGGCACCGTCGACCAGATACTCGCGTTGTTCCATGGGCGCTTCGAGGCGCCAGGGCTCGGGAATGGCATCGGCATTGGGGAACAGCGAATCGAAGGTTGGATCCATGGCGATAGCACCTCATTAAGTTCAGGCTGATGAAACGCTTCAGCCACGAGCATGCGCTTGCCCGCAGAAAAACACCAGTCTGGCTCAATATTGCCTGCCTTGCGCCGATACAGGAGCAATAGCGTGTATCTGCAAGGCCTATGACCAGCTTTCATTCTCCCTTCCCCGACGACCCGGCGCGCACTCCCAACTGCCTGAGCCGCTACCTGCAACGCCTGTTGCCGGTCGGTTTTGCCCTGGTGGGCGTCGGTTTGTCGATCGCGCTGGGGCACTTGGACACACAACGCCAGCGCGGCGAACAGGTGGCCCAGGTCAATGCGCGGCTGGCCGGTGTCCAGGGGGCCCTGGAAGCGCATTTGCGCGCCGCGTTCGGTGAAGCCGAGGGCATCGCCCAGCTGATTTCGGCCGATGGCACCATCAGTCGCGAGCACTTTCGTGGCATGGCCGAGGATGCGCTCGACTCGGTGAGCTACATGCGCACCATCGCCTTGGCCCCAGGCGATGTGGTGCGTGATATCTATCCTTTGCACGGCAACGAGGGCCTGATCGGCCTGGACTACCGAAGCCTGCCGCAACAGTTTCCCATGCTGCAATCGGCACGCGACCTGCAGCGTGCGGTGCTGGCCGGCCCGGTGGCGCTGATTCAGGGCGGAAGGGGGCTGATCTATCGACGCCCGGTGTTCATCAGCGGCAAGCGAAATGTTCTGTTCTATTGGGGCAACATTTCGATTGTCGCTGATATCGATCGTTTGTTGCTGGAGTCGGGCGTACGGCCCGACGCCGATTTCCAGCTCGCCGTGCGCGGCCACGACGGCCAAGGCGCCCAGGGCAAGATGATCTGGGGGGAATCTCGTCTGTTCGACGAACCGCATGCGACGATCGATGTCACTGTTCCCGGTGGGTTGTGGCAGATGGCGGGGGCGCCGCATGGTGGCTGGCCGGCGCTGAGCCTGTTCGGTTCGTCACTGTTCTGGATGGGGCTGGCCTGTACCGGACTGTTCAGCCTGTTCGTCGCCCAGCTCAGCCACAAGAAACGCCAGCTGCAAGTGGGCAACCGTGAGCTGCGCAGGTCTCAGGCGCGCTTCGAACGTCTGGCGCACTACGACACCATCACTGGCCTGCCGAACCGCTTGTTGTTCCAGCAACAACTGGCGCAAGCGATTGCCAATGGCCACGGCTTGGCCGTGCTGATGCTCGACATCGACGGCTTCAAGCAGGTCAACGATAGCCTGGGCCACGCCATGGGCGACCTGTTGCTGCAAAAGGCCACTGCACGCTTCTTGCAGGAGCTGGACAGCGCGGACCGTGTGTGTCGCTTGGGCGGCGATGAGTTCGTGTTCATGCTCCAAGGGACCCAGGGCCAGATCAATCACCAGGTCCGCCACTTGCTGCGTACGCTGCAGCGACCATTCGACCTCAATGGCAATGCCGCACTGGTTACCGGCAGCATTGGCCTGGCCTGGTGCCCGGAGCACGGGGAGGACGTCGGCAGCCTGTTGCGCCATGCCGACACCGCGATGTACGTGGCCAAGGAAAGCGGGCGCAACGCCTGGCGCCCCTACCACCCGGACATGACGCAGCGCCTGCAGCAGCGCCTGGAGCTCGAGCGCAATTTACGCCGTGCCCTGCAGCACAATGAATTCGAGTTGTGGTACCAACCCAAGCTGGACTTGTTCAGCGGTCGTCTGGAAGGTGTGGAGGCGCTGTTGCGCTGGCGCGACCCCGAGCACGGCCTGGTGCCGCCCGGCGAGTTCATCCCGCTGGCCGAGCGCACCGGCTTGATCATTCCCCTGGGGGAACGGGTGCTGGAACTGGCCTGCGCACAATTGGCCGCCTGGCGGACCGCCGATTGCCTGCCAGGTCCCCTGGCGATCAACGTGGCGGCCCTGCAGATCGAGCGGAGCGACTTCGTTTCGAGCCTGGCGGTGGCCCTGGAGCGCCATGGCCTGACCCCGAACCTGCTGGAGGTGGAAATCACCGAGAGCCTGTTGATGGAGAGTCAGCAGCAGGCCTGCGCAGCCTTGGCCCAACTGCGTGCGATGGGGGTCGCGACGGCAGTGGACGACTTCGGCACCGGTTATTCTTCGCTGGCCTATCTGCGGGCCTTGCCGATCGACCATCTGAAGATCGACCGCGCCTTCATCAAAGACCTGCCCGCCGACGAAGGAGCTGTTGCGATCGTCCGGGCGATCATCGACCTTGGCCACGCCCTGGGCTACCGCATCACCGCCGAAGGCATCGAGACCCAGGAACAGTACGACTTCCTGCGCAATGCCGGCTGCAACCAGGGGCAGGGCTATCTGCTCGGTCGGCCGATGCCGGCCGAGGCATTGCAGGCGTGGTTGAGCAGCCAGTCACAACGGATCCTGTGAGGGGCTGTCATAGCGGCTAAGTCAGGCGCTGGCTACTGACATTTTTACCAGTTGTGGTCTTTGCCGGCAGCGCCTGAAATGCAAGCTGCGTCGGCATTCGCGTGTAATGCCGGGTTCTTTCCAATGACACAGGACAGCCCGATGAACAAAAAAGAACTGATCGCCAGCGTCGCCAAAGCCGCCAACCTCGAACAGAGCAAGACCCGACGCGTGCTCGACGAGCTGCTCGAACGCATCACCGAGGCCCTGGAGAGCGGCAAACCCGTCACGTTGGTCAATTTCGGCTCGTTCAAGGTGCAGTCACGGGCGCCCCGGACCGGGCGTAACCCGCGCACCGGCGAAATGGTTCCGATTCCAGGGGCCCAGACAGCGAAGTTCACGGCCGGCAAAGGCCTCAAGCAGAGGGTGAATGCGTAACCGCGCCTCTACGCATACTCAAGCGGTAGATCCAGCAGCCGGTCGGCGGGTTGGGCCAGGACCCGCTGTCGGTAGAGCGGGTCTTGGTCCATGTGGGTCAAGCGGCGCCATGTCTCCTCCCGCGTCCATCCTTCGCCTTCAATGTAATGCGCGCTCACCAGCAGGGCGCGCAGATTGCGTCTGAAGTCCAGCGGTAGCCTTCTCCACACCGCCATCTGACCTTCGCCCGCGCCCGCCAGCAATGCTTCGTAATCCAGATCAGGGACCAACAGGTCGACCCCGGTAGCCTGGAAATACTGGTCGGCCTGGCGCAAGGCTGAGTCGCCCAGTTCTGCGCTCTCCAGACTCAAGGTTGCCGCCACATGGGGCGCAATTGCCTGCGCATTGGGAATGTCGACCAAGGGGTTTTCAGAGAAATCCAACAGCAAAGGAGCTTGCAGATGTTGCAGGCCAGAAGGTGGCATCGGCAACTGGCAACGCGTCATGTACACCGTGCGTAGATGGGGTAGCCGGCTCAGGTCAGGTGCGTTGAGCAGGGGGTTGTCGGACAGGTCGAGTACCCCCAGGTTCGGCATTGCTTCCAGCGATGCCTGCGCGGCAGGATCCCAGGACAATGCATTGCGGTCCAGGTCCAGCCAAGCCAGGCGGGCCGGTTGCGCGACCTGGGGAATGCGCTGGAAATTGCAGCGACTCAGGATCAGGCGTTCCAACCTGGGAAACCGTGCCAGAAAGGCCGTCGGTAACTGACTGAGGCGAGCGTTGCAGGACAACCTGAGTTCACCGATGTGCGCGAAATCATCAGGCAAGGCCAATGTTTGCAGATCATGGTCTTCTAGCTCCAGTGCCGCCAGATCCAGGTCATAGAGCGTCTGTGCTGGGGTGAATCGCATCGTGCTGGTACGTTGCCAGGCCGCCAGCACGCGAGCGCTGGCCCGCTCTCGGCGTGCTATCCGGTTGGCCCAGACATTGAGGTCGCGGCGCAAGGTGCCCAGCCTTGCTTCGAGTCGGTCCAGTTCCAGGGCGGCCGACAGGCCCTGCTGGCGCCAGTTGCGCAGTTGATTGAGATAGTCCATTTCAGATGCGTTGGGGTACACACGCAGGTAGCGGCGGGCCAGGGGCGTTCGGATGAATGGCCGGATGTTTCCCCGCCAGGGTTCCCCTCCCCGCAGTCCAAGACGAGGGCGCTCCGCTTGTGGACCCCACAACCGTGCTGGCCATTGCCGGCGGTCACGACCGGCGATGGTCAACAGGGCCTGACGCAAATCCTCGGCGGCCGTGCCTGCAGCACCCAGCGCCTGGCGCTGCCGGCCCGACAAGATGTCGAGTAGCGCACGACCGGGGTCGTCGTAGCTGGGTCGAGCAACCGGACGTTCCTCTCGGAAGCCCTCATAACCGTCTTCGGTCTTGATCAGTATCAGTGGTTCCTGCCCATCTCCCGTGGCCGCCAGCACGGCGCCGCTGGCGCTGGCTTCGCGAATCTCCAGGCGCAATCGTTGCGGCCAACCGGGCAACCGTCGCAGACAGGCCAGCCATAGGCGCAGGCTGTCGGTGTTGGCCAAGGCCGGAAAGTAAAGCCCCTCCAAGGCACGCAGCAAGGGCAACTCGTTTGCCACCTCTGGCGGCAATAGCGCCAGGTTACCGCTGTCCAGCGCTTTCAGTTCAGTACCGGCCCGAATGGCTTCAATCCGCGCCAAGGTGTCGCTGAGCAGGGTGGGTGTCGGTGCGCCAGCCACGAACACCTGTTGCAGGGTCTCGGGCGAGGTGCCGCTGATGACCATGGCGCTGTCGAGGTCTGCATCATCCCGCGCGGCATGACGCGGGTACAGCCTGCGCAGCAAACGCTGTGCGGTCCAGGTCTGCGGGTGCTCGAACGGCAAGTGCCAGGCGCCCGTGCCATTGTGCATCAGGGGCGGTCGGTACGCCTCGGCGTCGGTGGGGTGCACCAGGCGCCAGACGCCGTCGGCAGGGTCCTGCTGGACCTCGTGTACGTAGCCATCCAGCCGTAGGTACTGCCGCCCCTCATGTGCATAGATCGCGAATTCGTCCGGGGTGAGCTCCTCAGGCAGGGTCACCCGCGCGCGATAAGGCGTCAGATCAGGTTTCCATAGCCTAGGTTGACCGTCGGCGCTCTCGACAGCATCGAGGCTGTCCATCAATGGACTGCCGAACAGTTTGGCCAGCCCCTTGCCGGCGACCGCCAGGCCGCCCATCAGTGCGACGTTCAGGCCGACCGACTCCAGGTGTTGCAGTGCGAGGTGGCGGTCGCCATCGCTCCAAGCCTCGACGCCTTCGACCACCTCGCCCAGCAATTGGCAGGCGGCGACCCCGATCATCACACTGCCGATCGCCGGCACGAAGAATCCCGCCAGGTTGAGTGCGGTCAGGCCATAGCTTTCCCACTGTTCCAGACGCCGTTGGCGAGCCTGCGCATCCACAAGTGCGCAAGGCACGGCAATCTCCTGGGCTTCGTCCTTGAGTCGTTGTACATGGCGCGCTCGCAGAAACGCGAACAGCTCGTCCTCGATGGCTTGGCAATTGATGTGCAAACTTGCTCCCGCCGGGGCGGACCAGGTTTGTTGCGCGCTAGCGTCGGTTTGCGTGCTGAGGTTCTGCAGCAGCAGGTCGAGAAAATGCGCCTGCTGGTTACGCGGAAGGTGGACCTGAAAAGCCTCGCGCCCTTGTGGCGTCACCAGCCGTTCGATCAGTTCCTGCTCCACAGCCTGCAGATTCGTGCACTGCAGGAATGTCGATGGTTGGCCGGGGAGATACAGCAACAATCCGGCCTTGCCCGCGTCGATCAAGGTCACCTCGTGCACCGGCAGACCGAACAGCGTGACGGTCCAGCAGCGGGGCTGTCGTCCATCGAGCAGGGCGGCGACGCAGTCGTGACCGGCGCCGGTCAGGCCATGTTCGAGGTACGCCAGATCCGCAGCCAGACGCAAGGTGTCGCGCAACACGGCCCGGGTGGCCCTTTGTACGTCCTCTTGGCCATGGTGCTGATCCAGGTGGCGTTGATAGGCCGCGCCCAGATCCAGGCGCCGGCACAAGGTCGCGAAGCTTTCCGGGCTGATGGACAGGGGGGTTACCTGGTACTTTTCGCTGTTCAGTTGCAAGGTTGCGCCAGGGCCATCGGGGCCGGAGGGGACGCTGCCTTCGACCATCACGGGCTCGACCTGGATGTCTTTGGACAGGGCGATGGCGCTGGGACTGACGAACTCTTCGTCATCGGCGAAGTTCTCCAGGGCCGCTTGCAACAATGTGATCCGTCGGTGGCTGTAGGTGTAGCGCAGCCCCAGCCAATGCCAGGTGCTCTCGACGCGCAGCAGCTCGCAGTCTTTCAAGGCATGGTCGAAGCCATCGGCTTTGAGCGCGGCTTCAAGGCGTGGCTCGGCAAATGCGTCGATCTGTTGCAAGCCTTTGAGTGCTCGTGCCAACGCGGATCGACTGTGCTTGAGCTGGTGCCAGCTGTGTTCAACTGCCTCGCGCAGATGTGGGGCGGCATTGGCGATGATATCGGCCGCCAGTCCAGCCTGCTGGTGCACAGCTTGCAGTGTGCGGCGCATGGCGGCCCATTGATCGGGCTGGGCGTGGATGGCCCAGCGCGGAAGTTGAGCCTGGATCAGGTCGACGTGGGGGTTGTCGTTGTATTGCATGGGGGGCTCCCGGTTCGAAGAGCCGATAGCAAACACCCCATGCAATGGGCCGGAGAGGTACTCTGTTGTTACCCATAGGGGCTAGGCGGCATCCGGTACCGCCGCGTAGCTGATGCGTTGCACCTCACGCAGACGTTGGTCGATCAAAGCCTGCAACGACTCGCCTGACTCCAAGTAGGCATCGCCGAAGTCGCGACCGCCCAGTGCGCTGGGGTGGGCCACCACTTCCAGCACCCCGGTTGCCGGCGCCAGGCCGTCCTTGAGGTCGGCTGGCGTGCAGACATAGTCTGCCGTGGCACCGCTGAGCTGGCGCAGGCGCAGGTTCAGCAGCGTCTTGAACGCGCGTTTCAACGGGCCGATGTTGTGTCCCAGGTTGCGCGCCAGGCGCACCGGTACGCCTTGCTCGCGGGCAAAGCGCGCGACCACCTCGCCGATGGGCCAGATGTTGTGCACATGCTGGTGGGAATCGAGGTGGCTGGGCAGTACACCGTGATCGAGGCATCGCTGCCATTGGGCGCGCAGCTCTTGCTCGACGGCTGCGCGTTCGCGGCGCGTCAGGCGCAAGGTCCTGCGCTTGATGCGCAGGTCGAACTCTCCATGGGGGGCACAAAAGCGCGGCTCGGCGAGGATCGCCTGGCTCAGTGGGCGGCCGTAGGTCAGGTTGAAATGCAGGCCAATGCGGCCCTTGAGCGTCGGTTGATGGGCCAGCACACAGGCCGCGGCGAAGGCTGGCATGTTGGCCATGACGGTGGCCGAACTGATCAGCCCTGCCTGGAACGCATGCAGGATCACCGCATTGGTATGGGCACTGAGGCCAAAATCGTCAGCGTTGACTATGACCTGGGATGGCATTCGGGCTCTCCTGTTGGGAATCTGGGGCATCGTTGTGGCGGGCGCTCGTGTTCTTGTCCCGGCGTGACCTCAGCCATCGCCAGGCGCGCAGGGCGTATCCCAGCAGCATGCCGTCGGGGCGCCAGCTGTAGCAGCTCAAGCGCCATTGTTCGATGCAACCTGTCATGCGTTCATGCAGTTGGTGACTGGAGTTGGCCAGGCTCACCCGTGAGGCGTCGACCCAGTCCCAGCCTTGCTCCAGCCCCCAATGGATGTATTCTTCGAGCAGCACCCGGCCACTGCCGAGGTCGCGATGTTCCGGGACGAAGGCGAGGTTGTAGTCGTAGACCCGGCCACGTTCGAGCAGGCCCAGGCGATAGCTGATGCAACGCCCGTCGAGCTCCAGCAGTACTGCACATACCAGGCCCTCGGCGGCCAGGGCCGTGAAGCCCTGGTATATCCACTGGCGGTGCTGAGCGCCGGAGAAGATGCCGACTTCGTCATCCCCTTTCCAGCTCAGCGCTTCGACCGCGCTGACCGCATCGAGCAGTGCCTGGATAGTGTCCGCCGTGGCCAGGACTCGTCGTATCCGGGCACCGCAGGCGTTGATCCGCTTGCGGGCGCGCCGCAGTTTGTAGCGAGGATCGCCGCTGACCTCCTGATGATCGGCCTCACTGATACGGTGCACGGGTACTTGGCAGGTCAGGCGCCGTTCGAAGGTCGAACTTTGCCCGGCCCACTCGCGTAGCCAGTCTTCGCCTGCGGCGGGCACCTCGCTCAGTTGCATCAGCGCATGCGGCAGGCGTTGACGGATCGCGGCGAGGACCCGACCGGCGTGGATGGTGGGCAAATCGATGAGCAGGGCGATACGGTCGGCCAGAGGGTAGCCCAGGTGACGCACCACCGGTGCATGCAGCGGACCGAACGGCTCCCGGGCACGCACCAGCGGCAGGCACAGGCACAGACGCTCACCTTGGTAGCCCAGCAGCACCTGCAGCTGTTGCTCTGGTCCCAGGGCAGCCTCGGCGGCCCGCAGCCAGCCCAGGTGGTTGAACGGAGTGCTGCCGGGCAGGCGCTGGCGCAGCGCCTCGTAGTCGGCAGCAGGGAAGTCAGGGGTGCGCAGTGAGGCGCACCAGCTCAAGCGCAAGGCCATGGGTCAGGAAGCTGCAGCCGGGGCCGTTTCCGCTGCGGGCTTGCGCAGCGGCTCCAGACGCGACTCGGTATAGCGGCTTTCGCGGAAGAACTTCCAGCGGCCGAACAGGCAATAGACGTTCATGATGCGTCCCTGCTCCTGATAGCCCATGCGCAGGTGCAGCTTGAGCGCCGGGATATTGTGTTGCTCGCAGACATCCACCACCTTGGTGCAACCTTGGTCGGCCATGGCTTTCCACAAAGCCAACTGCAGGTCCACCGACAGCTCGGTGCCCCAGTATTTGCGGGTCAGTTCGCCGCCGAATTCGAAGAACTCGCCTGGGCCCACCGGGAACCAGCATCCATAGAAATGCCGGTCGTGGTAATGCCGGGCGCTGCCCCAGATGAACGCCACCACATCGCCGGCGTCGTCGAGGAACATCAGCCCGGTGTAGCCTTCGGCGGCCAGTTCGCGCATGGTTTCGACGCGGTCGCCGAAGTAGCGCGCGAAGGCCCTGACGTTGTTCACCGTGATCGGCTCGATGCGCAAGGGTGGATAGGGTTTGAGCCGGTGCGGCGGGACCGGGCTGACCAGGTCACGCTCCATCCACACCAGTTCCCAGTGATAGAACACGAAGCGCTTGTACGCTGCGCTGAGGGTATTGCGCAGTCCTTTGCGCTTGATACGGTCCTGGAGCTTGCTCAATACACGCATGGTGCCTCCTGTTTACGGCAGGTCGCGGTGCGTCCGCAGACGCGTTCCATGGCCGGGGCGCGTTGCATGCCCTGCTGGGGGCCGAGCAAGGTCTCGGCCCTGGGCGGGTGCGCCGGGGTGGTGGGTCGGTTCATCACGCCGGTCTCCGCTGCAGCATCTGGCGCAGGGGGGCGAAATCGCTGGGCAGGATGATCAAGGTCTGGCTCAGAGCGACGCCGCTGAGCCGGCAATAGAGCACCAGCATCGCCACGGTGACGGCGAGATAGGCGATCGACGAGGCCAGCGCGGCGCCGACGATGCCCAAGGTGGGAATCAGCAGTACGTTGAGCAACAGGTTCAGAGCGGCACCTGCACCCATCATCAATGACACCGTGCCGGGGCGATTCTTGCCCAGCAGGTCGAGCCGCAGGATGCTGGCGTAGCACAGCCCGAGCAGGCCGGGCAGCAGGGCCAACAGGGCAGGGTAGGCAGGTTGGTAGGCCGCGCCGAACAACGTCACGATCAGCCATTGGCCGATCAACGCCATGCCCAGGCAGGCGCCGAGCATCACCGTGGCGGTCAAGCGCAAGGCCAGCGGGGTGAGCTTGTCCATGCCCGCGTCCTGCTGCAGGAGGCGTTTCATCAACGGAGTGGTGACGGCTTCGGGCACGATCAACAGCAGTTCTGCGGCGGCGCTGGCCATGGCGTAATGGCCCAGGGCGGTACTGCCGAGCAGAGCACCGATGAACAAGTAGTCCGAGCGCAGGATCAGCTGCTGGAACAGCAGGTCCGGGTGGCTCTTGGCGCTGTAGCTGAGCAGCTCGCGCTGGCCGCTGCGGTCCCACTTCAACCCCAGTCCGTGTGAGCGGCGCAGCCACCACAGGCCCAGCACCAGGACCAGGCCGATGCCTGCCAGCCAGCTGATCAGAGCGGCTTCCAAGGCCTGTTCGTGCCACATCCAGAACAATCCGAGAAACAGCAGCAGCGGGGCCAGCGACTCGCTCAGGCGCAAGGCGTTGAAGGCGCCGACGCCACCGCTGGCGTTGTGCAGAGTCAGCAGGCCACTCTTGAGCACGGTCATCGGCACCGCCAACAGCAACAGCCAGGCCAGCAGGCCGAGTTGCACGGTCACTTCCAGGTCCGCGCCGAAGGTGCGCACCAGCCACACACAGGCCAGCGTCAGAACGCCGGCCAGCAGGCAGCCATACACCAGGACCTGAGTCAGCAGCAGACCCATATCGCGCTGTTTGGCTGCCTGGTAGCCGACAGCACTGTTCAGGCCGCCGCTGGTGGCGGCGCTGATCAGGTCGGGCAGGGTGCTCAGCAGGGCGAACAGGCCGCGTTCGCTGGGGCCGAGTATGCGCGCCAGGAGCACATTGCGCAGCAGGCGCAAGGCGATCATGGCGAGCTTCGTGCCCATGCTCAGCATCAGGTGGCGCAGGTAGCTGTCGCGGCTCATGTGCGGGCTCCTCGGCTCATGCGCCAGGCCAGCAGCATTGGCCGACTGGCATTGCGCTGGCTGACGCCGATGCGCGGCAGCGCCAGGGGGTCGTCATGGCCCCGGCAGATACCGGGCCGGGTGCTCAGGGCGAATGGGTAGCGGTGCGCGGCGACGCGGGCCCGGACCCGCTCATCGTGGTCCCCGTTGGGATAGCAGTACACCGGCAGCGGGTCGCGGCAACCTGCCTGCAGGGCTGCCTGGCTGCGCTGCAGCTCCTCGTCCAGGCGGTGGTCGTCCAGTTGCGGCAGCAGGGCATGACTGGCACCGTGCGGGCCGAAACGCACCAGGCCGGAATTCTCCAACTCGCGCACATGTTGCCAATCCATGGCCTGGGGCATGGACTCCGCTGGGCAAGCGTCGGTCAGCAACTGCAAGGCCGGCTGGCTCAGGCTCTTGAGACTTTGCAGGTAGTGCGCCAGCGCATGGCTGCGCGCCTGCGGCCGCTCGGTCATGAAATAGGCGGCCGGCAGCGGCCTGCCCAACCTGTGCAACTGCTCGGTCAGGTGTTTGCGCGGGCCCTCTCCATGGCTGCCCCACAGGGTTTCGCCGACGCTTTCCCACCAGAACCGTTGGCGGCTGCCGATGAAGTCGGTGGACAGGAAGATGCTCGCCGGGACCTGGTGCTTGCGCAGCAGCGGGAAGGCGTTGAGCGCGTTGTCGCGCCAGCCGTCGTCGAACGTCAGGGCGACCTTGGGACGGCCGTCCCGACGTGGTGCGGCGTGGTCGTCGAGCAGGTCCATCAGTCCGACGCAGTCGAAATGTCTGGGTAGCCAGCGCAGCAGGCCCTCGAAAGCCTTGGGCCCGACGCACAGTTCGTTACGGTGGGGCAAAGCGGCGCTGGCGTCGTCGGCCAGCACGCGGTGCAGCATCAGGATCACCCCCGCGCCACGCAGTTCGGCACGGCCTTTGGGCGACTTGAAATACAGCCACCCGCTGGCTTGCTTGATTCGGGTCTTTATCGGCATGGGCGGCTGCTCATCGGTTCTGGTCCGGGTTCCATTGGCTGTAGCCCTGTCCGCGCAGGAACTGCCACAAGCCGACGCACATCCCGGCCAGGGTCACCAGGACGAAGGCTGCCAGGCGAAAGGGCTTTGGCAGGCGATGGCGCACGTCGAGCAGGCCGGCAATGGCGACGGCGTAGCCCAGCAACTGTGCGGCGAGGGTCAGGCGATACAGGCCGGGCTCGGCGGCCAGCCACAGGTTGGCCAGCAGCAGCGGCAGCAACAGCACCGGCGCCAGTCGGCGGATCAGCTTGTGGCTGATCAAGGCGATGGCATACAGGCCATGGCGCAGCGGATTGAGCAGCTCGCGGCGTGCGGCCAGGCTTTGCAGGCCGCCGACGGTGACCCGCTGACGTCGACGAAACTGCTTGTCGGCTTCATCGACGCCCTGGTCCATCACCACGGCCTCGGGGACATAGACGATGCGCTTGCCGGCTGCCGGGGCACAGGTGCTGATGAAGAAGTCGTCATTGACCCGGGGCGGAATGGCTTGGTACAGCTCCCGGCGCAGAGCCAGCAGGGCACCGTCGGCCGAGACCATGCAGCCGGTGCGGTTCTCGACCTTGCGTAACCAAGCTTCATAGTGCCGGTAGAGGCTGTCGCCCAAGCTCAGACCCTTGCCAGGGTTGGGGATGATCATGTGCCCTGCAGTGCCGCCGACCCGGGGATCGGCAAAAGGCGCCAGGAGCAGGCCGAGGGTGTCGCCTGCCCACTGGTTGTCAGCGTCGGTGAACACCAGGATATCGCCGCGGCAGACACTGACCGCCGTGTTCAGTACGGCGGTCTTGCCCAGGCGCGGCAGGTCCAGGACCTGCACCCGAGGGTCGCGCACGCCGCGTGCCAGTTCCACCGTGCGGTCGCTGGAGCCATCGCTGGCGACGATCACCTGCAGCTCGGCACTCTGGTAGTCCTGGTCCAGCACGCTGCGCAGCTTGTGCTCGATATGACGCGCTTCGTTGTGCGCGGCGATTACCACGCTGATGCGCTGTGGTGGCAGTGGCGGCGGGAGGTGCCGGCGAAACAACGGAGCTGCCAGGGTCAGCAGCACGGGGTAGCCGACCCAGGCATACAGAGGGAGCAGCAGGCACAGCCAGAAAATGATCTCAGCCACGGGCGGGCCTCCTTGCAGTGCGGTTGAACAGGCTGAGTACGAAGGCTGCCCCGGCCAGATGCAGGCGCAACCAGTGCAGGCCCCACAATTGCAGGCTCAGCAGCGGCTCACGATGCTTCAGGCTCTGACGCAGCGCCAAGCCGAGGGCAGGCAGGGCGCTGATCAGCAGGAACCCCAAGGCCAGGTGGGCGAAGCCATCGAGCAGGGCTGACAGCGCCAGGAGATCGAGTGCCCAGGCCACCAGCGACAGCAGCGGGAAACGCAGCAGACGCAGGCTCACGCCGTGGCTGCGCAGCAATTGCAGGTGACTGCCTTGGCGCCACATTTCCTTGCCCAGCCATTCGCTCCAGGAGCCTTCGAAGCCCCAGTGCAGCACCACCGGCTGGCGCAGAACGCGCAAGCGCGCACCGGCCTGGCTCAGGCGCAGGGTGAAGTCCTTGTCCTCGCCGGTACGCAGGCGTTCGTCGAACCCCCCGACCTGCTCGAACCAATGGCGGCGCATCAATAGGTTGGGAGTCGGCAGCCAGGTGCAGTCCTGCACCGTTTGTCCGGTGCGCAGGGTACGGCGTTGCCAGGCATGGGCGAACCAGGGTGCCTGCCGCGGGGTGTCGCAGTCGAGGGCGAAGACATCGCCTTCACCGCGGCGTTGCAGGTCGAGCAACAGGCTCAGCCAGTTGCCAGGGACTTCGATGTCGGCATCGAGAAACGCCAGCCAGTCGCCTGAACAGGCGTGGGCGCCATGGTTGCGCAGGGCGCCGATACTCACACCGGGCAGGCTCAGCAGTGTGGCACCGTGCTCAAGGGCTATCTGCGGGCCGTTGTCGCGGGAACCGTTGTCGACCACCACCAGTTCGCAGCCGACCCCGGCAAAGCCGGCGGCGCGGCGGGCGGCATCGAGGGTGCGGCCAATATGCTGGGCCTCGTTGAACATGGGAATGACGATGCTCACCAAGTTCATCGAGCTCCCTCCTTACCCCTGGGTTCCTGGGCCTGGCGCACGACCACGCTCGACAGCGCCAGCATCAGCCACAGGTACTTGTGCGCCGGGACGCTGAGGAACATCAGGAACAAACCGATGGCCAGCATGCTCATGGTCAAATGGGTCATAAGGTCGGCGTTGTCCCGATCACCGCTGGCGCGCAAGGTGGCGCGTGCGTGCCAGAAGTTGCGCACGGCCAGGACGATCATGCCGACGAACAACAATCCGGCCGGTATCCCTTGTTCGGTGAACACTTCCAGGTAGGTGTTATGGGCCCGTCGGTAGAGATCGGTGGTCTTCGCGCGGAAACCGGCGAACGCCTTGGAGAACCCGGTTTGCGCATAGTGCAGGGGGAAGGTGCCTGGCCCTGTACCGAGCACAGGGCTGTGGCTCAGCATTTCCTTGCCCACCACCAGGTAGGACGAGCGTCGACCCAGGGATTCGTCCTTGTGGGCGTTCACGCCGGCTTTGAGTTGAACCAGGGTCTGGATGCGCTCGATGTAGCCGGCAGGCATCACTGCGGCGCCCAGCGGCAGCACAATGGCCAGGCCGAGCATGGCGAAGCCGAGGTGACGCGGGCGAATGTGCGTCAGCTGCTCGCGATAGTTGTACAGCACGATGCCAGCGCTGATCAGCAGCACGACCAGACCCGAACGTGATTCGGTCTTGGTCATGCCGGCCAGCAACAGCAGGCAGCAGGCGATCCACAACAGGCGCAGCGCCAGGGGGCGGGTCTTGATCGCCAGCCACAGGGCGAGGGGCAGGGCGATGGTCACCAGCAGGGCGAAGGCGTTGGGGTCGAGCATGGCCGAGGCGCGGCCCTGCTCCTGGTAATGGGTGGAGAACAGCGCGAACAGGCAGATCACGCACACGCTGAGGGTCACCAGCCGCGCCAGCATCGGCAGGTTGAGGTCGCGCCCGGCCAACAGGGTGATGATGAACACCACCAGGCCCACCAGCAGTTCGCGCAAGTGGCCGACCGACAGTTGCAGGTTGTCGCTGGTCCACAGGCTCAGCAGATAGAGCGCCATGAACGGAACCAACAGCCGCCAGTGGCTACTGCGCAGGCGCTCGACCGGCAGTTGGCGGATGGCCAGTTGCAGGCTGAGGATCAGCACCAGGCCGATGCCGACCAGCTTGGCGACCGACAGCAGGCTGTCCTTGAGCAGACCCTCCAACGGCACCAGGGTGGCGATCGCCAGCAAACCCCAGGCCGGCTTGCGGTACAGCACCAGGGCCCCGGCCAGGCCCAGCACCCCGGCCGGTGCCAGATAAGGATAGGGGCTGGCCAGCAGCCCCAGACATAGCAGGCCGACCAGGCCCACCAGCGACAGGGGGATGATCATGCGACAACCTCCTCGGGCGTGCCCCGGTATACCTGCGCCCAGCGCTGCGCCAGGGTCGGCAGGTGGTAGTGTTCGCGTTGTGTCTGACGGGCACTGGCCACCAGTTCTGCAGCCTGGGCCGGGTCTTCGAGCAGCGCGCGCAGGTGTTCGCCCAGTTCGTCCACCGCCAAGGGCGCGGCCAGCAATCCGCTGCGGCCATGCTCGATGACGTCAGGGATACCGCCCACGCCGAAGGCCACCACCGGCACGCCGACCTGCATGGCTTCGAGCAGGATCATCGGCGTGCCTTCGGTTCGCGAGCTGATCACCAGGGCGTCGAGGCGTGTCATCCACGGCCGCATATCACGCTGGAAGCCGGGCAGGGTGATGCGGCCTGCGAGGCCGGCGGCTTCGATACGGGCCTGCAGCACATCGCGCTCCGGACCTTCGCCGAGCATCACGGCGTGGGCCTGGGGGTAGCGCTGGCACAAGGGGATCAACGCGTCGAGAAACAGGTCCGGGCCCTTTTCATGACTCAGGCGCCCGACGTAGGCCGCCAGCCAGGTACCGCCTGGCTGGCCCCAGTGCCGCTCATCGAAGGCATAGGGCGATGCCGGCAAGCCGTTGGGAATGACGTGCAGCTTGCGCGCCGGCACGCGTGCGTCGCGGTGAATGCGGGCAATGCTCTCGGCTACGCAGACGACCTGTCCGATGGTTGGCGTGCGGCATAGTTGCAAGCTCAACCAGGTGTAGAAGTGTTGCTTGCGGCTGCGTGGGGTGAATCCATGCTGGGTGGCGATCATCGGCACGCGCAACAGGCTCGCCGCCAGCCAGCCGTAAACCAGTCCCTTGAAGTTGTGGCTGTTGAGTAGCACGCCCTCGGCGCGCAGCCGGCGCAGATGCGCCAGCAACTCGCCAAGGTCCGCGCAGGCGTGGCAGTCCACCCCCGCTTCACGGAAACGCGCCACCAGCTCGGCCGGGGCATCGAGGAACAGCACCCGGTGCCGGCCTGGCGTGGCCAGGCAATGGTCCAGGAGCATGCGCTCGGCACCGTAGAACCCGCCGCTGCTGAGCAGGTGCAGGATCGGCCGGGCGCAGCCCTGCACGGCGGCGTTCAATTGCGCACCCAGTGCACCAGCCGCGGCAGAGTCCAGGCCTTGTGCGGGTTGGGCAGGGCCGGGGTCTGGTCGTTGATCACCAACAGCACGGGCAGGTCGAGCTGGTGGGTGATCTGCGCCGGATGCTTGAAGCGGCGATCGAAGAACTCACGCACGTAGACGATGGCGATCGCCAGCAGCAGACCGGTCACCAGGCCGAACGGGATGATCAGGCCAGGCTTGGGGAACGCGGCTGCAGTTGGCTCGTAGGGCGCGCTGAGGATCCGTGCGTTGGACTGACTGCCGTCGAGCAGACCCTGGCCACGGCTCTCTTCGTAGCGTTGGGCATAGGTGGAGAAGGCTTTGTGCAGCGCCTCGATCTCGGTATCCAGCTGCCGGGTCTTGCTCTGGGTTTCACGCAGTTGGTGGATGCGGTCCTTGTACTCGGCGATGCGCTGGGTCTTCTGATCGATCACCTGCTGAGTCACAGCCAAGTCCTGTTGGCGTTCGCGGATGCGGTTGCCGACGATCTTGAGGAACTGGCCACGCAGCTTGGCGATCTGTTCGCGGGCCATCAGCATCTGCTCGGAGCCTGGCTGGAACACGGTCAGGTCGGCGTTGTAGCGTGCGGTCTGGGTGGTCAGTTGCTCGCCGAGCTGCTTGATCTCGCGGTCTTCGAAGGCGACGTTGTCGACGGTGGTGGTGAAGGTGTAGGGGAAGGCGTAGTCCAGCATCTTGGCTTTGCTGGCAGCGGCCAGGTTGGTCTGCAGGTAGTCGAGCCATTGGCTGTTCTGCAGTTGGCGATCGCGTTGCAGGTTGAGCGCTTGCTCCTCGGTGTTGATGGCGTTGAGGCGGAAAGTGATCTCTTCCTTGGGGTCGGACGAGCCAATGGCCGTGAGCAGACCCAGGCGCTGGCTTTCCAGATCGCCGAGGCGCGCCTGGTAGTGCAGTTTCTTCTGCTCGTAGAACGCTTCGGGCAGTTCGTTGGACTGCAGGTCCTGGCGATTTTTCAGGAAGTTGTCCAGCAGGCGGGCGACGAACAGCGTTCCGAGCTTGGGATCCTCGGCGCTGTACACCACCGAGATGACGTTCGATCCAGGCAGGGTCTCGACCGTGAGGTTCTTGACGGCCTGCTCGGTCAGCACGTCCAGCTCGGTGTCGCGGCTTTCCTCCGGCTTGCTGGCGAACAGACGCTCGACCGGCGCGACCACGGCATTGTGCAGCGGCGTGAAGAGCGTGCGCTGCAGCAGGCCGGGCTCGGTTTGATAGTGACCTTCCTTGCGCAACTGGTTGATGGTTTCACGGATCAACGTGGGCGAGCGCAGGATATTGCTCTCGGTCTCCATGTCGGCCAGCGATGGCGGGATGAACTGGTCGGCCTCCTGGGCCAGCGCCGAGCTGGTATCGCTTTGCGAGAGCTTCTTGGACTGTACGATGACCTCGGCGGTGACGTCGTAGCTCTGCTTGAGCAGCAACGGCAACAGCACCGCGATCACGGCGAAGGCCAGGAACACCCGCTTCACCAACTGGCGGTTGGCGAAGAAGATGCGGAAGAACTCGTGCACGTAGTTTTCTTTCGGTTGCGTGATCATGCCGGGCTCCCCCTGTCAGTTGTCGCTGTCTTTGTCGTCGACGCGGTAGCTGAAGCTGAAGCCCCAGCCCTGGAACAGCACGACATCGGCCAACTGCCGGGACAGCTCGGCGGCGCTGGCAAGTGTGGTCTTGGGTACGTACAGCATGTCTTCGGGCTGCAGGTAAGCGAGGTTCTGGCTACCGCCTGCCAAGGCCTTGTCGACGTCATAGTTCACGGCATGCACGGTGTTGCCCTCCCGGCGCATGATCACCACTGAGCCGAGCTTGGCCTTGAGGGTCGGGCCGCGGGCCAGGGTCAACGCCTCGAGTACCGAGACCGGACGGCGGATCGGGAAGGCGCCGGGCTGGCCGACTTCGCCGAGCACGTAGATCTCGTTGCCGGCGGTGGACTTGAGCAACACGTCGACGGTCATGCGCCCCGGCAGGCTGGCGTAGCGTTCATTGAGGTAGTCACGCAACTGGTTGACCGTCATGCCTTGCAGCGGCACGGAGCCGATCTCCGGGAAGGTCGCGCGGCCGTCGCTGCCCACCGTGATGTCCCGGCTCATGCCGGTGCCGGGGTGGGTGAGGGTGTTCTTGAGTTGCACCTCGCTGGTCATCGGGCTGAGTACCCGTACGGTGACCTGGTCGCGGTTGTTCTGGAACACCCGTTTGTTACGGTAGGCCTCACGGATCGCCGTCTCGGCGTCGGCAGTGGTCAAACCCTCGACCCGTACCGCCGAGTTGGTGCTGGGCAGGGTGATGGTGCCGTCGGGCTGCACCAACTGACTGCCGTTGAGGCCGCTGGCGGCCATGAAGTTGAGGTCGACGGTGTCGCCGGACTGGATACGGTATACCCCTGACGAGCTGTTGGGGATGTGGAAGATCACTTCCAGCACGTCCTGTGGGCGCAGTACCTGTTCGCGCTTGGCGACCTCGGTGGCCTGGCTTTCGGCCGCCGGGGCGGTGAGGATCTGTACCGGCATCTCGCGGGTCTGCTGGCTGGCGCAGCCGCCCAAGGCAAGCAGGCACAAGGCAATCGATGGGTATCTCATGGTCTTCTCCTGTATCGGCCTAGAGGTTGTCGTACAGCCACTTGGGCATGTAGTACTTGCGCTTGTTGAACACGCTGCCGATCAGCCGCGCACCGGCCTGGGTCAGGCGTTGGGCGGCGGCCTGGGCCACTTCCCAGCGGGTTTCTTCGGCGCACACCACCAGGATCACGCCATCGACCAGCGAACCGATCACCAGGCTGTCGGCACTGGCGTACACCGCCTCGCCGTCGATCACGACGAAGCGGTAGTGGTCACCGAGCTGCTGCAGCAGAATGCGCAGGCGTTCCGGGTCGAGCCGCTCGCGCCCTCTGCGGAAGATGCCGCCGGGCAGGATGTCGAACGGCTGGTCAGCCAGGCGCACGATGCAGTCCTGGGCCAGTGGCGGGGTGTCCTGGTCGAACAGCAGGTCGGTGAACCCGCGCAGCTTGCCCAGGCCCAATTGCTGACTGAGGCTGGCGCCGCTGTTGCTGCTGTCGATCAACAACACGCTGCCCGCGCTCATCATCGCCAACTGATTGGCGAAGACCAGGCTGCTGGTGCTGGTGCCGCTGCCGGTATTGGCCGCGGTCAGCAGCAAAGTGCGCTGGTCGAGGTCGAGGACAGTGGCGGTGAGGTTGGTCTCGCTCGGGGTGGCGACACTCAGGCTTCTCGAAGTAGAACCGTCCATCTCAACTTGCTCCGTGGCCAGTGAAGACTTTGAACGGAGTCTTGAGCAGGATCTTCAGATCCAGCACGGGGCTCTGTTCGTTGATGTAGCTCAGGTCGAGCTCGACGCGTTGGTCGAAGTCGATGTTGCTGCGCCCGGAGATCTGCCAGAGGCCGGTCATGCCGGGATGGATCGACAACCGCGCGAGGTGGTTGTCCTTGTAGCGGTAGGCGTTGAACGAGGTGGGGCGGGGGCCGACCAGGCGCATGTCGCCGGTGACCACATTGATCAGGTTGGGCAGCTCGTCCAGGCTGCTGCGGCGCAGCCAACTGCCCACCGAGGTGATGCGTGGATCCTTGTCGATCTTGAAGTCGATGGCGTCGGCGCCGTGCTTGTTCAGGTGGCGGACCGAGTCTTTCAGCGCTTCGGCGTTGGCGACCATGGTGCGAAACTTGAACATGCCGAACACGCGGCCGCGGTAGCCGGTGCGTTTCTGCACGAAGAACACCGGGCCTTCGCTGGAACCCTTGATCAGTGCAGCGAGCACGAGGAAGACCGGCGACAGCAGCAGTAGCAGGACAAGCGCCGCGAAGCACGACAACACCCGGTTGGTGCGCGACAGGGTCCAAGGCCGGCCACCGATGCGGCCGGTTAACCAGCCGCGGCCTTGCATGTGGATGGCAGCATCGATGCGCTGCCGATGCGCTGGGTCCATCCGTTTATCCTGGTACAGCGCCTGCAGTTGCGCGCTTCTGGGTTGTCCCGTCATACCGCCCTCCGTTGATCCGACTGCTCGCCTGCGCGGTTGGCCTGGGGGCCATTGGGCGAGTAGTAGTCTTGAAACCAGGCGACGAACCGCCTGAGCCCTTCATCCAGTGAAATACGTGGGGTAAAGCCGGTGACCTGGTCCAGGGTGGTGGCATCGGCGCAGGTCGCCAGTACATCGCCCGGTTGCAGAGGCAGCAGCTCGATCACGGCATCGCGCTGCAGGTGTTTTTCCAACAGCGCCAGGTAGTCGAGCAGTTCAACCGGTCGCTGTCCGCCGATATTGAACAGGCGCCAGGGTGCATGACTGGTGGACGGGTCCGGCTGCATCGCGTCCCAGTTCGAGTTGGCGCTCGGTGGGTGGGGCAACAGGCGTACCAGGCTCTCGACGATGTCATCGATGTAGGTGAAATCGCGCTGATGGCGACCGTAGTTGAACAGTTGGATCGCACGCCCCTGGCTGATCGCCCTGGCGAATTGCATCGGCGACATGTCCGGGCGCCCCCAGGGGCCGTAGACGGTGAAGAAGCGCAGGCCGCTGCACGGCACGCCGAACAAGTGGCTGTAGCTGTGGGCCATGGCCTCGTTGGCCTTCTTGGTCGCGGCGTACAAGGACAGGGGGTGGTCTACGGCGTCCTGGACTCGGTACGGGGTGCGCTGGTTGGCGCCGTATACAGAGCTGGACGAGGCGTACAGCAGGTGCTGTACCGGATGACGCCGACAGCCCTCGAGAATGTTGAGAAAGCCCGCAAGGTTGCTGTCGATATAGGCCTGGGGGTTCTGCAACGAATAACGCACGCCAGCCTGGGCGGCCAGGTGCACCACCACATCGGGGCGCTCCAGGGCGAATAGCCGGGCCACGCCGTCGCGGTCGCCCAGGTCCAGGTGATGCACCGCCAGGTCGCCGGCCTGCTCGCGGACCCAGCGCACCCGGTCATGTTTGAGGCTGGGGTCGTAATAGTCGTTGTAATTGTCCAGCCCCAGCACCTGATGGCCATCACCTAGCAGCCGCAGGCAGGTATGGGCACCGATGAAGCCGGCTGCGCCGGTGACCAGCACCTTCATGGCGCGCTGACCTGGGGCGTGACTTGGCGTAGGCCGATGCCACTGTAGAGCAGGCCATGGGCCGCCACCTGCTCGGGATTGTAGAGGTTGCGTCCGTCGATGATGACCCGCTCGCGCAACTTGCTGGCCAGCAGGGTGAAGTCGACCACCCGGAAGTTCTTCCACTCGGTGCAGATCACCAGGGCGTCGGCGTCCTGCAGGGTATCGTCACGGGTGGCGCACAGCTGCAGGTCGTCGCGGTAGCCGTAGAGGCGCCGGCATTCGTCCATCGCTTCCGGGTCGTAGGCACGTACCGTGGCACCTTCGGCCCAGAGCGCTTCCATCAGGTAGCGACTGGGTGCTTCGCGCATGTCGTCGGTGTTCGGTTTGAACGCCAGGCCCCACAGGGCGATCGACTTGCCGGCCAATTGACCGCCCAGGCGTTGCTTGAGCTTGGTGAAAGGCACCTGACGCTGTTGATCGTTGACGTCGTTGACGCTCTGCAACAGGCGCAGCGGCATGCCGCTGTGCGCGGCGGTATGCAGCAGAGCCTTGATGTCCTTGGGGAAACAGGAGCCGCCGAAGCCGCAGCCGGGGTAGATGAAGTGGTAGCCGATGCGCGGGTCGGAGCCGATGCCTTTGCGCACCGCTTCGATGTCGGCACCCAGGCGCTCGCTCAGGTTGGCCAGTTCGTTCATGAAGCTGATGCGCGTGGCGAGCATGGCATTGGCTGCGTACTTGGTCAGCTCGGCGCTGCGGTTGTCCATGAACATGAGCTTTTCATGGTTACGGCAGAACGGCGCGTAGAGTTCGGCGAGCTGGTCATGGGCCAGGGCATCGCGGGTGCCGACGATGATCCGGTCGGGTCGCATGCAGTCGGCGAGGGCGCTGCCTTCCTTGAGAAACTCCGGATTGGACACTACGCGCACCTGCAACTGCGCCTTGCCCAGTCGTTGCAACTCCTCCCGTGCCAGGGCCAGTACCTGGTCAGCGGTGCCGACCGGAACAGTGGACTTGATGATCAGGGTGCGGTCTTGCTCCATGAGTTCGGTGATCTGCCGAGTGACGCCCAGGACGTGGGAAAGGTCGGCCGAGCCGTCCTCGTCCGGTGGCGTGCCTACGGCGATGAAGATCAGTTCGGCATGGCTGACGGCATCGCTGGCTTGGGTGCTGAATGACAGACGCCCTTCGCGGATGTTGTCTTCGAGCATTTCCGACAGGCCTGGCTCGCTGATCGGCGGCACGCCCTGACGTAACTGGTTGATTTTGTGAGTATCAACGTCCACGCAGAGTACGCGGTGGCCTACGTCCGCCAACGCCGCCGCTTGTACCAGACCGACATAGCCGGTGCCAAAAACGCTCACGTCCATGCGCATCGCCTCGCTGGATGAGTAATGGGGATGAAACAGATGTGATTTGGGTATAGCTCAGCCTTTCGAAGTTGCGTCAAAGCAATGGCATGTTTCGTCTCATTTACAAGCGCTGAGCGATAGGGCGAAATGCCAGCAACCCGTTGTCAATCTGAGGGTTAGCGCTGAAAGCTAGTGGCAAATGGCCGAAGAAATAACCGATGAACGGCTGTAGGCCACGTAAAATGTGGCTTGTAGGTAATAGAGAGTGCCAAGGATGAGACACTGATGGCGCCAAATTCTGGCGTTGTGATATCGCCGGTAAATTGACATTTTCGACTTGTGGATTGTGTCTGGACTGCTACGGTTTGAGGAGAAATCGATGACCGTGAGGGTCCGGGACATGCGCGGCTGGGTAAAGATTCTGTCGGTGGTTGTGTATCTGGCCAGTTTCCAGGGGTATTACATCGAGCGCATCGAAGCTCTTGGCGTGGGCCTGCCGCTGCTGCTTTACCTGGGTGTATTCGCGGTTCTCGCGGCGGCGTTGCTGCTCGCTGCGTGGACGAGGCCGGCGCCGTTGCGCTGGGCGTTGGCGCTGGGATTTGCGCTGAGCGCCGTGTTCATCGACGCGTACACCCGCATTACCGACTCCTATATGACCTACAGCGCTTTCGTGTCCATGGTCTACGCTGGCGGTTTCGTACAGGAAGCCTTGCAGCAATACCACTACGCAATCGCCATGGCGCTGGCCAAGGCGCTGCTGTTGTTGTTGGGCCTTGGCCTGCGCCCAGGCCCTGCGCCCCGCTTGCTGCCAGCCTGGCTGCCGATTGCCGCGCCGGTGCTGGCACTGGCGCTGTTGGTGACCATCTTGTTCGTGCGCGCAGGCGAAGGCGCCCGGGGGCTGCCCGTGATGTACACACCGCTGGCCTACTTGAGCCTGATGGGTTACGAAACCTTGCATGCCAGTGTCGGTCCGCGCCAGCCGGTAAGCCTGCCGCGCACGACAGCTCCCCTGGCTCGCGACATCGTGCTGGTAATCGATGAAAGCATCGCTGGCAACTACCTGGACATCAACACCCCGGCCGGGGTGAGCAGCCACTTGAACCGACCACAGCCCGGCGTGGACATCGTCAATTTCGGCTATGCCGCCTCCATTGCCAACTGCAGCGCCGATACCAATGTCACGTTGCGCTACGGCGGTACCCGTGAGGATTACCTGCGCATCAACTCGACCCAGCCATCGATCTGGCAATATGCCAAGGCAGCGGGGCTAGGCACGGTCTATATCGACAGCCAGCGTACCGGTGGGTACCTGCAGAACCTGATGACCGAGGCGGAAAAGCGCGACATCGACCAATTCATCCAGTTCGACGACACCCCGGTGGTGCAACGCGACATGGCCGCGGTGGCGAGTCTGGTGGCGTTGCTGGCCGATGGCAAGCCGCAGCTGATCGTGATCAACAAGGTCGGCGCGCATTTCCCCGTGCATGACAAGTACCCCGACGATTTCATGACGTACCGGCCAGCGCTCCCCCGCGGGCGGTTTACCGACGTCACCGATATCGGCACCCGCGATGGGTTCGATGGCCGACCCCAGGATTGGGTCTTGTATCGCAACAGTTACCGTAACAGCCTGCAATGGAACGTCGGCGAGTTCTTCCGGCGTCTGTTCGCTGCTGGTGACCTGAGCCAGGCAGTGGTGATCTACACCTCCGACCATGGGCAGGACCTGCATGAACGTGGCAACCCTGGGCTGAACACCCATTGCGACAGTGACCCTGTGCCGGAGGAAGGTTTGGTGCCGTTGCTGGTGATCCAGGGGCAAGGCCTCAAGACCCTAGACTGGCAGGCGCACCTGGCCCATAACCGCAATGCCTCCAGCCACTACAACATCTTCCCGACCTTGTTGCGCTTGATGGGCTACGACCGCACCGGGGTGGCAGCAGCCTATGGCAAGGCCCTGGATCAGGTGACCGACGATCCGTTCACCTTCAACGTGCGCTTCAATGCGCGTTTGGGGGCCAAGCCAGACTTCCGTCACATCGACCTGGGGCAGGTGGTGACCCCTGAGCCGGATCAGGGAGTGACGGCGGTGCGCTGACGTGTCATTGCCCGCCTTGGCGGCGATGTTCAGCCGCCATGCAGTGCCCGGAAACTGCTGGCCTCTTCGACCAGCCAGTCATGCACCGCCCGGGCACCTGGCTGGGTCAATCCGCCGGGTGAGTAGTGCAGCATGTAGCGCTTGTGGTTGGCGATGGGCACGCCGAACGGCACGATCAGCGCCCCGCGCTCCAACTCGTCGTTGAGCAGGGTGCGCCGGGCGATCGCCACACCGATGCCGGCGATGGCCGCTTCGATCGTCAGGTGGTTGCGGTTGAACGTGTGGCCCCGGCGGACGTCGAGCCCGTTGGCCCCGATGCCCTCCAGGTAGAACTCCCACTCGGCGTATTCCGAGCTGCCTCGCCAGGCGGTCATGTCGTGCAGCAACGGGTAATGCACCAGGTCCGCCGGACCATGTAGGGGCGGGCGGCCGCGGAGCAGGGCCGGCGAGCAAACTGGAAAGATCTGCTCATCCAGCAAGGGCGTCGACAACATGCCGGGGTAGCTGCCGTCGTTGAGGTCGATGGCCAGATCGAAATCTTCAGGATCCAGGGCTTGGGCGCTGTCTTCGGCCACCAGACGCAATTCGATATCCGGGTAGCGCTGCTGGAAGCGTGGCAGGCGCGGGGTCAGCCACTTGGCCAGGAACGAAGGGATCGAACGCAGGCGCAAGGTGCCGCGGATTTCGCCAGCGTCCAGGCGCAGCAACTCCGCCTCGATGCTGCCGTAGGCCTGGGTCACGGTCTGTGCCAGGCGCTGGCCTTCGGCACTCAGCTCCACGCCGCGTGGCCGGCGCAGGAACAATGGGTAGCCGAGGCGTTCTTCGAGTTGGCGCATTTGCTGGCTGACGGCACCGGGAGTGATATGCAGCTCCTCGGCGCAGCGGGTGAAGGACAAGTGCCGGGCAGCACAGGAAAACACGTGCAGCCAGACGAACATCTGGCCATTGAGTTGGCGTCGCATCGTTTAGCTCTGCTAATAGCTCGCTTAGGAAGTTTCGTTGGTCATTGCTGAAAGTGCGCGTCAGTATGGCGCCATTCGGCAATCCTGCCCAGATTTTCTACGGAATCGTCGCGGCCGAAAGTGGTCGCCTCGATCAGGCATTAGTATGGCTATCAGTGTTTTTGATCTTTTCAAGATTGGCATCGGTCCTTCCAGTTCTCACACGGTGGGTCCGATGCGGGCTGCCGCGACCTTTGCCCAGGCATTGCGTGAGCAGGATCTGTTGACCCAGGTTGGCCGCGTCGAAGTCTGTCTGTATGGCTCGTTGTCGGCTACCGGAGTCGGCCACGCGACCGACCGCGCCTGCCTGCTGGGGCTGATGGGGCAATGGCCGGACCGCATCGACCCTGCCAGCATCGATTCACGCATCGCCCAGGTGTTGCAGGAGCGCTGCCTTATCCTCGATGGTCGCCAGCCGGTGGTGTTCGATTATGACCGGGACATGCGCCTGCTCGGCGAAGACCTGCCGTACCACCCCAACGCCATGAGCCTGCACGCCTATCGCGGCGAGGTCTGCCTGTTCAGCCAGACCTACTACTCGATTGGTGGTGGCTTCATCGTCGAACAAGCCGAGATCGATAGCCCGCTGAACGACGCTGCTGCAGTGCATCTGCCCTATGAATTCGCCAGTGGCGCCGAACTGCTGGCGCTGTGCAAGACCCACGGCCTGAGCGTGAGCCAGCTGATGCTGGCCAATGAGTGCGCCTGGCGACCTGAGACCGAGGTGCGCGAGGGCCTGCTGCGCATCTGGGCGGCGATGAAGGAATGCGTGGTCAATGGCTTGCGCAACGAAGGCGTGTTGCCAGGTGGCTTGCAGGTCAAGCGACGTGCCGCGCGGCTGCACCGCAGCTTGCAGGAACTGGGCAAGCCCAACGTGATCGGCTCGACCCTGAGCGCCATGGAGTGGGTCAATTTGTATGCCCTGGCGGTCAATGAAGAAAACGCCGCCGGCGGGCGCATGGTCACCGCGCCGACCAATGGCGCTGCCGGCATCATCCCGGCAGTGCTGCATTACTACATGAAGTTCAATCCGCAGGCCTGCGACGACGATGTGGTGACCTTCCTGCTCGCGGCAGCGGCGGTGGGCATTCTGTGCAAGAAGAATGCGTCGATCTCCGGCGCCGAGGTCGGTTGCCAGGGGGAGGTGGGGTCGGCCTGCTCGATGGCCGCGGCGGGCCTGGCCGAGGTGTTGGGTGCGTCCCCGGCGCAATTGGAAAACGCCGCGGAAATCGCCCTGGAGCATAACCTGGGGTTGACCTGCGATCCTGTGGGCGGTCTGGTCCAGGTGCCGTGCATCGAGCGCAATGCGATCGCAGCGGTCAAGGCGATCAATGCGGTGCAAATGGCCCTGCGCGGCGATGGCGAACACTTCATTTCGCTCGACAGGGTCATTCGCACGATGCGTGATACCGGCGCGGACATGCATGCCAACTACAAGGAAACCTCCAGAGGCGGGCTGGCGGTCGCGTTCGTCGAGTGCTGAAGGGACGGCGAAGGGCGCCGCGCTATGTGGGCAGCCAATTTAATGGCGCCACTCGTGCTTCATCTTCACGATGAATTGCCGGTCGTCGGTTTATTGACTTGCGCACTTGGCGCTTCTTTCTCATGAACGCTACACCTATAGGTGGCACATTGCCTTGACCGCCGTTCAGACGAAGGATTCGACCCATGCGCCAGGACAGTTATCGTTCGGATATCGATGGGTTGCGTGCCATCGCGGTGCTCGCGGTGTTCCTGCATCACCTGAGTCCTGGCTGGCTGCCTGGCGGTTTCATCGGGGTCGACATTTTTTTCGTCATCTCCGGCTACCTGATCACTTCGCAGGTCTTCCAGGAGCTGCGTGAAGGCAGTTTCTCGCTCAAACGTTTCTATCAGCGCCGGATCAATCGCATCGTGCCGGCGCTGTTCACGGTGCTGCTGGCCTGCGTGCTGGTGGGCAGCGTGCTGCTGTCGCCGGTCGACCTGATTCGTCTTTACCACAATGCCTTGTACGCTCTGCTGGGTGTTTCGAACCTGTTCATCTGGCTCAAGTACGGTAACTACTTTGCTGCCGATGCCAGTGAAGCGCCGCTGTTACACACCTGGTCGCTGGGTGTCGAGGAGCAGTTCTACCTGCTCTGGCCGCTGATGGTGCTGCTGGTGTACCGCTTCGCGCCGCGTTACCTGCTGTGGTTGCTGGGCGTCGGCGTGGTGCTGGCGGTCGGCTTTTCCGAGTACGCCACCGGTATTTTCGCCACCGCTGCCTATTACCTGCTGCCAACCCGGTTCTTCGAGTTGATGCTCGGTGGCTGGTTGGCGATCTGGCACGTGCAACATCGGCCAAAGGTCGGGGCAGGGCAGTCCCTCGCGTGCACGGTATCGGGCTACCTGGCGATCGCCGCGCCACTGTGGATGCTGAATGAGCAGTCGACCTTTCCAGGCTTCAACGCCCTGTGGCCGTGCCTGGGCACTTTGCTGCTGATCCAGGCGGGCAGTGGTGGCGGTCGCTCGCCGTTGCTGGCCAGTCGGCCCATGGTGTTCATCGGCCTGGTGTCGTATTCGCTGTACCTGTGGCATTGGCCGCTGATCGCCTATTTGAACTACCTGGAAGTGCCGATGAGCGTGGGCCTGGCGCTGCTGGTGATGGCGCTGGCGTTGCTGCTGGCTTGGTTGTCCTGGCGTTACGTGGAAAAGCCGTTTCGCCGTTCGGGTGTGCAGCTATCGTTTCCGCGGGTGGTTGTGCGGCGATTCGCCCTGCCGGTGCTGGGGCTAGCCGTGCTGGCGGGCGTTGGACAGTGGCTCGATGGCTTTCCCCAGCGGTTCAGTCCGCAAGTCCTGGCTCTGGAGGCCATGACGCTGGACAAACCGGCACAGAACCGGCGCGGCTGTCATGTGCCCAATGCCCTGTATCGCACCGAGCCGAATACCGACTGCCGCCTGGGCGCGAAAAAGGCGGACCTGGACGGCATCATGGTCGGTGACTCGTTCGCCAATCACTTCACCGGCATGGTCGACCTGTTGGCCAAGCGCGATAACATCAGCCTGATGGACTACACGCTGGACTCCTGTCCTCCGATCCTCGGTTACCGCGAGCGCATGCCGGCGGTGTACGCCGACCACTGCGCGTTGCGTAACCAGCGGGTATTCGAACTGATCGAACGCAACCGGTACCCCTACGTAGTCTTGGCCGGCAACTGGCCGCCAGACGAAGCGTCCGGAAGGTTGGTCGAGGCCAGCCTGGAGAAGGCGGTGGCAGCCAGCGGTGAGGTTATCGTCATCCTTGATAACCCCATGATCGAGAAGGGGGCGACCTGTCCGATCCGCCAGTTGATGTTCGGCTTGACCGATGCCTGCACGGTGGCACAGCGCAGCCGGCCGCAATATTGGGGGCATGTCAAAGCGCGCTTCACGAATATCCGTTTCATCGACCCTGACCAGGTGATCTGCCAAGCAGGCCAGTGCTCTCCGATGATCGACGGCAAGCTGCTGTATCTGGACCCTGCGCACCTCAATGCGGTCGGCTCGCGCTTCATCGGACAGACCTTACTGGCGCGGGGCTATTCGCTGCTCAAGGATCCTGAAGAAAAGACCATTGAGAACAAGGGGTTGAAGGCGGCTCTTTAACCGATCTGGAAGCACCGTTGGAAGTTAAGGTAAATTATTAAGCTATCCGTAAAAACATATTAGAAACAGTAATTTGCAAATCGTTTCTAATGTTATTTATTGGTTGTCAGCTCAGCATTTCCCTCATCCGATACCACAGCATTCCAAGCGCCAGCAGCGGTGAGCGCAACGCTTTGCCGCCGGGGAACGTCAGATGCGGTACCGCACTGAACACGTCCAGGCCCTGACTCTGGCCAACGGCGATCGCTTCGGCCAGCAGTTTTGCCGTCCAGTGTGTGACATTCAGGCCGTGCCCTGAATAGCCTTGGGCGTAGTACACGTTGGGATGCTGGCGCAAGCGCCCGACCTGGGGGAAGCGGTTGGCGGTGATGCCGATCATTCCACCCCACTGGTAGTCGATGCGCACCTCGGCCAGCTGTGGGAACACCTTGAGTACCTTGGGCCGCATGTACGCGGCGATGTCCTTCGGGTCTCGGCCCGAATAGTGGCAGGCGCCGCCGAACAGCAGGCGGCGGTCGGCGGTGAGGCGGTAGTAGTCCAGGCCGACCTTCTGATCGCACAGGGCCATGTTGCGCGGAATCAGCGAATCGGCGAGGGCTTCGGGCAATGGTTCGGTGGCCACCACATAACTGCCAGCGGGGAGCACCTTGCCGCTCAGGCGCGGCTCCAGTTCCTCGAGATGGGCGTTGCAGCCCAGTACCAGGCTCTGCGCACGCACCTTGCCGCGCGCCGTATGCAGCGTCACGCTGGACCCGTGGTCGATGCGCAGCACCGGACTCTGCTCGAAAATACGCACGCCCAAGCTTTGCGCTATGCGTGCTTCACCCTGTACCAGGTCCAGCGGATGCAGATGGCCTGAGCCCATGTCCACCAGGCCTCCGGCATAGAGGTCGCTGGCGACCACTTCGTGCACACGGTCGGCGGGGAGCACTTGGGTTTCATGGCGATAGCCCATGTCCGCCAACGCCTCCTGCTCGGCGCGCAGCGCCTCGAATTGTGTGGGCGTGTTGGCCAGCTCGCAAAAGCCCCAGCGCAGGTCGCAGGCGATGTCGTACTGGGCGATGCGCCGAGCGACCAAGGCCACCGATTCGATACCGGCCTGCTGCAGGTACGCCACACCGTCTTGCCCGACATGCCGGGCGAAGCCGCTGACGTCGTGACCGATGCCGCGGATCAACTGCCCGCCGTTGCGTCCGCTGGCACCCCAGCCGATACGCCGGCCTTCGAGCAGAACCACCGACAGTCCACGCTCGGCCAGCTCCAGTGCAGCATTGACCCCGGTGAGGCCACCGCCGACCACGCACACGTCGGCCGTCAGCTCACTGTCCAAGCGGGGGTAGGAGGAAGCGTCACGCGCGCTGGCGGCATAGTAGGACGCAGTGTGTTGGGTGGCATGGGGCATGGTGGCTCACTCGGCTCAGCGGTTGGACTTGATCTTGCTCCAGGAGCGGGTCATCACCCGCATGATCTTCGGGCTCGGGGTGCTGGAGATGTAGAGCTTGTCGAGTACGTCTTGGGGCGGATAGATCTCGGGGTTGTTCACCAGCGAGGCGTCCATGTAGGCCTTGGCATCGGGGTTGGCGTTGGCGTAGCCGACGGTGGCGCTGATCTTGGCGATCACTTGTGGGTCGAGCAGGTAGTTGATGAATGCCAGGGCTTGCTCGGGGTTGTTGGCGTCCTTGGGGATGGCCAGCAGGTCGAACCACAGGTTGCTGCCTTCCTTGGGAATGCTGTAGGCGACTTTGATGCCGTTTTTCGCTTCCACGGCGCGGTTGGCCGCCTGGAAGACGTCGCCGGAGTAGCCGAAGGCCACGCAGACGTTGCCGTTGGCAAGGTCCGAGACGTACTTGGAAGAGTGGAAGTAGGTGATGTAGGGACGCAGTTCGAGCAGGCGCGCCTCGGCCTTGGCATAGTCGGCAGGATTTTCGCTGCGTGGGTCGAGGCCAAGGTAGTTGAGCATGGCCGGGAACAGTTCGTCCGGCGAGTCCATGAATGCCACGCCGCATTGCTTGAGCTTTTTCAGGTTCTGCGGCTCGAACAGCACGGCCCAGGAGTCGATGCGGTCGATGCCCAGGGCGGCCTTGACCTTGTCGACGTTGTAGCCGATGCCGTTGGTGCCCCACAGGTAGGGCACGGCGTAGCGGTTGCCGGGGTCGTTCTGTTCGAGCTGCTTGAGCAGTTTGGGATCGAGGTGTTTCCAGTTCGGCAGCTTGCTGCGGTCAAGCGGCATGAACGCCCCGGCCTGGGCCTGACGACCGAGGAAGTGGTTGGAAGGCACCACTACGTCATAGCCCGTGCGTCCGGCCAGCAGTTTGCCTTCCAGGGTTTCGTTGGAGTCGAACACGTCGTACACCACTTTGATGCCGCTGCTGGCCTGGAAATCGGCCAACGTCGTATCGCCGATGTAGTCGGTCCAGTTATAGACGCTGACGCTCGGCTCGGCCTGGGCGGCCGCTGTGAACAGCAGGGTGAATGCTGCGGGAATCAGAGCTTGCAGTTGACGCATGACGACACCTCGTTGGTCTTGTTCTGGATGCACTGTGGGCGATGGGTTGGGATCAGACGCTGAGCAACAGGAACTCGCGCTCCCAAGAGCTGATCACCCGTTTGAAGTTCTCGTGCTCGGCGCGCTTGACCGCCACGTAGCCCTCGACGAAGGCGTTGCCGAGGTATTGGCGCACCACTTCGCAGTCTTCCATGTGCTGCAGGGCATCCTCGATGGTGATGGGCAGGCGCAGGTTGCGCCGCTCATAGGCACGACCCTGCACTGGGGCGCTTGGCTGTAGCTTTTCGATCATGCCCAGGTAGCCGCACAGCAGGCTCGCGGCAATCGCCAGATAAGGGTTGGCATCGGCGCCGGGCAGACGGTTTTCAACCCGCATCGACTCGGGGCTGGAGGTTGGCACGCGCAGGCCTGCGGTGCGGTTTTCCTCGCCCCACTCGACGTTGACCGGCGCCGACGTGTCCGGCAGGAAGCGGCGGAACGAGTTGACGTTGGGCGCGAACATCGGCAACAGCTTGGGGATGTACTTTTGCAGACCGCCGATGTGGTGCAGGAACAGCTCGCTCATGCTGCCGTCGGGGTTGGCGAAGATCGGCTGGCCGCTGGCGATGTCTACCACGCTCTGGTGCAGGTGCATGGCACTGCCCGGTTCGTCGGTGATCGGCTTGGCCATGAAGGTGGCGGTGACGTTGTGCTTGAGCGCCGCTTCGCGCATGGTGCGTTTGAACACGGTGATCTGGTCGGCCAGGTCCAGCGCGTCGCCATGGCGGAAGTTGATCTCCATCTGTGCCGGGCCGTCTTCGTGGATCAGCGTGTCCAGGTCCAGGCCCTGGAGCTCGCACCAGTCGTAGACGTCTTCGAACAGGGGGTCGAATTCGTTGGCAGCGTCGATCGAGAACGACTGCCGGCCACTTTCGGCGCGCCCGGAGCGGCCCAGCGGCACTTGCAGGGGCAGGTCGGGGTCTTCGCAGCGCTGAGTCAGGTAGAACTCCATCTCGGGGGCGACGATGGGCTGCCAGCCTTTGTCGGCGTAGAGCTTGAGCACCTTTTTCAGCACGTTGCGCGGCGACAGCTCGATGGGATTGCCCTGTTTGTCGAAGGTGTCGTGGATGACGATCGCAGTGGGCTCGATGGCCCAGGGAATCTGGTACACCGCAGCCGGGTCGGGGCGGCAGACCATGTCGATGTCGGCCGCATCGAGCAAGCTGTAGTAGATGTCGTCCTCGACATAGTCACCGGTGACCGTTTGCAGCAGCACACTTTCAGGCAGGCGCATGCCGCGCTCGTGGAGGAACTTGGCAGTGGGCGCGATCTTGCCGCGGGCGATGCCGGTCAGGTCGCTGATCACGCATTCGACTTCGGTGATCCGGTGTTCTTTCAGCCAGGCGGAGAGCTGATCGAAAGGGGCGTTCATACAAACCTCGTGGTGTGGATTCGGAGGCGCGCAGGGGGATGGCTTCCCAGCGGACGCGCTGAGGACTATCTTGGGCGTAGCTCGCCCAAGCGATCTATCCACTTTCTTCGGGTCATGAATGCACCAAAAGAGTGCAACTAGGACGATGCGTGACAACGCCCCATGCTTTGCAGGTCCAGGCTTTCCATACCACCGATGTGACGGAGCAGGTGCGTGCCACCCCTGGCTGGCAACAGCACTATCGGCAGATGTCGCCGGGGCATTTCAGTGGCCAGCTGCGTTGCCTCGGCCTGGATGGCGTGGAGGTTTACGAAGAACGTCTGAACACACGGGTGGAGCAGTTCTTCCGGGCGCCGAGTGGCTCGTTGGCATTCTGCTTCGACCAGGTTGAAAACAGCCTTTACCTGTTGAACGAACAGAGCCGAAACATCTGGATCACCCCGGAGAACTACCAGGAAGTGGCGGTGGTGTTCGACCAAGCGTTCCTGGCGCGCCATGGCCTCGACCCGCAGCGGCTCGAAGGCCTGTTCATGGTGCCGCTGGGCAGCGGCCAGAACGCGTTGTTCGGCAGTTGGCTCAGCGCCACCCTGACGCGGCTGGGCCAGTCCGATAGCTCGCTGCAGGGCCAGGCACTGGCCGAACAGCTGCTGGAGGATTGCCTGTTCATTCTCGACAACGCGTGCCAGCGCCTGGACGGTGGCGCCTTGGGGCGACGCGGCGAGGAGCGGGCGATCATGCAGCGGGTTAGCGAGTGGTCGGCCGATTGCCCCGAGGAGACCCTCAACCTGGCGGAGTTGGCGAAAGTTGCCGGAGTCACCCTGCGTCAGTTGCAGCAGGCGTTCAAGAGCTATACCGGCATGCCGCCGGCGCATTGGCTGCGCTTGCGCCGGCTGAACGGCGCACGGCGTGATCTACTGCGCGGTGGCGCCACCGTGGCGGAGGTGGCCATGCGCTGGTCGTTCTGGCATTTGGGAAGGTTTTCAGAGAGTTACCGGCAGTTGTTCAAGGAATTTCCGAGCCAGACGTTAAAGCGATGCAGGGATTGATGACTGCTATGGGTCGATGGTCTCTTGGCGGGTCGATCGCAGCGACGCTTCGCTCATACAGGTCGATCGCGGTCTTCTGTACACTCGCGACACATTCCCCCCGGAAAATTGCTAACCTGCCCGGCAGTTTCCACCCGAGGTCCCGATGTTCTACCTGCCTTTGTCCAGCGACCAGGCCGACCGCCTGGCCAGCGAGCCCGAACCCTGTGAATTCCTCGCCACCGCCAGCCTGCTGCAGGCGGCTGCGCTGCTGTTCGTGCAGAACCTGCCACGCCAGCCGACTACCGCCTCCGCGGACGCACAGGAGCGCCGTTTCGCCGAGATCGTGCGGATCGCCCAAGCGCTCGAAAGCGCCGCGCCCGGACGTTTTCAGGAGCAGGTGGCACAACGCTTCGACCGCGAAGCGTTCGCCATGGGCTTGGGCATGCTCGGTGAGAACGGGATTGGCCTGCTGACGGCCGAGGTCGAGTACCCGGTCGATGAACTGCTCGACGACGAAGGCCAGTGGAATTTCCTGTTCGCTGATAGCTACCGTCAGCGTGTCACACCCTTGCATGCGGCCTACGTGCCAGCGCTGGCCAGTGACCTGCTGCTCAGCGACCAACAGAATCGTCTGCTGCGCGAGTTCCTCTCCGGTATCGATGAGTCGGTGGCGGTGCAAGGCTTCGCCGGCACTGGCAAGACCTTCCTGATTCACCAGTTCGCACGCCTGCTCGATCCCCAGCGCACCTTGTTGCTTGCCTTGACCGAAGGCCAGCTGCGGGCACTGCAGGCCCGGGTCAAGGATGCGGCAGCGTACACGGCGATGACCTTCGGCCAGTTGGCCGACGACATTCTCAACCGTGACCTCACCAGCAATGGCTGGCGCTTGCGCGACCCTTACCGCACCAAACTGTCATGGCGGCCGCAGGATGCGCAGGTGGTGAAGTGGCTCGGCATCACCGACGTCGGCCCACTGCAGGCGCGAGATGTGGTGGGCCTGTGCATCAAGGCCGTGCGCAACTTTTGCCGCAGTGGCGACAGCCAGGTGCAGTTGCACCATTTGCCTTGGGCAGGCCTTGGTACCACCCCACTGGACCAGGAGGTACTGCTGGAAAAGGCCCGGCTGTACTGGCAGGAGCTGATTCGTCCGTCCGCTCGCGAGATCCAGCTGCCGGTGCGTGACTACCACCGGGTCAAGCTGTTGTCGCTGACCTCCCAGGTGATCGACAGCCGCTACACCCACGTCATCGTCGACGAAGCCCACGAGCTGTCGGCACCGATGCTGGCAGTACTCGACCGCAGTCCGCAGGCGGTCATTGCCCTGGGGGACGAATTACAGAACCTCAACGGCTTGAGTCCGCACCACGGCGGTTTCATTCGCCAACGCTACATCGACCACTCGCTACGGGCCGGGCCAGCCATGGACGGCGTGCTCAACCCGTTGATCCAGGCGCATCCTGCTTCGATCCAGGCCGCGTTCAGCGGAAGTGCCGAGCACTACACGCGGGTGAGCTTCTTCGACACGGTGACGGTCCCCGAGCAGCCCACAGCGCTGATCGTGGATGACGAATGGGGTCTGTTCGGCTGGTTCCAACGTCTGACCCACCAGGGCGTGCCGTTCGTCTTGCTGCACAGTGCACGCAAGGATTTCGAACTGTTCGTCGAGGACTGCATCGAGCTGTATCGCTACGGCACCCGGCCTCGTCACCCGATGTTGTTCCGCTATGCCAGCTGGCAGGCGCTGGAGCAGGACAAAGGGGACGACAAGGCCTTCGTCGCCGTGGCCAACATGCTACGCAAGGGCTATACCCCGGAGCACTTCGCCAAGGCCAAGAGCCGCTACCGCTGGGACAAGGCGCCCAAGTTGTTTCTCGGTCGGGTACGGGACGTCAAGAACATGGAATTCGCGCGGGTGATGGTGTCGCCAGAGCTGATGGTGGCACCGCTGGCGGCGGGCAATCGCAACGAGCGAGCGAGGCTGCTGGCTGGGTTGTACACCGCTTGTTCGCGAGCGCGGCATGAGTTGATCGTGCCAGGAGGAATGCTCGACTGGGTCAAGGACCAAGTAAGGGGTTGAAGCCATTGGGGCTGTTTTGCAGCCCTTCGCGGCAGTTCGGTGCCCCGACCAGCCCGCTACCCAGGTAGCGCACTGTACTCAAGGACAGTGGGATACCGGAAGGCGCCGACTTGCCGGGGCTGGGAGGGCCGATCAGTTACGATCCAGCCACACAGTCTGGGCATTGGTGAACTCACGGACACCAAAGTGCGACAGCTCACGGCCGAAACCACTCTTCTTCACCCCACCGAAGGCCACGCGGGGGTCGGAGGCGCAATAGCCGTTGATGAACACGCCGCCGGTGTCCAGTGCTGCGGTCATGCGTTCGGCCAAGGCGTAGTCCGCCGTGTAGATGGTCGAAGCCAGGCCGAACTCGCTGTCGTTGGCCAGTTCTACCGCATGGTCGGCATCTCGTGCGGTGATGATCGCCGCCACGGGACCGAACAGTTCCTGCTTGAACGCGGTCATGTCCGGGGTCACGTTGGCGAACACGGTCGGTGCATAGAAGTTACCGACGCCTTCGAGCTTGTTGCCACCCAACAACAGTGTCGCGCCCTCGGCCAGGGTCGCCTGGACCTGCCCATCGAGTTCGTCACGCAGGTCATAGCGGGCCATTGGACCGATGTAGGTGTCGTCTTCGAGCGGGTTGCCGATTTTCAGCTGGCGCGTCGCTTCGACGAACTTGGCGGTGAACGCCTCGACGATGCTTTCCTCGATGATCAACCGCTTGGCTGCTGCGCAGACTTGGCCGGTGTTCTGGTACCGGCCAATGACGGCCGCTTGCACCGCCGCGTCCAGATCGGCATCGGCCAGCACGATGAAAGGGTCGGAGCCGCCGAGTTCGAGCACGCATTTCTTCAGCGCGGCACCGGCCTGGGCACCGATGGCCATGCCGGCGCGCACGCTGCCGGTGAGGGTCACCGCAGCGATGCGCGGATCATTGATGGCGCGGGTGACGCCTTCCGGGGTCACGTTCAATACTTCGAACACGCCTTGTGGCAGGCCGGCATCCTTGAACAGCTCACCCATCAGGTAAGCGCTGCCCATGACGTTGGGAGCGTGCTTGAGCACATAGGTGTTGCCGGCCAGGATCGCCGGTACCGCGCCGCGCAGCACCTGCCAGATCGGGAAGTTCCAAGGCATCACTGCCAGGATCGGACCGAGCGGACGATACTCGATGCGGGCCTTCTCCACTTGGGTCGGCTCGGCGGCGAGCATCGCCGGGCCATGCTCGGCGTACCAGCGGCACAGGCCGACGCACTTGGCGACTTCACCGCGGGCCTGGCTGATTGGCTTGCCGATTTCGCGGCTGATCATCTGGGCGAAGGCCTCGGCCTTGGCTTCGAGGGTGCTGGCCAGGGCGAGCAGGGCCTCACTGCGCTGTCCCAGCGACACCTGGCGCCACTGGCGATAGCCGGCCTTGGCGCGTTGCAGCGCCGCTTCCAGTGCGGCGTCGGTGTCGAAGGGGTAGCTGCCGATCTGCTCGCCGCTAAATGGGTCGATGGAGATGGCGTGGGTCAGGCTGCTGATCTCGCTCATGGCTGGCACTCATTGTTGTTGATTCGTGACGCCAGACTAGTGGGCTACTGCTTTATTGAAAACTGAATAATAATGAGCGAAACATTCACGTTTGGAGAATGATCGTGGACCTCGTGCAACTGGAGATCTTCAAGGCGGTAGCAGAGCAGGGCAGCATCAGTGCCGCCGCCCAGCACATTCACCGCGTACCGTCAAACCTCACCACGCGCATCAAGCAGTTGGAGGAAGACCTCGGTGTCGAGCTGTTCATCCGCGAAAAAAGCCGACTGCGGCTGTCGCCGGCGGGTTGGAACTTCCTCGAGTACACCCGGCGCATTCTCGAGCTGGTCCATGAGGCGCGGCTGACCGTGGCGGGCGAGGATCCCCAGGGCACTTTCGCGCTGGGGTCTCTGGAAAGCACGGCGGCCGTGCGTATACCGGCGCTGTTGGCTGCCTACAATCAGCGTTACCCCAAGGTCGATCTGGATCTGTCCACCGGGCCATCGGGGACCATGCTCGAAGGGGTCCTGGCCGGGCGCCTGGTGGCCGCGTTCGTCGATGGTCCGTTGCTGCACCCGACGCTCGAAGGCATGCCGGTGTTCGAGGAGGAAATGGTGGTGATCTCGCCGCTCAACCACGCGCCGGTAACCCGTGCCCAGGACGTCAATGGTGCGAATATCTATGCATTCCGTGCCAATTGCTCGTATCGCCATCATTTCGAGAACTGGTTCGTCCAGGATCAGGCGGTGCCGGGCAAGATCCATGAGATGGAGTCCTACCATGGCATGCTCGCCTGCGTCAGTGCCGGCGCAGGCCTGGCCATGTTGCCGCGCAGCATGCTCGACAACATGCCCGGTTGCTCCACCGTCAGCGCCTGGCCGATGTCGGAGGACTTCCGTTACTTGAAAACCTGGCTGGTGTGGCGCCGCGGCACTGTTTCGCGCAGTCTGAGCATGTTCGTCAAACTGCTCGAGGAGCGTTTTGCGGCGTAGTCAGCCGACCCTATGTCCGAACGAGCGCCGGCGATGCGCGGGCATTGGATAATGGGCGAGCCATCCCTGCACACAGGAGCGTACCGCCATGGCCCTGGACACGCAGCTGCAAGCACTGGAAGAGCAAGGCTACGTGCTGCTTCCCGGTGTGCTGGAGCCTCTGCGCATCGCCTTGCTGCGTTGCGCCATCGACGATCTGCAGCCGATTCATTGGGACTATCAGGGGCTGCTGGAGCATTACAAGTGCGTCTTCAATCGCAACCCGCTGTGGCTACCGTTTCTCGACCTGCCACCTTTGATCGAACTGGCCGAGGCCGTCCTGGGCAGTGATTGCCACGTCATCGGCCAGACTGCCTGGCGTAGCCATCCAGGCTATGCCGGCACCGGTCTGCATGTGGACCACCTGCCGATGACGTTACCGGACTGGCTGAGCGAGCGCGGCGATTTCAGTCAACCGGCGCAGATTCTGACAGCGCAGCTTTACCTCAGTGACATCGACCACGACATCGGTCCGACCTGGATAGTACCGGGCAGCCACCGCGCGGGGCGCGTACCGCGGACCGAGGAAGACCGCTGGCGGGGCCAGGCCGCCCACGCGGTACTGTGCCAGGCCGGGGACGCGTTGGTGTTTCGCAGCGATGTCTGGCACAGCGGTGGCGCCAATCGCAGTTCCACGCGCCAACGCGACATGCTGCAGGTGCACTATGGGCGGCGGATGGTGGCTCAGAAGTTTTCACCCTACCTGGACTGGCGCTTCAACCCCCGGGTATTGGAGGAAGCCACACCGAGGCAACGCCGCTTGCTGGGCGACCACGAGGAGTCAGAATACGACTGAATCAGCCGGTGACGGGTGGCTGCGGTAGCAATAAGATGGCAAAACGATTCAACTTTCTGATTATCTAGACAATAATCAGAAAAGTATGACGATGTGTGACCGGTTGGATGCGCCGGTCCGCAAGAATACGAGGGGTTAGAGCCCCCAATTGCCAGTAGGCCTCGCGCCCTCGCGACGGCCTCCCGTGACCATCAGGAGATGTCATCGATGAAAACCCGTCTTGCCGCTTCGCTGGCGGCTGCCGCCCTGGCTTTTGCCTGCGCGGGCCTAGCACAGGCCGCACAGGTCTCCGGCGCCGTTGGCGCTACCAGTCAGGGCGACATGACCTACCGTCTGGGCATGTCGTTCGACTGGGACAACAAATGGCTGCAAAGCGACACCGGTTATGTGACTGGCTACTGGGATGCCGGCTACACCTATTGGGAAGGCGGTGAGGCCAGTGGTGCCCACTCGTTGTCGTTCAGCCCGGTGTTCACCTACGAGTTCAGCGGTTTCACCTATACCCCCTATATCGAGGCAGGCATCGGCCTGGCGGCGTTTTCCAAGACCGATGTGGGTGATCAGCGCCTGGGCTCGGCGGTCAACTTCGAGGACCGGATCGGCTTTGGCTTGAAGTTGCCTGGCGATCAGAAAATCGGCCTGCGGGCGATGCACTACTCCAACGCCGGCATCAAGCAGCCCAACGACGGGATCGAGTCGTACTCGTTGTTCTACAGCCGAGGATTCTGACCTTCGGCGGTTCCACCGTCACTCAACGCACCGCCTTGATCGCCAGCACATTGCACAGCGGATGTTCCACCACATGCGCTGTGGTCCCTCCCAGGAAGGTCTGCAGGGCGTCGTGGCGGTGGCTGCCCATCACGATCACATCCATGCGACTGTGAACGACGAACTGGGCGATGGCCCGTGTCGCGGGCCCTTCGAGGAAATGCCGCCGTTCCAGCGGCACCTGATGGCGGTCTCCCAAGTGGTTGAAGGCCGTACGCTGCGCCGTGCGCACGCTGCCATCGAAGCCTGGCATGGTCACCGTTCCGGCTCCGAAGTCGGCGATGTGGGTCTTCGCCGCATCACAGACATGCAGCAGGTGCAGTTCGGCATTGCATTGCAACGCCAATGCATGGGCGCTGGCGATCACCTGATCGTCGAGATGCTCGCCCGCGCCGGCGCTGTGCAGGTCGACTGCCGCAGCGATCTGCCGGGGCAGCGGCAGACGGATATCGCTGACCAGGTGCACAGCCACGGGACTGTCCTTGAGCAATTGCCAATCCAGTGGCGTGACCAGCAAACGCTTGAGGACAGGTTCGTGCTGAACGTCCTTGATCAGCAAATCGCAACCAAGCCGTTCGACCTGTTCGAGCGCGCTACGCAGCGGATCGCGGGTCAACAGTATCTCGGTGGAAACGTCCAGGCCGGCATTGCTCAGTTGCTCAGCTTCATCGGCGAGCCACTGACGGTTGTGTTCGAGCAGGCGCTCACGTTCGCGACTGTCGCTCATCAGGCCGAACGTGTCGACATCGTCGACGAAGACGTTTAGATCCAGCAATGCTCCACAGGTATCCGCCAAACCCGCGGCGCGTTGCAGGGCAGGGGAGTGACGCATTTGCGGACCCAGCATGACGAACAAACGCTTGAACTGGCTCATCTCAGACCTCCACGTGCGGTAGCCCCCCGGTTGAATGTCCATGTGTTCAGTCTAGAGCGTGCATCGCAGGTTGTCGGGTATGATGCCATTCCCATTCTTCACACGAGACCTGTCGCACATGCCGCTGAGCGCCGACCAGATCGTCGAATTCCGTACCTTTGCCGAGCAACTGGCCGACGCTGCCGCTTTGGCGATCGAGCCGTATTTCCGTGCCAGCCTGGACGTCGAGGACAAGGGCGGCCGGCTATACGACCCGGTGACCGTCGCCGACAAAGCGGCTGAAGACGCCATGCGTGCGTTGATTCAAGCCCGTTATCCGGAGCACGGCATCCTCGGCGAGGAAGCCGGTGTGGCGGTAGGCAGCAGTCCGTTGACCTGGGTGCTGGACCCCATCGACGGTACCCGCGCCTTCATCACGGGCCTGCCGCTGTGGGGCACGTTGATCGCCCTCAACGATGGCGAGCGCCCAGTGGTCGGCGTGATGAACCAGCCGTTCACCGGCGAGCGCTTCATCGGCACGCCGGAAGGTGCCTGGCGCGGCAGCACCGCGCTCAAGACCCGCGCTTGCGCAGGGCTGTCGGCAGCCACGCTGATGTGCACCACGCCAGACATGTTCGATACTGCGGCGCGCAAGGCGGCCTTCGAGACGGTGGCCGGTCAGGCACGGCTGATGCGTTACGGCGGGGATTGCTATGCCTACTGCATGTTGGCCTCGGGATTCGTCGACGTCATCGTCGAGGCGAGCCTGCAGCCTTATGACGTGCAGGCGCTGATGCCGATCATCGAGGGCGCTGGCGGAGTGATCACCGCTTGGGATGGCAGCTCGGCGCAGAATGGCGGCTGTGTGGTGGCCTGCGGCGATCCGGCGCTGCATGCACAGGTGGTGGCGCTGCTGCGCCATGCCATGTAATTGAGGCGGTTGGACCAGGCTAACGCCTACTGCCGCCGCACTTTTTCGCATTTCCGGGCTCTATCGATGGCCAGGCTGCGCCGACTCCCGGCGCGGCCGACGATTTCGACCCGGATCAATGCTTGCAAGCACGTTCTCATTGCCCTGCCGTCTGGCCCTGGCGGTAGCGCTTCTCTGCCTCGCGGCCTGCACCCAGCAGCAGGGCCGCGACATCGTTACTCAGCTCGGCAACGGCAAGCCCAGCGAGTTGTTCCAGACCAGTGTCGACCGCATGGCCACCCTGGCCATGCGCGACAACCTGCAGAGCCTGTATCTGCTGATGAACAAGCTCTACCTGCGCAATCCAAACCAGTGGAGGCTTTCCGGCTTCCTCGATGCCACTACCGCCGAGCGCCAGATCCGCGTGGCCATCGAGCAGCGTCAAGGGTTGCCGCAACTGGGTGATCGCCGCGACCTCGCCGCCTTGAGCTATGCCTTGAGTCCGGAGTTCCGAGGCGACCGCGTCGGTGCGTTCATCTACGCCATCGGCAGCATGCTCATCACCGCCCATGGCGGGCGTACCGAGTTCTACATGACCGATACCATCGACCCGCTGTTCATCAACAACGCTGCGCGCAACATCGAGAAGGCCACCTGGATGCTCAGCCAGCGCCAGGATGCCAATGGCGAACTGTTGCTGTTCTCCAACGAAATTTCCGATGCGGGCAGCAATTTGAGTTTCGCGGTGGAGTTCGGCAAGATCGTCGCGCGCCTGGACCTGTTGGCCGAATTGCTGGACGAACGTTACCGCCGCATCGGTCTGAACTATGCCCAAAGCCTGCTGCTGATGAACTTCCTGCCGGTGCAGTGACGCCACCGCTCTTGCTGTTAGAGGGCAGGTTCTGCCATCACCTGCGCGTTCGATTATCGGACGCTTCACGTTTTCGGCTATCCGTTATTCGCCCGGCGAATCCCTTCGTCGCATTGCTCCCTGTTGCGCTTTTACATACTGTGGGCACGCGTAAACTGGAAACACACAAAACATAACTACAAAACCGAGTGCCTGCCTTATGGAAAGCCGCCTGCTGAGCGAGCGCAGTAGCGTGTTCCATCACGCCGACCCTTATGCCGTGTCCGACTACGTGAACCGGCACCTGGGTCAGCATTGCATCGGGTTGTCCCGCAGTACCCGCCCGCAGTCCAGCCTCAGCCACCGCAAGTTCGCCGAACTCGATTTGTGCCGCATCAGCTACGGCGGAAGCGTACGTGTGACGTCGCCGGCGCTCGAGACCATTTTCCACCTGCAGATCCTGCTCAACGGCAGTTGCCTGTGGCGTGGCCATCAGCGCGAGCATCATCTGGTGCCGGGCGAACTGCTGCTGATCAACCCGGACGATCCAGTCGATCTCACCTATTCCGAGGACTGCGAGAAATTCATCCTCAAGGTGCCGACTCATTTGCTCGAAGCGCTGTGCGATGAACAGCGCTGGCAGCGTCCGGCAGGCGGCGTGCGCTTTCTGCGAAACCATTACCGGCTGGAGGAACTGGAAGGTTTTTCCAGTCTGCTGGCCATGGTCTGCCAGGAGGCCGAGGCATCCGATCCATTGCCGCGGGTGCAGGGCCATTACAGCCAGATCGTCGCCAGCAAGCTGCTGACCCTGATGAATACCAACATCAGTCGCGAGGGGCTGGGCACCCCTGGAGCGAGCCTCGAACGAATCCTCGACTACATCGACCGCAACCTCAAGCTGGATCTGACCGCCGAAGTGCTGGCCGAGCAGTCGAACATGAGCCTGCGTTCGCTGTATGCATTGTTCGACCGCCACCTGAGCACCACCCCCAAGCAGTATGTGCGCCAACGCAAACTCGAACGCGTACATGCCTGTCTCAGCGATGCCAGTTGTAGGGTGCGCAGCGTCACCGAGCTGGCCATGGACTATGGCTTCCTGCATCTGGGGCGGTTTTCCGAAACCTACCGCCAGCGTTTTGGCGAGCTGCCCTCGGAGACCTTCAAGCTGCGTCGCTGAGCGTGCACAAAATGGATAGCACTCTGCACTGAGTGGATATTGCCTCTGGTCGATAATTCCTAACCTGACATGGCCTGAACAATAACAATGGAGGCCCTGGCCATGTCCCTGGGATTCGACTACCTCAATGCCATGCTCGAGGACGACCGCGAAAAGGGCGTCTACCGTTGCAAGCGTGAAATGTTCACTGACCCGCGCCTGTTCGACCTGGAGATGAAACACATCTTCGAGGGCAACTGGATCTACCTGGCCCATGAAAGCCAGATCCCCGAGAAAAACGATTTCATCACCCTGACCATGGGGCGCCAACCGATCTTCATCGCGCGCAACAAGGAGGGGGAACTCAACGCTTTCCTCAACGCCTGCAGCCACCGTGGCGCCATGCTCTGCCGGCACAAGCGCGGCAACCGCTCCAGCTATACCTGCCCGTTCCACGGCTGGACGTTCAACAACAGCGGCAAACTGCTCAAGGTCAAGGATCCGAGCAATGCCGGTTATCCGCAAAGCTTCAACTGCGAGGGCTCCCACGACCTGACCAAGGTCGCCCGGTTCGAGTCGTACCGTGGGTTCCTGTTCGGCAGCCTGAATGCCGACGTCAAGCCGTTGATCGACCACCTGGGCGAATCGGCCAAGATCATCGACATGATCGTCGACCAGTCGCCAGAAGGCCTGGAAGTGCTGCGCGGGTCGAGCTCCTATATCTACGAAGGCAACTGGAAACTGACGGCCGAGAACGGTGCCGATGGTTACCACGTCAGCTCCGTGCACTGGAACTACGCCGCCACCCAGAATCAGCGCAAACAGCGCGAAGCGGGTGAGGAGATCAAGACCATGAGCGCCGGCGCCTGGGCCAAGCAGGGCGGGGGCTTCTACTCGTTCGACCATGGCCACCTGCTGCTCTGGACGCGCTGGGCCAACCCCGAGGACCGTCCGGCCTACGAGCGCCGTGAGCAACTGGCTTCGGATTTCGGCCAGGCTCGCGCCGACTGGATGATCGAGAACTCTCGCAACCTGTGCCTGTACCCGAACGTGTACCTGATGGACCAGTTCAGCTCGCAGATCCGCATCGCTCGCCCGATCTCGGTGAACAAGACCGAGATCACCATCTACTGCATCGCCCCGAAGGGTGAGAGCGCCGATGCCCGGGCCCAGCGTATCCGCCAGTACGAAGACTTCTTCAATGTCAGCGGCATGGCGACCCCGGATGACCTCGAGGAATTCCGCTCCTGCCAGACCGGCTACGGCGGCGGCACCGGCTGGAACGACATGTCCCGTGGGGCCACCCATTGGGTCGAGGGCGCCGATGAAGCGGCCAAGGAAATCGAGCTGCATCCACTGCTGTCGGGGGTTCGCACCGAGGACGAGGGGCTGTTCGTGCTGCAGCACAAGTACTGGCAGGACACCATGATCAAGGCCCTGGAGCAGGAACAGCAACTGATTCCCGTGGAGGCCGTGCAATGAGCCTCTATGAGACCGTGCGCGATTTCCTCTACCGCGAAGCGCGCTACCTGGATGACGCTGAATGGGACCAGTGGCTGGAACTGTATGCCGTGGACGCGAGCTTCTGGATGCCGTCCTGGGACGATGACGACACCCTGACCGAAGATCCGCAGAGCGAAATCTCGCTGATCTGGTACGGCAACCGTGGTGGCCTGGAAGACCGAATATTCCGCATCAAGACCGAGCGCTCCAGCGCGACCATGCCCGATACCCGTACATCCCACAACATCAGCAACATCGAGATCGTCGAACAAGGTGAGGGCTACTGCAAGGTGCGCTTCAACTGGCACACCCTGAGTTTCCGCTACAAGACCACCGACAGTTACTTCGGCAGCAGTTTCTACACCCTGGACCTGCGTGGCGAACAGCCGCTGATCAAGGCCAAGAAGGTGGTGCTGAAGAACGACTACGTGCGTCAGGTCATCGACATCTATCACATCTGATTCGAGGTCAAGCGAGCTGCTCGGTGCGCCAACAGGTGCGCCGTGGCCCGGCTCGCCCGCGAGGTGCAACATGAGTTTCCAGATCGCGCTGAATTTCGAAGACGGGGTTACCCGCTTCATCGAGGCCACGGGCTTCGAAACCGTAGCCGATGCCGCCTATCGCCAAGGCATCAACATTCCCCTGGACTGCCGTGACGGCGCTTGCGGTACCTGCAAGTGCAAGGCCGAATCCGGCCGTTATGAGCTGGGCGACAATTTCATCGACGATGCCTTGAGCGAAGACGAGATCGCCGAAGGCTACGTGCTGACCTGCCAGATGCGCGCCGAAAGCGACTGCGTGGTGCGCATTCCGGCATCGTCGCAAGTGTGCAAGACCGAGCAGGCCAGCTTCGAAGCGGCCATCAGCGAGGTACGCCAGCTTTCCGACAGCACCATCGCCTTGTCGATCAAGGGCGATGCCCTGAACAAACTGGCGTTTCTGCCGGGGCAGTACGTCAATCTGCAAGTGCCGGGCAGCGACCAGAGCCGTGCTTATTCCTTCAGCACGCTGCAGAAAGGCGGCGAGGTCAGCTTTCTGATCCGCAATGTGCCGGGCGGGCTGATGAGCCGCTTCCTGACCACCCAGGCCAAGGCCGGCGACCGCGTGAGCCTGACCGGGCCTTTGGGCAGCTTCTACCTGCGACCGATCCAGCGACCCTTGCTGCTGCTGGCTGGTGGCACGGGGCTGGCGCCATTCACGGCGATGCTGGAAAGGATCGCCGAGCAGGGCAGTGCGCATCCGTTGCACCTGATCTACGGGGTCACCAATGACTTCGATCTGGTCGAAATGGACCGCCTCGAAGCCCTGGCCGCACGCATTCCCAATTTCACTTTCAACGCCTGCGTGGCCAATCCCGACAGCCAATACCCGCAAAAGGGTTACGTGACCCAGCACATCGCTCCGGGCCACCTGAATGATGGCGATGTCGACGTGTACCTGTGCGGCCCGCCACCGATGGTCGAGGCGGTCAGCCAGTACATCCGCGAGCAAGGCCTGACCCCGGCGAACTTCTATTACGAGAAATTCGCGGCAGCTGCCTGAGTTTGCTTGGGGCTGCCGGCATCGTGCGGGTAACGGCAGCCTCTTTTTCGGACCGAGGAGAGATCAACATGAACAACCGATTCCAAGGCAAGATCGCGCTGGTCACCGGTGCCGCCCAAGGCATCGGCCGTGGCGTGTGCTGGAGGCTCAAAGCCGAAGGCGCGAAAGTCGTGGCGGTGGACCGCTCCGAACTGGTTCACGAACTGGCCGGGGAGGGCATGCTGACCCTGATCGCCGATCTCGAGCAGCATGCCGATTGCGTCCAGGTCATGGCCAGCGCGGTGCAAGCCTTCGGCCGCCTCGACATTCTGGTCAACAACGTCGGCGGCACCATCTGGGCCAAACCGTTCGAGCACTACGAAGTCGAGCAGATCGAGGCCGAGGTGCGCCGCTCGCTGTTCCCCACCCTCTGGTGCTGTCACGCCGCGTTGCCGTACATGCTCGAGCAGGGCGCCGGCGCCATCGTCAACGTTTCCTCCATCGCTACCCGAGGCGTCAATCGTGTGCCCTACGGCGCGGCCAAGGGCGGGGTCAACGCACTGACCGCGTGCCTGGCCTTCGAAACGGCCGGGCGCGGTATCCGCGTCAATGCCACCGCCCCGGGCGGCACCGAGGCGCCGCCACGGCGCGTGCCGCGCAACACGGACCAGCAGAGCGAGCAAGAAAAGATCTGGTACCAGCAGATCGTCGAGCAGACCCTCGACAGCAGCCTGATGCACCGCTACGGCAGCATCGACGAACAGGTCGGCGCGATTCTGTTCCTGGCCTCTGACGAGGCCTCCTACATCACCGGCGTAACCCTGCCGGTAGGTGGTGGTGATCTCGGCTGAGCACTGCCCCCGGCAAGGTTTTTTTAATGCCTGCTGTAAGGTAGTTGGCGCTCGATCCCGGGGACACTAAAAAGCTCAAATCAAAGCCATGTCCACACCTGGAAACTATTCTGAGACGGCTTGTCGTGGTCCGTGACACAATTTTTGCCACATAGCTGCATTTGCACCACAGGAGTTCGAGCGGTAGTTTCCCTGAACAGCCCATTCAGGAAACCTACCCTTGGACTCCATCACCCAGGCCGTGCTCGGTGCGGCCCTCCAGGGCACCGTGCTCGGTCGCATCCAGGGCCGCCGTGCGCTTGCCTATGGCGCAGCCCTCGGCAGCGTGCCTGACCTCGACGTGCTCATCCGCTACGCTGACCCGGTATCGCAGATGACTTATCACCGAGGTTTCTCCCATTCCATTTTCGTTCTCAGTGGCGTGGCGCTGTTGCTCGCCTTGCTGGTCGACTGGCTGGGTCGCACACGATGGCCCGACAAGGGCTATCGCTTTACCCGATTGTTCGTCGCCTTCTGGCTGGTGCTGGTCACCCACCCACTGCTGGATTCGTTCACCGTCTACGGCACCCAGTTATTCTGGCCTCTGCAGGTCACGCCGCTGAGTTGGGCGGCGGTGTTCATCATCGACCCGGTATACACCGTGCCGCTGCTGGTGGCGGTGATCTACGCGCTGCTCAGGGGTATGTCCGGTAAGGCCTTGCGTGGGTTGAGCCTTGCCTTGCTGTTCAGCACCGCCTACCTGGGTTTCGGCCTGGCCGGGCGCATGCTGGCCGAGCATCGCTTGCAAGCGGCGCTCGATCAGCAGGGCATTGCCGTCACCGAGGTGCGTGCCGTGCCGATCGCTTTCAACAGCCTGATCTGGCGAGTACTGGCCAAGACGCCGCAGGGCGATTACTACGAAGCCATCAGCAGTCTGTTCGATCGTAAGCCTCCGGAGATGCTCCGCCTTTCGCGTCACCTCGATGCGGCACGTCCACTTGCCGGCTCGGCGTTGCACGAGCGCCTGCGTTGGTTCACCGATGACTGGCTGCGCTACGACGAAGTCGGCGATGCGTTGGTCGTGACCGACCTGCGCATGGGCGTGCCCGGTAACTACATCTTCCGCTTCGACATGGCCCGGCGCGATAGGCAGGGGCAGTGGCAGGCCCGAACGCCCACGGTCTGGGTCCAGGACGATGGCGTGTTGCGGATGGACGATGTGTTGTTGGTCTGGCGGCGCATCTTCGATCAGCAAACGCCGTTGCCGCTGTCGACCTGGGCCGCGCGGCAGGATCAGGCGGCGCTGGCCAGCGGACATCCGCAGCGGAGTCGATGAAACATGCGTTCGGTGGGCCTGGACCTGGTCAAGTGGACAGCGATCGTGACGATGGTTGCCGACCACCTACGTTATCTGTGGCCTGGCGCCGATGGCCTGTTCGTCGTCGGCCGTCTGGCGTTCCCGCTGTTCTGTCTGGCGATCGCGGTGAACCTGGGACGCAGTCAGACCGATGCATCCGGCAGTGGGACCAACCTGCGCTATCTGGGCTGGATGCTGGTTTTCGCCCTGGTGTCGGAAATTCCCTACCGTTGGCTCGACGGTGGCACGCAGACTTTCAGTGTGATGCCGACCCTGCTTCTGGGGTTATTGGTGGCCCAGGGCGTACACCATCGGCACTGGCCTGTGCGTTGCCTGGGCGTGGCCAGCGCCATGCTGGCGGCGTGGTTCAGTCCTCAGTTGATGTACGGTTTGCCCGGTGTGTTGCTGCCGGCTGCGTGGCTGCTGGCGCGACGGCAGGGAGGAGTTGCCTGGGGTCTCCCTTGCCTATTGGCCGTTGCCGGCAACCTGACCAACAGCTGGCTGAGCCAGCATCTGCTGGCCCCGATCACTGTCTTCGCGCTGGGCTCGGCCGCGCTGGCGGTGCCTGTGGGGTGCCTGCTGCTGCAGGCCAGGACAGCGTGGGTGCCCAAAGTCGGTCGATGGGGCTACTTTTTCTATCCTGGGCATCTGGCGGTGATCAAGCTGCTGACTTGAGCGCTGCGCCAGGTAAGTCGAGTCACTTACCAACCAGGCCCTGACACACCTGTGTCATCCGTGCATCAGATGTGCCTTGATTGATGCAAGCTGCGGCATTCTACGAGCGGCTGCATTACGCCGCCCAAGCGCTCTAACACGGGCATCCAAGCGCTTCTTCCAAGCGGTGGCACAGCCATTGCTCTCCCTCTCGGCGACGCCTCACATCGTCGCCATAACAAGAAACGGAGAGCCCCCATGAAACGATCAGGTCCGCACCGCCGGCCCCTGTCCACCGCCGTGAGCTGCCTGGCTCTGGCGCTTGCCTGCATCACGCCTGCCTTCGCCGCCGAGGTCGATGGCCAGCGCATCATCAATGCCGACAAGGAGCCCGGTAACTGGATGAGCCACGGCCGTACATACGACGAGCAACGCTACAGCCCGCTCAAGGCCATCAACCAGGACAACGTGAACCAACTGGGCCTGGCCTGGAGCTACAAGCTTGACCTCGACCGGGGCGTCGAAGCTACGCCCATCGTCGTCGATGGCGTGATGTACACCACCGGTCCGTTCTCGGTGGTGTACGCCCTGGATGCGCGCAACGGCCAGCTGCTGTGGAAGTACGATCCGCAATCCGACCGTCATCGCGCTGGCGAGGCCTGTTGCGATGCCGTGAACCGAGGTGTGGCGGTGTGGCAGGGGAAAGTCTATGTGGGTGTGCTCGATGGCCGACTGGAGGCCATCGATGCCAAGACCGGCAAACGGGTCTGGTCGGTGGACACCCGTGCCGATCACCAGCGCAGTTACACCATCACCGGTGCGCCGCGGGTGGTCAACGGCAAGGTCGTCATCGGCAACGGCGGCGCCGAGTTCGGCGTGCGTGGCTACGTGACCGCCTATGACGCCGAGACCGGCAAGCAGGCCTGGCGGTTCTTCACCGTACCGGGCGATCCCAAGCTGCCCCCCGAGGACAAGGCCATGGAGATCGCCAGCAAGACCTGGCACGGCGATGCCTATGTCGAATGGGGCGGTGGTGGCACGGCCTGGGACTCGTTCGCCTACGATCCGGAACTGAACCTGCTGTACATCGGCGTCGGCAATGGTTCGATGTGGGACCCTAAATGGCGCAGTCAGGCCAAGGGCGACAACCTGTTCCTGTCGTCAATCGTGGCAGTCAATGCCGACACCGGTGAATACGCCTGGCACTATCAGACCACCCCGGGAGACGCCTGGGACTTCACCGCCACGCAGCACATGATCCTCGCCGAGCTGCCGATCGACGGCAAGCAGCGCAAGGTGCTGATGCAGGCGCCGAAGAACGGCTTCTTCTATGTGCTCGACCGTGCCACCGGGGAGTTGTTGTCGGCAAAGAACATCGTGCCGGTCAACTGGGCCAAGGGTATCGACATGAAGACGGGCCGGCCTATCCTCGACGACGAGGCGGCGGCCTACTGGAAGGACGGCAAGCGCAAGCTGGTGACCCCGGCGTTCTGGGGCGCCCATGACTGGCACCCGATGTCCTACAACCCCAACACCGGGTTGGTGTACATCCCGGCGCACATCATGTCTGCGTATTACGAGCACATCCCCGAGGCGCCCAAGCGCAATCCGTTCAAGAGCGTGTACCAACTCGGCCTGCGCACCGGGATGATGCCAGAGGGCGCCGACGGGCTGCTGGAAATGGCCAAGACCTGGTCGGGCAAGCTGATCGCCTGGGATCCGGTCAAGCAGGCACCGGCCTGGGAGGTGCCGTACATCACCATTTTCAACGGTGGCACCCTCAGCACCGCTGGCAACCTGGTGTTCGAAGGCAGCGCCGATGGGCGGGTCATCGCCTATGCGGCCGACAGCGGCAAGAAACTCTGGGAATCGCCCGCCGCCAGTGGGGTGATGGCTGCGCCCATCACCTATTCGGTCGACGGCGAGCAATACGTGACCTTCATGGCTGGCTGGGGTGGGGCATTCTCGACCTTTGCCGGAGCGCTGTCGCTGCGGGCCGGGGTACAACCGTTCTCGCAGGTGCTGACCTACAAGATCGGTGGTACCGCCCAACTGCGCGAACCGGCGCCGCCTGCCGATGCACCCGAGCCGCCAGCGCTGACGGCTGATGCCGAGACGGTAGCCGCCGGTGCCGCGCTGTATGACGGCAACTGCTCGCAATGCCATGGCATCCATGCAGTCAGCGGTGGCGTATTGCCTGACCTGCGCAAGCTCAGCGCGGAGAAACACCAGATGTTCCTCGGCATTCTCTATGGTGGCCGTGTGCCCGACGGCATGCCTTCGTTCGCCGACAACCTCAAGCCCGAGCAGGTGGAACAAGTGCATCAATACCTCATCAAGCGTGCCCACGACCTCAAGCGCGAAGGCAACGCCTGGCAGCAGTTCAGCGCCAAGCCAACAGCCCAGGCGCCGTTGGCCGACAACCATGCACAGGAGTGAAACGACGATGACTGACGTGACCTACCAGAACTTCATCGACAACGGCTTCGTCAGCAGCGAAAGCCTGCTCGAGGTGTACAACCCAGCCAATGGTGATTTGTTGGGTCGAGTGCCGGAGTCGCCGGCTGAGCAGGTCGAGCGCGCCATTGCCGCCGCACGCCGGGCGCAGAAAGGCTGGGCCGGTAGAACGGCCATAGAGCGGGCAAGCTATCTACGCCAGATCGCCACCAAGATCAGAGCCAATGCCCAGCGCCTGGCGCGGATCATTACCCAGGAAGGCGGCAAGGTGCCGGCGCTGGCAGAGGTCGAAGTCAACTTCACTGCCGACTACCTGGATTACATGGCCGAATGGGCGCGTCGGCTGGAAGGCGAGGTGCTGACCAGCGACCGTGTCGGCGAACACATCTTCCTCATGCGCAAGCCACTGGGGGTGGTGGCGGGTATCCTGCCGTGGAACTTCCCGTTCTTCCTGATCGCCCGCAAGATGGCGCCGGCGCTTGTCACCGGCAATACCATCGTCATCAAGCCCAGCGAGGAGACCCCGCTCAATTGTTATGAGTTCGCCAAACTGGTGGCAGAAACCGATTTGCCGGCCGGAGTCTTCAACGTGGTCGGTGGCCAGGGTGCAAGCGTAGGGCATGGACTTTCCAGCCACGCCGGAGTCGATCTGGTGAGCTTCACCGGCAGCGTTGCGACCGGTGCGCGGATCATGGCCGCGGCGGCGCCGAACATCACCAAGCTCAACCTCGAACTTGGCGGCAAGGCACCGGCCATCGTGCTGGGCGATGCCGACCTGGACCTGGCGGTGAAGGCCATCGTCGCTTCTCGGGTGATCAATACCGGACAGGTGTGCAACTGCGCCGAGCGGGTGTATGTGCAACGCAATATCGCTGATGCTTTCGTCGACAAGGTGGCTCAGGCGATGGCTGCGACCCGCTATGGCGACCCATCACAGCAGGCGGACCTGGACATGGGGCCGCTGATCAACCAGGCCGGGCTCGACAAGGTCGCGCAGATGGTACGGACCGCGGTAGGGCAGGGTGCTCAAGTGGTCACCGGTGGCCAGGTGGCCAACCTCGGTGCGGGTTTCCACTACCAGCCGACGGTGCTGGCCGGTTGCTCCGCCGAAATGGAGATCATGCGCAAGGAAATCTTCGGACCGGTGCTACCGATCCAGGTGGTGGAGGATCTCGATGAGGCCATCGCCTTGGCCAACGACAGCGAATATGGCCTGACCTCGTCGCTCTACACCCGCGATCTGAATGCAGCGCTCAAAGCATGCCGCGAAATCGACTTTGGCGAGACCTACATCAACCGGGAGAACTTCGAGGCCATGCAGGGCTTCCACGCCGGGGCGCGCAAGTCGGGGATCGGCGGGGCCGATGGCAAGCATGGTTTGTATGAATATACGCGGACGCAGGTGGTGTATATGCAGGGGTGAGCAGGCCCGTCTGGAGAGCACCTCTGCTTGTGAGATCGAGCGCCGCCCGCGCGGCGCTCGATCTATGCGCTACTGCAAATCCATCGACGAACACTCCAAGCGCCTGCCAGCCTCGGCGTAATCACCCCACCAGATTCGGCTGCACGATCCCATACCGCTTCATCTTCCGATACAACGTCGAGCGCGATATCCCGGCGGCCTGGGCCGCCGCGCTCATGTTCCACCTTTCCCGTTTCAACACCTCAAGCAGATGCCGCGCCTCGGTATCCTCGACCTGCGCATCCAGCGCCGAGTGCGTTGTAGGGCCAGCCTGGTCAAGCAATTCTTCCGGCAGATCGGCCAGTTCGATCACTCCACCCTCGGCCAATGCCACCGCATAGCGCAGCGTGTTGAGCAACTGCCGCACATTACCCGGCCATGGATGGCCCAGCAGGCAGTGACGGGCCTCGCCGCTCAGGCGCAAGCCTTCGCCACCGGGCAATCCAGCCAGCAGCCGCTCGATCAATTCGGATCGGTCGCTACGTTCGCGCAGTGCCGGCAGCACCATGCGCATGCCACACAGGCGATAATACAGATCCTGGCGAAAACGCTTGTCGGCGATCATCGTCTGCAAGTCCTGGTGGGTGGCGGAGACCACCTGGATGTCCAGCGCCACGGGCGTATCAGCCCCCAGCGGCAACAACTCGCGCTCGGCGAGCACACGTAACAGGCGGGTTTGCAGATGGGCCGGCATGTCGCCGATTTCGTCGAGGAACAGCGTGCCGCCATTGGCCAGCTCCAGCTTGCCTTTCATGCCCTTGCGGTTGGCACCGGTGAAACTGCCGGCGCGGTAGCCGAACAACTCGCTCTCGATCAGCGTCTCGGGAATCGCCGCGCAGTTGAGCGCCACGAATGGCCCTGCCTGGCGCCGGCTGGCCTGATGCAGGGCGCGGGCAAACGCCTCTTTGCCGGTGCCGGTCTCGCCGCACAGGAGGATGGCGATGTCCTGGTCCAACACTTTGCGCAGCCGCCGGACGCCTTGCTGCAGTTGAGGGTCGCTACCGGCCAAGTGGTCCAGGCCCGGGTGACGGACCCCGGGAGCGACGCTGGGGCGTACCGGGGCTTGGCGGTAGCCGGCAGGCACGCGCAGGCCAACGTCCAGCACTTGCTCGCCCTGGTTGCGCAGATGAGCACCGCGTGCGCCACCGCGGGTGAGCTCGAGCAAGGCATCGACGCTGGCCGGCAGCAGTTGGTCGATGCGTCGTCCCAACAAGGCATGGGCGTATGCAGCGAACGCCGCCTGGTTGGCGCCGATCACCCGGCCACTCGGGTCAAGGGCGAGCAGTTGCTCGTTGGCCAGGTCGGCGTGGTCGTCGCGGGGGGTGACCGCCAGGGTCAGGCAGTCGCGGTAACGCTGGCGGAAGTGAGTGTTCTCGATCAGGCGCGCATACAACGTCACCAACTGCAGCGTCAGTTGCTGGGCTTGCTTGGGGCCTTCGTTATGCAGGCACGTAGCATTGAGACAACCCAGCAGTTGGCCTTGCGCATCGAACAGCGGTGCGACCGAACAACTGAGGCGGGCATTGGCGGATAGGAAATGCTCCTGGCGGTGAATGGTCAACGCTTGGCGCGAAGCGAGGGCGGTGCCGATGCCGTTGGTGCCGGCGATGGACTCGTCCCAGCAGGCGCCGACGCGCAATCCGGAGCGGGTGTAGCGTTGTCTGTCGGCTGGCAGGCGTGCGTCCAGGGTGATGCCATCGGCATCGCTGAGCAACACGGCGAAGCCGGCATCGACCACACGCCGGGCCAAGCCGTTGACGCCTTGACTGGCAATCGTCAGGTAAGCCTCGTGCTGGGCCTGGTGCTGGCGTACCTCGGCGGCACTTAGGATGTTGTCGACGTGGCGCAAGTCCGGGTCCAGACGATGCTGGTTGATGCTGCGATACCACGATTCGGCGATTACCGCCTCGGGCTGCAGCCCGCGGTCGGCGAAGTGGCAGTCGATGAACGCCGCCAGCTCGCTGGGGCGTGGGAGTGCTGGATACGCAGGCATGAGCGGTCCATGGCTTGTTATTGTATGCGGTGTGGCAACCATAGCTGGTTTTCGTCCGCTTGGCCCTGCAACGGGTCAGATCAGTGTCCGGGCCTCTGTCAGGCTCAGTGGCCGCTTCATGCGCTGCGACAGCTGGGCCATGGCATCGGAGTAGCCTTTGGCGATCACTGCCTCGACCTGATCGCCCACGCACTGCAGGGCAATGAAATCCCCCTGTTCCGGCTGGCCGACGAATTCGATGTGGTCCCAGTCGCGAGCATGGCCCAGCACTTCATAAGTCCGGCCGTGCTGATAGGTCCAGAAGAACGGCACATCGTCGTACTGGCGCTGTTCGCCGAGCATGTTGGCGGCAGCGATCACCGCGTGTTGTTGGGCCAGGCGCCAGTGTTCGATGCGCACAGGGCGGCCAGCCAGGGGAAAGGTCGCGATGTCACCTGCGGCCCACAGGCCGTCGGCGGCGCGCAACTGCGCATCGACGTTTACCGAACGGTCCTCTGCCAGGTCCAGGCCATGCAGGAAGGCGGTGGCCGGACTGACGCCGGTGCCAAGCAGCACCAAAGGTGTTGGCAAGCGCTCGCCATTGGCCAGTAGCACCGCCTCGACCTGATGCTCGCCCTCCAAGCGCAGCACTTGCATGGGACCATGGAAGATCACGCCCTTGCCTTCGTGCAGTTGGCGGATGCTGCGGCCGATGCGTTCACCCAGTTGCTTGGCCAGGGGGACTTCGTGGCGGCTCACCACGTGCACCTTCAAGCCGTATTTGTGCAATGCCGCAGCGGCCTCCAGGCCGATGAAACCGTCGCCGACGATCACCACCGGTTGGCCGGGCTCGGCGGCATCGAGCAGGCGCGCGGCGTCCTCACGCGATCGTAAGGTCAGCACCCCGTCCAGGTCGGCGCCGGGAATGTCCGGGCGGCGCGGCTTGCCGCCGGTGGCGAGCAGCGCGGCGTCGTAGTCGATGCGCTGGCCGTCGGCGAGGGTGATGCTGCGCTTTTTCGCATCCAGACCGCGCACTTTGGCCTGGCGTCGCTCAAGACGGCCCTGACGCAAGTCATCCGCCTCCAGCAGTGCGGGCACTTCATCGGGCGGCATTTCCCCGGCGATGACGAATTTGCTAAGCGAGGTGCGGTCGTAAGCGGGCTGACGCTCCTGATCCAGCCACAGCAGGTGGCCGTTGAATCCATGACCCAGCAGGGTGGCCACCGCCGCCGAACCCGCCGCGCCGGCACCGACCACGACGAAACGACGGGCATCGCTGTGGCGCGGCGCTGTGGGTTTGGGCAGGGGCTGGTCGTCGACCCAGACTTGGCCGTTTTCGACCCAGGCCCGGTAGCGCCGCAGATCGGCGAGGGCAGGGGGTTCGCAGACGGTGCCTGCGTCGGTGGCGAAAGCCGCCTTGTGCCATGGACAGACCAACAGCCCCTTGCAGATCACGCCTTCCTCAAGCGGCGCGCCGGCGTGCGGACAGTTGGCTTGATACGCGTGCACCAGGTCGCCCTGGCGGACGAGGACAACTTCTTCGTTGCCGGCCTGCACGCGCAGAGGGCGTTTGCTATCGAGTTGCTCGAGGGTAGCCACGGCATGGCGGGTCATGGGCTTCTCCAAAGGGGCCTTTGGAACTATTTGACGCCTGGGCGTTGAAGAGGGTGCGTCGATCTGACGATCGGAAGGGAATTTGCGGGCAAGCCCGCTCCTACAGGGGCAGCAGTGATCCTGTAGGAGCGAGGGGGTCAATTGGCCGGGGCGGCTTTCAGGGCACCGGCGCGCGACACGCGCAGCGCCACCAGGCTCCCGACCATGATGAGGCCGGCCAGGGAGTACAGCGCGGCGTCGGTCGAGCCGGTCTGGTCCTTGATGAAGCCGACCAGATAGGGGCTGAGGAAGCCGGCCATCTGTCCCACCGAGTTGATGATCGCCAGACCGGCAACGGCAGCGCCGGCGCTGAGCAGGGCGGTCGGCATCGGCCAGAACATCGGCAGCCCGGTCAGTGCGCCCATGGTGGCGATAGACAGGCCGAGGATGGCCACCTCAGGGGTGCCGGCGAAGTTGACGGCGATCAGCAGGCCAACGGCGCCCATCAGCATCGGTACCACCAAATGCCAACGGCGTTCGTTGCGTAGGTCGGCAGAGCGGCCACAGAGGATCATGAACACACCGGCCAACAGGTACGGAATGGCGCTCAGCCAGCCGATCAGCAGCGGGTTGTCGAAGCCCATGTTCTTGATGATCGACGGCAGCCAGAAGTTGATGGCGTACACGCCACTCTGGATGCAGAAGTAGATGAAGCCGAAGGTCCAGACCAACGGGTTGGTCAGCACGGCGAGGATACCGTCGCCCATGGTGTTGGGCTTGCTGGCGGCATCGGCGTTGAGGTCCGCTTCGATCAGTTGGCGCTCGGCCGGGCTCAGCCACGCGGCCTTCTGGTAGCCGTCGCTGAGCAGGCCGATGGCCAGGACGCCCAGCGCCACGGTTGGCAGGCCCTGGATCAGGAACATCCATTGCCAGCCGGCCAGGCCGTGCTGGCCCGCCGCGAAGTGTTCGAGGATCCAGCCGGAGAACGGCCCGCCAAGCAGGCCCGAAACCGGGATCGCCGACATGAACAAGGCCATGATGCGGCCACGACGGTCTGCCGGGAACCAGCGCGAGAGGTACAGCACCACGCCCGGGAAGAAACCGGCTTCGGCGGCGCCGGTGAGCAGGCGCAGGGTGTAGAACTCGCTGGGGGTGGTGACGAACAGCAGGCAGGTCGACAGCGCGCCCCAGGCGATCATCATCGCCGCGATCCAGCGCCGCGGCCCGAAGCGGTTGAGCGCAAGGTTGCTGGGCAGGCCGCAAAGCACGTAGCCGATGAAGAAGATACCGGCACCGAGGCCGTACACGGTTTCGCTGAACTGCAGTGCATCGAGCATCTGCAGCTTGGCGAAGCCCACGTTGACGCGGTCCAAGTAATTGAACAGGTAGCAGATGAAGATGAACGGAATCAGCCGCAGAGTGATGCGCCGATACAGCGCGTTGCGGGTGATGTCATTGCCTTGGTCAGGGGCAGGGCTGTGTGCCATGATCGAATTCTCTGTTGTTATGATTCTCGCCGCGTCGCCTGTACCGGCGCTCGCCCTGACGAGTCTCGGGGAGTGGGACGCGCCTGTCTTTGTGCTTTTGCACAGTCCGGAGGTTACGATGCTGTGCTACCTCACAATGCCCAACTACTGAAGGATTCGTTGAATGTTCGAACTGGACCATGACCTGGCGCAGGATATCGTGGATCGGGCCATGGCCATCCTGCCCTGCAACGTCAACGTCATGGACAGCCAAGGCCTGATCCTGGGCAGTGGTGAGCCCGAGCGTATCAATACCCGGCACGAGGGCGCGCAACTGGTGTTGGCCAATGGACGCATCGTCGAGCTGGATGTCGATGCAGCCAAGTGCCTGAAGGGTGTGCAGCCCGGCGTCAACCTGCCATTGATGCTCGATGGCCGCCTGATCGGGGTACTGGGGCTGACGGGCGATCCGCTGCAACTGCGAACCTATGGCGAACTGGTGCGCATGACTGCCGAGATGCTCCTGGCCCAGCGCCACCTGCAGGTCGAGCAACAGTGGCGGCGTCAGCGCTGCGACGACCTGCTGGCGTTGTTGCTCGGCGCTAGCGGCGACTCACCAAGACTGCTCGACGAGGCGCAACAGCTAGGCCTCAGACCACAACTGCCCAGGGTGCCGTGCCTGTTCGAACTGCGCGCGGGGCCGCCTGCCGAAACGCTGTCGGCCTGGCTGTCGAGCCGCTACCCGGAAAGCTGGTGTGTCAGTCCATCGCGCGAATCCTTGCTGTGGTGCCGCCCCGCCAGCGTGGGGCTGGATGAGGTTCGCCTGCTCGAGCGTTTGCAACGCCATGGCTGGGAGGTCGAGCGCCTGGCGCTGGGTAGCGTCGCGCAGAGCCTTGAACAGTTGCGCCGAGGCTACCGGAGGGTACGCGACCTGCTGGCCTACGGGCGCGAAGTGCTACCCGGTGAGCGCCTGTTGAGCTTGTCCCGTTATCGCTTGCCGGCGTTGCTCTGGCGCCATCGCAACGACGATGCGCTGGATGAGCTGCTGGAGCCGTTGCTGCGTATCCGTGCCAAGGATGGCAGCGGCCAGTTGCTGCCGACCCTGCGCGCCTGGTGCGCGCACGATGGTCAGAGCCAAGCCTGCGCCGATGCGCTGGGGATCCACCGCAACAGCCTGCGTTATCGACTGGAGCGCGTAGCCGAACTGGGTGAGGTCGACCCACTGCGGCTGGAGGGGATGCTCAGCCTCTACCTTGGCTTGCAGCTCTTGCCAGCGGACTGAGTGCACGTCGAGCCAGTCGGAAAATGCATTTGCCCAAACAAGCGCCACGGGCTTTTGTGCATTCGACCGAGGCCAGTGCGCAGCGCAACTGTCAGCATGCCCTCAACTGGACAGGAGAATCCCCATGAAAATCGTCATCGCCCCCGACTCGTTCAAGGACAGCCTGGACGCCGCCGGCGTGGCCCATGCCATCGCGGGCGGCCTGGCCGAAGCCTGGCCAGGCGCCGAGCTGGTCGAGTGCCCGATGGCCGATGGTGGAGAGGGCACCCTGGAGGCGATCGTCGCCGCCAGCCAGGGCGAGTTGCGTCGCCAGGTGGTGCGTGGCCCGCTGGGGCAGGGTGTCGAGGCCGCTTGGGGCTGGCTGGCCGACAGCCGTACCGCAGTCATCGAGATGGCCCAGGCCAGCGGCATTCAGTTGCTGCCCCGCGATCAGCGCGATGCCTGCCGCAGCAGCACCTGGGGCACTGGCGAGCTGATTGCAGCCGCCTTGGCCGCTGGCGCCCAGCGTATTGTCCTGGCGATCGGCGGCAGCGCCACCAATGACGGTGGTAGCGGTATGCTGCGTGCCCTAGGCCTGCGCCTTTTCGACGCCCAGGACCAGCCTCTGGCCGAGGGTGGCCTTGCCCTGGCCGGGCTGGCCCGCCTCGACGCCAGCGGTGTTGACCCGCGCTTGGCCGAGGTATGCGTCGAAGTGGCCGCCGATGTCGATAACCCCCTGTGTGGCGCCAATGGCGCATCGGCGATCTTTGGGCCGCAAAAAGGCGCCAGTGCCGAACAGGTGAAGGCGTTGGACCAGGCGCTTGGGCACTTCGCCGACCACTGCGCACAATTGCTCGGGAAAGACCTGCGCGACGCTCCAGGCAGCGGCGCGGCCGGCGGCATGGGCTTTGCCGCCAAGGCGTTCATGGGGGCGCGGTTTCGCCCCGGCGTCGAGGTGGTCGCGGAACTGGCCGACCTCGACAGCCTGGTACAGGGCGCCGATCTGGTGATCACCGGGGAAGGGCGTTTCGATGCCCAGACTCTGCGCGGCAAGACCCCGATGGGCGTGGCCAAGGTCGCCAAGCGCCATGGTGTGCCGGTGGTGGTACTGGCGGGCACGCTGGGTGAGGGCTATCAACAGCTGTATGGCCATGGCATCGATGCCGCGTTCGCACTGACCAGCGGGCCGATGAGCCTGGAACAGGCCTGCGGCGAGGCTGCCACGCTGTTGCACGCTCGGGCCGGTGACATCGCCAGGCTGTGGCGGATTGCCCGGACAGCCTGATGACGGGCGTTCAAGGTGTTTGTCTGGCAGCCATTGGCGTCTGGATACGCGCCGTTTCATCTTCCAGGTAGTTGAGCAGGGCGGTGACCTCGGCGTCACCCAGGCGCATGTTGGGCATGGCCAGACCGTTGTATTGTTCGAGCAGCAGCATGGCCAGCGGGTCCTTCTCGGCGATCACCTGGTCCGGGGCCTTCAACCAGCGGACCAGCCACTGGATGTCACGTTGCCGTGTCACCCCCAACAGATCGGGGCCGATGCCGGGTTGGCTGCCGGACTCGGCGTTGCCCAGGGTATGGCAGGATGAGCAGCGGGTACGAAAGATCTGCTCGCCACTGCTGGGTGGGCGCACTTGCGGTGCACTGGCGTAATCATTGGCCGTGGCGCTGGCTTGGCGCCAATTGTGCAGGCTGTTGCCCAGGCGGTCGGCGAGGATGTACGGGCTTTCGAAGGGCGAGGCTTTCATCCAGCGCCCGGTGGCCTGGTTGCCGATGATCAGGCTCAGGTTGTGATCCTTGGAACGGCCGTTTTCCAAACCTTCTATGTAGAGGCCCAGACGCCGGCGCAGTTGCTCGATGTCGTCGGCTTCACCCGTGAGCAGGGTCCAGCCGGGGCCGATACCGAACTTTTCGGCGTAGCGCTTGAGGGTGGCGGGGGTATCGTTGTAGGGGTCGATGCTGATGGAATAGAGAAAAATGTCCTTGCCCACCCGATCGCCGAGAATTTTCTGCACCTGGCGCAGACGTGCAGTTTCCACCGGGCAGGAGTCGGAGCAGCCGGTGAAGATGAAGTTGATGGCCACCACCTTGTCCTTGATGAGGTCATCGAAGAAATGCACTTGCTTGCCATCCTGGGTGAGCAGCGGGGTATTGGGGAAGTAATCCGCACCCCAGGGCGTAGCTTCATCGTGCGGCGATGTGGCCAGCGCTTGAGGGACAGGCTTGAGTGGCCAGTAGTGAAGGCCGACGGCAAAGAGCAGGAGAGCGAGCAGCACACGCCATGACCAGGCCATGATGGCATCCTCTTCGAGATTGCAGGTGTTTGCTCGGCGGCGGGCCTGCGCCTACAGGTACCGAAGTACGCGTAGGCGCAGGCTTGCGCCGACGACGACTCACTTGACGCTGATCGGCGCTGTCACGCTGCCTCCCAGGGCGGATTTCACGGTGATCGTCGCTGGACTGGCCGGGCCGCTGCCGGTGGTGGTCACCGACAGCCGCCAGCGTGCGCCGCTGCCAGAGGCGCTGAGCGTGGCCTGGCCAAGGTTCAGCGGACCTGCGGTGGTCGCTGCGATGACAGTGATGCTGTTGCCCGTGGCTACCGAGGTGGTGCCGGATAGATCCCAGGTGTAGCGGTTGTTGCTGCGCAACTGCACCGTCGCGCTGCTGACCTGGATCTGGTCGGCCACCACTGCTGGCGAGACAGCGACGCTGACCGTAGCCGGGGTCGTCGATTCCGCACCCTTGGCGTCTCGCGCCGAGTAAGTGAAGCGAGCGGTGAACGGCGTCGGCACGGTTTCAGGGGGGGTATAGGTCACTTTCACGCCGTCGCTGCTCACCACGCCTTGCCCGGAGTCCGGCTGGGCCAGGCCCACCACGCTCAACGGCAGATTGCCTTCGGGATCGGTATCGTTGGCCAGCACATTGATCTCGATCGGCTTGCCAGCGGTGGTCGCAGCACTGTCATTGACCGCCACCGGAGGCTTGTTGCTGGTGTCCTCGCCATTGTTGCTGCTGGGGCTGCGGAAGGTCGGCAAGCCCACTGAGGCCACGTATCCCACACCATCCCAGCCCGGCAGCGGGGTCGGCATGACCTGGAACTGGCCAGGGTGTTCCAGGTCCCACCGCAGCAGCATCGAGGAGTCTTCGTGCTGGGTATTGTGGCAATGCTCCATGTAGGTTCCGGCGAACTCGCGGAAGCGAATGGCCATTTCCACCTCTTGCGATGAGTCGCTGTCCGGCCCGATGCGATAGACATCCTTGCGTGCCCATTTTTCCCATTCCGGGGGTGCCTTGCCGTCGCGGCTGAGGATCACGCCTTCCTCGAAATGCACGTGCACAGGATGGCTCCAGCCGTTACCGCCGTTCTTGATCTTCCACACTTCCAAGGTGCCGTCGCCGCTGAAGCCTCCGTCCGTGGCCTCGCTGGCCAGTTGCGGCGCGGCGGTGATGCGCCTTGGGTCCATGCTGTAGCCGAAGCCGCCGTCGGTCTTGATGGTCCAGGGCGTGGTATCGGTGCCATCGGAGCGACCGAAGAGGAACTCACGATGTCGCGCTGCCTTGAGCTTGTCCTTGTCGGCGACTGCGTTGCGGTCGATGGTCAGCGGGATCATTTTCAGGCCTTCAGCCTTGCCAGGCTTGGCCGGTTCATAGGCGGTCGGGTCCATGGCCTGGTCGACGCCGCTGTATGGCTGTACCAGCAGTTGCAGGAACTTGCCCACCACTGGGTCGCCTCTGTCCCATTCCGGACCTTTGCTGGTCTGCTTGATCTCAGCCTTGTACTTCTCCGACAACACATCGGCGAGCGAGATGACCTCGCCCGGGCCTTTGCCGGTGTCGTGTGCCTGAAGGTTGACGAAGTACAGCTTGTCGCCCGCCTTGATGCCGTTCTTGGCGAAGTTGATGATGATGTCGTAGCGTTCGGCGATGCCTTGCAGGGGAAGGATGCCGTTGTTGTCCTCCAGTTTGCCGTCGCCATTGAGGTCCATGGTGCCGTCGAAGGGCACGGCGTGTTCCATGATGTTGCCGTCGTTGGCGATCATATGGAACGGCACCCGTGCATAGGACAGGTTGGAGCCCGAAGGGCCCTTGAACTCGCCGCTGTTGCCGGCGACCTCACGCACCACGGCGAATTTGAAGTACCGCGACACCGAGCCGTTGAGGATACGGAAGCGGTAGCTGCGTGCCCGCACCTTGAGCTTGGGCTGGTACTGCCAGTTGACCAGGATCTGGTCGCCGAGGAAACCATCCGTGTTGAACGGGTTGAACCACAATTGGCCATTTTCGTCCCAGGCCTTGTCGGCGATCACCAGGTTGACGTCATAGTCGCGGTTACCCCAGGGCAAGCCGGTGCCGCTCGGGAAGCGCAGGTTGACGCCGTCCTGAACGGCCTCGTTGCCACGGTCGATGGCGCTGTAGTAGTTCATCATCACCGCGTTGCCCTTGTAGACGTTCTGCGCCGTGAAATCGAGCATGTGGTCGTGGAACCAGTGGGTGCTCATGGTTTCGTGCCAGTCGCCACGGATCTTGATGGTGCCGTTTTCGCAGGTTTTCAGGCCCGGTGAGGCGTCGTTCACGTAGAGCGTTTCACCCGGTGAGCAGGGGAACGCTGCTCGTGGATCCTGCGCCCGGGTATTGATCGTGTCGTAGCCTGCCAACTGCACCGGCCAGCGGTAGTCGTAGTATTGGCCGGGGAAGAAATAGGCATTGGCGAAGCCGTCGCTCTCGGCCGGCGAGTGGCCGTTGTGCTCGTGGGTGGAAATGGTGTGCAGGCCGAATCCCCCGTTGGCCGAAGGATCGATCGGCAGCGCGTTGTAGTGGCGCATCAAAATCGGCTGGCCATAGCGCACCATCAGCAGCTTCGGCGGGAAGGTGCCGTCGAAGGTCCACAGCGATTTGTGATTCTGCACCGGGAAATTCGGGTGGAACCGTGTGTCGATGTTCTTGGTGGTGCCGAGCGTGGTCGGAATGTCCGATGTCTGGTAGTACAGCCCGCCGGGGGCGAACTCGCCAACGGCATAATTGTGCAGTTGCTTGCGGTCGCGCAGGCCCAGGTTGATGCGTGCTCCGGCCTGTGCGGTCTTGAACGCTGCCTGCGGGTAGAATTCGTTCCAACGCTGGTGTGACCAACCTTTTCCTGGCGGCCGGCCCTCGGCTGGCGATCCGACCGAGTTGCGGTTCAGGAACAGTTCGATCTGCGCCTTCCACGGGTTGCGGTCCAGGGTATTGGCGTACTGGCTAGGGAAGGGAAACAGCCCCGGTTGCTTGAGGAAGGCTTCCAGGGCACTGCCGCTGGGGCTGCTGCGTGCGACCACGTTGGGGTCTTGAGTGGGGGCCGGACCGAGGGTCGGCACCGGGAATGAAAGCTCAGGCGGCGGCAGATTGGGGTCGAGTTTTTCCAGACCGAATTCTTCGAACAGCAGCAACTGCTGGGTGAATGGTTGGGCACCGAACAGCGGGCTGGGCTTGCCGTTGGTGGGGTAGTTGCGCGAGGTCTGTTGAGCGGGCTGCAGGACGTTGTCGACACGCACGGTATTACGGTCGCCATACTCGCCGTCTGGCAACTCCAGCGCACCTTCGTTGGCCTCAGGCATATTCAACAGGTCGAGCAGGGCCGGAGTGGGGTCGTCTGGTTGATCGTTGTAAGCGGACGGATCCGTAGGCGGTGGCTGGCTTACATCGTCTAGAGAGGAGGCACTGGCGGAGATCAGTCCGAAGCCGAGCAACAGCGCGGTGACGGCGCACAGTGGGAACGCATGGCGATTGGGGTGGAACAGGTCAGGGGTTTTCATTGCCTGATGCCTCGCTTGCAAAATGGCTCTTGGCCATCAATGGCGTTTTGCCTGGTTCTACAAGGGCTCAGCAACGGGTGTGCCAATTCGAGGCTCAGTAATGCTTTGTTAAACAAATGCTTGTCAGGCCTGAGCTGCGCTAAAGGACAGAGTGCCAATGAACGGGTGATTTCCCCGGGAGCGGGGCTTGGACGGACCCAACTGTGGTGATTGGGCCCCAGTGCAAATAAATCAAACTTTCGCCACGGATGAGCGCTCTTCCCTAGACATGTTCAAGGGAGATTTCCGTATGTCCAGGTCAGAGCAGCATCCCGATTCCAAGCAGGGCCCGCACTCTTCGGAGCATGCCGACGACCAGGCCGACCTGGGTTTCGACCCGGACTCGCCTGACCTCGAGGACCCGCAGGTCGATCCTCAAGGCCCCGCGAAGCCGCCTCGGGACCATGAGAAAGAGGGGTAAGGAAAGGGCCGCAGATGCGGCCCTTTTTTCAGCTCTCCAGCTGTTTCGCTGCATCGACCCCTGCAGCCGACAACTTGATCGGATAACTGACGCTGATCTGATGCTGGTCGTCCACACTGACGTGGGCGCCCTGGATCAGGCCATGCTCTTGCAGGGTCTTGAGCATGCCGGCCACGGCCTTCTCGCCGCGGTAGTTGTCCAGCACTTCCTTGCCCAACCCCTCAGGGTGAGCGTGCAACAGGCGGGTGAGGATTTCCGTGCGTAGGGCATCGTTGCTCATAGGTAGCCTCCGAGGGATATCACGTTACTTGTCATGCTTTGCCTTCAGTTCCTTGGCGTGCTGCAGGTGTTTCTCCAGCGTCGGCAGGGTTTTTGCGGCAAATGCTTTCAGCTCGTCCTTGTCGGAAGAATTGGCTTCTTTCTGGAACAACTCGACGGCCTTTTCATGGGCGTCGACCTGATTGTTCAGGTAGGACTTGTCGAACGAATCGTCGCGCCACTCAAGGATCATCTTCTTGACCTTGTCGGTAAGCGCGGCATCGTCGGGTACCTCGATGTCCAGCTTGCCGGCGAGGGCGGTGAGCTCCTCATTGGCCTTGGTATGGTCGGTAACCATTTGCTTGGCAAAAGCCTTGATCTCGGTGTTCTGGCTTTTCTCCTGAGCCAGGTTGCCGGTGACGATCTCGGCGATGCCCGCTTCGGTGGCGGCATCGACAAAATCGTTGGAGGAGGCTGCCATCGCTTGCCAGGAGGCCATGCCCAGTACCATCGACAGGCCGACGCGCTTGATGAAGAGGTTGTTCATGTCCCGCTCCTTAAGAGGTTGATGCGACTTCGGTGTCGCGTACGGTTGAGCCGGGGCGTGGGGCAAAGGTTTAATTTTTTTGCCATGGCCCAGCCTGGGCGGGTTTGCCGTTGAACGTTGTGCCGGGTCTGGGCTCACACATTCAAAGACCTGCAAGAGGAGTTGAGCCGATGAGCATCGAACGCAGCATTGCCGAGCTCGAAGCGTGGTACGCCCAATACGATGACGTCAGCTATCGCCGCGAATCGCCGGACGCCTACCACCATGAGTTGCTGCGCACTGCACAAGCCTTGCGCGACGATGGCGCCATCGATTGGGACGACTGGCTGGCACTCAAGCGCCTGGCCGATCAGGCCCATGCCCACGCCTTGGAAGACGCTGTGCAGGCCCACGTCAATGACCCCGACGCATGAAAGCGCTGAAGATTGCCACGTTCAACGTCAATGGCATTCGCAGTCGGCTGCCGGCGCTGCTGGACTGGCTGGCCCGTGAACAGCCGGATATCGCCTGCCTGCAGGAGCTCAAGGCGGCGGATCGGCAGTTTCCTCGCGGAGAACTGGAGGCCGCAGGTTATGGCTGCCTGTATCACGGCCAGCCATCATGGAACGGCGTTGCCATCCTTGCCCGAGGTGGCGAACCGCTAGAGGTCAGGCGCGGTTTGCCGGGGATGGAGGACGATCAGCAGAGCCGCTACCTGGAAGCGGCCGTACACGGCGTGCTGGTCGGTTGTTTGTACCTGCCCAATGGCAACCCACAGCCCGGCCCCAAGTTCGACTATAAGCTGCGCTGGTTTCATTGCCTGATCGAGCATGCCCGCACCCTGCTGGTGAGTGAGCACCCGACGCTGTTGGCGGGCGACTTCAACGTGGTGCCCACCGACCAGGACATTTACAACCCCAAATCATGGCGCAAGGACGCCTTGCTGCAGCCTGAGTCGCGCGCATGTTACGAGCGCTTGTTGGAGCAAGGCTGGACCGACGCCGTGCGCCACCTGCACCCGCAGGCGCAGGTCTATACCTTCTGGGATTACTTTCGCAATCATTGGGCACGCAACGCCGGACTGCGCATCGATCATCTGTTGCTCAATCCGCTGCTGGCCGACCACCTCAAGGCGGCGGGCGTCGATGCCTGGGTGCGCAACGAACCCAAGGCCAGTGACCATGCGCCAGTGTGGATCGAGTTGAGTACGCGCAAGCGACGCTGAACCCGCTTCAGCCACAACGCCCTGCAGTCGGTCACGACCACGTGGCAATGCGGGCGGGTAATCGGTACTCTTGCGCGATCGTTCAACCGCTGCCGGACCGTTTCATGCTGTTCAATCTCACCGTGCTGTGCGCCACCCTGGTGGCCATGGAGGGTGTCGGCACGCTGGCCCACAAGTACATCATGCATGGCTGGGGCTGGTGGCTGCACCGTTCGCACCACGAGCCGCACTTGGGCGTGCTCGAGACCAACGACCTGTACCTGGTGGCCTTGGCGCTGATCGCCGCGGCACTGGTGGCACTGGGCAAGGCTGGCCATGCACCGCTGCAATGGGTGGGGGCCGGTGTTGCTGGTTATGGGGTGCTGTACGTCGTGGCCCATGACGGTTTCTTCCACCGCCACTGGCCACGCAAGCCGCGACCGGTCAATCGCTATCTGCAACGCCTGCACCGCGCCCATCGGCTTCACCATGCCGTTAAGGGCCGCAATGGCAGTGTCTCGTTCGGGTTCTTCTATGCGCCGCCGCTGGACGTGCTCAAGCGCCAATTGCGCAAGCGGCGCGATCTGCGCTGAGTTCTCCTATGAGGAACGCGCCGGTGCCTGTTCGTTGCGCCGGCGACTGACCAACCAGCCAAACCCCGCCGCCGTGAAGAACATGATCAGGCTGTACAGCGCCGCCGGCACTGCCATGGTCGCGTTGTTGAGCAACGATGGACTCAGGGCGAGAGCGATGGCCAGCGTGCCATTGTGGATGCCGATCTCCATGCCGATGGCGATGGCCTGGCGCTTGGGGATGTTCAACAACCGGGGCACCCAGTAGCCCACTGCCAGGCTGAGCAGGTTGAACACCAAGGCTGCCAGGCCCACCATCGGCGCGTATTCGAGCACTGTCTGCCAGTCCTTGGCCAGCGCCAGGGCGATAGTGAACGCCAGGAACAATGCCGCTACCTGTTTCATCGGTTTTTCCATGCGGGCGGCGAACCCTGGTGCCCAACGGCGAATCAGCATGCCCAGTGCCACCGGTAGCAGGACGATGGCGAACACCTGCATGACCTTGGCGAACTGCAGGTGAATGGCCTGGTCCGAGGCCATGAACCACATCAACGAAAGATTGACCAACAGTGGCATGGTCAGGATGGCGATCAGCGAGTTGACCGCCGTGAGGGTGATGTTCAGCGCCACGTCGCCATGGGCCAGGTGACTGAACAGGTTGGCGGTGGTGCCTCCCGGCGAAGCCGCGAGCAGCATCAGGCCCACCGCAAGCGCCGACTCCAGGCCGAAGCCATTGGCGATCAGGAAGCACACCAAGGGCAGCAGCAGGATCTGACAGGCCAAGCCAATGATCACCGGCTTGGGATATTTCACCACCCGGGCGAAATCGGCCAGGCTCAGGGACAGGCCGAGGCCAAGCATGATGATGCCCAAGGCGAGGGGTAGAACGGCGGTGAGCAGTGGCGACGCGGTCATGGGCGGTCTCTGGGCGAAGGGTTTGCAGCAGTGTAGGCCGGTCGTGGCCAAGCATTGAGGTCGCAGACCGGGCGTTAGTAACCTTTTGTTACCGCCCAGGGAATTTCCCGCCGTGTCAGTGCAAGCGGCTTCGCTGGCCAAGGGCCTCAGGGCGCAGTAGCATTCCCGCTTTTGCCGAGGATCCGTCTCTCATGCCGTACCAGCAAGGTCTGCTTGCCACTCCGGTGCCTGTGCACGCCCGCCACCTGTTCTTCGCCATCGATTCGCTCGATGCGCTGCCTGCAGCCTTGCACGCACTGCAAGGCGAGGTCGATGGTCGTCGCTTGAGCCTGGGCGTCGGTGCGCCCCTGACCAAGGCCCTGGGCCGTGAGATCGAAGGGCTGCGACCGTTCCCGCAACTGGACGCGGTGGTGGAAAACCCGAGCACCCAGCATGCGCTGTGGCTCTGGCTGCGAGGCGAGGAGCGTGGTGACCTCTATTTGCGTGCCCAGGCACTGGAGCAAATGCTGAGCCCGGCGCTGCGCCTGGTGGACCACGTCGATGGCTTTCTGCACCGCGGCGGGCGTGACCTGACCGGTTATGAGGACGGTACCGAAAACCCCCGAGACGATGATGCAGTCGAGGCGGCGATCGTCGCTGGCGAAGTTGCCGGCCTGGCAGGCTCCAGCTTCGCCGCCGTGCAGTTGTGGAAGCATGATCTGAACTATTTCAAGTCGTTGCCGCAACCGGAGCAGGATGACATCATCGGCCGTCGTCTGAGCGATAACGAAGAACTCGAGGATGCGCCGGCATCCGCCCATGTCAAGCGCACTGCCCAGGAGAGTTTCAGCCCCGAGGCCTTCATGGTCCGCCGCTCGGTTTCCTGGGCCGACACCCGTGGCGCCGGCCTGGCCTTCGTCGCCCTGGGGCGTTCGTTCGATGCGTTCGAGATCCAACTGCGCCGCATGAGCGGGCTGGAGGATGGCGTCATCGATGCCCTGTACCGGTTCAGCCGGCCCTTGACCGGCGGCTACTACTGGTGCCCGCCGATGGCCGATAACGGTATCGACCTGCGGCACCTACTGGGCTAAACATCCAGATACAGAATCTCGCGCCGGTGCGGGCCAGGCGGACTAGCCTTGAAGGTTTCCGAATGATGACGGGAGCTTTGCCATGTACGCACGCCGTGATGTCCTACGCGCAGGTGCGACCTTGGGGGCTTTGGCTGCAGTCAGTCCCTGGCTGCAGGCTGCAGCCCAGCGCAGTCTCCTGACCCGCGCCATCCCTTCGACCGGCGAAGCGCTGCCGGTCATTGGCGCGGGCACTTCAGGCAGCTTCGAGGTCGAGCCGGACTCTGCCCAGTACCAACAGCTCAAGGTCGTACTCAAGGCGTTCTTCGAAGGCGGTGGCAAGGTCATCGACACCTCCCCCAACTATGGAGGCGCCGACGCCATCCTGGGTCAGTTGCTGGAGGAGGGCGGGTGGCACGCGCGCTGCTTCCTCGCCACCAAAATCGCCGCCGACAGCCTGGCCGATGCCAAGGCCCAGTGGGGCGGTAGTCTGGCAAGCCTGCGCACCGACAAGGTCGATCTGCTGCAGGTGCATAATCTGCGTGACTGGCGCACCCAGTTGCCCTATGCCCGAGAGCTCAAGCAACAGGGCAAGACCCGCTACATTGGCATCACTCACTACCTGCGAAGCGGCCAGGATGACGTGGCCCGTATCGTGCGCAGCGAGCCCTTGGACTTCATCCAGATCAACTACTCGGTCAATGCCCCAGAGGCGGCGCGCGAGTTGCTGCCCCTATGCCAGGACAAGGGCGTGGCCGTGTTGATCAACCGCGCGTTCGACGATGGCCGGTTGTTCGCCAAGGTCAAGGGCCAGGCACTGCCGGGCTGGGCTGCCGAGGCCGGGATCGGCAGCTGGGCTCAGCTTTTTCTCAAGTTCGCCATCAGCCACCCGGCGGTTACCACCGTGATACCGGCTACCAGCCGCCCCGATCGGCAAGTGGACCAGCTCAAGGCCGGCCATGAACCCTTGCTCACCCCGGCGCAACAGCAGGCGCTGATCAAGCAGTTCGAGTGACACCATGACCCACTGGCGGCGGCGCCTGCACCAGGGTTTTAACCTCCAGTCCGGTGAAGGCCCGGCGGTGGCGGCGGGGTTGCTGCTGTTCTACTTGTTGTTCACGGGTTATTTCATGTTGCGGCCGGTGCGCGAGACCATGGGGGTTGCCGCAGGGGTAGACAACCTGCAGTGGCTGTTCACCGGTACCTTCATCGCCACGCTGGCGTGCCTGCCGCTATTCGGCTGGTTGGCCAGCAAGGCCCGGCGCCGGCACATTCTGCCGTGGACTTATGGATTCTTCGCCGGCAACCTGCTGTTGTTCGCCGTGTTGTTTCAACGTAACCCTGAGCACATCGGATATGCGCGGGCGTTCTATATCTGGCTCTCGGTATTCAACCTGCTGACCATTTCGCTGGCCTGGAGCGTTCTGGCCGACCTGTTTTCCCCCGAGCAAGGCAAGCGCCTGTTCGGCCTGCTCGCCGCCGGTGCCAGCCTCGGCGGGCTGAGCGGACCGGTCCTCGGCACGGTGTTGGTCGCCCCCCTGGGCCATGCCGGCTTGTTGGTGCTGGCGGCTCTGGCACTGCTTGGCAGTATCGGCGCGACCGTATACCTGCAGCGCTGGCGCGATGCTCAGCCGCACACGCCTGACCAGGCGCGGGGCACCAGCCGCCCTCTGGGCGGCAACCCCTTCGCCGGTGCCAGCGCAGTCCTGCGCTCGCCCTACCTGATGGGTATCGCCTTGTTCGTGGTACTGCTGGCCAGCGTCAGTACGTTCCTGTATTTCGAGCAGGCACGGGTGATCAGCGAGGCATTCCCTGACCGCACACGGCAGACCCAGGTATTTGGCCTGATCGACACGGTGGTACAGGTACTGGCGATCCTCACCCAGTTATTCATCACCGGCCGCCTGGCTCGGCGTTTGGGCGTTGGCGTGCTGCTGGTGGCCGTGCCGCTGGTGATGGCCGTGGGTTTTCTGTGGCTGGCATTGGCCCCGGTGTTCGCCGTGTTCGTCGTGGTGATGGTGGTGCGCCGAGCTGGGGAGTACGCGTTGGTGCGTCCGGGGAGGGAAATGCTGTTCACGGTGATTCCGGCCGAGGACAAGTACAAGGCCAAGAACTTTATCGATACCGTGGTCTACCGGGGCGGCGACGCGCTCAGCGGATGGCTCAAGCGCGGTCTCGACGTGCTGGGCGAGCATCCACAGCTGGCGATGCTGATCGGCGCAGCGATTGCATTGGGTTGGGGGCTGACAGGAGGTTGGCTGGGCCGACGCCAACGGCGACTGGAGAGCAGTCAAGCAAGTCGTTAACCGTTCCAGCCATCGTCAACAGACCGCGGACCTCACCAGCCACCTGAGGCAGGGCGTAACCTGTCGCACCAAATACGCATTCGACCGGTATTTAACGCCACCGGTCCGAACCCGCCGCAATAAACCGAATCCGCCGTTATCGCCGAACTCCGAACCTATGTACGGGGCGAGCCCGTGCACCCTAAAGCCACACGAGGTGTCAGAACATGGACAAGAAAGACAACAGCCGCACCGGCAGCCAGGGCAGCAACAAGAACCCGGGCAACTTCGCCAACGACCGCGAGAAAGCTTCCGAAGCCGGCCGCAAAGGCGGGCAGCAGTCTGGAAGTGGCCGTAGCAGCGAGTCGGGCCGCAAGGGTGGCCGGTCGTAAGTGAGGCAGCGCGGTGCCAGGGTGACCTGGCACTGCATACCTATTCATGACGGAGGACATACCATGCGCCTGTTTCCCTTGATTGCCTTGTTGGGCAGCCTGACTTTGCTGGGGGGGTGCTTCGATCGGGACAACGATGATCATGCGACCCAGGGTAGCGACCAGAGTAAATCCTCGGTGCAAATGCAGAACACCGACAAACCTGCGCCACAGCCGGCGCCCGACCCCGAGCCGATGCCGCGGGAAGAGAATCGTTGATCGAGAGCCTGCCCAGGAGCCCTGCATGACGGTCATGACCTGCAACACCCCACAGCTGGTAACCCCACTAAGCGGCAATGATACGCTGCAACAGCGTTACCGCCGCTTGCTGCAGGGAGTAGAGGGAGACAGCCGAGCCTGGCTTGACAGGCAATTGGACCAGGCCGCGACCTTGTCCGATGACCTTCCATCCGATCCTGCACAGCTCCCGGCCTGGAGCCGCATGCATGCCAACCAGGTCGCCCAAGCCCATGCCGGTTATCTCGAACGACGTCACCAAGGAGCGCCGCGGCGCTATTTCAGCAACCGTGCCCACGCGCTCTGGTTCATCCAGCAGGTGGCTCCGACCAAGGCGGTGGACGGTGCATGGCTGTATTCGACCTTGCCGCGATGGCGCGATCCCCGTTACCACGGATTGATTCGAACGTATCTCGAAGAGTTGGGCGACGGCGATCCTCGTTGCAACCATGTATTGATCTATCAGCGCCTGCTTAGCCGCCTTGGCTGCGTGGATACGCTTCCTCTTGCCGATGAGCGTTACCTCTCTGGTGCCTTGCAACTGGCGTTGGGCCAATATGGCGAGCACTACTTACCTGAGGTCATCGGCTATAACCTGGGTTACGAGCAACCGCCTTTGCACCTGCTGATCACCACCTACGAGCTGGCTGAACTGGGCATCGACGGACACTACTTTCAACTGCATGTCACGATCGACAACGCCGCCAGCGGCCATGCGCAGAAAGCCATACAAGCGCTGCACCTGCTGTGCCCAGAGGACGCTGGCGAAAGCTTTTATCGACGTGTACGCAATGGCTATCGGCTCAACGACCTGGGTACCGCCACCCCCGCGTTGATAGAGCGATTCGACCTGCAGGCCGAATTGCTCGCTGCGCTGGAGCGCAAGCGGGTGTTCGGTCAGTTCATGCATTGCGACCGCTGCCGGCTGCAGAAACGCACCATCAACCAATGGTTGGCCGAGCCAGGGTTGATGCCAGGCTTTCTCGCGGCCATGCAGGACCAAGGCTGGATCCAGCGCGGTTGCGACCCGGCGCAGAGCCGCTGGTGGCGTATGATCGAAGGCCCATCGGCGCCTATGTTCGGGGTATTCGACGCCTATGAGAAACAACTGTGGTACGACTGGATCGCCGCCGATTGGCAGGGCCAGACCCGCCGAGTCGCGCCGGGAAGCTGGGAAGCGCAGCTGGCGCTGGAGCCGTTGCCACCGACTGGGACGCACGACAGTGTCGACGCGCTGATCGAACGAATGAGCGGCAACCGTCATGCCTTGCCAGAAGGATTGCTCGCCACCCAGGCCTATATTCGCGCCACGGGCCTCGTCCAGGAGGTACCCCATTGATGCGACTGGACCCTGAACAGACCGAAGCGGACGCTGCGCTGTTGCAACTCGGGCGCCGCTTGCGTGCCGATGGCTACCGCTTCACGTGTGTCACGCCGGCAACCCACGCGTACAACAATGGGCGCCCTGGAGCCGAACAGGCGCACACGCTGCGTGACATCTTCGGCTGGAGCCGCCCCTTCGAACCGTCGCTGATTTCCGCTGACGAACTCGAGCAGTTGCGCTTGGCCCAGGTGATCGTGAACGAACCGGGCGGGCTGCTGAGCAGCTCGGTGCGCTGGTCCAGCCTCGACGATCTGCTGCTGGTGCATTCGGCATACCCGACCGATACCGCGGACGCCGTGTTCTTCGGTCCGGACAGCTACCGTTTCGCCGACGTTATCCACGATCATCTGCAAAGCCGCCCCAGCCGTGTCGAGCATGCGGTGGACATTGGCTGCGGCAGCGGCCTCGGTGCCATCCTGATCGCCCGTGCGGCGCAGCATGCGCAGGTCAGCGCTGTCGATATCAATCCCTTGGCCTTGCGCTATACCGCCATCAATGCTGCGCTCGCGGGGGTCGGCAACCTGTCGGTTGAGCCCAGCGACCTGCTCGACGGTATCGCCGGCAACTTCGATCTGATCGTGGCGAATCCACCCTACATGCTCGATGGCGGCGAGCGAACCTACCGTCATGGCGGCGGCGCCTTGGGCGCACAGTTATCCCTGAGGATCGTCGAGCAGGCCCGCGAGCGGCTCAGCCCAGGCGGTACGCTACTGTTGTATACGGGGGTGGCGATGGTCGAAGGTCGGGATGCCTTGCTCGAGGCAATCCGTCTGCGCCTGGCCGGCCCACGCTGGTCGTGGGTATACCGCGAGATTGACCCGGATGTGTTCGGTGAACAACTGCGCGAGCCGGGTTATCAGCAGGTCGAGCGCATTGCAGCGGTCGTACTGACGGTCACCCGCAACGGCTGAGGCCAGTGCGCACGCGCGTGATCAAGGCCTGTGACAGGGGGCCGACGTAGGATGTTACACAAGCGCTGCCAAGGGGTTTGCAGCCATCAGCAACGCCGTTTAGAGTGGCCGGGCGCCATTTACTGCGGAAAGAAAGCCCCATGATCCACATCGATGAACACACCAGCGTCGCGCTGGCAGACACCCTCTTTGTCTTTGCCCTGGAGGCCGAAGCGGCCGATGCTTTCAGCCATGTCGATGCGGTGTTCACCGGGATCGGCAAGGTCAATGCCGCCATCGCGTTGACCAAGGCGCTGCAGAGACGCAGGCCCAAGTTGATCGTCAACCTCGGCTCCGCTGGGAGTCCTCGTTATGGCAAGGGTCAACTGGTGTGCTGCACACGCTTCGTGCAACGGGACATGGATGTAACGCCATTGGGATTCGCCCGTTACGAAACGCCTTTCGCGGATATCCCGGTGGTCCTGGAGCAAGGCCTGAGCATGCCGGGCCTGCCGTTGGGCATCTGCGGCACCGGCGACAATTTCGAGACCCAGCATGGCGAGGCGCCCTACGACGTGGTCGACATGGAGGCTTACGTATTGGCCTTGATCGCCCGCGAAGAAGGCATCCCCTTCCTGTGTTTGAAATATGTCTCCGATGACGCCGGCAGCGATGCGGCAGACGACTGGTCGGTCCAGGTACACCTTGCCGCCGCGGCTTTCGCCAAGGCGCTGTTCGACTGATCGACCATTGGTCGGCCATGGGGGCGGCGCGAACAAACCTTGACGCCGATAGCCTTCTCGAAACCCTAGGTGGCCCGCTTTAGGAGCCACGACGGTTTTACTCAGAGGAGGCTCCCAATGGCCAGCAAACCCCAGGATCAGTTCAGCCTGCAGAATCCGCTGACGCAGTATCCCCACCCACCGTTTCCCTCCCAGGGCCAGTCCGCACCAGGCCTGGACGCGGACATGCAGCCCAAGCCGGACCATGGCGAAGCCACCTATAAAGGATTCGGCCGACTGGCAGGGCGCAAAGCGCTGATCACCGGCGCGGATTCCGGCATCGGCCGTGCAGTGGCGGTGGCATTCGCCCGTGAAGGGGCTGATATCGCACTCAACTACATGCCGATCGAGCAGGCCGATGCCCGCGAGGTGATCAAACTGATCGAGGCTGAAGGCCGCAAGGCCATAGCGATTCCTGGCGACCTCAAGGACGAGGCGTTCTGCAAGACCCTGGTCGACCAGGCCCACGAACAGCTGGGTGGGCTGGATATTCTGGTCAACGTCGCAGGCAAGCAAGAAGCGCGCAAGGATATTGGCCAAATCAGCCACGAGCAGTTCGACCACACCATGAAGACCAATGTGTATGCGTTGTTCTGGTTGTGTCAGGCCGCAGTGCCGTTGATGCCGGCCGGTGCGACCATCATCAATACCGCTTCGATCCAATCCTACCAACCCTCGGCGACCTTGCTGGACTATGCCACCACCAAGGCGGCGATCGTCGCCTTCACCAAGGCTCTGTCCAAGCAGGTGATCGAGCGGGGTATCCGGGTCAATGCGGTGGCGCCTGGACCGATCTGGACAGTATTGCAGCCCAGCGGTGGCCAGCCGCCTGAGAAAATCCCCGAATTCGGCAACCAAACGCCGATGAAACGCCCGGGTCAGCCTGCCGAATGCGCACCTCTGTATGTGCTGCTTGCCAGCCAGGAGTCAAGCTATATCACTGGCGAAGTGTTCGGCGTGACCGGCGGCAACCCTCTGCCGTAGGGCAGGCCGGCTAAACCTTCGTCACAGTGCGGAGTCTGCTGAGGAAAGCGCCCTGCGGGTCAGGGCGCCTACCATAGGAGCAATGAAATGGCTCGGGCAATCTGGAAAGGCGCGATCAGCTTCGGCCTGGTGCACATACCGGTGTCGCTCAATTCCGCGGTGCGCTCGGAGCGGGTCGATTTTGACTGGCTCGACAAGCGCAGCATGGAACCAGTGGGTTACAAGCGGATAAACAAGGTCACCGGCAAGGAAATCGATAAGGATGACATCGTCAAGGGCGTCGAATACGAAAAAGGGCGTTATGTGGTGATCAGCGAGCAGGAAATCCATGCGGCGCGGCCAGAAGCGACCCAGACCATCGATATTTTCTCGTTCGTCGATGCATCCGAAATACCGCTGCAGCACTTCGATACCCCCTATTACCTCAGCCCTGACAAGCGCGGCGGCAAGGTGTATGCCTTGCTGCGGGAAACCTTGGAAAGCACCGGCAAGGTAGCCCTGGCCACCGTGGTACTGCATACCAAGCAGCATCTGGCCTTGCTCCGCGCACTGGACGATGCGCTGGTGCTCATCACCCTGCGCTGGCCGGCAGAAGTGCGCGGCCTGGACACCTTGGAACTGGACAAGAGCGTGACCGATGCCAAGGTGGACAAACGTGAGCTGACCATGGCCAAGCGCCTGGTGGAGGACATGAGCGGTAGCTGGAGCCCCGATGACTACCACGATGCCTTCCGCGAGACCATCCTCGACCTGGTCGAGGAAAAGGCCAGCAAGGGCAAGATCAGCGTGGTGGAAAAAGGAGAGGGCGGCCAGGGGCAGAAAGGAGCCGACATCATCGATCTCACCGAGCTGCTCAAGCGCAGCCTGGGTGGCAAGAGCACCCCGGCTGCCAAGAAGAAGCCGGCCAAGCGCTCTCGTAAGGCCTCTTGAGCAGGGGCTCAGCTGATCATCGATTGCAAACCGGACAGGTAATCGCCAAAGCCTTCTCGCGCGCGACTGTCGGTCCGGCTGCTGGTCGCCACGCTGTGCCGGGCGGTCCACACGATCTGCGCGCCCAAGGCCTGCAGGTCGCTGATCAACCGCACGTCCTCATGGGCGGCCAGTGGCTGGAAACCTCCGGCCCGTTGATAGGCGCGTGCACAGATGCCAAGGTTGGCGCCGTGGATGTGTCGATGTCCTTCTTCGGCTCGATAGCGGCTCAGGTACAACTTGCGTAGCGAGGCTTTCTGCCAGGGTTGCCAGCGCGCCACATGCACGGTTCCGCAGACCGCATCGGCGTTGCAGGCCATCTGCGAGACCAGCCAGTGGGGCGGCACCTGGCTGTCGGCATCTGTGCAGGCCAACCAGTGTGCGCCGCGGTCCAGCATCCACTGAGCACCGGCTCGGCGGGCCATGCCGACATTTCCGGCATCGACCTCCAGGGTGTCCACCCCATGGTGACGGGCGATCATCGCGGTGCCATCGCTGCAGCGGTCGAGCACTACCAAGGTCTGCACGTCGTGCCCTTCGCGCTCGGCCAGTGCCACTGCCGTGCGCAGCGCCTTGAGACAACGCCCCAGACGTCGGGCTTCGTTGTGCGCAGGAATGATCACGGCGATCATGGGCAGGTCTCGTCCAGGTCGATGACACTGGGCTGGCAGGCCCAGTACTCGAGCAGGAAGTCGCCTTCCTCGTGGCGGAACACCCGATACAGCGGCAGGTGCCGATCCAGCATGGCGTGCACTTCGCGACCGTCCTGGGGGCACCCGGCAATGGGGTGACGCCAGTGGCAGGCGAGCAGTCCGCCGTCGTAGGTCAGACTGCGGATCGACTGCTCGATCACTTGCAACCAGTCGGTCGGATCCAAGTAGTAACCCACCTCGCTGAGCACGATCAGGTCGAATCGCCCGCCTGGCCAATCCCCAGGCAGGCGACCCTGTGCAACCGATGTGTTGGGCATATTCGCCAAGCGGTCGCTGGCCAAGCCGACTGCGGTGGGATCCAGATCCTGGCATAGCAGCTCAGCGCACCGCTCGGCCAGTGCCGCGCTCAACTCTCCGTTGGCACAGGCCGGTTCGAACACCCGCTGATAGCACTGGCGCGGCAGGCTGGCCATGACCAAGTCGCGCTTGCGCCGCTCGTACCAGCGGGTGCGGAATGCCCAGGGGTCTTCGTCGGTGGCGTAAAGGTCGGCGAAATATTGCGCATCGAGGCTCATGGAAACTCCGTTCAAAGAAACACCAGTTCGAAAGGCTGCAGTAAGCAATCCAGTAGCGTTGCAGGCAGCACTGGCGGCTTGTCCTGGTCGGGTTGCAATTGGCTGACGTGGGCTGCCAAGGCCTGGCGCTTGCGGGCGACCTGGGCTTCGTCCAGTTGGACGCGGTGGGCGCGCGGCCAGGGCAGACGTGGGTCGTCCGGTTGTGCCCAATGCCAGGCCCAGACCGGTACTTCCACCAGGCGTGCCTGGCGCGCCTGACTGGCCTGGGCAGCTGCACGGCCCACGGCTTCGTGGTCGCAGTGGCCATCGCCGCGCCAGGTGGTCAGCACAACGTCGCCCGGCTTGAGCAACTGGTTGAGGTGATTGAGCAGAAACGCTTCGTTACGTGGCAGGTCGCCATCCTTGAGGTTGAGGCGGCGCCAATCCAACTGGTTCAGGTCGAGGTCGAGTTGCGCAAGCGCGTGCCGGCTCTCCAAGGGGCGCTGGCGACGTAGGCGGTGTTCGGTCCACTGCTGCGAACCTGGGTGGCTGCCTTCGCCATCGGTGGCGGAGATCAACACCAGGTCCCGTTCACGGCCGCGAAATTCGCCGAGCAGGCCGCCGGCCATGAGAATCTCGTCATCGGGGTGGGGGGCCAGCAAGATCAGGCGCTGTCCAGGCGGACACAACTGTTCGGGGCTCATCCAACTGGCCCTGGCCAGGTGCGCGGAGTGTTGCCAGGCCGACCACGGAGTGCCGCTGCTGGCCTGGATCAGGTTTTCGGTCATAACTGCCAAGCTCCTGCAGGCATCTGTGCCAACTGTTGGCCGAGCCCGGCCAGATCCCGTTCGGCATGACTCTGGCGCAAAAATACCGGTAAGTCGGCGCTCAGGCGCGCAAAGTGCGGGCTGCGGCAGAACGGTGTGGCCCCTAGCGCCCGACCGACGTGATGGATGACCTGATCGACTGCCTGTTCGACCTGAGCCCGCGTCCGACGTACTTCGAAGCTGGCATCGGCAGTGGGTTGTTGGTCGATCCACGCCGCGCATTCGCGCAAGCTGGCGCGGGCACCGTACAAGGCGGCATCCACTGCACCCAGGTGTGCCTGGGCATGCGGATCGGGACGAGGCTTGCGGCAGTGCTCGCGCAGATAGTCGGCCAGCGCTTCGGCGGCACCGTACCAGCAGGCCGCGATACCCGCGCCGCCGTGCCAGAAGCCGGGGCGGGTCAGGTACTGCCCAGGACGGCCGATGGCGATCCCCGGCGCATCGTCGAATTCCAGTTCCACGCTGGTGGTCGTCGCCATGCCAAGGGCCTGCCAACGCTCGACCTGCAGCTGTTGGCCGCCATCAGCCAGGTCGATGGCCACCAGTTGTGGTTGGTCGTCGTCAGCCCAGGCGGTGATCAAGGCCCGGTCGATCTGCAGGGCGCCTGAGCACCAAGCCTTGCGCCCGGACAGGCGCACCTGTTCACCTTCCCGGGCGACGATCCTCGTGCGCGCATCGGGCGGCTCGGCAGCCCACACGCCCCAGATACCCGTGCGAGCGTGGTGGGCTGCACTGCATTCGGCGAGAATCGCCAGGGCATCGGTATGACCTTCATAGAGCTTGGCCAAGGCCAGGTCGCAGCCGGCCACGCGCGCCAAGGTCTGCCAGCGCCGCAGCGTATGGCCCTGACCAGGCAACGGCAGCAGGTCGAGTTGATCGGCTTGCAAGGCGTGCATCAGCTCGGGCAGCTGGGTATCGAGGTTCAGTGGCTGCGCACGCTGGGAAAAGCTGCGTAGCAGACGATCCAAATTGTTCAGGTCGAAGTCCTGGATGATGCTCATGTATACGGCTCCACTGCCATGGTCTGCTGCAACGATCGGATCCGGCGCGCCATCAGGTCAGCCCCATCTGCTTGCGCATGCGGGCGGTGATCGATTGGCGGGTCTTGGTCATGTCGGCCCAGGGGTCGTCGACCTCGGCCAGGCGCTCAGCGATGTTGCCGATGTGCCACTGGTTGGCGCCCTTGAGCTGGGTCAGTTCGTCACGCCAGATCGGCACCGATACCGGCAGCCCCTCGCGCGCGCGCAGCGAATAGGCGCTGACGGTGGTGGCGCCCTTGCCGTTACGCAGGTAGTCGATGAAGATTCGTCCCACGCGGTTCTTTGGCCCTGAAACGGCGCTGATGCGGTCGGGGAACAGCTTGGCCAGGTAGGTCACGATGGCATGGCTGAAATCCTTTACCTCGTCCCAGCCGGCTCGCCGACTCAACGGCACCACCAGATGGATCCCCTTGCCGCCGCTGGTCTTGATGAACACCTTCAAGCCCAGTTCGTCGAGCAGAGTGAGGGTCAGTTGGGTCGCCTCGAGCATGGCCTTCCAGGGCAACGCTGGATCCGGATCGAGATCGAGGACAAAGCGGTCGGGTTTGTCGAAGTCCTTGTCGGTGGCGTTCCAGGTGTGCAGTTCGAGCGTGTTCATCTGCACCGCGCCGAGCAGGGATTCGGGGCGGTTGATCACCATCGCTGTCTGGCCGGCTTCGGCTTTGTCATAGGTGAGCACGTTGGGAATGTGCAACTGGCCGGCGTTCTTCTGAAAGAACAGTTCGCCGGCCAAGCCGTCCGGGGCGCGTACCAGGGCCACGGGACGGTGCTTGAGGTGCGGCATCAACCAGGCACTGACCTCGGCGTAGTAGGCAGCGACGTCGCGCTTGGTCACGCCGGAGGTGGCGTCGATCACCCGATCGGGGTGAGTCAGGCGCAGCTTGCCCAGGTTCTTGTCGGCCGGCTTGGATGCGGTCTTGTGCGACATGGCGCGCTCCAGGTCGATATCGGTGGCAGGTTTGTCGTCGCGCAGGCCGTGGAACACCGAGTGGCGAACCACGCCGTCGCGGGTCATCTGGGCGTACGCGACCTCGGCCAACAGGTGTGGCTTGAGCCAGTGCACGCCACGGGCATCGGCCCCGGTCGGAGGCTTGGACAACGCCGACTTGGCGATTTCCAGCGGTTTGAGCCGTTCATGGATACTGGCCAGGGTGGTGGCGTTGAAGCCCGTACCGACTTTACCGGCATAACGCAGTTCGCCCTTGTCTGCGTCATGCAAGGCCAACAGCAGGGCGCCGAAGCCACTGCGGCTGCCCTTGGGGTCGGTGAAACCGATGATCACGAACTCCTGGCGCTGCTGACACTTGAGCTTGATCCAGTCAGCGCTGCGCTTGCCCTGATAGGGGCTGTCGACACGCTTGCCGATGAGACCTTCGAGCTTCAGCTGGCAGGCGCTGGCAAGCAGCGAGTCGACCGGTTGATCGAAGCTTTCCGAGTATTTGAGCAGCGCGCACGGTTTGTGTTGCAGCACCTGACGCAGGGCGTCGCGGCGCGCCTGTAGCGGTTGTTGCCGCAGGTCCTGGCCACCGAGGTAGGGCAGGTCGAACACGTAGTAGGTGATGCGCTCGTCGTCTTCGGTATCGAAGGCGTTCTGCAACGCCTGAAAGTCGGTGGCGCCGTGTTCGTCCATCACCACCATTTCGCCGTCCAACCACGCCGAGTCCAACCCCAGCGCACGTAGCGCAGCGACCTGATGCGGCATCTTGGCGCTCCAGTCGTGGCCATTGCGGGTGAACAGGCGCACCTGATCGCCATCGATACGGGCGAGAATGCGGTAACCATCGAACTTCACTTCGTAGCGCCAATCGCCGCTTGGCGGCGAGTCGACCAGTGTCGCCAACTGCGGTTGCAGGTGATCGGGCAGAGGGGCTTTCTTCGCAGGTTTCGGAGGTTTCGCAGGTTTCGCAGCTGAGCGGCGGCGAGGCGCTGCTGGGGTCTTGGCCTTGCGCGGGATCAGGGTACGGTCGCTGAGCACACTGTCCGGTTGCGCCTCGACAATGCTGTAATCGGCTTCGCTGCGCGCCTCGCCGTCGTGCGACTTGACCAGCATCCATTGCTCCTTTTTACCGGCCAGACGGGTGCGGAACAGGTTCCAGATACCGGCAAGCTTCTCGCCCTGCAGGCGAAAGCGCAGCTTGCCTTTGGTGTAGGCGGCTTGGGGATCGCCCTCGGGCTCCCAGACGCCGCGGTCCCAGACGATGACATCGCCGGCACCATAGTGGCCTTCGGGGATATGGCCTTCGAAATCGGCGTAGTCCAGAGGATGGTCTTCGACGTGCACGGCCAAGCGGCGCACCTTGGGATCCAGAGACGGCCCCTTGGGAATGGCCCAGCTCTTGAGCGTGCCGTCGAGTTCCAGGCGAAAGTCGTAGTGCAGATGGCTGGCATCGTGCTTCTGGATACAAAAACGCAGCGCATGTTCACGCTTGCCGCGGCTACGAGCTCCACTGGGCTCGGGCGTGGCGTTGAAATCGCGTTTGCGGTTGTACTCCTGCAGGGGCTTGGCCATGACGGCTCCGAGACGGCTCGCGGTGTCTTCAATTGGGAGGCGAGAGCGCTCGGAGGAGTTCAATCTTTACGCAGCAGGAGACTGGCACGAAGAAACTCTGAATCATTGCCTGGACCAGATGGTCGACCGGTTATAGCCACCTGACGGAGAAACGAGATGTCTCGACCAGACGATCCCAAGACCTACGTTCCGAGCGAAATCGATGACACCGAGGACCGTATGGGCAGCGTTCACGAACTGGACTTCAGCGAACGCAACGACGAGCGCCAAGGCCGGGCGGGAGACGAACGGCCGGCACAGGAAGTTGCGCAAGAGTTTCCCAGCCGACGGGTTGCCGAAAGCGGCATGACTGGCGGCGAAGCCCTGAGCGACAGTCTGCATGAAGACAACGTCACCTATGACGATTTGAGCCCCGACACCTTGCTCGACGAAACCGGCGCTCGCGACCCTCATGAGCCAGGCGGTGCCGGGGGCCCGGCTGACAAGCGCTTGCGCCGGGTCGACGCTGAGGAAATTGGCGGCGGCATCGGCCTCGACGAGGCTGAACTGGCACGTTCGGCGCCGCTCGATGGCGAACCCTGGAGCGACGATGTGATCGATGAAGAAGGGAGTACCGACCGATGAGCGATGTACGTTGTGCCTGTAACCACTGCCACTGCACGGTCGATGGCAATACCGTGACCCAGGGTGACAAGGCTTATTGCTGCGAGGCATGCGCCACCGGCCACCGCAATGGCGAGCCGTGCCGCATGGCCGACTGCCATTGTGGTGAGGCGGAGCAGCCCAAGGAAACCAGCGTGGACAATGCGTTGGATGAGACTTTTCCCGCCAGTGATCCGATTTCGCCCTGACCCGGACCCCCTCGCGAAAGACCCGGGCTTGGCCCGGGTTCGCGTGTAATCAGTGAGATTTTCGTAACGCTTCCAGCAACTGGGCCTTGTTCATCGTCGAACGACCGGTGATATCGCGCTTTCGCGCCCGATCCATCAACTCTGCCTTGGTCAGATCAGCCAACTGCTCGCCAGGTCGCGGTACCCCGCGCTTGGTGGCTACTGCGCGCTTGGCCGATGCCTCCCGCGACTTGGCCTTGGCCGCTGTACTTTTCTGGCGCCCCGAGCCTCCTTTGCGCTCACCACCACCGGACTGTTTGTTGACCGTGGCCCAGGCACGCGCCTCGGCCTCGTCTTTGGACAAGCCCTTGGCCTCGTACTCGTCCTCGATATGCTCGGCTTTGCGTTTTTGCTTGTCAGTGTATTTGTCCTTGTCTCCGCGAGGCATGGTCGGAATCTCCTTCAGGTTGGTTTGACGCGTTGGCGCATGGCCTTGGCGCGTTTTTCCAGCACCAGGTAGGTGAGGACGGCCAGCACCAGGGGAATCAGGTAGTACAACGTGCGATACCCCAGCAATGCGGCGACCAGGGTGCCTTGCTTGATCTGATCGTGCAGCAGGGCAAGGAACACGGTTTCCAGCACCCCGAGCCCCGCCGGGATATGTGCGACGACGCCGGCCACGCAACTGATCAGCAAGATGCCCAGGATCGAGGGGTAGAACGCTTCGCCTGGCAGCAACCAGTAGATCAGAGCCGCCATCAGCGCCCAATTGCTGGCTCCCAGGGCGACCTGGCACAGCGCCAGGCGCAGCGAGGGCAATGTCACCTCGTGGTCACGCCATCGCCACGTGCGTTTCTTGGCGAAGCCACAGGCCAGCAGGTAGCCCAAGGAGATGGCAAGCAGCACCACGCCGATCAACTGCAGCCCGGTGGCGCCGACCGCCCAGTTCGCCGGTAATTCGACCAGGCGCAAGGCGAATACCGTGCCGGCCAGCAGCATGTAACCCATCCAATTGGTCAGCAGGCCGAGCGTGAGGATCCGGGTGATGGTCGGCGTGTCCAGGCCCAGGCGGCCATACAGTCGATAGCGTAAGGCCACGCCGCCGACCCAGGTGGTGAAATTGAGGTTGAACGCATAGCAGACGAACGCCACCGGCAGCACCTGCCGGGCCGGCAGGTTGTGGCCGGTATAGGTTCGGGCGAGCAGATCGTAGCTGGCGAAGGTGGCATAACTGCACAGCGCAAGTACCAGCCCGATGGCCAGGGTGCCCGGCTCGTATGCCAGCAATGACTGCCGTACTTCATTCCAATCAAGGTTGCGCGCCAGCAGATACAGCAACGTCGGGATCAGTATCACGAACAGCAGCGTGAGCAGCCGCTTGCCCCAAATGTGCCAAGCTTTGTGCGCCATCAGGTATTGCCCTCGTGCAGATCACCATGGGCCTCGCTCTCCGGCTGCACCGAACGCAGCCGCTGGCGGTGGGCAGGGAGCCAGCCGGCAATTCGCGGGAACTGGCGGATTGCGTGGAAGCAGGCAAAGATCAGCGGCGCACGCCACCAGTAGCCACGGACCATGCGTTCGAGGGTCACCGGTTTGCATTGCTGGGCGGCCAGGCTTTGCAGGTGCTGGGCAAGTTGCTGGTTGAAGGTGCGGTCGCGTATGAACAAATTGGCCTCCAGGTTCAGCGAAAGGCTCAGCGGGTCGAGGTTGCTCGACCCCACCGTAGACCACTCGTCATCGACCAGCGCCACCTTGCCGTGCAGCGGGCGGCGGCAGTATTCGTGAATGTGAACGCCGTCGCGCAGCAGGTAGTTGTAAAGCAGTCGAGACAGGGCGCGGACCCAGCGCATGTCTGGCTGACCCTGCAGGATCAGGGTCACTTCCACGCCACGGCGGGCGGCGTTGCGCAGTTCGCGCAGCAAGCGATACCCAGGGAAGAAGTAGGCGTTGGCGACGATGATGCGTCGCTGCGCCCCGCGCAATGCTTCAAGATAGCGGGCCTCGATCGCGGTGCTGCGCTGGCCGTTGTCGCGCTCGACCATCACGGCGGTGACCTGGCCGGTCGCCTGGATCTGCGGGCGTACTTCGCTGGGAGGTTGCAGTACCGGCGACATCAGGCGCCGGCTAGCGGCGTGGATCTGCGCCACCACCGGGCCGGTCACTTCGACCGCGTAGTCCTGCTTGGCCATTGGACCGTAGTCCCCCAGATGATCGGCGCTGTAGTTGATGCCCCCGATGAATGCCCGGGCGCCGTCGATCACCACGATCTTGCGGTGCAACCTGCGGAATAGGTTGGTGCGCATGCCGGCCAGGCGCGGTTGCGGGTCGAAGGCATGGAAATTCACCCCGGCGTCGGTCATCGCGGCGATGAAGGGGTCGGGCAGGTCCGCGCTACCATAGCCGTCCACCACGACTTCCACCCGCACACCGCGGCGTGCGGCATCGATCAGCACCTGTTGCAGCTGCTGTCCGACCTTGTCATCGAAGAAAATGAAGGTTTCCAGGAGTATTTCCTCCTGGGCCTGGCTCATGGCCTCGAATACCCGCGGGTAATAGGCTTCGCCATTGATCAACAGCTCGACATTGTTGCCGTCCAGCCACGGTCGGTTCATAGGTTGATCTCCGCAACCAAAGGGGCGTGGTCGGAGAGGTGCGACCACGGATATTTCGTCAGCACCTGCGCCTGGCAGGGCAGGGCGTTGCGCAGGTAGATGCGATCCAGGCGCAGCAGCGGCAGGCGGGCAGGGAAGCTGCGCGCTGGGCTGCCGAATCGCTCGCCGAACGCCTCGACCAGGTGTTCGGACAACACCGCATCGGCCTTCAACCGCCAATCGTTGAAGTCGCCGGCGATGATCACGGGGGCTTTGGCGGGTAGCTTGTCGAGCAATTCCAGCAGCAACCGGATCTGGCTTTGCCGATGGGCTTCGCGCAGGCCCAGATGCACGCAAATAGCATGTACCTGCGCGTGGCCGGGCACTTCCAGGCGGCAATGAAGCAAGCCGCGCTGTTCATTGCCGGCGACCGAAACGTCCAGATTGTGGTGCTCGATGATGGGGAATTTCGACAGCAAGGCATTGCCGTGGTCGCCATGGGGATACACGGCATTGCGGCCGTAAGCGAACTGCGGCCACATGCTGTCGGCGAGAAACTCGTACTGTGGCGCCTGCGGCCAAGTCGGATGACGCTCGGCATGCTGCTGGTGGCTGCCATGCACCTCTTGCAGGAACACCAGGTCGGCGCCGGTCGCACGCACCGCTTCGCGAAGTTCGGGGAGGATGAACTTACGGTTGAAGAAGGTGAATCCCTTGTGCACGTTGATCGTCAGCACGGTCAGGCGGTTCACCGAGGTGACCTTGTCGATGATGCAGCGAGGTGTGGTCAGGGTCGGGTTCACAGGGCCACCTCCGGCAAGGCGCCTGGCTCGGTGAGCAGGTCATGGTCGAGATCGAGCTTTTCCAGCAACCGACGGGCATCGTAGGGGGCATGGACCTTCTGGTCGTTGTCGAAATAGCAATACACATCCCGCGAAGCGCGTCGGGGGGCCGCCTTTGGGATGACCAATTGCGCATCGTCGGCTTGGCCGCCGCTGCTCCAGCACTGGATTCGCTGCTTCCAGCGACGTAGGGCCCGCGCGGTGTAGCCACTGCTGTAGAGTTCGACATCGCCATGCAGGCGCAGGTAGACGAAGTCGGCCGTCACATCCTCGACGTAGGGCCACTTACCGGCGCTGTCGGCCACCACCAGCGCCACCTTATGCTTGCGTAGCAGCTTGATGAAGCTCTCGCAGAGAAAGCTGTCATGACGGACTTCCACTGCATGTCGCAGTCGGGCATTGCCTTTTATCGCCGTGCCGCCATTGCCTTGCAGGCCCTCGGCACAGCGTTCGGCGCAACGGCGCGCGGCCCTGCGATCATGTGGCAGCAATTGCAGGAAATGGCTGAAGCGGGCTTCGTCGTAGCGCATGTTCGGGGGGAACTGCCAGAGAAACGGGCCGAGTTTGTCACCCAGCAGCAACGGCCCTGAGGCGAAGAAGTTGGCCAGGGGTTCTTCGATCTCTTTCAGGCGTCGCAGATGGGTGATGTAGCGAGGACCCTTTACCGAAAACACAAAGTCGTCCGGGGTCTGCCGGTGCCATTGCAGATAGCGATCGGGGGTTTGCAGTGCGTAGAACGAGCCATTGATTTCGATGCTGTTGACCGCCCGCGAGGCAAACGCCAGCTCATCGTCCTGGCGCAGGCCCTTGGGGTAGAAATCCTTGCGCCACGGGCCATAGCGCCACCCGGATATGCCGATGCGGATATCGCTCACTACCTTCCTCCTCGAAGCTCTGCGAAACCTGCCTTTATCTGAGGGCCTTGCAAGCGTTGCCGTCGGCCCTTGAATTGCGACAGGCCGAGAGGGGCAAGGGTTCAGGTCGATTGATCGATGGCCGCAGCAGCACCGGCAAGTTGAACTTTGCTGTCGCCGGCGATTCCACCCATAAGCGGAGCACGCGATGGAGGACCGATGACATGAGATTCGAGCGTTTCGCCCAATGGCTGGCCAACTGGGCCGGACGGCCGCTGACCTTCGGTGTGGCCCTGGCATTGATCGTGATCTGGGCACTCAGCGGCGCCTTGTTCGACTACAACGACACCTGGCAATTGGTGATCAACACGTCGACCACCATCATCACTTTCCTCATGGTCTTCCTGATCCAGAACACCCAGAACCGCGACAACGATGTCTTGCACATCAAGATCGACGAACTGCTGCGCACCACCAAGCGTGCCCACAAGGCGTTGTTGGATCTGGAGGACATGGATCCTGCGCAACTGCATGCGCTGCGGCAGCAGTATCAACGCTTGGGGGAAGACCAGGAGCATAAGCAGCGAAGCTCCGACCAGCCGACTCAAGACGCCGAATGAGCGTCTGCGCCAATTCGACAACGAACCGCCAAATCCGGAGGTCGCATGTCCAGACACATCATTCACTTCACCGGTCCGATCAATTCATCGACCTGCGGCAACCTGATCAGCACCTGTGCCAAGGTGTTGCATCAAGGGGCTGACGTACTTCAGCTCAATATCGCCACCATGGGTGGGGAATGCAGTTATGGCTTCACTCTTTACAACTTTCTGCGCACACTGCCGGTGCCTGTACACACCCATAACCTGGGTACGGTCGAGTCGATGGGCAACATCCTGTTCCTGGCAGGCGAGCGGCGTACGGCGTGCGCTCACAGCAAGTTTCTGTTCCATCCCTTCCATTGGACCCTGCATGGTTCGGTGGATCATTCGCGCATGGCCGAATATGCCATGAGCCTCGACTACGACTTGCAGTTGTATGCACAGATCGTCGCCGAACGGACCCAAGGCAGTAGCGAGGTTCTGGATGTGCAGCGGTACCTGATGGCATACCCGCGCATTCTCGGACCGCAGGAGGCGCTGCAGAGCGGGATGATTCATGCCATCGAAGACAAGCCCATCGAAACCGATGCCAGTCAGTGGAGCGTCCATGCCTGAGCATGGACGGCGGGGTGCAGCTGCCGCGAAGTGACCTTGTCAGTACGGCAGCGAACCACTCAAGGTCTCGATGGCCACGACCAGATCGTCATAGCCCACAGGCTTGTTGAGGTGCCTGTCGAACCCGGATTCACGCGAGCGGTGCTGATCGGCACTGGCGCCGTAGCCGGTGAGGGCGATGGCGGGGGTGTGGCGCAAGTGGTGATACGCGCGCAGGGCCTTGATCAGGGTGTGTCCATCCATCACTGGCATGCCGATATCCGAGAGGATGATGTCGTATTCACCGCCTGCGGCTGCCTCGAGCGCTTTGCGCGGATCACTGAAGGCTTCGACGACGGCGCTTTCCATCTCTAGCAGTTGTTGCATGATTTCCAGGACTTCGACCGAGTCGTCGACCAGCAGCACGCGGATGCCCGCCAGGCGGCCTTCGCTCGGAGCCTGGACATCCTCGCCGCGCAATTGGAGTTCCGAAGCGCCCAGCGGCAGGCGAACTGTGAAGGTACAGCCTTGGTTGAGCCCCGCGGAGCTGGCCAGCACGCTACCGCCGTGTGCCTCGACCAACTGGCGCACCAGCGACAGACCGATCCCCAGGCCTTCGCGACTGTGGTTGGCCAACTGCGGCGCAGCCTGGCTGAACAAGTCGAAGATGTGCTCGATGCTATCGTGGTTCAGGCCGATACCGTGGTCGATGACGCGCAACACCGCTTCGTCGCCTTCGCGCGTCAATTGCAGGTGGATGTCGCTACCGGCCGGGCTGAACTTCAGGGCGTTGTTCAGCAGGTTCCAGATGATCTGCTCAAGACGGGTATAGTCGCCGATGATCAACAGGGCGCCGGCCTCGGCCTCTATGTCCAGATGGACGGGGCAGGGTTGTTGTTCGCTGGTCACGACGCTGTGGATGCCGCGCAGGATGTCGGTGAAATTCACAGGTTCGGTCTTGAGCTTGAGTTTGCCGGTGCGGATGCGTGCCACGTCGAGCAGATCATCGATGATTCGTGCCTGGCTCGACACAGCCTCGCAGATGGTGCCCACGGCCTTGCTGGCGGCTGCGACGTTCTTCACCGAAGGCAGTCTGCGCAGGATTTCGGCATTGAGCTGAATCAGGTTCAGGGGGTGCTTGAGCTCATGGGACATGACGGCGAAGAACTCGTCCTTCATGTGGCTGGAGCTCTGCGACTCGGCCAGTTGCTTGCTTTGCTCGTCGTGCAGGCGCTTGTGGCCGGTCAGGTCGCGAGCAATCTTGACGTAGCCTCGTAGGCTATTGCCCTTGAGCAACGATACCTCGCCGCTGCAGTAGAAGCGGCTACCGTCCTTGCGCACGTGCCAGCGCTCGTCCTGCCCGCGGCCGTGTTGGCGGGCGCTGCGCAATTCCTGCTCGGGAACGCCGTTCTGGCGGTCCTCGTCGGTGAAGATCAGGGCATAGCTGGTGCCTAGCACTTCTTCCTTGGTGTAGCCGAAGATCAGCGTGGCACCGGTGTTCCAGTCGGTGACCAAACCTTGCTCGTCGAGCAGAATGATGGCGAAGTCATGGGTGCTCTCGGCCACCAGGCGCATGCGCTCTTCGCCCAGGCGCACGCGCTCCTCGGCTGCGCGGCTCTTGCTGATGTCGATGAACGTCAGCACTGTGCCGTCGATTTTCTGCTCGCTGGAGCGATAGGGCAGCAGACGTGCCAGGTACCAGCGCTGGCTGCTGCTACTGACTTCGCGCTCGACGATGGACTGGCCCTGGACCACCGCGCGGGCGTCGTCGGCGAGCTCGGGGTAGGCCAGGCGGTGGGTGATGTCGAGCAGTGATCGGCCGGTGTCCACCGGAAGCATGTTGAACAGATCGGTGGCGCGCGGCGTGAACCAGCGGATATGCAGATTGCGATCGACGAAGACCGTGGCGATGTCGGTCGAGGCGATGAGGTTGCTCAGGTAGTCGTTGACCTTGTCGGTTTCCTCGACCTTGGTCTTGAGCTCATAGTTGACGGTCAACAGTTCTTCATTGATCGACTGCAGCTCTTCCTTGCTGGTTTCAAGCTCTTCGCTGGCCGAGCGCAGCTCCTCGTTGATGGCTTGCATTTCCTGGTTCGAGGCGGTCAGTTCCTCACTGGATATCTCCGATTGTTCGATCGTCTCCTGTAACTGCTGACGGGTACGTTGCAGCTCACGCTCCAAGTTGTTGAGGACCATGCTGTCAGTCTGGCGAATGCCTGCCGGCTCCGGCAACGGGGCGTCGGCCTGGCGCAACTCGAACACCACTAGCAGGCAGTCGGTGCCGCTGGGTTCATCCTTGTGCAGTTGCACGGTGATTTCCACCTGGCATTTAAGCTGCCCTTCATCCAGTTCGATGGGCCGCGAGGTGATCGGTTGCACGCCCTGACGTGCCTGGAACAGCGTGCTGCGCAGGGCCAGGCGCAGGGACGGCAGTACCAGGTTGATGAGGTTGCGGCTGGGCTCGCCACCGGCCAACTGCAGGAAGCGGCCGACGCCTTCGCTCATGTGCAGGATATTGCCGTCCAGATCGACCACCAGGCTCGGCGGCGTGCGGCGTGCCAGGGCCCGGTGGTGGATTTCGGCATAGACGAGCTTGCGCCCCGGTTTGGCGATCGTGCGTCTGTTCACCGGCGATGGCGCGGGCTCGGCGTCGGGCAGTTGCCGCCCAGAGCGACGCGTGGTGGGGCTGACGTCACGGGCGCGATAGATGCGGTTGCGCTTGTCGACCACGACGAACAGGTCTGCGGCGGCATCGGCCGACTCGGACGAGCCGAGGAACAGGTAGCCGCCGGGGCGCAAGGCGAAGTGGAACATCTGCAGGATTTCGCGCTGTACCTCGCGGTCGAGGTAGATCAGCAGGTTGCGGCAGACGATCAGGCCGATCTGTGAGAAAGGCGGGTCGGACAGTAGGTTATGACGAGCGAACAGGACCTTTTCGCGAATGTCCTTGCGCACTCGGTAGTGCTGGTCTTCGTTGACGAAGAACTGGCGCAGTCGCGCAGGCGGCACGTCGGTGAGAATGGCTTCGGGGTAAGTGCCGGAGCGGGCGATATCGATGGCGCGATCATCGAGGTCGGTGGCGAACACCTGCACCTTGGCCTCACGCTGCTCCAGCGCCAGTTGTTCGGACACCAGAATGGCCAGGCTATAGGCCTCCTCGCCAGTGGAACAGCCGGCTGACCATACGCGCACTTCGCCAGGTGTCTCATCGTCCTGCGGCTCGCTGACCAACTGCGGCAGCACATGGCGCTCGAGGGATTCGAACGCTTCGCGGTCACGGAAGAAGTTGGTCACACCGATCAGCATGTCGGCCAGTAGCGCGGCGGACTCTTCGGGATGTTGCTCAAGATAGCGAAGATAGGCTTCCAGGTCGGTCTGGCCGGTGACGTGCAGGCGCCGCTCCATGCGCCGCAGCACGGTAGCGCGCTTGTAGTGCTGGAAGTCGTGTCCGGTGTTGGCGCGCAAACGCTGGAGGATTTCCTCGAGCAGCGTTTCCGACATGTACGTGTGATCGACCGCGTGGCCCAGCGATGGCGGAAGGTTGTCATCACCGATATCGGGCAATCGAACCTGCCGCGCGGTACGCCAGAGATCGAGCAGTTTCTGGGGGATTTCGGCAACCGGCAGGATCAGGTCGACCATGCCGGTTTCGATGGCGGCACGCGGCATGCCGTCGTACTGAGCATCGTCGGGGCTCTGGACCAGGGTAACGCCACCTTGCTCTTTGATTCGGGAAAGACCCACCGCGCCGTCGGCCCCGGTGCCGGACAGCACCACGCAGAAGGCGTGGCTCTTGTGCACGTCGGCCAGGTCGCGGAAGAACAGATCGATGGCGACGTGGTCGCCGCGCCGGCGGTTGGCAGGTGCGACCCGCAAGTAACCGTCATTGGTCGATAGCCGGTTGGCGGGCGAAATGACATAGACGTGGTTGCGCTGAATGGGGACCGGCTCACTGACCTGCCGCACAGGCATGGCAGTGGCTTCCTGGATGATGCGGTCGGCCACGCTCTGGTGGTCCGGAGACAGGTGCAGCACCACCACGAAGGCCATGCCGCAATCGCTGGGCATCTGCCGGAAAAACGTGCCGATAGCCTCCAGGCCGCCCGCCGAGGCGCCGATGCCGACAACCGGGAAGTCCAGGTGGCTGGTGCTCAGGTGGGGGTTGTCGGGCCCGGATACGGGTTGCGAGGGGGACGACTTCATCTCATGACCTTCTGCATACCTGTCTGCGGCCCCGCGACCAAGCGCTGGGCATATGAGTGGCGATTATAGGCTTGGCGTTCCCCAGACTGCGAGCGCTCAAGGCCACGGTCTTGGTCAAAGCGGCGGAATACGGCGGTGCAGTGTTTGCCGCAACGCCAAACTTTGGTGCCACCTGTCCGACATCTGGCAAGGCGATGGAGCATTAGCTGGCAGCTCCGGCTCGGAGCTAAGGCAAGGTCCACCGACCTGAGCAAACCTTCCCATCGCAAGGAGATACGATATGGCTCGTGATCAAGCCCAGCCCAGCCAACGTGGCGGTACCAAGGAAACCAACCCGGGCAATTTCGCCAACGACCGCGAAAAGGCATCCCGCGCCGGTCAGAAGGGTGGCCAGGCCTCTGGCGGCAACTTTGCCAACGACCGTGAGCGCGCTTCGCAAGCCGGCCGCAAGGGAGGCCAGAACAGCCATGGCGGCGGTCGCTCCAAGAGCCAGTGAACCGTCCGCCGCTACCCGCTAATGACTGGCGGGTAGCGGCGCAGTCCGGTCCCCGACGCCGTCGCCCTCCACCGTTCAGGCAACGGATTCGACGATTTATTGAATCTTCTGACGCGGGTGATACTCCATGAGGAAGTCATCCATGGAGAAGAGGAGGGCCCAGGGATGCCTAGTCCCCAGCTGTACATCATCGATTACCAACTGCACGGCAAGCCGCGCAGTTTCATCATACGCCTGGAGCGGATGGACAATGCCGAGGCGTGGCATTGGGCAAGCTGTGATGCGGGTATCGGTATCATTCCCAAGTTCGGTCGCGAGAAGATTCGCAAGGTCAGTCGGCCCATGGCGGAGCGCTACGGCATCACTGCCGTGAGTTGGCGGTTGTCCGGCGACAAGGCCAGCCAGGCCGCAGGTGATCCGCCGACCGGAGAAAAAGATCCCGCCACCCTGTAGTGTGTTGCCCCGGTCCTCCTTGTGGTGCCGGGACAACTTGCATCAAGCCCCGGACTCCGGGTCGCTCGCCGGTACGCCGGGGCGGTTCTGGTCATCGTCAGTCAGATTGGGGTCGGCATCGGGATCATCGGCGTGATCGTTGCTCGGCATGGGTTCCAGTTCCGGCCAGTCGTCCTGCGCATTGCCGCCGCCCATATGGAATGAATGCATGCTGCTGTCCTCGCCTGAAGGAAAAAAAGGCCCGCGCGAGGGCAGGCCAATACAGGTGTGAGAGGCAAGCCCTGACCACCCCTCATCATGTGAGAGCTTTGCCAGTCGCCAGGGGTCATTGCGATCTCAGACCGAGCCGACCAATGGTATTCAGCCAGTGATAGCCTGGGTACGTTTGGTGACTGCTTCAGCGGCATTGCTCTTGTAGATCAGTACCAGCGCGACCGCGAGCAGGCCGATCGCGATCATGCGCGAGCTGCCAAGGTGGATGACGTGATTGCCGAACCAGCCGAAGTGATCGACCAGCAGACTCATCAGCAACTGGCCGCTGATCACTGCCACGGTAGCTGCCGCTGTGCCGACCCGCGGCATGGCGAAGACGATCACCAACATGTACAGCACGCCGAAGAAAGCCCCCGTGATTTGCCAACGCGGCACGGTGAACAGGGTCATCGCGTGCGGCGGCTCGAACAGGAAGGCATACAGGAAGCTGACGAGGGTACCCAGCGCGAAGGTGAGCCAAGCGCTTTCCAGTACGCCCACCTCTGCACCCAGACGGCCATTGATGGCCGATTGCGCGCAGAGCACGGCGCCGCTGAACACGACGAGCAAAAGCATGATGATGAGCACTGCGTGACTCCTTTCAGATATTGATGAACCACAGGGCGCCAAGAATCGCCACCAGGGCACCGACCCGGTAGTGGTCGACGGGCCGCTTTCCTGCGCCGAACCAGCCGAAATGATCGATGACCAAGCTGGCGGCCACCTGACCGAAGAGAATCCCGACCATGGTCAGGCCGACGCCGATATGCGGCGTGGCCAGGGTCAGTGCGCCCACGTAGACCGGTCCGAGTACGCCTCCGACGAGCATCCAACGCGGTTTGCCGAACAGCCGTCCAAGCCTAGGCCGTGCGAACACCAGGCCCAAGGTGAGCAGGAGCGTGCCCAGGCCAAAGATGCCGAGGGTGGCCCAACCGTGGCCGATCTGCTCGCCCAGCGGGCCCAGCAGGCCGGCCTCGACCGACAAACCCATGCCGGCCAGCACGACCAAGGGGAGAATCCATAGTTGTTGCATTGAGGTACCTCTGCGAAACGAAGTGCAGAGGCTAGGTCGATGCTTCAATAAGCACAATCCAGCACTTTTTCAAAACATCATTGCTATAATCGCAACTCAGTCCTTCAGCCGCGTGGCAGAGATGCATCTCAAAGCTCATCGCTATTTTGCCAAGGTGGCTGTGTCCGGAAGTTTCATCGCCACCGCTCGCCACTTTCAGGTTCCGCCTTCTTCGGTATCGCGGTTCATCGCCGCGTTGGAGCAGGAGCTTGGCCAGCAATTGCTGTATCGCAATACACGTGGGGTGACGCTTACCGAGGCTGGCGAGCGGTACTACAGTCAGATCCGTGAAGTCATCGATCTACTGGATGCGGCGGATGAATCGCTGCGGGCCAGACCGGAACATGTCCACGGTGTGGTGCGGCTCAATGCGCCCTTGGCGTTGGGGACTCTGCAGTTCGCCGGATTGCTCGACCGGCTGCATGACCGCTACCCAGGGATCACCGTCGAACTCACGTTGACCGATGCGTTCATCGACCCCGTACAAGAGGGCGCGGATATCACCGTGCGGGTTGGGCACATGGAGGCCTCCGGCCTGATCGGGCGCAAGGTCGCCGACCAACGTTACGTACTGGCGGCCAGCGCCACCTATGTGGCGCGCCATGGCAGGCCACAGTCACCGCAAGACCTCACCGGGCACGCATGCCTGGTATACAAGGGGCGGGCAGGGGCCCAACGCTGGTATTTCAGTCAGCCTGGCCAGGCCAAGGCGCAGATGGTCGAAGTTCAGGGACCGTTGCTCAGCAACAACGCTCAGGTGCTGGCCAGTGCGGCACGCGCAGGCCGGGGAATCGTGCTGTTTCCATCCTGGCTGTTCGCAAAGGACGATTTTTCGGAAGGAAAGCTCGTGCACCTGCTGCCAGATTGGCAGTGTGCCGTGGATGTTAATCCCAGTCCCATCCACCTGCTTTCGCCTGAAAATCGCTTGCGCTCGCTCAAGGTACAGGCGGTGACGGCGTTTCTGCTTGAAGCGATCGGAACGCCGCCGTACTGGGATGACCTGGGGATAGAGGCGCCCCGCCCGAAATGACCATCGTTGATATAACTACGCTAAATGACTATTTAGCGTAGTTATTATTTTAAAGCATATGAATCAGGGCAGGCGACGCGCCAGCCATACCGTTTGGCCCCCACATTCCGCATCTTCTGCGATGTGATCCAAGACTTCATAGCCATGATCGTGCAGTTGCTCGGTGTACTCCTGTGGGGCCAGGCTCGCGTGGTACAGCGTTTCGCCCTCGAATACGCCCAAGGCTTCACCATGTGCAGGACCACTGGTGAACATCAGCAGTGCCCCTGGTGCTGCATGGCGTTGAAATATCGGGAACATTCGACGCTGATCTTCGGGTTTGAGATGGAAAAAGCTGTTCCATGCCAGGATAGCGGTGAACTGCCGATCAAGGGCCAATGTGCGCATATCTGCTTGAATCCATTCCTGCGCAGGAAATCGCTCTGCGCATAAGGCAAGCATTTGCCTTGAGGAATCCACGCCGACCACAGAAGTTCCGGCTTCGATCAGATAACGCGCTACAGGCTGACCAGAACCACAGCCCAGATCAAGGACGGTTGAAGATGGCGGAAGCAATGAGCGGAAGCGCTCGATCCACTTGCGATCAACGAAGTGTTTGGCGCGGATATCATTCCAGGCTGAGGCGTGACGATCGTAGAGATCGATGATTTGATCGGCGGATGGATGATGGGACATGAACTGGGAGTCCTTATTGCCTGGCGATAGAACGTTTTTGAGAGGGTTCTAGAGCTTGAAATGTACCCTGGGTGGGTACGCTGTGGGAAATACGGATCTGCGCATAATGCGTATTATGTTAAATCTAGTATTATTGAATGACTCACTGTCTGTCCGTTTCCACTAACCTCCGTTGAGATTTCCACAAAACCCCGTTCCTGAAAAATTAAGCACTTATCCTTCCCACCTGTACCACCTTTGAGGCTGTCGCTAAATGAGGCGACTCACCAGTAGTCATGCCTAACCCATTGATCTGATTGAATAAAATTGATAACCAAGGCAACGCCCTGCGAATTAAAGCGACATCTGTGCAGCTTAGCCTCATCATCTGAAGCCAAAGTGCCCTATTTTTGAGTCAGACATCGTTTCCTAACCCCTTTAGCGTTAGCAATTAATGAGTGGATTTTCCACTCTTCGGAGTAAGCGTCGTGAATCGACGAAAAATCCTCCCTTCAGATTGCAAGATTGAGGCGACTTTCCCAAGTTTTGGAATCAATAAGGCGACTTTCCCACGCCTTGGAAGTAATAAGGCGACTTTCCACCAGCACCACTGCTGCGTTCAAGTATGGCTTTAAGGATGTTTGTGCAGGTTTTATATCAGTTAGGGAGTGTAGGAAAGTCTCCAAATTTAAGAGCGCTTGATGAGCGTATTTACCTAAACCTGAAGGAGCGCGGCAAGACATCTGTCATTGATGCAGTCACAGCACTCTCATGTTGCGCCTAGCTAGGCTTGTCGTTACCATCAGTGATTCGACGCTTTTTCTTCGCAAAAGGTTGAAACTTCCGATTACTGTCATAACTGGAAGTCTATTATCTTTAAAATCTGGCTGGTATTCCATGGCGCGCGCACCCCAACCCTTGTTCGAAACCTACGACAACTTCATCGAGCAAGACTTCAGTATGCACGGCTCACCCTTGGCCTGCGTCGCGTCCTTCTTGAATGAGTGTGAAGCTGCGTTGGAACCTGACCGGGGCTACGCGGCGGTGCGTGCGTTCCTGCGCGCGTTTTCCGACAACGCGCAGACGTTCAATTCGTACCGCAGTCATACCGAGCGCTTGTTGCTGTGGGCACTGCTGGTCCAGGGCAAACCGCTGAATCACCTGAAGCGCCAGGATGCGCAAGACTATCTGGATTTCTGCCGAACCCCCCCAGCTGACTGGGTCGGTCCGGTGACCCGCAGTCGTTTCCTGGACAACCCGGGCGCCGTGGATGCACGCGAAGCCTGGATGCCTAATCCCAAATGGCATCCCTTCAACATGAAGTCCAGCAAGGCGATGGCTGCAGAATCTACTAGCACCCAGCACTATCAAGCGGCGAACGGCACATTAAATCAGGTGTACACGGTTTGCAGCCGGTTCTATGAGTTCCTCATTGAGGATGGCTTCACCCAAGCGAATCCTTTTCGGCTCCTTAAAAAAGGCAACCGATTCTCCACGCAAGAACACGAAGTTGCTTCTTCGCGGGCGCTCACGCCGCTGCAGTGGGACTTTGTCCTGGATACCGTTGAGGAGATGGCGAACGCCGAGCCGGAGCGGCATGAGCGAACCTTATTTATTGTTGCCACGCTGTTCGCCATGTACCTACGGGTTTCAGATCTCGCCGGTCGAAAGAATTGGAAGCCCACCATGGGAGACTTTCGCTTAGATGATGAAGGCAACTGGTGGTACTTCACGGTGGGTAAAGGCAACAAGGCGGCAAAGATTGCCGTGCGGGATGTTTACGTAGAGCGCTATTTGAAACGTTATCGCCGATTCCTAGGGCTTTCCGAATTACCTCATCCTGGGGAAAGTACGCCGCTGATCAAAACGCTCAAGGGTCGCGCAGGTTTGTCTGACCGACAGATCCGCGCCCTCCTCCAGGCTGTTTTTGATAAAGCCGTAGAGAAGATGCGCAGCGAAGGCCGCGCGAACCATGAGATGGAAAGTCTGCGCTGTGCGTCTGCTCACTGGCTGCGACACACCTCTGCCACCTTTGACGCGCCGCTGCGCAATCCTAAAGACCTGCAGGAAGACCTGCGGCACAGCAACCTCAGTACGACCCAGAACACCTATTATCACGCGCATGATCAGGAGCGCGCGCATTCGGTTAAACGCATCGGCATGCGGGACCGCGGTTGAGCTCGGATCGCCTGCCGATTCCCAGCCTGGCGTCCAACAGGGATCGAAGCCTTTTTCTAGGAGCCAAGAGTGAAAATTACCGGGCGGGTCGAGATTGAGGCCATTACTGATGTCACGTGTGATGTCTGCGGTAGCTCTACGCGCATGGCTGCGGGCAGTTACCAGTACGGAACCCTGCAAGCCCACTGGGGGTATGGCAGCGACCACGATGGACAGCGCTTTGAGGTACACCTCTGTGAGCACTGCTTTTTTCAGACTCTGGCGTACGTGAAGCAAGAGCGACGTGTTCAGCGCCTGTTCAGTAGTGAGCCGTCTGCTGATAATGGTGACTTGGGCCTGGTTACCCGGGACGATTACTTCCAGGACACGGGGCGTCGCTGACAGTCAGTCCTTGATCGGCCATCGGAGACGGTTTGGGTAAAGGCTCCAGCGCATAGATCAGCTGGACCGGATGAGGAAGAGCGCCGACTATCCTGGGCCAGCGGTCGACCGCTACCACTACCGAGCAATCTGAATAAGCGGTGATTTATCTCTCGGCGGGCAGCTCAGGATTAACCAGTAGTCACCCCTCCCCCTAAGGCTTATGGAGCGTTTTGCAGAATGCGTGTATTCCGAAAGGCGAGTAATACCTCCCGCCGAGAGGCCATTTTACAGTCCAAGGTCCAATCGAGGATCATGGCCAGCGGAAACTGGCTCACCTGGCCAGAGCTGCATGCGCTGTTGCCCGCGTCGGTTAAGGGGCGAAGTGACAGCTGTCCTGACCGACTTCTGGAGGGTGCGATCTTTTCCATTAGCTACGAAGGTGTGGAGTATTTCCCGCGTTATGCCATTGAATCACGCAGCTTGGCGGTAGCGCAGCGGGGAATGCAGCGCGTCATAGCTGTGCTGGCCACTAGGATGAGTGGCTGGAGCCTGGCGTTATGGTTTGAATCATCCAATTCGTATTTGGCGGGTCAGCTGCCGAAGGATCTCATATCTTCTGATCCCGACGCGGTTGTCAAAGCCGCTCAGGACGAGATAGGTGGCAGTTCGCATGGGTAGCACTGGGTTGGAAGCTTAGCCAATGAGTACGCTCCGCTCGCTAAGCCTGAGAGACAAAACCACATTATTTAGCTACGCCCTCCTCCATCCAGGCTCCCGGCCTGCAGCCTTCGCCAGAGCTAGTCAGGAATCTTCCACGATTCTCGTCACGATCGCCTGTACTGGCCATCTGAAAAAAGGAAAGCAGCGGCGGTGGCCATAGGCATTTGGATGTAGAAGGGGTCACCTTAGCCATGGAATGATCTACGCATTGCTACGCTGCTCCCCGAAGCTTGTTATCAGTGAGCAGCGCGATGGTAATCGATTTAGCAAAGAGTGAACACTATAGCGCTCATTGTCGGTGCTGGATCGACCGTCAAAGCTTGAGCGCCTCCTTTCTGATCTGTTTAATCAGCCCGTCTAAGCCCACCTCTGGGTCTTGGATAAGGTACGCCGATACGATGAGACTGAGTGGGTGGATACCCATACGGCCGGCCAGCTCTTCGATTTTTTGAATCGTCGGCGACTTGAGTCCTCGCTCGAGGGAGCTCACGTAGGTTCGACTGCTGACTACGGCGAAATCTTCCTGGGTCAGGTCGTGAAGCATGCGCATGCGCCGCAGTGCCTCACCCAGGGATTCACGGATTTCCATCATCATTCCTCAGAAAAGGAATGATGAAGCGCTATCGAACACGATAGGGCTACAATCTATAGTGTTCATTGTGGGATAATTTGGCGTTTACGGCCCTGGTGACTGGTCGCCTAGGGGTATGCAGCGCTCAGTGGAGCCCGTTTTGATCTATTTGTCCGAATCTCACACCCGTACTGTCCGTACGGGTTCTTATTGTGAAATTGAGGGGATGTGCTTTTGGGTGACCTTGCGATCGCCCCTCAACGGTGAGAGCGAGCGAGCAGCTGTGGTTGAGGATGCTTACGAACTCAACGTTTTCCTCAGCCAGGCAGCGGGTGTTGAGATCGCGCAGGTGCAAATGCTATGTCCTCCATCCATCAGCGGACGTCCGCACTGGAGCCTGGAAGAGCTTCGTAAGATTGTGATCCACCGTGGGCTTGAATCCCCGCAAAGCGCGGTGGTTTACGAGACCGCGGTGGCCACATACAAATTAGGGGATCTCGATTTACGCCTGCGGAAACGGTCACATGCGCTGTATTCGGCACGCAACCTAAAAGCACGAATCACCAGCGCGGCACCTCCACCTAAGTCTGCAGACGAACCGCAGTTGTACGCGCACTTTTGATGCAGGTACGCACGGCGTTGTTGACCGGCGAAGCCCGTCCACAACGCGGTTTCTGCTTTCCAAGCGCGGACCGTGCTTTTTCGGCACGAGGCGCCCGTAACGGCTGTTCACCTAATAGCGACAATTCCGATACCTCCCGCGGCCGCTCTCCTGACAGCCAGCCTTCCCTGCCCCGCGTTAGGGTGATGAGGACTCATGAATACCCTAGCAAAAGCCGCAGACGCACTGCGGGATGCGCAACAGATCATGGTGTTAACCGGTGCTGGCGTTTCTGCCGGCAGCGGCATTCCGACTTTCCGCGACCGACTGACCGGGTTGTGGGAGCGCCAAGACCCTGAGCGTTTAGAAACCGCGAAGGCATTTCGCGAAAATCCGGCGCTGGTTTGGGGCTGGTACCTATGGCGGCGCCAGCAGGTCATGCAAGCTCAGCCCAATGCTGGGCATCAGGCGATCCAACGGTTATCTGGCAGCGGCCGGAGTGTCACTGTGATCACTCAGAATATTGATAATTTGCACGAGCGGGCGGGCAATCAGGACGTGCTTCATCTCCATGGCAGCCTGATGCACCCCAAGTGTTTCGCCTGTCATCGATTCCTTGTGGAACCGCTGGTGTTTCCGATCATTCCATCGGAAGGCGCATTGATCGAACCGCCCCGCTGCCGTCGATGCAACGGCCGCTTGCGTCCAGCTGTGGTGTGGTTTGGTGAGGACCTTCCGCCAGGCGTATGGAAAACCGCCAGCCGAGCAGCGCGAGAGTGTGACGTCCTGCTTTCTATCGGGACTTCTGGTGTGGTCAGGCCTGCTGCTGACTTACCAGATATCGCGTTAGCGTCTGGTGCAATGGTCGTACACGTCAATAACGTAGATGTATCCATGAATGGGCCGAACGAGATCATGCTGATAGGCCCTGCTGAGAAATTACTGCCACAGCTGATTGCTCTGGCGTTGACATGACCATCCACTAGCCGGCAAGGAGAAGCGTTTGAAACGCTCTAAGCCTTTATAACTAGCTGTACAAAGGACTAGGTGGCAATGACATTCACCCCATACATCACCCAAGATAAGGCCACGGAGGAGCTGCTGGAACAAACCATCCAGATCATGAGGCTCGACGAGACCCTTCACACCGGGATTCCAGCCTCATTACGCGCGCCGCTGATGAATCTGGTACAGCTTGTAAATTCGTACTACAGCAACAAGATCGAGGGGAATTCAAGCGCACCGATCGACATTCTGATGGCCGAGGAGAGTCCTCATATGATCGAGGGTGACCAAAGCCTGCAAGAGGTCAACCGCCACATTGAAGCCCAGCGCCGGCTCGTCAATGAGCCATTCAACAAGGTCACCGTGTGTGCGAAGGTCACAATCGCACGCCTACATCGCAAACTCTATGTCGGCGTGCCTGAACGGATGCTGGAAATGCAATCATTCGAGCCAGCGATTTTCCGCGCACATGGTCCCTGGTGAATTTCGCAAATGTGAGGTCCGCGTTGGCCAACACATCCCCCCTACTTCGCAACAGATGCAGTTGCACCTCAACGACTTTGAGCGCGTGTACCGTCTAGACTGGATCCACGGGCAATCGCGGCTCTTAGCCGCTGCTGCCTCGCACCACCGCCTGATGTGGATACACCCATTCATGGACGGCAATGGTCGTACGGGCTGCCTATTCACAGATCAGTACCTCAAGGCTGCTGGCTTGAGTGGGTCTGGCTTGTGGTCCATGAGCCGTGGGTTCGCTCGCAATATCGCCGCCTATTACGAGATGCTGCGCGCTGCGGATGCTCCGCGCCAAGGCGGATTAGACGGCCGTGGCGAATTGTCGGATAGCGGTTTGTGGCGCTGGACTAGGTTTTTCACAGAGACAGCATTGGATCAGTTGCAGTATTTCAGTATGCAGCTGGAACCGGTAAGGCTCGATCAACGGATCGACGCATATTTTGAAGTGCGGAGCCGCCGCTTACTGCCAGACAGTAAAGGTGGATACCTGCCCGCACTGCAGATTGAGTGCCGTGATATCTACAAAACGCTCCTCTACCTGGGTGACCAGCAACGCAACGATATCCGAGCGCGCCTGGGTCTCGATGTGACTACCACGCACGACCTGCTGAGCCAGATGTCTAGAGAGGGGCTGATCACTCTGGAGCACCGCCAGCCGGTATCCCTCAAGCTTTCGCGGCACTCTATAGACTTTCTATTTCCCTCTCTCTGGTAGCTCAGACCCACCGCAAGCATTGTTGGTTAACGAGTAGCGAATTCAAAGCCAAGCCTTTGAAGGGTGACGCGCTCCGAGGCTTTCAATTTCTTGACTGCCCAGACCAATAAATTTCTGGGGAGCGCCACGGATACCGAGTCGGTGTACGCCGCGTGGGTATTGTTCTGCGCCTCAGCCGACCGACGAGCTGGGACGATGAAAATGCGTATGGGTCAATTCACTGGCTAGGGCGCTGAAGGCCAGGCGGAGTAAGCTGGTGACGAAAAAACGGGCCAAGGCTGCCAAACTCAGCAACGACGATGCCATGCACTCACAAACGGGATGACAACGGCAGAAGCCGTTGAGTAGCATTTCAATCCTCTCCTGGAGGAAAAAGCATGACAGTGCAACAGTCGCCCTTGGAACTGGAGTCCAGCACCCTCGAAGAGATTATTGAGGCACTATCTTGGGGGCGACCGATTACGCTTCCAGAGAATGGTGATAGCTTCCTGTTAGCTAGTGAGGACGCCCGAATTGCGTTTCGCCACTACGCTTCGAAACGCGAACTCTGGGCCGCGCAGAAGCAAACCTCCGGCACTGAGGTGGATCAGTTGCTGCAAGCACTGGAAACACCTAAAGCAGGTGCGCCAAAGGAACACGGCCCTACCTCGACGCTACACCGTCCTCGGTGGCGGATTGTCCAGGTAAGAGCCCATAGATTCGCGGGCTTACACCGTCATTGCGATGCGAACGGCCAGGCGCCGGAGCTTGTTTCACTGGATCTCGATCGTGATGTCACCTGTGTCTGGGGGTTTAATGGCGCCGGTAAAACAGCCTTTCAAAGTGCGATCATGTGGTGTCTGACGGGCCAGGCACACCGCTCTCAGCACAAACCAGCGTTTGTCCATCAGCCCATATCCGTAGACATCCTGCAGACGATGGACGAGGACTATAGCGCGGCCAGCAACTCCATCTCCTTGCCACCTATCGTCCCCCTTCCTTCTGCCGAAGATTTGCAGGTGCTGCAAGATAAGCCAGCGATGGACACCTGGGTTGAGCTGACGCTAAGGGAGCATTCCGGACACGAAGTAGTCGTCCGCCGAGAGCTCAAACTCGGTCCGAGAGGCGCAGTGACCACGCCAGTAAGCGGATTGGAGCAGCTTGGTCTGCCCCAGCTGGCGATTGAAGCGGGTACCCTGATGCCCGCAATCGCGACCACCATGCGCTTCGACGAGAAAACCACATTTGCTGATGTGATATCCCAGTTGACAGGTCTCAGGCCTTTGCAAGAGCTCGGCAAGCGCTCCGAGCGCTTGGTCAAGCGCTTGGCAGGCGAAGAATGTGACAAGGCTACCGAGACAGTAAGCGCAGCGCAGTTGCGATTTTTGGCCTGCAAACGCACCCTCGGTGAAGCTTGGACTGTACACACCGAAGCACTTGGAGATTTGCCTGACTTCCTCTCCCCCGATCAGGAAAGCGAAGGGAAAAGTTGTACAGCGACTATCGCGGGATCGATAAGTCACCTAGAGGAGTTACGTCAGCAGGGCCAGCATGACATTGATGAGATTCTTGCTGGTTCCGTCAGGCTGGAAACGAAGGAGCAGGTAGATGCCTTCATCTCCACCCTCACTGTCGCCAGGGAGCGTCTTGGAGCTTTGGCAATCGCGGCACTGCCCTCCGTCGAGACGCTCAAGCGGCTGGGAGAAATCACTGAAGACGACCGAACTGCTGTCATTGCGAAGCTCGAGGAGCTCAAGGAGAGAGCGAGTGAGCAGGTTGCACGGCAACGAAAGAAAGAGGAAACCGCACGATGGCAACTGTATGCGATAGTCTCTCAATGGTACCGCCGCAATCATCCCGAAAAGCCGCTCAGCGATTGCCCAGTCTGTGGTTCCGACCTTAACGCAGTGCCTCCGGACGCGCTGTTAGATAAGGAGGTGCTTGATGCACTCAAGGCGAGTGAGCTTGCGCATACCGATGCTACGAAGACGCTGCAGGATTGGCAGCGTGATGCAGCCAGCGAACTGTTGGAATCGCTTCCTACCACGCTTCGTCCATTCGTCGACACCCGATCTCGTGCGTCGCTGATCGATCTTTATCGTGAGGCGTACGTAACCGAGCTGTTAAGAGATCAAGCTTTTACTACTCAGCTACGTCAGCTGAAGCAGAATGCCGAAAAGGTTTGGGAACAAGCGGTGCAGGCCTATCCGCTACCCGATTTGGATGAACCCGAGGCGGTCGAGTTACCGCAAGAACTTCGCTCAACCTCCTTGGCCAACAGGTTTACTAACCTGCAGACGGCCCTATCGCTCGCACGCCATCGACATGTGAGTGAGTCTCAGATTAGGCAGATCACACAGCGCTATTTCGGTAACGGTCAACTCAGTCGAGAGCACAATTCCAACGACCGGCCTGTCATGTCTCTGTGTCCGTTGCGACAACAGATTATTGCCCTGCAGCAAGCGGTCACGTCCGCCGACCCCATAATTGCGCTGCTGCGTCAGCTCAATGAAATCGAGCTGGTTCGGCAAAGCTGGCAGGGTGCACGAAAGCGGCACCGCCTGCTACGTCGAGCAACGGAAGCAATCAAGGAATTCCTCCGACTACCCGGACTGGTCCATCACCAGGTAGAAGGCTTAATAACTGTGCTTGATGAAACGACGACTGCTTGGCTAAAAGTCATCTACAGGCCGCACTACGTAGGAGGGCCTGCCTACATCGGCTTGGATCCGGTGCGGACTCAAGGTGTGGGACTGTATGCTGGCCTAGGCTCCGTTCGAGTGCACGCGCACGAGGTGATGAACTCTTCACATCTTCGCGCTTGCGTCTGGGCGTTTGTGTTCAGTTTGTGGGAGCGCATTCGTGATCGTGCCGGAGCACTTGATGTGCTGCAGCTAGACGATCCCCAGACCTACTTCGATCCCATTAACACGGAAAATCTTGCAGCCGCCATACCAAAGCTTGTCGACGCAGGTATGGCGCCTGTCATCACCTCGAATGACAACCGTTTTATTGCGGCCGTGAAGAGCCGGTTGCCAAAAACGTCATTGGGTTCCCCGTCGTGGACGATGCTGCAGATCAGCCCTATCTCCGCCTCGCGGCAGACTGCGGCCTTCACCCCTGCCGTCGAGGAGGTGTTGGAGAGGCGCGCTGCATGGCAGCTTGACGAATCGGATGTTGCAAAAGCGCAGGAGTTTGTTGAGCGAGTACGCCTGCATATCGAGAACCGGCTTTGGGACTTGCTGGCGTCAGATCCCATGCTTATGTACAAACCCACCCTCGCCGATCTCGTCGGCCATATCAGCAGTGCCCGCAACGGCGGTGAGCAGCCATTTAATGAGGTGCCGTTCGAGCGTCTGCTGAATTGCAAATCACTGCGGCCGGGTTCACCGTTCTACTCAGTCATCAATCACGCACACCACAACCTGCGTGACGTTACACCTTTCGACGCCAGTGAAGTAAGCGATGCTTTTGATGAAGTGGACCGACTGCTGCGCAGCTGCAGTGCATCATATGCCAGGTTCATGGGGCGGCTTACCCGTGAGGATGAAGACTTCTTTTTTGCGGCGTCGCCCGCAGCTCCTGCGGCCATCGCTCTTAACAAAAAAACCATTCGAGTCCTTGGCGATTTTAGCGCGCGCACGCATACAGACGCCGTTGCCGTGGAGGGTGAGTTCACCACAATCTCGTTAGCCGATTTAGGTGAGGTGGCACTGTATGTTATCCGAGGTTCCAGCCTCGGAGCACTGGCGTTGCCAGGGCAAACGGTGGCCGTTTCGCTGAGCGAAGAAGCAAGAAATGGTGATCCGGTGATTGCTCTGTACGGGGATACCGTTCTAGCTCGTCGCTACCACCCCGACCAGAGAGATCCGTCCAAACTGACATTGGCATGCGACCAGTCCGGTACCGAGCGTGTGGCGCCGGCTCTGACCCTGTCAAAGAACAAGGTCCGGATTCTTCCCATCGTTGCCGTTTTCTATGGCAATGAAAGTCGAGATGGCGTTCAAGAGGCTCGATGCGTCACTGCTTGCTCAATATTGGACAAGCCGCTACTTGGCGCCCGTATCATTGAGGACAGCGGCTACCCAGTGGTCAGAAACGGTGATCTCGTGTTGCTGGAGTCGCTTCAACTATCGACCGCATCACCTATCGAACCCATGAAGGGCGATGTCGTAGCGCTTGTGGCCGCACGGCAGGGTGAGCACTTTGCCTATCTGAAACGTGTAGGGGCCTCTATACCTGGGACCGGTCTGCGGATCTTCGAGAACGTCGGTACCTACGGCGACTCGTTGGCCGTGTCCTGTGCGGAAGGTGGCCACAGCCTCTTCGACTGCCTCCAGCTCCAAAGTATGTGGCGCGTTCACGGAGTAATCAGAAGTAAACTGATTCGGCGTCCCTGAGACGCCGTCCGTGAAGGAAAATGCTAGCCAATAATAAGTTCGACATCATAGTCCCAAGACCCCAAAAGGCGTCGAACAAGTACAAACGGAGTTGCTCGCTATCGAGCAGCTCCGTTTAATCCAAGCGGCTCAAGCCTGAGGTTATTGGGCAGTGAAACAAATTTTCAAAAATGCAGCCCCAACCCTAAACGACAAGGAGAGCATCATGCCGAAATCTCTATCGGTACTAGATCAACACTTTCCAACGCAAAACGCTGCCGAAAAGTTCTTTTATGCAATTCGTGACAGCAGTATCGCCAGTGGCGGTGAAATTATGGATTCCCGGGAATTTGACCTGCTGCGCGAGCTTTACATTAAATACTGCAAGTATACCAATTGGCCAATTCTGTCTGACCCGGCAGCGTTTTACGCTCGAAACATCGGACGAGGAGTTGGAGCGAATGGGGGCACTACTCAAGGTTTCGTCGTGAAATTCACTGATGGGAAGGAGCAGGAGTTCTCTGCGAGAAAAGCCATACAAGCCATTGCCAGCCATCAGGTAGAGTAGCGTGGATCTCCCCCGGCGCTCCCTTTCAGTTCGCTAACTATACGAGGTACGGCATGGCGATCATAGACCATGAGCCACAACCCGCAACCCAAGCCTCTGACGCCCTTAAGCTGGCTATTGAGGACTATCGGGAATTCATCTCGAACATTCTTGAGCCGGCTAAGGAAGATCTCGAAGCGAAGATCCGCGTGAATGCGGTAGCGCTTCACCAGGCATTCGGTGTGAACCTGCTTTTGGCACACAGCGTTGACTACTTACAGGCGGTGAGGCGTGCTGATGGCATCAAAGAAACACGAAAGGACTTGGTAAGCACATTTGATGAGCGATTCTCTGTGAGGGGGGCATACCTCAGAAATCGCAAGATGGAACTGATTGACGCGATTAATAATGCTTTGAAGCATATTCGACTGGATAGGCAGCGATATGCGAGCATCGAGCAGCGCTATGGTGAAATATCATATAAATGCCTCATGGAAGATAAGGGTCGCATTATGTGCAATATGGAAAACTATCGATTCGACTACTGCAGGGTTGTGCTGTTGCCAGCACTAAAAGCATTGTCAATCCAGCGGCATGACGGCGCCGAGGATGTATTGCGCTTTGCGAGGGGTGATTACGTAGTTGTGGAGACGCCCTGCTACCCTGACTGTTACGATCCCGATGACCCTTCCACAGCCATTGATCAGATGATTGAGCTGTGCAACCCGCTGTGCAGAAATTGCGAGCAGTCTGCTGATCAATGCTTGTGCGAAGAGTATGTATTTTCCGGTGCTAGTGGACACTTTGAATCCGCATACAGTCCCACGTCGGCTGAACTCGACGAGCTGTTTAGTTACATATCTCCTTCCAACCGAAGGTCCTAGAGAGAGTTTCCACCGCCGTTGTTGGCAGGGGGCAAAGTGGCCGGCGTTAGCTCCCGGCTGATTATCGCTTCCCTGAAAATTCAACCGTTCTAGGTCTTCTGAGTAAATACCGGCCCCCATCACGCTGTCACACCACCTGTAGCGGAAAAGGCTGTCATGGGGTCATTGGGTGTGCCAGTGGAGAAGTATGTTCTGTACCTGACCCCAACGGCCTCGACATTAGCTCTTTCGATAGGTGACGGTCAGGCGCGCGACCGCCGTTTCTGCTTCAGGGTATCGTGTAACTGCACTAACTGCACTAACTGCATGTCTAGTGTCTGTGCCCGTGCTCTTGGGCTGCCGCAATACGCTGCGCCGCCATCAGCTCCGCCTCCATGCGCTCCAGACGGTCCTGTAAGGTCTGGCATTGCTCGCTTGATTGCTGCGCAGTGAGGCGCGCCTGATCCCGCAGCTCGGACAACGCCACGCTATGCGCCTGGGCAGCGCTGCGCTGTTCACAGGCTGCGGCCAATTCCTTGCGAACGGCCGCCAGCGTGTGTTGCATGGTCTGCACCTGGCCATCGGCGTCCTTGAGTTGAGCGATTAGCCGATGGGAATCATTTTAGAGCGTGATGCGCCGCCTGAGGTAATCGCAACTGAGCCCCCCAGGTGACAGTGTAGAAAAGCGCGTATGCCTGAAATACGGCTGGAGTACATTTGTACTCCAGCCTTATACGTCTCGGCTCAAGGCTTACTGACTTTCTGACTGTTCTTTGGTTTCAATCGCAGCGCGAAGTGCTTCTAGCTCGTTTTCAGACTGCTCGAGCAGTGCCTTCAACTCTTCCGCCCTTTGCTGCGCTGCTGTTCCAGCCAGATGGGCATCGGTAGCCTCTTTACTCTTGGTTTCGAGCTGGTGAGCCAGCAGCTCTTTGGCCCCTTCCGCGCGAGCAGTTGCAGCATTGGCGATGCCCAGGTCACCTCTCAGATGCTCGATAGCGTCACGATGCTGGCTGGCCTCCTTGGCGTGCTGACGGTTTTCGGCTATCAATCGCTCGTTATCGCGAATCAGTCGAGTGGCTTCCTCCTGCTTAACCATGAGCGTCTGCTGGAGGACTGTCACCTCTTGCTGCATCTGGTAGATCTGATCTAGCGAGCCAGCCAGCTTTCCACTTCCTCGGATCCGTACTCGGCTTTCCATTCTTTAAGCAGCTTGTGATTGCCGCCCTTGGTTTCGATGATCTCGCCATTGTGCGGGTTCTTGTACTGCTTCACCTGACGGGCGCGGCGCGGGGACTTTTCTGCCGCTGAAAGAGCGACTAAACGACTGTTCGCCTGCGGATCCAGAATGTTGATAATGTCGCGAAGGCTGTAACCGTATTTGCTCAGCAAATCGCGCAGCTTGGTCTCAAATTCGATTTCTTTCTGCAGCTCAGAAGAGCTTTTCATTTCTTCCAGCTCGGCCAGCTGGGCGGCCAATTTTTGCTCAAGCTGACGGAATTCTGCCAGGCGGGACATATGAGATCCTCAAATTTAATTAAAACAGTCGGACATCCTAAAGCATTTCGTTAACGATGTCTTTTAGTTTGACGCTGATTCTAAATCATCGTTGACTTTAACTTACCATGGATTGTTTTCTCTAGAGTGCATAAATCTTGACACATTCATGATGTTGTACTGACCGCAGGCTACTCTGCTTGCAGAATTCACGTGCCTTTTCGACACGCTCAATCGTCCCGGGATGCACTGCCCTTCATGCTCGCCAAGTGCATGCCCTCGCCCCGACCGGGAGTGATGAATGAGTGACAATGCAGAATGAAGCCGCGACTCAGAAAAGGGGCCGATGTGAGACTTCAGAAGCTGCTCTCACTCCGACTGATGGAGCCGAAGCTAATGCGTTTGGATGACGTTCGCCCGCACCCGCTTCGCCTGCGAGCAATGCGCAATTGTAAGCCGCCATCACATTCAACCGACGGTTAACTTCCTATACCCAGACTGATAGGACGACAGCCCGGCCTAGCTTCGCACGCCCCTCAACCGCACGAGCAGGCGTAACAGGTTAGACTGGTCAGGTCACACTCCTCGAGTAAATAGCGTTGTGAGCTTGAATTTACAGCTGAATTGACTTTATTTGCACCCAGAAGTGAAATACAAATCGTTAAGCGCAGCGGTCTGACCAGTTCATAAAACGACCTTTCGATTGAAAATGGTCGATCCTGCGACGAGAGGTAGTGAGCTACTACCATTGCTGCCATTAATAGTAATGATTAATGAAGATAAGATTTTTATTAGTAAATACTATGAGCCTGCGCATCTATGATGTGCTTCGTTGTGCATATTTCTGGTCAGACCGGACAAAGGAAGCGGAAATTCTTCAACCACCCTAAACTGTTACTCATCAGATTCTGTCTGTCACAGATCTGCTGCGAATGGGGACGACCCAATCCGCTCAGCGAAGGCCGTCAGGCCGCACGGGTCAAAACTGGATGACGAAAATCATGTTGCTCCACGATCAAAACAATCGAGTCTGTATCGCATGTTTTTTCCACTTCTCGTGCACCTCATCCATCCGTTCAAACCTACATAGCACTCCGCCACCGCAGCGGGACCCTACTATCCAAACGCCGGAATTCACATTCACGTCCTCAGCGCATCAATAAACACCATAATCCATTCTCACAAGGCACTCGCAGACTTGGCGATACCCTTCGTTATCCATAAGAAGACTGCAGGGGGCGCCCCCCCCCCAAGCCAAGGGCCGGTTCGATGAGCCAGTTAGCCGCCAATTGATGGTTACCCAAAACGAATGCCGCTAGACCGCGAACCTGATCCATTCGCACAGAAATAACGGAACTGACTACTCCAGCAACTCGGACCTGCTGATGAGCAAGGGCCTAGTAAATCTATCGCTAGCATACGGGCCTCCAATTGTTTGTTTTAGCTGGCTTATGGATAGGGGCCCCTTACAATAGCTACAAGATCGCTCGTGCGTTCGAGGCCTATCTGATGCAACATCCAGAAATTATCGCGGAGCGGGCGCCAACAAACGACTCCGCTATAATCACCTCTACCAGACATCACCAACATGGACCGGATGAACGTACACTGGAACATGAAAACCAGCACTGCGCAATTTAAACTGGAAAGACAACTGAATAGAACAAGCGGTCCAGACTGCCAGCTCAATCCGACTCAAAAGCAACTTTGATTGGCAGCTCACCTGCCTCGAATAACTCAGCTGCAACTTTATGCCGGCGAGCTTGTTCCAGGTGCTTACGCATGTGATCAGCTGCTGCAAGCCGATCACCTTTTTCAAGACAAGCAAGGATAGCGAGATGCTCAACCGCCTGCTCTCGCCGAGGAGCGCGCTTGCTAGCCTGACGGTATTCCACAAGACGGCGAAGCTGGTCGAGACGACGAACCGTCTGGACGTGAAATCTGTTGCCGGAAAAGCTGGCAAGCGTCTCGTGAAACTGAGCATTTGATTCGAAAAGTTCCTGCGGAGTCATGGTCAGGTAGCCGCCATCTGCAATGAATTGCTGCTGCTTTTTACAGCGAGCCAAAGCTTCGGTATCGATCATAAACGTTGGGGCAAGCAGTCCCGCCGGCTCGATGATCGCTCGGAAGGAATAGCTTTCTTCGTAGGCTTCGACCGAGTCGATCATCGGCAGGAATTGCCAGCCTTGGCCGGCACGCTGCTCAATCCAGCCTTCTTGTTGAATGCGGCTCAAAACCCCTCGCAGCATATAGCGTGAAATGTTGAATAAACGCATCAGGTCCGTTTCAGCAAACTGCTCAGGAATCTGGCCGTTCAGTCGCATCACCGCGATCTGCTGATAGACCGGGTCGTCGATGGAGACCGACAAATCTTGGGCAATTTCAGCCAGATCATCATAGGGCTTGGCCAGGAAAAAACCGCGATTGCGGTCCTGACTCAGCAATCCTCGCTCGGCAAGGTAGTTGAGAGCAATCTTGATAGGAGTTCGTGACGTCTTCAAAGCCTTAGCCAGTCCTAGCTCCGAGACATGATGCCCCGCAGCCAGTTGCTCTTGGCGAACATAGGCAACGATATCGCGAGCCACGCGGGCTTGAAGAGGCGTCAAATTCATATCTTTTCCGAGTTGGGGCGTTGGATTGTGGGGCTCCTCCCATCAGACGAACCCCACAGCTCCCACATTATGCCTTTTGCGGGTTCATTTCCAAATGGAGTTCGGCGTTAATAGATGTCGAGACCATTGGCTTACGGGTCATAGCAGTGCAATAAACGCACCAGCCACCAGGAGGATGCCTGCGATCATGAGGACCAGTTGTACGACTCGTGGCTTGAACAACGTCCCAGTGGCGCTCGGAGCGGCCACACCGAAAAGGTTTCCGCCAACGACAATGAACGCAACTGCCCGACAACGTCACCGGTACTTGGCAGCAGGTCCTTGAGCAAAGAGAAGTTCAGCGAAGTAGTCGACGCGATCCCAGCCAAAGTGAGCGACGTAATCAAATCCAGCGATGCAGTAGATTCAGCAAACGGCACAAGAAAAAATGCAGTTATCAATCAGCATCGAGATCGCAATTACGTTACGGCGCTTGCCTGAGTTAAACCCGCCACCGCGAGTCATATACCAGCCGATGAGGTTGCCCAGCCCCATGTATAGCACGACTGCAGCAGCATACAGGATGGCAGTCACTAGACCGATTTCTCCAGCAATAGATGCCGCTCTTGCTGAAGGTAGCTCGGCAGCCAGGTCAGGAGGGGATACTGGGTGTAGACGTTGCAGCCTTGCGCAGAGGCTGCAGCACCCCCTTTTTGCCGCCACCGGAACGCGAATCCAAGATAGTTTTGCTCTCTTGGCTGCACAGCCACCGCATGTCTTCAGGCTTGCCGTAGAAAAGATACCCAGCCAACAGCCAACCGCCAGCAGAGCCGACGGCCAGCCATCAACTTACGAAGCTGAGTGATAGGCCGGGAATGCTCCGAACATCACGCCACCTACCAACATGGCCATGCTCACCAGGAGCGCCCATTTCAATGCAAAGCGCTGGTGGTCACCCAGATCGACTTTTGCCAACGCCACCAGCAGATATAGCGAAGGCACCAATGGGCTGAGCAAGTGAACAGGCTGACCAACCACCGATGCCCGGGCGATCTCCAGATGCGAGATTCCGTAGGTAGCGGCGGTCTGGGCGATCACTGGCAAGATGCCGAAGTAGAAGGCATCGTTCGACATGAAGAAGGTGAACGGAATGCTGACCAAGGCAGTGAACACCGCCAGGTATGGGCCAAACGCATCAGGAATGACTGCCAACAGCCCCTTCGCCATCGCATCGACCATGCCGGTACCCGAAAGGATGCCGGTGAAGATGCCTGCGGCGAAAATGACCGTAGTCACCGCGAGAACGTTGCCCGCGTGAGCGGAGATACGCTCTTTCTGCTGCTCCAGATGTGGGTAGTTGATCATCACCGCGATGGCGAAGCAGACCATGAACAGCACTTGAATCGGCACGATACCTGCCATCAACACGCCAATCATCGTTGCAGTGAGTAACAGGTTGGGCCAGAACATGTGCGGACGGCGATTGCGATCGCACTCCTCATGCGAACCATTACCCAACGCGATAGAGCCGTTGTGGAAATCATCCACGGCAATCACGCCCAGGCGAGCACGCTCACGTCGACCCAGCAGAATTGCGATGAAGAGCAAGCAAGCGCAGCCCAGCAGCATCGACGGCACCATAGGCAGGAAGATGTCCATAGCGTCGACATGCAGCGCAGCCGCAGCGCGGGCAGTAGGGCCGCCCCACGGGGAGATGTTCATGATGCCGTTGGCGATGTTGACCACGCAGGTCAGGCCCAGAACGCTCATTCCCAGGCGCTGATAAAGCGGCAGGAATGCGGCGACCACGATCATGTAAGTAGTGGAACTGTCGCCATCCAGGGATACAAGCATGGTCAAGATCGTGGTTCCGACCAAGACCTTCAGCGGGTCACCCTTCACGATCTTCAGGATGCAGCGCACCAATGAATCGAACAGTCCCGCGTCGATCATGATGCCGAAGTAAAGAATCGAGAAGGTCAGCATGACACCAGTCGGCGCCAACGTTTTGATGCCGTCGAGCATCATTCCGCCCAGGCCGGCGTAGAAGCCACCAATCAGGGCAAACACGATCGGTACCACGATCAAGGCAACCAGGGCGGTAAGCCGCTTGGTCATGATCAGGTACATGAAACAGGTGACCATCGAAAAACCGAGCACGGTCAGCAGCATGGCTCTCTCCTTATTGTTTTAGTGCCGCGAAGCCAAGCTTTAGCGGAACGAAAGGGACTGAGCGGACTGGTGCCGGACGGATTTACGGTAGGTCTGATTGCATTTCATCTTGAATTTCCTCGTTTTTGTCTTTGTGCGGGAAAGGTTGGCAGGCAGATAAATGGCCGGTCTTCAGGCTTCAAGGTGACCATTCGGCGCTCGACCGAAGTTTTTCTGCTGGAGATAAATTGACTCAAGTTTAGACAAAGTGCAATATCGCCTCACAAAAAACACGCCTGTGAGGTCCCCGGCATGAGCAAGCACATTGGCCAAACCCTGGCCGTAAACGGTCGCGACTACCGCGTCTGCAACGTATCGGAAGCTGTAAAAGCGATAGGCGGCGACTTTGCCCGCCTGCCAATGAGCCTCCGGATCCTCGCTGAAAACGTCCTGCGCACCGAAGCAGAGCCGAACGAAGCGCTGAAGGTAATTTGCACTCGATCTAAAAACAGCGACATCCCCTTCCGCCCCGCTCGCGTGGTTCTTCAGGACCTGCTCGGCACCCCTGCCCTGGTCGACCTGGCCGGTCTGCGTGACGCAGTAGCAAAAGCAGGCGGCGATCCACGCCAGGTAAACCCGGTCACCCCTACTCACCTCGTCGTGGACCACTCGCTGAACGTAGAGCGTTGGGGTGATGCCAGCGCATTGGCCGATAACGAAGCCATCGAGCGCGAGCGCAATGCCGAACGCTTTGCATTCCTCGACTGGTGCAACAAGGCCTTCAACAACCTGTCGATCGTGCCTTCAGGTAACGGCATCCTTCACCAGATCAACCTGGAGCGCCTGACCACCGTCATCGGCACTCGTGAAGTTGAAGGTGATCTGTGGGCATTCCCAGATACGCTAGTCGGCACTGACAGCCACACCACCATGATCAACGGCATCGGCGTGCTGGGCTGGGGTGTTGGTGGCATCGAGGCAGAAGCCGCAATGCTGGGCAAAGCCCTGATGATGCGGGTTCCAGAAATCGTCGGCGTCCGGCTGGAAGGCGTCCCGCCATCGGGCTACGTTGCTACCGACATCGCACTTGCCTTGACCGAAAGCCTGCGCAAAGTCGGCGTAATCGGCAGCGTGTTGGAATTCCATGGCCCAGGCGTTGCCGCCCTGTCCTTGGCGGACCGTGGCACCCTGTCCAACATGGCTCCTGAGTTCGGCGCTACCGCAGCAATGTTCGCGATCGACGATCGCACCCTGCACTACCTGCGACTCAGCGGTCGCGGCGGTGAGATTGCCGAGCTGACCGAGGCTTATGCCAAACATCAAGGTCTGTGGCATGACAGCCTGGAATCGGTCGAATACGACCGTGTCGTCACCCTCGACCTGGGCACCGTTGGTCGTGCGATTGCCGGCCCGAAACAACCTCACCAGCGCATCCTGCTGGGCAAAGGCGAAGCAGCAAAAGACATACCTACCGGCCTGGATAACGGCTCGGTCGTGATTGCCGCTATCACCAGCTGCACCAACACCTCGAACCCTCGTGGCGTGATCGCTGCGGCCCTGGTCGCCCGCAATGCACTCAAACGCGGTCTGCGTCGTGCTCCATGGGTCAAGACTTCCTTCGCACCCGGCTCCAAGGTGGTCGCCGACTACCTGGACCGTGCAGGTCTGAACGTGGACCTCGACAACATGGGCTTCAACGTTGTTGGCTACGGCTGCACCACCTGCAACGGCATGTCCGGCCCTCTGCTGAGCAAAGAGATCGAGGACGAAATCCGCACTCGTAATCTGGAGACCGTTGCCGCTACCTCCGGTAACCGCAACTTCGAAGGTCGCGTACACCCGCTGGCTCGTGAAGTGTTCATCATGTCCCCTCCCCTGATCGTGGCGTACGCGATCGCTGGCACCTACCGCATCGACCCGCAAGTGGATGCGCTCGGCACCGACGCCGAAGGCAAGCCGGTTTACCTCAGCGAGCTGTGGCCTTCGGATCAAGAGCTGGACGAGATCGAAAAGAAAGCACTGTCGGCCGACATGTTCGACAAGGCCTACAGCTCGGTACCTCGCGAAGCGGGCGTCATCGCCTCTGACCTGCGCGCCGGCGTTACCGATCAGTACGCTTGGGACCAGAGCAGCACTTACATCCGCAAGCCGCCGTACTGGAGCGATGAGCTGACTGCTACCGACCCTCAACGCGACCTGAAAGACATGCGCGTTCTGGTGATGCTGTCGGACAACATCACTACCGACCACATCTCGCCGTCCGGCGCCATCCTGTCGGACAGCGACGCCGGTTCGTACCTCAAAGGCCATGGCATCGGTGTTGATGACTTCAACTCCTACGGCACTCGTCGCGGCAACCACGAAGCCGCACAGCGCGCCACCTTCGCAAGCCCCCGCCTGAAGAACGAGCTGATGACTGACGGCCGCGAAGGCCCTTGGACGCTGCTGCTGCCGGAAAACCGCGTGAGCACCGTGTTCGAAGCCGCCCAAGCCTACGCCGATCGCAAGCAGCCTCTGATCGTAGTGGCAGGCAAGGAGTACGGCAGCGGTTCGTCGCGTGACTGGGCAGCCAAAGGCCCTCGCCTGCTGGGCGTGCGCGTTGTCGTGGCCGAGAGCTTCGAGCGCATCCACCGCACCAACCTGGCTGGCCTGGGCATCCTCCCGCTGCAGTTCCCAGAAGGTGTGACTCGCAAGACGCTGGGCCTGACCGGTCACGAGAAGTTCTCGGTAGAAGGCATCAACGACACCTTCGCGCCTGGCGACAAGCTGCAACTCGTCATTGAGCGTGCAGATGGCACCACTGAAAACGTAACCGTCACCAGCCGCCTGGATACGCATGAAGACGTGCGCTACTTCCGCCGCGGCGGCCTGCTGCCGCAGCTGCTGGTGGAGAGCATGGACAAGGCTGCACAAGCGAAGCAACTGGAAGGAGCAGTGTAATGACTCAAGTTCGAATCCCTGCCGTATTCATGCGCGGTGGCACCAGTAAGGGCGTCTTTTTCCTGGAGCAGGATATTCCGGCTGCAGGCCCCGAGCGTGATGCACTGATGCTTCGCGTCATCGGCAGCCCGGATCCTTATGGCAAGCAGATCGACGGCATGGGTGCTGCCACCTCCAGCTCCAGCAAGGTCGTCATCATCGGTAAATCGGGTCGTACCGATTGCGATGTTGATTACCTGTTCGGTGCCCCGGCAATCGAAAACCCGGTGGTCGACTGGTCCGGTAACTGCGGCAACCTGAGCGCAGCCGTTGGCCCATTCGCCATTCGCCAAGGGCTCGTCGATGCGCCTCGTGACGGCATCGCCACCATCCGAATTTGGCAGGCCAATATTCAGAAACGCATCATCGCCCATGTCCCGATGAAGGATGGCGAGGTCGTTGAAGAAGGTGATTTCGTGCTGGATGGCGTCGCCTTCCCTGCTGCCGAAATCGTCGTGGAATTCCTTCAGCCTGGCGGTTCGGGCGGCAGCATTCTGCCAACCGGCAATGTCGTGGATGAACTGGATATCCCTGGCTTCCCAGGCTTGCCGGCAACATTGCTCAACGCAGGCAACCCGACGATCTTCGTCGACGCCCGACGCGTTGGCCTGACCGGGACCGAGACCCAAGACCAGGTCAACGGCAATGCCGAACTGCTGCTGTCGCTGGAAACCATCCGCGCACACTGCACCGTGGCCATGGGTCTGGCGGCTACCGCTGAAGAAGCAACGCGCCTTCGCCCTCACACGCCGAAGCTCTGCCTGGTAGCTCCGCCGCAAACCTACGGCGCTGCCGGTGGCAAGACAGTCGAAGCCGGCGAGATCGATGTGATCGCCCGCATCCTTTCCATGGGCAAATTGCACCACGCAATCACCGGCACTGGCGCTGTAGCCGTTGCCGTGGCGGCCGCTCTGGAAGGCACGCTGGTCAACCGTATCGTCGGCGATATCGGTGAACGCCAAGTCAACATGGGCCACACCGCCGGCACCGTTGCCGTAGGCGCGCAGACCACCCAAGTTGATGGCAACTGGATTGTGGACAAGGCCGTCATGAGCCGAAGCGCACGTCGCCTGATGGAAGGCTGGGTGCTCGTACCTTCGAAGTACTGATTGCTCAGCTGCCGCCGACCTTCGAAGGTCGGCGGTACTCATCACAACAAAAACAACGATGAGATTTTGCTATGCGCCCATCACCGTTTCCACCCGCCATTACCCGACGCACGCTGCTCTCTTCTACTTCCATCGTCGCTGCGGCAACCCTTCTGGGCCTCGGCGCGGGAGCGGCAGATGCCAAATCAGGACCTGAGAAGAACGCTATGCAGCCTGCCAACCCGAACAAAACCCAAATTGTCTATGTGGGCTCCAGAACCACTCGCGAGCGAAAAGCCCGCGGTGCAGGCATCACGGTTTATCGACATGACCCGCAGACAGGTCGCTCCCAATTGGTTCAAACCGTCGGCGATCTGACCAATCCATCCTTCCTGTGCCTCGACCAAACCCAGAGCCTGCTGTTCTGCGTGCATGGCGACCAGTCCACTGTCAGCTCATTCCAAATTGAGCCAGCCAACGGAACGCTCACCAAGGTGAGCTCGGTTAGTTGCGAAGGGAACAACCCCGTTCACCTTACCGTGGACAAGAGCAACAAATTCCTCGCTGTGGCCAACTATGCCACCGGCAGCATTGTCATTCTGCCGTTCGATAAGACCGGCCACCTGCAACCCGTCATCAGCAAATACGACCTTCCGGGCAACCCTGGCCCGCACAAGATCGAGCAGGCGAGCTCCCACCCGCACATGATCCCACGCGATCCATCGGGCCGCTTCCTGGTGGTCCCGGACAAAGGACTGGATAAAGTCTTTGTGTTCGATCTGAAGCAGAACGGGACCGCACTGAAGCCTGAACTGGCGCATGAAATCAAGACACGCGAGGGGGCCGGACCTCGACATGTGGTGTTCTCTCCGACCGGGTCATTTGCTTACGTTGTGAACGAACTGGACAGCACGATCACCAGCTACCGCTACAACCAGAATGACGGCTCCCTGGTTCCATTCCAGATGGTTCCAGCCCTCCCTCAGGACTTTGTAGGGGACAGCCGTGCAGCAGCGCTGGTCATGGCACCGGATGGAGTACATTTGTTCTCATCCAATCGCGGGCATGACAGCGTGACCATTTATTCGGTGGATCAGCCTACCGGGAAGATCAACCCGATCGGCAACGTACCTAGCCAGGGCAAGAAGCCTCGCTTCATGACAGCGTCCCCTAACGGTCGCTTCTTGTTCGTCGCTAACGAAGACAGCGACAACATCAAGACATTCTCCATTAGCCCGAAAGGCGAACTGGCTTTGCTGGAGCATCAGATCCAGACCGGCAGCCCGGTCTGCATGATTTTCCGCACCGCCTGAACCTCTTTTTTTCCTGATCCTGGCGTGCCGGGAGGCACGCCTACACCCCACGTTCCAATTGATGGAGCAGCAAATGCATAACAAAAACAAAACTGGTTGCAAGCTTCTTGCCGTAACTCCTTGCCTGGCCGCAGCGACGGCTTATGGGGATGGCTTTATAGACGACAGCAAGGTCACCTTGCAAACGACGAACTTCTACATCAACCGCGATTTCCGTGACGGTGCTGGCCAGTCAAAGCGCGAAGAATGGGCCCATGGTTTCATTCTCGATGCGAAGTCCGGATACACACCAGGGCCAGTCGGTTTTGGGGTCGATGCTCTGGGCATGCTCGGCCTGAAGCTGGACTCAAGTCCCGATCGAACCGGTACCGGCCTGCTGCCGACCCATGATGATGGTCGCGCAGCCGACGAGTTCAGCCGCCTGGGCCTGACTGGCAAGATGCGCCTATCCGAGACAGAGCTTAAATACGGCACTCTGATCCCCAAGCTGCCCACGGTTCAGGCCAACACTGGCCGCCTCCTCCCCCAGACCTTTGAGGGCGGCCTGCTCACCAGCAAAGAATTCGATTCGCTGTTCTTCATCGGTGCCCGCTTCGAGCGCCAAACCGATCGCGACTCGACAGACCGCGTACCGATCACACTAAACAACAAAAACCGTCGTTTCACAGGCAATGCCGAAGGTGACGCCTTCTGGCTGGGCGGCTTGGATTACCAGCTCACAAAAGACCTGCTGCTGACCTATCAATATGCAGAGCTGGAACAGGTCTACCACCAGCACTTCGTGGGGGCGAACTATTCGATTCCAGTGGGCCCCGGGAAAATCAAAGCTGATCTTCGCTACATGGATAGCGACGATGACGGTCGAGCTTTGGGCGGACGTATCGATAGCAGAGCAATTTCTGGCATGTTCACCTACAGCTTGGGCGGACATGCGCTTGGTCTGGGACTGCAAAAGATGAACGGTTCCACCTCCATGCCCTATCTCGATGGAACCGATCCTTACCTGGTCAACTTCGTCCAGCTCAACGACTTCGCCGAGCCCGGTGAACGTTCTTGGCAGCTGCGCTACGACTACAACTTCGCGGCTCTCGGCATTCCTGGCTTGACCTTCATGACTCGCTACCTGCGAGGCAACCAGGCCGACGCAGCGACCATCACCGGTGAGGGCCATGAATGGGAGCGCAACACCGAACTGCAGTATGTGGTGCAATCCGGTGCCCTGAAGAACGTATCGGTCCGGTGGCGTAACGCGAGCTATCGATCGAGCTTTGCACGTGGCGCGGATGAAAACCGCCTGATCGTGTCCTACACGTTCCCAATTTTCTAACCCTGGAGAAGGTATGAGCCCTATTGCCCAGCAGGTTCTCAAGGACCTGGCGCCCAACGGCATTCTGCGTGCGGCGATCAACTTCGGTAACCCAGTGCTGGCTCAGCCAGGCGCTGACGGAGAACCGCATGGTGTTTCTGTTGCACTTGCTAAATCGCTGGCCGAAGAGCTGGGCGTAGGTCTCGAATTGCGCACATACGACGCGGCCGGAAAGGTATTCGCTGCACTTGAAGAAAACGCGTGGACGTTGGCCTTCCTGGCTATCGAGCCTGTCCGCGCCGCCCAGATCAGCTTCAGTGAACCCTACGTACTTATCGAAGGGACCTATCTGGTAAACGCCGAGTCGCCCTATTCCAAAATCGAGGACCTGGATCAACCTGGACTTCGGCTTGCGGTAGGCAACGGCGCTGCTTACGACCTGTACCTGTCACGTACGTTGCAGCATGCAGAGCTACACCGAGCTGACACGTCTGCAGGTGCAGTAGACCTATTCATTGACCAAGGCCTGGATGCTGCCGCCGGGGTCAGACAACCGCTGGAACAAATCGCAGCCAAGAATCAGAATTATCGGGTGATGCAGGGAGCCTTCACCGCTATCCGCCAAGCAGTCGCAGTGCCACGAGGCCGTGATGCTGGAGCAGCCTATGTTAGAGACTTCGTCGAACGACGATTGGCCGAGGGCTTCATCCGGGGTGCATTACTTGCCAGCGGGCAAACCGACGTCAGCGCACCCCGTTGAGGTCGATACTGGAGACGAGGCCTCATATAATCTGATGGGCTTCACTGGTCCCGATCTGTGAAAACAAACAGTTACAGGGTAATCGTTAGTGCCATCAATCAATTTTTTGGCAAGTTCGGTTCTTCAGATCGTTCGCGAATCAGCAATAGAGCATCCCAATAGAATGGACAGTTGGATAGACGCAAAGACCAGCGCTTCGATGGTGTACAAAGACGCAATGCCGCCCTGGATTGTTGAGTTTGACAATGGCGTAACCCTTAATGGAGCAATGCCCTACGCACGGATCGAGGGATATCGTCCTCTGACACTGGACCTTTACCTACCGCCCAGCCCGCGTCGGTCCTCTCCTTCCCCGTTGCTGATTTATATACATGGCGGCGGATGGCGACGAGGCGACAGTCATCGGTCAGGAGTGTTCAGCGATTTCCCGCGGCTGCTGGCAGAGATAGCCGCCCGCGGATATGCCGTGGCGTCGATCAACTACCGACTGAGCGCGGAAGTGAGGTGGCCTGGACAGCTCGAGGATGCCAAAGCCGCCCTGAATTATCTGGCAGGAATCGCTGAAGATCTTCAAATTGACACTGCCAATACCTACGTCTGGGGAGTATCCGCTGGCGCGCAGATCGCTGCAAGTTTGGGCAACCCGTGGACCGATGGTAACTCTCCCGCGGCCGAACCTGGAGGCCGTGCTGTCACAATTCAAGCCGTAGCGGTATGGTACGGCGTGTTCTGCTTCCAAACCCTACCTTATCAAGCCCAACTCCTCGGGTTGTCTCTTCCGCAGCACGAGCTCGCTCCAGAGTCGCAATTACTGCGTTACTTACCCGACTCCTCGGATGTTCCTAAAGGGGCCAGTCCGGCGTTAGAAGTTAGCAACGAAACAGCGCCCACCTTGATTTTGGTAGGGAGAAAAGATGAAAAAGTCCCTTACTTACAAAGTATTCAATTAGCGCATGCGTTAGCTGCAGCTAAAGTTCCGCACCAACTTACTGTGTATCCCGATGTTGGTCACAGCTTCATCTGCGAGCAAGATAGTACGATCACTCATAAAACCAATCTAGAAGCCTTAAACACTACCATTCAGTTCTTCGACGCTCGGGCCTTCGATTGATTGATCAAGGTTGGTCTTGAGTCGCAGGCTGGGTGGCGAAACTCACCAGCAGACGCATGCCATATTCTCCCAAGCAGTGATTAATGTAGGCCCTGATCCTAGAGCCTGGGATGTGCGCATGTATTACCGTGCCTTAAGCTACCAATGCTGTCGATCGGATGGCAGCGGGCTTCGGGACGTTAACTCAGCCGCAAGCCGATCTGGCAAGCACTGCCTCCCCTTACTCAGAACCAGTAAATTCTGCGCAGCGAGAAGAGGGTTCGAGTTGGACGTTGCGTCCTGCCAAAATGCCGGTGAATGCACCTGCGATAGAGATGGCGGCGGTGGTCAGCAGCGGTGCCGTCCAACCACCGGTTGAGTCGTGCAGTTGCCCCAGCAATATCGGGCCTGCTGCTGCCATCAAATAGCCTACACATTGCGCCATTCCTGAAAGTGCAGCCGCGTCAACGGAGTTCTTTGTGCGCAAACCGATGAACGTCAGGCCGAGCATCATGCTGGCGCCAGAACCAAAGCCTAGGAATGCGGCCCACCACATAGCGTGGCCTGGCGCATAAATAAGTCCGATAAGTGATAAGGCTGTTAGCAGACTGACGGTAGCGGCCGCCAGTCTTTGGTCTGTGAGACGGCGAAGCGTGGCCGCCAGGATCAAGCCGGGAATCGCTGTAGTCAGTTGAAGCGTGCCGTGTATTGTTCCTGCTTGTTCGGGGGATATCCCATGGTTCATCAGAATAGTAGGAAGCCAGCTCACTGTGACATAAAAAGGCATCGCGTTGAGCCCCATGAACAGGGTGACTTGCCAGGCAAGCGGCGAACGCCATACCGCCACAGATGCCGCTTGGTTCGGGCTGGGCAGGCTCAGGTGTTCTTTAACTTTCAACTGCGGTAGCCACACCAACATCGCCAACAGCGGGGCTGCCACCACCAAACTCAGGGCTATCGACCATCCCCATGATTGGGTCAGAGGAACGATAGCGGCTGACGCAACAGCACCTGCTGCGCCCATCGTGATGGAGTAAGCGCCGATCATAGACGCCATTTTCGATGAGAAGTCGCGTTTAATCAGGCTGGGAAGCAACACATTGCCAAGGGCGATTCCGGTGCCTATCAGTATCGAACCAGCGTATAACGCCCACGCGCTACCTGCGGAGCGGAGTAGGATGCCCACTGAAATCACCAACAGAGCACCGAAAAGGGTGCGCTCAGTACCGGACCTTCGTGCGACCGCAGCGCTGAGCGGGGAGAACCCCGCAAAAGCAAGGAGTGGCAGTGAAGTGAGCAGGCCCAGTGCTGATGCACTCAAGCCAAAATCCTTCTGGATTAGCGGCAGAATGGGCGCGATGCCCGTGAAGGGAGCGCGCAGATTAACGGCAATAAGCAGGATGCCCGCGACGAGCATGGTGGCCTGCCACTTGTTTTTTGTATCTGACATATTCTCTAGCTGTCCTCTAAAAAAAAGGCAACTGTAGAGAGCTTGAGAGTTATAGAATATAGATATCAAGCCATATGATACCTAAATCATGCCATTCTCAAAAAATGTCGTTTCCTCACCAGAAGATTTCGATTCAGACCTTTTTTTCCAGGCGGCGATTGCACTCAAGGTTGTGCCGGAACCTAATCATTCCGGCACCGGCACACATGATCATCGTAAAGGCCAACTGATCTTGTCTTTGCGGGGGGCGGTGAGCTGTGAGGTGCAGAACGCAATCTGGCTGGTGCCACCCCAGCACGCGGTATGGATCCCCGGCGGCACGCCACACTGTTGTCGTGTAACCGCGAATGCCAGTACCTGCTTTCTGTTCGTCGAGCCCAGCGCAGCTGTCATGCCTGATGGGTGCTGTACACTTGCGATTACGCCGCTTGTCCGGGAGTTGATCCTGCACCTTGTTGAGCAGGACCGCTCTTGTCTTTCAGAGGGCAAGGCCGCGCGGTTGGTTGCAGTGCTACTCGAGCAGCTTTCCGATGCGTCGGTGAAAGAGCTGCACTTGCCAATATCAGACCATCCGAAGATCAAACACATCGCGGATACGCTCTTTGCTACTCCCGGCGACCGCACCACCCTGCGCGAATGGGCCACTCGGCTTGCGACTAGTGAACGAACGCTGGCCAGGCTAGTTGAAAGCAAGACCGGGCTCAGCTTCGGGCGGTGGCGCCAGCAGCTGCATTTGATGATCGCACTCAGCCATTTGGCAGAGGGGGTATCCGTGCAACGTGTGGCGGGCATTCTTGGATATGACTCCGTTAATGCCTTCATTACGATGTTCAAGAAAGCCGTAGGTAAGTCACCTACCCAGTACTTCTCTTCTTTGCGCTAACACTCCGCTCGCGAATCCGAGGGGCCGAAGCTATCAAAAACTAGTTTTTACACAGTGGCCGTTGTATAAATCCGGCAATGGAAGCTATGAGTCGTCATGACCCCGCTAGGCTTTAGGGACTTTATGGAGATTCATCTCCAACCAGTCGCCAAGTGCCGCAACATGCGCGGCGGCTTCCTGACCAAAAGGGGTCAGATCATATTCGACCCACGGAGGGACAATGGGATATGAGGTCCGGCGCACGAAACCATCGCCTTCCAGCCGCTGAAGGGTCTGCGACAACATCTTTTCGCTGACGCCGTTCACTTTGCGACGCAGCTCACTGTAACGCAGCGTGCCGTCAATTAGCGCAATCAGGCATAGCATTCCCCACAGACTCGTGACGTGAGACAGCACTTCCCTGGCCTTGCATTTGCCCGTGAATAGGTCGCCGCGCCTGAGCTTGGCGGTCAGCGTGTGCTCGTCAAGCGCGGATGAGTCTTGGGGGTTGCCGGTGTCCAAGCGAGAGTCAGTCATTGTACTAACCAAAAGGTGCGTACTTCCTTAGGGTGGGGTAGCAAACTTATAGTGCGTGCCAATCATCGGTCAAGGTCAGGGTGAGCGCTTTGCAACGTCCCACATTCAATAAACGCTGGATGCCCGTGCTGGTCATCGCAGCCATCGTCGGCGCACTGGCACTGTCATTCGCCTGGGCCGCCGGGCTGGTCGGGGGCCGAACCACCACTCGAACGTTTCTCGGTGACTCGCTGCAGCACTTCGAACCGGGCTATCGTCGAGCGCATGGTAAGGGCATCTGTTTCGCAGGAGTTTTTCGCAGCAGCAATGCAGCGGCGTCGCTCTCGACCGCTCGAGTGTTCGCCCAGGATGAAGTCCCGGCAATCGGACGTTTCTCGATCGGGTCCGCCGACCCCCATGCGCCGGACGCCTCTACCGCCACGGTGAGCATGGCCTTGTTGTTGAGTGCAGACGACAGATCTCAATGGCGGATGAAGCTGAACAATGCCCCCTACTTCCCTACGCGTGATGCCGAGGGGTTCCTGGCACAAAGGCACGCATTCGAGCCTGACCCGACCACCGGACAGCCTGACCCCGCGCGAGTCGGGGCGTTCTTCGAAAAGTACCCAGAGGCTCGCAAGGCGGTGGAGTACAAGGCGACTGCGCCTTGGCCGAGCAGCTTTGCGCAGGCCCAGTACAACGTCATCAACGCATTTATCCTGCTTGCGGCAGATGGCACACGCCAGCCCGTGCGCTGGTTCATGCGGCCCCACGCTCCCTTCCATGGCCTCTCCCCGGAAGAGCGGGCGCGATCCAGCCGTGATTTCCTGTTCGACGATATCAAGAAGCGGGTGGCACAAGCGCCCGTTCGCTGGGATCTGGTACTGCAATTGGCGCAGGCGGGAGATCCGGTCGATGATCCGTCACAACCCTGGCCCGCCGAGCGACAGCAAGTGGTCGCCGGCACGCTGGAAGTGACCAGCGTTCGCGATCAGCGCGAAGGGGGCTGTCGCGATATCAACTTCGACCCCACCTTGGTGCCATCCGGTATCGCGCTTTCGAACGATCCTGTGCTAGCAGCGCGCGCGGGTATTTACTCGCACTCTTACAATGCACGTCTGCGCGAAATCGCGTTCGGCAGGGCAACCGACGCCATTGGCCAGCAGGAGCACAAGTGATGCAAGACGTACCAACTACCCGTACGCGCAGTCCCCGGCACTTCAACCTAACCGCCAGGCTACTGCACTGGGCAATGGCGATCGCCATCATGGCCATGCTGTTCATCGGGGTAGCCATGATGAGCTCATTAGCCCTCCGTCCCGTGTTGATCGACGTGCATCAGCCGTTGGGCATCGCCATCCTTTGCCTCGCACTGGTGCGCCTGGCCAATCGCTTCTGCCGGCCTGTGCCGGCACTGCCCGCAAGTATTCCCCGCTGGCAAGCCGTAGCCGCCCACCTGTTGCACGGCTTGCTCTACCTATTGATGGTGGGGTTGCCAGTGCTCGGCTGGGCGGTGCGTTCGGCAGGCAACTGGCCCGTCATCCTTCTGGGCGACTGGAGCTTGCCTGCGCTGGTTCCGGAAAACCCGGTGCTCTACGCATGGCTTCGGCTGGCACATGGCGCTCTGGCGTGGCTGCTGTTCGCGATCATCCTGGGACATCTGGGCGCCGCATTGATGCATGCCTGGGTACTAAGAGACGGTGTTTTTTCCAGCATGGCCCGAGGCGCCAGCGACGAACGAGCTAAAGCTGGATCCGGCTCGCGGCCCACGTCTTGATGCGTTTGAATATCCCGCGCTGGCGTTGAACCGATAGCGGTCAGCCCTGACTGGCCGCTCTCGCCTTTTGGCGGAATAACCATCACTGGTTCTACCGGGGGGCGACTGTCAGTCGCTGATGACATGCCGCTCGCAGGCAAGTCGGGTGCATTCCCTAAAAAGCTTGGCGGCAGGCCCGGGGTCACGGTTATGGGGATAAAAACAGCCGATCCCGCCGAAACGTAAGGGCGTGCCGAAGGTGAAGCTTCGAATCCCGCCCTGACCAGACAATTGCCGAGCCGTCTCCATCGGCAGCAAACCCACAGTCTTCTGGTCCTGCATCAACGCTACGTTGGTAAGCACCGACAGCGACTCGATTACATTGGCTGGCAGCGGTAAATCAGCCTCGGCAAAAAGCCCATTGACGGTACGACGTAGTGACGAGCCGGGTGGCGGCAAAATCCACGGATAGGCCTGCAAATCGGCCAAGCTCGACACGGCCTGATCGTGTAGCGGGTGTCGGCTTCCGGCAACGATCGACAAAGACTCCACGTAAAGCGAGTCAACGCCCAACGTCCGGCTCTCCTCCCGCCCCCGCCAGTCGTCAGGGATCCTCCCGATCACCAGGTCCACCTCACCCACTATCAAGGCGGGGAAGAGTTGATCGAATTGCCCGATCCGCACCGACACCAGCACCTGCGGGGCGCGCTCCTTGAGCAGCCGTAGCGCGAGCGGCAACAACGATGCCGAAGCTGAAATTAGCGTGCCTACAACCACATGGCCTGCCCCCCCCTCGTGATGAGCCTGCACTTCATCAGTTAGCGCCCTAAGCTCTGCCAGCATTGCACGGGCTCTGCGCAGCACTACCTCGCCCAGCTCCGTCAGGCGCACGCCGCGATTGCTACGTACCAGCAACGGCGCGGAGAAGTACGACTCTATCTCATGGATAACCTTGGTGACGGCAGGTTGAGTCATGTTCAATATCTGAGCTGCACGCACTAGTGAGCCGCTCTGCACGACCTGGTCGAATACCACCAGTTGGTAGAACTTCAGCTTGCGCGAAACCGTAAGTACGCTTGATTTCATGACGCTCCTCGGCAACCACGACTTTTTTCCGATCAGGTTGCCGCTCGTTCGCGATGGCCAATCAAATGCCGAAGAATCCCCGGGCGTTCTCGGCGCAGATACGCGACTTGTCCTGCTCGCTCAACTGCGGATGCTCCAGTACACCAGCACCAATGGCCTGTTCGCCTAGCGGGAAGGGAGAGTCGGAGCCGAGCATGACGCGGTCTGCCCCCATCACGTCCACCAGCAAACGCAGTGCACGAGGGTCGAAGACCGCCGAGTCGACGAAGAAACGTTTGACATAGCTTGACGGCAGTTCCGGGCAATCCTCTCGGACAATATCTCTATGGCGCCAGGCGTTATCTACCCGTCCCAGGAGGAAGGCGAAGCCGCCGCCGCCATGGGCGAAACAGATGCGCAGGGACGCCGGCAAGTGTTCGAAAGCGCCAGACAGGATCAGCGACAGGATACCCAGCTGTGTTTCCGCCGGCATCGCGACGAGCCAAGGCAACATCCATTTCTTCATGCGCTCGCCGCCCATCATGTCCCACGGGTGCACCAGCAACGGGATATTTTCCACCGCACAGTGGTGCAGGAAGGTGATCAGGCCCGCTTCGTCCAGATCGTGGTTGCCCACGTGATTGCCGATTTGCACCCCGACATGGCCACAGGCCTTGGCCCGGCTGGCCTCAAGGCAGGCCGCCTCGATATCTTGCAGGGGTACCTGGGCCAGCACCTTGAGGCGATCGGGTACCTGGGCCGTCATCTCCAGGGCCCGATCGTTCATCATCTGTGCCCACGGCAGCGCCTGCGCGATAGGTTGGTCGTAGGCGAACATCACCGGCGTTGCGCACATCACTTGCACGTCCAAGCCCTGCTCATCCAGGTGTTCGATGCGGCGCTGCGGATCCCACAGCACATCATGTACCGGACGGAACGGCTTATCTCCCAGCATGATCTGCCCCTGACGCCCCTCGGTATGCAGCCAAGGGCCACGCTGAGGACTCAGGCGGGCGGCCTCGGCTTGAGTAATGCGGGGAAGAAAGTGCGAATGGATATCGATTTTCATAAGCCGTGGACCTCACGCAGCGTGTTGTGCCAGGTCTGCCAATCGCGGCCTGGGTGGATTTCGCCGCAACCAGGGCAACGACGCTCTTCATCGGTGGTGGTATAGAATTGGTCGTATACCGGTGGAAGATCGGCAACGATGCTCTTGAGCCTCAACTCATAGCGCCGGACCACGGTGCCGCAGTGCGCACAGGACCACTGCAAGGCGTCGGACTGCCCTTCCGGGCGGCGATGCTCCACCACCAGACACAGACTGCCGGGCTCAGGACGCTGCGGCGAATGGATAACGTGGGGGGCCATCAGGTAGATGTCGCCTTCCTTGAGGTCGACGCGCTCGTAGCGACCTCGGTCCCAGACGTTCAAGTAGGCATTGCCCTTGAACTGGTAGAAAAACTCCTCCACCGGATCGTCATGGAAGTCGGTGCGCTGATTAGGCCCACCCACCACGGTAACCATGTAATCGCTGTCCTGCCATATCTGCTGATTGTTAACCGGCGGCTTGAGCAGGTGCGCGTGCTCGTCTATCCAGCGGTTGAAGTTGAAAGGGGCGCTGAAGTGATGCTTGTCCATGGTTGTTTTCTCCCAACGGTTCAGCGACGACGCGGCGCGTACGCTATGGCCTTGATCTCGATACGTAGATGGGGGTGCGGCAATTGGTGTACGGCTACGGTGGTGCGGGTCGGGCCGCTTTCGTCAAAGTATTCGGCGTAGACGTCGTTGTATCCGCCGAAGTCGTTCATATCGACGAGGAAGCTGCTGATCTCCACCACGTCTGCAAGGCTTGCACCTGCAGAGGCGAGGATGTCGCGCATGTTCTCAATCACTGCGCGAGTCTGCGCCCGAATGTCTAGCTGGGTGGTGCCCATGGCGTCCACCTCGACGCCGACAAAACTGTTGTCCGGGCGCCGTGAGCTGGTACCGGAGACGAACAGGAAGTCACCCGCACGCTTGATATGCGGAAAGCGCCCACGCGGTGTGGCCTTGCCAGCAACGACAGTGGCGTTGAGGTCACTCATGGCTGACGCCTCCGTGGTCACCGCGGACGCTGAAGCTGCTCTGCCCAACGCCATGGACATCGACACTGACATGCACGCCTGGGTACAACGCCACCGCAGCGCAGGCGGCGCCTGCCATCACGAGGCTACCCGCGGGCAATTCGAGTTCGGCGCCGTGCAGCAGGCGTGAGGCTTGCACTAGACTGCGCAGCGGATTGCCGAGGATTGCAGCCGTGGAGCCGGCCTGAGCCACACGCCCATCCAGGCGCATCACTACGCCGGCGTTGTCCAGCCCAGAGAAGTTGCGCGACCAAGCTCCAATGGTGAGGCCGGCCGAGGAGCAGTTGTCCGCCACCACATCCTCCAGGCTGAACTTGAACGCCTGGTAGCGTGAATCGATGATCTCCAGCGCCGGCGCCACGGCCTCGACATAATTGCCTACTTCCAGCAGGGTCAGCGGGCGATCAATCGCACGGCGCGTTAGAAAGCAAACCTCCGGCTCGACTCGCGGATGAATGTAGCGCGCCAAGTCGATCAGGCCGCCGTCCTCTTCCACCATGGTGTTGCTGAGCCACCCCCAGATCAGGCTATCCACCCCCATTTGCACCATCTTCGCGCGGCTGGTGAAGCCCAGCTTGATGCCGATGCTGTGCTCACCATCGGCATAACGACGCTGCATGGAGGCGCGCTGGATCCGGTAGGCGTCATCCAGGGAAAAGGCGGTGCTGCCACTGAACTGTGCCAGTGGTTCGGCGCTTCGCGCCGCTCGGTCAAGGGCTTCGGCGATACGAGCAATATCGGTATTCATGCACGCTTCTCCAGCGATGGCTTCAATAGGTCGAGTGCGACGTCAACGATCATGTCTTCCTGGCCACCGACCATCCGCCGCTTGCCCAGCTCGACGAGGATGTCCACGGCCTTGATGCCATACCGGGCAGCGGCCACTTCGGCGTGGCGCAGGAAGCTCGAATAGACCCCGGCGTAACCCAGGGCCAGCGTTTCACGGTCCACCCGTACCGGGCGGTCCTGTAGCGGGCGCACCAGGTCGTCGGCGGCATCCATCAGCGCGTACACGTCGGTACCGTGCTGCCAGCCAAGCTTGTCGGCAGCGGCGATGAACACTTCCAGCGGGGCGTTGCCGGCGCCGGCGCCCATGCCGGCGAGGCTGGCGTCGATGCGGTCGCAGCCCTCCTCCACGGCGGCGATGGAGTTGGCCACGCCCAGACTGAGGTTGTGGTGGGCATGGATACCGGTCGACGTCGCTGGGTCGAGCACAGCCTTGACCGCACGGAAGCGCGCACGGATGTCGTCCATGTTCATCGCCCCGCCCGAATCCACCACATAGATGCAAGTGGCGCCGTAGCCCTCCATTAATTTGGCCTGCTGCGCGAGCCCTTCAGGTGTGTGCATATGGCTCATCATCAGGAAGCCAACGGTGTCCATGCCCAGTTCACGGGCATATTCGATGTGCTGGCGCGAAACATCTGCCTCGGTGCAGTGGGTGGCCACGCGAACAATGCGAGCACCGGCGTCATAGGCGCTCTTCAGGTCATGGAGGGTGCCAATCCCTGGCAGCAGCAGCGTGGCGATCTTGGCGTGGTTGACCGCGTCGGCCGCTGCTTCGATCCATTCGAGGTCGGTGTGGGCACCGAAACCGTAGTTGAAGCTGGAACCCTGTAGGCCATCGCCATGGGCGACTTCGATGGAGTCGACCTTGGCGCGATCCAGCGCCGTGGCGATGGCACGCACGTCATCCAGCGAATACTGGTGACGGATGGCGTGCATGCCGTCGCGCAGGGTTACGTCACTGATATAGAGCTTCTTGCCGTTCATGCCGACGCCCCCATTGCTTGTGCCATGCGCTCGGCGGTGGCCAGCGCGGCGGAGGTCATAATGTCGAGATTGCCGGCGTAAGCGGGCAGGTAATGGGCGGCGCCTTCCACTTCAAGGAACACCGACGTCTTGAGACCGGTGAAGGTGCCCTGCCCAGGCAACCTCAGGCCGCACACGGGTTCGAACTGCACCTGCTGTTTGAGGCGGTAGCCCGGCACGTAGACCTGCACTGCGCGAGCCATTTCCTCGATGCTCGCCGCGATGTACTGTTGGTCGGCGGTCTCGCTCAGCACGTACACCGTGTCGCGCATCATCAGCGGCGGTTCCGCGGGGTTCATGACGATGATCGCCTTGCCCTTGGTCGCGCCGCCTATCACTTCGATGGCCTTGCTGGTGGTCTCGGTGAATTCGTCGATATTGGCGCGGGTGCCGGGGCCGGCGGACTTGCTGGCAATCGAGGCAACGATCTCGGCGTAGTGCACCTTGGCCACCCGCGATACCGCCGCGACCATTGGGATGGTCGCCTGGCCACCGCAGGTGACCATGTTGACGTTGGTCGCCTGCAGGTGCTGCTCGAGGTTTACCACCGGCACGCAGTACGGGCCGATGGCCGCTGGGGTCAGGTCGATGATGCGCAGGTCGGCCTTGTGCTGGCGCAGGAAGGCGTCGTTCTTCACATGGGCACCAGCGCTGGTGGCGTCGAAGACGAAATCGATGTCCCTGAACACCGGCAGGCGGGTCAGGCCCTGCACGCCTTCGTGGGTGGTGGTCACGCCCAGGCGGGCGGCGCGGGCCAGGCCGTCGGAGGCCGGGTCGATGCCGACCATCGCTGCCATCTCTAGGTGCTTGGCGTTGCGCAGGATCTTGATCATCAGGTCGGTGCCGATGTTGCCGGAACCGATGATGGCTACTTTGCGTTTCTGGCTCATTTAGGGCCCCCTTACTCGGCTTGAGCAAAGGACGCAGTGACGCGGCCCAAGCCCTGGATCTCAGCGGTAAACACATCTCCCGGGCTCACCGGCACCATAGGTCCCAAGGCACCGGTCAACACCACGTCACCGGCACGCAATGGCTCGCCGAGACGGACCATGGTATTGGCCAGCCACACCGCCGCATTCAGTGGGTTTTCCAGGCAGGCTGCGCCGGCTCCGACCGATACCGGTTCGCCGCGTAGACTCAGGCGCATGCCACAATTGACCAGGTCCAATTGCCCCAGGGATACCGGCTGACTGCCCAGGACAAACAGCCCGGACGAAGCATTGTCTGCGACTGTGTCGAGCAAACTGATGTCCCAGTTGGCGATTCGACTGCCGACGATTTCGATGGCCGGCAGGGCGAAAGCAGTGGCACGGATAATGTCGGCCAGGGTCTGGCGCTCATTGCACAGATCGCGCTCCAGAACCAGGGCGATCTCTGCTTCTACCTTGGGCTGCTGGCATTCACTCCAGCTGATAGACTGGCCGTCACCTCGGGCCATCTGGGCAAACAGCCGACCAAAGTCCGGTTGGTCAACCCCCAACTGGCGCTGGACAACACTTGAGGTCAAACCGATCTTGTGACCTACCGGGTTCCAGCCTGCGGCAATGTCGGCGGCGTTGTTGTACTGCTGCACGGCGTAAGCCTGCTTTAGCGCGGATTCATCTTGCTCGACAGCCGCACGCTCGATGAGTTCGCGTACTGGCGCACAGGGCCTGCCCTGTTCACGAGCCTGGCGCAAACACGCTGCTGCTTCAGCGATTGCTGGATGCATGGAGTTCTCCTGTCCTTACGGATTGACACAAATGGTGGTGAGCTCGGAATAGAAATCCAGCGAGTGGCGCCCTCCTTCGCGGCCAAGCCCAGACAAGCGTGCGCCACCAAAAGGCGTACGCAGATCGCGCAGGAACCAGGTATTGACCCACACCATGCCGACATGGATACGTCGAGAGAGACGGTGGGCCCGCTTCAGATCGCGAGTCCACAGAGAAGCAGCCAGGCCGTAGGCCGAATCATTAACGCGTTGCAGCACTTCCTCGTCGCTATCGAAGGGCGCGATATGACAGACCGGACCGAACACTTCTTCGCGAATGCAGCGAGCGTCATCGGTAAGGCCGGTCCAGATAGTCGGCTGGATAAAAGCGCCCTGGTCGCGCTCGTCGCCAAATGTCGGCACACCGCCGCCACTGACCACTGTCGCGCCCTCTGTCACAGCCAACTGGAAGTAGCCCAACACCTTGTCGCGGTGTTTATGGGAAATCAGCGACCCCATGTTCACGCCGTCTTCGTCGGGATAGCCGATCTTCAGCTTCTCGGCGCCTGCTTTGAGCGCCGCGACAAAGCGCTCGTAGATCGACCGCTCGACGTAGACCCGCTCCGTGCATAGGCAGACCTGGCCAGAATTGGTGAAACTGGAACGCAGCACACCGGCAACTGCCGCATCAAAATCGCAATCGGCAAAAACGACTGCGGCATTCTTGCCACCCAGTTCGAAAGACACCTCACGTACGCCCTCGGCAGCAGCGCGCATGATGGTCGAGCCGGTGCGCGACTCACCGGTAAAGGTGATGGCATTGACGCCAGGGTGGCGAGTGAGAAACTCACCGGCAGAATCAGGGCCAAAGCCATGCACAAGATTGAATACACCGGCGGGCACACCGGCCTCGTGCATGACCTCGGCCAACAGGGTGGCACTGGAAGGCGTATCTTCCGACGGTTTGACAACCACAGAATTACCACAGGCCAACGCTGGCGCGACTTTCCAGGTAAGCAGCAACAGCGGTAGGTTCCACGGCGAGATGATGGCCACCACGCCATGCGGCTTACGCACGGTATAACTGAACACATCCGTACCATCGCCGGTGCGCATTTCAAAAAGCTCGCTACCGCCGTGTCGCACTAAATCAGCGAAGGTACGGAAGTTCTGCACGCCCCGTGCAACATCCAGGCTGCGCGCCTGATGCACGGGCCGACCAGTATCAGCGACTTCGGCATCCACGAAGTCTTCAAATCGACGCTCGATGCCATCGGCGATCCGCTCTAGCAGATCAGCCCGCTGGGCAGTACTGAATCCAGCCCACGGCCCCAATTGAGCGCCTGCCGCCGCTTCGACGGCAGCATTCACTTCATCTTCACCAGCCTCACATACCTGGCCCAATAGGCTCCCATTGACAGGAGAGATGTTGTCGAACCTGCGGCTGCTCTCGACGAAAGTCCCAGCGATATAGTGACGTAGCAAATGTTTGGACACAGCGCCCTCCTGAGCAGGATGTTTTCAATGAGTTTAGGGACGTCATATATAAATTAATAATAGAAATATCGTCTTCGGGTATCAGAACTCGGAATACATGAATTTCAGGCAAAGCTATGGATGTGAGTGCGCTTTAGTAATTCACTGCAACTTTCATGTTAACGATGCCCGCAACTTAATTGCGCCACCCAAACAACTTCGGGTTTTGCTTGTAAGCCTGCAGGTAATGCTCAAGCCGCCGCGACTTTTCATCTCAGCCAGTAGGCCAGCGCGTTGCAGTCAGCCCGAGCGTGCAGCATCGCTTGCGGTGGTGCTGCACACTTGAGCAGCACTCCCGATGCGGCCCTTTTAAAGGTGCCGGGCGAAGTAGGCCTGCGTACTTGCCCGGTTGGCGGCGAGCTTGTGCGCAACGTCCAGTGCCATGGGGTCGGGATAGACCTCCGTGGCACCGCTGGCCAACCCCGCTACGATCGCATCGGCCACGTCCCGAGGACTGGCCTTGGCACCCGCAACGTCACGGCTCATCGCGGTATCGATCGCACCGGGGAGCACCGCCATCACCTGCACCTGGCCGGCCAGCTCGGCCCGAGCGGCCTCGGTCAGGCGCAACGCGGCCGCCTTGGACGCACACAACGACCCCATGGCTGGCAACGCCACCCGCGCCAGAATCGACAGCACGTTGACGATAGCGCCAGTGCGCTCGACAAGCGTCGGCGCAAAGGCACGCATCATCGCGAGCGTGGCGAAGTAGTTGACGGCCATTTCCTGGGCAGCGGCTTCGGAGTCCTCGGTGCCCAGCAACCGCTGCTGCCTATTGAGGCCAGCATTGTTCACCAGGATATCGACCCGTACCCTGCTCGCCACCTGCGCGACTTGCTGCTGGTCGGTGACGTCCAGATCCACCGCCTCCACCAGCGGATGATCGAACAGCAGACGCTCAGGGTTACGGCAAGCGGCGTAGACACGACTTGCCCCCGCAGCCAAAAACGCTTCGATCAAGGCAAGGCCCAACCCTCCGTTGGCGCCGGTGATCAGGACCTCCTTGCCCACAGTCGTGATGGCGCTCACAGGTGCTCACTTTTGGCCCAGCGGGCCATCAGCGTGTTCGAAGGCAGCGATTCATCGAGCAATTTCTTGGCCGTTTCGATGCCCGCCACCGGTAGCCCTTCTGGATCGAGCAGGCCGATCTGTACCAGCACAGAGGCCTGGTCCCAGTAGATATGCTCGTGGTATAGCTTGTTGCCGCGGAAGTTGACCACCGCCACCATGGGTACTTCCACGTATTTGCCGGTAGGTGCTATCCCAGGCAGCATGTAGTCCATTTCGCAGGTGTGGGTGAAAGACATGATGAATTCATCGACGACCTGGTAGGCGCCGACCGTGCGAGAAACCGGAATCATCTTGGTGTCCTCGGGGTTGGCGTGGACAAAGTGATGCTGATAGAAGCGTCCGAGTTGCTTGCTGCCCACCCCGCCGGTCAGCGTCGGAATGTGGTTCACGTAAGGCTCGGCGACCATGGTCTTCAGGGTGGCCGGCACGTCTCGGGTAACGAACTCATGGTGGATGTGCTCGTCCCACAGGTCTGAAAGGTTGTAGGCCGGCCCGATGTACTTCTTCAATGCGCCAATGGTGCGCCCATGAGCCATGAGGGCCGAGGGTTTGTGAAAGTGATCGCTGCCCAGGCGGGCAAAGGCATGGTCAGCACCCTCGTAGGTATACAGCTCTACGCCTGGGCGGCCACGCAGCACCTCGGCGATACGCGCACGGGTCGTGGCGTCACACAGCCCGTCCAGTTCGCCGTGATGCAGCACCAGCCCACCGCTCAGGCCATCGGCTTCATCCAGGTATTGCTCAATACCCATGCCGTAGTAGCCCACCGCAACCGCGACATCAGTACGGGTGGCGGTGAGGTAGGCCAGTTTGCCTCCCAGGCAATAGCCCACGAAGCCCAGGGCGGGCTCGGTGACCTCGGCCAGATCCCGCAGCGTGTCGAAGGCGGCGGCGATGTCGTCTACGGCCTTGTCCAGGTCCAGTGCGGTGTAGAGGCTCAAAGCCTTATCGAAATCTGCGGGGGTATAGCCCAGGTCGATACCCGGCTGTAGACGCCAGAACAAGTCGGGCACCAGAACCACATAACCTTCCTCGGCATACATCTGCGCCACCTCGCGCATGTTGGCGTTCACGCCAAATATTTCTTGGCCCAACACGATGCCTGGCCCCTTGCCTTCAGGCGGCAGCGCCAGATATCCCTTGAAACTTCCAGCCTGGTCTCGTGCCTGAATATCGATGTATTTGCTCATCTCATTACTCCTTCTACGGTAAGCGGACAGACATTGCTCTACATGAATTCTTGGCGAAGCAGCTTTGATGAAGCATTGCCAACGGCGCCATCTACAGCAGCTTGAAAGGGAATTCGGTGATCAGGCGAATCTCATCCATGTCACCGCGTGGCTCAGCCGAATTACCGCGGTGCACGCCGTACCGCGCTCTCAAGCTGAGGTTTTTCGCCGGCCCGTCTTGCACGACATATTGCATCTCGATATTGCGTTCCCAGTGGCGCCCCCCATCTCGAAATCCGAGGGGATAGTAGGAACTGTACGGTTCGATATCGGAGCCTTTGCCACCCTGTCCCTGCATGTAGCGAATCATGAACCTCAGGCCAGGCACGCCACGCGCACTGAAGTCATAGTCGTAACGAACCTGCCAGGACCGATCGTTGGGCGCGTTGAAGTCACTGAGCTGCACATTGTTAGCCAGCTGTGCCACGGTGGTTTGCCCGTCTCGGAACGCCATATAATCGAAGGGCGTGTCGCCCTGCACCTTCTGGTATGCAAGCATGAGGGAATGGGCACCGAACTTGACGCCCGGAGCAAAGGACCAGGTTAAGTTGTCGATGGGCCCGCCATGGGCGGCACCGATGTCGACCGTTCGGTACATGCTGAAATTCAAGGTTGGGGTCAGCCCCTCGACGAGGGCAGGCAAGTAGCGAAACCCCAGGTAATCCTGGCGCCAAAGATCTTCGGCACGTTGAGTGCTGAGGTAGCCTTTGACTGCGCCCTGCTCATAATTCAGGCTGAGATAATCGACCGTATCCGTCTCCGTAGCGCCATACAGGGAACGTAGCGTGCTGTCGTTGCGGTTCTCCGAAGGCGCCTTGCCGGCGGTGATGTGGGCGGCATCGAAGGTTAGCGGCTGCAGATCGCGACTGATGAGCTGCCATGCTGTCACCGTTTGCGGCAACAGGCGCCCGGAGCCACCATCGGTGAGGAACACCGGAGAGGTGCGCAATTCCATGGAGCCGTATTTGAGCACCGTTTCACGGTACTTGAGCTTGAGCGCACCGCCGCCCACGCTGTACTCATTCGCCACATCACCGTCGTTGTTGACGTGAAGCAGGTTGGTGCCGGTCTTGCCACGACCGCTGTCAAGCTTCAATCCCGCATACAGATGCGCGTCGAATCCCAAGCCGACAACACCAGTCGTGAACGGGGAGATGTAGTCCAGAGTTAAGCCTTGCGCCCACTCCGCGCGATAACCGTTAACGGTGCCTGATCGGCGGTTGGCACCACCGTTGCGGAAGTCGCGGTTGAGATAAAAGTTCCGGGTTAAACCGGACAAGCTTCCCTGCTGAAAATATGTTGAAGCATCGGCCCATAGTTCATCTGCCAAGGCCTGTTGGCAAGCCAGCGCCAGCCCTAAGCCAGACACTAGTCGGTAATCGATCACTGCAGGCATAACCACACTCCTGGGTACTCACGTGCACCACGCGCAAGGCCTTGAGGCCATGCATGGTCAGGGAATGACTAGCTGGGGGTCGGCCGACGACGCACGCTTCGGCGATCGAGGTCGGCTCGAACAGTTGTTGATTACAAGTCGCGGTCGGCCGGGTGGGCTACGATTCGCCGATATTCATCTATGGCGAGCTCTACCAAGGTGCCTGGAGGCAAAGGCTCTGCAGTCTGGGCAATTACCACTGGCCCATCGCTCAGCTCGACACTAGCCAGGTGCAGGAGCTCTGCGGTAGCGATCCCGATCCGCGCGCGCACCACGGTAGCCTGAGCAATCCGGGCGGCCCCGGCAGAGACTTCCTGCCACTGCGCCTCACCGCAGCGCGGGCAGCTGTAACGCGGCGGGAAACTGGCCTGGCCGCAACCGACACATTGCTGGATCATGAACGCCATGCCACACCCCCTTGCCACCGTTCGAGCACCACCGCGTTGGCGCACATGCCGTAGCGATACTGGACCATGCCATAGCCGGTCACCACCGCCAGGCGCGCATTGCTGACCTGGCGTTGACCGGCGTCGCCAAGCAGCTGGGTAATAGCTTCGACCAACCCATGCATACCCCCCGCCGCGCCCGCCTGGCCGGCCGAGAGCTGCCCGCCCGAGGTATTCACCGGCAGTTCGAAACGGCCTATCCGCCGCAGCGCTCGCCGGTAATCGTCGTCGGGGACGAAGCCCAGGTCGGCGAGCTGGATCAGGGCCATGACCGGATAGTCGTCATACACGCACGCCAGGTCCATGGCATCAGGCCCGGTATTGGCGCGGTCCCACAGCGTGTCGGCAATCTTTGCCAGCGGCGTCTGCAGGCCATCGCCAGCCTGGTGGTCATCGTTGTGCAGCGCCTTTACTGCACGCACCGCCACGTTGACCGTGTTGCGGGCGAGGTCGGCGCGGGTCAGCAGGATGGCGTTGGCGCCATTGACTACCGGTACGCAGTCAAACCGGCACAGCGGGTCGGCCACCATGGGCGCCTCAAGGTACTGCTCGATGGTCAGCGGCTCGCGGTAGACCGCCAGCGGGTTGCGCTGCGCCCAGGCTCGCTGGGCAATGCACAGCTCTGCATAGTCTTCGCGGCCAAGGCCGGTGCGTTGCGCATGACGCTGGGTGAGCATCGCGAACACCCCATTGGGCCCGCCGTGCTGAAGCGGCTTGAGGTACTCCTCGGTGGTCCGGTTGTAATGGTCGACCAGAGTCTTGAAATCCTCCGGGGTGAACGTATCACCGGCCACCAATACGATCACGTTGGCATCACCGTGCTGGATGGCACGCACGGCATGCTGCAGCATATTGATCGCGCTAGCCCCGCCATTGCGGTCATCCATGCACCAGGTCAGGGTCAGCCCGAGGCGCCACGCCAGATCGATGGCGTTGTCCGGCCGGTGGGTGAAGGATGCCACGCCCAGGCCGTCGACCTCATGCGCTGCCACGCCTGCCTGGCGCAGCAATTGCTGCACCGCCCTGCCGAGCAGTTGCGACGTCGACTCACCCGTGCCGCGCCGGTTGTAAGGTACTTCCAGGGCCCCGGCGATCAGCGCCACGGCGTCATTGCTTGCTGACCGGTTCATGACCGCCCTCCTTTGGCCCGCACGCGGGTCTCCTTGGTGAAACAAAGAGAGATGACTGTGATCAGCCCCAGCGCCATCATCATCAGAGAAACTGGCCAACTAGCCTGGTAATGCGCCAGCAAGGCGGTAGCGATCATCGGCGTCAGGCCACCGGAGAATACCGAGGCGACTTCGTGCCCGAGAGCCATTCCGGAATAGCGGACCTCAGTGCTGAACAGTTCGCCCATAAGACTAGGCTGCGTACCGATCATGGCCCCGTGGCAGATGGCATTGCCAATGAGGAAGGCGAGCCAGATCCAGGCAGGCTCTCGGGTCTCGAGTAACCAGAAGAATGGGAATGCCATTAGCACCATCCCTAAGGCACCCACCATATATACCGGCTTGCGACCTATGCGGTCCGACAAACGCCCCCAGAACAGCATGGCCACCAACTCCACGCACGTGGAGAACGTGACTCCCGCCAGCATCACACTATTGGGCACGCCAAGAAACTTGCCGTAGACAAGAGCGAACGCCAGCATGATGTAGGAGCCGCCGTTTTCAGCCACTCGCAACCCCATGGCCATCAGCACTTCCCGCGGATATCTGCGCAACACATCCAGCACGGGCATATGCGCCGTCTTGCCCGTTGCCTCAGCTCGCTGGAAATCCTGACTCTCTGGCAATGTCCGGCGAATGTAGACGCCCAGGACGAATATGACGATCGAGATAAGGAACGGAATGCGCCAACCCCAGCTGTGGAAATCCCGCTCCGGCAACAACTGGACTAGATAGAACACCGCTGCGGACAAGACGAACCCACCGCCCACTCCGATCTGACTAATCGAAGCGTAGAAGCCGCGGCGCTCAGGTGGCGCCGACTCGCTGATCATCAGCACGCCACCGCCCCACTCGCCTCCTGCTGCGATGCCCTGCAAGATACGTAACAGCAGTAGCAACGCGGGCGCCCACATGCCCGCTTGAGCGTAGGTGGGCAACAATCCGATCAAGAAAGTTGCCCCGCCCATGATAGAGAGCGTCCATACCAAGGCTTTTTTGCGACCGTACTTGTCCCCGATATGGCCGAATATCACCCCACCGAAAGGCCGCGCGAGAAAACCCAATGCAAACCCGGCCAGTGCCGCGATCGTACCCACCAGTGGATCGGTGCCCTTGGGGAAAAACAATTCCCCGAATATGAGCGCCGCCGCTGTGCTGTAGAGAAAGAAGTCGTACCACTCCAACGCCGTGCCAGTGACAGAAGCCAAGACGATCTTGCGAAAGGTCTTACTGTCGATCGGTACTCGGTTATCAACTGCAGCGGAAACATGACTGTGCTCCGACTGGTTATCTGATAGTTCAAGCGAATGCGTGCCCGTCATGGCCGTCTCCGTCAATGACTGAATATTTATGAACGCTATTTTTATTGTTGTTGCATCTTTTGTTATTGCACGGCAGTCAAAGCTAAATGATTAGGCGCGTTTAAGCCTGTAGCCGGAGCACTCTAGGTCCCATGTACTGGCGGTAACGCCGAGTTCTCTCAATTTATATTTCTGAACTTTGCCGTTTTCGGTTTTCGGCAACTCGATAACAAAATCTAAGTAACGCGGCACGGCGAAATACGCCAACCGTGACTCACAATATTGCGTCAGCTCCAATGGATCGAGCTTAGTCCCCTCCTTGATGACGATAGATGCCATGACTTCATCTTCCGCCAGTTCGGATTTCACCGCATATACCGCCACGAGCTCCACCGCGGGGTGGCTCGACAGAACCTGCTCCACCTCAAAAGACGAGATGTTCTCTCCACGGCGACGGATTGTGTCCTTCAAGCGGTCAACAAAGCGGAAATAGCCGTCGCTATCGCGCACAACCCGGTCGCCGGTGTGATACCACAGGTTGCGCCAGGCTTCGACAGTCTTTTCCGGCATACCAAAGTAGCCGCAGGCGAAAGCGAAGGGCTGCTCAGCGCGCAACACAAGCTCTCCTGGTTCGCCATCCGCTACCGGCTGATCCTGGCTGTCTACCACCCGGGCACTGAAGCCTTTGGCCAATCGGCCCATAAAACCAGGCCGCTGATTCTCCAGAGTCCCTCCAATCACGGCATTGGTTTCGGTAGCCCCATAACCATCGATGAGGCCTATGCCTGTGCGTTGAATAAAAGGGGCGTGGAACTGTTCAGGGACGCCTGGGGCTAGCGCGACACGCACGTTATGCGCGCGCTCGAGCTCATTGTGCGGACGGCTGAGAAGGATAGGCACCATGGCTCCCAGCAGATACGTCACTGTGGCCCCGGTTTCCGCAAGCGCCTGGTAGAAGCCGCTAGCGGAAAAACGTTTGTCTACCACCAGCTGTGCGTCGTGCAGCAAGGCCTGGAAAAAGGCGTTCAATGCATTGGTATGGAACAACGGCAGGCATGTATACAGCACATCCCCGGGGCGCACCTGTAGGTCGCCACCGGTATTCAGCCCCCACCAAAAGAATTGGGCGTGCGGGCAGATCACGCCCTTGGACAACCCGGAAGTCCCGGAGGTGTAAAGGATAACCAGCGGGTCGCCATCCTCGAGCACTGCAGGTGGGGCCATGGACGCACTGCGAGGGGGCATCGACCGCACCCTCAACCGCTCCTGCCAAACCGCGTTGACATCGCCTTGCGGCGAAAGGACCCACAGGGCTTCGACAGCAAGCGCAGAGTAATCAAGTGCCGCGAGCACATCCAGATTGACCTCTTCACTGACCAACAAGCGCGCCCCACTATTAGCCAGCACATGATTCAACTGCATGCCCCGACAGGCGGTATTAATAGGCACCGCAACCGCGCCCAGCCAACCACATGCCAACAGCACTTCAAGGAACTCGGCGCGGTTGGCGCACATCAATCCAACCCGATCTCCACGCTTTATCCCATATTCCGCGAGTGTTGTGGCACGCCGTCCTATCACGTCGACAAGTTGCGCAGCAGTCCAAGTGCAGCTTCGGTCGGAAAAAAGCGCCGTTTCAGGGCTGCGTTCAATACGTTTCAACAGCAGCACCGGAAGTGTTAATGCCCCGCCAACTGCTTGTTGTTTGCAAAAACCTGTGTCCATCACTCAAAGCCTCAGATTGTTGTATCGCCTCGCTGTTGTTCCGAAGTCTATGAACCTGTACCCTATAAGTCAAATTCATGGCAATTATACAATTGATAAACGGTATTTATACGAATGCGCAACTTGAATGATGTCGATCTAAATCTGCTTAGGGTTTTTCAGGCCATAATGGAGGAACGCAGCTTGACACTCGCGGCTGGACGCCTGGCGATCACACAACCTGCTGTAAGTTACGCCTTGGGTCGACTTCGCAAGCTTTTTGATGATGCGCTATTCGTACGCACGCCGGAAGGCATGATGCCGACCCAGACCGCCGAGCGGATCGCCCTACCGATCGGACGGGCACTCACGGCAATACGCGATGCTCTGAATGAAACCGAACCCTTCGATCCTGGTACTAGCGACCGGGAGTTCCGTTTGTGTATGTCAGACATCGGCGAACAGGTGTTCCTGCCGTCGCTTTGTGAACGGCTTCAAACGCTTGCGCCGGCCATTAAGCTCTCATCAGAGCTGGTACCCGTCGCCATGGTGGTCGAGCGGATGCGTATGGGGCAACTGGACTTCGCAATTGGTAACCTGCCCACACTGAAAACAACCACCCGGTACCAATCCCTGTTCCGAGAGCAATACGCCTGCATGACTCGCAAGCGTGACGGACTTCCGGCCGGGAAAATCAGCGTGGAGGATTTTCTTGCCCTCTCCCATGTCAGTGTCACCTCCACTGACAGCAGCCACTTAGCCATCGAGGACACTCTGGCCTCACGTGGCCTGAATCGACACATCGCTTTGAGGGTACCCCACTTTACAGTTGTGCCGCAGATACTCAGGCATACAGGGTGGATGGTCACCCTACCTGAAGGCGTCGCACATGCGCTGAATCATTCGAATGATTTCGTGATTTACCCGCTGCCAGTGGAGATGCCGGGGGTCGAGTCTACCGTTCATTGGCATGGTGCCTACGACGCTGATGCCGGCAATCAATGGTTCAGGGCATTTATATTTGAAACCTTGCGCAGATAAGGCTATTGCAGATCAGGGGTAGTCACGGGGGCAAGTCATAAAGTCGCTAGCAGCATACGTCGGCGGGTATTGCTGGCCGGGCTGCGATACCCGCAGTCTGCGCAGCACGGCAAGGGTATACGCGCCCGCATGGCCCGGTCATAGAATGAGCCGCTTCCGAGCCGAAATGGACGGGCAAAATTACCTAACTCCTCATTAGGATCATTTACGCGCCAGGCTACGCCATGTTGAGGGCCTCCTCCCTGCGCTTCGGCTCGGGCGCCAGCATAATGCTCGGCCTGACGTTCATCGGTTTGCGTGCAAATGAAGCTGACGACACGGCTCACTTTCAGGAGCAGCGGAATGCGTCGTTTTTTTAATTGCAGCCATGGTCCACTACTGCTGCGCCAAGCCAGGCGCACCATTCAACCATCCCATAAACGCCAATAGTGATTGGCATTTTAGTCCGGAGTAGCTTTCATCTCCTGATCAGCCAGCAGGCGAACCGCCGTCGTGAACTAGCCCAGCGATCCAGTCAGCGAACGCCTGCACAGCTGGTGATAGAAAGCGCTGATGTGGATATAACAAGTGTACAGGAACCCGGTCAGGCTGCCAGTCAGCAAGCACTTCGACCAGCCGCCCCCATCGTAGATGTTCGGAAACAACATTCTCGGCGAGTTGCACGAGCCCAAAGCCTTCAAGGCACATTTTGATGTAGAGCCCAGTCTCGTTGACGGCTGCTGTGCCCTTGACCGGTACTGAGATTTTCTCGTCGCCCCGGGCGAAGCGCATCTCACCTGCTTGCCTTGCACGGCCCGAGAAGTAATGGATGGCCCGGTGACGAGACAAATCTCGCGGAGTCTGCGGAGTACCGTTCTCTTCGAGATAGGCAGCAGATGCACAGGTCACCCAGCGAAAACGGCCTAGTGGTCGCGCAACGAGCGTTGAGTCATCAAGCTCGCCTGTACGAATGACGCAGTCGACTCCCTCCTGAAGCAGGTCAACCTGCCGATCGTTGACGCCTATCATCAGGTAAATATCCGGGTAGCGCCGGTAAAAGTCTTGCAGGTTTGGAATGACGATGAAGTGGGCAATGCCGCCCGGCATATCGACGCGCAAACGTCCCTGCGGGCGTTTCACGGAATCCGTCAGGCTGGTCTCCGTGCGTTCGATCAGTCCCAATATTTCCCTGCATTGCCCCAGATATTGGGCGCCTTCAGGCGTCAGGCTAACCCGCCGCGTTGTTCTGTTCAGCAGGCGCACCTGCAGGTACTTCTCAAGGTTTTTAACGCTGCTGGTCACCGTTGAGGCCGGTAGAGAGAGCGTCTGCGCCGCCTGGCTAAAGCTTCCTGCCTCAGCCACACGGACGAAAACCTGCATTGCTTGAATACGGTCCATGACGGGTAACAGCCTTGGAGCAATGAAAGGAGGCATTATTATTCGCATAAATTGAATAATAAAAACAGTTCTACCATCTTTTTCCCGCAGTATCGCATTGCGTACATTGCTTCCAACGAAATTCGAAGAGGGGTACTGAAATGGGTGAATACAACCGCAGCATAGTGCAGGCTCCAGCCGCTCCGGCCGGACGCACACTTATCCGCGGCGCAACTGTGCTGAGCATGGACGGCGACATCGGCAATCTGGCGCGTGGCGATATCCTCATAGAAGGCAGCACCATCTCGGCCATCGATGAAAATCTCGAAGCCGGCGACGCTGTTGTGATTGAGGCATCCGGCATGATCGCCATGCCGGGCATGGTCGATACCCACCGTCACTCCTGGGAGGGGCAACTACGGCGAATTAATCCGAACGCCGCAACCCTGGAGGATTACTGCAACGCCACCCACTTTTCGTTCGCCAAATATTACCGTCCGGCGGACATGTATATCGGCAACCTGCTGAGTGCATTGGGCTGTATCGATGCTGGTATCACGACCCTTGTCGACAACTCGCATAACAGCCGCACCGGTGCGCACTCCGATGCCGCAGTAGAGGCGCTGCTCGATGCAGGCATACGCGCCGTACATGCTTCGGGAGCGCCGGTGGCGGGTGAGTGGGACAAAGCCCACTGGCCGGGCAACCTCGAGCGTCTGCAGGACAAATACATCAAGAACGGTGACAACCCGCTGCTCTCACTGGCAGTGATGGCGCAGCTGGAACCTGAGCTGTGGGCTGAGGCCAGGCGCCTGGGATTACCGATCATCACCGAGTTTTTTGGTGGGGACATGGCAGCTGAATTGGAAGGTTTGCATCGCGAGGGGCTGCTGCGCTCTGACAACATCTTCAACCACTGCACCGCGCTGCCGGACGCCGGGTGGAAGATCCTTCGCGAGGCTGGCGTGCGGGTCAACGTATGCCCGCGTTCAGATGCCCACTACGGCATTGAAGACGGAATGTTCGCCATGCAGGCGGCTCAGCGTCATGGCATCAGCCCTGGGCTGAGCGTTGATAACGAAACGTCCTACAGCGGCGACATGTTCATGGAGATGCGGGTAGCGTTTTATCTGCAGCGCGTCCTGGGCATGCATCAGCAGCGCTGCTGCAGCGAAGACCATCATCCGGTGGTGACCCTGCCCGCCCATGTTCTGCTCAAAGCCGCGACTGTCGACGGCGCCACCTGCGCTGGCTTGCATGACAAAATCGGCAGCCTGGTTCCCGGCAAACAGGCTGACATGATCCTTATCAACGCGCAGGACATCAACCTTTATCCGTCAGGTAATGCCTTCGGCACCGTGGTACATGCGGCAGAGCGCAGCAATGTCGACACTGTCATGATCAGCGGGCGTATCGTCAAGCAGGGCGGCAAGGTTCTGGGTGTGAATAGCGAAAAGCTGCGCGCGGCGATCGACGAGTCCCGTGAGCATCTGTTTGCTGCTGCTGGCTATCAGCCGGATATGTTTGCCGAGGCATTCTTGCCGCTTGAGTCAGCCAAGTAAGGAGGCGTTAAATGAATGCAGCCTACTACCTACTGGCTATCTGCGCGGGGCTTGGTATCACCCTGCAGACCACGCTGAATGGCCAACTCGCTAAAGGTGTGGGTGGAGATTCCGTAGCGGCGGCACTGTTTTCTTTTACTGCCGGTGCGCTATGCCTGGGCATCTTTTCGTTGATGCGTGGCGGGATAGTGGCTTCAATCGCGGCTATCCCTGCCCAGCCTTTGTGGAGCCTTCTAGGTGGTCTGCTAGGTGCCGGCGCGTTGCTCAGCTACGTCGTACTCGCGCCAAAAATAGGCCTTTCAGCGCTGCTTGGCCTCGCCATCGCCGGGCAGATCATTTCGTCCCTAGTTATCGATCACTTGGGACTGCTCGGGGCAGTCGAGAGGCCGGTATCTGGTTTCAAGTTGGCCGGGGTAATCGTGATGCTCGGAGGCTTGGCAATCGCCCTGTTTGGTGACCGGTGGTCAGGGCTTGTATCCAGCTGACTCCCGTGGTTAACCCCTCTCGCTTCAAAGCCACTGATACCGATGGAGTGCAGCTTGAAGCCGAAGCGGTTGCCGCAGGAGAACTGACAGAAGAGCGATTACGAGGGTTAACTGAGTACGGGAAGCTCGGTAGAGGACTCAGTGTGATCATTTCTGGCTGCTGGCAGCCCTTAACGACTGACCGCTATCGATCCAGGCTGTGGAAAAACGCAGGAATCGCATCGATAACTGAGAACCGAGCAGATTACCTGCGGAATCATCAGGCGAGAGCGTAAATACACTCACCCAGAAAAATAGACATTTTTAGTGCTACACGGGCCGCGCCAGCGGCCCATGTAGCTGTTTACGGGCCAGCAAACGGCGGGGTTACGCCCTGATCGCCTCAAGTAGCTCTGCGATGCCGAAAATGCTCACCATGCGTTTGTGGAGGCGAGCACGTGAAGGCTCATTTCGGTGCTTAACCTCGGCAGGGTTTTGGTCACGAACTGGTTGCTTCCCTTCCAGAATCTGTTCGTTCCAAAGGTGTGCTCCACCAGGCGAACCTTCATCATCTCCGGATCTTGCTCCAATCGGATTTGCCCCTCTCGCCTACTGCTTCATGCTCGCAGCGCTTGAGTCGCCGCTCTTTATCGGTCTTACACTGCTTCTGCATGGAGCAACTCCGGCATCCTGAAAACCAGTATGCAGTAACAGGCGGTCCTCCATCGAGGAACAGGCGCGATGAGTGCCTGTCGTAATGCCGCGTCGTGGCTACTCAGCACTAAAGTCGAAAAGCTGAAACAGCAAATGCAAAAACTCAAGGGCATCGAGGCGCAGCTTCGAGCCAGTCCCGATCAGCAAATCTCGCTTGCCGGCGGAACCACTCAATGACCTCTGGTTGAAGAATCGGAGTTACCCATTCCGGAGGGGAGTCCTGCGTCAATCCACCAATCGCCATGAGCCGTAGGACCTCAGGGTCTAGCCTCAGTTGCTCGGCTGCGGAAAACACTGGCAGCAGCGCTTGCTGAACTTGAATTTCTGACTCACTGGATACGGACATAGTCTTCCACTCTCTCCTTAGACCGATCCGACACGTCAGCCGTTTGAGAAAGTGAAGATGAAGCCTCGCGCGCCCTCTGGAGCGCCATATCTACGCCCCAGGAAAGAGCCGTTGTCATCGACTGGCCCGGTCGTGAATCGAAACATTGTTCATCAAGAACCAGGCCGCTTGGCGCGTACACGCCGATGAACAGTTGAGTTCCTCCAGCTCGAGAGAGCCTGCTTTGCACGTCAATGGTTGTACCATCGGCGAGGGATTCATCATGGATCTGGTGGTGGAGCGTGGGGTCAGCCCATGCCCAAAAAAGCCTTACCGCGAATGCGCATGTCGTTCTCTTACGACGCTAGGTCTATGCTGAAGGATTTATCCACCATGGGCGCATCACCTCCGAATAGCGACCGATTTCCACCGCGCCGATGAGATACCGGACCGGCGGGTCAAAATGCTCCACAAGAATTTTTTTTTGTATAAGAAGACGCGCGTTGCGAGAAAGAAATCGCGGAAATGACAAATTCCTAGAAGGCCCAGCACGTCCTTGGCTGGGCCCGACCCGTTACTTCTCGAGGGTGGCGGCCTGGTTGCCGCCTTCTTCGGCAATCGCTGACAGTTTCTCGTCTACAGCTTTTTCTTCTGCAAGCGTGTCGGCCAACAGCGAGGCCGCCTCTTCCATACCGAGGTGCTTGGCCATCGCAATTAGGGTGCCGTAGTTGGCGATCTCATAATGCTCAACCTTCTGGCATGCCCCGATGAGCGCCGCATCGAGCACCGCCCCCTTCTCGATTTCATCTATCAGCTCTTTGCTCTCCTCAACCAAACCCTCCATGGCTACGCACTTCATCCGCTTGAGTTTCAATCCAGCGGACTCTACCAACTGGTCAATGCGCTCTATCTGCCCCTGGGTTTCCGCTAGGTGTGAAGTGAACGCATCCGCCAGCAGCGGATTGGTAGATGCCCTAGCCAGACGCGGCAATGCTTTGGTGATCTGCTTCTCAGCGCTGTACACATCCGAAAGCTCATGGATGAACAGGTCTTCAACTGTTTTGCGAGCAACCATCGTCATTCTCCTTGGGTTTGAAAATCGATTTCACTGCAGGGTGTGGCTGACCAAGCTCTCGTGTGAGGACTCAATGGGAAGCTTTGGGGGCAGATCGTTGGGCAGCAGGGAGCCAACGCCGAACATGCTTATGGCCATCTTTACTCGCATCGCTCGGCAAGCCAGGCGCGAGTCGGCCTCGAACTCTGCTACCGCCGCGCTCATCAAATGCTCAAAGCCGATGCCGACCTGAGCCTTATCCCTCCTTTTCAAAGTGCTCATTGCGGCCTCCCGAAATTCAGTCATCTTTACCGTTGACCAAGCCTGAACCAAGATCCGCGCCGGTGACCGGGTTGCTGGCTGGATCGGACCTCGTCCCCAGCTTCATGGTTTCCAATACCGCCAGATCAGGAGCGGCCAGTTCTACCGAAGCGGTGCCATCTCCGCCATCAACGGCAGCCGATGGATTCTCGACGTACTCCCACTCCTCGCCTTCATTCCAAGGGCCGCGCACATTCGGCTCACCCGACATGTTGAAATATTTGTTGGTGAACTCCGGCATGCCAGGGAGCTTGCCCTGAGGGAAGTTAGGCTGGATGGCGTGCAGTGCTTTTTCGAAAGAAAGCTGGTGTGCGATTTCTCGCGTCATCAAGAAACCCAGCGCCTCTTTCACGCCTGGGTCGTCCGTCACGTTCATCAGGCGCTCGTACACGATCTTCGCCCGCGCTTCGGCAGCGATGTTGGAGCGAAAATCAGCTGTCGGTTCACCGATGGTGTCCACATAGGCCGCACTCCAGGGCACCCCTGCCGAGTTGGTAAGCGGAGCGCCGGCGCCGTAGAGGATGCTGGTAATGTGGGAATCGTTACCGGCGCCATTGATTGCTCGGTACAGCTCTCCCTCCTCTTCGACCCCCTCAGCAAGTCGGCCCTTGGCGCCCTTGTTAAGCATCACGATGATCGAGCCTACAATCTCCAGGTGGCTCAGCTCTTCAGTGGCGATGTCCATCAGCAGGTCTTTGCGGGTCCGGTTGTCAAAAGTCCCACCGAGCTGAATTTGATCTGCCGGACGACAATCAAGGAACTGAGTTCTGGGGAGCCAAACGCGACGGTTATATTCAATGATACCGATCCGGTCGTGGGTGGTTTTGATCCAGAGCGAATGGCTCAGGTATTTACCAACCTGATTGGTAATGCAGTCAGGCATGGTGACCTGCAGCAGCCAATCCAGGTCGCCCTCAAAGGCAGCCACAACACAATGACCTTCGGAGTCAGAAACGCCGGAGAGCCCATCTCTCCAGCCGCTATGCCATCCTTGTTTGATCCTGATCGTCGATACTCTGGTTATACCGAGACGGGTAGCAAAGCTTCTCAAGGCCTGGGGTTAGGCCTTTTCATCGCAGCTGAAATCGTCGCCAGTCATGGAGGGAAAATCGACGTGTCATCCTCTAAAGAGAGCGGCACCTGCTTCAGCGTGACGATCCCGCTGTAGAGCGGTGCTCAAGGAGGGCTGCTGCTTCACGCATAAAAATCTCGAGAGTTTTAGGGCCAACCCCTTCGAAGCTCAAAAGCCAGGCCTGGAAGGCAAAGGTGTCCAACTCGTTCTTTTTCAGCGAGATCAACTGAACATCGAGTTCGCTAGCGGCCCGAACACTCAAAGCATGAAGCCGCTTCGCCGTGGACTCGTCGTATCGCGCGTAACCTGCCTGGCCTAGGAGTCTTACGAGATCCCGATGGGAACAGCGGGCCAACTTCTCCGGCGTATCCAGGCCATGCCGATCAACCAAGTTCGGTACTCCTCCACGGCGAAGGAGGAACGAATCCTCTTCCCGATCAGGAAGCTCGCGAGCAGCCACTTGTACAGCCCATGCCCGGTCGGATCGCTGACATTGATACCCAGGCCTGCAGCGGTAACTGGTATCACCCCTTCGAACGCCTCTGGCCAGCCGAACGTGGGTAGGTACGCTCTTCTTCGATGGTGCCGTCAGCTTTATGAATTTTCACCGAAGCTGTTTTGCCATCAAAGAAGTCAGCCAGCGAACCAACCAACCCCGGCTTCGTAGCGGCGCGCTTGGCGGCTCGTTCCGCACCGGTTTTCTTCAGCTCCCAGCCATCAGCGGTTAGGCTCAGGTGGTAGTTGTCCATTGCCTTTCTCCTCATGCGTAAATGACTTGACCGTCGTCCTGAATGTCTTCGTCGGCGGCCGCTGCGTCCGTTGCATCGGCGCCTCTCACGCCCAACGCTCCCAAGGCAATGTCGGCGCTGTGAACGCGCGGCGATCATCCACAAATTAGGGACGTCACGGGCAGAATGATCAGGAACTCCGAAAATGGGTTGATCTTCGGCTACGCGATAGGCGACCGGGTTAACGCGTTGTATCGCCCTGAAGCACCCGCTACGACCGCGATCATCAATGACCGAGGCGCGCTGTGGGGCGCGAGCCTTTGCCGGCCCTTGCCTCTGATAGCGGACTTTGTGGGAGCGAGTTAACCCGCCAACATCGGCAAAGCCGGTGACATCCACCGCGTCGTCTGCTTAGCGGGAAAACCCGCTCCCCACAGAGTGCCCGTCGCACCTGGTAAAGCCGTTATCGCTCAGCGGTCGCAAAGGGGCGATTGCTGCTCTTCACGATCATGGATATCGTCATGCCTACCTCTTCGCTATATTAGGTCTGATAAGCACAGGTTATCCGCATCTATTGCAGCGTTTAGCGATGAAATTGACAGAACCAGCACCGATGCCCTCGTCCCAGCCGATGCAGCTTTGCGGTGAAGTCAGTTTCAACCAGCCAACCGGCCTGCTGGCTCAAAATCGCGGTCTTTGACCAATGCATGATCGAGAAAACGGCTGGCTTGTCGGTCCGCTTCGCTGGCGTTGCGCGCGCTTCCGCCCGGAAGCGAGCAGCCATCATTGGCTTTGGTTCGCGTTTAGGTTTTCCATGCGACCTTGCGGATCTGAATGAACAGATGTTATTGCTGTCGAGCCACAGCGAGAAAACTACTTGTCCATACCAGTTGGAAGACGGACCAGCTCTCCACCCACCTCCGACAGGAACCCATACGCGCTGCCAAGCCAGGATGAAACGTACTGCAGGAATGCATTTTGCAAGTTTTTTTCGATACGGCGAATGTGAATGACTTGCTGAAGCACCACTTCGATGGCTCAGCTGCTATCTACAACTGACTGTTAGCACGCTTCATCGGACGCGCCGTGCTGGCCCTACCTACACCAGGCTGTATGCCGCAGCGGCCGCTATCGTCGCCGCGATAAGTGCAATTTCAACTCGGAAGAGGCGATGCAGGACTGTGCGCCGCCGATGGAGCTTGAAGTCAGACCACCAACCCACGAATCTGGTGCGGTCCCCGTGTTGAAGCCAGCGATGTTCAGCCCGGTCCCTACACTGCAGGCGTGGCGGGTGCGCTCTATGGACGCCATTCAGACGGGGCTTTCAGGGGCGGGTCTAGCGGCATGACCGACTGGCCTTAGGCGACACTCCCCCGCAACTCGATAAACTCAGGGTATTTTGACATAGCAGTCCGAAGTCGCTGCGCTTACCTACAAGATCGGTGGCGTGCAACCCCCGCCTGACGTCATAGTGTCATCAGAGTCTCTCGACATTAGCCTTTGGAACACTTGTCATGAACAGTATCACGATCCACGGAATTAGCGAGCAGCCCTCAATCAGCTGCTGGACCTCTGCTCATGGGGCTTTTTTAACAAGGAAGGGGCAAATTTTTCGAAAAGCAATGGAGGTGCTCGGCAAAGGAGAACTGGCGCAGCGTTGGATGATCAGCCCTGCGCTTGGTCTTGGCAACCACACCCCATGCACCTTGCTTTGGAGTCATGAAAGCTATATGGAGGTATGGGCCTTCCTCTACCGTCTTGAGTACGACGTTTACACGTGAGCATCAGAATGCTGCTGATCGGGCTACGGGCTAGCCCGGGTTTTGGTATGCATCTCTCTGGTAGTGATACTCCTGTGGTGAAAGGCGACCAGCCGGGCCGAATAACAAGTGGGTAACACACGCTTCCAAGAACGCAATCGCCTCGGCTTGAGCGTACTGCGCATAAAAGCTGCGGTACGCGAGCGGGAGCGTACCGCGGCTCTGTAGGCAAAGCTTGACCATCTGAGCCAAAACGTAACCGCGTATATCGTATCGTGCGTCCACCTTTCTGAGCACAGTGTTGTAGCAGGAGTGGAAAACGACTGCTTTCGAATGGACACTAAGGGGGCTTTTTTGATCGTTCATGGACAAGCCTACTGTAAAGCGTTGAACCGCAGGGACAGTGTCGAAGCCACGGGAACGTAGCTTGGAATACCCCGCGTGGGTTCACGCGAGTGAAGAAAAAGTGTAGGAAAACCTCAAAAATGAAGTTTTTTTGCCAAGTGAAGAAAATCATTTCGGTGGCCGTGATCGTAACAAAAAAACACGAATCCCACATGCACCTAGAGCTCTCGACCTTGGCCTTCAATGCCACCCTAGGCGCCACAGTGTTTCGCAAAGCAAATCCACATTTGAAACCGCGATCAGCCTTGGAATCTATCTCTGAGCCACTCCTAATCTAGCCTCGAGCAGCGCCGGGCTCTTCCGTTCAGACTTAAAATATAGTGGTAGTTCGTTTGAGCACGGACCAACTTAGAATTGAGCTTATAGGATGGAGACTAAGTATGAGAGCGCACCTTCTTTTTGCACAGCTTTGCTGGCGGAAATTAGGACATCAACTCCCCCACCACGCTACGATTTCATTAGCTTGGAATAGAAGTTTGGCAAACCTTACCCGCTAACTCAATGTGATCCAGTGTGGGAAATCATCTAATGATCGATTGCAGCGACTAAGAGCTTGATTTAATAAAGCATTTAGAGTAGCGACCTCAATAGACATCGTTGCTGCTTGCGCCATGAAAATATCGGAAAAGGCTTCGTAAATATGGTGCATCAACAAAGATGCCAACATCGTCTCAGAAATCAATGTCAAATTCCGCGATCTGCGTATCTTTGATATCATCACTGGCTTATCAACATCACAAAAAACGTCAGCTAGTTCACCAACAAAACTAGGACCGCGAATTCGCAACAATTCACACGAATGAGAGGAATGAGCGGAGTCAGAGGAATGAGTCAACTGTTCCGCGCGCACACCCAGCATTGCTCTACCATAGAGATTGATCGTGGGCTTACCGACCGAAAAAGCATGGCCTACTATTTTGCAGCTGCGCGCGTCAACTACATAACATAAAAACGGATGTTGTCTCTTGAACTGACCCGACACCTTGACGTAAAAACCCAGGGTAACGTAAACCGGAACTATATAAGTGTACATGAAATACTTATGCGAACTGTGGAGTGTAAATACTTAGGGCGCTTGTCTGGAATCTGATCAAGCTATTTCTAAGCCAATAATAAAGCTCTTTGTCAAATTTATACACGCTCCCCCATATTTTTTCCGGCGTATCTGATTCCCAAGGATCGCCACGAAGTGACTTAAAGGCCTCCTTTTGACTAACCCAACCTAGCAATATTCCAATAAAAAAAAGCGCGCGCGCGCGACAAGCTGCAGAAGCCCTAAACGGCTGCAAGTAGCAGCTAAGGTATAGCGTCTCACCTTCACTGGACACAATATCTAGCAGTCTGTTACTACCGGAATGACGATACAAATCCATGCCTGGCGTAAGAAGAGCCCGCATAAGGCTCATTATTGTGTTATCAAAAAGATAAATGCAACTATCATGCTGAAGATTACGTAACTTTACGAGTTTCTTCTGAACACGACATGCGGTTTTTAGCAAATCGGCCCAGTTGTTAACATATTCTGCATGTCCGAGATTCTTACTCTCAATACTATGATTCCATTTAAATATGGCCCGAGGCGCATCCAACGCGCCACCTATCTGTCGCGGGACATCCTTAAGCAACATATCATGCACTTCACAAAATGGTTTTGATACGTATCGCCAGGCAATCTTGAGCATCAAAGAACAATTAGATCGAAGATTTTCACGCATGCAATCTTCGCAATAAGATCGTCGAAATCCCCAAGGTATCATCGGCGCGTCATTCACAGGCTTGACGAATCTTTCTAGATCTGGCCCCATAATCAAGGGCAGAACCTTCCATTTATAGTCCGGGCTTATAAAATCTAAGTCGCAGTGAGCTTCACGCTTTTCAAATTCAAAAAGTGACAAAAATAATCGTGGACCACGTCCATAACCCCCAGCATTGTGCAGTAAATACTGCTGCACTTCTGGGATTTGACATAGCCGATAACTCCAAGATGAAAGTGATTCACCAGCTATCATTTTAGCATTCGAGCATAGCCCGGACTTCAACATACTGACTTCCTTGAATTGAAAACTCTTCTTCAGTACCTGAAAATGTGAGTAGGCTATCATTTCTTAAAGTAGCATATGCGTAAGCCACCTCTAAGATCTTTACAAACTCATCGAGCCGGCATGCTTGCTGCTCGATGTGTTCAAGTGCACATTCAGAAAACCTAATACTTTGTCTAGTTTCACCATTCGCAGCGTTTAAAAACTTAAATGCGATATTGCAAAGGTCAGCTGACTCGAGCGACATCCTCACTCTAAATAACTTCACCCTTCCTTTCATAATTTTTTCTATCTTTCTTGCCAGCGGGCGATAGTGCGTTGTATATAGAACAACCAGGCCATTTGCGACTTCCGATATAGCGACCAAGCATTCGGCCAATGAGTTATCATGTGTGACTTCGAAGCGCTCCAAGTCATCAACTACTACTAGCTTTAACCCTACCTCATTTATGTACTGATCCATATATAAGGGAGCTTTTTTCAGGTGCTCGTAGGGGGATCTTATTGCTAACGAAATAGCGAAATTATCCAATAAAGATAGCTTGCCGAAGCTAAAATTATAATTGACCTTAGTTGCCTCTACACCAAATTTATTAACCACATGTTCAAGACTGGCGGACAAGCCACAACCAGGTTCGCCCTCTAGGTGAACGACTACACCCTTAGCAGTGATATTTGTATTTCGCATTAGCTCTTCTATGGTATTCGTCAATTCAGGGAACGAATATCCAATCTTGTATTGTCCTTGGAGAACTTTGATTGCCTTGGAAATACGAGAGCTACTATTCATGCGAAACCGCCCTCACGCTCAAGCTGGTCGACGTCGCGCAGCGCAATACATAGGTCATCCATAATGTACTCAATGTTGTCAAGATGCTTATGAGCAATATGTTCAGAGCCATCAGTGATTGCAGCCATGGCTGCCGCCTGTAAGATCTTCACAATGTTATCGGTCAGCCCCTGGCCCGTCTCCATTATCTTTAGAAATAACTTCTGGTCTTTGAAGTTTGTCGGCTTCCGTAAAGGGAGGCGAAAAATGTACGATGCCACAAAGCTTCTGAACTCACCATCGTTCCCCCATTGTTTTAGGGACCGCACAGCATACCGGCGGGCCAACTGAGCATCACGCCTCAATACCCGCGCGGCATCTGGAATACCGAATGCAAAGACACAGAGACCATAGTTAGAGCCAGCTAAATTCTTCAACAATGACAAGTTAATTCGCTGCTGGAAGTCTGTTAATGTCAATGCATCATGAATCTCATCGATAACGATGGCCCGAATATTTTGACTTTTAATCAAGTATTGCAATTCCGGCGAGATATTCTCATTCAGACGCGCACGACGCGACACACCCACTCCAATTTCTTGCAGTATCAACTCCTTCAATGAATAGCCATTAGGGCTTTGATGCATTGTTACAAATACCATTTTCTCCGCCCAAACACGATGTCGCTTCTTCAACTCTTCAATCATGCTAGTCTTACCTGAGCCACCAGGCCCTATTACTAGCATGCTGGGGGCATTGATTTTATTTGTCATCTGCATCATCACATGCATGCGTGCAATTAGGTTTTCAACTGAGGGGTGAGGCACCCAGATATCCTGACAGCACACCAATGTTCGCTCATGATCCGTTAACGAAAAATAGCTATGACTATCGGGATGCACGTGGGAAAAATCGGACATAATAGTCTCGCAAAAACAATTGGATTAAGGCAAAAACAAAATACTTAATCGTTCATTAATGAACGATCAATACAAAACCGGCTCATCTTCGTAATCTACACTATTGCTTGAGCGCAGGTTCGAGACTATCCCAGGCATCGAATCGCCAATCAGCCCTCTATGCCCTTCAACCTGGCTAGCACTTCCACGGGCAACGTTCGAATAATTTTCAGCGCTTTCATTATTTTTTTTGCTCGCGCCTTCTAAAATGATGGAGTAAGCATTATGCTGCTCTAGACCTTTTTCCTTCTTCAGACGCCTAGCCTTAGTCGTAGCTTTTACTTCACTTACCACGAGTTGATTTGCACTATATACTGCCTCACTGCCACGCCTAGTCATAGTGCCATTTGGTAAGGACTTAATGCGCCTCTGATGCCGAAAATATTCATAATGCGAATGTCGGCCAGAAGAGTTTCGTACACAAGGAACCACGAACCATTCTGCATTCACTTTTACCCTTATTACATCAAGGTTGTAAGGGTCATACTTAACCAGCACCTTCTCTCTAATATGATTTTTTAGTGCAGGAGCATAATAAAACCGTCGGAATAACTCTATCCCTTGCGGAACTATTTGTTTTGCGGCAAACTCTGGATAAAAGCTAAAGCGAAAACCATCATGGTCTTTTTCTGGAATGCTTTTTGGTTCCACCCCATCTCGGTAATAATCATTCCAAGCTTCAATAGGGCTTTTCCCAATGCCAGAATGCTTGGTCTCATGATATGCGCACACTTGATAAATCATGAACTTGCGTAGTGCACTAAACGTCATTGATGCGCGTTTTTCACTGCCATATGACTTCCGGTCGATTACGTTTGAACCCGTTGTTCCTGGCAAAAAATGCACTTTGGTTGTCATGAACTTTCCAATCAAACTCTCGATATGTCCTCCTTGATGTTTTTTTCCTACATTGCGATGCCTTACGTCAATTCCATAGTGCTTGCAGTTCAGTACCAGCACATCAGATATGAATTCCTTAGCATTATCAGTATGGATAGTTTCCATCAGGCCGTGAACTGGCCAAAGATTCTCCTCCATCCCTAAAGCTAATAAGATCTTATTCTTTGGCAGCACGCAATTTTCGATTAACATTGCCACGCTTACAGCGCTCGGTGGCAATAAAGACAAATAGAACCCAAGAACCACCCTTGTATGGATACAAATTGCCAAACTGATCCAGGGCCTGCCAATAATGACTCGGCGGTCATTTTCGTCGACCAACAATATGTCCATGACGGTGTGATCGAATTGAACCCATTGGAGTGGGCGGTCGGTTTTCTTATGTCCAGGCCTCGCTCCGTATCTTTGTTCCGCTGCGTCTTTTCCGTATTTCCTTTCGTACAATAATCTTGGAGGCTTAGATTTAATCCTTCGTCTGACCGTATAGTAAGAGGGACGCACAACTTTTTGAGCATCAGCTTCTGACTGACATACCGACCAAACTTTCGCATAGCTAGCAGAAATACCATAATAGTAATCATCAAAAGCTTTATCAATAATTGCTTCCACGCGAGCGTCAAGTTTATCGCTCCCGCTTTTACGACCCCGCTTACCTGGCACTAATTTATTGTAGTTTCGTGCCCCTCGAGACCTTGCTACCAACTTATAAAAATACTGCTTCCCTATGCCTAGTAAATTTATGCCTTCAGCGGCTGATATTTTCCCGTCAATGAAGAGGCTAATTACCGTAAAGCGCTCACTTCCGAGCTTATGTCGCCCTATCTCCTCTAGCGGCGTAAAGCTATTTAAGCCCCCCCACAAATCTTCTGAAGTATCGGTCATAGCTTTGAACCAAGGATTATGAAATTGAAAAGTACACCTGTAGAGCCCCTATGGACATGCTTTGAAACCATCAGGTGATACCCATCTACCTGAGCGCGAAGTTAAATGCTTTTTCATTTTTAACTTCCATTTTGGCTTTGTGTCAAGCCTGCGAATGCAACTTTTTTGATAGGCGAAGGTAAATCGTGATCAAAACCCACTAAGCAATAGACGTATAAAGCGCAACCCAAAACGCCATGCCGAAATTGAAAGCTCAAGCATTAAAAAGTACAAGGTTGACGCACAACTCACTGAGTAAATCGAGACAGAAGCCTCCAATTGAAACGGGAACGACGGAATTTCATTAAGGCTTCATCTCGGTACATGCTCAATCCAAAATGCATTTACTAAATTCAGCTTGTCAGAGGGTCGTTCGTCCTTAGTTTCAAAGGAAAAGTAGCCCTAGGGCCCTGCATCGCAGTAGGCGAAGCCACCGGGGGGAGCCCTCGAGAAAGCTGGACGAAACGGATCACTTATTGGGGGTACAACAGATGCAGCCACCAACCCATAACACTCTGCGCAAAAAGGCTTCCACCGAGCTAGATTGCCCAGCAAGGAGGGATGGCGATTGCGGCTTGTTATGTGCGGAGACCAGAGAATTCTGTTTTGGCCGCAGGGCGAGTGTCCAGCTACGCCGTCTTTGCCTGTCTAGGTGGGCGCATGCCACGGCCTCCGGGGTAAGCGACCACAACCGGGTAGACCGCACATCAGGGGCGGAGATAGGGCCAATAAATCTACTGATCTACCTTGGGACTAATTTCATGAAAGCCGAACTACCTCCGTATGGGAGATATCCTCGACAAAATGGTATTCGTTGTTGTTGATGCTTAATAAGGCGACAATCCACAAAAATAATGTTTAATCTAGCGACTATCCCAAGAAAAGTCGCTTAAATTGGCAGGGCATCGGCTAGAGCCCTTGTGAAACAACGCTTAGGGCTAGTCGCCTCATTTCGCGACAGCCTCAACCTTCCTGCCTCCGATTTCACAAACCAGCGTTCAACATGACCGCTATGGCTTACCTTTGGATACAGAGTAATCAGATGCGCTCGATGAAGGTTCCGTGACTGGGTCATAAACCCAGATCGGCTGCCGTTTGACGCTTCACGCGCTGCTGGCGCGGAAAATGAAAAAGCTAACGGCCAGTAGCCCTATGCGTGGCTGCGCCACGCACTGTAACGCCTGCCACCGTGGAGGCAGCGCAGGCCCCACTGCGGAAGGACTAGTCCAGGTAATGATTAAAACTCACGGTCCTACGCACCGACAAGAATGACGAAGACAGCAACCTGCCCAGCAAGTTCTTCCCAAGCGCAGGCGCTGGCCGAGCATGGTTTCAGCTTGACTAGCTATTCAGACCTGGAGCGGCTTCTATGACTTTTCGACTGCCCGCTGCTCATCTCCAGCACTACAGTTGCCCTGCGGATCATACGCCGTACTGACCTTGATAAGAGCACCTGGACTTGTCGCACCTGTCGGCAATCGGTGTTCATCGAAGTCGACGACCGCGCTGGCCAGCAGTTCACCGTCCAAGGTCTACTGGAACGGCACCCGCCTAGTAAGCCGCTCGGTCACTGCCTCGAACCGGCATCCAAGCGGTCGCTGGTACCTTGCCCTCGAACAATACGGCCATGACCTCCTACCATCAGGGCAGTACATCGGTCGCCTAGTCGATTGACCCTCCCCTTCCTTCAAGGGGAGCAAATCTCGGCTTTGCGGTTTACAACAGTTTCGCGACGGATCTCTCCTGCCCCCTCATCCTTGACGATCTTTGCGATTTTGATGTAACACAAACCAGTAATTGCCTCATAATCAGCTCCGGCCTCTGGAATAAAGTTAAGGCTGGTAAAGCACTGATACCTTCGGCTTGATGGTACCCCTGCATAAACTAGAACAATCGGACTGCCCGGCTGAATATAAACCTCTGAGCTATTTTTTGCTTGATCACCACCCGGCACTCCCAGTATGCGATCATTGAACTTACGACTATTTGCAACAGCCAATGACCTTGAATTAACTATTCCAGCACCAGGCAAGGACCAATCAATACAGGGACTATCTGGTATCAAGCGAACCGTTTGATCGGTTATAACTCTTAGCCTACTTGAGGTCGTAGCCGACGGCTCATGGTATGCCGTGGTAAAAGATTTTAGATTTGCCATCGTGGAACAGCCGGACAGCATCAATATCGAAATAAAAATCGAACCACGTTTCCAAATGCATTTCTTGTATCGCATGACTTATATCCTATAAACTGTCTGCAGACGGGAATACACCACCTCTCGCCACTAACGAAACCCGCACTGAGCGGACTTTGATCTAGTTCAAGGCGGCTTGCACTAACCAGGAAAATGCCTCATGCATATTTCATATAAGGTGGTGTCTATTTCCCGAAGGACACTGCTCGGACCGGTAAAGCTTCGATGAATGGCCGAACCTCTCTCTTCACCATCGCAACTGTTTCTCCTTGAGGGCAGGATTGTGATCTTGGTGAAGATTCTCTTCAAGAAGAGATTCCTCTAGTCCTATCAAAAAATCCGAGCATCCTCTGTTTCCTATTTTCTGCTGCGCGTGAAGGGCTGATCCGTTTTGACGCCTCCACAATCGCCTTGCTCGAACGGTAATTGGTGCCGAGCGTGTAATGCCGGCCAGCAGTGGCCTTGCGCGCCTGGAGATAGGTATAGATGTCCGCACCACGGAAGGAGTAGATAGGCTGCTTCGGGTCACCGATCATGCAGCGCGATCGGATACTGCTTGCGGATGGTTTCTGCCAGGCGGCTGCCTGAAGGCCCTTCAAGCGCGTGACCGAGGCGATTCAACAAGTCATCGAAGCCGATTTGTGCGTCGAGAAACCCCAATACCTTGGCGGGGTTCGCCATCCCTGACAGCAGCAACCCTATGCCGAACAGCAATCCCGCGATGAATGCGCTGATCCGGGTCATTTCATGCTCCTGGATAAAGTTGCCGAACCACGGGGACGGTGGCAAAGCCGGTGGCCATGAAGCACAACGTAGCCACCGCCGAGCGAGGGGACAGGCGAGACAGGCCGCACACACCATGGCCACTGGTGCAGCCACTGCCATAGCGGGTACCCACCACCACCAGAAACCCCGCGACCATGAGTAACCCTGGGGCCGTATTGAAATGCACCGGGGGCATCGCCGAGAACGCTCGCCACATCAGTGGCGCCGCAATGATGCCCAGCAAGAAGAACAGCTTCTCGCCTCGCCCTTCTCCCGTGCGTTGCGACAGCGAGCCGAGCAGACCACTGATACCGGCAATGCGCCCGTTTGCCACCACGAAAAGCCCGGCGGCCAAGCCGATCAGTGCGCCACCGGCCAGTGCCGACCACGGTGTGAAGGCTGCCATATCTACAAACATCTCAGCGCTCTTTGTCGGGCTGCAGAAATGAACCGGCTTTATCTTGAAGCTGTATTTTACTTTCGAACGCCTGCCACGCCCTCATTCCCGAACGCGGCGTCCCAGCCGCCGTGCCCCCGGCAATGCACTCAAACCGTGCAACACCACGCTTAGCAGGACGCACGCGATGGTGCACGCGATGATCGTGCCACCCTCCTGCAACGGCGCATCAAGTATCAATATCGCGAACACGATGGACGCGAGGCCTCGGGGGCCGAACCAACCAATGAACAAGCGGCTCTCAGCGCTGAGGGTGCTCCCCGCCAGGCTGAGCCAGACAGGCAGCATCCGCACCAGCGACAGGCTCGCAAGTGCGTAGAACCAGACTGAGGGCGCCATGATCTGCGCAGCCTTGGGCGCTACGTAGGCTCCAAACACAACCCAGGTCAGCAGCGACAGAGCCTCACCGCACGACTCGCCGGTGACGAGCAACGGCTGCGTTTCCCGGTTGAACAGGCTACTTGTCATCAGCCCTGCGCAGAACGCGGCGATGAAGCCGCTGCCCCCCAGTGCTTGGGCGCAGGCGAAGCTCAGCAATGTTAGCGCGGGCATTACCCATTGCCGCCAGGCCTCGATCTGCGGGCAATGGCGTTGTGACAGACGAAACAGTCCGCCCACCAACAGCGCAAGCGCCGCGCCCGAGAGAGCACCGATTCCCAGCTCCTCCAGGAAGAAATAGCCCGCCAAGGCAAAAGGCATCGTCGAGTGAGCCTCCATCAACAATGTCAGCAGTAGGAGCAGTACCGGCACGCAAATGCCGTCGTTCAACCCGCTTTCGACATTCAGGCTCTCGCGCACATTGGCCGGCACCTCGGGGTTGCTCACAACCGCCTTGCCAAGGGCGGCATCGGTCGGCGCCAGTATCGTCGACAACAGCGCCATCTCCAGCCAGGGCATCTGCGGGAACAGCAGCCAAGCGGCAAGCCAGCCTGCAATCAATGTCAGCGGCAGCCCCAGGGTCAGCAGGCGCAGCGGCAGGCTACGGGATTGACGCAATTGGGCCAGGTCGGCCTTGGCGGCATCGTTGAACAGCACGATGGCGAGGGTAAGCTCGGCCAGCAAGCGAAGATCGTTGCGGTCCAGCGAAAGGTTCAACAGCCCAAGCCCGGAGGGACCTGCCGCCAGGCCCGCCAGCAGGAACAACAGCGGCCCATTGACCGGTTTGGATTCAAGCGCGCCGGCCAGGCTGGCGTACAGTACCAGCAAGGCGGCCAGAACAGCCAGGTTCTGATACATGCCACGCCTCCGGATCAAAAGCGTATGTACCAACGCTATCACTGCACGTGCAACGCGACGATCTGAAAGGCGGCAGAAGTTATCCTAGGTCAACAATGCAGGTAATGAAGATCTCACGTGCCGGCAACGGTCATGGCCCATGCCTCAAGAACGAAAAATCTCGAACGGCTCCACCCGCAGCACTTTGCGAATACCCAGGTAACTGGAGGTGCCGGCAATCAATGAAACCAGGCCAAACGTCAGGCCCAGGTTCCAGAAGGTCACAATGGCGGCGTAATTGGGCAGGTACGATCGCACCAGCACAATCACACCCGTCATCAGCCCAACGCCCAATCCATACCCGGTCAATGCGCACGAGATCGCCATGAACAGAATCATCAGTACCAGATCCTGGGCTTTCGCCCCCATGGCCTTGAGTGCCGCGAACTTGTCCAGGTTCTCGAGGATGAAACTGTAGAACGTCTGTCCTGAGATGGATAAACCCACCAGGAAGCTGATCAGTGTCATCAGCAGGATATTAGTACCCACGCCCGTCTGGTAGATGTAGTAATCCGCGATCCGCTGGTTGAACTGGGCCTTGGTCAGCGCGAGATAGCCCAACTGGGCGACCTCCTGGCGAATTTGCATGGCCCCAGGCGCAGTTCTCGGCTTGACCAGAATGTAGGAAATCGTGAATCGCGCAGTCGGTATGTATTCGATTGCTCGCCGGTAGGTGGTGTAGAGGGTCGGGACGCCGATCAGCCCGCTGGACAACACCTTGGCGATGCCGACCACGGTGCCGCGATGATCATTGAGTTCGAACTCGGTGCCTAGCGTGGGGCTGCCGAGCTTGCTGAACTCCGAGTCATGAACGACGATGAAGGCGTTTTCGCCGTAGAGCGCCTCGATGGCGCCCTGCTCCAGCTCCGGGCGCCCATAGAGGCTGGTATCGTCCAGCCCCACCACACTGACGATCTGGTACGTGCCATCGGCCAACCGGGCCTGGGCATTGCCGATGAACACCGGCACGGCATACTCCACCTGCTCCATGCTGCGCACCGCATCCAGCAGATAGTCCGGCAACGCAATGACCGCAGTCGGCGTGTTGACCGCTGGATCCATCACCCACATCGGCGCACCGATGTTGGTGACCGTCGAATAGGCCCTGGTCAGAATGCCGGCAAACATGGCCGTCATCTGCATCATCAGGAATACCGAGAACGTCAAGCCAACCAGCAGCGCGGAAAACTTGGCCCGGTCGTTGACCAACAGCTTGTAGCCGATGCGCAGGATCCCTGCATATTTCATGGCGCCTCTCCCCCGCTGCCGACTTGAGGCGTATGCCACCAACCACCACCGAGCGCGACGTACAACGCGACCGTGTCTTGGCGCCGCTGAGCTGAAGCATCGAGCAATAACATGTTGGCCTGTTGCAATTGCACATCGGCGACCAGCACATCGACATAGGGCACCAGCCCTGCCCGGTAGCTGGCCTGCACCGCTTGCAGCGCCGCTTCAGCCGCCGCGGCTGACTCGCTGCGTTTTTGCAGAGCCACAGCGTCCAGTTGCAAGGCGTCGAGCACGTCCGCGACCTGCGCAAATGCTGACAGCACGACTTGCCGGTAGGAAGCAGCGGCCTGCCGATAGCCCTCCCGGGCTGCTTCACGGCCAAACCACAGTCGCCCACCTTCGAACAGCGGGAAATCGATGGAGGGGCCAATCGACCAGAAGCGTTTCGAAAACAGCGAGCTCATGGCAGTGCCGGCCGTACCGTACTGCGCCGACAGCGTGAAACTGGGGAACATCGCGGCAGTGGCCACTCCGATGTCGGCGCTCGCCTGATGCAGCTGCGCTTCGGCCACCCGTATGTCGGGACGTTGACGCACCAGGACCGAGGGCAAACTGACCGGTAAGTCGTGCGGTAGCGACAAACTGCCCAAGCTGATATCAGGCAGCAGCATCTGGTTCGGTGCCGAGCCCCCCAATAGCGCCAGCAGATGACCCGACTGGGTATACCGTTGCCTCAGGTCAGCCAGCTGCGCCTGGTTGGTCGCGATCAGGCTTCTGAGGCTGGATTGCGCCGAATCGGCGAGAGTGCCGCTGCGAACCTGCACCTGGGTCACCTCCAGTTGCTGTTGCTGCAAGGCTATCAGTTGCTCGGAGGCCTGCATTTGCGCCGCATAAGCCGCACGGGCAATGGCGGTGCTGACCACGTTCGCTGTCAGGGCAAGAAACGCAGCGCGCAGGCGATCGGCCTGCACATCGACCTGCGCTTGCAGGCCCTCCACTGCCCGCCGTTCACCGCCGAACAAATCGAGCGCATAGCTGACCTTGCCACTGAGGGTCACAACATTGAATATCGAATCCACCGTGGCAAGTCCCGGCTGCCCGGCGTTGCCCTGCTGACGAGATCCGGCAAAACGACCGCTCACTTGCGGGTAGTAGACACCCTGACCGGCCTTCAGCAGGTCCTGACTCTGCCGCAGGCTGGCTTCAGCCGCCCGCAAGCTGGGATTGCGGGAAATGGCTTGCCTAACCAAAGCATCCAGCGCCGGCGAGCGGAACAGTGTCCACCAGTCCCATTGCAGGTCGCCACCAAGCACGAAATCCTGGCTCTGCCCCTGTGCTTCGATCGGGTCGGCAAGGGTGCCCTGCCAATACAGCTGTCGATCGGGGGCCTCAGGTGCGGTGAAGTCGGGCCCGACCGTGCAGCTGTCTATCATGAGCAGCACACAAAGCGCCCCACCGCATGCGGCCGGCAGCCTGCGTCGCAAACGGCTCATGGTGTTTTCCGGCTGATGAAAACGTCCACCAGCTGTCCTGGATAGACCGGGGGCAGTGCCTTGCTCTCAAAACGAAAAAGCACAGGCAGCACGCGCAGGTCCACCCGTTCCTGCCGTTGATTGGACAGCTCGATCTTGGGCGTGACATAGGGCTGAACCCGCACGAACTCCAGCGGTACCCTGATGTGCGTCCCGCGCACGGTCATCTCGGCCTGGATCCGGTCAACAGGCGGCAATTTGCCGATCAGTATCTCATCGACGTAACACCGCACCACCAGGCGATCCTGCGCGCTGGTCATCACCAGCAAGGGGTTGAAGCCATGAGTGTGGATGCTGTAGGCCCCCTGCGGCGATACATAGCTGCCTACGGCACTGTTGATGGTGACCACAATGCCGTCGCTGGGCGCCTTGATCACATAGCGGGCCAATTCGGCGGCAGCGGCCTTGAACGCGGCCTGGGCCTGGGCGGCCTGGTTCTTTGCGGTGTCCAGGGCGTCCTTGCTGATCGACCTGGCATCAATGCCATAGGCTGCCAGGCGTTTGGCATACTGGTCGCGGGCAATGGCCAGGTTTGCCTGCGCCAGCTCAAGGTTCGCCCGAGGCACAGCGTCATCCAGGGTCACCAACGGCGAGTCACGGCTTACCGCCTGCCCTTCATGCACCAAGATGCGGGTAACCGGGGCCGCTACCTGGGGGAAAATGACGATATCGCTCCCCCCGGCCTGCTCACTCTCGATGATGCCATTGGCATAGATGGCCGCCTGGAAACTGCTGCTGGCGGGCGGGAACGCCGGCGGCAATGGACGAGGCGTGCGTGCAAACAGAAACGCTGCGATCAACCCGGCCACTACACCTAGCGGAGCCAATGCCAACAGCCAGGGCCTTTTCACGGTCGCACCCGGTCACTTTCCATGACCCGGCCATCCTCCATATGCACGATTCGATCGGCATAGCGTTCGATGCGGGTGTCATGAGTGACGATCAGTACACAGCAGCGTGGGCTAAGCACATGCTCCCTGACGAAGGCGATGATGAGTTTGCCGGTGTCACCGTCAAGCGATGCCGTTGGCTCGTCCAGAATGAGCAGGCCAGGCTGGCCAACCATCGCCCGTGCGATGGCCACCCGTTGTTGTTCGCCGCCGGACAGTTTTGCTGGCGTCAGCTCAGCACGTTCGGCAAGCCCGACGATGCCCAGCACTTGCCGGGCTGCGGCAAGTGCCGTGCGCCAAGGCTGATACCTGAGGATCAGCGGAATCGCCACGTTCTCGGCACAGGTGAGTTTGCTGAACAGGTGATAGTCCTGGAACACGAAACCGAACTGCTGCAGCCGCAATTCGGCCAATTGGTTGGCATCCAGGGCCCAGATGTCCTGGCCATTGATGACGACACTGCCAGTGTCGGGGCGCAAAATGCCCGAGAGCATGCTCAACAGCGTGGTCTTGCCGCTGCCTGAAGGCCCCACGATGTAGACCATTTCGCCGAACCGCACGCTCAATGTCACGTCGTCGACGGCTTTGATGCGAGCAGCGTCATCACCAAACCACTTGCTCAAGCCCTTTGCCGCAATGGCGGGACTCGCGGCAGTATCAAGATTGCTGTTGTCCATCATGCACTCCCGATAGAGTCGTGGGCTTTCCAGACACGCCACATCTACCCGTTGCTCAGCGCAGTGCTGTCAACCAATGACGAAGTTCATGTATCGAACGAGTATTGAGCACGTTCTCAGGCTCTAACCAGGCTCGCCGTGCCTGACCCACCCCATAACGCAAACGGGCCAGTTCGTCCGCGTTGCCAGCATCGGCACTGACACTGATCAACACACCGCGCTCTTTGGCCTGACGGCAATAACGATCAGGCAGGTCCATACGCAACGGCTGGGCGTTCAGTTCCAGGGCACAGCCACGCTCGACAGCTGTATCGAGGATCGCCGCCATGTCAAATTCCAGCCCATCGACTTCATTGATCAAACGACAGAGCGGGTGCGCCAGAATAGCGACACAGGGGTGTGCTATTGCACGTTGCAGACGCAGTGTCTGCTGCCGTGGCGTGAGTTTCAGGGGGGCGTGCACCGCAGCGACCACGAGGTCCAGGCGCTCAAGCAAAAGGTCAGGGATACCCAGGCTGCCATCCTCGAGGATACTGGCTTCGGCACCTTTGAGAAGCGTGAAACCTTGCAGACGCGAGTTTAGAGCATCGATCTTGTCCATCTGCTGCCGCAGGCCTTCGAGGTCAAGCCCCATGGGAAGATGCAGAGACCTTAAGCCGTCTGCTATCGCCAGATATTCCAACCCCATTGCACGTGCAGCCAGGGCCACTTCCTCCATCGCATCGCCAGCGCCTGATACCCGCGTGCGCACGTGCAGATCGCCCTTCAGATCAGTTGCCTCGAGGAGATTGGGTAGCAGGCCCTGCTCGGCCGCCTTGAGCTCACCCGCATTTTCACGCAGTTCCGGAGCAATCCACGGTAAGCCGAGTGCCTTGTAAACATCGGCTTCGGTGCCGCAAGCCAAGCAGCGATCACCATCGAATACACCATACTCATTCAGCTTGAGGCTGAGGGACCGCGCCCTGCTTCGGATCGCTATGTTGTGTTCCTTACTGCCCGTGAAATAGAGCAAAGCAGCTCCATGCACGGCCGGCACTACTAACCTAACGTCCACTTGCAGCCCGGATTTCAAGCGGACACTGGCGCGCACGGGCCCCTTGCTCAGCGCTTCTGCGATGTCTGGGAAGCGCAAGAATTGCGCGATGATATCCGCGCCGGCCTCGGCTTCGATGAGTATGTCGATATCGCCTACCGTATCGCGCATGCGACGTATGCTTCCGGCGATTGTCGCCTGCGCAACGCCTGGAATTTGCCGCACATAGCCAAGTACGAGGTTGGCGACGGGTTCAATAATTCCCAGTGGAAAGCGCTCAGGGAGGGTCATGGTGTGACCTCGCTCGCGCGGTGAGCCTGCAGATACGAGGTCCACGGCGCGTCAACCGATCCAGTGAATCTCCGGCGCCTTGCGCTGCACTTCAGCTGCCACTGAGCGGGGATAACCTACAATCACCGGTGCGACAGGGGCGCATTCATCGGGCAAGTGCAAAGCCTGCCTGCCAGCCGGCGTGGCGAGATAACGCTGCGCCAGCCCTATCCAGCAACTGCCCAGGCCTTCGGCATGCGCCGCGAGCATCAGGTTCTGCGCGGCCAGCGCGCAGTCTTCAACGGCCCAGTCACTGGCCGTCTTCGCAGCGATCACGATGAGCGCAGGAGCATGGTAGAAGATCTGAAAGCGCTCATCATTCAACATGGCTTGCAAGGATTCAGGCAACTGATCGCCACAGTGCTTCGCCAGGTACGCTTTCGCATCGGACGATACCTGCTGCAGAAGTGCCTGGTCGCGTACCACGGTGAACACCCAAGGTTGCAGGTTCATCGCGCTCGGTGCCTGTGCCGCGGCTTCGATCAGGCGGACGATCAGATGCTGCTCGACAGGTTCGGCGGTGAATTCACGGGTCGAGCGACGCTCGCGAATCGCCTCATAGATATTCATGGCTCAGCCTCGAAAGTATTAATCCTGACCGTAGCCCGCCTTTGAGCTGCCTGTTTGACCTGGATCAGAACCGGGAAACTCAGGCACCTGGCCGTGACTCGGCTGGCTATCACTTGGCTTTTATCAAGCCCACCTCAAGGAGCACGGGTAGCATTGCGGACAGCGTTATCCAATAAAGGAAAAACTCCATGAATCGCCCCGCTCCATCGAGGGTCCGCCTGTATGAGGAAGACGATCTGGACAGCGTGCTGCGCTCGATGGCCCGTCAGGCCTTGGCACGCCTGCCTGCGTCCGAAGTGGCGCTGATAGGCATTCAGCGGCGAGGTGAGCCGTTGGCGCAGCGCCTGCAACTGCACCTGCAAGCACTGACCGGTGCTGCGCCATTGCCGCTCTACCCGATCAAGGTCAAGCGCTACGCGGACGACCTGAGCCTCCTCCATGCCCATACCCAACTCACCGAGAACCCGGAACTGGCCAAGCTCGACCTGGCCGCAACCACCTTGCTGGTGGTCGATGACGTGCTCTACGAAGGGCACTCTCTGCTACGCACCTGTGCCTACTTTGCCGAACTGGGTGCGCGCCACATCATCAGCGCGGTACTTGTCGACCGCCACATCTGCCGCCAACCGGTGCATGCCGATATCGTCGGCATCCACCTGCAGGTAGCGGCGCAGGATATCGTCGAATGCCATGTTCCACCCTACGAAGGTCAATTCTGCGTGGAGGTGGTACGCCATGGCCGAACCGGCGATTACGCCTGATTCAACGGCCGGGTGCGGGCTTGATGGTCAGGATGCTGCACGGTGCATGGCTGACAAGCCGCTCGGTGGTATCGCCGATCAGCTTGGCCCAACGCCTGGCCTGCACGGCGCCGACCACCACCACGTCGGCTCCCAGCGCAGCGATATGGGATTTGATGACGCGCAACGGCGCCCCTTCGCTGAAGAACCGATGACTGTGGGCGATGCCATGGGCATCGGCCAACGCATCGAACGGCAACTGCAGTGATTCACGCACTTCGTCCGCCCACGGGCCGGCGAGGTCAGGGTTGGCCAGCATGGCGATTGGCAGGTCGTACGCCGAAAGCAGATGCAACTGGCCCTGGCATTGCATCGCCAGTTGCTGACCGGCAACGACCAGCGCGTCATTGAGCGGCGAGGGTTGCGAGACATCCACCGCAACCATCACGTTACCTGGCATGGCCGGGGCATTCGCTGGCACGAACATCAACGGCACCTCGCTCGCATGCAACAGCACCTGGTCAAGCGAGGTCCGGGCCAGCTGATCGATCAGGGAACAGCCCAGGCAGGCCTTGATCACCAGGTCAGGCGCGTAGCGGGCGATGCAGGCTGGCACCAGGTCGCGGGGATCGGCGGTTTCCACGGCCTCGAAACCTGGGCGTGCCCCCCTTGCCGGCTGTTCGTCGAGCAGCGCCTTTAGCTCTGTGCTGAAGTGCACGAAGGAAACGGAAGGCAGCGGGGTTGCCTGCAACTCGTGGCGCAGACGCAGTTCGCCGGGTTCATGGATACCCAGCACCTGAAGGGCGGCACCAGACGCCGCCGCCAGGGCCATGGCCCGGGACAGCGCGGCATTGGCCTGGGCCTCGGTCATGATCAGCAGGATCCGGCGATACGGGTTCATCAGGCACCTCCCGGCGCGGCTGCAGGTATGCGTATGCAAGCCATTATCGGAGCCCGGGCTGGTTCGTTCTTGATAAAAATCAAGGCCCCCTGGCGCCATCGCGGCACCCTAGGCCTGAGCCCGTATGCCTTCCCGGCGACGGCCATCGCTGCGGAGGCCATCATGAACGCTTTGACGCGACTGCTACTGATCTGCCATCCGGACCTGCACTCCTCACCAGCCATGGCGCGCGCCCAAGCGCTGGCCAAGGCCACAGGTGCCACCTTGCACCTGGTGGTGCTGAGCCAACTACCGTCACGCCTGATCACCCTGGACCAAATGCTGCGCAGCAGTGCCCGCAAGCAAGACGCCGAGCACCGCAAGGCATGGCTGCACGAGCAGGCGCAAGCGCTTGGCGAGCAGGGTATTACCGCCTATGCCGAAACACTGGATGACGATGACCCGCTCAAGGACCTGATCCGCCTGGCACAGCTGCACCATGTGGAAATGCTGATCAAGGATATCCGCCACGAAACCGTCGTCAGCCGTGCCCTGCTCACGCCACTGGACTGGCAGTTGCTACGCCGCTGCCCGATACCGTTGCACCTGGTGGCTCAGGCTGAGGCGGCGCTGCCTGCGCGGGTGCTGGCGGCCGTGGACCTGGTCGAGCACGACGCTGCGGTGCACAGGTGCAACGACCATATTCTGCAGGCTGCACAGGTTCTGGCGCAGCGCTGCAAGGCACAACTGCATGTGCTCCAGGCCTATGAACCGAGCCCTAGCTTCATGGCCTACGCCGCCGCACCGGTGGCATGGACCGATGAGGTGATCGAAGAAGTGACAGGCAGGGCACGGGAACGCCTGACCCGCTTCGCAGGCCACTACGGCATCAAGCCGGACCATTTGCACCTGATACGCGGGGCTGCCCGGAGTGTCATCAGCGAATACGCCAACCAGCATGGCTTCGATGTGGTCGTCATGGGCACGCTTTACCATGAAGGCTTGGCCAAGGTCATCGGCAGTACCACCGAGCAAACCCTGTACAAGGTGCATTCGAGCATTCTGGCGATCCACGGCTGATTGGCCGCCAGGTTGCTAGGCTCCGTGCCATAGCAAACCGGCGGTCCCTCTCAATCGCGATGCCAATCGACGCTCAGGTACCGCTCACTGTCGCTGTAGCGATAGCTGCAGGCGCCGTCATAAGCGGCTTCCAGTTCATGTCCGATACGGTTGGCCAGGTGCGTGCCGGTGGTGGTCGCCACCAGTTCGTCATCCTTGCAGTCGATGGCGATCAACCGTTCCAGCACGTGGGTCTGGCGCTCTTGCTGTTCGGCATGGAGCATGAGCTGGCGAATCTCCTGCTCATGGGTCGTAAGGAAACGACCCGACACGCGCACCTGGCCCGCCGGGGCATGATCTTCGATACGTCGACAGGCGGGGCATACGGTCGACTCCAGCGGTCCGAGGCCGTTGGCTCCGTGCGGGTGCCATTCACCCTCGTGATAGACTGCGCCACATTGCGGGCAAAGCGCGCTGCCACTCGGGCGAAGGGGTATGGCGTAAGGGTCGAAGGGACGGGTTTTGAACAATTTGTCCTTGTGGCTTTTCTGATACTTGTCCATCGGCGTGCTCGCTGTACGGATTGTGAAGATCGCAGCCCTTGGCATGCGCTGACCTGCACAGTGTCCGCCCATGGGCCACGCTGTACTTGATAATCGTCAAACCCAGCGGTGCAACACCGCTTATGTTGCCGATAACGACCGGGGGAGTACCGCGCATGAACACCACAGCGCCATTGATGTTTGCATTGCAAGGGAGCGAGGGCTATGGCGATGCCGTTGCCCGACGCCTGGGCGTCACGCTGTCGGCACATGAAGAGCGAGACTATGAGGACGGCGAACACAAGTGCTGGCCCATGGACCCGGTCGAGGGGCGAAACGCCGTCGTTTTCCACTCACTTTATGGTGACACGCACCACAGCGCTCACGACAAACTGTGCCGGCTACTGTTCTTCTGTGGTGCGCTCAAGGATGCCGGCGCCAGCCAGGTGACAGCCGTGACGCCCTATCTGTGCTACGGACGCAAGGACCGCAAGGTGGAATTTCAGGATTCGACCATTACCCTTCACGTGGCGCGCCTGATGGAAAGCTGCGGCATCGACCGGGTGGTGGCGCTGGATGTGCATAATCCCAGCGCGTTCGACAATGCCTACCGGATCCCGGCCTGGAACCTCAACTGCGCGCAGCTGTTTGCCGAGCGCCTGGCGCCGCTGCTTGCTGAGCAGGTCATCACGGTGGTGTCGCCGGACATGGGCGGTATCAAGCGCGCCGAACAGTTTCGCCACGCACTGGCCCATTTGCTCGCGCGCCCGGTGGCCATGGCCATGGTGGAAAAGCACCGGCAACACACGCAACTCAGCGGCGAGTGCCTGGTGGGGAATGTGGCTGGCAGCACGGTCGTGCTGTTTGACGACATGATCAGTACCGGCCAGACACTGTTGCGGGCCGCACACGCCTGCCATCGTGCTGGCGCATCCCGCATTCTGGCTGCCGCCACCCACGGTCTGTTCACAGCCGCAGGAACGCTGTTCGAAAGCGGGATGTTCGACCGCATCCTGGTCGCCGACAGCATCACGCCCTTTCGCCTGCCCGCCGCTTGCCGGGCCCAGCTGGACATCGTCGACAGCAGCGCCCTGGTCGCTGAGCGCCTCATGCCCATGGCGTAGCCAGCCGCACAGCCCTATACCACGAGGATATTGCAAGGCACCTGATACAACACATGCTCGGTGGTGCTGCCGAACAGACGGTCCAGTCCCCGGGCGATGGGCCGCCCCATGACCAGTACGTCAACCGGCTGTGATTCGACGTATTCGCTGAGCACCGCGACCGGACGGCCCAGGACGAAGTGACGGCGTTGCGCTGGCGCCCCGAAGCGATCGGCGAGTTTCTTGAAATCGTCCTCCAGCGCCTGACGCATGGGCTCGGCAATGTCACCGATGGCCCAGGCGGCATAGCCCATGTCGCCCATGTAGGCCATCGACAGGTCGCAGGCGTGCAACAGGTCCAGTTGCGCCCCGGTCTGCAGGGCCAAGGCGCTGGCCTGCTGGACGATGCTGTCGTTACGGGCTTGCCCTTCTGGCGAGGTGTCGGCCACGTCTACCGTCGCCACTACCTGGCGCGGCAACGCCGGCCGGCTGGCACCGAGCAAGTAGACCGGGACCGGGCAGTGGCGCAACAGTTGCCAGTCAAGCGGCGTGAAGAACGCGCGCTTGAGCGCGGGCTCACGCTCGACCTGCTTGAGCAGCAGGTCCGGTTGCATCTCCATGACGTGCTGCAGGATGTCATCCTGCAGGTCATTGCTCCAGGCCACCTCGGTGGTCACCTGCACGCCAGAGGCGCGCAGCGCATTCGCCTGGGCTTCCAGCTGTTGCTGCTGAGCAAGCCGGTAAGCCTCCCGCTCCGTTTGGTGCTTACCGGACTCCAGCAGCCAGAGTTTGTCCAGCGATTCGAGCAAGGCGACGATGTGCAGGCTGGCCGATGCGGATCGGGCCAGTGCAACGGCCTGCTCCAGGGCGACCGCCTGATGCAGCATCGGGCGCATGATCAGCAACAGGCGTTGATAGTGGCTCATGATTGCCTCCAATGGTGGGTCGGCCTGATCACTCAGGCAGCGGGGGTTGCATCAGGGGTGCGGTCTTTTCCGGGATATCGGTCATGGTGGCTTCAGTCAGCAGCAGAATGCTGGCGACCGAGACCGCATTTTCGAGTGCGACGCGCACCACTTTCGTAGGGTCGATGATGCCTGTCTCGTACATGTCGACATAGGTATTGGATGCGGCATCGAAGCCGATGCTGCCCGTTTCGGCCAGCATGCGAGCCACCACGACACCCGCGTCCACGGCGGAATTTTCAGCAATCGTCCGTGCTGGCGCTTCCAGTGCCCGGCGCAGGATCTGCAGCCCCGTGCGTGTGTCACCTTCATGGCTGGGCTCTTCGGCAAGCAAGGCAGGCACAGCCTTGAGCAAGGCAAGGCCGCCGCCGGGCACGATGCCCTCGGCAATCGCTGCGCGGGTAGCCGCCAAGGCGTCATCCAGAGCGTCCTTGCGCGCTTTCATCTCGGCTTCGGAAGGTGCGCCCACGCGGATGACAGCCACGCCACCGGCAAGCTTGGCCAGGCGCTCCTGAAGCTTCTCCCGGTCGTAATCACTGGTACTGGAGGCGATCTGCGCACGGATTTGCGCGACACGCTCGGCCACGGCCTCCTGCGTGCCTTTGCCTCCGACCAAGGCGGTGCTGTCTTTGAGCACCAGCGCACGGTGAACCTGGCCCAGCTGGGACAGTTGCAGGTGCTCGAGATTGACGCCCAAATCAGCCGACACCACTGTGGCGCCCGTAAGTACAGCTATGTCTTGAAGCATTTCCTTGCGCCGATCACCATACCCGGGAGCCTTCACCGCCACGGCGCGCAACACTCCGCGAATCTGATTGACCACCAGTGTGGTCAAGGCTTCGCCGTCGATGTCCTCGGCGATCACCATCAACGGCTGGCCGCTCTTGGCCACCTGCTCGAGCAATGGCAGCAGGTCAGCCAGCGCACCAATCTTGTGATCGCACAGCAGTACACACGCATCGGTGAGTTCGACCTGCATCTTTTCGGTGTCGGTGACAAAGTACGGGGACACGTACCCCCGGTCGAAACGCATGCCATCCATGATGTCGACCACGGTTTCGGTGGTCTTGGATTCCTCCACGCTCACCACGCCTTCCACACCGACCTTTTCCAGAGCGTCGGCGACCAGCTGACCGATCAAGGGGTCGTTGTGGGCGGACAATGTGGCCACCTGGGCTTTTTCCCGGATCGTGTTGACCGCACGCGACTGCGCCAGCAATGCCGCCTGAACCAGCGCCAGGCCCATATCCAGGCCGCGCTTGAGGTCGATGGCACTGGCCCCGGCCACCACGTTTCTGACGCCATCGGCAAGAATTGCCTGGGCCAGTACCGTCGCCGTGCTGGTGCCATCGCCGACCGCCTCCGCCGTGCGCTCGGCTGCCTGGCGCAGCATCTGGGCGCCGAGGTTCTCCTCAGCGTCCTGCAAGTCGACACGCTTGGCGATGGACACGCCATCGTTACAGACAGTCGGGCGACCCCAGGTGCTCTGCATCAGCACCGACTTCGACTTGGGGCCCAAGGTGACGCGTACGGCATCGGCGAGCTGGGTGGCGCCACTGAGGATCTTCTCCCGTGCCGCTGACCGAAAAAGGATTTTGCTGTGCGGCATGATTTTCAGCTCCCGTGCAGGGCAGCGTGATTGACTGCTGCCAGCATCCGGCTCACGCCGCCCTTGGCGCTTGATTTTTATCAAACGTGCGAACGCCTGCAGCGTCGCTCAATGTTTGTCGAGGTACCGATACAAGGCTTCTTCCTGGTCGAAATGTAATTTCGCCAAGGTATCCAGGCGTATGAGCTGGTGCTGGATTTCGTCGGCGCTCGGGTGGGCAGCGGCCTGGATGAAATCCTCGCTCATGCGCGTCAGCAAATGGATCAGCCTGAACATTTCCCGGTGGGTATGGCTGAGCGGCGAGAGCGGATCCTCGCCCCCCATGTAGCGGCTCAACAAAGGGTATAGCCGCTGCTCGTCGTCCCGCTCATGGCGCTCCAGCAAGCCATGCAGGGCGGCGACCAGGCGCCCGAGGTCGGCCCGCGCCTGCGGCGCAGGGCGGCTGGCAAAGTCCCGCGCCATCTGGCTCAGTTCGCTCAACAACCCGTCCAGCTGCCGATGCTCGTCCTGCATGCGCTGCAGGCTCGCGGCGGGCAACCCGTTGCGGCCATCGCCGGCAACCGGGCCGAGGGCGCGCAGGGCATTGAGGATGATCAACAGGTCGATGCCTTCCTGCACTATCGCCCCCATCACCGCAGGCAGGTAGCCGGCCGCAGCGCACAGCATGGCCAGCAACGAGAGGCTCATGCCCACCCACACGCCTTGGCGGGCAATGCGCACGGCGTGTCGGGCGATGTCGAGCGCTTCGATCAAGCGATCCAGCCTGTCGACCAGCAAGACCACGCCGGCTGACTGCGCCGAGGCCGTCACGCCGGACGCACCCATGGCAACCCCGACATCGGCAGCAGCCAGTGCCGGCGCATCATTGATGCCATCCCCGACCATCAGCGTGGGGCCTTTTTGGCGACCTTCCTGAACCAGGCGGACCTTGTCCTGTGGTGAAAGGCCAGAGCGAAGCGCATCGATACCCGCCGTCAATGCGATCATTTGCGCCGTCTGGGGGCGGTCGCCAGTCAGCATGACAATCTTGTCGATCCCACGTGCTCGAAGCCGGCGCAGGGTCTGGGGTGTTTCCCGACGCACATCGTCGGCCAGCCGCAACATCGCTTTCAGTTCACCGTCCACGGCGACGAAACTGCCACTGCTGGCCAGATAGTCCAACTGCCGCAAGCACGCCTGTGCCCAATGGCCCGCCTCCCTGTCCTGCTGCACGTAAGCCAGCAGCCCCAAGCGCACGGCCTTGCCTTGCACCTGGCCGGCCAACCCTTGGCCTGGAGCCTCCTGCACCTTTTCCGGCGCCGTCAGGGTAAGGCCCCGCGCGAGGGCAGCGTCGACAATAGCCCGAGCGATCGGATGGGTGGAGGCCTGGGCCAACGACGCGGCCCACTGCAAAATCTGCAGCGGCGCGCCCTCCCCGTTGAGCTCGATCGATTGCAACCGGGCATGACCGCTGGTCAAGGTTCCGGTCTTGTCGAGAAAGACCTGGCGGATCCCGGCAAGCGCCTCCAGGACCGCGCCATCGCGCACCAGAATGCTACGCCGCGCCGCTCGCGAGATGCCCGACAGCACGGCAATCGGCACTGCCAATATCAGCGGGCAAGGCGTGGCGACCACCAGCACCGCCAGCACGCGCTGCGGGTCGCCACTGGCCCACCAGGCGAGCGCGGCGATCAGCAATGTCAGCGGGATGAAGGCCAGCGCGTAGCGGTCAGCCAGGCGCACGAAGGGCGCGCGTGACTGGCGTGCCGCCTCGGCCAGGCGCACGATGCCGGCATAGGTGCTTTGCGCCGCGGTCTGCGTGGCCACCAGCAGCAACGGCGCGCCTGCGTTGCACACCCCGCTGGCCACCGACTCGCCGCAACGGCGAGTGACGGGTAACGACTCCCCGGTCAGTGCCGCCTCGTCCAGCGTGCGCCCGTCCACTGGCACGATTTCACCCAGGCGCACCAGCACGGCCTGACCTGGCCTGACCTGATCCACCGCAACCTCTCGCAGCCCGTCCTGTTCCTGGATCCAGGCACGTTGCGGCGCCCGGTCGATCAGCGCGCGCAGTTCACGCTCGGCATGACGCACACTGAACGCTTCAAGTGCCCGGCCGGTGGCCAGCATCAGCGCGACCACAGCCGCCACCAACATGTTCTCCAGGGCCAGAGCGGCGGTGATCGACAACAAGGCAATCAGATCGATACCCGCCTCCCCACGGGCCAGGCGCCTGAGCATTTCCACCGCCAACACCCCGGCCATGATCAGGCCGCCAGTTGCCCAGACAAGCGCGGCCCAGGCAGGCCGCTGCGCCGCATAGGCCACGCCGCCTGTCACCAAGGCCAGCAGGCAGACCACCAACAGTGCGGGGTCGAGCCATCGACGTGGCATGGCGGGCTACTTGCGTCTGGCCTGTTGGCGCAGTTGCTGCACCTCGTCCTGAGCCTGGGTTGCCCGCCGTAGTGCCTCGTTGGCAGTCTGCTCGACCAGATCGATGCGGTAACACACCTGATCGGCGCGCAACCTCGCGGTGGCGGCATTGTTCTCCGCCGACTCCAGGCGCGCATCGTATTCCTCGGCGCGCCACGCCGTGCAGCCTGAAACAGTAATCAGCAGCAGGCTTGCCCACCCGCAAAGCACATAACGTCGCATATCCGTACCCTCATGCATGCCCAGGACACGCTGAGTATCGATGGCGGCGTGCGCCGCAGCCTGACATTTGTCAATCGCGTTGGCCGGCACAAGGGTAGAAACAAGGACTCAGGGCACTTCAGCCCCTCCCCTGTCCGCTACCGGAGCCGATCATGAACGACCTTGACTTGCGAGACCTTGTGCTCGAAGAGCTGGAATTCAAACCTGATATCAATGCCGCCAGCATCGGCGTGACGGTGCAGGACGGTGTGGTGACCCTCTCCGGGCACGTCAACAGCTATGCCCAGAAAGTCAGTGCCGAGCGCACGGTCAAGGCCATGAAAGGCGTGCGCGGGCTGGCCGAGGAAATCGAGGTACGCCTGAACAAGCTCGAAGGTACCGCTGACGACACGATTGCCAGCCGTGCCCTGAACATCATCGCCTGGAGCTCGGACGCCAACGTGGAGGGCATCAAGGTCACCGTGCAGAAAGGGACGGTGACCTTGGAAGGCCAGCTCGATTGGCAATACCAGAAGGAGGTGATCGAACAGGCAGTCTGGCGCCTGTCGGGCGTGGTCGGCGTGCATAACCGCATCACCCTCAAAGCCCGGGCCGACGCGGTCGATATCAAACGCCATATCGAGGACGCTCTCAAGCGCAGCGCCGAAATCCAGGCCGAAGGCATCCGCGTCACGGTCAACGGTGGCGTGGTCAAGTTGGAGGGCAAGGTGCACTTGCTGCGCGAGCGAGAAGTGGTCGAGCGTGCGGCCTGGTCGGTGCCGGGCGTCAGCAAGGTCGAAGATTATCTGTTGATCGCCTAGTGCCGCCGCGCCGAGGAGAAATGGATGAACAAGGGTAAGCCCTGGAAGCTCTACTTCCTGGCAATTGGTCTGGCGGTGCTCGCAGCCGTGCAGTTCGGCATGTTCAACAAGCCGGCCGTGCAAGCCATCCCTTACAGCCAGTTCCTGCAGTTACTCGATCAGCAGAAGGTCAGCGACCTGCATATCGAGCACGACCGTATCCTCGGCAGGCTGCAGGAGCCGATCGATGGCCGTTCGGTGTTTTCCACCGTGCGCGTCGACCCGGCACTGAGCGAGCAACTGGGTCGCTCTGGGGTGTCGTTCTCTGGCGTCATCCAGGACAGCACGGTAGCGACTGCGGTGGGCTCATTGATGCCGCTGTTGATGATGCTGGTGCTGTGGTACTTCCTGTTTCATGGCGTGGGGCAGAGACAGGGACTGGGCGGGTTGATGGGGGTTGGCAAGTCGCGCGCGCGAGTCTATGTCGAACATGAAACCCAGGTGACCTTCGCCGACGTGGCCGGTATCGACGACGTCAAGGGCGAGCTGACCGAGATTGTGTCCTTCCTGAAAAACAAGGCCTGGTATGCACGTCTTGGCGCTCATGTACCCAAGGGCACGTTGCTGGTTGGCCCACCCGGAACCGGCAAAACCCTGGTCGCCAAGGCCATCGCCGGGGAAGCGGCGGTGCCGTTCTTCTCGATCTCCGGCTCGGAGTTCGTGGAGATGTTCGTGGGCGTGGGTGCCGCGCGGGTACGTGACCTCTTCGACCAGGCCCGCCAGGCCGCACCTTGCATCATTTTCATCGACGAACTGGACGCCCTGGGCAAGATGCGCGGCGTCGGCAGCTTTGGCGGCAATGACGAGAAAGAACAAACCCTCAATCAGTTACTGGCCGAGCTCGACGGCTTCGACCCGCGTGAAGGCGTGGTGCTGTTGGCCGCGACCAATCGCCCGGAAGTGCTGGACCCGGCGCTGCTGCGTGCAGGGCGCTTCGACCGGCAGATTCTCATCGACCGGCCCGACCGCAAGGGCCGCCTGGCGATCCTGAAAGTCCACCTGCACAAGATCATCTACAAGAATGACCTGGACTGCGAGCGGATTGCCGAGATTACCCCAGGCCTGACGGGCGCCGACCTGGCCAACCTGGTCAACGAGGCGGCCATCGTCGCTACCCGGCGCTCCAGCCAGTGGGTCGAGTTGCAGGATTTTACCGCTGCGGTCGAGCGCCTGGTGGCGGGTGTCGAGCGCAAAGGCAGCGTGTTGCGCAGCGACGAACGCCAGGTGGTGGCCTACCACGAAATGGGGCATGCTCTGGCCGCCAGCAGCCTGCCGGCAATGGATCCGGTCCACAAGGTGTCGATCATTCCCCGCGCTGCGGGTTCACTAGGTTACACCCTGCAACGACCGACCGATGACCGCTACCTGATCAGCACCCAGATGCTGCGCGACCGCTTGGTCGTGCTGATGGCCGGGCGCGCCGCCGAACACCTTGCGTTCGGCCAGGTCTCCACGGGTGCCGCCGACGACCTCGGGCGCGCCACCGACATCGCCCGCCAGCTGGTTACCCGCTTCGGCATGAGCCCGGTGCTGGGCCAGGCGGTGCTGGAGCGCCAGCAAGCCGGCTATCTGGGCGATTCGATGTTGCGCCAGGAGCGCAAGGACTACTCGGAGCAAACTGCGCGCGAGATCGACCTCGCTGTCCGCGGCTTGCTCGAAGAAGCCTATGACCAGGCGCGGGCTTTGCTGGAGCAGCGCCGCAACGACCTGGACGCAGGTGCGCGTCTGTTGCTGGCCAAGGAAACCATCACCCCTGAAGAATTCCCAGCGTTGCAACCGCAGGCCAATGAGCCCGCTACTTACGTGTTGGTCGAGGCCACCAAATGAACCATCAATCCTGGCCAGGGTACCCGCCATGCTCTCTGTGACACTGATCAACATGCTGGTGGTGATCCTGGTGGTGATCATCCATTACGAATGCCTGCTGCGCCTGAATGACTGGCTCCCTCGGCTCAAGCTCTGGAGCCGCTTTCGCATCGTGGCTGGCGTATTCGGCGCGCTGCTGGCCCACGCAATCGAAGTATGGTGCTTTGCCCTGGCCTATTACCTGATGGCCCATGCCCCGGGCTGGGGTACGCTCAGCGGCAATTTCGACGGGAGCTTCCTGGACTGTGTGTATTTTTCCTTCACCACCTATACCACTATAGGATTTGGCGACATCGCGCCCACCGGCCATCTCAAGTACCTCACCGGCCTGCAGGCGTTGACGGGCCTGGTACTGATCACGTGGACCGCATCCTTCCTGTTCCTGGAAATGCAGAAATACTGGAAGGCCAAGTAAGGCTGGGTTAGGCGTCCAGGCTTTCGAGTTCTTCGGCATTGGGGAAATCACTCATGTCAGCCTCCTGTCATCATCGCGCACGGGTGCGCTCAAAGGTCTTCGCCGCGAAGGTCCTCCTCCCGCCGGCTCTGTTGACGGATCAGCAGTGACAGTTCGTGCAGGTGGTCCGACAGAAGCCCCACCAGGTCGTCTGCCGTGGCGATACCGACCAGCAGGCCCAAGTCATCGACTACCGGAATGCGTCGGATATTGGCGCGCCGCATGTTGAGGATGACATCGAACAAGTCTTCGTTCTGGTTCGCGGTGATCAGAGGCCGAGGCAGCACATCGACCGCCTGCAGGTCTTCCTGATCCGGTGGATTGCGCGCGATGATACGCAACGCCAGATCGCGATCGGTGATCAGGCCGATGGGCCGATAACGCTCGCGGTCGACATGTTCGGCCAATACCAGGTCGCCAACATGGTACTGATTCATCATGCGCGCTGCGGCATAGATGGAAATACCGGGTGGTGCAGTAACCACGTCACGGTTGCAGTATTTGCCAATGGACATCATGTTCTACCTCCACAGGCGGAGCCTCCTTGCTCCTCAATGCAGTCAGGATAAGGTTGATCATTTACCGCTCTTGATCGGAATTACCTTTTCCGGATGGATGGCTTCGGCGCGCTTGGGCAGGTGCACCAGCAGCACGCCTTTGCTGAACTGGGCATTGATCTTCTCGGCGTCAACTTCACGGGGCAACTGGAATACCCGCTCGAAGCTGCCGTAATGGCGCTCGGACAGGTGATATTCCTTGCGTTTTTCGTCCTTTTCCTCCTGTTTCTCGCCGCGGATCACCAGGTTGCCATTGGCGAGCTTGATCTCGATGTCCTTGTCATCTACGCCAGGCAACTCGGCGCTGATGCGGTACTCCTCGGCCAGCTCGCTGATGTCCATGGCTGGCATACCGTGGGTGAACAAGTCACGCCGCCAGAATGGTTCGAGATCGAACGGTGTGTGGCTGAACGGCATGCGCATCGGCCGCCGGCCGAAATCTTCGAACAGGCTGTCGATCTGACGGCGCAATTGCTGGAAGGGCCGCCACAGATCCGAAGGTTCGACGCTGGGCGGCGAAGCTTGGGCTGGCTGGGTGGCGACCGGGGTAACAGGCACTTTCTTGGCAACTTCTGACATGGCGACCTCCTCGAATGAGTAATGCCTCCCAGGGAGACGCCTCGAGCATGCGCCGTGGGGCTGCCCCCCGTTTGACCTTTATCAAGAGCGTGGCGCCCCTTCCGCCAGTCGGTTTGATCCTGGTCAACATGCCGCATTGACCACGGCCTAGGCTGATATCAGCAAGACATACTTACAGAGCGAGGCAGCCATGAACCGAGATGGCGGAGCCAGCGTCCGCTTACTGCAGACGTTATCGGGGCCGGGCATCCAGCAATTCGTGCGCCTGGCCCTGTGCCGCCAGTCGTGCAGCGAGGCAATGGCAGGCCAGTACTGCATGCTCGGCCGTGGTAACGAGTGCTGGCCATGCAGCTATGTGACCCTGCCTGGTGTCACCGGACAATTTATCGTCAGCATTCAGAATGCACAGCCCCTGGGTCGGGTGGGAGAGCTGTTCGACTATACCGGGCCGCTCGGCAGCGCCTGGCCGCTGCCCCTGCAAAGTACAAGGCTGCTGGCCATCGCTCGCGCCGATGGCCTGCTGCCCTTGCTGGGCGCGCTGGATGAGATTCGCTGCTGGCTGCCTTGGGTACAGTTGCAGCTGTCACATGACGGCATTGCGGCCGAGTTGCTGCCAGAGGAATGCCAAACCTGGTTGGCGGCGCTGCCTCCGCTGCCGCGTGACAGCAGCAGTGGCTGGTGGCAAATCAGGCGCTTACTGACCTCCTTTCACCCGGACACGGTCTACTGTTGCGCACCGCCACAGGTAGCGCGCCAGCTGGCTCAGCTGTGCTGGCAAACAGGCGTATCCCCGCAGCGCATCTGGATACGCACAGATCATGTACCACGCATACTCTGCGTTAGGCCCCCACTCGAACGCTGGCCTGTGCAACGCTATGACCGATTGCTTGCTGCACTCAAATGGGTTCCTCTAGGTGGGTCAGGTTGACCAAGCCTTGCATGTCGATGAGCCTGAGCTCACGCCCGACGCATTGCAGGAAACCTGAATGGACGAAACGGCCGAACAGTCGGCTGATCGTTTCCTGCGTGAGGTCCAGGTAGTTGGCGATATCAGCTCGGGACATCGGCAGCTTGAACATATCAGCCCGCAGCCCCCGCGCCTGGTAACGCGCCGACATACCCAACAGGAAGATCGCCAGACGCTGGTCGGCCCGCCCATGACAGCAGCGCAGGTGCTCGTCCTTGCCATGAATCCCCAGGCTGAGCATGTGCAGCAATTGATAGCGTAACCCCGGAATCTGGCCGGAGAGGTCCACCAGCTGGTCCAGTCGGATGGAGCAGACAAGCGATATTTCAAGGGCTACGGCAAAGCTTCGATAATGACTGGAACCAATAGCGTCCAGCCCCAGCATTTCCCCTGGCAGAATGAAGCCAGTTACCCGTTCGGTGCCGTCGGCATCAAGCATAAAATTCTTGATCGCCCCAGAGCGCAAGGCAAACACGTGCTCCATGGGCTCATTGAACTTGAACAGGTATTCACCCCGCTTCAACGGCCGGTTACGGCGGACAATCCGCTCCAGCTTGTCCACTTCGCCGGCACTGAGGCTAGCGGGCAGACAGAGCCGGCTCAACGAACACGCAAGGCACTTCACATGGGGCCTTGCCCCCATTTCTGCAGAGCCTGACATGACGATGCCTCCGCTTTTTTGCAGGCGGGCATCTATTCAAATTAGCGGCCCGACAAAACGTTAGCGGTCTATCCGACCAAGGGTTGCATGCCACCCGAGGCGACTTGATGAAGATCAAACCGCGCCTTGCATGCGCCTGCATGCTCAAGCGTCGAACGCTTGGCAGAAGACCGACTGTTTGCCAGGCGCTCTCAGCCAAAAGGTGGCGCCGGCCAGCTGCGAAGACCTGGACGACGGGGAAGCGAATGCCGCAGTCGTCGAAGCCGCGAGACTCATAACCCATGCGCGCAAGGCGAAGATGCATCTCTTCTGCGTTTATGACCAGGCTGCCCTCCTGCGTCATAGCGAGCACTACAGCCTGGCGGAAATCCCCTCGTATGAATTTCTCGCAAGCGAATTCAAACGTTTCGTCGCGCAACTGGGCACCCCTAACGTCCATCACCAGTGGCTGACCCTAAATCGGGGAAGCTTTTTCTATCGGTTTGACAGGTCATGAGTGAAGCATTTGACAACTGTCAAGTCAGCGCAGGGCCCACTGTCGACACTGACCTTCCTTGTTCATTCGACATAGAGGACATTGCCATGGCACCTGCCGAAACTTCCCGTGTGCACACAACGCCTTCGTTCCCCAAACCTTCGGGTGAATACTGGATCGAAGCCCTTGATAACGGCGTTCACGTGTTGATCAGGCCCTTGCGGGCCCAGGACCGAGAACGCGAAAAAGCCTTCATTGAGCGGCTGTCGCCCGAGTCGCGACATTTCCGCTTCCTGTGCCAGCTCAGGGAGCCCGGTGAGGCCATGCTCGATCAGTTGATGAAGGTCGATCAGGATCGCCAGGCGGCCTACGTCGCCCTCGCTCACGTGGATGGCGAATTGCAGGAAGTGGGCATTTCCCGCTACGCCACCGCCAGCGGCAAGGATGAGTGCGAATGCGCCGTTACCGTCATGGACAGCTGGCAGCACCATGGCCTGGGGCGCCTGCTGCTCAAGCACCTGATCGACCATGCCCGGGCCAAGGGCTTGCGGCAGATGTATTCGATCGACGCAGCAGCCAACCAGGCGATGCGCGATCTGGCCAAGGCGGCGGGGTTCACCACCGCCGCTGACCCGGATGACCCCAGCCAAGTCATTCACCGGCTCTCCCTGATCTGACCCAGGGCCGCCGCACCCTGACAGGTCAAGGCGCGGCGGCCCGACTACGGAAGCATCCCCATGAACGGCCCTTCGAAGAAATTGATGGAAAAACTCTACGGCAAGCAGTATCAGGTCGACACTGCCGATATTGCCCCGGTGCTTCATCAATACGCCGAACCCTTGCCAGACCTGGATACACCGGCATTCGCAGCCCTGTTCGACCGCTACGCTGACGCGCGGGTCATCCTGCTGGGCGAGGCGAGTCACGGCACCAGCGAGTTCTATCGCGCCCGAGCGGCGATCACTCGGCGCCTGATCGAACAGCATGGTTTCAACATCGTCGCCGTCGAGGCCGACTGGCCGGATGCCGGGCATGTCGATCAGTACGTTCGCGGCTTGGCGCATTCGGCGTGGAAACGCCATATTTTCAGCCGTTTTCCGACCTGGATGTGGCGCAACAGCGAAGTCAAAGCCTTCGCCCATTGGCTGCACGGCCACAACCGTCTGCTGCCCACCGACCATCGCGTGGAATTCCGTGGCCTGGATGTCTATAGCCTGCGCAACTCCATCCATGAAGTGCTGGCGTATCTGGACCGGGTCGATCCGCACCTGGCCCATGAGGCTCGCCGCCGCTATGGTTGCCTGACGCCTTGGCAGGACGACCCCGCTCTGTATGGGCACTTTGTCGAGCGCAGTGGCGTCATGCCTTGCGAGCAACCGGTGATCCAGCAGTTGAATGTCATGCTCGCCGAGCAACTGTCAGGGCTTGTCCGCAATGACGAAGCCTTCTTCAACGCAACGCAGAACGCCCGTGTCATCATCGCCGCGGAACAGTACTACCGCGCCATTTACCGAGGTTCGACGGCTTCCTGGAACCTGCGCGACCGGCACATGTTCGATACCTTGCGCGCGCTGCTGGAACACCGGGGGCCCCATGCCAAAGCGGTGGTCTGGGCACACAACTCCCATATCGGCAATGCCGGAGCCACGGAAATGGGCTGGAAAGGCCAGTTCAACATCGGCCAGCTTTGCCGCAGCGCTTTCGGGCATGACGCGGTGCTGATCGGCATGGCCACAGACCGCGGCCAAGTGGCGGCCGCCGATGACTGGGACGGCGACATGCAGATCAAGGACATCCGCCCTTCGCGCAGCGACAGCTGGGAGCACCAGTTCCGCCTCGCAGGCGTGCCAGCCTGCCTGAGCGACTGGCGCGACCCACAGCGCAAGGAGCTGCGCCATGTGCTGTCCACGGCGCTACTCCAACGCGCCATCGGTGTCATCTATCGCCCCGAGAGCGAACGGCTAAGCCACTACTTCGAAGCGGTGCTGGCCGAGCAGTTCGATGCGCTGCTGTGGTTCGAGCAGACCCAGCCAGTGACTGCCCTGCCCTTGCCGAAACAACAGCATCTTGAGCCTGAGGACGAAACCTATCCATTTGGTGTATAAGCCTCGGCGAAGCCCCATTAGGCGGATTCACGCTGCAGGTACTTCACAAACCAGTCACCGGCGAGCGCAGCGGCCTTCGCCAGTGTGCCAGGCTCTTCGAAAAGATGCGTAGCGCCTGGCACCACTTCAAGGTGCTGCTCACAGCTCAGCAAGCGACCCACCTGACGATTGAGCTCAAGCACCAGGGCGTCCCGGCTACCTACGATGTGCAAGGTTGGCGCCTGCACACGGTCCAGCATCGGCTCAGCCAGGTCTGTTCTGCCGCCTCTGCTCACCACCGCCGCCACCCGCTCGGGACGCTGCGCAGCCGCCCACAGGGCCGCAGCGGCCCCGGTGCTTGCACCGAACAAGCCGATGCGCAACTTGCCCAGCTGCGGATCGCCTGCAACCCAATCGATGACATCGATCAAACGCTTGGCCAGCAAGGCAATATCAAAGCGCAATTCTCCGGTCTCGTTATCCAGTCGTTGCTCAGTCTCGGTCAGCAGGTCGAAGAGTAGTGACCCCAGGCCACGCGCCGCGAGAACATCCGCTACGTACTGATTGCGGGCGCTCAGACGCCCGCTGCCGCTACCATGGGCGAAGATGACCAGGGCCCCAGCGTTGGCTGGCTCACGCACGTCCCCCATTAGTTCGACGCCTGCCAGCTTCATCGTCTGCGTGCGAACTTCAACCCTGTGCTCAGTCATGAGACGCGCTCCGGCAATGCGCTTGCTGATCGGATTGCCCCATGAGCGTCATGACTTCCTCGTCCGACGTCTGCGGGAAATCCTGATACCAGTAACCTACCGAAACCATCTGCTCGGGGACCAGCGGGCACACCAGCTCATCCACCTCACCGTACAGCGCTTCGAGCGTTTCTGGCGGTGCGACCGGGATGGCTACCACGATCCGCGCCGGTGACTGAGCGCGCGCAGCCTGGATAGCCGCCCTCATCGTGGCCCCGGTCGCCAGGCCGTCATCGATGAGAATCACCACCTGCCCCTTGAGTTGCAGGGCTGGCCGCTGTCCCCGGTAGGCCCGTTCGCGCCGGGCCAGCTCCTCGGTTTCCCTGGCAACCACGGCGTCGAACAACGCCGGTTCTACCGGGTAGGCCCGCAGCATGTCGTCATTCAGGACCGTAATGCCGCCGCTGGCTATCGCGCCCATGGCGAACTCGGGGTGAAACGGCATGCCGAGCTTGCGCACCACCAGCAGGTCCAGGCGCACGTTGAGGGCGGTCGAGACTTCGTAGGCCACCGGAACGCCACCACGCGGCAGCGCGAGCACGATCACGTCGGGCCTGCCGGCGTAGCGGGCCAGTGGCTCGATCAGGCTTCGCCCAGCCTGGGTACGATCGGCGAACAAGGTTGGCAAGGCAAGATCATGGGACATGGGAACACCTCCAGCGCCGCAGTGGGCGCCTGTCATTGCAGGATCCGATGGGGCCATTGGGCTGATACGTCGTCGCAACGTGTCGGCGGCGTGTGGCTCGCCATGGATGAAATAGGTCTGCCGTGGTGGCCGGGTAAAACCCCGCAACCACTCCATGATTTCGTCGGCGTCGGCATGCGCGGAGAGGTTCTCCATGGCATGTATCAGCGCCCTTATCGGCACCCCGCGTGCCGCCGGCCTGGAAGCCGGAGAACAGGATGCAGCGTTTCATTGATGACCTTGGCCAGGTAATGGGCGGTCGATTCGTCAGGGTGCTGGCGATCCCCATAGGTCGACTCGATCAACAGCACGGTCTGGCCTTCGGCAGGGCTTTCAAGCCATTCACGATGTTGCCGCACGTAGCCGTCGCGCATCACCGCCAGTGCCTGGTCATTGACCAGGCCCGCCGTGGCCAGCGCCTCCAGATAATCGAAAGCGACGATGTGCAACGCCATGCCCTTGGCCTTTGCCAACGCCGCAGCGCGGTCATAGACCGGAGTTCGGCGCATCAGAGGCGACGCGATCATCAACAGTCTTTGCGGGTTGTCCATGGCACACCTCTGCGGTTGGGAAGCGTATTTCGATCATCTACCCCCGGCTCAGGCGCGCCTTGATGTTTGTCAACTCACGTACCGTGCGGATGATCGGTGATTCGAACCGCGCGAGAATTTGATTCGGATCAAGGATCGCTGGCAGATCTGGCGCACGCTGACCCTATATCAAGAACAATCACGCAGTGCCTCGGGAGACCTGCCATGGCGCTAATGAAAGCGGCAGTTTTCGTAGAGAAGAACCGTATCGTGCTGGAAGACAGGCCCATCCCAGATATCGGCCCACTGGATGCGCTGGTGCGTATCACCACCACAACGATCTGCGGCACCGATGTGCATATCCTGCGTGGCGAATATCCGGTGGCCAGGGGCCTGACCGTAGGCCACGAGCCGGTAGGCGTGATCGAGAAGCTCGGCTCGCAGGTCCAGGGCTTTCGGGAGGGCCAGCGGGTCATCGCCGGCGCCATCACCCCCAGCGGCCACAGCTATGCCTGCCTGTGTGGCTGCGCCTCCCAGGACGGCGCGGGCACCGTGCATGGTTTCAAGGCCATCGGCGGCTGGAAGTTCGGCAACCTCATCGATGGCTGCCAGGCCGAATACGTTCGCGTGCCGGACGCCATGGCCAACCTCGCTCCCATTCCTGATCGGCTCAGCGACGAGCAGGTACTGATGTGCCCCGACATCATGTTGCGCCCGGGTGGCACCTTGTCGAGCCTGGGCGTCTACAGCGCTGACCTCAGCATTCCCTTGGGCCCATTCGCCGCAGGTTTGGGCGACTACCGTATCGTGACGACCCTGTGCCCAGGCGGCAAAGAGCGCATGCGCCGGCTGATGGCGGTGGTCGCCAGCGGCCGCGTCGGCGTACACAAGGACAACCCGAAGGCAACATGCTCGACACCGTGAATGTAGGCCATGGCGCCGTGGCCCTGGGCATCGGCATGCTGGTCGGGCTTGAGCGTGAACGCAAGAAAGGCCGAAACGAAGACCACGCAGCCGCCGGGCTCAGAACTTTTGCCATCACCGCCCTGCTGGGCTATGTCAGCATGCTGCTGGCGGGCGCGATGCTGGTCGGGGTGGCGAGCCTAGGCCTGGTGCTGATGCTTTGCATGCATTACCGCAAACACGCCGACAAAGACCCGGAAGTCACCAGCGAGATCGCGCTGCTGCTGGTGCTGACTCTGGGCGCGCTGAGCCTCGATCAACCCGAACTCGCCACGGCAGCAGGCGTTGTACTGACCTTGCTGTTGGCGCTGCGCCGTCAGCTGCATCATTTCGTGCTGCAACAACTGAGCGAGCAGGAGCTGCGCGACGGCCTGATGTTACTCACGGTGGCGCTAGTGGTGCTGCCTTTGACACCGGATCGCTTCGTCGGGCCTTACCAGGTACTCAACCCACGCACGATCTGCACACTGGTGGTCTTGCTGATGACCGTCGGCGCCTTGGGCCATATCGCCCTACGGTTGCTGGGCCCCAGCTATGGCCTACCCTTGAGCGCAATTGCATCGGGCTTTGCCTCCGGCTCGGCGACCATTGCGTTGCTGGCTCACCAGGCCAGGCAGCAAGGGACGGCAATCAGGCCTTATGCCGCTGCGGCCGTACTGTCCAACCTCGCAAGCATCAGCCAGTTCGCCCTGGTACTGGGTGTCGTCGACAGGCGCCTACTGAGCCCGTTCATGGTATCGATCGGGCTTGGCGTAATAGTTACCATGACGTATGGGCTATTGCTGCTGGCCCCTTGGCGCACGGCCTCGGGTAATGCGACAGCGTATCAAACCGAGGGAGCCTTCAGCCTCTGCACGGCCCTGATCATCACCCTTGCCCTGACCGGCATTGCACTGTTCTCTGCCTTTCTCCTTCAGCATCTAGGCCACAACGGTGTAAACATCGCAGCCTTCATCACCGGGCTGGGCGATGCCCACGCGGCGACAGCTTCGGTGGCCGCGCTGGTCGTCGCCGGCCGGATTGGACTAGCTGATCTTGTCATTCCGGGCATGATGGCGTTGACGGCAAACACGCTAACAAAATGCGTGCTGGCTTTCACCAATGGCGGCTACGGTTTTGCACGACACATCATTCCGGCGCAGTTCGTGATACTCAGTGCTATGTGGTTAGGATTGCTCGCATAAGCTGTGTACGATTTCATACTGTCATACGTTGTACGTAATTACGCGCCATTTCTTAAGGTATTAGTAGTTGAAATCAGGTCTTTGTTGACAAGACATAATCGAGCATTATCGCTTGTCAGCACTCAAAGGGCGGGTACAATCCCCCGAAAGAAAGTACGAAGGCCAAAAGCCAGCTTCAAAGGCTCGAACGGGGAATTCAGGTGGTAGAAGTCACCAGCAAAGCAGACAGGTACCTTGAGGCGAGCGTTCGCCAGAACACGTCCAAGAGCTATGCAGCCGCCCTCTTCCACTTCGAAGTCACCTGGGGCGGCTTCCTGCCCACAACCACCGAAACAGTAGTGCGCTACATCGCCGAGTACGCCGACCAGTTGGCCCTGAGCACACTGAAGCAACGCTTGGCCGCGCTGGCGAACTGGCACCAGAACAACGGCTTTCCCGACCCTACCAAAGCCCCCAAGGTCAGGCAGTTGCTCAAAGGCATCCGAGCGCTGCACCCCGTTCAGCAAAAGCAGGCAGCGCCTCTGGCATTACTGCATCTGGAAAAGGCCGTGGCACACCTCGAAGCAGAGGTCGCTCAGGCGCGAGCCGCAGGCAATATGGCCGCTCTGCTCAAGGCCACTCGCGACATCGCTCTGCTCACCGTGGGTTTTTGGAGGGGGTTCCGCGGCGATGAACTGGCCAGGCTCACGATCGAGAACACCCATGCCGAGCGCTACGTCGGGATCAGGTTCTATCTGGGTTCTTCCAAAGGCGACCGGCAGAACATCGGGCGTGAGTACAGGACACCGTCACTAAGCAAGCTCTGTCCGGTTGAGGCGTACCTGAACTGGATCGAGGCTGCCGGCATAACCCACGGCGGTGTGTTCAGAGGCATAGATCGTTGGGGCAACATCAGTGATCGCGCGCTTGCCGCCCACAGCCTGATCCCCCTGCTCCGCGATATCCTGAACCGCTGTGGGCTGCAGGCCGAGATCTACAGCGCTCATTCGATCCGGCGCGGATTCGCCACCTGGGCGGCAAGCTCTGGCTGGGACATCAAGACGCTGATGGAGTACGTCGGCTGGAGCGATATGAAGTCTGCACTGCGCTATGTGGAGCCTGCTCAGCAATTTGGTGGGCTGATCAGAAAGCTTGGGGAATGACGCCACCCAGCATAGCCCCTGCACAGCAACTCAACGGCTAGCACCCACCCAACAACACGAGTTGTCTCGCATCACCGCACCAATGGCCGCCACGACTTGAATCGTAGCGGCCTCGATCGTTCCCTCATTCCGGCACAGCAGCCAACCTTGATCGGCAAACGCGCGCTCGAACGCCTGGGTCGCCGCGTCATGTTCATGAAACGCCTGAATGACCGTACTGCCGAGCCCCCGTGTACGCGCTTGCGCCCTCGCCCATGATATCCGCGGATCGGTGATCACGCCGACATGCAGGTCGGGCACCTGCACGCGCTGCTGCATGTTCAGTCGCAGCGCTTCGGCAAATGGAATCCATCGGCGAAACGCGGCATCGGACGGATACCATCGGTCGATCAGGATGATGCAGCCCGGCGGCTGCTTGGGCAGCACCTGCCGGGAAATCCAGGCACGGCTCTGGGCAAGTCGCTCGCAGATCCTCAGTTCCAACTCTACCGAAGGAGTTCTCGCCATGGTGTTGACCAGTGCCATGATTTCGGCTCTGTGCGGGTCATTCATCTTCTCTGAAAGACGAGCCACCTTGTGGCCATCGGCCCGCAAGCGCTGGGTGACAGCCTCGGCCAGGGTGGTTTTACCCGTGCCCTTGGGGCCATCCAATGAGATGAACAGTGACCTTTTCATGTTGGATGCGTCGCTTGCGGAATCGATCTGCATCTTACTGGTTAAGTTCGATGAACGCAGACCCGCCCACGCTGGCGTTTGGCCTCGTACATTGCTTGGTCCGCGCACCTCAACAGCCCCGGTACATCCTCGGCATGCTCAGGTGCCAGCGCCACACCGATGCTGGGCGTGACAAAGTCGATCACGGTGTCGCCTATCCGGACCGGCGCGCAGATCACCCTGAGCAAGCGCTCAGCCAAGGCCGACGCCGCCTCACTCGTGGCCGTCGGCAAGATCAAGGTGAATTCATCACCCCCTAGTCGATAGGCCTTGCCCGGGGCGCGCACCGCATTGCGCAGGCGTTCTGCCATGCACACCAGCAATTCATCACCCACATCGTGGCCAAAGGTATCGTTCACCTGCTTGAACCGGTCCAGGTCGAGAAACAGCAGTGCCAACGGCGCGCCGCCGACGCCCATATGCATGGCCAGGTCACGGTGAAACGCTTTGCGGTTACTCAATCCCGTGAGGACGTCCCGATAGGCCATCGCGAACAAGGTTTGCTGATGCTGCACATGTGGGCTGACGTCATGCAGGATCCCGTGGTAACCCAGCACATCGCCGTTGGCGGCGAGAAGCCAGTTGACATGACTCTCGAAATAACCGGTGCTGCCGTCGGCCCGCAGTAACCAGGTAGATACTGGAGCACCAGGCTCGGCTTCGGTCACGCTCGGCACAACGGCCAACGCCTGGCCAGACTCGCCTTGCAGGGAAGCGAACGTCTGACCGATCAGGCGCGTGAGCGGGTACCCCAGCATGCGGCAAAACGCTGGGTTGGCCGAGACGAAGCGCGCTGATCGATCCAGTTCGAAGAAGCCATCAGCCATGCTCTGCAGCAACATCCTGTCGCGGGCCTCGCTGCGCTCCAGCCGGTCCAGCAAACCGTTGACTGCCAAGGCCAGCCCATCCAACTCAGCGTGCCCGGTCGGTTCCAACCGTTTACCTACGGTGTCCGGGCCGATGTGCAGCAAAGTTCGCTGCATGCGGGCAATGCTGGCGATTACGTTGTCCATCGTCATGCTTGCTCCTTGGGGTCCACGGGCCAGACTAAGCGCCAGGGCAGCCTGCACTTGAGGGTGCCGCTGCCCGGCGTAGCGCTTCGGCGAGCTTGCGCAGATTGGCTTGATGGGCATTGACCAGGTTGGTGATGCTGTTGTCCGCGGGCGTGCGTACCGCAGTGCGACAGGTCATTTCCGCCGCGCCGGGACGCTTCATGCGCCACCAAGCCTCCAGGGCGGCGTACTGACCTGGCACGGTGTCGAACCGTTGCACGTCGACCCGCACCAAGGTCTTGGGCCCGGCTGCCGGGCCGCGCAATTGATCCTGCAAGGCGCTTCGGAACTCATCGACGAGATTCGCGCCCCACCACTCGGTTTCCAGAATGGCCAGCCCGCTGTTGCCTTGGCGAACGACCAACTGTGGTCGGTCCACCTGCGGCGGCATGCTGACCCTGCTCACCTGGATATTCTGCATGGACGCCTGGGGTGGCTGGGCCGCTACCAGGGTGTGATAGTTGTTCGGTGCGCTGCTGCAGGCACAGAGCGCGCCGAACGCGCTGGCGATGCAGAGATTACGCAGTCGATGCATGGGTTCGCTCCTCAATGCGCCTCACGGTTTCACACGCTCGGCCCCGGCCGCTTTCGGTCGACCGCGGATCAGCGATTCGGGGTGCCGGCCCAGGTAATCCGACAAGTCACGCAGCGAGCGCGACATGCGCTCGAGTTCATCGAGGGTCTCACCGAACCGTTCACGCTGGGGAGAGCCCTCGGCGATGGTCGAGTTGGCGCTCTGCAAGGTCTTCTGCAGATCGTCAAGGGTCGCCTTCACGCTCGGAAGGGTCTGGCCGTTGAACTGCTTGAGATTGGTCCGCAAATCGCGCAATGTGCCATCGAGGTTGCTGGCGATGCTTTCCAGGGGCAGCTTGCCGATACGTTCGACCACCTGCTGCAGTTGCTCCTGCAACTTTTCGAGACTACCCGGTAGGGTCGGTATGACGATGGGATTGGCGTTCATGTCGAATGCCACCTTGGGGGCGTCGGGATAGAAGTCCAGGGAAATGAACATCTGCCCGGTGATCAGGTTGCCGCTGCGCGCCTGGGCCCGCAGGCCGTGCTCGACGAAGGTGCCGATCAGTCGTCTGGCACCTGCCATGTCGCCCTCCTTGTTCTTGAAAACGCCGAGCATCTTGCGATGGACCGGCCCCAGACGCTGCGGGTAGATCACCGCATCGACCACCACCGGGAAGCTCTGCCTGGCCGGGTCGTAGTCCAGCTTGATCGAAGTGACCTTGCCGAATTCCACGCCTTTGAACTCCACCGGCGCCCCCACCGACAAGCCGCGCATGGCCTGGTCGAAGCGCAGTTGCAGGTACTGGGCCGGGCCACTCGGGGGTGCCAGCGCGGAGTCCCTGTCACCGAACAGCTGGAACTGGGTGTGATCGGCTGCGGGCTGGGCTTCGGGGGCAAAGTCCGGTGAGCCGAATGCCAGTCCGCCGACCAGGATCGAGGACAGTGACTCAGTGTCGACCTTGAGCCCATTGGCACCGACCTGCATGTCGATGCCGCTGGCATTCCAGAACCGCGTATCGGTGGTGACGAACGCATCGAACGGTGCAAGCACGAAAACGCCGATATCCACGCCTGAGCCATCGTCTTTCAAGGCAAAGGACACCACCTCCCCAACCGGGATCTTGCGGTAGTAGATCGACGAGCCGATATCCAGCGAGCCCAGGTCCGAAGCGCTCAGCGAGAAGTGCTTGCCCTTCTCGCCATAGGTGATCGGTGGTGGCAACTCCAGGCCTTTGAAGTGCTTCTCCGGCGCCTTGGACTCGCCGGCATCGGCACCGATGAAGCTGCCCGACAGGAGTGTGTCGACCCCGGATATGCCGCCAGCGCCGATGCGCGGCCGCACCACCCAGAAGCGCGCACCCTGGGTGGCGAACGAACGGGCCTCGTTGGACAACTGCACTTTGGCGATGACGCCGGTGCGGTCATCCGCCAGATCGACGGAGGTCACTTCACCGATCACCACGCTGCGGTACTTGACCTGGGTTTTGTGCGCCACCAGGCCTTCGCCGGAATTGAACGAGATGGAGATGACCGGGCCTTCCTGCATCCAGTTGCGAACTACCAGCGACGCCCCTACGAGAATCGCCAGGATCGGCACGATCCACACCAATGACACGTTCCAGCGGCGGGTGCGGACCTCTGCCCGCCCGGCTGACACCTGTTTGTCAGTCTCCTGCACCATCCGTGCGGCCCTCTTGATTGTCGCGGTTATCCCAGATCAGGCGGGGGTCGAAGCTATTGGCCGAGAACATGGTCAGCACCACGACCATGCCGAAGAACAGGATGCCTTCGCGCGGTTCGATGGTGCCCAGGCCGCGCAACTGCACCAAGGCCGCCACCAGGGCCACGACCATCACGTCGAGCATCGACCAATAGCCGATCAACTCGACGAAGCGAAACAGCTGCGAGCGCTGCCGCCGGGCCCAGGTCGAACGCCGCCCGGCGGTGAACAGCAGCAATCCGAGCGAAAAGAACTTGATCGCGGGCACGCCCATGCTGGCGATGAAGATGATCAAGGCGATGTCCCAGGCCCCCGCCTCCCAGAACTCGACCACACCTCCGCCGATGGTGCTATCGCTGCCACTGCCGAGCATCTCGGTGTGCATCACCGGCATCAGGTTGGCCGGTATGTAGAACACCAACGCAGCCAGCAGGAACGCCCAGCCACGGCCGATGGCGTCGGTCTTGCGCCGGTGCAGGCCAGCACCGCAGCGGGTGCAAGTATGGGCATTGGCCTGCAGGTCGCAGGTCTGCCCGCAACCATGGCACAGGCACAGCCCGGCCTCATCGGCACGTGCAGGGGCCGTCATACCCGCTCCCAGAGGTCACGGATATCGCGACCGGCGATATAGATGATAAGCATGCTCAGGGCCGCCAGGGCCAACAGCCCGATACCTGGGATGACCTCCAGCAGCCCTGCCAGTTTGATCACTGCGACCATTGCCCCGAGCAGGCACACCTCGAGCATGCTCCACGGGCGCAGGGCTTCGAGGGCGCGCATGCAGGTGGCAAACCCCGGTGCGCGCCGCCCAGCCAGTGCGAAACCCAGCAGCCAGCACAACAGGACGATCTGCAGGACCGGTGCGAAGATGATGGCCAGTGCCATGACCAGCGCGATGAAGGTGATGCTCCCGCTGCTGAGGATCTGCACCGAATCCCACAAGGTGGCGGAATTGGTCAGCCCTTGCATGCTGATGGTCATGACCGGGTAGCAGTTGGCGAATATCAGCAACACACCACCGGTGACGCCCAGCGCCAATCGCTGCTGGATCGTCAGATTACAGTGCCGGTACAACACCCCACCGCACTGCGGACACAGTGCGCGCTGATGACGCTCGAGCGTTGTGCGCTGGTAGAGGGCGTCGCAATACTCGCAGATGATCAGATCCCGGGCCTGGACCATGCTCGTTCCCCTGGGCTGGCGTCTAACCGCAGCCCTGCAACGGTGGGCTGCTACCGGTACGAGGTTTCCCGTCTCGTGCTTGCCAAAGCCTAGACGCAAAACCTCGTGGTCGCCGGAGGCAATGCCACATCACGTCCCCCATCCTTGCCCAGGGATGAGCGAGGCCGTGTCTAGCCTCGGGTCTGGCGCGGCAATTCTCCGAAACGCTGGCGGTAGTAGGCGGCGAATCGCCCGACATGAGCGAAGCCATATTCCAGTGCCACCTCGGTGACGCTGGCGTGCGGGTTGCCCATCAGGTGAGCGCGGGCCGCATCCAGGCGCAGGGCGCGCAGGCGGTCCATGGGGCTTTGCGCGAATTCGCGCTGGCACAGGCTATTCAGGCTGCGGATGCTCATACCCGCCTCGCTGGCCAGTTGCGGCAGACTGATGCTTCGGTTCAGGTGACCGCGCATGCACGCCTCGATACGCTCCAGATGGCGCGCGGGCTGACGCAGCTCGCAGCGGGTGGCGAGATCGGCCGAACAATGGCTGAGCAGAAACAGCGGCAGGCTCTGCTCCAGGTGCCGCAGCCAAGGCGACAGTGGAACGGCCTGCTCGCCGCTAGGCAAATGCTCGAGCAACTCGCTGACCAAGCGCAGCCAGCGCACGCTCAGCGGTCGTTGCAGTCGGCTCAGCGCGGGCAGCTCTGAATCCAGCTGAAGGTGGCGCTGACTGGCCTCGAACAGGGCACGTGGCAACTTGAGTATCAGTTGCTCACAACCTGCATTCCACATCACCCGCGCGTTTTGACGCGGTGCCAGCACCGCGGTGTCGCCAGGGCTGACGCAATAGCTGACGCCGTCGCACTGCAAGGTGGCGTTGCCCTGCAATGGCATCTGCACCAGCACGAAATCTTCGAAGGGCTGAGGACGGATCTCCACCTGACCGCCGTAGCGCAGCGCGTAGAGTTCGCAACTGGCGACCTGGCCACGGTGCAGGGTCACTTCCACTTGGCCGTCGGGCCAGTCCAGCTCATGATCCACCAACGCCTCGCCCAGGCGCTGCTGGGCTGCCAAGGCAGAACGACTGCTGAATCCCGGCTGCTTGAGCAGCGCCGAAAGGTCAAGTCCGAGCCGGTTGGCGGTGCTGCCATGCAAGCCGTTCACCTCACACCAACCGATTGCGGCGGGCTTCGTTGCGTTGCAGGGTCGCGCTGGGCGCTTCGTTGAACAGCTTGCGGTACTCACTGGCAAAGCGCCCCAAGTGCGAGAACCCCCAGCCCATTGCGATCACCGAGATGTTGCGTTGCGAGGCATCCTCGAGGATCTCCTGGCGCACAGCGCCGAGTCGGTACTTCTTCAGGTAGGCCATGGGCGAGAGTCCGAAGGACTTGCGAAAACCTTCGAACAGCTTGAACCGCGATACCCCAGCGGCCTGTTCGATGTCTTCCAGGTGCATCTCTTCACGGGCGTTGGCCTCGATATAGTTCTTGGCCCGCACCAGGTAGTACGGCAGCTTGTTGTCGGTCTGCTCGCGCAGCTCAGCGGTGTAGTTGTTCGGCTGCGACAGAATCAGCCCCTTGATCAGCGCCGTTTCCACATCGCGGGTGAATGCCACATGGGCGAACAGGCCGTGCCCACGTTCCAGTTCTTCGACGTAATAGCGAGCCATGCGCCACCATGAGGCCGACGCCCCCTCCACCGCATCCATGACCGGTTCGAATACCAGCGGTACGTCCAGCGGACGCTGCAGCATCGATTCCAGGGTCTGGCGCATGGCCATGCGGGTGATCACCACCGAGACCTTGTGACAGTCGCCGGTCATGCTCAGGGTCTGGGTTTCGTAGGGTGTGACGATCAGCCCCTGGTCGCGGTCGGACCGCAGGCGCTGGCCATTCTTGATCAGTTCCTGCTCGCCACGCAGCGGCAAGCTGAGGCTGTAGCAATTGAGGTGTTCGGCATCCTCGACACCGATGGTCACATCGGTCCCGTATTCCATGCGCCCCAGTGTGGTTGACATGGATTTGAAGACGTTGGCGCTGTGGTGAAAGTGAATGCGGTTCGGTTGGTGAGTGTGCAATTCATGCGGGCCACAGATACCGGCCATCCAGTCCCGCGCACCGGCGAGGTCGTAGCGATCGATTCGAATATCTCTGAACGTAACAATGCTCGGTTGGTTCATGAAAATGCACCCACGGCTAGGGATATCGGCGCGCTCTTCGGCACGTTTGCTCATTGGCCAAGCAAAGGCTATGCCCGGCATGCCGGTCACTGGGCATATTCGGATTTTCTGGCTAGCAATGAATGAATAACTGGATATCGGACGCGCCGATTGTCTGTCCATGCCCTTCGAACACCCCTGGCGCGCCTGGTTGCGGCGCCAGGTGATGTTCGATTTCGGGGCAGAGCGTTACCAGAATTTCCAGGTGTACATCGTCACCAGGCGATTCTCGACCCAATCGTTACCATGGCTGAACTTGGCCACCACATTACCCGCCTCGAAGCCCAAACCTTGCAAAGGCCCACTTTGCACCACATAGGACAAGATCAGGTTGCGCTCGCTTTCGGCAGCCTCGCTCAAGCTGTCACCACGATCGATCGAGGTGCCCTTGAGGTAACGGGTCATGAACTTCAGGCCCGGAATACCCATGCCGGCAAAGTCATAGTCATAGCGGGCCTGCCAGGACTTCTCGTTGGGTTTGATGAACGCCACCCGTGACCAGTTGACCAGGAAGGGTTGCGGCACGTAACCGCCCAGGGTGGGGAAATTACTGTCGCCGAGCATGCGCTGGTAGCCCACGCCGAACGCGTGAGCGCCCTTCCTCAAGGTGGTCATGATGCCGTAGGAGGCGTTGTCGATGTCGCCATACAGGGCATCGCCGTCCTCGTTGTTGTTGAAGTAGCGCAGGTCGGTCTTCAACCCGTAACCGGCGCCCAGGTCGGTCAGGTTGGTCACGCCCAGATAGTGTTGCTGGTAGATGTCTTCGACTTGCGCATAGTAGTAACTGCCGGTCCAGGCCTTGTTGAACACGTAGCTGCCACCTGCGAGGTTCATCCCGTCGCTGTCGCGCACCACACCGGAGCCGGTCTGCAGGTAGAGCTTCTGGTAATTGGACGAGTTACGCGCCCCGATTTCAGTGAGGCGCCCGGCGTGCAGCGTCAGCCCGTCGATTTCCTTGGACTCGAGCAAGCCGCCGCGGAAGGTGGTGGTCAACTGACGGGAATCATCGATCACCACCACAGGCAGGATCGGTCGCAGCTCACCGATCTTCAGTTCGGTCTTGGAATAGCGCATCTTCAAGGTCAACCCGCCTCGCCCATAGTCGTCGGGCTGGGCCTGGCGGCTGACGCTATAGGGAATGATGGTGTCGTCACCACGCCCGCCCCCGCCATCCAGGCGAACGGCGTACTGCAGGTTGGCATCGACGCCGAATTGCAGCAGGCCATCGCTATAGCCAGAGGCGAAACGCAGGTCGAAACCTTGGGTCCAGCTACCGACCCGCGAACGCGTCGGGTCGTCACCCTTGAAGTCGCGATCGATGTAGAAGTTGCGCAGTCCCAGCGCCAAGTTGCTGTCTTCGACGATATCGGCTTGCGCCAACAACGGCGCGCACAGACCAATCGTTTGTACACCCCTCACCCACCAAGTTCGTTGCAACATAGCGTTCTTCCCCAGGCCGCAGGCAACGCGGCATTTTTATTTGGACGGCCGCATGGCCGTTATGCAGAGGGCAGTCGTCGTTAGCGCTTGAAAAACACTCTATCGGTGTCTGGGGACGCATTAAGCGTTACGCAGATGGGTCGCGGCTATCCCGATATTTGAAGACAATTAGCCAAATGCTTAGCCCCAAAATCGGTTTAATTCCCGGTTTTCAGGGCTCGGCAACGGAGTTGGAAAATTACCGCCGATTTTCCGGATGCTTTTCACTTATTAAGCGGATAGACCCTGCAGCCGGCCTGCTCATTTAATGGATGCATGAATTAGCCCGATGGCCGAGGACTGCACCATGAGTCAAACGAGAAGCGTCGAACAGTGGAAACAATTTGTTGAAAGTTGCCTGGACTTTCGGCCACAGGACGGTGTTTACCGAATCGCCCGCGATATGTTTACCGAGCCCGAACTGTTCGACCTGGAAATGGAACTGATTTTCGAGAAGAACTGGATCTACGCCTGCCACGAAAGTGAAATCGCCAACAATCACGACTTCATGACCATGCGTGCCGGACGCCAACCGCTGATCATCACCCGCGATGGCGAAGGAAAGCTCAATGCCCTGATCAACGCTTGCCAGCACCGCGGCACCACCCTGACCCGGGTCGGCAAGGGCAACCAGTCCACCTTCACCTGCCCGTTCCACGCCTGGTGCTACAAGAGCGATGGGCGCCTGGTCAAGGTCAAGGCGCCCGGCGAATACCCGGAAGGCTTCGACAAAGCCACCCGCGGCCTGAAGAAAGCCCGTATCGACAGCTACAAGGGTTTCGTCTTCGTCAGTCTCGACGTCGCTGGCAGCGATACTCTGGAAGACTTCCTCGGCGATGCCAAAGTGTTCTTCGACATGATGGTGGCGCAGTCGCCCACCGGTCAGCTCGAAGTACTGCCCGGCAAAAGTGCCTACACCTATGACGGCAACTGGAAGCTGCAGAACGAAAACGGCCTCGACGGCTACCACGTCAGCACCGTCCATTACAACTATGTCGCCACCGTGCAGCATCGCCAGCAAGTCAATGCCGAAAAAGGCCTGACCGCCAGCGATACCCTCGACTACAGCAAGCTCGGTGCCGGCGACAAGGAAACCGATGACGGCTGGTTCGCCTTCCACAACGGCCATAGCGTGCTGTTCAGCGATATGCCCAACCCAGCCGTGCGACCTGGCTACGCCACCATCATGCCGAGGCTGGTCGAGGAACATGGTCAAGGCAAGGCCGAATGGATGATGCACCGCCTTCGCAATCTCAACATCTACCCGAGCATGTTCTTCCTCGACCAGATCAGCTCGCAGTTGCGGATCATCCGTCCGATCGCTTGGAACAAGACCGAGATCAACAGTTTCTGCCTGGGTGTGGTGGGCGAGTCAGACGCCGATCGTGAGAACCGCATTCGTCAGTTCGAGGACTTCTTCAACGTATCCGGACTCGGCACGCCAGACGACCTGGTGGAATTCCGCGAGGCCCAGCGCGGCTTCCAGGCACGCCTGGAGCGCTGGAGCGATATTTCCCGCGGTGAAGGCAAGTGGGTCGAGGGCGCCACGCCCAACAGCGAAACCATCGGTATTCGCCCGGCCCTGACCGGGACCGAATTCACCCACGAAGGCCTGTACGTCAACCAGCACGCCAACTGGCAACGGTTCCTGCTCGAAGGCCTGGCCCGCAAGGCGAACGAGCAGCAATCGCTCAAGCTCAAGGAAGTGTGACCATGAATGCGCAACTGCAATACCGCGTCGAACAGTTCCTCTACCGCAATGCCGAGGCGTGTGACAACCAGGACTGGGATGCCTACTTGGCGATGTTCAGTGAGGACAGTGAATTCCACCTGCCGCAGTGGGATTCCGAACACGTGTATACCACCGACCCCAAGAAAGGCATGTCACTGATCTACTACGCCAACCGCGGCGGCCTGGAAGACCGTGTGTTCCGCATCCGCACCGGCAAAGCCGCCTCGACCATTCCCATGCCACGCACCGTGCACCTGCTGAACAATGTGCGCATCGCGCCGCTGGCCAATGACGAGCTGGAAGTGCGGGTCAACTGGCACACGCTGTTCTACCGCATGCAGGCCAGCGATCAGTTCTATGGCCTGGCCACCTACCGCCTGCGCCCCGACGGCGATAGCTGGAAGATCGCCCGCAAGCACGTGGTGCTGCTGAACGACCGGATCAACTCCGTGCTCGACTTCTACCACCTCTGATTGTTGCGGAAACTCGACCATGACCCACAAAGTCGCCTTCAGTTTTGCCGACGGCAAGACGCTGTTCTGCCAGGTGCAGAGCAATGAGATCCTGCTCGACGCGGCCTTGCGCAGCGGCATCAAGATACCGCTGGATTGCCGCGAAGGTGTCTGCGCCACGTGCCAGGGCCGCTGCGAATCGGGCCAGTACACCCAGGACTACGTGGACGACGAGGCCTTGTCTGCCCAGGACCTGGCCGAGCGCAAGGTGCTGACCTGTCAAACTCGCGTGCAGTCGGACGCCGCGTTCTACTTCGACTTCGCTTCCAGCCTGTGTGGCAGCGCTGAGCCGGCGAGCCTGCAAGGCACGGTCAGCCAAGTCCAGCAGGTATCGCCGAGCACCGCCATCCTCCACCTCGAGACCGGCGTGGCCGGCGCCGCGTTGGACTACCTGCCCGGTCAGTACGCTCGACTCAAGGTGCCAGGCACCGAACATAGGCGTTCGTACTCCTTCGCCAGCGCGCCTGGTAGCAGTCAGCTGCAGTTCCTGATTCGGTTGCTACCCAGCGGCGTGATGAGCGACTACATGCGCGAGCGCTGCCAGGTCGGTGATGTGATCGAACTGGAGGCCCCTTTGGGCGCCTTTTACCTGCGTCACATCGACCGGCCTGTACTGATGGTCGCCGGCGGCACAGGGCTGTCGGCATTTCTCGGCATGCTCGACCAGATCGCCGCCCAGGGCGGCTGCGGCCAGCCCGTGCAGCTGTACTACGGCGTTCGCGATGCGGCTGACCTGTGCGAGCTCGCCCGGATCCAAACCTACGCCCAGCGCATACCCGGATTTCGCTTCACCCCGGTGGTCAGCGAGCCCAGCACCGACTGGGCCGGCAAAGCCGGCTATATCGCCGAGCACCTGGACGCCGCCGCGCTGCGCGACCAGCCTTTCGATGTGTACCTGTGCGGCCCGCCACCGATGGTCGAGTCGATCAAGACCTGGCGCAGCGAGCACGCCCTGGAGCACAGCCGCCTGTACCTGGAAAAGTTCACCGAAAGCAACAGCTGAACCCCTAACAACAACACATCGGCCCGTCCGAGTACTGCAACGCTGCCCTCCTCGACCACCTGCAAAGGCCGCATCATGAAAACACTGATACTGCGTGCATGCCTGGCAACCTCCCTCTGCGCGGCTACCGCCGTGCAGGCCGTGGAGCCTGTCCGGATCGGTTTCATCACAACCTTGTCGACCCCCGCCGGTTACCTGGGCGAGGACTCACGCGATGGCTTCCAGCTGGCCATCGACCAGGAAAGTGGCAAGCTCGGCGGCGTGCCGGTGCAGTTGATCGTCGAGGACGACGGACTGCAACCGGCCAAGGCCAAGCAGATCGCCGACCGCATGAGTCTGGACGGTGTCTCGCTGTACACCGGGGTGATCTTCTCCAATGTGCTGGCGGCGGTAATCAACACCGCGACCAAGGATGGCTTCTACGTCAGCATCAACACCGCCCCTTCGACGCTGGCAGGCGAAAAGTGCATGGCCAACTATTTCGTCGGCTCTTACCAGAACGACACCCCGCACGAGATGGCTGGGGTCGCTGCCAACGAACTGGGCTACAAGAAGATGGTCATCCTCGCCCCCAACTACCAAGGTGGTCGTGACGCACTGGCGGGCTTCAAGCGCACCTTCAAGGGCGAAGTCACCGAAATCTACACCAAGCTCAACCAATTGGACTTTTCGGTTGAGCTGGCTCGCATCCGTTCGCTGGCACCTGACGCGATCTTCCAGTTCCACCCAGGTGGCGGTGGCATCAACTTCGCCAAGCAATACGGCAGTTCCGGGCTGTCGGCGACGATTCCGATGGTGGTACCGGTGTTCTCGATGGACGAGCGCATGCTCGCAGCCACTGGCGAAGTGGCCAAGGGCACCAATATCGTCACCCTGTGGAACCCGCAATCGAGCAATCCGGCCAACCAGGCCTTCGTCAAGGCATTCACCGAGAAATACAAGCGCCAACCCACGGTGTACGCGGCCCAGAGCTACGACACCGCGCGCCTCATAGGGGCGGCGCTGAACACCACCCAGGGCAACCTCAAGGATGCGCCGGCATTCCGCACGGCCATGCACAACGTCAAGTTCGATTCGATTCGCGGCAACTTCAGCTTCGCCCAGAATCAGCACCCGGTGATCGACTGGTACTTGTTGCAGGTACAGACCGGCGCCGACGGCAAGTTGCAGGAAGTGCCGATCAAGACCTTGGCCAGTCACCACGTCGACAGCTACGCGGCGCTTTGCAAGCTCTGAGCCGCTGCTGCCGCTGCTCGCCCTGCAGCCCGCTGCGGGGCGCGCTTATGAGGAAAGCCCTATGTTATTGCTCGAACAGATTCTCAACGGGTTGCAGTACAGCGCGCTGCTGTTTCTGCTGGCCTCCGGGTTGACCCTGATTTTCGGCATCATGGGCGTGATCAACCTCGCCCACGGTGCTTTCTACATGGTCGGCGCTTTCTGCGCTGCATACACCGCGATGAGCACCGGGTCGTTCTGGCTCGGGGGCCTGGCAGCCGTGCTCGGCGCCGCCTGCTACGGAGCGCTGATCGAGACCTCGATCATGCGCAGGCTGTACCAGCGCGACCATCTGGACCAGGTGCTGGCGACCCTGGCGGTGGTGTTTTTCAGCAACGAACTGCTGACCGTGCTGTTCGGACGCAGCCCACCCGCGATGCCGACGCCGCAGTGGTATTCGAGCTTCGTGCAAGTACTGCCTGGACTGATGTACCCGGTCAGCCGCCTGCTGTTCATCGCCGCCGGCATCGTCGTGGCCATCGGCATGTGGTGGCTGATCAGCCGCACACGCCTTGGGATGCTGATACGGGCCGGTGCCGATGACCATGAAATGGTCGGTGCGCTAGGGGTGAACATCGCCCGGCTGTATACCCTGGTGTTCGTGTTCGGCTGCGTACTTTGCGGGCTCGCCGGGTTCATGGCGGCGCCGCTGCTGTCGGTGGAAATCGGTATGGGCGAAAAAATCCTGATCACTACCTTCGTGGTCATCGTGGTCGGCGGTGTCGGCTCGGTACGCGGTGCACTGGTCGGTGCCCTGCTGATCGGCATGGTCGACAGTCTGGGCCGCGCCTACATCCCGCCGTTGCTCGACCAACTGCTGCCCAGCGAGAGCAGCGGCACCGTGAGCGCCGGCCTGGTGTCCGCCAGTGCCTACATCGTCATGGCCGTGGTGCTGCTGCTGCGCCCGCGCGGCCTGCTGCCGGCCCGAGCCTGAGGAGAACCGCATGTCACCACGTCTTGTCATCGACCTGGCTTGCCTGGCGATCTTCGCCCTGGTGCCGTTATTGGCCAACTGGCTGAACGAGCCCTACCTGGTCAGCTTCTTCACCCGCCTGGCGATCTACGGCATGGCCGCGATCAGCCTCGACCTGTTGATCGGCTATGGCGCCATGGTCAGCTTCGGCCATGCCGCTTTCTTCGGGCTGGGCGGCTACATCGTCGGCATCGTCGCCTTCCACACCTCCCAGGGCATGCCGCTGTGGGGTTGGGCGGGGAGCAACGATGCGCTGGTGGTGTGGCCACTGGCGCTGCTGATCTGTGCCCTGTTCTCGCTGGTGGTGGGGTACCTGTCGCTGCGCACCACCGGCGTGCAGTTCATCATGATCACCCTTGCCTTTGGGCAGATGCTTTATTTCGTGCTCAGTTCGCTGTCGTTGTATGGCGGCGACGACGGCATCCTGCTCGGCGAGCGCAATACTCTGGGTGCCCTGGACCTTTCCGACGCCAACCATTTCTACTACCTGTGCAGTGCGTTGTTGCTGGGCTGGCTGCTACTGTGCCGACGCCTGGTGAACGCGCGCTTCGGCTTCGTGTTGCGCGGTCTCAAGCAGAGCGAGCGGCGTACCGTGAGCCTTGGCCTCAAACCATTGCGCTATCGCCTGACCGCGTTCGTCATCGCCGGCACCGGTGGTGGCCTTGCAGGGATTCTCTGGGCCAATTATGCACTGTTCGTCAGCCCGGACATGGGCGCCTGGCAGAAGTCCGGCGAGCTGATGGCCATGGTCATCCTGGGCGGTGTCGGCACCCTCCTCGGCCCCGTACTCGGCGCCGCGACCTATCTGGGCCTGGAGCAGGTACTGAGCCAATGGACCGAGCACTGGATGCTGATCTTCGGGCCGCTGCTGTTGCTGGTGGTGCTGTTCGGCAAGCAAGGCGTGTATGGCCTGCTGCTAGGGATGTTTCGGCCCAGGCGCAAGGCCACGCCAGCGTTGGTGGTGGCGAGTGGGGAGGTACAGCCATGAGCGGACAACTGTCGATACGCCGACTGCACAAGGCCTTCGGCGCCGTGAAGGCGACCAACGATGCCTGCCTGGAGCTGGCCAGCGGTGAGTTGCACGCGATCATTGGCCCCAACGGTGCAGGCAAGTCCACCTTGATTGCGCAGATCGCCGGGGAAATCTTCCCTGACCAGGGGCAGATCCACCTGCAAGGCCGCGACATCACCCAGGTTCCGGCCTGGGAACGCCCACGGCTTGGTTTGGCCCGGGCCTTCCAGGTCAGCCAGCTGTATACCGAATTCAGCCTGCTCGAGAACGTCGGCTTGGCCATCGCTGCGCGTGAAGGCCAAGCGTTTGCCATGTGGCAACCGTTGGCCCGTGACCGACGCCTGCTGGAGCCCGCGCTGCAATATTTGCGACAGGTTGGTCTGCAGGACCGGGCACAGGACCCGGTCAGTGAACTGTCCCACGGCGAGCGGCGCCAGCTGGAGATTGCCCTGGCCTTGGCCCAGGAAGCATCGGTGCTGTTGCTCGACGAACCAATGGCCGGGATGGGGGGCGACGAATCGGCACGTATGACCGAGCTGCTGCACAGCCTCAAGGGTCGCTACTCGATCCTGCTGGTGGAGCACGACATGGACGCGGTATTTGCCCTGGCCGACCGCATCACGGTGCTGGTGTATGGCCAGACGGTGCTGACCGGCACCGTCGAGCAGGTGCGCAACGATCCGCAGGTGCGGGCCGCTTATCTGGGAGAAGAACATGCTTGAAGTGCAAGGATTGGTGGCTGGCTACGGGCTGAGCCAGGTGCTGTTCGACATGCACCTGAGTATCGAGCAAGGCCAGGTCGTATCGCTGATCGGTCGCAATGGCATGGGCAAGACCACCACGGTCAAGTCGATCATGGGCCTGATCAAGCCCAGCGCTGGCAGTATTCGCATTCACGGCACCGAAATGCTCGGCGCCGCGCCTTACCGGATCGCCAAGGCGGGCCTAGGCCTGGTGCCGGAGGGGCGCCGCGCCTTTGGCAGCCTGAGCGTGCGCGAGAACCTGCTGGCCACCGCCAGCAAGGGCAAATGGGACCTCGCGCGGGTGTACCAGCTGTTTCCGCGGTTGCAGGAGCGCCAGGATCAGCTGTCGCGCACGTTGTCCGGGGGCGAACAGCAGATGTTGGTGGTGGGCCGCGCCCTGCTGACCAACCCCAGCCTGCTGATCCTCGATGAAGCGACCGAGGGCCTGGCGCCGATCATTCGTGAGCAGATCTGGCATTGCCTGGCGGCACTCAAGGCCGAAGGTGAGACGATACTGGTGATCGACAAGAATCTGAAGGAAATGGCGCGGGTGGTGGATCGGCATCACATCATCGAGAAGGGACGCCAGGTTTGGCAGGGGACGCCTGGGGAGCTGGCGGCGCAGGCGGATTTGTCGCAGCGGTATTTGGGGGTTTGAGAGGCGTACGCTTGGGTTTTGCAGCGCCCATGAGATCGAGCGCCGCCCGCGCGACGCTCGATCTCATGGGCGCTGAAAACATCAGCGCCGAGCCCATCGCAGCACCACTGCCCCCCTCAAACAATCTCGCCAATTCCGGCTACAACTTTGCCATTCGCGGCTATTTCCCCCACTCCCCCTTTCATAAAGTGGCTACGTACTCACACAGGAACTACGTATGCCCAGCCTCTTTCTCAAGGTACATCAGGTCGAGGCGCTGACCCCCAGAATCCGCCGCCTGCTGCTGGTTGGCAGCCAAGATCGACCCTTGCCGGTCTTCACCGCTGGCGCTCATCTGGAGCTGCACGTTCCCGGCGAACGGCTGCAGCGTCGCGCCTATTCATTGGTCAACCTCTCAGGTAGCGATTGCTACGAGATCGCCGTGCAACTCGAAGAGGCCGGCACCGGTGGTTCACGCTGGGTGCACTCGCTCGAGCCTGGCGATGTCCTCACCGCGGAAGTACCGCAGAACCACTTCCCCTTGTGCGACAGCGCCGACCACGTGCTGTTGATCGCCGGCGGCATCGGCATCACCCCCATGCTGGGCATGGCCCGCGCCCTGCAAGCTGAAGGCAAGCCTTTTACCCTGCACTACGCCGGACGTGATGCCGCGCAGATGGCCTATCTCGAAGAAGCCCGCCGCTACCCCGACATGCATTGCTGGATCAGCGGCGGCGACCCACAGCGGCGCTTCCCCGCCGCCCGGGTGCTCGCCCACCCACGCCCAGGCCTGCACCTGTACATCTGTGGCCCGGCGGCGATGCTCAGCAGCGTGCTGGCGTGCGCCCGGGAATGTGGCTGGGCCGAAGACCACCTGCATTTCGAACTGTTCAACGGCGCCCTCGAAGCAGCCGGCGACCAAGCCTTCGAGGTGCGCCTGCAGGCCACCGGCGTGAGCCTGCAGGTCGCCGCCGGGCAAAGCGTTCTCGACGCCATGCTCGCCGCCGACCTCGACCCGATATTCGATTGCCGCCGCGGTGACTGCGGCGTGTGCGTGGCCCAGGTGCTCGAAGGCGATGCCGACCACCGGGATATCTGCCTGTCCGCGCGCGATCGTGCCGCGGGCAGTTTCTGTACCTGCGTTTCTCGTGCCAGCGGCCCGCTGCTGGTGCTCGACCTGTAACCGCCGAGGAAAAACCGTGATCCCTACCAATGAGCAAATCGCTGCCTTGGTCCGCGAGGACAGCGTGCATAAAAGCGTCTACACCGACCCGGTCCTGTTCAAGCTGGAGATGGAGCGAATCTACGGCTACGCCTGGATCTACGTCGGTCACGAAAGCCAGGTCAAGCAGCCTGGCGACTACCACACCACGCGCATCGGCGACCAGGACGTGGTCATGGTTCGTGGCGCCGATCGCCAGATCAATGTGCTCTACAACCGCTGCCCGCACAAAGGCGCCAAGCTAGTGGCCGACGGTGACGGCAGCGTCGGCAAGTTCTTTCGCTGCCCGTACCATGCCTGGACCTTCAAACTCGACGGTCAGCACCTGTCGGCGCCGCTGAAAAGCGGTTTCGAAGGCACCTGCTACGACCCCAAGCATGCCGACTTCTCGATGGTGAGCCTGGCACGGGTGGAGAGCTACCGTGGCTTCGTGTTCGCCAGCCAAGCCGCCCATGGCCCGGATCTCAAGCAGTTCCTGGGCGGTGTAATCACCTCCATCGACAACCTCTGCGACCGTTCGCCGGTCGGCGAAGTGGAAGTGGCCGGCGGCATCTTCCGGGTCCAGCAGCGCTCCAACTGGAAGGTGTTCTACGAAAACTTGCACGACACCATGCATGCCCGCGTCACCCACGAATCGTCGGTCGATGCCGCCCGCGAAGAAGCCCAGGCGCTAGGCGAAATGCCGTTCGAACTGTTGATCATGGACGGCAACGGCGAGCCCTACGACTTCTGGGAGAAGCTCGAACTGCGGGCCTACCACAATGGCCACGGCTACATGGAAGCGATCTTCGATCCGGCAGCGGCCGAGCGTGATGACGTGTCCCGCGCACATTTCGAATGCCTCAGCCAAGCCTACGGCGAGGGCCGCGCCCGCGAGATTCTTGGGATGAACCGCCATAACACGGTGATCTACGGCAGCGGTTCGCCGCACACGGTATTCATGCAGTTTCGCGTGATCCGCCCGATCGCAGTGGACCAGACCCTGGTCGAGATCCAGACCTTCCGCTGCAAGGGCGCTCCGGATGCGGTATTCGACCGTGCCCTGACCTACGCCAACGTGATCAATTCCCCGTCCTCCAACGTGATGCCCGACGACGTGGAGGTCTATGCCCGTTGCCAGGAGGGCAACATGACCCGCGGCGGCGACTGGATCAGCATGCACCGCTACGTCGGCACCGACCTGGTCCTGGAAGACGGCGCCGTCTCGTCCAATGGCACCAGCGAGCTGCCGATGCGCAACCAGTTCGCGGCCTGGAAGCACTTCATGACCGCCACTCTGATCGCCAAGGAGAGTACCCATGCTGCTTGACCGCCAGATCGACGTCGACACCCGCTCGCTCACCCCGGCCAACGTGCCGGGCGAAACCCTGCGCCAGCTGGAGCAGTTTCTCTACCGCGAGGCACGCCTGCTCGATGAGCGGCGCTTCTGGGAATGGGACCAATTGTTCACCGACAGCGGCATGTACTGGGTGCCGCAACAGCACGGGCAGGACAACCCGTTCGACCACATCTCGCTGTTCTGGGAGAACCGCATGCTGCGCGAGGTGCGCATTCGCCGGGTGGAGAACGCCCGTAACTGGTCCCAGCAGCCGCAAACCCAGACTGCGCACCTGGTCGGCAATGTGATGGTCGAAGGTCTGGATGCCCAGGGCTTGCTGGTGGTCAGCGCGACGTTCCAGGTCAGCGAGTGGCGCCTGCAGCAGCGTCAATTAGCCGGGCGTTACACCTACAAGCTGGCGGCTCAGGACAGCGGCGGCTGGAAGATCCAGCTCAAGCGGGTAGACCTGATCAACTGCAACGACGTGTTCGCCAACCTCGAGGTGTTCGTCTGATGCCTGCGCCCGTGGTCATTGCCCTGCATTACCAGAACGATGTACTGCATCCGGACGGCAAGATCCGCGTCGGCCTGGGCGCTGAGGACAGCGCGCGTGTCACCCTGCTGGACGCCGCCAGGCGCCTGCTCGATGGTGCCCGGACGCGCAACTGGTCAATCATCCATGTGCGGGTGGCATTTCGCCCCGATTACGCCGACTTGCTGCAGAACGCGCCTATCCTGCGCAATGTGGCAGCCATCGGCGCGGTGCAGGAAGGCAGCTGGGGCGCCGAGTTCTTCAGCGACCTGGCGCCGCTGGCCAATAGTGACGAGTTGAGCGTCACCCACCAGCGTATCAATGCCTTCTACGGCTCGCCGCTGGAGCAGCTGGTGCACAAGTTCCGCGCCCAGCGCCTGCTGATCGCCGGGGTTGCCACTCACTCGGTGGTGGAAAGCACAGTGCGCCATGCAGTGGACTGCGGCTTCGAGGTCACCGTGGCCGCCGATGCCTGCGCCTGCGCCGATGCCGACGCTCACACCGCTTCGCTGGCCAGCATGGCGTTGATCGCACGTATCTGCGACGTCGACCAGGCCTTGCAATGGGAGGATGCCGCATGAGGCTCGAAGGCAAGGTGGCGATCGTCACCGGCAGTACCCAGGGGCTCGGACTGGATATCGCGCAGCAGCTGCTGGCGGCTGGCGCGCAGGTCATGCTGGTGGGACGCAACGCCGCCAATGGCCAGGCATTGGCCGACGCGATGGGCGAACACTGTGCGTTCAGCGTGTGCGACGTAGAGCGCGACGAGGACATCCAGCGCTGCATCGAAGCGACCCTGACACGCTTCGGTCGTGTCGATATCCTGGTCAACAACGCCTGTCTATACGCCGACCAGGGTCTGGCTTCGACCCGCGCGCAGTGGCTGCAGACGCTGAACGTGAACCTGGTGTCGGCAGCCATCTTCACCCAGCAGGTGGCGCCGCTCTTGCCGGCCGACGGCGTGGTGGTCAACATCGGCAGCACTGGCGGCAAGTTTGGCGCCGCCGGACGCGCCCTGTACCCTGCGTCCAAGGCGGGCATCCTGCAATTGACCAAGAACCTGGCGGTGGCACTGGCGCCAAGCGGCATCCGCGTGCTCAGCGTGTCGCCGGCCTGGACCTGGTCGCCCAGCGTGGCAACGTTCAGCGGCAACGACCCCATTCTAGCCGATCGGGTCGGCGCGCCCTTCCACCCGTTGGGCCGGGTCGGCCGTGGCGAGGAGGTCGGCAGTGTGGTGGCTTTCCTGTGCTCCCCGGGGGCCAGTTGGATGACCGGCATCGACGTGCCAGTGGATGGCGGTTTCTCCATCCTCGGGCCCGACCGGGGCGTGTCTCCACGGGTGTGGTTCGAACAATACCGCGACAGCCAATAATTCTTACAATCGATGAGGTAGCAGCAATGGGCAGGACGATTCAGATACAGGCACCGGACAGCAGCGCAACCTTCAGCGGTTATCTCGCGGTGCCGGCCAGCGGCAAGGGCCCTGGCGTGGTAATCGGCCAGGAAATCTTCGGGGTCAATGCCAACATGCGTGCAGTGGCCGACTTCTACGCCGAGGAAGGCTACGTGGCACTGGTGCCCGACCTGTTCTGGCGCCTGCAACCCGGCCTTGAACTGGGCTACACCGAGGCGGAATTCAAGACGGCCATCGACCTGTTCCAACGCCTGGACGTCGATCTCGCCGTGCAGGATATCGACGCCAGCTTCGCCGCCCTGCGTGCGCTGCCAGAAGTCCAAGGCGAACGCCAGGGCTATGTCGGCTTCTGCATGGGCGGTAAACTCGCCTGGCTGACCGCTACTCGCACCCAAGCCGCCTGTTCGGTGGGCTATTACGGCATGGGCATCGAACACTTGCTGCACGAGGCGGAACACCTCAAGGGGCGTTTCGTGTTGCACATGGCCGAGAACGACGCCTACTGCGATGCCTCGGCACGGGCTCAACTGACCGAGCACCTGGCCAGCAACGACAAGGTCGAGCTGTACCTCTACCCGGGCGCCGACCACGCCTTCGCCCGTGCCGGCAGCGAACACTTCGACAAGTCGGCCTCGCTGATGGCCCACGAACGCAGCATCGCCGCACTCAAGCGGGAAATCGGCCCGAACTTCAATCTCTCGGCCCTGTGGGAAGAACACATCAAGCACGAGTTCGATACCCGCGACGTGGCCGCGACCATGGCGACGATGGTCGCGCAACCCTACGTCAACCACATCCCGACCATGACCGGAGGCGTCGGCGCCGAAGAATTGAGCCGCTTCTACCAGCACCACTTCGTCCACGGCAACCCGCCGGACATGAAGCTGATCCCGATCTCACGCACCATTGGCGCACTGCAGATCGTCGATGAGTTCATCCTGTGCTTCACCCACACCACCGAGATCGACTGGCTGCTGCCCAACGTCGCCCCCACCGGCAAGCCCGTGGAGATCCCGATGATCGGGGTGGTCAAGTTCCGCGGCGACAAGCTCTATCACGAGCATATCTACTGGGATCAGGCCAGCGTGCTGGTGCAGATCGGCCTGCTCGATCCCGAGGGGCTGCCGGTGGCGGGCGTGGCGACGGCACGCAAGCTGCTGGACGAGGGCTTGCCGTCCAACACCTTGATGCAACGTTGGAGCGATAGCGCAGGCCAGTGAGCCTGAACGCCGTGGGTAGCTGCCAACGAAGCGGCTACTTCACGGTCTCGCGGTTCCCTGGCCTACGCAGCAATCCCTCCACGCTGAGCGTCAGCGCTTCCAGGGCAAATGGCTTGGTCAGCACAGCACTCAATGGATCGCTAGGGGTACTGTCCAATAGGTGGGGCTGGGCATACCCGGAGATGAACAGCACCGGTAGCCCTGGCCGGGTTTCGCGCCCTGTCTCGGCCATTTGCCATCCGTCGATCCCTCCTGGCAGACCGATATCGGTCACCAACAGATCGATACGGGTGTCCGAACGCAGCAGTTGCAGGCCCGCCAGGCTGTCGGCCGCCTCGATCACCACATAGCCGTAGCTGCCCAGTACCTCGCTCACGAACAGCCTCACCGACGGCTCGTCATCGACGACCAGAACGGTCTCACCCGGCAACGCCAAGGGCCGCTCATCAGGGGCATGTGCCAGGTGAGGCGCCTCGGCCTGGCCGACGTGGCTGGGCAACTGCAGGTACACACGGGTACCTCGGCCTTCGCGGGATTCGATCCTCACCTGTCCGCCGGACTGCTTGGCGAACCCGTAGATCATCGATAGTCCCAAGCCCGTACCGGCGCCGACCGGCTTGGTCGTAAAGAAAGGTTCGAAGGCCTTGGCCAAGGTTTCGCCATCCATGCCGATGCCATCGTCGGCCACGCAGATGGTCAGGTAAGTCCCAGGCATCAGCTCGGGATCGAGCTGAGGGCCTGACTCCAGTGCCTGGTTGTAGGTGCAGACCGCGATGGAGCCGCCATTGGGCAGAGCATCACGTGCATTGATGCACAGGTTCAGCAGGGCATTCTCGACCTGTGCCGGGTCAACCAGACATGTGCTCGCGGCGGCTTCCAGAGCCACGCTGAGGTTGATCGAGGGTCCGACGGTACGGCTGATCAGCTCTTCCATGTCGCGCACCAGCGCATTCACATCGGTCAGTACCGGTAGCAACGTCTGGCGCCTCGAGAATGCCAGCAGCCGGTGCGTCAAGGATGCCGCTCGCTGCGCCGCGCCACGGGCCACCGCCAGGTAGCGCTCGACGTCGGCGATACGGCCTTGCCCCAAGCGCAGCTTGATCAAGTCCAGGCTGCCGGTGATGCCCGCCAGCAAGTTGTTGAAATCATGGGCGATGCCGCCGGTCAACTGGCCGACCGCTTCCATCTTCTGCGACTGACGCAGCGCTGCCTGGGCGGCCTCGCGTTCGGCCACGGCCTGGTTGACCCGGGCCTCCAGCGTGCGGTTCAGCTCCAGCAACTGCGCCTCGGCCTGCCTGCGGGCCGTCACGTCGATGGACGACCCGATCAGACCGGTGACCTCTCCGGCGTCGTTGAGCAGTGGCGCCTTGATCGACAGCCAGTAGGTCGCCGAGCCATCGGGCATGTCCACCCGTTCCTCGATCTGTACGGTCTTACCTCCGCGCATGACCCTTTGATCGGTCTCCATCACCTGGCGGGCCTGGTCCTTGTCTTCCAGGAACTCCAGGTCGGTCTTGCCAAGATAGAACGACGGCGGCTTGCCGATCAGCAACGTGGCGCCGTGATTGGCCACCAGCATCCGGCCGTCGCGGTCCTTGGCATAGACCACGCCCGGCACAGCAGCGGTGAAGGTATGCAACAACGCCGACATGCGGTCGCGCTCGGCTTCGGCGGCGCGGCGCGACTCGATATCCATGAGTACGCCCGGAAACCGCACCGCCGTCCCGCTGGCGTCCATTTCGGCGCGGCCATTGGCCTCGACCCAGCGATAACTGCCATCGGCCTGGCGCACGCGATATTCGCAACGAAAAGCACCGCCTTGGGCCATGGTGGCCTGGATGTCTGCCATGACCCGCTCGCGATCGTCGGCGTGGATCGAAGCGAAAGCCTCCTCGATCGGAATGCCAGCCAGGCACTTGTCGGCAGGCAGGTCGAAAGAGCGTGAAAAGCGCTCGTCGGCGGTCACGCGATTAATGGGAATGTCCCAGACCCAGGTGCCAATGATGGCACCGGCGTCGAGCGCCAGCTGCAAGCGCTCGGCGGCGGTGGTCGGAAAGGCCTGTTCCGGATGATCCGGGGAGTCGCGGTGCATGGTATTTCGGTTCCTTCAACTGGCGGGGATGCTCACATGGCCCGCTGTCTGGCGGGCATCCTCGAAAACAGGCCTGCTTCAGCTGGCTATTTCATCTTGTATTGCCTCGGATCGATGCCCCATTTCTTCAGCCGCGAAGCCAGTGTAGTTGGCTTGAGCCCCAGCAACCGGGCCGCACCGCCCTCCCCGGATACCTTGCCGGCCGTGCGTATGAGCACGGCAATCACATTCTGCTTCATCTGCCGTTGCCAGTCCTCATCCGCGGTAGGCTCGGCATCCGCGTCCCAAGGCTGACTGCCGACCTGCGGCGCTTGGCTGGCCGCTGCCAGCACATCATCGAATCGGAGGCGCCCGTCCCGGGCGACGATGGTCTGACGCTCGATGACGTTCTGCAGTTCACGAATATTGCCGGGCCAAGCGTACTGTTTGAGCAGCTCCACCTGCGTCAAAGGCAGGCGTACGTCGGGCTTGTTGAATGCCTGGCTGGCCCGCTTGAGGAAATGGCTGGCCAGTAGCGGGATATCCTCGACTCGCTCGCGAAGCGGCACCGACCGGATCGGAAACACGTTCAGGCGGAAGTACAGGTCCTCGCGGAAGGTGCCCTGCGCCACCATGGTCCGCAAATCACGATTGGTGGCAGCGATCACCCGCACATCGACCGCTTTGGTGCGGTTGTCGCCCACCGCCTCGAACTGGCGGTCCTGCAGCACTCGCAGCAGTTTGCTCTGCAGCTCCAGTGGTATTTCGCCGACCTCGTCTAGAAACAAGGTACCGCCATCGGCCAGCTCGAACCGCCCCACCCGGTTACTGACGGCTCCGGTGAACGCCCCTTTGAGGTGCCCGAAGAACTCGCTCTCGAACAATTCACGGGGCACCGCCGCACAGTTGACCCGGATCAGCGGCCGTTCCGCACGTCGGCTGCTGGCATGGATGGCGCGGGCGACCAGTTCCTTGCCGGTGCCGGACTCGCCGGTCACCAGCACGTTGGCATCGGTGGCGGCCACCAGCTCGATCTGCTGGATCAGATGCTTCACCGCCGGGCTCTTGCCGACGATCTCGTGGTGATTGGCGTGGGCGTTGAGTTCTTCCTGCAGGTACTGGTTCTCCATTTCCAGTCGACGCTGCAACTGCTCCACCTCGCTCAATGCTTCGCGAAGCCGCGCTTCGGTGCGCTGGCGTTCGCGGATGTCACGAAACAGCACCACGGCGCCGACCAGTCGCCCCATCTCGAAGATCGGCGTGCTGGTGTACTCGACCGCAATCGGTTCGCCGTTCTTGTGCCAGAACACTTCCTGGTCCACGCGGTGGACCTGACCATCGGTGAACGAGGCATGGATCGGGCACTGATCGACCTCGAAGGCACTGCCATCGCGGTGACTGTGGTGAAACAGCAGGTGAGCGTCCTGGCCGATCATGTCGGCGGCGCTCCAGCCCAGGATGCGCTCGGCGGCGGGATTGATGAAGGTGGTCTGGCCACGGGTGTCCAGGCCATAGATGCCCTCGCCGACTGCGCCGAGAATCAAGCGGTTCTGCTGCTGGATACGCTCGAACACCTGGCCTATGCGCTCCCAACCGACGTGGCCCAGGCGATGCTGACGGCGCGCTTCGGCACGGTTACGGCGCTGTTCGAGCAGGTCACGGCGTTGGATCATCATCAGTATGCGGTTGCCCTGGGTGGCGCGGGCGATGATCTCCACCGCATGCTGACGATGGTGCAGATCGACCAGCGCCAGATCGTCGGACCAGGCTTCGCCTTGGGTCAGGACCTCGTCGCTGAAACTTACCCAGAGTGAGATGGCACCCCGTACGAAACGGCTGAAGGTCAACTCATCCGAGGACTCGGACCCACAGCCGAGCAATTGAAGTGCCACCGGGTTGGCCTGCACGATCCGATCCTGCACCGGGTCCACCAGGAGCATGGCGAAAGGTGCGTCGGCGCAGGTGTCTTGAGCCAAGGGCGCTGGCATACGCGAAATCTCTAAGGGATATTTAACGAAAAATCGTAAATCGCACTCCGATATTTCGTCATTCACGAAAAATCGTCAACCAACTTGCCCGCGAGCAATAGGAATTCTCTTTTTAATCAAAAGGTTATGGATAATTCGGTAATTGGCACGTCTCTCGCTATAGGGCTATAGGAACCTCCCATCCGCAACGCACCGAGAGAGACAAACAATGACCAAAGCCGAAATGCACCACCTGATCATGGCTGCCAAAGCGCGTAAGGGCCTGACCTGGGACGATCTCAGTACAGCCGTGGGGAAAGCGCCGGTGTGGCTGGCCTCAGTCTGCTACGGCATGAACAGTGCCCCGCAGGAGGTCGCCGCACACCTGTGCGAAGTGCTCGACCTCGACGACACCGTTGCCCAGACCCTGACAGTGTTCCCGGTCAAGGCCTGGGACCAGGCCATTCCACAGGATCCACTGATCTATCGCCTATACGAGGTCGTCGGTGTCTATGGCCCTACGCTCAAGGACGTGATCCAGGAAAAGTTCGGCGACGGCATCATGAGCGCGATCGACTTTTCCATGCACGTCGAGAAGATCGAAGATCCCAAAGGGGACCGGGTGCAACTCACCCTCAATGGCAAGTTCCTGCCCTACCGCTCCTGGTAAAGGCTGCTGACTCCCGGCATCTCCACCGGGGATGCCGACCACCGCTTCGTGTCGAGGAATACGCCCATGTCTTATCTGTTACCCAGCGAGTTCGTGACCAAGATGGTCGATGCCGGTGCATCGAAGATCCATATGTCCACGCGCGACACCTTGATCCGCGGCTACATGGCCGGCGCGATCCTTGCGCTGGCAGCGGTGTTCGCCGTCACCATCGCCGTGCAGACCGGCTCGCCGCTGCTCGGCGCGGTTTTGTTCCCCGTAGGCTTCTCGATGCTGTACCTGATGGGCTTCGACCTGCTCACCGGGGTTTTCATGCTCACGCCACTGGCGCTGCTCGACAAACGCCCTGGCGTGACGGCGCGCGGTATCCTGCGTAACTGGGGGCTGGTGTTCGTCGGCAACTTCGCCGGGGCGCTGACCGTTGCATTGATGATGGCGTTCGTCTTCACGTACGGCTTCAACGCTTCTCCCGGCGCGGTCGGAGAAAAGATCGCCAGCATCGGCGAAGCACGGACCTTGGGGTACGAGAAGTATGGCCTGGCCGGCTGGCTGACGATCTTCCTGCGCGGTGTGTTGTGCAACTGGATGGTGTCGATGGGCGTGGTCGGGGCGATGATCTCGACGTCGGTCAGCGGCAAGGTGATCGCCATGTGGATGCCAATCATGCTGTTTTTCTTCATGGGCTTCGAGCACTCGGTGGTCAACATGTTCCTGTTCCCATCGGCGATGATCATGGGCGGCGGCTTCTCGATCATGGATTACCTGATGTGGAACGAGATTCCGACCGTGCTGGGCAACCTGGTCGGTGGTCTGGCATTCACCGGGCTGACCCTGTACGGCACCCATGGGCGAACCGTGCAGGCCAAGGGCGCAGCGATGCAATAAAGCAATCGTTTGCCCTCAAGACGGTGATTGGATGGCAGAATCTCCTGACTTGGCACTTCAGGAGACTCCCATGCTGCGTGTGTTCGAACGCCGCCTCGACCCCTTCCCACCCGACGAGTTGCCGCCGCCACCGGTCGGCCTGCTGCGTTTTCTCTGGGCCTGCACCCGCGGTGCGCGTGGATACGTATTGGCGCTTTCGCTCCTTGGTGCCGCTGTCTCCATCTATGAAGCCTGGCTGTTTTCCTTTCTCGGCCAGATCGTCGACCTGATCTCCGCCTGGAAGGCAGGGAGTGTCAGCGATGGTCATGTGCAGAGCATGTTGTGGGGCATTGCCATCGTCCTGATAGCCAGCATCGCGCTGGTCGCGTTGCGGACCATGGTCCAGCATCAAGTCTTGGCGATCAACCTGCCGTTGCGCCTGCGCTGGGATTTCCACCGCCTGATGCTGCGGCAAAGCCTGTCGTTCTTCTCCGACGAATTCTCCGGCCGGGTCACCACCAAGGTGATGCAGACGGCCCTTGCGGTGCGTGAAGTGCTGTTCACGGTGATCGAGATCGTGCCTGGGATTGGCGTGTATTTCATCGCCATCGTGGCCCTGGCAGGCGCGTTCGCCCTGAAGCTGATGCTGCCGTTCATTGCCTGGATGGCCTTGTTCGGGCTCGCCATGGCCTACTTCGTGCCGCGCCTTGGCAAGGTCGGACAGGAACAGGCGAACGCTCGCTCGTCGATGACCGGCCGCGTCTCGGACGCCTACACCAACATCACCACGGTCAAGCTGTTTTCCCACTCCAAGCGTGAGGCGCACTTCGCCCGTGCGGCGATGGAAGATTTCAAGCAGACAGGCTTCCGCCAGATGCGCCTGGTCAGCCAGTTCGAAATCGTCAACCAGATACTGCTGGTCATCTTGATCCTCAGCTCAGGCGGCTATGCCCTGTGGCTGTGGCAACAAGGCGAAGTCGGTACCGGTGCGGTGGCTGCAGTCAGCGCCATGGCCTTGCGCATCAACGGCATGTCGCACTGGATCATGTGGCAGATGACCTCTCTGTTCGAGAACATCGGTACCGTGCAGGACGGCATGGCCACCCTCACCCGCGGTCCCAAGGTCCAGGACGCGCCGAATGCCGGCACCCTGCTGACCCAGGGCGGCGCAGTGACCTTCGATAACGTGAGTTTCAACTACAACGGCGAGCGCCAAGTGCTCGACGGCCTGAGCCTGACGATTCGCCCAGGCGAAAAGGTCGGCCTGGTGGGTCGGTCCGGTGCCGGCAAGTCCACGCTGATCAACTTGCTGCTGCGTTTCTATGATGTCGACAGCGGCGTCATTCGCATCGACGGACAGGACATTGCCAAGGTCACCCAGGACAGCCTGCGCAGTGCCATCGGCATGGTCACCCAGGACACCTCGCTGCTACACCGCTCGATCCGCGACAACATCGCCTATGGCCGCCCCGAGGCGACCGAGGAGCAGATCCGCAGCGCGGCATTGAAGGCCCAGGCCGATGGTTTCATCAGCCAGTTGAACGACCGTCAAGGCCACAGCGGCTACGACACCCTGGTCGGCGAGCGCGGCATCAAGTTGTCCGGCGGCCAGCGCCAGCGCATCGCCATCGCCCGGGTAATGCTCAAGAACGCACCGATCCTGTTGCTCGATGAGGCCACCAGTGCACTCGACTCCGAGGTCGAAGTGGCGATCCAGGAAAGCCTGGACGAAATGATGCAGGACAAGACCGTCATCGCCATCGCCCACCGCCTCTCGACCATCGCGGCCATGGACCGGCTGATCGTCATGGATGAGGGGCGGATCATCGAACAAGGCACCCATGCCGAACTGCTCGCCAGAAACGGCACCTATGCGCGACTGTGGCAGCACCAGAGCGGAGGGTTTCTGGGCGAAGACCAGGGGATGGCCGAAGCGCTGGAATAGGCGCAGAGCCGCCTCGAACCCATGCTGCCCCTGGAGTACATTCGTACTCCAGGGTGCTCGTCAGCCTTTCCCGCCTTCAGAGCAGTTCGGAAATCTCGATCAGGTTCAGATCCGGATCCCGCACGTACACCGAGCGAATCGGCCCCGTGGCACCGGTCCGTTCGATCGGACCTTCGACGATCGGCCAGCGCTGGGCCTGCAACTGAGCGATGACTTGCTCCAATCCGCTGCTGGCGATGAAGCACAGGTCCAGGGCGCCGGGTACCGGCAGGTGCGCCTTGGGTTCGAACTCCCGGCCGCGCTCATGCACGTTGATCTTCTGGTTGCCAAAACGAAAGGCCAGGCGCCCTGAACCAAAGGTATCCGCCTGCATACCCAACACCCGCACATAAAAGTCTTTGCAGGCTTGTACATCGACGGTGGTCAGTACCAGGTGGTCAAGATGATCGATCATCGAGTCGTCTCCGTAGGGGCAGTTTGAAGGGCCTGCAGTTGTGCCAGCAACGTCGCCTCCCGTGCCTGACCAGCTGCATGTGCGGCACGCAGGTCAGCGACCTGGGCGCCAAGCATCTCGAGCTGCTCCTGCAACAACCCCTTGGCCCCTTCTGCACGGGCGGTGGCCGCGTTGGCGAGCCCGACATCGCCGCGCAGGCGCTCTGCCGCTTCACGTTGCAGGGCTGCCTCCCGGGTCTGTTGGCGGTGCTCGCCGAGCAGGCGTTCGTTGTCGCGAATCAGCCGGGTGATTTCGTCCTGTTTTACCATCAGCGTTTGCTGCAGCAATGTCTGCTCCTGTTGCAGCTGCTGGAGCTGTGCCTCGTGGCGACGCAACTCCTGGTCGCGTTGCTCCTTGGCTGCGCTGCGGTAATGCTCCAGGGCATCACGTGCATGTTGGTGCTTGTCTTCGAGCGAGCGAATCTGTTCGTCCTTTTCCCGCACGCGCACCTCGAGGTCGCTGCAACTCTGACTGATACGGGCGTTGCGGGTGATTTCGGACTGCAGGCTCGATTGCGTGGTCTTGAGCTCCTCGACCTGCGCCTGCAGGGCCGCTTGCAGGCGCGCGACCTCCTGGTGCGAAGCGGCCAACTGCGTCGTAAGCGTGGCGGCGCCTTGCTCCAGCATTGCGCGCTCTTGTGCAAACGCTGCACGCTCTTGAATCAGCGCCTCGTTACCCTCCTCCATTAGCCTTTCCAGCAACTTGGCTACCAGATGGGACAGTTCGTCGCTCAACCGTGCCGGCTCCGTTACAGGGCGTGGATCGTGCGAGCCGAGTTCCTTCAGATAGCGTTGAATGGTGGTTTTCGATCCGGTATTGCCCAGCTCTATACGGACTGCGTCGATACTGGGATTCTGGCCCCGGGCCAGCAGTGCTTCGCGCGCTTTGCGCACCAGGACCAGGTTGATACCGCCTCTTGCCATGATCGCCCCTAAATTGCGTCGTACCGTGTTACGGCTTATGTGGTACGCCGGATCCTAGCCTGTTATGCCATGCAAATCCATGGGTTGCAGTAGATGGAGGGCGCCCCCCTGGCCCGCACGTGACCGCCCTCAGGCAGGACGGTTATGCCTTGGCGATCTCTGGTGCCAATATCCATTCAGCGCTGTCATTCCAGACATCCATGCGCACGATCTTGCCTGCCCGGACTTCGAAACGGTCGAGGTAGCGATTGCCGGAAAAACTGCGGCCATCCGGCCACTCGCCGTACAAGGTCCCGTTGGAGTACACCACGGTATGGTCATCCTGTTCGCACCAGTCGAACTGCCCCAGCGCCTTCTTCACCCACTTGTATCGTGCGCCATTGAAGGCCGTGATATCGCTCGGTGTCGGCATCGGTCGAGCACCGGTGAAGGTGATGCGCACGTCGTCACTCATGTACGTGGCAGCCAGAACCGGGTCGGGCGCCATGGAGGCGGCGAGAAAGTCACGGACGATCTGTACGGCGTTGTTGCTGTCGGTCATAGGAACATCTCCAGGTTTGTCCAGAATGGGGCATTCGGCCCGCGTATTGCCTTGAACCAGTGCAAAGTCGAAGCAGAAACCCCTGTGGGGGCCGGCCCAAAGGCGCGCTACGCCGAGTATTTTCCAAATGGCACCTGTTTTGCTAGCACATTCTTACAAATTGCTAGCAATCAGGAGTTCGAACAATGTCCACCCGTTCCCTGCTGCGTCGTTGGCTGCCTCGCGCAGCTTTGTCCCTGGCCTGCATCGGTGGCCTGGCCCAGGCCGCCGAGCCAATCAAGGTCGGCTTGGTGGCGGCCCTGTCCGGTCAATCGGCGAAGTCCGGCGAAGCCCTGACCCGCGGCCTGACCTTGGCCATCGATGAAATCAACGCCAAGGGCGGGTTACTCGGGCGACCCGTCGAATTGGTGCGGCGCGATGACGAGAGCAACCCGGCCAAAGGCATGCTCGCGGCGCGCGAACTGATCCAGCGGGAAAAGGTCAGCGTGTTGTTCGGTGGGCTCGACACCCCTGTGTCGCTGGCGATCGTGCCGCTGGCCAACCAGATGAAGACGCCGTTCATGGGTATCTGGGCTGCGGGTACGAAAATCACCGAGAACGGTGCCAAGGACAATTACGTGTTCCGCGTCTCGGCGGTCGATGAGCAGGTCGACGAGGCCTTGGTCGCCTATGGCTTGCGTCAGGGCATGAAACAGCCAGGGCTGATCCTGGCCAACAATCCTTGGGGCGAGTCGAATCTGGCCGGATTGAATGCCGCCCTGGCTCGCCGGGACATGCCGAAAGCACCCGCCGAACGCTTCGAAGACAGCGACCTGGACATGGTCCCACAGCTCACCCGCCTCAAGAGCGCTGGCGTCGATACCCTGCTCATGGTCGGCAACGTCGGCCCATCGGCCCAGGTGGTCAAGTCACTCGACCAGATGGGCTGGGACGTGCCGGTGGTGTCGCACTGGGGCCCTGCCGGTGGCCGCTTCGGTGAACTGGCCGGGCCCGATGCCGGGCGAGTGCACTTCATCCAGACCTTCGTTTTCAGCGACCACAACGACGCTCGCGCCGAGGCCTTGCTGGCGGCTTTGAAGCAACGTTACCCACAAATCAAGAGCCTGGCCGACGTCACCCCGGCAGTGGGCATCGCCAACGCCTATGACGCCATGCACCTGGTGGGCCTGGCGATCGACAAGGCCCAGGACACCAGCGGCGGCAAAGTACGCGCCGGCCTCTATGCCATCAGCGACTACCAAGGCTTGATCAAGCACTACCAGCAACCCTTCACGCCCGAACGCCACGACGCCCTGGGTCCTGACGACTATGTGTTCAGCCGCTTCGACGGCGACACCATCGTACCTGTCGCGCCGTGAGCGGAGGCTTTTGAGATGATCACCACCGCACTGGTCAGCGGCTTGGGCCTGGGCAGCATGTATGCGCTGTTGGCCCTGGGCTTTCACCTGACCTACGTCGTGTCACGCACGGTCAACTTTGCCCAGGGCAGCGCCATGATGGTCGGTGCCGTGCTCGGTTACAGCCTGTCCGTGACCTGGGGCTGGCCACTGTGGCTGGCGCTGCCGACCACCCTGGCGTTGTGCGCAGTACTGGGGCTGGCTATCGAACGTTTTCTGGTGCGCCCGTTCCACGCCCGCGGTTCCGATGCCTGGCTGATGGCCACGGTGGCCGGCGGCTTGTTGCTGGACAACCTGGCGATGTTCACCTTCGGCAAAGAGCCACGGCAATTGGGTAGCGCCCTGACCCAGGTCCGCCTGGAGTTGGGCGACAGCAGCGTGAATGCCGTGCAACTGGCCATCCCACTGGTCGGGGCCGCCGTGGCGGCCGCGTTGTACTGGGTGCGCCGACGTACCGCTCTGGGGTTGCGCCTTGAAGCCTGTGTGCAAAACCCACGGGCAGCGCGACTCATGGGCATCGAAGTGAGCCGGGTGGTGGGTGCGGCATTTGCCCTGTCGACCGTGTTCGCCGCCATCGCCGGACTGCTGATCGCGCCGCTGTACAGCGTGCATGCCGACATGGGCACCTTGTTCGGCCTGAAGGCCTTCGCCGTGGCCATCCTGGGCGGTATCGCCAGTGCTGGCGGGGTGTTCGCCGCCGGGCTGCTGTTCGGCTTGGTCGAAGCGCTGGTGACCTTGTACTTCGGCTCTGCGTTCACTCAGTTGCTGTGTTTCGCGCTGGTGATCGTGGTGCTCGCAGTACGTCCTGACGGCCTGTTCGGCCGCAAACTCTGGGTGAAAGTATGACGATGCGCGCGTTGCTCGCTCCACTGGGCCTGGCCCTGCTCGGCATCGCCGGCGCGGGCCTGGCCTTGAACCTGGACAGCTACTGGCTGTTGATCCTGACACTGTATGCCCTGGCAGTGAGCGTCGGGGTGGGCCTGAACATCCTGATCGGCCTTTCCGGGCAAATGTCCTTCGGCCACATTGCCTTCTACGCCATCGGCGCCTACCTTTCGGCGCTGCTGACCATCGGTGGCATGCCGCTGTCGGCGGCGTTGCCGTTGGCCAGCCTTGGCTGCGCGCTGCTCGGCGCACTGCTGGCAATCCCGGCGCTGCGGGTCAGCGGGCCTTACCTGGCGATGATCACCATCGCCTTTGCCCTGGTGGTACACAACGGCCTGATCGAATGGCGGGGCGTCACCGGTGGCGCCAATGGCCTGATGGGGATACCTTTGCCGAGCCTCGGCGAGCTCGACCCCGGCGTTTTGCTGGCCTTCGCTGCGCTGGCCTTGATGCTGGCGGCGCTGCTGTTCTACTGGGGCCTGCAGCGCAGCGGCTGGGGCTTGGCGATGCGGGCCGTGAAAGCCTCGGAAATCGCCGCCCGCTCACTGGGCATCAACCCCGTGCAGACGCGCACCTTGGCCTTTGCCCTGTCGGCAGGCCTGGCCGGTACCGCCGGGGCGCTGGTGGCCCCGGCATTGATGTTCATCAACCCGGCCGCGTTCCCGTTCTCGCAATCGATCCTGTTCGTCCTGGCGGTGATCGTCGGCGGCGCCGGTACGCTGTTCGGACCGGTACTTGGAGCCCTGGTGATCGTGGTGCTGCCGGAGCTGCTGGCGGACTTCGCCGAGTTTCGCCTGCTGGCGTTCTCGGTGCTGTTGCTGGCCGTGCTCTGGGCCGCTCCAAGAGGTGTCCTGGGCAGTCTCGCCCGGCGCTTCTGGCAGCCGCCCCACGAGCCGGTGACGGCCCACGTCGATGCCGGGCTGCTCAAGGCGTTCTTTGCCGGTGGCCGTCAGGCCGGTCTCAAGGTCGAGGACATCGGCATCCGCTTCGGCGGTGTGCAAGCGGCGCAACATGTCAGCCTGCAAGCCAACCGGGGTAGCATCACCAGCCTCATCGGCCCCAACGGCGCGGGCAAGTCCACGGTGCTGAATCTGATCAGCGGTTTCTACCGTACCGACAGCGGCTCGATCGACCTGGGTGGTGAACTCGCCGGGCTGCCAGCGTGGCGCATCGCCCGCGCCGGTATCGCCCGAACCTACCAGACCACGCAACTGTTCGGCGAGCTGAGCGTGCTGGAGAACCTGCTGGTGGCCTTCCAGCAAGGTCGGTTGGAAGGCCCCTGGGCCAGGCAGCAAGCTGCCCGCAAGCAGCTGGCGATGCAACTGCTTGCCCTGGTCGGCTATCGCGGCGGCCTGCACGTGGTCGCCGATGACCTGCCACACGTCGACCGCCGCCTGGTGGAAATTGCCCGCGCGCTGGCCAGCCGCCCGCAGGTGCTGTTGCTCGACGAGCCCGCTGCCGGCCTCGGCCGCCAGGACACCGACCGCCTGGCCTCACTGTTGCGACGCCTTGCCGGTTTCGATCTGGCGATCATCCTGGTCGAGCACGACATGCCATTGGTGATGGCGGTTTCCGAGCGTCTGCTGGTGCTCGACGCCGGCAAGCCGATCGCCTGGGGCACTCCTGAGCAGGTGCGCAGCAACCCGCGGGTGATTGCCGCCTACCTCGGCGGGACTGCTTATCAGGCACAGCCGCGCGCCGAGGTCTGGGCCGGGTCGCGAGATGCCGTGCTGCACGTACGCGACCTGACCATCGATTATGGCGCCGCGTCCGTGGTCGAGGGGGTCGATCTGCTGGTCAACCCTGGCGAGCTTATCGCCATCCTCGGGGCCAACGGTGCCGGCAAGTCGAGCATTCTGCAGGCACTGGCCGGGCTGCACCGGCCACGTCGCGGCAGCATCGTACTGAACGATCGCAGCATCGAGAGCCTCGATGCCAGTCAGATCGCCCGTCTGGGTCTGGCCCTGGTGCCTGAAGGCCGGCAACTGTTCGGCCAGTTGAGCGTACGCGAGAACCTGCTGCTCGGTGCCAGTGTGCGCCGCGACCAGGTGAACGCCGAGCAGGAAATCGAGGCGATCCTGGCTCGCTTCCCACGCCTGCGCGAACGCATTGAAAGCCCGGCCGGACTGCTTTCGGGCGGTGAGCAACAAATGGTCGCGATCGGCCGTGGGCTGATGGCCAAGCCACGCATTCTGTTGCTCGACGAACCCTCACTCGGCCTGTCACCGGCAATGATCGGCGAACTCTACGACGCCCTCGCCACCTTGCGTGATGAAGGCGTGACGCTGTTGCTGGTCGACCAGATGGCCAACCTGGCGCTGCAAGTGGCCGATCGCGCCTATGTGCTGGAGACCGGGCGCATCGTCAAGCAGGGCAGTGCCGAAGCCCTGCGCGGTGACCCACAACTGGAAGCTGCCTACCTCGGCACAGGAGCCGCCGCATGAATAGCCTGGAACTGATCAACGTACGCGTCGGCGATGCGCCGACGCCCTCCCGCCTGCTGATCGAGGACGGCCACTTCGTCTCACGCCTGCGTCAACCCGCCGCCACCCTCGACCTGGGCGGACGCCTGGTGCTGCCTGGGCTGATCGAGACCCACATTCACCTGGACAAGGCCTGCATTCTATCGCGCTGCCAACTGCGCCAAGGCACGCTGGCCGAAGCCATCGCCCAGACGCGCCAGGCCAAGGCCGGCTTCACCGAGGCCGATGTCTACGCCCGCGGCGCTGCCGTGTTGGAGCAGGCGATCACCCAGGGCACCACGCACATGCGCACCCATGTCGAGATAGACCCTGGCATCGGCCTCACCGGGCTGCGTGCGGTGCGTCGCCTGCAAGCCGACTACGCATGGGCGGTAACCCTGGAGATCTGTGTTTTCCCGCAAGAAGGCATGCTCGACAACCCAGGCACCGAGGCCTTGCTGTGTCAGGCGCTTGATGAAGGCGCCGAGGTGCTGGGCGGCTGCCCGTACACCGACAGTGACCCACAGGCGCAGATCCGTCGGTTGTTCGAGCTGGCAGTGGCTTATGACCGGGACCTGGACCTGCACCTGGACTTCGACCTGCAAGTCGCCGGCATGACCCTCGGCGAGGTGATCCGCTGCACCCGTGAGCATGGCTGGCAAGGCCGGGTCACCGTAGGCCACGTGACCAAGCTCTCGGCACTGCCGCAAGCCGAGCTGCTGGCCATGGGCCGGGCGTTGGCCGAAGCCGGTGTGCAGGTCACCTGCCTACCCGCCACCGACCTGTTCCTGACCGGGCGCGATCGCTTCCACGACAAACCCAGGGGCCTCGCCCCGCTCGCCCAGTTGCACCAGTGCGGGGTGACGTGCTCGTTGTCGAGCAACAATATCGGCAACCCGTTCACACCTTATGGCGATGCCTCGTTAGTGCGCCAGGCCAACCTGTACGCCAACGTCGCCCAGCTAGGCACACCGCAGGAGTTGTTGCTATGCCTGGGCTGGATCTCCAGATCCTCAGCCCGCCTGCTGCGTCTGCCCGATTATGGCCTTGAGCCTGGTTGTCGAGCCGACTTCGTGGTGTTCGACGTGCCCTCGCCTGCTGAGGTGGTCGGCCGCATCGCAGCACCGCTGATGGGTTTCAAGCGTGGCCGACAGACCTTCGTCCGACCAGCCGCAGAGCTTCTGCGCAGCGAGCTCAAAGCCCTGCCAGTGCCTGACGCAGGTTGACTTCCGGCGCTGCCGTCTCCTCGAGGGCCAGTTGGCCCTCGAGTTCGTCGAGGTGCTCGATCATTTCCCGCACCGCCGTTTCCCGGTCACCCACGCGCAGGGCTTCGATCACCGCCTGATGTTCGTCCGAAGCACAGGGCGGGCTATCGCCACGCTGGTACAGCGCGACGATCAGCGAACTGCGTACCATCAGGTTGACGAGGATATCGGACAGCACCTGGTTGCCGCATACCTCGCCCAGCAGCAGGTGAAAGTCGCTGAGCAGGCGGACGATTGCACGCCGATCGGTGCTGGCCGTCGCCTCGCGCTCGTCGCGCATGTGCTGGTCGATCCGCGCCTGGTGCGTGGCGATGTGTGCCGGCGTGATGGCCTCGACGATCGCCCGCTCCACTGCGCGGCGTGCGGCAAAGATTTCGCGGGCCTCGCGGGCGCTGGGCTGGGCCACGGTGGCACCACGGTTGGGCTCGATATCGACGATGCGCTGCATGGCCAGCCGCTGCAGCGCCGCTTGCACATGGTTACGGTTGGCCTGCAGGGTTTCGACGATCTGCGCCTCGATCAGCCGCACGCCAGGCCGCAGCCGGTGTTGGGCGATGGCCTTGGCGAGCATGTCGGCGATGCGTTGGACTTCCTGCTGCTTGCTGCTGACCGCTTTGCCTTTCATCGAAACCTCGAAACCCTCGAACGCGTTGGGCCGGCATTATCCGCCCGGCCCGATGCTGCGGCAATCGGCGCGTATCAACTCGCCTGACCGAGGGCACTGCCCTGGCTACGAGGATCGTACGCGGCGGTCCGTTGGCCGCCCGGTTCGATGGCGATGACCCCGGCCAAGCCCATCAACGGACTGAGCGGCGGTGTGGTTTCGAGGGCGTGCCCACGCCTAGCCAATTCCTGCATAACGCTGGCGCCCACATCCGCCTCCAGCTTGAGGTTGTCGGTGCTGTCGAAAAAGCTCCGCCCGAGCAGGAAACGCGGCGCACGCAAAGCCGCTGCAGCAGGTTGCTGAAAGTCGATCAGCTGGCTGGCGATCACCATCTGGGTCTGCGGTTGACCATCCCCCCCCTGGGTGCCAAAGAACCAGCGACGACCGTCGTCACCCAGGTAGGCCGATGGGTTGAGCGTGTGTGCCGGGCGTTTGCCAGGCGCCCAGGCATTGACATGGCCAGGCTGTGAACTGAAGCCTGCCGCTCGGTTGTGCCAGAGGATGCCGGTATCACCCAGGACGCAACCTGAGCCGAAATCGTGGAAAAGGCTCTGGATCAGGCAGGCACTGCGGCCTTCACGATCACAGGCGGCCATCCACACCGTGTCGGCAGGTTGGCTCGGCTCGGCCCAGGGGGCAGCATGCTCTGCGTCGAGGGCTGAGGTGGGCTGCATCAGGGCATCATTGAAATCCCAACTGCTGCTCAGTGGATCATGCAACTGCTGGTTGCGTTGCAGCAGCCCCTGCTTGATCGCCTCGACCAGCAGGTGGTAGTAGCGTGACGAGCCATTTTCACCCAGTTCCTGGCTGTTCAACGCCGCCATGGCGCGCAGCGTGTACAGTCCCTGGCAAGGCGGCGCGACGTTGTACAGCCGGCCACCGCGGTAGCGTACGGAGATCGGCTCAGCCCAGTGCGCCTGGGTGGCGCGCAGGTCATCGACGGTCAGGCCGCAGCCCAGATCGGCGAACGCCGCACCGAAGGCTTCTGCCAACTCGCCTTGGTAGAAGTCTTGCGGCCCGCGCCGGGCTAGCTGTTCCAAGCTGTTGGCCAGTGCTGGCTGACGCAGCCGATCACCCGCCTGCAGCAAGCGCCCTTCGGTCTTGCACAGGGCGTGCAGACTGGGCAGGCGCTCGATCAGACTGGTCCGCTGGCCCTGCCAGAACAACTGCGATGCCGACACCTGCACCCCTTCACGGGCCAACGCCACTGCACCGCCAAGCAGATCGCTCCAGTTCATCCGCGAGCCCCAGTGCTCACTGAGGGCCTTGGCCTGTACCCAACTGGCCATGGCTCCCGCGGTCGTCGCGACCGAAGCGGGGCCGCGCAGACCGATTGTGCCTTGTTGTGGCAGGCGCGTGCCGGCCTGGCCGATCCCGATAATGGTGCGCACCTGGTCGTCGTGGAGCAGCCACAGTGCATCGCCGCCCACACCGGTCATGTGTGGATAGACCGCTGCCAGCACTGCACTTGCGGCCAACATCGCGTCGATAGCTGTACCACCGCCGTCCAGCACCTCAAGGCCTGCCGCGCTTGCAAGCGGATGCGGGGTACACAATACGCCGCCACGAGAGTGGGCAACCAGGGAATGGTCCATTGCTAGCTCCTTTTGATAGATTGCTAGCAATCAGCAAGGATCGTTCCCGAATGCACCTTGCTCCTGTCGGGAGCACTGCGAAAACACCTGCGTTATCACCTGGGACGCCTTGGCGTCGATGCCCGGATCGCTACCTCGACGGGCCCGGCGCGAAGCGTCTAGAATCAGCGCTTTATTGTTTCAGCGTATTACTTTGAGGATTCTGATGTCAGTTCATGAAGCGCCGCCGCTCACCCCTTCCAGGAGCACGGTGGCGAAGATGGAGGCCGCCATGGCCCTTGGAAGCTTCGCTATTGGCACCGGCGAATTTTCCATCATGGGTTTGATGCCCGATATCGCCCACAACCTGAACCTGACCGAGCCCCAGGTCGGCCACGCGATCAGCGCTTATGCCCTGGGCGTGATGGTCGGTGCGCCAGCGCTGGCCATCCTCGGCGCCAAGCTGCTGCGCAAGCACATGCTGCTCCTGCTCATGGCCCTGTATGCCATCGGCAACCTGGCCACCGCCATAGCCCCTTCCTACTTCGGCCTGGTGGCCTTCCGCTTCATCAGCGGCCTACCCCATGGCGCCTATTTCGGCATCGCTGCGGTGGTGGCCTCGAGCATGGTGCCCAGCGGGCAACGCGCCGGCGCCGTGGCCCGGGTGATGATGGGCTTGACCTTGGCCATGCTGCTGGGCAACCCGATCGCGACCTTCCTCGGCCAGTTCTTCGGCTGGCGCTCAGCCTTCTTGCTGGTGGGGCTGATCGCCGTGTGCACCATCGCTTCCGTCTGGCGCTACGTGCCCCAGCCCCATGACGAGGTCCGCAGCGACCCACGCAAGGAACTCCAGGCCTTCCGCCTGCCGCAAGTGTGGATGGCGCTGTCCATCGCTGCCATCGGCTTTGCCGGGATGTTCTGCGTGTTCAGCTACCTGGCCCCGACCATGCTGGAAGTGACCCAGGCTGCGCCTCAGTGGATTCCGTTCGGCCTGGCCGCATTCGGTCTCGGCGGCATCATTGGCAACATTGCCGGTGGCAAGCTCTTCGACACCCTGCAGTTCCGCGCCGTGGGCGTGGTACTGGTGTGGTCCACGGCAGTGCTGCTGTTCTTCCCGTTTGCCGCCCACAATCTGTGGTCGCTACTGCTGGGTATCGCCCTGGTCGGCACCATGATCGCCCTGGCCGCGCCGCTGCAGATCCGCCTGATGGACATCGCTCACGAGGCCCCCAGCCTTGCCGCGGCATCCAATCACGCTGCATTCAACCTGGCCAATGCCCTCGGTCCCTGGTTCGGTGGCATGGCCATCAGCGCCGGCCTGGGCTGGACCAGTACCGGCTATATCGGTGCCGCTACGGCATTGGCGGGCCTGGCCTTGTTCCTGGTTGCACGGCGTATGAAAGGCGGGGCGTGATTTCGCTCGGCATCACATGGTGTGATCCACGCCCTCGCCGATGGGCACCAGCCCGCCCTGGCGGGCTCTACATGTCGAAAGCCGAGGGCAACACGACCATGTCGCGAATGGTGACGTTGCGCGGACGGGTCAGCATGTACATCACGGCATCGGCCACCGCCTGCGGTTCGATCAACGTACCGTTGGCTTTGGCCTTGGCCAGGTTTTCCGCTGGCCAATCGGCCAGCAGCGGGCTCACCACAGGGCCAGGTGAGACGGCACCGACACGCACACCCTTGGTGTTCACCTGGCGGCGGACCGTCTGCACGAAGCAATTGACCGCCCATTTGGACGCTGAATACACCGGCTCCCAGGACACCGGAAAGTGCCCCGCTACCGATCCGGTGACCACGATGTCGCCGGTGCCCCGCTCGATCATGTGCGGCAACACATCCCGTACGTTTTTGATCACGGCATTGACGTTGAGGTTGAGCATGCGGTCGATGGCGGCCGGATCGGCTTCGGCAACATCGCCACCGAGGTAGCAACCGGCGTTGGCGTAGAGGATGTCAAGCTTGCCTGCTCGCTCCAGCACTCCCGGCAACAACGTCGCGCAACTGTCGGGATCGAGCAGATCAATGTGCAGCGGCACCGCTGCCTCTCCCAGGCGCTCGCAGGCCCGCGCCAATGCGGCCTCGTCGCGATCGACCAGCACCACGTAAGCGCCGGCGGCTATCATCGCCTCCGTGGTCGCCAGGCCGATACCGGATGCCGCACCGGTTACCGCCGCAACCTTGCCTTCCAATTCATTAGCCATTCGATGTCCCCTCGCCCGCGTTGCGGGTCGTTGATCTTGTTCTGAGAGAAATGTTGACGTTTACATTCCCGGGGCAAAAAACCCGAGCGAGGGCGACTTTATTGCCGCTTCGCTGCCAATGTCAACGTCTACATTCGTTTCAGGAATCCAGCCTGCCCTCAAGCACTCGATCGGTTAATGGCGCATCGGGGTCGTCGATCCTGCCCAGCAACAGGCTGATCGCTTCCAACCCCAACTGCACGCTGTCGTGACTGACGCAGGGGATCGGCTCGCCATAGATGCCGGCGTAATGCACGTGGTCGATGCTGAACAATGCAATGTCCGCCCTACCCAGCCCCTGCTCGCGCATCGCTTGCAGCGCGCCGAGGGTGATCAGCGCATTGAGGCCGTAGATCACATCGGGGCGCTTGCCTTGACGCAGGTACTCACCGACCGCCTGGTAGGCCGGCGCCTGGGTGTAGTCGCCATAAAGCACCTCCAGGGTTACCGGCTCGCTGCAACCGGCGAGCGCCCGCCGAATGCCTTGCAGGCGACGCAGCGTGATGTCCGAGTGTTCCGGGCCGCCCACCACCAGCAGGTGGCGGTGGCCCTGCGCCAACACGGCCATGGCTCCACGATAGCCGCTTTGTTCGTTGTCCAGATAAACCCCGGCGAACGGCGCGCCGGCCAGCTTGCGGTCGATCTGCACGACTGGAATCCCGGCCATCTCGAGTTTGCCGAGGTAATCCGGCTGGTAGCGCTCATCGTCCGATACCGTCGACAGCAGGATGCCTGCCACCTGGTAGCTGAGCAGTGTGTCCACGGCCCGCGCTTCGAGCTCCGCCGAGCCGTCGGTATCGAACAGCATCAGCGTGTAGTCACGCTTCTTGGCCTCGCGGGTAATGGCCTTGATGATCTGGCCATAGAACGGGTTGTCCAGGCTCGCTGTCACCAGCCCGAACAGCCGGCTTTCGCGGTTTTTCAGGTTGCGGGCGAAAGCGTTGGGCACGTAGTTGAGCTCGCGGGCGACCTTGAGAATCAGCGCCAGGGTTTCCTTCTTCACCTTCTCCGGCTGGTTGAGTGCGCGGGACACCGTGACCGTGGTCATGTTGACCCGGCGGGCGATGTCGGTAATGGTGGCTTTGCCTGCTGACTTCATGGCCGCTCCTTCTCGCGCTGGCTTGGTCGTGCCTCGATCAACGGGGCCTGGAAGGCCCGCTGGATGTTCGGGGAAGGCGTATTGTAATGGCAAAACCCCTGTGCTAGCTTGCGCCAATGTTGACGTTGACAACATGACGTGCTGATTGCCTGCAAACGCCCTCATTCCTGCCATGGGCGTTTTTTTGATCGATGAAATGTTAACGTCTACATTGCTCTATCCGAACGGGATTTCACAACAACAACCCAGGCAGAATGAGGCCTTGAGCATGACCTACGTGATCGGCGTCGATATCGGTACGCAAAGCACAAAAGCCCTGCTGACTTCGACCAAAGGCGCCATCCTGGCCCAGGCGTCGATCGCCTACCAGGTCGAACAACCTTATCCACTGTGGGCCGAACAATGGCCGGACGTATGGCTCGATGCCGTCCACGCGACCATCGCCGAAGTGGTCGCGCAAAGCCATGTACCTGCCAACGAAATCAAAGCCATTTGCGTCAGCAGCCTGTACGGTGGCTCTGGAATCCCGGTGGATGGCGACATCCGACCGCTGCACCCCTGCCTGATCTGGATGGATCGCCGCGCTACCGCCGAAACCGAGTGGGTTCGCCAGCACATCGATCTGGAACGACTGCAAGCCATCAGTGGCAATGGCGTCGACAGCTACCATGGCTTCACCAAGATGCTCTGGATCAAGCGCAACCAGCCCGAAGTCTGGGCGCGCACGCGATACCTACTGCCGCCCAACAGCTATGTGCAATATCACCTGACCGGCGAACTGGCAGTGGATCACAGCTCGGCCGGCAACATCGGCGGGGTGTACGACATTCGTACGCGCACCTGGTCGATCGAGTTGATGGATGCTTTGGGCATCGACCCGGCATTGATGCCGCAGCGGTTGGTCGATTCCAGCGAAATCGTCGGCGGCCTCACCCCGGCCGCCGCCACACGCCTAGGCCTGGCGCCCGGTACAGCGGTGGTGGCCGGTGGCGTCGATGCGGCCATGGCGACCCTGGCTGCCGGGGTGATCGAGCCGGGCAACCATGTGGCGATGATGGGCACCAGTATGTGCTGGGGCTTCATCAATCGGCAGACCGACGCCAGGCTGGGCCTGGTCAGCATGCCCTACGTGCACAACCCTGCCGATAACATCTACATGTTCGGTGGCGCCATCGCCACGGGTGCTTCGGTCAGCTGGTTCCGCGACCAGTTCTGCACACAGGAGAAACAGACGGCGGCGTTGTCGCCCGGCGTCGAGGTGCACCAGTTGATGGAACGCGAGGCTGCCAACACGCCGGCTGGCGCTGACGGCCTGGTGTTCCTGCCCTACCTGATGGGCGAGCGCAGCCCGGTCTGGGACGCCCAGGCCAGTGGCGCCTACGTCGGGCTGTCCTTGTTCCATACCAAGGCCCATCTCTACCGCGCAGTGCTCGAAGGCCTGGCATTCGCCTTGCGCCACAATATGGAGCGCGGGCAACAGGCAGCCGTGCGTCTGGACCCTGAGCTGATCGTGGTCGGTGGCGCCGCAGCGTCGGACTTGTGGATGCAGATCATCGCCGACATCACCGGCTACCCCGTCATGACCATCGAACAGGCCGTCGAAGCACCTCTGGGCGGCGCCATGCTCGCAGCACTGGCCATCGGCGAGATCAGCAACCTGGAACAGGTGCGGAACTGGCGGACCCTGTGTCCTCGTGCCAAGCCTGATCCAGCCAACCGGCGCACCTACGACCGGCTGTACGACGTCTACTGCAACCTCTACCCGGCATTGAAGCCGAGCATGCATGACCTGGCGCAACTACGCCAGGCTCCGCGCCCCTGCACTGCACCGCCATGCACCAAGGCCCCCGCCCCGATCGACGCGTGAGCCTGGCCCTGTCTGGCTGGCCTACCGAGCCCCCCATCAGTACCATGCGGGGGTACAACAGAGGCCAGCCATGTTCGATTGGGAAGATCTACGTCACTTCAACGCGTTCACACGCAGCGGTTCACTCTCGGCTGCTGCCAAAGTGCTGGGGGTCGACCATGCCACCGTCGCTCGACGCATCGCGGCACTGGAAGCGGCGCTCAACCTCAAGCTGGTGGATCGCCGCCCCAGGGCCTACGACCTGACCGAACAAGGCCATCGGCTGGCCGAACTGGCCGAGCAGATGGCGCAAGGTTCCTTCGCCGTTGAGCATTTCGCCAGTGCCGGTCAGCAACAAGTCGAGGGCGAAGTGGTGCTGTCGGCACCACCCGCCCTGCTGGGCAGCATCATCGCCCGTCGTCTGGGCGAGTTGTATCGCCGCTACCCACGCCTGCGCCTGCAGTTGGTAGGTAGCAAATCACGTGCGTCACTGGTTCGGCGCGAAGCGGACATCAGCGTAGCGTTGACCCGCCCCAGCGAGCCCACTTTGGTGGCCAGCCTGCTCGGCCAGCTGGACTACCGCCTCTACGCTGCCCCTGAATATCTGCGCTGCGCCTGTACACCGCGCTATATCGGCTACGATGCCTCCCAGGCGAAGTCGCCACAGCAGCAATGGTTGTTGGAACAGACCGGACACGCCCCCTTCGCCCTGCAAAGCAACGACCTGCGTATTCAGGCCCAGGCCGCCGCCGGCGGTATCGGCATCGCCTGTCTACCGGCGTTCATGGCCGAGGAACATGGTCTCGAGAGCATCGGTCCGGCCGAGCAGACCATGAGCATCGAGATCTGGCTGGCCGTGCACGAGGACGTGCGCAGCACTCCACGGATCAAGGCAGTCACCGATTTCCTCGGCCAGCAGGTCAAGCCCCTGCTGCGCTTGTGAATTTTTGCAGGTCAGCCCTGCGCCGATACGGAGTTTCCGCACCACCGCCGGGCGGCTACGCTTTACCGACCGCTGGAATACTCACTGAAGGAGACACCGATGCAGTACGTCAAGCTGGGCAACACTGGCCTGGACATCTCGAAATTGTGCCTGGGCTGCATGACGTTCGGTGAACCGGACGCCGGGACCCACCCCTGGACCCTGGGCGAGGCGGATAGCCGGCCGATCATCCGCCACGCGGTCGAGCAAGGCATCAACTTCTTCGACACTGCCAACAGCTACTCCGCCGGGACCTCGGAAATCATCCTCGGCAAGTTGCTCAAGGAATTCACCCGTCGCGATGAAACGGTGATCGCGACCAAGGTCTTCTACCCGGCCAACATGTGGGAAGGCAGCAATCGCCCCAATGAGCAGGGCCTGTCGCGCAAGGCGATCATGACCGCCATCGACGCCAGCCTCACGCGCCTGGGTACCGACTACGTCGACCTTTACCAGATTCACCGCTGGGACTACCACACCCCCATCGAAGAGACCATGGAGGCCCTGCACGATGTGGTCAGGGCGGGCAAGGCCCGCTACATCGGCGCTTCGTCGATGTATGCCTGGCAATTCGCCAAGGCCCAGCAGGTCGCCAGCAGCCATGGCTGGAGCCGTTTCGTATCGATGCAGAATTACCTCAATCTGCTGTACCGCGAAGAGGAACGGGAGATGATCCCGCTGTGCCTCGACCAGGGCGTAGGTCTGATGCCGTGGAGCCCCATGGCCCGAGGCCGGCTGACCCGCCCCAACGGCCTGCAGACCGAGCGTACCCGCACCGACATCTCTGGCCGCTCGTTCTATGAGAAAACCGAGACCGAAGATGGCCGGGTGATCGACGTGGTCGAGCAACTGGCGAAGGAGCGAGGAGTGCCGATGGCGCAGGTGGCACTGGCCTGGGTTTTGGCCAAGCGCGGCGTCTCGGCCCCCATTGTCGGCGCATCCAAGGCGGCACAGCTCGACGATGCGATCGCCGCACTGGACCTGCAGTTGAGCGTCGAGGACATCGCTCGCCTCGAAGCCCCTTACGTACCGCATGGGGTGACCGGTTTCAAGTGAGACCGGTCGCCAGCTTAATAGCATCGCCAGGGATGTGTAGTGCCGCCGATATCGAGCGCCGCCCGCGCGGCGCTTGATATCGGCGGCACTGCAACTCCCAAATGAACGCTTCGCCAACACTCCGCGAACCTATTCTCAATACCCCGTCATCTCCAAGTATCCCTGCCCACCGCCACTCACCCGCACCGGCCCTTCCCAATAAGGAAACCGCGTCCCCATCCAGGCCTTGGGCTCGATCGCTTCGACCTGCACATCCACCTGCACCGAAGGCACCTGCACCCGCCAGCGGGTAGGCACCTGCTTGCCGTTGTCCTGCCGTGTCCAGGCCAAGGGGGTGAGTTCGACCTCGCTGCCTAGCAGCGCCCTCGCCTGCCCCTGAGGGTCGATCCAGGTCCCGGCCCGGTATGGCGCGCCCTTGTCCTCTCGCACCTGGAACAGCATCAACTTGGCACCGCGGGCCAAATGCAGGGAAAACCAGTCCCAACCGCTTTGCCCGGCTGCCAGTGGCTGGCTGCTCCACTCCCGGTCGAGCCATGCCTGCCCGGTCACGGCAATACGCTGCCCATGGCGCTGCACTTCGCCGCGAACCCGATAGAACGGCTGGCTGTAGTAATACGACGCCTGGCCCTTGCCGGACTTCTCGCTATAACCCTGGGCGCCATGCAGCACCAGAGGACGGTCGCTGGCCAGGTCCAGGTCGTAGCTGAAACCCTGACCGTTGGCGCGCATGCGCAACTGCTCGATACCCGACTGGCCCTGCAGCGACCAATCATTGATCCAGGCGTGGAACGGCTGGGCCTCGGCGCCGGCCTGGCCGATGCCACCGCGGGCCAGGGTCTCGCCGACCTGATGGCCGCCTGGACCGGTCAAGGCCGCATGCCCCATCCACAGGTTTGCGCTGCTCCACCCGGTCGTCTGCGGACCGGCACGCAAGGCCGAGCGGAACAGGGTCCATTGCACACCCCAATCGCGGCCCTGGGCATCCTTGAGATTGGCCGTGACATACCACCATTCGATGCGATAACCGTCATGGGCGGCATGGTCGCGCGGGAATACGAGCGCTGTGTTGGGCACCACCTGCTTGAACGCAGAGGCATCGGCACCGAGCCCGGCATAGCTCTGCGGTGCGGGCGCTGGCGGGTCGCACGCGGCCAGCAACAGGCACGTGAGTAACAGCCAGGGTTTAACGTTCATCGCTGAACTGCCGCAACAAGTCGCTCGGCTGGCGGCGAGCCAGTTGCCACAGCGGCCAAGCACTGGCGAGCAGGCTGGTCAACAGGCCCAGCGCGGCCAGTTGCAGCAGTTGACCAGGAAACGCGTGCCAGGGTAAGCGCCAACCGAAGGCCTGCACATTCACCACGGCCACCAGGCACCAGGCCAGCAGCAGGCCCAGAGGAATGGCCAGCAGCACGGTGAAGCCGCTGAGCAGCAGCATCTGGCCAAGGCTCAACCACGCCAGCCAACGGCGCGGAACGCCCAGTGCCCACAGCGGTGCCAACTGGCCCAGTCGCCGTTGGCCCAACGTCAATTGGCTGATGAACAATGCCACCCCGGCTACCCCCAGGGTCAGGCTGTTCAATGCCGCAGTCACCGCGAAGGTCCGGCTGAACACCTGGGTCGACCAGGCTTTCAGGCTGGCCTGCTCGACCAGTTGGTTATCGTCCAGCGGGAAACGTTGCTGCACCTCGCGCTTGATGGATTCGACTTCACCGGGGCGGGCCAACACGCTCAAGCCCGTCAGGCTGGCGCCCGGTGCGTGGTGGCGCAACCAGTCGGCGTTGAGCAGAACATGTCCCTTGGGGTTGCCGTAATCGGCATAGATGCCGACCACATTCAGTTGCTGAGGTGGTTCGCTCGGCAAGGCGATGCGATCGCCGAGCCAAATCCCGAGGCGGCGCGCCAGTTGTTCGCTGAGCATGGCCCCTCGGCCCGATGCCAGTTGGCCCCAGGCCGATGGCGTCTGTTCCAGCAGTGGCCAATGTTCGCGGTAGAACGCATGATCCACCACTCCCTGGACCTCCACCGGCCAGTGTTCCAGGCGCCATTCCACTCGCCAACTGGGCAACACGCTGCGCACAGCCGGATCTTGCCGCAACCACTGCACTATTTGCTCAGCCTGGGCGCTGTCGCGCGGACTGACATAAAGGTCTGCGGCCAGGCGTTGATCCAGCCAGCCAATGAAGGTGCGCCGGAAACCTTCGGTCATGCCGCCCACACCAACGCTGGCCGCCAATGCCAGCAATAGCGCCATCAAGGCCAAGCTCAGCGCGGGCAACTGCTGGCGGCTGTCCGCGACAAACCATTGCGCCAACGGACGCCGGCAATGCCGTGCCACCCTGCCAAGCAGTGCTGCCAGCACACCGGGCAGCAGCAATGCAGCTGCCAACAGCAGTGCTGCAAGCATGGCGAATGCGCTGGGCAAGCCGTTACCCAATTCAGCACAGCCCCAGGCAATCATCAGCAACACGATGCCAACCACGGCCTGGCGTTTCAGCCAGGGTAATTGCGCCAGGCGCCAGGCCTGTGGCTGCGCCAAGGCCAGCAACGGCAGGCGTGCGGCACGCAGCAGGCTGTCGCAGCCGGCAAACAATGCGCCGAGCACTGCCACACCAATGCCGCCCAGCCACCACCCCAACGGTAGCTGCAATTGCCCTGCGACCCGCGCGCCATACAAGCCTTGCAGGCTAGAGGCGACGTCCGGCAGCAACAGGGCCGCCAGCCTATATCCCGTCAGCAGCCCCACGCAGCCACCAGCCAGGGCGAACAGGCCAAGCTCCAGGGCCAATGCGGCCAAGAGCGTGAACAGGCTGACGCCACAGGCACGCAAGGTGCGGATCAACCCGCGGCGCTGCTCCAAGGCCAGGCCGATGGCGGCGTGGGCGATGAACAGCCCGACCACGAAGGCCAGCAGGCCCAATGCGGTGAGGTTGAGGTGAAAGCTTGCGGTCAGCCGCTCCAGGTCACCGTCGTCGGTTGCGGACAGTACCTTCAGGCGAGCAGCGATAGCCTCTGGCAATGCTCGCTCGGCACTGCCAATCAAACGCGATAGCTGTCCAGGCGCGTTGAGCAGTGCCTGTGCGTGACCGATGTCGACGACGATGACCCCTGGCGCCAGCTGTTCGCTCAAGATCAGCGGCGGCAAGGTCTGCCCGTCTGGCGTCTGCGGCTGATCGCCAACCTTTCGGCGCAATTGGCGCAGGGTGTCCGGTCCGATCCAGGCTTGCCCCGGCGCCCCGATGAACGCTTGCAGGTCGAACCCCTGCGTACCGGCGCCGGCCACCGACATGCCCGGCAGCAGACTCAGCGGCTCTATGCCGATCAGCCGCAGACTGATCTGCGGCTGATCGGCGATACGCAGGCGGCCTTCGAGCACTGGCGTCACCTGCCAGCCTTGCTTGCGCAACTGGACATACAACGCCTGGTCGAAGCGCTGGCCGTCGCGGGCCACGATCTGTGGTAGCGCGGGTCCCGCCAGCACCGCCCGGGCCTGGGCGTAGTCGCTGCGCGCCTGGGTGTTGAGTGCTTGTACGCCGGTCCACAATGCAGTGGCCAGCCACAAGCCGGTGAAGATACCCAGGCATTGCAGGCGATGGCGCCACCAATGGCTGCACAAGGCCTGCAACGTGATGCGCAGGGTACTCATCGACGCTTCACCTGGCCGTTGTGCAAGACACAGCGCTGTTCAAGCCGGGCCGCCAAGCGTTGGCTGTGGGTGACCATCAAGAGGCTGCTGCCGGCCTCGGCGACCAACTGCAACAGCAGGGCCATCACCTCATCGCTACTGGCCTCGTCGAGGCTGCCGGTGGGTTCGTCGGCCAACATCAGCGCGGGTTTGCTCGCCAGGGCGCGGCCGATGGCGACGCGCTGCTGCTGGCCACCAGACAGTTGCTCGGGATAACGTTGCAGCAGCGATGCCAAATCCAGGCGCTGCGCCAGGTGGTCGATCCAGGCGGGATCGTGGCGGCCGGCCAGACGCGCCTGGAAGGCAAGGTTGGCTGCCACATCCAGGCTGCTGATCAGGTTGTACTGCTGGAACACCAGGCCGATGCCCTCGCGACGCCAACGAGCCAGAGCGGGCTCGCCATGGCTGTCCAGGGGCCGCCCGTCGATCAGGATGCGGCCGCTGTCGGGGCGGTCGAGTCCGGCCAGCAGGTGCAACAACGTGCTCTTGCCACTGCCCGACTCGCCCATCAGGGCCAGACTGGCACCGGCAGCGAGAGTCAGGTCGACGCCGCGCAAGACATCCAGCGGGCCTTGGGCGGTGGAGAACGACTTGTGCAGCTGTTCGACGACCAGCATCGGAGGGCCTTTTTGTCAGGATCAGACACTAGGCATAGCTGGTGATGCCGCTTGGGGGCAAGTGAGTCGTGCTCTGTACTGGCTAGCCAACCAGGGCATGCTGCACCTGCGCCACTGTCTGTTCCAGACTGCCCAGGTGCAGGCTCAGCACCCGCTCCACCGGCGCCTGATCCAACGGCCAATGCAAGGCGATGCTCCCGGCCAGCCGCCCCTGCACCCGCACCGGCAAAGCGATTGCCCGGATCAGGAACGGCAAGCGAACCGGGTACTCCCAATACCCCTCGGTGCGCTGCCCAAAGCCTTTGTGCCCGTCCTGCTCGATGTCCCGCAAGGCCGCGTCCCCGGCCTGCCGCTCTTGCGCGGCGAGGCGCTGCACCTCGTCCACGGCCAACTCCTTCAGGCACGCCCGGCCCATGGCCGAGTGGAACAAGCTGGCATGGTGCCCAACGATCTGGCAGTTGTTCGGGTAGCGCTTGCGCAGTATCTGGGGAATCGAGCTTTCCATCACCTCGAGCCGCTCGCCGTCGAAACACGACAGATCGACCACCAGCCCGGTGCGTTCGCTGAGCTCCAGCAGCAACGGTGCCGCGCGCTCGACCAACTCGCGCTTGAAGCGCTGCTGGCTGTCGCCGAACAAGCGCTTTGCACACAGGCGGTAGCGCCTGTCGCTCAAGCCGCGATACACCCAGCCTTGCTCCTGCAAGGTGGCGAGCATGCGCGATACCGTCGCTTTGGGTAGCGTAGTGAGGTAATGCAACTGCTCCAGCCCCAGCGCTTGATGCTCGCCGAGCAGCTCGACGATGGCCAGCGCTCGCTCCACCGAGCGCACGCTGCCACTGTCTGCAGCCCCGATCCTGGTAGTGCCCATTGTTGACCTCCCTGGCATGCGTGGATGGTCATCTTGCCCAGCAAGATACGGGCCTGACTAGCGCGATCAATGCGGTTGCAGGCTTGCCGGAGGGCAACGCTCGACCCAACGGGTGAGTCGTTCATGGGCATGGGCCAGCTGCAGCACCGCGTGGTCGGCCTGCGCCGGGCCTATGATCTGCAGGCCCATGGGCAGCCCGGCAGCATTGAAACCGACCGGCACGCTCATGCTCGGCAGCCCGGCCAAGGTCGGGCCGATGACCACTTCCATCCACCGGTGATAAGTGTCCATTGCCCGCCCCCCGACCACCTTCGGCCACGTCGCGGTTGCGTCGAAAGGGAACACCTGGGCCGAGGGCAGCAGCAAGAAATCGTAACGCTCGAACAGCTTGCGCAACGCCTGGTACCAAGCACTGCGATCCAGCGAGGCCCGATAAACAGCCGCTGCGCCCAGGTGCAAGCCGCCTTCGACTTCCCACTGTGCCTCCGGTTTGAGCAGCGCGCGCGTGCCAGGATCGGCATAGGCCTCGGCCAGATTGCCATGCACCAGAAAGTGGCGGTGGGTGAGCCAACATTGCCACAAGCGAGCCAGGTCGAAGTCGGGCTGACATGCCTCGACACTGCAGCCGAGCTCGGCAAAGTCCGCCAGGGCGGCTTCACACAAGCCCATCACGCCCTCATCCATCGGCAGGTAGCCAGCGTAATCGCCCAACCAGCCGACCCGCACGCCGTTGAAGTCGCGCGCCAGGTTAGCGGTGAAATCAATCGCGCCCTGGCCTTGCGAGAGGGGGGCACGTGCGTCGAAGCCCGCCTGCACCGTGAGCAGCCGTGCCACATCCCGCACACTGCGCCCCATCGGCCCTTCGGTGCCCAGTTGCTGCAGGAACAGTTCCGCTGTCGGCCCATAGGGCACGCGGCCCTGGGACGGGCGCAGACCGAACACGTTATTGAACGCTGCCGGGTTACGCAGCGAACCCATCATGTCGCTGCCATCGGCCACCGGCAGCAGACGCATGGCCAGAGCCGCCGCCGCACCACCACTGCTGCCTCCGGCCACGCGACTGGGGTCGTAGGCGTTGGTGGTGGTACCGAACAAGGTGTTGTAGCTCTGCGAACCCAGGCCGAACTCCGGCACATTGCTCTTGCCGACGATAATCGCACCACTGGCCCGCACCCGCGCCACGCTGATCGCATCCGCCGATGGCACATGTTCGGCGAACAACGGCGATCCGAGGGTGGTACGCAGGCCGGCGGTCGCGGCCAGATCCTTGATCGCCTGGGGCATCCCATGCATCCAGCCCCGCGACTGCCCCGCCGCCAACTCCCGGTCGCGCTCACCGGCCTCGGCCAGCAGTGCCTGGTCGTCGCGCAGGGACACCAGGGCATTGACCTGCGGGTTGTAGCGCTGGATGTGCCCCAGATAGGCCTGCATCACTTCGCGACACGAGAACTGGCGCGCATGGATCGCCTCGGACAGGGCCTCGGCACCGAGGGCGACGATAGGATCGATGTCTAGCGCTTTCACGGTTTCACTCCAAGGTTGAAGGCAGCGGACTTGCCGGCCCGCGGTGCTTCTTTCAGGCAATAGGTGCCCAGCAGCGTCAGCAGGCAGGCGAACAGGACATAGAACGATGGTGCGACCGGGGTCCCGAGGACCTTGCTCAACCAGGTGACGATCAGCGGCGCGAAGCCACCGAACACCATCACCGCCACGTTATAGGCCACCGACACGCCGGTGGAGCGCACCGCCACCGGAAACTGCTCGGCCAGTGCGGTTGGCGCCGGTCCGAAGAAGCCGCCGATGGCGGTACACAGCAGCAGCTGCATCACCAGCAGGCGTTCGATCGAGGGCGCCGCGGCCACCCAGACATACAGCGGATAGACCATGATGAAGAACACCAGGGTGAACGCCATCAGCACCGGCCGCCGACCGAGCCGGTCGGACAATGCCCCAGCCAGGGGAATGACCACGGTCATCAGCCCGACGGCGAGCATCTGCACCAGCAGTACCTGGTCCAATGGCAGGCCGAGATTGGTGTGGGCGAAGGTCGGCATGTTCACCAGTACCACGTAGAACGATACCGTCGCACCGCAGGCCAGTCCCATGGACACCAGCAGGCTGCGACGATGCTCGCGCAGGACCTGCAGCAGGCTCGGTGCCTGGCCTTTGGCCTGCTGGCGGGCATCGAGGAACTCCTCGGGCTCTTCCATGTACTTGCGGATCCACAGCCCCACCGGACCGATCAGCAGCCCAACCACGAACGGCACGCGCCAGCCCCAGCTGGCCAGGGCTTCGGGGCTGCACAGATGGGTGACCAACGCGACCATCGCCGCACCGCTGAACACCGCCAGGCACTGCCCTACCAGTTGCCATGAGCCGTACAGGCCTTTGCGATGGGCCGGTGCGCTTTCCACCAGGAAAGCCGTGGCGCTGGCGTATTCACCCCCGGTGGCGAAGCCCTGGAGCATGCGCGCCACCACGATCAGTAACGGCGCGCCCATGCCGATGGCGAGGTAGCTAGGGGCGAATGCGATCATGGCGATGGACAAGGTCATCAGGCGAATGATCAGTTGCATCGCCGCCTTGCGCCCCTTGCGGTCGGAGTACATGCCCAGCAACACACCGCCCACCGGACGCATGAAGAAGCCGACGCCGAAGGTGGCCAGGGCCATCAGCAGCGAAGCATAGGCATCGTTCGAGGGGAAGAACTGGCTGGCGATGATGCTCGCCAGAAAGCCGTACACGATGAAGTCATACCACTCCAGCGCGTTGCCGATGACCGCCGCGACCACTTGCCGGGTACGCGACGCGCCTGTATTGGAATTCTGCATGGGGAACACTCCATCCATCTGTTGCGTTCAGGTGATCGCCAGGACGCGATTGCGCCCAGGCGCCAGCGGCAGTCGTCAATGCAGGGGTCAGGCCGGCTCGAGCCAGCTCTCGGTCAACGCACCCCAGTAGGCAGCGCCGATGAGCAGGATGTCGTCGTTGAAGTCGTAGGCGGGGTTGTGCACCATCGGTCGCTGCACACCATTGCCGATGAACAGGTAGGCTCCCGGACAGCGCTGGAGCATCCAGGCGAAGTCTTCGCTACCCATCAGTTTGCGGGTGTTGCCATCTACCGCATCGGCTCCCAGCAGTTCGACTCCGACCTTGTGGGCAAAGGCGTTCTCTGCGGCGTGGTTGACCAGTACCGGATAAGCCGGACGGTGCTCGATGTGTGCGCTGCAGCCGAAGCTTTCGGCCTGGGCCGTGATGATCGCGCGTACCCGTTCCAAGGTCTGCGCCCGGACCTGGGCGTCCAGTGCGCGCAAGCTGAGGCGTAGCAGTGCCTGCTGGGGAATGACGTTGGCCGCCTCCCCGGCCTGCAAGGCACCCACGGTGACCACGGCCGCTTCCTGGGCATCGATGTTGCGCGCCACCACGGTCTGCAGCGCCATGACCACGCTGGCTGCGGCCACCAGTGGGTCAACCGTCAGATGGGGCATCGAACCATGGCCGCCAACCCCCTCCAGGGTCACGGTGAGCAGGTCCTGAGAAGCCATCATCGGCCCTTCGCGAAAGCCCAGATGCCCCGCCGGCAACCCCGGCATGTTGTGCATGCCGAACAGTGCATCGCAGGGAAAGCGCTCGAGCAAACCATCGGCCAGCATCGCCTCGGCACCGCCCTGCCCCTCCTCTGCAGGCTGGAAGATCAGCGTCAACGTGCCGTCGAACTGGCGCGTAGCCGCCAGGTAACGTGCTGCGCCGAGCAGCATGGTGGTATGACCGTCATGACCGCAGGCGTGCATACAACCCGGGTGCTGGCTGCTATAGGCCGTGCCGGTGGCCTCATGGATCGGCAGCGCGTCCATGTCGGCACGTAGGCCCAGCGAGCGCGTGCTGCTGCCGTTGCGCAGTACGCCGACCACGCCGGTCCTGCCGATGCCGGTGTGCACTTCATAGCCCCACTCTTTCAGCAAGCGGGCGACCAGTGCCGAGGTGCGGCTTTCCTCGAAGCCCAGTTCCGGGTGCGCATGGATATCGTGGCGGATGGCGTGCAGGTCGCTGGCCACATCATTCAGCCAGGCCAGGATGTGCTGATGTCGCAACATGGTGTCTCTCCTCGCGCGGGTGGGTCCCGTTCTTGTTGTTCGCTTGGGATCACGACGGTTCAGGCAGGTCGTGCTTGTCGACAGATAAGCGCGAGTGGCTGGGCAGCACAATCGAATGTGGTTCCGCACAGCGGAACCTGTCGATCCTGGGCAGGCCCCTGTATGGGACAAGCCCGCACGATTAAGGCTTGAGCTCGGGCCCACACGCACAAATCCTTCCTATACTCCCCCTGGCATTTTTCCCTGCAGTCTGCCGAAAAATCGCGATACCTCAGATAACAACAAACGAGGTGGCAAATGGTCTGGCAGCAAATCTACGATCCCTTCGCAAGTCCCTGGCTCTCCACCGTCATGGCCGCCGTCCCGGTGGTGGTGATGCTCGCGGCGTTGGCCTTCTTCCACATCAAAGCCCATATCGCCGCGTTGCTCGCCCTCGGCTCGGCGTTGTTGATCTCGATCCTGGCTTTCGGTATGCCCGCCAACATGGCAGGCTCGGCGGCGCTGTACGGTGCGGCCAACGGCCTGCTGCCGATCGGCTGGATCGTGCTCAACATCATATTCCTGCACCGCCTCACCACCGAGAACGGATCGTTCAAGGTGCTGCAGGATTCCCTGGCACGCATTACCGACGACCGGCGCCTGCAGTTGCTGCTGATCGCCTTCTGCTTCGGTGCCTTCTTCGAGGGGGCGGCGGGCTTCGGCACGCCGGTGGCGGTGACCGGAGCGATCCTCATCGGCCTGGGTTTCTCGCCATTGGCGGCCTCGGGGCTGGCGCTGATCGCCAACACCGCTCCCGTGGCCTTCGGGGCGCTGGGCACGCCGATCATCACGCTGGCCAAGGTCACCGGCCTGGACGAGATGGAGCTGTCGGCGATGGTAGGCCGACAGTTGCCATTCTTCTCGGTGATCGTGCCGTTCTGGCTGATCTGGGCCTTCGCCGGCTGGCGCAAGATGCTCGAGATCTGGCCGGCGATCCTGGTCGCCGGGGTCAGCTTCGCGATCCCGCAATTCCTGGTTTCCAACTTCCATGGCCCGATGCTGGTCGACGTCATCGCGGCGCTGATTTCCATGGCCTGCCTCACCGGCTTTCTACGGGTCTGGAAGCCAGCCACCGTGCACACCTCGGCAGCCCTGACCGGGCGTGTCGACAACTCCAAGGTGGAGGCCGACGATGGCCCGAGCGCGGCGGCTACTCCCCAAACCGATCAGCGCAGCGTGTTGAAGGCGTGGATGCCGTGGATCATCCTCACGGTGTTCGTATTCGCCTGGGGCACCGCCAGTTTCAAGAATCTGTTCGACACCCGCCCGATGCTCGACCCGGCCAGTGGCGTGGCCATGCTCGACCCCCAGGGCAAGCCGCTGCGCGAAGCCAACCCGGTATTCGCACCGGTGTTCACCTTCGACGCGATCCACCAGCAGATCGAGAAAGTTCCGCCGGTGGTCGCCACGCCGAAGAAGGAAGACGCCCAATACAAATTCACCTGGTTCACCGCCACCGGTAGCGGCATCCTCCTCGCCGCGATCCTTGGCGGGTTGCTGATGGGCTATTCGCCGCTGGGACTGGCGCGGCAGTACCTGCGCACCTTATGGGTGGTGCGCTATTCGCTGATCACCATCGTCGCCATGCTTGCACTTGGCTTCCTGACTCGCTATTCCGGACTGGATGCGACCATGGGCCTGGCGTTCGCCGCCACCGGGATCTTCTATCCCATGTTCGGAACCCTGCTTGGCTGGTTGGGGGTAGCCCTGACCGGTTCGGATACCGCCTCCAACGTACTGTTCGGCGGTCTGCAACGGGTCACTGCCGAGCAGTTGGGGTTGAGTCCGATCCTGATGGCGGCCGCCAACAGCTCTGGTGGCGTGATGGGCAAGATGGTCGATGCACAATCCATCGTGGTCGCTTCCACCGCCACCCGCTGGTACGGTCACGAGGGCGAGATCCTGCGCTACGTGTTCTTCCATTCGGTGGTCCTGGCGATCCTGGTCGGTGCGTTGGTCACCTTGCAGGCCTATGTCGCGCCGTTCACCTCGATGGTGGTGGGCGCCGGTTGAGCCTGTCCCCGACCTCGATGAGCACCGCGCCAGGCGCGCGATGCTCATCGAGGTCCTCCGCCCGCTCCGGCGCACACCGCTCGGCGAATAAGCGGCTAGGCTTTAGCGCGGCGTCGACCCATCAACACTGTGTGCGCATGAGCGAAAACCTATGACAAGACCCCTTGCCTTCACGCTGTGCGCATTCGCCGGCCTCGTCCAGGCAGCCCCCATGGACTGGGGCGATGTGCGCGATGGCAGTCTCTACCTGCAACCCAGCCGCGCCGACACCCTGCATGTCAGCTGGGTGCCGGCCTGGCAAACCAGCGCCAACGAAGAACATCTGTACCTGCTCGATGGCCACGGCCAGCTGCGCGCCGAGCGCTTCATACCCGCCAGCGAAGGCCGCGGCGTGCAGGATTGGCCGCTGCCAGCCAGCCACAGCAGCTATCGCGTCGAAGTACCGGGCTACAGCTTCAGGCGCTACCGCTTCGAGCACGACGACAGCACGGTGGCCCTGTTCGAACCGGCCAAGGTGCACTTCAGCGCCGAGGTCAGCCGCGGAACCGAGTTGTATTTCAAGGTGGCGGCAGGTGAGCGTGCGGTGCTCGCCGGCAAATACTTCGGCGGCGTGCGCGCCATGCAGGCGCAGCGCCTGGGCGATGGCAGGCAGCTCGAACTGAAACTCACGCCCTATCCCCAGTACCCGCGGTTCGATCGCCTCGACCTGCCGGTGTCCGACCAGGACCAGATCTGGCGGCTGCGTCTGCAAGGCAGCGGCAAGGCGGCCTTCTGGCTCGATGGCAGCGCCAACCTGTTCGCCCAGCGTCCGGACCACCTGCAAGCGCTACGTCAGGAGGACGGCCAGACCACGCTGACCCTGCACGCTGAACGGCTCGGCCCCACCCCGCACCTGGGTGTCGCCCTACCCTACGTGCTGCCGCCAGCCGAAAGCTACGCCGCCCTGGATGCCCTGCAACCCAAGGCCGGAGGCTTCTACAGCTCGGTCGACATTCTCGCCGCACGCCCCCACTACGAGGATGCGTTCCGGCGCTTCTACCAGGAACGTGCGGGGATCTATCAGAACATCACCTTGCTCGCCGCCAGCGGCCGCAAGGCCGACCTGGCCATCGACCAACAGAGCTTTCAGGGCCTTGACGCCTGGCTCGCCGGCACGGTGGCGTTGGGCGGCAAGGGTATTCATTACCTGTCCTTCGCCGACGAGCCCAACTACAACTATCCCGACTACGCCACCTACAAGGCCTTCTTCGATGCGATGTACCAGCGCGTGCGGGCCTACCCCGGCGCCCGCGAGGCCGGTGTACGCATCGCCATGCCGGCCAGTGCGCGTTTCGTCAACGGCCCCTTCACCACCCAAGGCGGACAACGTCGCGGTATCGACTGGGCCAAACGCATGCTGCAGGAGGCCGGCCCACAGATCGATGCCCTGGCCTGGCACGAATGGATGATCCGCGACCTGTTGGCCACCCGCGTGTACCGCGACAGCGTCAGACGTGCCGCCGAGGTCGTCGGCCTGGATGCCAATGGCCGGCCGCGCAAGGCCTTGCTGCTCGACCAGACCAATATCTCCAGCGGCGGCAGCGTCAGCCCCTACGACCAGGAGACCCATTTCGCCTCGCTGTGGTGGGCCTCGGTGGCGATCAACTCGGCCCAGGACGGCCTGCTGGACATGCTCAACTGGTTCCAGGCCGCAGACGATCCGCACCACCTCAAGGGCATGATCCGCATGCCATCGCCCAATCGCTTCGAACTCAAACCGGTGGGCCTGGCCCAGCAGTTCATGCAGGCGCACTGGCTGGACCAGGTACAACGCATGGACAACACGGCCTTCGAGGTCGACGCCCTGGCCATGGCCCGCCAACAGCAGCGCAGCATTCTTGGGGTGAACAAAGGCACTCGTCTGCAGCACGTCAAGCTCGAGGGCGCCTTGGGTGCCTGCCCGGCGCTGAGCCTGTTCGGCCCCGACAGCCGCAGTCGCACGGTGCAGCCGGTGTGCAGCGGCGGCCAAGTGGCTTTCGAGTTGCCGGGCGAAACCCTGTTCGCCCTCAGTTGGCAAGCGACTGAATCCGATAGGTGAAGGTGTTCTTAACATTGGCCACTGCCACCGCCTGACCGTCCACCACCCGAGGCTGGTAGCGGAAACGCTTGGCCGCCGCCAGCGAGGGTTTGATGAACAGCGGGTGGCAGTTACCGACGATCTGTGGGTCGGCGACCCGCCCTTGGGCATCGACCGTGTAGACCACGGTGCACTCGCCTTCGATGCGGCGGTCCAGCGCCCGCTGCGGATAATCCGGCGCCTGTTTGGCAATCGGCAGGTATTGCCGGCTTGCCGCTTCGGCTTCGGCCCGGGCGCGTGCCGCAGCAGCGGCCTGACGCTCTGCTTCGGCCTGGCGGGCCTGGGCCAGGCGCTGCTGCTCCAGCCGCGCTTGCTCAGCCTTGGCCTGCAACGCCTGTTGCGTGGCTAACTGCTCACGGCGCTCGGCCTCCCGCCGCACCTGCTCGGCCCGCTGCTGGTCGCGCCGCGCCTGTTGTACCCGCTTGCGGGCCAGTGCTGCCTCGTCGACCACCGGCGTGGGTGTCACTGGCTCAGGCTTAACCACCGGCGAAGGTTCGGCGACCGCTGTCGGCGCAGTTGCCTCCGGCACGGGCAAAGGCGCAGGGGCCGGCTTGGGCAATTCAACCAACTGCGTCTGGATGACCGCCGCCGGCGCCGGCGGCAACTCCGCTGGCTGCGACAGGTTGAACAACAGGTAGGCAAGCCCGGCATGCAGGGCGATTGCGCTAGCCAAAGCAGCGCCATGTTCACGCCAGGCAGGCCAGCGCAGGGACAACGGGGGTTGGGCGAAGCTCAGACTGGTCATGATCAGGGCGCCTCGGTGATCAGGCCCAGACGGCCCACGCCGCCGCGCTGCAGCTCGGCGATCCCGGCCACCACCGCGGCATAGTCGGTGTGCTGATCGGCGCGCAGGTATACCTGGGTCTGCGGGTCCTCGGCGACGATGGCGGCGATCTTTTCACGCATCTGCGCGGTATCCACTGCGCTGTCGGTCTGCCCAGTGGTGTCCACTTCGCTGCCAAGGTTCCAGTAGTAGCTGCCATCGGCCTTCACCGACAAGGTGACGATGCGCTGCTGGTTCGGTGTAGGCAGGGCCTCGGCGGCCACCTTAGGCAGCTCGATCTGCACGCCCTGTACCAGCATCGGAGCGGTGACCATGAAGATCACCAACAGCACCAGCATCACGTCGATGTAAGGCACCACGTTCATTTCGGCTTTCACGCCGTGCTTGCGAACAGGTTTGACCAGCATCAGGGTTCTCCTCAGGCTGCCACGGCCAGTGCCGGGTTGGCACCTTGCAAGCGGCGCTGCAGGCGGCCCTGCAGTTCATTGCCGAATGCGTAATAACGAGTCAGCAGCGCCTGGCTGCGGGCAGTGAGGCGGTTGTAGGCCATCACCGCCGGGATCGCCGCGAACAGTCCGATGGCGGTGGCGATCAGCGCCTCAGCGATGCCGGGGGCGACAGTGGACAGAGTCGCCTGTTGCACCTGGGACAGGCCGAGGAAGGCGTTCATGATCCCCCAAACCGTACCGAACAAGCCGATGTAAGGGCTTACCGAACCCACCGTGGCGAGGAACGGCAGACCTTTCTCCAGGCACTCCTCCTGTTCCGCGATGGCCACCAGCAGGCTGCGCTCGACGCCTTCGAGCACGCTGTCCGGCTGCTGGCCCGGCTGCAATTGCTGGAAACTCTGGTAACCGGCGAGAAACAACCGTTGCAGCCCGGCGTGCGCGGGTATCGGTTGGCTCTTCAGTTCCTGATACAACTGACTGGTCTCAGCGCCGCGGAACTGCCGCAGGAACGCCCGGCAGTGCGCGTCAGCTCGGCGCAACGCCGTACCGCGCTGGACGATCAGGTACCAACTGATCAACGAGGCCAGTACCAGGCACAGCATGACGGCCTGGACCACCAGGCTGGCATCGCTGACCAGGCCCCAGACGGTAGTGTGTTCGAGTGGAGTTGGAGTTTGCATGGGTCGAGTCCTTTTCTATCGTGTCGCCATTGGCTCCATAGTCAATGGCAGCGAGGTTGCGTCTGGATGACAGGCAGGCGACATTCAGTCGAGTTTTAGTGCCCTGGCGATGTCCGCCCACGGTACGTATTTGAAGTTCTGGTTGCCCTCGGGCAGACGCTTGCGGCCGTCCTGCACCACCAGCATGCCCTGGGCCCATGGTCCACCGAGATTGGCCGAGGTCACCTCGAGGCCGTCGGTCTCGGAGGCGCCATCAATGCCACGCACTGCGTCAAGGCCAACCTGGAAGCTACCGCGCAGGCGATACGGCGCCTGGGCCTCGACTACCACGTAGCGATCGTTGCCCTGGCTCGAGAGCACCAGGTAATCCCGTTTGGCGCCGTGATACAGCGCCAGGCCCTCGATATCGTCCTTGACCGGACCGCCTACCGCGATCACCTGCTCCAGTTGCGCCGATGCTTCGGCGCGGGCGTCCAAAGCCCACACCGCGACGTCTTCCTCGGCCACGAACAGGCGCTGCGTGCGGTCGTCGGCCACACAACCTTCGGACTGAGTCCGGGTGCTGAAGGTGCGTACCAGTTCGCCGGCGACCTTGCCGTCGTGGCCATCGAGGCGGTACTGCACGAAACGGCCGTCCTTGTCGTTGGCGATCGCGTGGATCGCGCCCTTGGCCTCCTTGAACAGGCACAGGCCATAGATTTCCTTGAGCGCCGTCTGCACCTGGCCGATGTCGCTGAGCTCACCGCTGGCTGGATCGATGGCGAACAGCTGCAGGGTATTGCGGTCACGGTTGCTGGCCACCGCCAGGTCAACCCGACGCTCGCCGAGCTGGAAGCCACTGCGCACATCGACGTTGTTCAAACGCCCCACGCGCAAGTCCTGTAGCTGCTTGCCTTGCAGGTCGTAGACCAGCAGGCCACCCTTTTTGTCGGTACCCAGCACGCGGCTGCGCGCAGGTTCACTCGGATGAACCCAGATGGCCGGATCGTCGGCGGCATCACCCAGGCTGGGCACGACATCGGTCTGCACCTGGGCACTCAGTTGTACCGGCGACTCGTTCGCTGGCGCGGTTTTGGGCAACCAGCCCAGGCGCGCTTGGTGGCTGCCCTGGTCATCGACCAGCAACAGATCCAGGCCCTGGTCGCCCACGCGGGCGCTCACCTGTTCGGGTTCATCCAATCCAGGCAACGGCAGCGTGCCGGCGCGTTGCCACTGGGCAGCGCTACGCTGGTACAGGTGCAAAGCAGCAGCGGCGGAGTCCAGCAGCAACAAGCCACCGGGCACCACGGCCATACCGGCCGCCGCCTTGGCCAGGCCGCCGAATGGCTCACGCAGGTCCACCGGCTCACGGACCAAGGGCGCCTCGGAACCCGCCTCATAACGCCACAGACCGACGTTCTCTTCGTTGACATAGAGGGCGTGGCTGCTGTCGTCGACCTGGCAGAACGCACTTTGCGGCGGCAGGCTCAGTGCCCGAACCTGGCGCGCCTCAGGCAACGGACGGCCAGCCTGGGCCACCAGCCATTGCTCGCCAATGCCCTCCTCGCCGACCAGGAACAGGAAGTCGTTGCGGGCACTGTCGCGATATAGGCACAGCCCTTCGATGGCGTAGCGGGTTTTCGGCAGGTACAACGGAGCGCCCCACTGGCCGCTGGCGTCGAGCCTGGCCAGCAACGCCTGCTGACGGCGCTTTTCGAGCGTAGCGACCAGCAACCCGCGATCGTCGATGCGGTGGTCGAGTGACTCGAAACGCCCCGCCAGCTCGCTCAGCACCCGCCCCTGGTGGTCCACCAGTTGCAGCGCTTTGGCCGCCACTTGCACGCGTTCGGCCTGTTTCATGAAAGGCAGTGGCGCCAGCCACTGGACCGCGGCGCTATCGTTTTGCGAAGCCTGCAAGGCCAGCTCTGGCGCCGCTTGGGCACCACTCTGCGCCAGGGCCACACACAGCCCCAGCATCGACAAGGTAAACATACGCATGGTCAAGCACTATCCCTGAAGACGATCGATCAGAAGTGGGTAAGGGTCAGGCCGAGCTTGTAGGTCGGGCCGTACTCTTCGTATTGAGCGTTGTAGCGTTGATGGCCGGTGTAGACGTAGTAGGACTCATCTGTGATGTTCTGCGCCTCGAAGGTCACCTGCAGTTCCGGGGTGATGAAATAGCCGGCCTTGAAGTCGACGTGCAGCGAGTCGTCGACGTACTGGTCATGGGCTTTGTCGTCGATGGCGCCGACCTCCAGCAGGTAGCCGGACTTGTAGTTGGCGGCCACTCGCATGTTGAAGCGGTCGTTTTCCCAGCCGACCATGAAGTTGCCGACGGTATCGGATTGGTTCGGCAGGTCGATGTCGCGCTTGCCGCCGGGCCCTTTGAGGGTGGCGTCAGACTTGCTCAAGGTCAGGTTCGCGCCTAACAACACGCCGTTCCAGGGCGCTGGCAGCCAATCGAACTTCTGCGAATAGGCAAGCTCCAGCCCGTACAGCTTGGCGCCGTCGCCGTTCTCGTAGGTCAGTGCCTCGTCGAAATCGACCCACTGCCCGGTGCCGGCGAGGTCGGTGCTGTAGATGAAGTTATCGATGTCCTTGTAGAACAGGAACGCCGAGGCCACGCCGGCACGGCCCATGTAGTGCTCGATGCCGAGGTCGAGGTTCATCGATTCCAGCGGTTTGAGTTCCGGGTTGCCGAAGGAGGCATCGCTCTCGTCGATGACGAAGCCCGGTGCCAGCTGGCCAAAGGTCGGACGCACCACGCTGTTGGTCCAGGCCGCACGGATCGCCGTCGAGGGCGACAGCTGATAACGGGCGTGCACACCTGGCAGCCAGTGGTCGTAGCGGTTGTCGCTGCTGATGTCCTCGTAGACACCGTCACGCAGCCCGGTGCCTTTGGCCGAGAACTCGGTGCCCTCGTAGCGCAGGCCGGCAATCAGCCGCCAGTCACCAATGTCCAGGGTGTTCATCAGGTAGGCGGCATTGATGTCCTCGCTCATGTCGAAGTCATTGATCCGCGACGCCTCCTCGTCGTAGAACGCCGCCTTGTCCAGGCCGGCGATCAAGCTCTTGATCGCACTGGCACTGATGCCGTTGCCGTAATGGTCCAGGGCGTAGTTGACGCTGCCGCTCTGGTAGTCCGCGAGGCTGATGTCGTCGAAATCGTCGTAGACCCAGGTCTCGGTGTCGCTGGTCTTGTCGCGACGGCTGAGCTTGCCGCCGAACTTGACCTGTGAGGCGTTGCCTTGCCATTCATAATCACGGGCCAGGTCCAAGCGGATGTTCTTTTCCTGATCCTTGCCGTCGACTTTTTCCCACTCCACTTCGTCGAGGGTAAAACGTGTCGGGTCGTAGAAGTCGCTGCCGACGCTGAGGCTTGGCTTGCGTGTGCCATCGAAGCCGACATCGGCGAAATCGCCGACGAACTTGGCGCCGGCGATGCCGCCCGGATCGTGCTCGGTGGCCTGGCTGTAGCCGGCCTGGGCGCTGATGGTCCACAGATCGATGATGCGCTCGCCACCGAGTACGTAGGACTGGATTTCCTGAGTGTCCTCGCGGGACTTGAGATCACGCCAGCCCTCAGCTTCGCCCCGCGCGCCGGAGGCCTGTGGGTCAGCGAACTCCAGGCCCATGGCGTTACGTGTCTCGGTATCCTTGAACTTGCTGTAGAGAGTGCGCAGGTAGTAACTGGAGAAGTCGTCTGGCTGATAGTCGAAGTTCAGACCCAGACCGGTGCGCTCGCGGGTGATTTCATAATCGCGGGCCTCGACCTCTTCGAGTCGGGCGCCGTCGTCGAAGTCCCAGTTGCCACCGGTTTCGACGTTGTCCGATCCGAACTTGCGCTTCTGCCAGCTGAACGCCGCGGCCACACCGAAGTTGTCGATGCCGTCACCGAGGCTGAAGCGGTCGCTGACCGCGCCGGAAAACTTCGGGCTGTCGCGGTCGACGTTGGTGTCATGGCTGGCTTCGCCGCTAAGGGTGTAGAACAGCCCGTCATGATCGAAGGCCGACAGGCTCTCGACCTCGATGGTGCCGCCCAGGGAGTTGGCGTCCATGTCCGGCGTCAGGCTCTTGACCACCGATAGCGACTGCACCAACTCAGCCGGCAACACATCCAGGGCCACTGCTCGGCGATCGCCTTCGGGGGCGGGCACCAGTGTGCCGTTGATGGTAACGCTGTTGAGGTCCGGCGCGATGCCGCGCACGCTGACGAAACGCCCTTCACCCTGGTCGCGTTCAACCGACACCCCGGGAATCCGCTGCAGGGCCTCGGCGGCGTTGTCATCGGGCAGTTGGCCAACGGCATCGGCGTGCACCACGCTCTCGATGCTGTCGGAGCGCTTCTGCTCCTGCAGCGCCTTGTCGATGCTGGCGGCCTGGCCGATCACCTCGACCCGCTCCACCACCTCTTCCTGACCCCAGGCGGGGGCGGCGGTGATCGCGACGGTCAGCAGGCTGAACCTGAACCCGGCATTGCGGATGTGACGAAACGGCATTGCCACCTTGAAATCCTCGCTTGCAGTGGCCCGGTGATTCCGGGAATGGCTGCGAAAGCTAGAAATTGTCTGTGGCAGTTACGTGACAGGCTCTGCTCCGCAGGCTCTGAAACGCTCGTTTTCAGACTATTTCGGGGTGAATCTGAGCTGATATGACCTACCCATGCGTTCGTGTAGGAGCGGGTTTACCCGCGAACACCGGCACCGCCGGTGCCATCCACGCGGTTGTTCTTCGCGGGTTTACCCGCTCCTGCAAGAGACGGTTTCGCCCGATAAATCGCGATTTTTCTGATAGTCATCTGAGCTAAATCGACCCCCTGCCGCGTCACCGAACCGTCATCTGGCTTTGTTTCCTTTGCGCCCCAACACGCCTTACGGGCCTAACGAGGAAACCCCATGCATCGCCCCCTGCTGTTCGCCACCCTGCTGTGCGTCGCCCTGCCCTTGGCCGCCGCGCAGCCCGAAGCCCAGCCGCTGCCGCGCTCGGCCGGTCTGCCCTACGCGGCCAAAGGCCTGGCCGACCGTATCGTGCTCACGCCTGGGCAGAACGCCGCCACCCAGATGGCCGTCAGCTACCGCACCGACCTGGCCCAGGCAGACGCCGTACTGGAACTGGGCCCAGCTCTTGCCGGCCCCTCGCTGGCAGCCAAGGCCACGCAGGTCGAAGGTATCACCCAGCGCCTGGACAGCGATAATGGCCCGGCCAACTACCATCAGGTGCGCCTGGACCATCTGCGGTCCGACACCGCCTATGTATACCGGGTCAAAGGCAGTGCCGGATGGAGCGAATGGCATCAATTCCGCACCGCCAAGGCGACCTTCGCGCCGTTCACTTTCGTCTACCTCGGCGACACCCAGAACGACATCCTCGCCATCGCCTCGCGCACCATCCGCCAAGCCCTGCGCAGCGTCGCCCATCCAGCCCTGGTGGTGCACGCCGGCGACCTGGTGGCCTCACGCGACGACCTGGCCCATGACGACGAATGGGGCGAATGGAACCAGGCCGGCGGCTGGTCCTATGCAGCTGTCCCGCAGTTGCCGGCGTTCGGCAACCACGAATACCTCGAGGCGCGTAATCCGGATGGCAGCGAAAGCCGCACCCTCAGCCCCCATGTACCGGCGCAGTTCGCCTTGCCACGCAACGGCGCAGCTGGCGTCCAGGCCACCAGCTACTTCAGCGACTACCAGAACGTGCGCTTCGTGGTCCTCGACGGCACCTCAGCCCTGGACCTGGGCACCTTGGAAGCACAAACACGCTGGTTGGAAGACACGCTGGCCAACAGCAAGGCACGCTGGAACATCGTGGTGATGCACCAGCCGGTCTACACCTGCGCCCGACCGGACGACACCGAGGTACTCAAGACGGCCTGGCAACCCCTGCTCGAGCGCTACAAGGTCGATCTGGTGCTGCAAGGTCATGATCACTGTTACAGCCGCCTGACCCATGCCCAGGGCCGCGTTGCTACCCAGGCAGCGCAACGCAACAAACGCCCCATCGGGCCGGTATACATGGTTTCGGTCACCGGCTCGAAGATGTATGGCCTGAACGACCGCGCCCACACCCAGCCCGATCGTATTGCCGAGGATACCCAGCTGTACCAGACCGTCGAGGTCGAGCAGAACCGCCTGCGCGTACGCGCCTACTCGGCGGACGACCAGCTCTACGATGCGTTCGACATCCAGCGCGACGCCAAGGGCCGTAAATTCCTGCAAGCGCCCAGACTAGCGCTGGCGCAAGAACGCTTCTGTCGCGAAAACACAGGGCCGGACGGGCTGCCCTGCACTACACGGGGCAAGTGAGCGTCATCGGATTGAGATAAACCCCAGGCATGCTGCGCAAGCCCCTGGCGCTTGCGCAGGCATCCATGCCAGGGCCGCACTCGACTACAACAATGAAGGATCACCCGCACATGCGCCTTCCCCCGCTTCTGAAACAGCATGGGCTGACCCTGGCCTGTTTGGTCCTGGCAGCCAACTGCGGCCTGCTCATCTACCTGGCCGCCGGCACCGTCAAACCCTGGGCCGAGATCAACTGGATGGACGTCGCCGGCGAAGGAGGCACCTGCCTGATCCTCTGCGGTTGGCTGGTGATGCTGCTGCGCGGACGCCCTGCCGGGCGAGTCACCCGCTTGCTGTCCCTGGGATTGTGCTGCATCGCCTTCTCGGTGTGGATGGACACCCTCGACGAATTCATCCGCCTAGCCCCCGAGGCGATCTGGGATAACTGGCTGGAAACCGCACCGATGCCGATCGGCATGCTGCTGATGACCCTCGGCATGTATCACCTGCAACAGGAGCAGCGCGCCATCACCGAACAGATGCGCAAGCGCGAGCAACTGTTTCGCGAACATCGCCTGTTCGACAAGCTGACCCCGCTGGCTGGCGCCCAATATCTGCGCCAACACCTGCAGCAGGCGCTGGTCCAGGCTGCCGACGAGCAGCAACCGCTGTCGCTGGTGGCCATCGACCTCGACAGTTTCAACCTGATCAACCAGCGCTACGGCCAGGACGAGGGCGACCAGGTACTTCAGGTGGTCGCCCAATTGCTGGTGCTGAACCTGCGTCAGCAGGACATGCTCTGCCGTCTGGCGGGTGATCGCTTCGTCGCCGTGCTACCCAACACCGGCGAGCGCCAGGCCCAGGCAATGGGCGACGCCCTGCGCCTGAGCGTCGCCCACCTTGCCCACCATACCCGGCGTCATGGCGAGCGCCTGCAACTCAGCGCAACGGTGGCCAGCGTGATGGCTCTGGACGAAGACCCGGCGCAGCTGCTCAAGCGCCTCAACCTGGCACTGAGCCGCGCCAAACCACGCCAGGTACGCAGCGCATGAACGGCTACGAAGGCGACAACCGATTCATCGCCGCCCACCACCTGCCGGCGGTACTCATCGACCTGGCCCGCTCGCGGGGTATCGACACCCATCACTTGCTGCGCGGTTGCGGGCTGTTTTACGACGACATCATCACCGGCAACGCACTGATCAGTGCGCAGCAGTTCTTGCGCCTGATCGGCAACGCCCAGCGTCTGCTGGATGCTGCCGACAGCAGCTTTCTCTACGGTCAGCGCCTGTGGCCTGGGCACTATGGCCCGGCCAGCCTGTTGCTGGAGCAGGCCGACCACTTGCTCCAGGCACTGGAGCGCATCGGTCAGTATCGGGCGCTGCTATCGCCTCTTGTGACCCCGGTGTTGCACCTGGACGAGCGCTACCTGCATCTGCACTGGCGGGAAAGCTGCGCAGTGGACGAGCACCGAGTGTTCCTGCTCGAAGCCAGCATGACCGCGGTGGTGGCCCTCGCCCGCCGCCAACAGCAGGCGCAGTTGCCCTGGCGCTTCCAGTTCGCCCATGCCGAACCTGCGTACGTGGAGCAGTACTGGGTACACCTGGGCGACGCACTGAGCTTTGGCTGCCCGTCGACGGTCATGAGCCTGCCCCGTGAGTGCCTGCTGCAACCCTGGCCCGAAGCCGGCTCGACGGCCCAGCAGGTGGCTCGCCAGGCATGCGAGGCGCAACTGGCAGCCTGGGGCTGGCACGCCAGCTTTCTGGACGGCCTGTACGAACACCTGCTCGGACTGATCCGCCAGCCATTGAACCTGGAGCGCGTGGCCGCGGCGTTCGGCAACAGCCCGGCGTCGTTCAAACGCCGCCTGGCCAAGCATGGCACGCATTTTCAGGAGCAACTGGATCTGGTGCGACGAGACTTGGCGCTGTACCTGTACCAGATCAAGGGTTACGGCAATGACGAGGTCGCCCAGTACTTGGGCTTCAACGACAACACCAACTTTCGTCGCTCATTCAAACGCTGGACCGGCCGGGTTCCCAGCGAGCTTGGCCTGTTGAGCAACTGACCCATTAAGGCCTGTGCGGCAGCGATCAGGTAGGCAGCCACGCGGCGCTCCGCTACAGTGTGCTGCATGGACACAGACAATGCCGCGAACATGGCCGTACCGCAACAGCCCACGCTCACCGCTGGCAGACCAACTGCTAATGATGCCCAACAGCGCCCCTGCGCTACCGAGCGCCTAACCGTGCAAGCCAAGCCATGCAGTTGAACAACCTGATCCGCCGCCTCGACCTGGTCACCCTGCAACTGTTCGTGGCGATCCACGAAGAAGGCAGCCTGACCCGCGCCGCCACGCGCGAGGCGATCGCCCTGTCGGCGGCGAGCAAACGGCTGAACGAGCTCGAGAGCGCCCTGGGTACGCCGCTGTTCGCCCGCCAGGCACGCGGCATGCAGTTGACGCCGGCAGGTGAGACGCTGCTGCACCATGCTCGGCGCATGCTGTTCAACCTGGAGAAAATCGGCCTGGAGCTGGGCGAGCATTTACAAGGCGTGCGCGGTTACGTGCGCATGCTGGCCAATCTCTCGGCGATCATCCAGTTCCTGCCAGAAGATCTCGCTGAGTTTTCCGCACGCCACGAGCGGATCAAGGTGGAGCTCGAGGAACGCCCGAGCAATGGCGTGGTCCAGGGCTTGCTCGACGGCGTCGCCGACCTTGGCATCTGCTCCAGCGACTGCGATACCCGGGGCCTGCACACGGTGCGCTACAAGCGCGACCAGCTGGTGCTGGTCGTGCAAGCGGGCCATCCATTGGCCGTTGCCCGACAAGTGGCCTTCAGCGACACCCTGGACAACGATTTCGTCGGCCTGCACGCCGCCAGTTCGATCAACATGCGCAGCGTCGAGGCGGCCCGTCGGGCCGGCAAGGTGTTGCGCCTGCGCATCCACGTGCCGAGCTTCGACGCCGTGTGCCGCATGGTCCAGGCCGACATGGGTGTGGGCATTCTGCCGCGCAAGGCGTTCGAGCTGTTCGGCGCGGCGCTGGGGCTGAGCGCGGTGACCCTGGAGGATGAATGGGCCGAGCGTGAACTGCTGTTGGTGGCCCGTGAACGCGAGGCGCTGTCACCGGTGAGCCGGTTGCTGTTCGAACACCTGAGCGGCAACCCCTGCTGAGGACCCTTCGCGTTTGGCGAAGGGTTGTTGCCAACACGGAAGTGGTGCCGCGTGCACAGGCTGCTTACGCTCTGCCTCAAAGTCCAAGAACAAAGAGGTCTGCAGCATGCCTGCCCCGCTCGAAGGCATCAGGGTCCTGGAAATCGGCACCCTGATCGCCGCCCCCTTCGCCGCTCGCCTGCTCGGTGAGTTCGGCGCCGAAGTGATCAAGATCGAAGCCCTGGGTCAGGGTGATCCTCTTCGCAAGTGGCGAAAGCTGCACGAAGGCACCTCGCTCTGGTGGTATCTGCAATCGCGCAACAAGAAGTCCCTGGCACTCGACCTCAAGGCCGGCGAAGGCCTCGAGATCGTCAAGCGCCTGCTCGGCGAAACCGATGTGTTGATCGAAAACCTGCGCCCAGGCGCCCTGGAAAAGCTCGGTTTAGGCTGGGACGTGCTGCACGCACTCAATCCCAAGCTGACCCTGGTGCGTATCTCCGGCTATGGCCAGAGCGGTCCGTACCGTGACCGGCCGGGTTTCGGCGCGATCGGCGAAGCCATGGGCGGCATCCGCTACACCACGGGTGAGCAAGGTTCGGCACCGGCCCGCGCCGGGGTCAGCCTGGGCGACTCGCTGGCCTCGCTGCACGCGGTGATGGGCGCCCTCCTGTCGCTGTTCAACGTGCGCGCCAACGACGGCGTCGGCCAGGTGGTGGATGTGTCGCTGGTCGAAAGCGTGTTCAACCTCATGGAAAGCCTGGTGCCGGAGTACGATCTGCTCGGTCACGTCCGCGAACGCAGTGGTGGCTCGCTGCCGGGTATCGCCCCGTCCAACACCTACCGCACCGCCGATGGCGCCTTCGTGGTCATCGCCGGCAACAGCGACCCGATTTTCCGCCGCCTGATGCAGGTCATCGGCCGTCCGGACCTGGGCGAGGCGCCGCAATTCGCTCACAACGATGGCCGCGCCGCCCAGGCTGCGCTGCTTGACGAGGCTATCGAGGCCTGGACGCGTCGCCATGACATCGAACAGGTGCTGACCGCGCTTGAGGCCGCAGAGGTGCCCGCCGGGCGCATCTACTCGGTGGCCGATATCGTCAACGACCCGCATTACAACGCCCGCGACATGTTGCTCGACAGCCGTTTGCCGGACGGCACGCCGGTGCGCATGCCGGGCATCGTCCCCAAACTTTCGGCGACCCCAGGACGAGTCGACTGGCAGGGCCCGGCGTTGGGCGAGCATACCGATGCGCTGCTCGGCGGCCTCGGCATGGATACCGCTCAGATTGCCCAACTGCGAGCCCAGGGGGTGGTGCAATGATTCCGACCCATCCAGATCGCATGCTGATCCAAGAGGTGGCCCCGCGTGACGGCCTACAGATCGAGCCCACCTGGGTCCCCAGCGAAGACAAGATCACGTTGATCGATGGCCTCTCACAACTGGGCTTCAGTCGTATCGAGGCGGGCTCGTTCGTGTCGCCCAAGGCGATTCCGGCGCTGCGCGATGGCGACCAGGTATTCCGTGGTATCCAGCGTGCGCCCGGCGTGGTCTACGTAGCCCTGATTCCCAACCTGAAGGGCGCCGAGCGGGCGCTGGCAGCGGGTGCCGACGAGTTGAACCTGGTGCTGTCGGCCAGCCAGTCGCACAACCTGGCGAACATGCGCATGCGCCGGGAGCAATCCCTGGCCGGCTTCGGCGATATCGTCCAGGCCGTGCAAGGCCGGGATGTGAGCCTCAACGCGACGGTGGCCACGGCCTTCGGCTGCCCATTCGAGGGTCGGATCGACGAGGATCAGGTCATGCGCCTGGTCGATGCCTACCTAGCGCTGGGCGTGCAGGGCGTGACCCTGGCCGACACCACTGGCATGGCCAACCCGCGTCAGGTCGAACGTCTGGTGCGGCGCAGCCTGGAGCGACTGCCGGCGGCGATGCTCACCCTGCACTTCCACAACACCCGCGGCCTTGGCCTGTGCAATGTGCTGACCGCCTTCGAAGCCGGAGCCAGGCGTTTCGACGCTGCGCTCGGCGGACTCGGCGGCTGCCCTTTCGCACCCGGCGCCTCGGGCAACATCTGCACCGAAGACCTGGTCAACCTGTGCATGGAAACCGGCATCCCGACCGGTATCGACCTCGACGGCCTACTGGCCTTGTCCCGCGGTCTGCCCGCTTTGCTCGGCCATGAAGTACCTGGCCAGTTGGCCAAGGCCGGACGCAACTGCGACCTGCACCCGCTGCCGGCTGACCTGCCAGCCTGATTCACCGCTGTAGATCGGGGGCTTGCCCCCACCAGAAAACAAGAACAACAGGGCTGCCCTCAGGTGGCCCAACTGGAGAAACTACCCATGAGTCTTACTGCTCTGCAGTCGGCCGCCGAAGGCGTGGCCGATACTGAAAAAGCGTTGATCCGCAAGGTAGCCTGGCGCCTGATGCCGCTGATCATGGTCTGCTACCTGTTCGCCTTCTTCGATCGCATCAACATCAGCTTCGCCAAGTTCCAGCTGCAGACCGACTTGGGCTTCAGCGACACTGCCTATGGCCTTGGCGCCAGCCTGTTCGTGGTGGGCTACGTGCTGTTCGAGGTTCCCAGCAACCTGATGCTTTACAAAGTCGGCGCACGCCGCTGGATCGCCCGCATCATGATCTCCTGGGGGCTGGCGACAGCGGCCATGGTGTTCGTCACCACCGAATGGCAGTTCTATGCCCTGCGCTTCGTCATCGGTGCGATGGAGGCTGGTTTTGCGCCTGGCGTGCTGTACTACCTGACCCTATGGTTCCCGCGCCATTATCGCGGCCGTATCACCTCGTTGCTGTTCCTCGCCTCGGCATTCGCCGGGCTGTTCGGGGCACCGATCTCCGGCCTGGTACTGGGCCATCTCGATGGTGCCTTGCAGATTCGCGGCTGGCACTGGCTGTTTCTGCTCGGCGGCATCCCCTGCGTAGCCCTGGGTCTGCTGGTGCTGACGCTGCTCAAAGACCGCATCGAGGATGCCGGCTGGCTCGATGCCGGTGAAAAACGCCTATTGCTGTCGCGAATCGACCCACCCCAGGCCGGGCATGGCCAGGGCTCGCTGCTGCAGGCCATTCGCATTCCCGGTTTCCTGACCTTGGGGCTGATCTACTTCCTGATCCAGATAGCGTCCTACGGCCTGAACTTCTGGGCACCCCAATTGATTCGCAGTGCCGGTACCGAGAATCCAACGGTGATCGGCCTGCTCACCGCTGTGCCATACATCTGCGGGGCTATCGCCATGGTGGTGTGCGGACGGCTGTCCGATGCTACGGGCGAGCGGCGCTGGTTCACCGCTGGCCTGGTCGGCTTGGGTGCGGTGGGCTTCCTGTGCGCGGGCCTGTTCGATGACAACACGCCGTTGCTGCTGGTTTCCCTGGGCCTGCTGGGTGCGGGGGTGGTCGCATCGATCCCGAGCTTCTGGGCATTGCCACCGAAACTGTTGGCCGGCGCCGGTGCCGGAGCCGCAGGCGGAATCGCGTTGATCAACACCATGGGGCAATTGGGCGGCATCGTCAGCCCGGTGCTGGTGGGACGTATTCGTGACCTGACCGGCACGACCACGCCAGCGCTGTATCTGATTGCCGGAGCCTGCGTGGCGACGGTGCTGCTGCTGTTGTTCGCCCTGCCGGAGAAGCTGCGCAGCCGAGATGTGCCGACTCCTTAGCGGTCCCGGCATCTGCATGGCACCGGCCTTGCCGGTGTTCGCAGCGGTTCGCCACTCCGACGAGCCCGCTCCTTGTATCCTGAGATGCCGTCCTGCCACGATTGCGCCGCTCTAGTACGTGGGGTCTAATTCGGCCCACCGCAATACTTTCGGCAATCCAAGGACGCTTCATCATGTACAGGAAGATCGTACCCCTGGCGCTGCTATCGGCGCTGGCCGGCTGCTCCGGCAACGAGCAGCCGAACAAGGCCACATTCCAAGCAGCCGCCCAGGCCTACCTCGATACGCAATATCCCCACTGCTTCGTGATCAGCGCGTTTCCCACCCAGACCAAGGACTTCGACATCCACGGCACCAACCAGGCCCTGCATGCGCTGGCCAAGGTGGGCGTGGTCAGTGAACAGGAGATTTCCCGCACGGAGGTGCCGGCGCGCCTGTGGCAACCTGCTCGTACCGATATCTACTACGCCTACGACCTGACCGAGGAAGGCCGCAAGTACTACAAGGCCAATGTCGGCCGGCAACGCGATGGCAAAGCCGTCGGCGGGCTGTGCTTCGGCAAGGCGCAGGTCACGGATGTCAAACGCTTCAGCGAACCTACGCGCAGCAACGGCAAACAGACTTCACAAGTGACCTATGCCTACAAGGTCATTGGGCTGCCACAGTGGGCAAAGCAGCAAAGCGTTCGCAACGGCATCGCCGACCTGGACAAGGCGGTGGCCAGCGCAGAGCGACCGCTCCAGGCCACCGATGCCATGGTCCTGACCGACGCTGGCTGGAAACATGAGCGTCTGGTCACGCCCTGACCGTCCGCACGGCTGCCACTGGAGCCAGAACCTTCACAGGGTCCACGAAAGCACCAGCGGCAGCCAGGCGAAGGACAGCACCGTCGAACACATCACCAGGTTCGCCACCTGCTCGGGTTCACGGTTGGCGCGCACCGCCATGAGGTAGTTGAACACCGCCACCGGCATCGACGACTGCACCATCAACACCGCCCGTTCCAACTCCCCCATGCCCAGCATCTGGCCGATTGCCCAGCCCACCGCCGCCCCCAGCACGATGCGCAGACCGCCCAGCAGCAGGCCACTACCGACATGACGCAAGCGCAGGCTGGCCAGCGACACGCCAAGGGTCAGCAACATCAGCGGAATACTCATGCCACCGAGCAGGTCCACGGTATTGGCCAGCCAGCGTGGCAGTTCGACGCCCCAGAAGATGATCGGCATGGCCCCTGCCAGACTGATGACGATAGGGTTGCGCAACAACGCCTTGAACGAGGCGGCAGTGCCGGAAATGGCCAGACCCAGGGTGAACTGGAACACCGACAATGTCAGGAAGAACGCCACCGCCAGTGCCAGGCCGTGCTCACCGAAGGCATAGAGACTGATCGGCAGGCCCATGTTGCCGGTGTTGGGAAACATGAATGCCGGCATCAGTACCCGCCATTGGTAACCGCCCACCCGACACACCAGCCAACCTGCCAGGGCCATGCCGGCCAGGCACAGGCTGCAGGCCGCGGCCATGCCGAGAAAGGCATCGGCCTGCAATTCGGTACGGCTCAATGTCGACAGCACCAGCGACGGCGTGCCGACGGTCATGACCATGCGTGCGACGAACTCGGTGGGGTAATCGAACCCTTTTCGGGCCCACAGATAGCCAATGCCGGCGACGATGAAGACGGGTGCCAGAATGGCCGACAGCGATGCCAGCATGAAGCGTGTCCTTCCTGGAAATGCGACAGTATGCCGCAGACCGGCGCTGACTGGCAGGCCTTCGTGCTGGCAGCCGGCATCTCGCTGCCCGGCGCGGCCACCGAGCCACGGCAATGGCAGGTGCGGCGTCTCGTCGCAGGTGTCAGCCCCTTGGGCAAATCGTTCGCAGGGCTTAGAATCGCGCCTCCTTTTCGGCCGTCGCCTTGAACGGTGGCAACCGGCAGCAACGACAAAGTCCGTGCCTGAACACATGCCCGCCCATGTGCAATAGGCTCAACCGACCCCGCCCGACCTACTTCCTGACAGGTTTAGCGGTTGAGTCTTGCCCAGGTCGCATCCAGCTTAGGCACACCCGTGCAGCCCACCGGCCCGTCATGGCCCGGTGCGCCGTGCGTGTTCGAAGAGGCGCTCATCCCGTCTTCATCCATTCGAGGTAACTATGTCTCCGCGTTTGCTGGCCATGGCGCTGGCACCCCTGCTCGGGCTTTTCATCATCGCCTTGGGCAATGGCTTCATGTCTTCCCTGACGACTCTGCGCCTGGGCGCTGCCGGCGAATCGGCAACCATGATCGGTATCGTCTCGTCGGCCTATTTCATTGGCCTGACCCTGGGCGCCGTATTCAACGACCGGCTGATCCTGCGAATCGGCCACATCCGCGCCTACAGCAGTTTCGCCTCACTGATCGCCGCGACCATCCTGGCCCAAGGCCTGTTCTACGACACCACCTGGTGGATCGCCCTGCGCCTGATCAACGGCTGGGCCACGGTGGGGGTGTTCCTGGTGATCGAGAGTTGGTTGCTGCTGGCCGGTGACGCGAAGATCCGTGGCCGCCTGCTGGCGCTGTACATGATCGCCTTCTATGGAGCCGGAGTGATCGCCCAGGCCACCTTGGGCGAGATCACCGGTTGGGGCGAGACCGCGCCATTCATGGTCGCCGGCATGCTCGCGGCACTGTCGGTGATGCCCATCGTGATCCTGCCACAAGTCTCGCCGTTGCTGGAGCAGGTCGAACCCCTCAAGCCCCGCCAACTGCTGGGCGTCGCGCCGACCGGGCTGGTCGGTTGCTTCGGCTCGGGCGCGGCCATTGCCGGGATCTACGCGCTGCTGCCGTTGTACCTGCAACGGATCGGCATGGACGTGGGTGAGATCGGCAACATGATGGCCTGGGTGATCCTCGGCGCGATGCTGCTGCAATACCCGGTCGGTCGCTGGTCCGACCGCAAGGACCGCCAGGACGTCCTGATCGCACTGGCAGCACTGTGCACCGTGCTGTCGGTGATCGTCGTGCTGCTGCCGGCGAATTCGATGCTACTGCCGGTCTTGCTGTTCCTGCTCGGGGGCGGGGTGTTCGCGCTGTACCCGGTCGCGGTCAGCAGTGCAGCCGACCGTGCGCCTTCCGATGCCCTGGTGCCGATGATCCAGGGCTTGCTGCTGATCAACTCGCTGGGCTCGGCGCTGGCTCCACTGGCGATTTCGCCGATGATGACATCGTTCGGCGAGGTCGGACTGTTCTGGGCCTTCACCGTGATCAATGGAGCGATGTTCGGCTTCTTCCTGTGGCGTCGCGGCAAGCGGCCCAAGGCCGAACACCCGGCGCCGTTCGCCGCCACCGCGACATTCTCGCCCACCGGTGCCGAACTGCGGGTGACCGAAGACCTGATGCACGCCGCCCAGGAACATCCGCCGCTCGAGGCGGCGGAGCAAAGCCCGCCGCAAACGGCAGCGCATGCCGAGCATTCTTGACTGCACCAGGGCCGCCATCGCGGCCCTGTTCACGACCGCCTGTCGGCCGGACAGCACTGCGCCATGATTGCAACGCCCAACGAATGACACATCGTTCGCACAGGAGATCGACCATGATGCGCATTCGTCCGCTTTCGCTCAGCCTTGCCCTGGCACTCGGCCTGGCCTCGGCAGCCAGTTTCGCCGCCAGCGAGGGCAGCACCTATAACCGGCCCTCTGCCACCCAACCGGCCGACCCGACGCCTGGCAAGACGGCAGGTGAAGGGAGCAGTGTGAATACCCCAGGCGGAACCGGCGACAACGACAGCGCCGACACCGGCAGCAATTCCGATGCCGCCGACGGCGCTGCCGGCGGCTCCAACAACACCGGCGAAGGCACAGGTTCCGGTGCCGGTGCCTCGGGCGGTACGGCCGAGGATCAGGACAGCCGCTGAGGGCAGCTGTTTCGCTCGGTGCACTTGGGATCGAGGGTAGTGCGTAAATTGCGCGCCGCGCCGGCGGCGCGCGATATCGGCGCCGCCGATGAATCAGCTAGCCGCCCTTCCCCAGTCACCGCCAATAACGCTGGTCGTCCACCACCCGCTCATGGCTCTGGAACAGCGCCGGTAACTCTTCCTTGAGGTAATCGATCCAGGTCCGCACCTTGGCGTCGAGGTAATGTCGCGACGGGTAGATCGCATACAGCATGCTCTCGCGCAGCCTGTACGGCGCCAGCAGACGGCGCAGGCGGCCCTGCTCGATGGCTTCGCTTGCCGTATAGAAGGGCAACAGACCGATCCCCATCCCCAACTCACTGGCCACCAGCATGGCATCGGCCACATTGGTCAGGAAGCTGTCCCGCGGGGCGATCACGAATTGATCGACCCCCTGTGGGAACACCCAGTCCCTTTCATACATCGGATAGGCCATACGCAGGCAGCGATGGTCGTGCAGGTCTTCGGGACGCTCCGGTACGCCATGGGCGTCGAGGTAGCTGGGCGCCGCGCAGGGAATGCTGAAGATGTTGCCCAACGGCACTGCGATCAGTTGTGAATCGGGCAGCGCCTCGTCGACCGTGATCACCACATCGTGCCCCTCGGCCAGCGGGTCGGGATTGCGCTGTGACAGCGTAAGCTCGATCACCACCTCCGGGCACAAGGCGTTGTAGCCAGCCACCAGGGGCATCAGCAACATGCCCATGCCATGCGGGCAGTGCAGGCGCAGGCGCCCGCGCGGCGTGAGGTGCGCACCACGGGCCTCGTCCATGGCTTCGTCGGTCAGCAGCAAGATCTGCCGTGCCCGTTCGAGAAACCGCTCGCCCGCCTCGCTCATGCGCAAACGCCGGGTGGTGCGATGCAGCAAGCGCGTCTGTAGCTGGTTCTCCAGCTCCGCGATGATCCGTGAGACTTGCGCAGCGGAAATGTCCAGGGCATTGGCAGCAGCCGCAAAACTGCCGCACTCGATGACCCGGGTGAAGGTACGCATGGCGTGCAACATGTCCATCCGCGTGGCATCCTCGCTATATTCTTACGCCGAAGGCAGGAATCTATCACGGTATAGCCCATTTGTTGTGCATGACCAATGAATACATCATGAGACATCCGCAAAGAAGGAGCCTGCCATGAAACATTCGATCGCTTTCCTCGCCCTGTCGGCCACCCTCGCCTCCTTCACCGCGTTGGCGGCCCAGCCAGTCCACCAAGCGGCGAACAGCAGCAACTACGAATACGGCATGCCTATGGATGTGGCCAAGGTCATCTCGATCACGCCGGACAGCAACGCTGCCGACTGTGAAGTGGGTACCTCGCACATGGTCTATATCGACCACCAAGGCCAGACCCACGAAATCGCCTACCGGGAAATGGGTAACTGTTCGCGCCTGTGATTCAGGCCAGGACCTCGTTGATCCAACTGACCTGCCGCTCGAAATCGCGGGTCTTGTGTTCCGGGACCGTCGCCCGCGCACGTTGGAAATTCGCCAGGGTCTGTTGTTTCTGCCGTAGCATACGCTGCCATTTGTTCAAGAATGCAGGGCTGCGCTGGCGCAATAACAAAGGTCCGAAATACAGTTCCTGCGCGCTATAGGCCTGCCCCTCGCCCGGCTCGGCGACAATGATCTCGTAATCGAAACGGTGTTCGCGCAGCAGTTCTTCGCTGACGATGCGGTAGCCGTTCGCCGCCAGCCACTCACGCAGTTCGCGCTCATCGCCATTGGGCTGCAGGATCAGCCGCTCGCGCCCCGACAGATGCCGGCGGTCGCGCTCGAGGATGTCGCGAATGGTCTGACCGCCCATGCCGCAGAAGGTGATGGCGGTAATCCGATCATCCGCCTCGATGGCCGCCAGGCCATCGGCCAGACGCACACTGATACTCGCTTGCAGGCCGTTTTCACGTACCGTGCGTTGGGCAGAGGCGAACGGTGTCTGCGCCACTTCACCCGCCACTGCCGCTTCGATCACCCCACGCAGGCGCAACGCCACCGGCAGGTAGCCGTGGTCCGAGCCGATATCCGCCAGGCGCGCGCCCTGCGGCACCTGCGCCGCCACGCGCTCAAGGCGCCTCGACAATGTCTGTTCGTTCAACGTTAACCCCTAGCGTCAGAATCGGGCGCGATTCTGACCTGCACCGCCGGTGATGACAATGCTCGATGGCCCAGCGGTGCCTTGACCGGGCCATCGTGCTCGACCCGCCCGTGCCGCTCGCGTAGGCTTGCACTTTTTCCCACGTCGCAAGGCAAAACGACTCATGGCAAACGCAGACATCATCTTCACTCCGGACTCCGATGCCGAATCCATTTCCTCCGACGTCGCCGAGTTCAATGGCTTACTGGTCACCACCCAAGTGCCGATTCGTGCCGACGGTAGCCTGGAATTGGGCGACATCGTCACCCAGTGCGAATGCACCCTGCAGGCCCTGAAGGACGCTCTGGAAAAAGCCGGTAGCAGCATGGACCGCGTCCTGCACCTGACCATCTACCTCACCGATATGGCCGACCGCGCCGTGTTCAACGAGGTATACCAGCGCTTCTTCAGCAAGCCCTGGCCGGTCCGTGCCGCCGTTGGCGTGGCATCGCTTGCGTTCGAGGGCATGCGTGTAGAAGTGACCGCCATGGCTGCCAAGGCCTGACCGACCCCAGGAATGCTGCACCAGCAGGACGCTGCCCGATGCCCGATACCTCTCTACGCCGCAGAGCGCTGAGCGCCTTGCTCCCCGGCCTGAGCCTGTGCCCCTTGGCCCAGGCCGAACCGCCCAGCCGTTTCGAGTTGCTCGAGCCGGTGGTGATCACCGGCAGCTACGTACCCAATCCGACTTTCGACCTGCCGTACTCCATCGACACCGTCGACCGAGCGCAGATCGCCGATGGCCAGTTGGGCGTGAACCTGTCGGAGGCGCTCAATCGGGTGCCGGGCCTGGTGGTGCAAAACCGCCAGAACTACGCCCAAGACCTGCAAATCTCTTCACGCGGTTACGGCGCCCGCTCGGCGTTCGGCGTGCGCGGTATCAAGCTGCTCAGCGATGGAATTCCGGCCAGTACGCCGGACGGCCAAGGCCAGGCTGCCACCTTGAACCTGGATGTGGCCGATCGCATAGAAGTCCTGCGTGGCCCGGCCTCTGCCATCTACGGCAGCAATGCAGGCGGTGTCATCCAGATGTTTTCCCGCGACGGCGCAGGTCCACCCAAGGTGGGCGCCGAAACCACCTTCGGCAGCGACGGGTTCAACAAGCACCACGTGTACAGCGAAGGTGGCGACGACAAGGCCGGTTTCCTGGTGGACGCTTCGCGGATGGACACCGATGGCTACCGCGACCACAGCTCGGCCCGCCGCGACCAGACCTTCGCCAAGGTGCACGTGCGGCCCGACGAGGACAGCCGTCTGGCGCTGATCTTCAGTACCTTGGAGCAAAACGGCACCGAGGATCCGCTTGGGCAGACCTGGGAGGCCTACAAGCATGATCCGCGGTCGGTGTCCGAGCGAGCCGAGCAATACGACACGCGCAAGAGCATCCATCACCAGCAACTGGGCATGAACTACGAGCGCACCTTTGGCGATGCGACCTTGCAGTTCAACCTGTATGCCGGCAAGCGCAGCGTGATCCAGTACCTGTCGATTCCCAAGGGCGCGCCAGCCAACGACCGCGGCGGTGGCGTGGTCGACTTCGACCGTGAATTCCATGGGGGCACGTTGCGCTGGATCCAGCCCATCGCCGCCGCGCCCGGCAACCTTACCGTGACCGTCGGCGCCGACTACGACCGCAGCACCGACGACCGTCGCGGCTACCAGAACTTCAGCGGCGCCACCCTGGGCGTCAAGGGCGAGTTGCGACGCAAGGAAAAGGACACCGCCACCAGCCTCGACCCTTATATCCAGGCCCACTGGGAGCTGGACCGCTGGACCGTGGACGCGGGCCTGCGTCATAGCACCATGAAGATGGAGGTCGACGACCACTACCTGGCCAACGGCGATGCCAGTGGCTCGAAGAAATACCAGCGCGCCACACCAACCTTGTCGGTGATGTACGCCTTCACCCCCGACCTGCACGGCTATATCAGTGCCGGCAAGGCCTTCGAGACCCCGACCCAGGCCGAGATGGCCTATGCGCCCGGCGCCGTGGAAGGTTTCAACTTCGGACTCGACCCGGCCACCAGCACCCAATACGAGCTCGGCCTCAAGGCGCGTCCGGATGAACGCACCCGGGTCAACGCCGCGATCTTCGAGATCCGCACCAAGGACGAGATCGTGGTGGCGGCCTCGGAAGGCGGGCGCACCAGCTACCGTAACGCCGGCAAGACGCTGCGCCGCGGGTTCGAACTCAGCGTACAACGCCAGTTCAATGCCCAATGGCAGGCCAATCTGGCCTATACCCTGCTCGATGCGACCTATGACGAAGCATTCAGCCAAGGTACCACCAGCATCGACAAGGGCAATCATCTCCCAGGCGTGCCTCAGGCCAGCCTGTTCGGCGAACTGATCTGGAAACCGCGCGACGGCATCAGCATGGGGCTTGAAGGGCAATACCGGAGCAAGGTGTACGTCGAGGACAGCAACGACCAGCATGTCGCGCCCAGCTATGCCGTATTCAACTGGCGAACCCGGTTCGAACAGCACTACGGGCCGTGGACCTTCCACCAGTTATTGCGGCTGGATAACCTGCTGGACCGCCAGTACGTCGGCTCGGTGATCGTCGGCGACAGCAACGGGCGCTACTACGAGGCGGCGCCGGGGCGGTCCTGGTATGCGGGGGCTGGGCTGCAATACCAGTTCTGACAATGGGCCGCCAAGCGGCCCCCGACACTCCCCTGTCTAGCGCCGCACCTGCATCCCCAACAGAGCCGCCCCCAGGCACTTGCCATGTGCATCCAGCGCCAGCGACCGTGTCACGCCACCGCGCAGCAGCCCAGGCAACACGAAGTTCAGCGCCCGTAACTGCGGCAGCTCGTAACGCCGAACCGGTCCCGCATCGGCATCGCGCAAATGGGCGAACCAGGCCTCGACCTTATCCACCGTGACCTCGCGCAACAGCACGGCGTAGTCCTCCGCCCGATAGGCGATCAGCGAAATGTTCGAAGTATCGCCCTTGTCTCCGGTACGGGTATGGGCAATTTCATGTAATGCGACGGTCATGGGCAGACCTCCAGATGGACACGGGCGATGGCGAACTCACGGGGCAGGTACAGGCTGGCCACTGCCAACACCTCGCGCACTTGGCGGGTGGCACCGCCGCCGCCGGCAGGGCCGTTGGTGTACAGGGTCTCCACTTCGTTGGCCAAGGCCTGGGCAGCCGCCCGCGTGGCGCAGCGCCCGGCCACGCGCAAGCGCACTTCCCAGGGCTCGCCAGAGTGGCCGAAATCACTGCCGTGCAGCGAGTCGATGCCCATTAACTCGCAACGTAGCTCCTCGACCGGCACGCCGGTCAGGGTCAGCCGCTGCTCGACTATCTTCCCGGCCAGGCGGGCTCGCGCCAGCGCATTGGGGCCACCATAGGAAATCTGCCCTTCACCGATCCAACCGTCACGATAGCCAACGGTCACTTTCAGTCGTTCGGGTCGCTGAGTGCCGGTGGCACCGCTGACCTGCACCGTGTCCGGCCCCTGCAAGGCAAAGTGCACAGCGGAAAAGTCAGCGACCACATCGGGCGTGAAGTAGCAGCCCGGGTCGTGCACCTCGTACAGCAGTTGCTCGGTGCAGGTCGCGACGTCGATGCGCCCGCCGCTGCCGGCGACCTTGGTGATGCATGCCTGGCCCTCGGAGTCGATTTCGGCGAGGGGGAAACCCAGCCGCGCCAGGTCGGGGACATCCTTCACGCCGGGGTCGGCGAAATAACCTCCGCTGACCTGCCCGGCGCATTCGAGCAGGTGACCGATGAGCGTGCCGCGGCCACGCCGCAGCCAATCGTCTGCCGCCCAGCCAAAGGCATGCAACTGTGGCGCAAGGAACAACGAAGGATCGGCGACGCGCCCAGTGATCACCACATCGGCATCCTCGGCCAAGGCCTGGAGAATGCCCTCGACCCCAAGGTAGGCGTTGGCCGACACCATGCGCTCGCCCAGAGCGGCCACATTCAGACCGTTGTCCAACTGCCAATCTGGGTGTTCGCGCAGCACGGCGAGTACGTCGTCGCCCTCCACTGCCGCCACCTTGAGCCCGTGCAACCCCAATTCAGTGGCGACAGCGACGACCTGGCGAGCTGCTGCACGTGGGTTGGCGGCGCCCATGTTGCTGATGATCCGCAGGCGTCGACTGCCCTGACGGACGAAGGGCAGCACGGCCCGCATGCGCGTGACCAGCAAAGGATCGAAGCCGGCTTCGGGTTCGGCCAGGCGTGCTTGCTGGGCCAAGGCGATAGTCCGCTCGGCCAGGCATTCGAATATCAGGTAGTCAAGATCGCCGTCACGGGCCAGTTCGACGGCAGGCTCCACGCGGTCGCCGGAATAACCGGCGCCAGCGCCGATGCGCAGGGTGTTCATCTTCAGAATACTCCCAGTGCCAACGCGGTCAGAGTCATCAGCACCGACGCGGCAAACAGTAATGGCAGGGTGAACCGTTGGTGGTCGGCCAGCTCCAGCTTGCACAGGCCGACCAGCAGGAAGGTGGCCGGGGTCAGCGGGCTAACCGGGAACCCGGTGGTATGCACCCCAAGCAGCGAAGCCTGGGCCACCTGCACCGGGTCGACGCCAAGCGAACGGCCGACTTCGGCGATCACCGGCATCACGCCGAAGTAGAAGGAGTCAGGGTCGAACAGCAGGCTCAGTGGCATCGATACGAAACCCACCAGCGCGGGGATCAACTTCCCGTGCCCTGGTGGAATCTGCTGCACCGCCACCTCAGCCATGGCCTTGAGCATGCCGGTACCTTGCATGATGCCGGTGAACACGCCAGCGGCCAGGAGGATGCTGGCCATGGTCAGCGCGGTCTTGGCGTGGGCGTCGATGCGTTCGCGCTGATGATCGACGCGAGGATAGTTCAGGCACAGCGCAATCACGGTACCGAGCATGAACATCACCACCGGGTCGACCCAGCCGGCGATCATCACGGCCATGACCAATACCGTCAGCAACAGGTTCGGCCAGAACAGGCGCGGTCGGCGCAACGCCTGCTCCTCGGTGCTGAGGGCACGCTGCGGCGCGGCGACATCGCTGCCGCCACACAGGCCCAGGCGCTTTTCCTCCCGCCGGCCCAGCCACCAGGCACAGGCGAAGACGAACGCCAGGCCCACCAGTTGCACCGGAATGAGCGGCTGGAACAGGTCCGCCACCGGCACGTGCAGGGCCGCGGAAGAGCGCAGCACAGGTCCGGTCCACGGCAGGAAGTTGACTCCGGCAGCCATCGCTGCGACACAGGCCAGCACCCGTCGGTCGATACCCAGGCGGGTATACAACGGCAGCATCGCCGGCACCGTGACCAGAAAGGTCACCGCACCCGAACCGTCCAGGTGCACCAGCAACGCCAGCAACGCAGTGCCACAGACGATGCGCGTGGGCCGGGTGCCGACGGCGCGCAGGATGCGGTCAATGATCGGATCGAGCATGCCGGCATCGGTCATCACACCGAAGAACAGGATGGCGAAGATGAACATGCCCACTACCGGCGCGACATTCTTGATCCCGGTGAGGATGAAACCGCTGGTCTGCAGGCCGAAGCCGGCCAACAGGGCTGCAATGATGGGAAAGGCGATCAACGCCACCAACGGCCAGAGGCGTTTGCTCATCACCGCGACAAGCAGAGACAGAATGGTAATGACGCCATAGAGGGCGAGCATGGGCGACTCCAGCATGTGATTTTTGTTGTTGCCTGGAGTATCAGGAAGGGCCACGGCGCGTGTAATTTGCAATTTAAAGCCACTCACGTTCGAAAAAACAAAATGAAGAATGCCTTGCAGCACATCCGCGCCTTCATCACCGTGGTCCAACGCGGCAACTTCGCCCGCGCCGCCGACGACCTGCACCTGTCGCCGTCGGCACTGACCGTGCAGATCCGCCAGTTGGAAGGTTGGTTGGGGGTGGAACTGCTGGAGCGCAGCCCTCGCCATGTGGCATTGACCGCAGCCGGGCGCGAGGCGCTGCCGGCGATGGAGAAACTGCTGCTGGACCTGGGCAACATCGTCAGCGCCAGCCAAGGCCTGGCCGCCGTGCGTCGCGGCGTGGTCAGCGTGGCAGCCCTGCCCTCGCTGTGTGCCGGTGCCCTCCCCGAACGACTGGCCGTGTTCCATGAGCAATACCCAGGTATCGAAGTGCGCTTGCGCGATCTGGTGGCCGAGCGCATCACCGAGCGGGTGCGCGATGGCGACGTCGATTTTGGCCTGGGAGTACGGGCCAGGCTTGGCCATGGGCTGTCGTTCACACCGCTGCTGCACGACCGCCTGTGTCTGTTCGTACCTGCCGGGCATCCGCTGGTCAGCGGTGAGTTGGGCCTTGCCGACCTGCACGAGCAGCCAATGATCCTCACTGGCCGCGACAGCAGCGTGCGGGCGCAGATCGAGCAGGTGTTCCAGGCGCGTGGATTGACGTTACGAGTGGCCATGGAGGCCAACTACATGTCCACGGTCTTGGCGCTGGTGCGCAATGGCTTGGGTATCGCGTTGCTGCCGGAATCGGCGGATGACGGTGAGCGGCGTCTGGTCCGCCGGTATCTGCCCGAGCCTGGGCTGGAACGGGAACTGGGGGTGATCACCCGCAGCGAGAGCAGTCTGTCGCCGGCAGCGTTGCGCCTTGTCGAGTGCTTGAAGGGGATCAGCCTTTGATCTTCGGCACAGACCACACACCTCTTGGCAGGCAAAGATGTCACCAATCCATTTCACCGCTACAATGCCGCCCTAAACCGTGACCGCCCGAAACCATAACGATATGTCCCTTCCAAAGAATCACCTGGAACTGCTCAGCCCTGCCCGTGACGTGGCCATCGCCCGCGAGGCGATCCTGCACGGCGCTGATGCCATCTACATCGGCGGCCCGAGCTTCGGCGCACGCCATAACGCCTGTAACGAAGTCGGCGATATCGCCGAACTGGTCGAATTCGCCCACCGCTACCATGCGCGCGTATTCACCACCATCAACACCATCCTCCACGACAACGAGCTCGAACCTGCGCGCAAGCTGATCCACCAGTTGTACGACGCCGGTGTCGACGCGTTGATCGTGCAGGACCTGGGCGTGATGGAACTGGACATCCCGCCGATCGAGTTGCATGCCAGCACCCAGACCGACATCCGTACCCTGGAGCGGGCGAAGTTCCTCGACCAGGCCGGTTTCTCCCAACTGGTGCTGGCCCGCGAGCTGAACCTGCAGCAGATCCGTGCCATCGCCGCCGAAACCGATGCCGCCATCGAGTTCTTCATCCATGGCGCCCTGTGCGTAGCCTTCTCCGGCCAGTGCAACATCTCCCACGCCCAGACCGGGCGCAGTGCCAACCGTGGCGACTGCTCCCAGGCTTGCCGCCTGCCGTACACCCTCAAGGACGACCAGGGCCGCGTCGTCGCCTTCGAGAAGCACCTGCTGTCGATGAAGGACAACAACCAGACCGCCAACCTGGCCGACCTGGTGGATGCCGGCGTGCGCTCGTTCAAGATCGAGGGTCGCTACAAGGACATGGGCTACGTGAAGAACATCACGGCCCACTACCGTCAGCAGCTCGACGCCATCCTCGAAGGCCGCCCGGAACTGGCCCGCGCTTCCAGCGGGCGTACCGAACACTTCTTCCTGCCCGACCCAGACAAGACGTTCCACCGCGGCAGTACCGACTATTTCGTCAGTGAGCGTAAGGTCGACATCGGCGCCTTCGACTCGCCGACCTTCACCGGCCTGCCGGTGGGCGTCGTCGAAAAAGTCGGCAAGCGCGACATGTTGGTGGTCACCGAAGTGCCGTTGACCAACGGCGACGGCCTCAATGTGCTGGTCAAGCGCGAAGTGGTCGGGTTCCGCGCCAACATCGCCGAGCCACGCGGTGAATTCGATGAGGACGGTCAAAAACGCTACCGCTATCGCGTCGAGCCCAACGAGATGCCCGAAGGGCTGCACAAGCTGCGTCCCAACCACCCGCTGTCACGTAATCTCGACCACAACTGGCAACAAGCCCTGCTACGCACCTCGGCCGAACGCCGGGTCGGCGTGCAGTGGCAGGCGCGGTTGCGCGAGGAGCGTCTGACCCTGACCGCGACCAGCGAAGAAGGCGTCAGTGTCCAGCTGACCCTGGACGGACCGTTCGGCGTGGCCAACAAGCCAGCCCAGGCCCTCGACCAACTGCGCGACCTGCTCGGTCAGCTGGGGACTACCCAGTACCACGCCAGCGCCATCGAACTCGATGCTCCGCAAGCGTTCTTCATTCCCAATTCGCAGCTCAAGGCTTTGCGCCGCGAAGCTATCGAGGCACTCACCGAGGCGCGGGTCAAGGCTCACCCGCGCGGTGGGCGAAAGGCCGAAACCACGCCACCTCCGGTGTACCCGGAATCGCACTTGTCGTTCCTCGCCAACGTGTACAACCAGAAGGCGCGTGACTTCTATCACCGCCACGGTGTGCAACTGATCGACGCGGCCTACGAGGCCCATGAAGAGCACGGCGAGGTGCCGGTGATGATCACCAAGCACTGCCTGCGCTTCTCGTTCAACCTCTGCCCCAAGCAGGCCAAAGGCGTCACCGGCGTACGCACCAAGGTCGCCCCCATGCAGCTAATCCAGGGCGACGAGGTACTGACCCTGAAGTTCGACTGCAAGCCGTGTGAAATGCACGTGATCGGCAAGATGAAGAGTCACATCATCGACCTGCCGACACCCGGCAGTGCGGTGGCGCAGGTGGTCGGTCACATCAGTCCTGAAGACCTGCTCAAGACCATTCCCCGCGCGCCCCATTGATCGACGAGGTGGCAAGGCCGGTCATCGACTGGCCTTGCCCTCCACGTCGCGCAAGCGTTTTTCGATGGCCTCGGTCTGTTCTTCGACCTCCTGGGTCGAGGTGGGGGTGATCACCTTGTCCACTGCCTCGGTATCAGGATCCGGGCGTTCCAGTACGGGCTTGGGCGCACGTTCACCCTGCTGCGCCTGCTCCGATGACACCACGTGGGGGACCTTGTCAGCGGGTTTACGGTCGTCGTGTTCCATGCTCGGCTCCTTCATGCGAGGGTTGTTGTTCAGAAGAACCCAACGGGCCGTGAAAGTTTGATTGCGACGACCCGGTGCAAGTGAACACGCTACGCAACATCAGAACGATCTTTCGCTCCCCGAGCGAGGCTTCGGCCAGGTAATGCTCGGCATTGGCCAGGTGGACAGCCAATCGGTCGCGAACCGCCTCCTCGCCGCACAGGGCCAGTAAGGTGGACTTGCCGTGATCCTTGTCAGGATCCTTGCCGGTACCTGCGTCGCGGTCTCGCAGGTCGTCATACAGTTGGAAGGCTTGGCCAAGCTCGCCGGCGAAGCGCTGCAGCGATGCCTGCAGCGCAGCGGTGGCATCGGCCAGGTGTCCTGCCATGGCCAGGATCGCGCCGAACAACGCACCGGTCTTCAACTGGTTGGTCTCGACGATCTGCTCGGCGCTGCGCGGCAGGATGCCGTCACGCAAGTCCTGCAACTGGCCCTTGACCAGCCCCTGGCTACCGATCGCGTCGGCCAAGGTCGCGACCAGATCGGCACGCACCTGGGGCGAGACACCCTCGAGCCTGGCCACCAGGGCGAATGCACGGGACAACAAGGCGATCGCCGCCAGCAGCGCCACATCCTCGCCGAACGCCAAGTGCAAGGTGGCCCGGCCTCGACGCAAGGTGGCGTCGTCCATGCAGGGCAGATCATCGAGCACCAACGATGCCGCATGGACCATCTCTATCGCACAACCAACGTCCAGTGCGGCCTTGGGGCAGGCGCCCAGCCCTTCTGCTGCCAGGACCAGCAGCAACGGGCGCAGGCGCTTGCCTGGCGCCAGGGTGCAATCACGCATGGCAGCGGCCACCAGGTCGCGCTCGCTACCGGCGGCGGGCAACAACGCCTCGAGGCGGGCTTCGATGGCGCCCTGCAGGTGGATCAGCGAATCAAGCGAGCCGGTCTCGGCGGCCTGGGGCGAGTGGGCGATGGTGGTCATCCTTGCCTCATTGGTTGCGCGGCACCCGGTGCACAGGTCGAAGGAACGAACCGACAGTTGCCGTTGCCTCACATGCTGTGCCGTTTTGGGCTTAGCTATACAAATCGGGCTGCGTTGTACAACCCCCCTGTCTTTTGCACAGACCTCACGCGCCCCTCGGATGATTCCCTGGCAATGGAGCGGGCATGAAGAAAAGCTTGCTGAGTCAACGCAAGGACGACCACCTGGACATCGTGCTGGCCCCTGGACAAGCTGCCTCCGCCGTCGACCCGGGCTGGTCGGCCATTCGCTTCGAGCACTGCGCGCTGCCGGAGATGGCCCTGGACGAGATCGACCTGGGCACCTCGCTGCTGGGCATTTCCCTGCGTGCGCCGTTGTTGATCAGTTCGATGACCGGTGGTGCGCAGCGCGCCGAGCACATCAATCATCACTTGGCGGAAGCGGCCCAAGCGCTAGGCATCGCTATGGGGGTAGGCTCGCAGCGAGTGAGCCTGCAAGGGGGCCCGGCCACGGGCCTGACCCCTGCTCTACGACGGCTTGCTCCCAGCATTCCATTGCTCGCCAACCTTGGCGCGGCGCAACTGCGCGAGGTCGATGGCCTGGATCTGGCGCGCAGGGCCGTCGACAGCCTGCAAGCCAATGCCTTGATCATCCACCTGAACCCGCTGCAGGAGGCGGTCCAGCCCGAGGGCGACCGCGATTGGCGGGGCGTGCTGGACAGGATCGAGGCACTCACCCGCGTCCTGGACGTACCGGTGATCGCCAAGGAAGTGGGTGCCGGCGTCTCGCCTACGGTGGCCCGGGCGCTGGTCGATGCCGGCGTACAGATCATCGACGTGGCCGGTGCTGGCGGTACCAGCTGGGCAGCGGTCGAGGCCCAGCGCGCCAGCAGCGCCGCCGATCGCGCCGTGGCCCTGGCCTTTCGCGATTGGGGCATTCCGACCGCGCAATGCCTGTTGGCTGTGCGCAGGGCGTTACCGGAGGTCGGCCTGATCGCTTCGGGAGGTGTCAGTGACGGCCTGGAAGCCGCCAAGGCCATTCGTTTGGGCGCCGATCTGGTCGGCCAGGCGGCTGGAGTGCTCGAGGCAGCACTGACCTCCACCGAGGCCGTCATCGAACACTTCGACGTGGTCTTGCGTCAATTGCGTATTGCCTGCTTTTGCACCGGCTCGCGCAATCTCGCGCAACTGCGCCGGGCGCGCTTACTCGGACCCGGGCCGCAACCGGCATGAAGCATGACCTGATCCTGGTCGGCGGCGGCCTGGCAAACGGCCTGATCGCCTGGCGTTTGCGCCAGGTGCGTCCGGAGCTCGATCTGGTGTGCCTGGAACAGGCGCCGCGGATCGGCGGCAACCATACCTGGTCGTTCCACGATACCGACCTCACCCCAGCTCAGCAGCACTGGTTGGCACCGCTAGTGGTCAAGCGTTGGCCGGCCTACCACGTGCACTTCCCGAACCTGTCGCGTCGTGTCGCCAGCGGTTATGCCAGCATCACCAGCGAGCATTTCGCCGAGCGCCTCGAGCTCGCCCTGGGGCCGGCGCTACGCACCCACTGTGCGGTTAGCCAGGTCAGCGCACAGCAGGTGACGCTGGAAGGCGGCGAGCGCCTGCAGGCCCGCGTGGTGATCGATGGCCGTGGCGCCCAGGCCAGTCCGCACCGGGTGCTGGGCCAGCAGGCATTTCTCGGCCAGGTGCTGCGCATGATACGGCCTCACGGCCTGAGCGCACCGATCCTCATGGACGCCCGCGTGTACCAGGGCCAAGGCTATCGCTTCGTTTACGTGCTGCCGTTGAGCGCCGATACGTTGTTGATCGAAGACACCCACTACGTCGATGGGCAACCTCCCGAGCCTGAACAGTTGCGCGGGCATATCGCCGAATATGCCTGCCAGCACGGCTGGCAGGTGCACGCATGCATACGTGAAGAGCACGGCGTCCTGCCCATCACCCTGGCCGAGGATTTTCCTGCCTGGTGGGCCGCGCAGGGAGGCCAGCCCTTGGCTGGCCTGCGCGCCGGTCTGTTCCATTGCACCACCGGTTACTCGCTGCCCGAAGCGGTCCGACTGGCCGATTGGCTCGCCCAGCAGCCGCTGTCTGACGCCGACGGTCTGGCAGACCAGCTGGGCCGTTATCTGCACCGACGCTGGCGAGATCAGAGCTTCTATCGATTGCTCAACCGCATGTTGTTCCTGGCTGGACGCCCCGACGACCGCTGGCGAGTGATGGAGCGTTTTCATCGCCTGCCCGAACCGTTGATCGGCCGTTTCTACGCCGGCCACAGCCATTGGCGTGACCGCCTGCGCATCCTCGTCGGCAAACCACCCGTCCCGGTGGCCGAGGCGTTGAGGGCCGCACTGCGCCATTCCCCTCAATCGTTCAAGGAGCCTGCATGACTCAAGGAAAATCAGCCGTGGTGGTGGGCGCAGGGATCGGCGGGCTGGCCTTGGCCATACGCCTCCAGGCCAGCGGCATCCACACCACCTTGCTGGAGCGACGCGATCGGCCAGGAGGCCGCGCCTACGTGTACCACGACCAAGGCTTCACGTTCGACGCGGGGCCTACGGTGATCACCGATCCCACGGCCATCGAGGCGCTGTTCACCCTCGCTGGCAAACCCATGGGCGAATACCTCGAACTGTTGCCCGTGAACCCGTTCTATCGCTTGTGCTGGGAGGATGGCACGACGTTCGACTACAGCAACGACCAAGAGCAGCTGGAGCGCCAGATCCATGCCTTGGACGCTGCCGATGTAGAAGGCTACCGGCGTTTTCTGGCGTACTCGCGATCGGTGCTCGATGAGGGCTACCTGAAGCTCGGCGCGGTGCCGTTCCTGTCGTTTCGCAGCATGCTCCAGGCCGGCCCGCAACTGGCCCGTCTGCAGGCCTGGCGTAGCGTTTATGCCATGGTGTCGCGCTTCGTGCGTAGCGAACGGTTGCGCCAAGTGTTGTCGTTTCATGCGTTGTTGGTCGGCGGCAACCCGTTCGCGACCTCGTCGATCTACACACTCATCCACGCACTGGAACGGCAATGGGGCGTATGGTTCGCCAAGGGCGGCACGGGCGCCCTGGTCAACGGCCTGGCGCAGTTGTTTCGCGACCTGGGCGGGACTTTGGAGCTCAACGCCGAGGTCGCCGCCTTCGACACCCACGGCCAGCGCCTGACCGGAGTGCGCAGCCGGGATGGGCGGCATTGGCAGGCCGATGCCGTGGCCTCCAATGCCGACGTGGTGCACACCTATACGGAACTCCTGGGCCAGCATCGACGAGGCGCCCAGGAAGGCCGCCGGTTGCTGGGCAAGCGCTTCAGCAACTCGTTGTTCGTGGTGCATTTCGGCCTTCGCCGTGCCCAGCCGCAGCTGCGCCACCACACTGTGTGCTTCGGCCCACGTTACCAGGCGCTGGTCGAGGAGATCTTCAACGGACCAGCGCTGCCGACGGACTTCTCATTGTATCTGCACGCACCCTGCGCCACCGACCCGAGCCTGGCGCCGCCCGGCTGTTCGAGCCACTATGTGCTGGCACCGGTGCCGCACCTGGGCAACGCTCCGATCGACTGGGCGAGCGAAGGGCCCCGATATCGCGATCGCATCTTCGCCTACCTGGAGCGTCACTACATACCGGGTCTGCGCGACGACCTGGTGACCTGCCGCACCTTCACCCCGCTGGATTTCCGCGAACAGCTCAACGCCCATCTGGGTTCGGCCTTTTCGCTGGAGCCTTTGCTGACTCAGAGCGCGTGGTTCCGTCCGCACAATCGCGACGCCCACCTGCACAACCTGTATCTGGTCGGGGCCGGTACCCACCCCGGTGCCGGCGTACCTGGGGTGATCGCATCGGCCAAGGCCACCGCTGGGCTGATGCTGGAGGACCTGTCACGATGAGCGAACAACGATCCGACCCGCTGCTGCGGCATGCCGAACACAGCATCGCGGTAGGCTCCAAGAGCTTCGCCGCAGCCGCCCGGCTGTTCGATCCGGCGACCCGGCGCAGCGCCATGTTGCTGTATGCCTGGTGCCGCCACTGCGATGATGTGATCGATGGCCAGCAGGCCGGCCATGATGCCCTGCCCCTGCCCGCGGAGCAGGCCCGCCGGCGCCTTGCCGACTTGCAAAGGCAGACCCGCGAGATCTACGCCGGGTTGCCCGCCCAGACGCCCGCGTTCGCAGCACTGGGTGATGTTGCCCAGCGCCACGGCATCCCGCCCGACGAAGCCTTCGACCTGCTCGAAGGCTTTGCCCAGGATGTCGCGGGTCAGCGCTACGCGCGCCCGCAGGACGTCCTGGGTTACTGCTACCACGTCGCCGGCGTGGTGGGCCTGATGATGGCGCGGGTGATGGGCGTGCGCGATCCGGCTGTGCTGGACCGGGCATGCGATCTGGGCCTGGCCATGCAACTGACCAACATCGCCCGCGACATCGTCGAAGACGCCCGCGTCGGGCGTTGTTACCTGCCCCAGGCTTGGCTGGATGAGTTCGAGGTGCCGGCCTGGGGCCTGGCCGAGCCGCGCTACCGGCCAGCCGTGGCGGCCATGGCCGAGCGTTTGCTGGCAGAGGCCGAACCTTACTACCGCAGCGCGCAGGCGGGGCTCGCTGCCCTGCCCTGGCGCTCGGCCTGGGCAGTGGCAACGGCAGCGCTGGTATATCGACGGATCGGAATCAAGGTGCAGGCCGCCGGCGTCAACGCCTGGGATGGGCGCTTGGCGACTTCGCGCAGGGAAAAGCTCGGCGCGATTCTCAGCGGTCTGTGGCGCTCGCTGACGCGTCGGCTGTGCCGTGCCCAGGCTCGGGACGGGCGACTCTGGCAGCGTCCTGGCGGGATAGCGGCCCGTCATGGCGCGCGCGCAACTGACGGCGCAAGCGCTCGATAGGCGGGGCATACAGGAACCCGAACGATACGCAGCCGTCACGGCCTTGTACCGCATGGTGCATCAGGTGAGCCTGGTACAACCGCTTGAGGTAACCGCTGCGGGGCACCCAACGCAGCGGCCAGCGCCGATGCACCAGGCCATCATGGGCGATGAAGTACAGCGCGCCATATCCCGTCATGCCCGCGCCGATCCACTGCAAAGGAAACAGCCCGGCGCTGCCCAGGGCGATCAGGGCAATGGCCAGCACCGCGAACACCACCGCGAACAGATCGTTTTTCTCGAATGCACCATGGCGTGGTTGGTGGTGAGAGCGATGCCAACCCCACCCCACCCCATGCATGACGTACTTGTGCACCAGGTAGGCGACGACCTCCATGGCAACCAAGGTGGTGAAAAAGCTGATCGCGCTGATGAGCATGGCAAGATTCCGTTTTGCGCCGTTGCTGCAATGGAGTGTCTGCGTGGCTCGACGTTCCCCCGCTCGGCGAATCCGACTGAACAGTCCTGGGGCGACCGCTGCCTACCGCACGACATCAACCAGGAGACCTGCCATGACCCACCCCAATCACCCCGATCCCTATGTCGACGAGATACCCCATGACCCCGGTGAGCCAGTGCCTACGCCTGAGCCTGAACAGGAGGCGCCTGATTGGCCGGAGGGGCAAGTGCCGCCGGAGGAACAATCCGATGGTTGAGCGACAAGCGCCTCGGCGAAGGCCCGCCCCGGGCAGTGACCTTCTGTGGCATGATCGGGGCAATCCTACCTGAGCCTTCGGCATGCTGATCGACGAAGAACTGACCCTGAAGAAACTGGAAACCTTTCTCGCCTTCATGCGCAGCGGCAACCTGGGCCGGGCCGCTGCCGAGCTTTCGACCAGCGCGGTCAGCGTACACCGGGCGATCCATTCCCTGGAAAGTGCCCTGCGTTGTCCCTTGTTCAAGCATGAAGGCCGCCAGTTGATCCCTTTGGAAAGCGCCTACGTACTGGAGAAAAAGGCCCGGCAATTGATCCAGGATGCCGAGCAGCTGGTACGTCAGACTCGCGAGGCAGCAGGGTTCTATGCCGAGCGTTTTCGTCTCGGCGCCCTCTACTCGCTGACCGTCAAGACCGTCCCGAAGTTGGTCATGGGCTTGAAGCTGCGCCGCAGCGAGCTCAACATCGATCTCAACCTGGGCTCGAACGTCGATTTGCTGCAGCGCCTGAAGAACCATGAACTCGAGGCGATCTTGGTATCGTTGGACGACAGCATCAACGACCCGACCTGTGCGCAGTTGCCGCTGTTCTCCGACAATATCTTTCTGGCCGTACCCATCGATTCCCCCTTCGCCGAGCAGGCCGAGGTCGACCTGGCCGACCTGGCCGACTCGACCTTCATCACCCTGACCCAAGGCTTCGCCACTCACCGTGACGGTGCGCGGGTGTTCCAGCAGGCCGGTTTCGAACCGAAGGTGGCGATGCAGGTCAACGACATCTTCACCCTCCTCAGCATGGTCAGCTCTGGCGTCGGCTTCGCCCTGCTGCCAGGGCGCATCGCCGCCGTGTATGAAAACCGCGTGCGGTTGATCCCGCTGCAGCCGCGCTACCGGCTGCAGCAGCATATCGGCGTGGTGTTTCTCAAGGCCCGCGAGCGCGAGCCGAACCTGTTGGCGTTACTGGCCGAATGCCGGATGTACAGCGCCGCCCTGACCTGAGGCCAGGCAGCACTGCCTTACAGCGCAATGGCGCGCATGATGAAAAACAGCAGAGACGGCCCGAGCAGGCAACCCAGCGCAGTGTAGAACGCAGCGGTCAGGCAACCGTAGGGCACCAGCTTCGGATCGGTCGCGGCCAGGCCGCCGGCGACGCCGCTGGAAGTGCCCATCAAACCACCGAAGATCACCGCCGTGCGCGGGTTGTTGAGACCGATCATGGGTGCCACGAAGGGGGTCACCACCATCACCAGGATCGCCTTGACCAGGCCTGCGGCAATCGACAGGGCCATGACTTCGGAGCTGGCACCGATCGCCGCGCCGGTCACCGGGCCAACGATATAGGTCACCGCGCCAGCACCGATGGTGGTCAGGCTCACCGCATCGGTATAACCGAATGCCATGGCCACGCCGACACCCGCCACGAACGAAACGGCGATACCGAAGAACAACGAGATGACGCCAGATACCCCAGCGCGCTTGAGTTCGTCGATGTTGACGCCGAAGGCCGTGGCGACGATCGCGAAATCACGCAACATCGCCCCGCCCAGCAAGCCAACACCAGAGAGCAACGGGATGTCCACCAACCCCTTATGCCCACCGGTCATCACACCGCCGAAATAAGACAGCACCAGCCCCAGGAAGATGGCGATCGCCGAGCCGTGCAGACGGCCGTGGGTGAGTTTCGCGCTCAACCAGTAGGACAACCACATGGTCACGCCGATGACGGCGAAGCCGCTGATCAGACCGTAACCGTTGATCACTTTAATCATGGATTCGTACATGGCGGTCACCGTTGCGGCGTGGTCAGGGATTTGTCGGTTACCGCCTCAGGCTTCTTTTGCCCAAGGCGATCGAGCAGCGGCACCATGGCGAAGCTCGCCAAGACCGCCACGGTCCCTGCCAGAATGGCCATGGGCCCGCCAGACAGCGCACCGAGCACGTTCTGCTGTGCCGCCATGGCCACCACGATCGGGATATAGATGGCGCTCCAGAACTCCACACCCTGTTCGGCTTTACCGGTGAACAAGCCACGTTTGCTGAGGTAGCTGCCGAGGAAGATGAGCAGGAGCATGGCGATACCGACACCGCCGACGTTGGCCGGGATGCCCAGGAGCTTGCCCAGGAGCTCACCGATGAACAGGCCGAAAAGCGTACACAAGGCCAGGAAGGCCACACCGTAGATAATCATTGTTATTGTCCTCGCGTTGGGTCGAAGTTGCTTGTTGTTGTCCTTCGAAAAACACGGCAGTTATTGGCGCCGGCTCACCTCCTGACGCAGCAAGGCGTCGACGGTATCGGGCAAGGTCATTTCCAGGGCCAGGCAGCGGCCCTGTTCGAACACCGGTCGTGCCAAGCCACTGAGTACGCTGCCGGGGGGCATTTCCAGATGCAGGCGCACGCCACGCTCATAGGCGTTGCGCAACGTAGCACGCCAATCGACGACCCGTGCCATGTTGCCGGCCAGATCGTCGCGCAGGCGTAGTGGATCGAAGATCGGCCGTGCGCTGCTGCCACTGAGATACGTGATGCGCGGGCGACGCACGGTGACGCTGGCGAAGGCAGCAGCCAGTTCGGCGGCCGGGCCGTCGAGCAGCCGGCAGTGCGACGGCACACTCACCGCCAGGCGACGGGCCACACCCTGACCTCGGTGGCGAGCACGCGCTGCCACTTCGGCCATGGCGGCGTCGGCACCGGCGATCACGATCTGGTTTTCGCTGTTGAGGTTGGCAACGAAGACCTCGCCGCCAACCTCGGCCAGCAACTGTTCGACGCAGCCTAGGTCCAGGCCGTTCAAGGCGGTCATGCCATAGCCCTGCGGGTAGGCGCGCTGCATCAGCTCGCCGCGCAGCGCCACCAGGCGCACGGCATCGGTGAAATCCAAGGCCTCGGCCACCACCGCCGCCGGATAGGCACCGATGGACAAACCAGCCACATAGTCCGGGGCCGGGCTGCGCTGGATCAACTCGTTAGCCCAGGCCACTCCGGCGAGCAGCAGGCACAGCTGCACGGCACGGGTGGACTGCAAGGCCTGTTCGCTGTCCAACTCCAGCACCTGTTCGCCGAGCACGTCGCTGGCAGCTTCGAGCAAGGGCCGAGCCCCGGCAGGCAGGCGATGCAACATGCCTGCCTGCTGGGCGCCCTGGCCAGGAAAGGCGAACAGACTGCTCATGCCGCGTCCTCGCAGGCTCGCCACGGATCGGCCAGCAAGCGCGCACCGTGGGCCGACTTGAGCAAAACCCGCGAAGCACCGCTGGCCCATTCACGCAAGGCAATGGCGCCAGCCGGCGTTTCCAGTTGAACATCGATGCGACAGGGGCCGCGATCGAGAATATCCAGCAGGTCACGCGCCATGCTCCGCGCCACGAAACGTGGCGTACGCAGTACCAGGTCGAGATCACTGTCCAGGTGCAGGACCTGTTGACCGGTGGCCAGGTAATAGCCCACGCCGCCGGTCGGCCCCCAGCCCAGGCCAGTCGCATCGAGTACCGGCGTTGCGCTGGCCAGGGCCCGGAGTGCCGGCCAGGGGCTTTCCTCGCCTTGCCAGCGCAACGCTTCCGGGCCTGACTGGCACTGTATATCCATCAGCCGCATGACGACGCCCAGGCGCTGATCGCGCCCCTGCCCGCGCACGCCCACCGCCACCAGGCCCGCCGCGCACAATGCTCGGCGCACGACCACTGGCTGCCCGCTAGCCACCACCTGCCTCGCCCACTCTGGGCTGTCCTCAGGCAAATCTGCCGGGGTCATGCCCCAGAGCAGGTCGTGCGGGCGTGGCGGATTCATCTCACGCCTCCTGCCACTGCTGGCGCAGACGGGCCCGCACCTCGCGAGAGGCGCGGCGGTTCTCGCCGTCCAGGCGCGAGGTCAGGTCGGTGGAGGCGCCGATATCGCGGACCGCCTCAGCCAGGCAGGCGCGCACTTGGGCGATGTCTGCCGGGGTCGGCGACTCGGCGTCCTGGACGCTCAAGCGGCGCCACAACAGCCCCAGGGAGGCATAGCTGTCCAGGTCGTAGGCCATCGGCGCAATCTCGGCGGCAAGGGCTTCGAGTTGTTCGACGCTGCGCAAGGTGATGCGCGCTGCCGCCGCCTTGCCCATGGCGTGCACCAGCACACCGCTGTCATCCAGGGCGATCAGCCGCTGCGCCTGGTAGCCATGGGCGAGAAACGCACCCGACATCGCCTTGCCTACCAGCAGACCGATCACCGGGTGCCCGGCCAGCCGCGCCTGGGCATAGGCCTCGACCGCGCCGGCCAGTGCCTGGTGGATCCCCAACGCCTCTTCGCGACGGCCATAGGCCTGGCTGGGCACATCGATGACGGCGACGATGGCGCGTTTTTCGCCATGCCGATCCGCCGCCACGGCCTCGTTCACCGCCTTGGCCAGGCCCCAGCCCTCGAGCAATCCGACCTCGCCGGCGCGAGCCCGGGGAAAGGGGTTGTCGGCATCGGGCACCACCGCGATGAAGCGTGCCAGACGATTGTCCAGTTCCGCGTCGACCACCCGCAGCGAAGCGGGATAGCCAGGCAGGCTTTCGCCGCCAGCCAGGCCAGGGAGCCAATTGAGGGCACGGTTCATCGGGCATCTCCTTGATAGAGGGCACGCACGTCGGCGCCGTCGAGTTGGGCGACGTCGCTGCCTAGGCTGGACAAGCGTTCGAGGTACCAGTCAGGACGGCTGGCGCGGGCAGCGCTGGGCGCCTGCAACAGCTGCAGCACCTGCTCGCGCACAGCGGTCAGGTCGTCGGACACGTAGGCATCGGCCAAGCCACTGGCATGACGCTGCTCGCCGCCGGTCAGGCTCCAGATGAATGGACGGTCCTTGGCATCGTACTCGTCGATGCCCGCCTCCTGTTCGATGACCTGCGGGCCATTGAGCCCCAGGCGCGCTTCGCGGGTGACCAAAAGGTGACTGCACAGCCCGGCGGCGATGGACATGCCACCGAAACAGCCGACCGAACCTGCGATCAACCCGATCACCGGCTGGTGGCCACGCAACTGGACGATCGCCGCCTGGATCTCGGCGATCGCCGCCAGGCCAAGGTTGGCTTCCTGCAGGCGCACACCGCCGGTTTCCAGGAGCAGCACGGCGCAGGTAGGGATGCCGTTACGGTTGTCCTCGATGGCCAGCTCAAGGGCAGCGGCGATCTTGGCGCCGCCCACTTCGCCCATACTGCCCCCCTGAAAACCACCTTCGATTGCAGCCACTACTGCGTTGCGCCCGGCCAGGCGCCCCTTGGCGATGACCACGCCGTCATCGGCCTGGGGCACGATGCCTTGGCGTGGCAGCCAGGGCGACATTAGGCGGTCGAACGGACCGAGCAACTCGCGGAACGTGTCCGGATCGAGCAAGGCCTGGGCACGCTGGCGCGCGCCGAGCTCGACGAAGCTGCGGCTTTGCAGCAGACGTTCGGAATCAGTCATGGGTGATCTCCTCGAATCCTTGTTCCAAGCGTAAGCGCACCACGCCCGGAGTGGCGCCGAAGTCGTGGATATCGATCTTCACGGCCGGCAAGCTGCGGCCTTCGAACAGGCGCTGGAACAACTGCGTCCAACGGGCAGCGCTGCCGTTGACCGAAGTCACCACCTGAATGTCCAGGCTGCCGGGATTGCCCGGCTCGATCAGCACTTCGAGGTCGCCGGAACTGACGCAACCGACCAGGGTGCGGCCGCGTCCGGGTTCGGCGGCGGGGTATTTGAAGGTCAGGGTTTCCATGTCACAGGCTCCCGGCTTTGTCGAGGAACAGGCAGGCGGCCAGCAGGTCGGCAGCGCCCCCCGGAGAAGCGTTGAGTTGCAGCAACTGGGCGTCCAGCACACGCAGCAGACGACGGCCCGCCAGCGTGGCACTGCCACCTGCGCCGAGCACGTTGCGCGCGCCCTGCTGCACGGCTTGCAAACCATCGGCACCGGCCCGCCAGAGCACGCAGGTGTCGCTAAGGGCGGCCATGATCGCGAGCAAGGCATCGAGCCGTGCATGGTTTTCGCTGGCGCCATTGGCGCGGCTGCGATGCAGTTGCACCAAGCCGTGGTCGATGACCGCAGGAAACCCCTGCTGGGCCTGCTCGCGGGCGCCGCCGGCGCCATAACGCTGGCGGACCTGGCTACCATGGCTGTCGCCAGCGCTGACGTATGGGTCGGCGATCAGGGCGATTCGCCCTGCCCGCGCGGCCAGCGCCTGGGGATCGGCCTCGCTGTCCAGGGCACGGGCCGCCACCAGCAGGCCGAGCGCCCAGATCGCACCCCGATGGGTGTTGACCCCGCCGGTGGTCGCCAGCATCGCCGCTTCGCCTTCCCTGCCGATACGGCCCAGCGCGGCGCGCAGCGGCACGCCGATCGTAGCGTGGGCCTGGGCGGCTTCGGCCATTGCCCGCAGGCAGGGCCACAGTGCCAAGGCCGAGGCGTGCATCATGCTCAGGCTCATGTCGGCATGGGCGCCGCTGCCGCGCCGGTCGACCAGGCCCGGTTTGGGCGACAGATCGGCCTCGTCGATGAGGGCTTCGACTGCCAGGTCGGCCAGATGGTCGGCCAAGGCGACGTCGCTGTTCTGGGCTGACCGCTTCGCGTGCATGCCCGTTGCCACAAGGTTGAGTGCCATCATCACCAGCTCCTGAAGCGCGCAGGCGGGTTGTAGAGACCGCCGGACCATTCGACCAGATCGGCGATGCTACGCGCGGCCAGGAGCTCACGGTTGGCATCGGTGCGGCGGATGCCGAGGTCTTCTGGCAGCGCCACCAGCCCTTGCTGGCGCAGGCGCAAAGTGTCCTTGGGGTCGTGCCGCAAGCCGATGGCGGTGACGCCGGCGACAGCGGCGATCATCTGCCGGCGCTCTTCGAGGGTGCGGGCCTTGTACAGATAGGCAATGCCCTCTTCGGTCAGCAGGTGGGTGACGTCATCGCCGTAGATCATCACCGGTGCCAGAGGCATGCCCGCCTGCTTCGCCACGCCGACTGCGTCGAGGGTCTCGACGAAGGTGGGCTTGCCGCCTTCCTGGTAGGTTTCGACCATTTGCACGACCAGCTTGCGACCGCGCTCGAGCATCGTGTCGGGTACCGTCATATCCAACCAGGCTGGCGTCGCATGGCGGCGGCCACGGGGGTCATGGCCCATGTTCGGGGCGCCGCCGAAGCCAGCCAGACGTCCGCGGGTCACCGTGGAAGAATGGCCATCGCCATCGACCTGCAAGGTCGCGCCGATGAACAGGTCGACCGCGTACTGCCCAGCCAACTGGCACATCATGCGGTTGGAGCGCATCGAGCCGTCGCGACCGGTGAAGAACACGTCTGGACGCTGGGCGATGTAGTGCTCCATGCCCAGTTCGGTGCCGAAGCAGTGCACGCTTTCGACCCAACCGGTTTCGATGGCGGGAATGAGCGTCGGGTGCGGATTGAGGGTCCAGTTGCGGCAGATCTTGCCTTTGAGCCCCAGTGACTCGCCGTAGGTCGGCAGGATCAGTTCGATGGCCGCGGTGTTGAAGCCGATTCCGTGGTTGAGCGACTGCACCTGGTGTTTCTCATAGATCCCGCGGATCGCCATCATCGCCATCAGCACGTGCACCGGCTTGATGTGGCGCGGGTCTCGGGTGAACAACGGCTCGATGTAGAACGGCTGGTCGGCCACCACCACGAAATCGACCCAAGACGCCGGGATGTCCACCCGTGGCAGGTCATCCACGCGGTCTACCAGTTGGTTGACCTGGGCGATGACGATGCCGTCGCTGAACGCCGCGGGCTCCACCAGCGCCGGCGTGTCCTCGGTGCTTGGGCCGGTGTAGAGGTTGCCATCGCGGTCGGCCATGAAGCCGGCGACCAGGGTGACGTTGGGAATCAGATCCACCAGCAGGCGCGAATACAGTTCGATATAGGTGTGGATGGCGCCCACTTCGAGCAGGCCATCTTCGAGCAACTGGCCGATGCGCAGGCTCTGGGGACCAGCGAAGGAGAAATCGAGCTTGCGGGCGATGCCCCGCTCGAAGAGGTCGAGGTGTTCGGCCCGGCTCACGCTGGGCATGATCATGTGCAGATCGTGCAGACGCTCCGGGTCAGCCTTGGCCAGCGAGCGGGATAGAAAATCGGCCTGTTTCTGGTTGTTGCCTTCCAGCACCACGCGGTCGCCGGGCGCGATGAGCAACTGCAGAGCCTCGACGATGCGCTCGGTCGGCAGTACCACGCCGTCGGCGAGGTGGCTGACCTGGTCCAGGCGGCGCTGCTTTTCGGCGCGTCGCCGCGACCATTGCGGCGGTGGATTCTTGGTTGTAGTCATTGGTGACTCCACGGTTTCGCTGTCGTGGACGCACCTTAGGCCGCTGCCGATGGGGGATCAATCAAGGTGGACGGCGGTTCGTTACGCTCAGGGTAAAGGATCCGGTTGCGGCGCTTCTCCATCGCTATACATAGGGACCACTGCAGAAACTTGCTATTGTCAGCAGGAGATAAAAATGCACGATGCCCCTGCACTTTTATCCATTGTGCCAGGTAATTACGCATGCCAGGATCCCAACATCCTCCAGCGCACCTCAGACGTTACGTGGAAAACCAATAAAAAAGCAGGGAGAACGCGATGACCGCGCACGCTCACATCTCGGCAACGGATCATGTACTGGCCGAGGTACGTAACCAGATTGGCCACCTCACGCTCAACCGTCCCTCCGGCCTCAACGCCTTGACGCTAGACATGGTTCGCAGCTTGCGCCAGTACCTGGACCAATGGGCCGTGGACCCGCAGGTACGCGCCGTGGTCCTGCGTGGCGAAGGCCCCAAAGGCTTCTGCGCCGGCGGCGATATCCGCTCGCTGCACGACAGCTTCAAGGCCGGCGACAGCCTGCACGAGACCTTTTTCGTCGAAGAGTACGCCCTCGACCTGTGCATCCACCACTACCGCAAGCCGGTGCTGGTGCTGATGGACGGCTTCACCCTGGGCGGCGGCATGGGCCTGGCCCAGGGCTGCGACCTGCGTATCGTCACCGAGCGCAGCCGCCTGGCCATGCCGGAGGTCGGTATCGGCTATTTCCCGGATGTCGGCGGCAGCTATTTCCTCTCGCGTATCCCCGGTGAATTGGGCACCTACCTTGGGGTCAGCGGTAGTCAGATCCAGGCAGCCGATGCCCTGTACTGCGGACTGGCCGACTGGTACCTGCCAAGCGACAAGCTCACCGCCTTCGACCAGGGTCTGGAGCGCCTGGAGCTGGGCGATCATCCGCTCAAAGCCCTGCAGCAACTACTGGCTCGTCTGGGTTCGCAGACCTTGCCCAATGCGCCCCTGGAGGCGCTGCGTCCAGTCATCGATCACTTCTTCGCCCTGCCCGACGTGCCTTCGATCGTCGAGCAACTACGCACCGTGACCGTCGGCGACAGCCATGCCTGGGCCCTGGCCACTGCCGACTTGCTGGAAAGCCGCTCGCCGCTGGCCATGGCGGTAACCCTGGAAATGCTTCGTCGCGGCCGCCACCAGCCCCTCGAAGCCTGTTTCGCCATGGAGCTGCACCTGGACCGCCAGTGGTTCCAGCACGGCGACATCATCGAAGGCGTGCGCGCACTGATCGTCGACAAGGACAAGCAACCCCGCTGGAACCCGCCAACCCTGGCTGGCCTGGACCGCCATCGGGTGGACCAATTCTTCGAAGGCCTGTGAGCCGGGAGTACACAGATGCAAGACCTGGAACTGAGCGAAGAGCAGATCATGATCCGCGACATGGCCCGGGACTTCGCCCGTGGCGAGATCGCCCCCCATGCCCAGGCCTGGGAAAAGGCCGGCTGGATCGATGACGGCGTGGTGCGCAAGATGGGCGAACTGGGCCTGCTGGGCATGGTGGTGCCGGAAGACTTCGGCGGCAGCTACACCGACTATGTCGCCTATGCCCTGGCGGTCGAGGAAATCTCCGCCGGCTGCGGCGCCACTGGAGCAATGATGAGCATCCACAACTCGGTAGGCTGCGGCCCCCTGTTGGCCTACGGCAGCCCCGAGCAGCAAGAAGCCTGGCTGCCCCGCCTGGCCAGCGGCGAGGTGATCGGCTGTTTTTGCCTGACCGAGCCCCAGGCCGGCTCCGAAGCCCACAACCTGCGCACCCGCGCCGAATTGGTCGATGGCCATTGGGTGATCAATGGGGCCAAGCAATTCGTCAGCAACGCACGCCGGGCGGGCTTGGCCATCGTCTTCGCGGTGACCGACCCGGAGCTGGGCAAGAAGGGACTTTCGGCCTTCCTGGTGCCGACCGACAACCCAGGTTTCAAGGTTGACCGCAGCGAACACAAGATGGGCATCCGCGCTTCCGACACCTGCGCGGTGACCCTCGATGACTGCCGCATTCCCGCAGCCAACCTCCTCGGTGAGCGCGGCAAGGGCCTGGCCATCGCCCTGTCCAACCTCGAAGGCGGGCGCATCGGTATCGCCGCCCAGGCGCTGGGCATCGCCCGGGCGGCATTCGAAGCGGCACTGGCCTACTCGCGTGACCGTATCCAGTTCGGCAAACCCATCAACGAGCATCAGAGCGTCGCCAACTTGCTGGCCGACATGCAGGTCCAGGTCAACGCCGCACGCCTGTTGATCTTGCATGCGGCGCGCCTGCGCAGCGCAGGCAAGGCGTGTCTGTCCGAAGCGTCGCAGGCCAAACTGTTCGCCTCGGAAATGGCCGAGCGGGTGTGCTCGATGGCGATCCAGGTGCATGGCGGTTATGGCTACCTGGAGGATTACCCGGTCGAGCGCTATTACCGCGATGCACGCATCACCCAGATCTACGAAGGCTCGAGCGAGATCCAGCGCATGCTGATTGCCCGGGAACTCAAGCACTATCCGTTGTGAAAACGCTGCAGATAATCACGCCGATAGGATTTAACCATTGAACAGCCTGGGCTGCCTGCAGTAAGCTCAGGCCCATTCACTGGAGAGCAACATGTCGAACCTCACCTGCAACTCTGCCAACCACACCGGTCGCCCGCAGCGCCGCGTGCTGGCCGTTGCCGGTCGTAAGGCTCCCGTGAGCTTTTATTTTGGGTATTGGTTTAGCCACTAGGCGCCGCTGATACCCACACGGCGCCCACCTTCGAGGGGCCGCCGAACATGAGAATACTCAAACCCCCGGTCGGCTCCCCGACCGGGGGTTTTGCTTTTCCAGGCCTTCACAAACACCGATTCTCACCGAGGACAGATTCATGAACTACGCCACCTATTACTACGCAAGCACCTTCGCCTGGCGATTTAGCCAATCCCGCTCGGGCCAGCCTGCCGCCTCCGATCGGTCCGTCTCCGGTGGCAATGCTGCAGACAACACGCAATCAACGATCAGTCGAACACCTCGATAGGGCCGACCGAGCGGGACCGAACCCGCCGTCCGCCCAGGGAATCCAAACGCCATGCAAGCTTCCAACCTCGCCGTGCCCCTGACCCCAGCGCAAGCTGCCAATACCACCGTCAGCCAGCGTCTGCCCAGCCCACACCTGCTCAAACAGCAGATGCCGCTTTCCAACGAGCTCGCCCAGCAAGTGCAAACGCAGCGCCTGGCCATCCGCGCGATCCTCGAAGGCCGCGACCCGCGCCTGCTTGTGGTGGTTGGCCCCTGTTCTCTGCACGACCCGCGCTCAGCCCTCGAATACGCCGACCGCCTGGCCGCGCTCAGCCGTGAACTCGACGACCAACTGCTGCTGGTGATGCGCGCCTATGTCGAGAAGCCACGCACCACAGTGGGCTGGAAAGGCCTGGCCTATGACCCGCACCTGGACGGCAGCGACGACATGCACGCGGGCCTGACGCTGTCGCGGGGGCTCATGCTCAACATGATCGAGCGTGGCTTGCCGGTGGCGACCGAGCTGCTGCAACCGATGGCAGCGGGATACTTCGACGACCTGCTGGGCTGGGCGGCGATCGGTGCCCGCACCACCGAATCGCAGGTCCACCGCGAGATGGTCAGCGGCCTGGAGCTGCCGGTCGGCTTCAAGAACGGCACCGACGGCGGCGTCGGCATTGCCTGCGATGCCATGCGCAGCGCTGCCCACCCCCACCGGCATTTCGGCATGGATGCCCAAGGCCACCCGGCGATCATCGAGACGCTGGGCAACCCCGATACCCATCTGGTACTGCGCGGCGGCCACACAGGCCCCAACTACGATGCAGCGAGCATCGCCCAGGCACGCCAGGGCCTGGCCAAGGCCGGGCTGGATGCGCGGATCATGGTCGATTGCAGCCACGCCAACAGCGGCAAGGACCCTGCGCGCCAACCTGCGGTGTTCGAGGACGTGCTCGGTCAGCGCCTGGCCGGTGACCGTTCGATCGTCGGGGTGATGCTCGAAGGTCACCTGTTCGACGGTTGCCAGACACTGGGCAAAGGCCCGCTCAAATACGGCGTTTCGGTGACCGATGGCTGCCTGGGCTGGGCGTCCACCGAAGCCTTGTTGCGCGGCGCAGCCTCCAGGCTGGAGACAGCGGGCGCGCAAGTGCGCTAGGCTTGACCCTTTCAACCCAAGGAGTAGTACCCCATGGCACGCGCAACCGCCCGTCACATCCTCGTTGCCACCGAAGACAAGTGCAACGAACTCAAGGCCGAGATCGAGGCCGGTGCCGACTTCGCACAAGTCGCCAAAGAAAACTCCACCTGCCCGTCCAGCCGCCAGGGCGGTGACCTGGGTTCGTTCGGCCCGGGCCAGATGGTCAAGGAGTTCGACACCGTGGTCTTCAGTGCGCCGGTCAACACCGTGCAGGGCCCGGTCAAGACCCAGTTCGGCTACCACCTGCTGGAAGTGACCAGCCGTCAGGACTAAGTCACGACCGTTGCTGACGTCCGCTATCAGGGCGTGGGTTTTCGGGGGGGTCGGCTTGTGCATGAGCATCATCGCGCAGGCCGCCCCTAGCCATGCCCTCACCGTCTACGGCGAAGCGCCCCGCTACGCCGAACGTTTCCATCATTTCGATTACGTCAATCCCAACGCCCCCAAGGGCGGCAGTCTGCGCCGCTCGGCGCTGGAGATCGGTCAGTTCGACCACATCCTGCCCTACATCGACAAAGGGATCGGCGTCAGTGAAGTCGATGGCTGGCTGTATGCCCCACTGGCCGTACGCTCGTTCGACGAGCCTTATACCGTCTACGGGCTGATCGCCCGGCGCATGGAGCGGGGCCCCGACGATGCCTGGCTACGCTTCGAGCTCGATCCGCGCGCCACCTTCGCCGACGGCACGCCGGTGCGGGCCGAGGATGTGCGCTTCACTTATGAGCGCCTGATGAGCCAGGGCAGCCTCAGGTACCGGACCCAATTCGCCGATGTCCTCAAGGTGACCGTGGAAGGCCCGCGGCAGATACGCTTCGACTTCAGGCAACCCCACGGTCGCACCCTGGCCCTTGACCTGGCCACCCTGCCGGTACTGCCCGAGCATGACTGGCAAGACCGCGACTTCGCCAATGGCGCCGGTTTCGACAAGCCCGTCGGCAGCGGCCCCTACCGCATCGGCCGGATCGACAACGGCCGGAGCATCACCTTCGTGCGTGATCCGCAATGGTGGGCAAAGGATCTACCAGTCAATCGCGGTCGCTACAACTTCGAACGCCTGCGCATCGAGTACTTCGGCGACACCGAGGTCGCCCGCCAGGTGCTCAAGGGCGGGGGCTACGACTACAACCGCGAATTTTCCGCCACTGCCTACACCCTGGGCTACAACGGCGCGCAGCTGGATGATGGCCGCCTGCGCCGTGCTCACCTGGCGCCCGCCAAGCCGCAGCCAGCCCAAGGTTTCGTGTTCAACCTGGACCGACCGCAGTTCAAGGATCGGCGGGTTCGCCAGGCGCTGGCCATGCTCTGGGATTTCGAGTGGAGCAACCGGCAGATGATGCGCAACCTGTACATCCGCCAGCAAAGCCTGTTCTCCAATACCCCGCTGGCAGCCCGCGCGTTGCCCGACGCGGCCGAGCTCGCGCTGCTGGAGCCGCTACGCGGCAAGGTCCCCGACGAGGTCTTCAGCCAGGTGTTCAAGGCGCCAGTCACCGATGGCTCAGGCATCATCCGCGCCCAGCAGTTGCAAGCGCTGGCGCTGCTGCAACAGGCCGGCTGGCGGCCACAAGGCGATCGTCTGGTGAACGCGGCGGGCGAGCCTCTGGCGTTCACCTTCCTCAATGGCCAATCCGGCATGGAGCGCCTGCTGCTGCCGTGGAAGCGCAACCTGGCGCAGATCGGCGTCACCCTGGAGATCCGCAACGTCGATTCGGCGCAGTACGTCAACCGGCTGATGGCGCGCGACTACGACATGATCGTCACCGGCTACCCGGCCACGCTGTCACCCGGGGCCGAGCTGTACAACTACTTTGGTTCCGCGGCGGCCAACGACCCCGGCTCGAACAACTTCATGGTGCTCAAGGACCCGGCGGTGGACAGCCTGATCGACGGCCTGGTGCGCGCCGACAGCCAAGCCGACATGCTGCGCCACGCCCATGCCCTGGACCGCGTGCTGCAGTGGAACTACTACTGGATTCCCAACTATTACCCGCCGGGCACTTCGACCGTGTGGTGGAACCGCTTCGGCCTGCCCAAGGTCCAGCCGAGCTATGACGAAGGCTTGGACAGCTGGTGGGAAATCAGCCCCGAGGCATTGACCCGCGAACAGATGCACGAACGTCTCAAGGGCTCGCCATGACCGCGTACATCCTGCGTCGCCTGCTATTGATCATCCCGACCCTGCTGGCCATTCTGCTGGTCAATTTCGTCATCGTCCAGGCCGCACCCGGCGGTCCCGTCGAGCAGGCGGTTGCCCGCTTGCAGGGCATCGGCGGCGGTGCACCGGGCGCACGTCTCGAAGCCGTACACGGGCAGTCGCGGGCGACCCGCGGGTTGGACCCCAAGCTGATGGAGTCTATCAAACGCCAGTACGGTTTCGACAAGAGCGCGCCTGAACGGTTGTGGCTGATGCTCGGGCAGTATGCCCGGCTGGACTTCGGCCAGAGTTTCTTCCGTGGCGCCAAGGTCACCGACCTGATCCTCGACAAGTTGCCGGTGACCCTGTCGCTGGGCTTCTGGGCCACGCTGATCACCTACCTGGTGTCGATACCGTTGGGTATCCGCAAGGCGGTGCGCCATGGTAGCCGCTTCGATGCCTGGAGCAGCGCGTTGATCGTGGTCGGCTACGCGCTGCCCTCGTTCCTGTTCGCCCTGTTGCTGATCGTGCTGTTCGCCGGCGGTACATCGCTGAACTGGTTTCCGGTGCGCGGCCTGGTATCTGACGATTTCGACCAGTTAAGCCTGCTGGGCAAGGTCGCCGACTACTTCTGGCACCTGGTGCTGCCGGTCGGCGCCTTGGTGATCGGCGGCTTCGCCACTTTGACGCTGCTGACCAAGAACGCCTTCCTCGACGAGATCTCCCGCCAATACGTGGTTACCGCCCGGGCCAAGGGCCTGAGCGAGCGACGCGTGTTGTACAGTCATGTGCTGCGCAACGCCATGCTGCTGGTGTTGGCCGGGCTGCCCCAGGCGCTGATCACGGTATTTTTCGCAGGCTCGTTGCTGATCGAGGTGATCTTCTCGCTCGATGGCCTGGGGCGCATGAGTTACGAGGCGGCGGTATCGCGCGACTACCCGGTGGTGTTCGGTACGCTGTTCATCTTCACCCTGGCCGGTCTGCTGATCCGCCTGATCGGCGATCTTTCCTACACCGTGCTCGATCCACGCATCGACTTCGACGCGAGGGCGCACTGATGCTCTCACCGATCTCCCGACGACGCCTGCAGCGCTTCCGGCGTAACCGCCTGGGCTGGGTCTCACTGTGGCTTTTCGCCGGATTGCTGCTGCTGAGCCTCGGGGCCGAGCTGGTGGCCAACGACAAACCGCTGCTGCTGGGCTACAAAGGCGAGCTGTACGTTCCGGCGCTCAAACGCTACGACGAACAGACCTTCGGTGGGCAGTTACCCTTCCAACCGGACTACCGCAGCGCCTATGTGCGCCAGCTGATCGAAGGCCAAGGTGGCTGGATGCTCTTCGCGCCCATTCCCTTCAGTGCGGACACACCCAACTACGACCTGCAGGTACCGACCCCCAGTCCGCCGAGCGCCAGCAACTGGCTGGGCACGGATGACCAAGGCCGGGACGTACTGGCCAGGGTACTATACGGCACCCGCGTATCATTGCTGTTCGCCTTCGCCCTGACCTTCGTCAGCGTGCTGATCGGCGTGGCTGCCGGAGCCTTGCAGGGGTACCACGGCGGCTGGGTCGACCTGCTCGGGCAACGCCTGTTGGAGGTCTGGTCAGGGCTGCCGGTGCTGTACCTGCTGATCATCCTCAGCGGCTTCGTCGAGCCGGATTTCTGGTGGTTACTGGGCATCATGGCGCTGTTCTCCTGGCTGAGCCTGGTGGACGTGGTGCGCGCTGAGTTCCTGCGTGGGCGCAACCTGGAATACGTCAAGGCCGCGCGTGCCCTTGGCCTGCCCGACAGCCAGGTGATGCTGCGGCATATCCTGCCCAATGCGCTGAACGCCACGCTGACCCTGGTCCCGTTCATGCTCACCGGCGCCATCACCACGCTCACCGCACTGGACTTTCTCGGCTTCGGCATGCCGGCCGGCAGCGCCTCGCTGGGCGAATTGGTGACCCAGGGCAAACAGCACCTGGAAGCCCCCTGGCTGGGCTTCACTGCCTTCTTCGCCCTGGCGCTGATCCTCTCCCTGCTGGTGTTCATCGGCGACGCCCTACGCGAAGCCTTCGACCCACGCCGCTAGCCCGGCTCGCAGGCGAGGTCGCAAACAGCTTCTACACTAGCGACATCGAACAAGGAGCGACCCATGACCCTCAAAGGCAAGACTGCACTCGTGACCGGCTCTACCAGCGGTATCGGCCTGGGTATCGCCCAGGTATTGGCCCAGGCCGGGGCGAATATCCTGCTAAACGGCTTTGGCGACCCGGCCGAGGCCCTGGCGCGCATCCGCCAGCATGGCGTGAATGTCGTGCATCATCCCGCGGACCTGGCGGATGTCTCGCAGATCGAGGCCCTGTTCGCGCTGGCCGAACGCGAGTTCGGCGGACTCGACATCCTGGTCAACAACGCCGGCGTGCAGCACGTCGCCCCCGTCGAGCAGTTCCCGGTCGAGGCCTGGGACAAGATCATCGCACTGAACCTCTCCGCGGTTTTCCATGGCACCCGCCTGGCGCTGCCGGGGATGCGTGCACGCAACTGGGGACGGATCATCAACATCGCTTCGGTGCATGGCCTGGTCGGTTCGACCGGCAAGGCGGCTTACGTGGCGGCCAAGCATGGCGTCGTCGGGCTGACCAAGGTCGTGGGGCTGGAAACCGCCACCAGCAACGTCACCTGCAACGCCATCTGCCCCGGCTGGGTCCTGACCCCACTGGTGCAGAAGCAGATCGACGAGCGTGCTGCCAAAGGGGGTGACCCTTTGCAGGCGCAGCACGAACTGCTGGCCGAGAAACAACCCTCCCAGGCATTCGTCACACCTGAACACCTGGGCGAGCTGGTACTATTCTTGTGCAGCGAGGCTGGCAGCCAGGTTCGCGGCGCCGCCTGGAACGTCGACGGCGGCTGGTTGGCCCAGTGAAGGGCCAAGCGTGCCTGGCAGAGGCCTCGCACCCCTTTTCATAGCAAGGAGGCCCTATGCGCCTAAGCCGATTGTCCGCGATCCTGTCCCTGAGCCTGGCGAGCATCGCCCCCGTGATGGCCGCCGCCCTCAAGGATGTCGCCCCCTACCCAGAAGCGGAAAAAGGCTTTACCCGGCAGGTGATCCACTTGCCGGCACAGACCGATGAGTCTGCCTACAAGCTGGAGGTGCTGGCCGGCAAAACGCTCAAGGTCGACTGCAACCGCCAGCGGCTGGGCGGCAGTTTGCAAGAGCACACTCTGCAAGGCTGGGGCTACCCGTACTATCGTCTGGAAAATGTCAGCGGCCCGGCCAGTACCCTGATGGCCTGCCCCGATGGCAGCAAGACCGATGCCTTCGTACCCGTGATCGGTGACGGTTTCCTGCTGCGCTACAACAGCAAGTTGCCGGTGGTGGTATATGTGCCCGAAGGCGTCGAGGTGCGTTATCGGGTGTGGTCAGCGTCGAACGACGTGCAAAAAGCTACAGTGGAGTAAGGCGTTTCATCCGATGGCGTCATCACCGGCAGTCTGGCGGTGACGCTGTCACTGGCATTTCGTCAGGAGGTTCGGCATGACCGATGTGCTCTGGCGCCCCTCCACGGCGCTGATCGAGGGCTGCCGGATGGAGGCTTTCCGCCGCCGGGTCAACCTGCGCTACAACCTGCAACTGGCCGACTATGCCGCGCTGCATCGCTGGAGCATCGAACAGCGCCCGGCGTTCTGGCAGACCGTCGCCGACACTTTCCATGTCCGCTGGCACACACCGCCGACCCAGGTGCTCAACGAAGGCATGCAGATGCCCGATGCCCAATGGTTTGCCGGCAGCACGCTGAATGTCGCCGAGCACTTGCTGCAGCGCCGCGATGACCGCACTGCCATCGTCGCCCTGCGCGAGGACGGCAGCCGCAGCAGCTTCACCCATCATCAGCTTGCGGTCGAGGTCGCCGGTCTGCAGCAGGCTTTGCAGGCGGCGGGCATCGAGCCAGGCGATCGCGTGGCCGCCGTGATGCCCAATACCTGGGAAACCCTGGTCGCGATGCTCGCCTGCACCAGCCTCGGCGCGGTGTGGTCGACCTCCTCCCCCGACTTCGGTCTGCATGGCATCATCGACCGCTTTGGGCAGATCCAGCCGAAAATGCTGATCGCCTGCGCAGGCTACGACTATGCCGGCAAGCACATCGACATGGTCGAGAAGATCAACCAGGTCTGCGCCCAGTTGCCCGCTCTCGAGCAGTTGCTGGTCGTACCCTATACCCGGGCGCAGACGACAGCGGATGAGTTCACCGCACCCCGGGTCAGCCTGTGGCAGGATTTCTACCAACCTGGCGGCGAACCACGGTTCGCCTCCCTGCCCTTCGACCACCCGCTGTACATTCTGTATTCCAGCGGCACCACCGGCGTGCCCAAGTGCATCGTTCACCGCGCGGGCGGCGTGCTGCTGCAACACCTCAAGGAACACGGCCTGCACAACGACCTCAAGGCCGACGAGGTGCTGTTCTACTACACCACCTGCGGCTGGATGATGTGGAACTGGCTGGTCAGTGGCCTGGCGGTCGGCGCCACATTGCTGCTGTACGACGGCTCGCCTTTCCACCCCGGTCCCGAGCGCTTGCTCGACCTGATCGACGCCGAGGGCATTCACGTCTTCGGCACCAGCGCCAAGTACCTGGCGGCCTTGGAACAACATGGCCTGACACCAGCCAAGAGCCATGCCCTGCACAGCCTGCGCATGATCCTGTCCACCGGTTCGCCGCTGTCCCCGCACAGCTACGACTATGTCTACCGCGAAATCAAACCCGATCTGTGCCTGGCCTCGATGTCCGGCGGCACCGACATCGTCTCGTGCTTCGTGCTGGGTAACCCGACCTTGCCGGTGCGGCGCGGGCAGATCCAGTGCAAGGGCCTGGGCATGGCCGTGGAGGTGTGGAACGAGCACGGCCAGCCGATCGTCGGTGAAAAAGGCGAACTGGTGTGCACCCGCCACTTCCCGAGCATGCCCCTGGGCTTCTGGAACGACGACGATGGCAGCCGCTATCGGGAAGCCTATTTCAGCCTATTTCCAGGGGTCTGGGCGCAAGGTGATTATGCCGAGCAATGTGCCAGCGGCGGCCTGATCATCCATGGCCGCTCGGACGCGGTACTCAACCCCGGAGGCGTGCGTATCGGCACTGCGGAGATCTACCGCCAGGTGGAAAAGATCGAGCAGGTCGTGGAAAGCATCGCCATCGGCCAGCAGTGGCAGGGTGATGTGCGCGTGGTGTTGTTCGTGCGACTGCGTGAGGGCCTGCAGCTTGACGAGGCCCTGCGCCAGCGCATTCGCCAGGTGATCCGCCAGTACACTACGCCGCGCCATGTGCCGGCGGTGATTGCCCAGGTCAGCGATATCCCGCGCACCCTCAGCGGCAAGTTGGTGGAGTTGGCGGTGCGTAACGTGGTGCATGGCTTGCCGGTGAAGAATACCGACGCCCTGGCCAATCCCGAGGCCCTCGAGCAGTTCCGCGACCGCACGGAGCTGCGTGATCAGGCATAATGGCGGCCTTTTTTTGCCCGAAGCACAGGTGCCCCATGAAAGCTCAAGCCCGCCACATCCTGGTCAAGACTGCCGAGGAAGCCGAAAAGCTCAAGCAGCGCATCGCCAATGGCGAAGCCTTCGACGTGTTGGCCAAGAAGTTTTCCACCTGTCCATCGGGCAAGCGAGGCGGCGATCTGGGTGAAGTTCGTCCTGGACAGATGGTCGGCGCAATCGACCAGGTCATCTTCAAGAAGCCGCTGCGCGTGGTCCATGGGCCGATCAAGTCCAAGTTCGGCTACCACCTGGTGCAGACCTTCTACCGCGATTGATGGCCAGGAGCCACCAGTCATTATTGCTAGTTGTTGCTGTACGGCGCATTCCATATAACTCAGGCACGGCCGAAGGGCAGCCAGCCGCGCTTCACGCAGTGGCCGTCACCATGGATATGGAGACCTGCCATGCGCCGCCCTCACCGCTTTTCGCCCGTAGCAATCCCTCTTCTAGCCCTGCCATTGCTGGTCCATGCCGAAGCCCTGACGGTTTCGCCCGGTGACGACCTGGGCGCCATCTCGCAAACCCAAGCCATCGACGACTTCACCATGACCGGCGGAACGGTTCAGTCGTTGAACCAGGGCCAGGGCTACGACACCTTCGAAATGACCGACGGGCGCATCGTCGGGGCCTTCGAGGACGGTGATTTCGCCCTGTTCAAAGGTGGCCAGATCGGCCGCGTCGACCTCAAACTCGCTGACAACTACTTCGAGATGTCGCAGGATACCGCCGTGCAAACCCGCATCGACGGCAACTTGGTCAGCGGTTTTGGCAACGACACGATCATCCTGCGCGGCGGTACCATCGGCGGCAACATCAGTACCAGCGGCGGCGTGGACAAGATCACCATTGCCGGCGGCCTGTTGCAAGGGAGTGTCCTGGCAAGCGCGGGAAACGACGAGTTCACCTGGAGCGGCGGACTTATCGGCACACGGGTCGACATGGGGCTGGGCGATGACCAGGCGACCATCATGGGCCTGGGCGCCGACACCTTGACCACCGAGCTCGACGGCGGCCTGGGCAACGATACCCTGACTTTTCAGAACAGCGAGATCGACGGCGGCGCCCGCTACGTCAACTGGGAGAACATCAGCCTGGTCGACAACAGCCAACTCACCTTGGACGACACCCTGACATTGGGCGACGGTAGCGCTGAGCAACCTGGGACTGGAACCGGCTCTCTGCTTGTCGATGCCAGCAGTACGCTGATATCCCGACAGGGGACGGTCACCGCCAAGGACCCAGGGCAGATGACAACGGTGCAAAATGCCGGGACCATCGATCTCACCGCCGGCAACGATGCCCAAGGCAGGCTGACCATCAACGGCGACTACGAGGGTGTCGACGGCACGCTGAAACTCAACAGCGTGCTCGCAGGCGACGATGCCGACTCCGACCGGTTGATAGTGAGCCAAGGCACTCTCAGCGGCAGCACTGGCCTGCAGATCAGCAACCTAGGCGGCGCGGGCGCTGCTACCAGTCAGAACGGTATCCAGGTCGTCGAAGCGCGCGACGGTGCCACCAGCAGCGACTCGGCGTTCGTCCAGACCCAGACATTGTCCGCAGGGGCTTACGATTATCGCCTGTTCAAAGGCGGCGTGACCGCTGGCAGCGAGAATAGCTGGTATCTGCGCTCGACCTTGGTGGCGACCCCCGCCCCGGCTGCCGAAACGCCGGGAGAGCCGCCGGTCGAACCTCCGGTGACTCCACCTGTCGCCGCGCCGGCGCCAGGACAGGCCGAACTGCCGGCCCCGGTAGCCGGGCAAAGCGTGCCGCTGTATCGCCCGGAAGTGCCGGTTTATGCGGCCGCACCACGCGGCGCGGCGATCATCGCGCGTCAGGCACTGGGCACGTTCCACCAACGCCAGGGCGACCAGCAGTTGTTGAGCGGCCAGGGCCGGCTGCCTGCCAGCTGGGGCCAAGCCTACGGCGGCGCGCTGCGCCAGCAATGGAGCGGCACCGTAAGCCCGAGCCTGGATGGTGATGTGTACGGTTTCAAGGTCGGCCAGGATCTTTATGCCAAGGTCAGCGACGAGGGCTATCGCCAGCACCTGGGCCTGTACGTCAGTCACAGCCGGCTCGATGCGGATGTCAAAGGCTTCGCCCTGGCCGTCGAGGACCGCAGCGTCGGAGATCTGAAACTCGATGGCGACAGCGTCGGCGGTTACTGGACGCTGGTCGGGCCCCAGGGCTGGTACGTCGATGGCGTGCTGCAGTACACCAAGCTCGATGGCCGCGCCCGCTCGGAGCGAGGCGACAAACTGAACATCGACGGCCACGCCTGGACCGGATCGCTGGAATCAGGCTACCCCATCCGCGTTGCCGAACGCTGGACCATAGAACCACAGGCGCAATTGATCGCCCAGAAGGTCTCGCTGGACAGCGCCAACGACAGTGTTTCGCGCATCAGCCATGACGCCCAGGTCGAACTCACCGGGCGACTCGGTGTGCGCCTGGAAGGCGCGTTCACCGGTAGCAGCGGGCGCCTGTTGCAACCCTATGCCCAGGTCAACCTGTGGCACGGTGACGGCGGTCGGGACACGCTGACCTTCGATGACGTGGATAAGATCAAGACCGACTACCGCTACACTGCGGTACAACTGGAAACCGGCCTGGTGGCCCAGATCAACGAGGCCTTGAGCCTGCATGGCGGGGTGCAGTACACGAGCAACCTGGACAGCCGCGAGCAGGAAGCCAGCGGCGTCAACCTGGGCTTGCGCTGGCAGTTCTAGCGGCGCGCCGCCAACAGGCCAAGACCGGCACAACCGAGCAACGATGCACTCACCCGGTTGAATAGCCGGCGCGGCCTGGGTTGGTTGAACCAACGTTGCAGGTACGCTCCCAACCCGGCGTAGATGGCAATGGCCGACCACTCCAGCAACAGGAACAACACACCTAGCCAGAGAAACTGCTGGCTCACCGGGGTGCTGCTATTCACCGAGACGAACTGCGGCAGGAAGGCCGTGAAGATGAGAATCGCCTTGGGGTTGCCAGCGGCTACCCAGAATTCCTGGCGCGCCAGGCGCCAGGTACCCCGTGGCTGATCGTCGGCCTGGGTCACCTCGCCCACCGGCGCCCGCCACAGCTGCCAGGCGATGTAGAACAGGTAGGCTGCGCCGATCAGCTTGATCGCCAGGAACAGGTATTCACTGGTATGCAGCACCACCGCCAAGCCCATCGCCGCCAGGGTGATCATGCCGGCGAAGGCCAGCAGTCGTCCGCCCCCAGCCAGGCAGGCGGTGCGCAGGCCAAAGCGGCTGGCGTTGTGCAGCGACAGCAGATTGTTCGGACCCGGCGCCATGTTCAGGGCGAAACAGGCGGGGATGAATAGCAGCAGGCTCGACAGGTCCATTTCGTTCTCCTTGCGACAGAGGGCTACTGTCGGCGGCCAGCGGACGATGGGTCAAGGTACAGCTGACGGGAAAATCTGTACGGGCAGACCGCCTACGCTGCTAAGCTGACGGCCTGAACGAGGAACCATCGATGTCTCGTAACGAGCTCTGGCGCGACCCAGCGCTGCCTTTCGTGGAGAGCCGCCGCGCCTGCCACAGCCGGGCCTGCTACAAGGCCCATAGTCACCCGACCTTCTCCATCGGTGCAGTGGATGCCGGTTACAGCCGATTCAGCGGCGCCGAAGGCGGCCAGCAACGCCTCACTCCCGGCACCCTGGTGTTGGTGCCTGCGCAGCGGGTACATGCCTGCAATCCCGAGCCAGGGCAAGCCTGGAGCTATCAGATGCTGCATGTGCGTGCCGATTGGCTGGCGCAACTGCGCCTGGAAGCCGGCTTGGCCTGTGCCGCACCCGGCGCACCGGCGCGGATCAGTCATTGCCCGCAGTTGTACCGGCAGTTCTGCGAACTCAACGATGTACTGTTTTCGAGCGCGGCCATACTGGAAAAGGAGGCGGCGCTGGTGGCCTTTCTCGGCGATCACGCTTTTACCGAACAACCGACCCTTGAAGCCGCGCCAGTCCCAGCGCTGGCCCCGGCGACACTGCATGCAGTGATTACTCGGATCGACGCCGAAGGGGCTGCCCAACTCAGCCTGGGCGTGCTCGCCCAAGCCGCCGGCATGGGCCGTTACCAACTGATTCGGGCGTTCCGAGCTGCCACTGGCTTGACCCCACATGCCTACCTGCTCAATGCCCGGATCAACCAGGGCCGGGAGTTGCTCGGCCAAGGCGTGGCACTGGCCGATGTGGCTTATCGGTTGGGGTTCGCCGACCAGGCGCATTTCCAGCGGGCGTTCAAGGCGCACGTTGGCATGACCCCAGGACGCTACCGCCAGGCTCATGGGCCGGTGCAATAATCTTCAATACGGTCAGCTCTGTCGCTTGCAGACTGCGCGTTCTTCCACCCGAGAAAGCCAGTTCCATGGAGCAGTTCCTGATCGTCGCCCTTGCCCACTTCCTCGCTCTGCTGTCACCCGGCCCGGATTTCTTCCTGGTCGCGCGCACCTCGATCAACGCCGGATGGCGGGCTGCCGGCGGTGTCTGCATAGGCATCGCCCTGGCCAATGGCCTGTTCATCACCCTCGCTTTCGCCGGTCTATCGGTGTTACGCGAAGGCAGTGGGTCGTTCATCGCCCTGCAACTGGTGGGGGCTACCTACCTGCTGTATATCGGCGGCTTGTTCCTGCGCCACGCCGGCCAATCCAACCTCTGCGTCAGCGGGGGAAACGCCACCAGCAGCAGCGCTTGGCGCAACCTGGGAATGGGCTTTGCCTCAGGGGCACTGAATCCGAAGAACGCGTTGTTCTATGCCAGCCTGGCGAGCATGGTGGCCAGCAGCAGCCTTGGCTGGAAACTGGTTTACGCAGGCTGGATGTTCGGCGTCGTGCTGGTATGGGACTTGGTGGTAGCGCTGGCGATCGGCAACAAACGTGTGCTGCGCCGCTTTTCCCGAGCCCTGCCCTGGCTGGAGCGCACATGCGGGGCCATGTTGATCGTGCTGGCCACGGCGCTGATCATGCGTCTGGCGTGGGGCTGATAACACTGAGGGTGGCCAACTCCATCAGGCTGAAATAGCCGTTGGCCCATCCGCCGGTGTCCAGGTGCCAGACATTGCCCAGGCATTTGGCGCGTCGGACCGGGGTGTGGCCGACCAGTAACGCGCGCAGGCCTGCCACCGGCTCGCTGTCGTCCTCCTTGAGCCGGCGCCTGGACCACTGGCACACCTCGATCACCTGCGGGTCGACCTCGGTCTGCAGACTGCTACGCAAGGTAGCCCAGTCGGCGAAGGGGCTGTCGGCATGCAGCAGACCGACCAGCCCGGCTTCGGTGCCTACCTCCATGCCAATCGGCAGTCCCGCGAATGCTTCGACATAGCGCTGCTGCTGCGCCACCGGCATGTCGATGAACCAACTGCCGCCTGCAGCACGGTACATGTCCAACTCCAGGCGACCGCCACGCAGCAAAGTGATCGCCAGCGACTCGTGGTTGCCCTGCACGGCATGGAACCAAGGCCGTGCGAGCCATTCCAAGGCCTCTTCGCTGTGAGGGCCGCGGTCGACCAGATCGCCCACGCTGAACAGGCGATCGACCGCCGGGTCGAAGTCCACCGCCTCCAGGCTCTGCTCCAGGCGGCGGAAATGGCCGTGGATATCGCCCACGGCCAGGTCGCGCCCCAGGGTGTTGGCCTTCAGTTGCCGAAAGCGGCTCATTACGCTGTTCCTCTGCTGTCGCGCCATGCGCAGGACCGTGCCTGCCTGGATGCCCCCTGCACTTCGAGAAGCGCAGGCGGGTGGCTGATTCCCTCAGCGTACCGCGCCTTCATCGACTTGACATCCGTGCTGGTACTGGCAAAGCCAGCGGTAGTATGCTCGATGTTTGAGCGGACCAGGGATGGGCACCACCATGAAGCTATGCGCCGTGCAATTGGCTGCCTACAAGGGCGATCTGCAGCGTAATCTCGAGCGCCACCTGTATTGCATCGACCAGGCAGCCGCACAGGGCGCAGGGCTGGTGGTCTTCCCCGAACTGTCATTGACGGGTTATGAGCCGGCACTGGCGCGCCAGGTGGCATTGCCGTTGAATTCGTCCAGACTCGACCCGTTGCAGGCCGCTTGCGACCGCCATGGCATCACGGTGGCGGTGGGCTTGCCCTTGCCGACCCCCGACGGTATCCGTATCGGCATGCCGATTCTCGGTCCTGGTGCACCACGCCTGGAGTACGCCAAGCAACGCCTGCATGCCGACGAATTGCCATTCTTCAGTGCGGCGAACCAGCCGGTGGTATTCGCGGCAGGCATGCACCGCATCGCACCGGCCATCTGTTACGAGTCGATGTTCATCGAGCATGCTGCCCAGGCCCAGGCCCTGGGCGCGGATATCTATCTGGTGAGCGTGGCCAAGACTGCGAAAGGCCTGCGCGAGGGCTACGAGCACTACCCCGAGGTCGCACGCACCCTGGGCATGAGCGTGCTCATGGCCAACTGCGTGGGCGCCTCCGATTGCTTCATCGGTGCCGGCGGTTCGGCAGCCTGGGATAGCCATGGCCGCATGCTGGCGGCATTGGATGAACATAGCCAGGGACTGGTGCTGCTGGATACGGTCAGTGCAACTGCGAGCACCCTGCCACTGGACGGTTTGTACTGATGAAATATCTGCTCCTGGTCTTGGCCAGTTATGCCTCGACCTACTACCTCGTTGGCTTGTTGATCAGGGGGCAGCTCGCTGACATCGCCGAAGGCCTGCGTCATCGTCCCGATGCCCCACCACCTGGACAGTATCTGCGCGAGGTGAAACCCCATGCGCAGCGTGCCCATCGACACTACACGTTGATGGCCGGTTCGCTACTCGCGATGGTGATTTGCCTGATTGCAACCTGGCTCAGCTAGAACGCCAACGCCAGGCTTTGCCGCCCCTCCAGCGCCAACAGATACTGCTTGGCCGGCAAGCCACCGGCAAAGCCAGTCAGCCCGCCGCTGGCACCGATCACCCGATGGCAGGGGGCAATGATCGAAATCGGGTTACGGCCATTGGCGGCGCCCACCGCCCGCACGGCGCTAGGGTTACCGATCTGGCGAGCGATGTCGCTGTAGCTGCGGGTTTCGCCAAAAGGAATGGTCAACAGCGCTGCCCACACTCGACGCTGGAAGGCAGTACCTGCGAAGTCCAGTGGCAGGTCGAAACGCTGGCGACCGCCGGCGAAGTATTCGCCTAGCTGACGAGCGGTCTGCAGCAGTACCGGGTGGCCGTCATCGCGGTACAGATCGCCCAAACGAACCCGGTTTTCCCGCTCGTCTTCCCACAGCACCGCCGCCAGGCAATCGCCACGGGCCACCAGGGTCAGCATGCCGACCGGCGATTGCATCAATGAATAGGCGCTGGGCATGGACAGGCTCCTGCGAAAATCAACGGTGTCGGCAACTGTACCGATGCACCTGGCGCAGTGCATCCGCTTTCTTGCGCGACCAATTGGTGTCCGTTTTATCCGGTGTGCCCGCAATCGATTGCTTGCATGAGCGAACTTGCTGGGTGTCCATAGTCCGGCTAATACTAAAGTCTCTGCCTGGGGAGGCACGAAACATGCAATCGAGATTTGTTATCGTTCCAGCGGTCCCGGTCGAAAAGGAGTCGTTCCGCATGGGTAGCCGGTACTACGCGGCGACCGTAGGGGGTGGCTTCGACATCTACGACAATCTCGCCAAGGAGCGCTTGAAACCCAGTTATCCGAGCAAGGCCGAGGCCGAGCAGCACTGTCTGCGCATGAATGCCGAAGCTCCGGCGCCCGACGACGGGGGGCAGATTTCGCTCAAGGCGGCGTTTCCAGGGAGTTGATGACATCGATTGGGTATGGGCGAAGGGTTAGTTCTTCACGGATTGTCGGGGAGCTTGGCTTGGCTTGGCTTGGCATCTAGATCGTGAGCTGATCCATTGTGTGTAGT